>NZ_AWUK01000021.1 GCF_000499205.1 Paenibacillus sp. MAEPY2
TTTATGCTTCGAAATCACACAACCCGAAGGCATGTACCGATTTCTCAGCGTCGATCTTGCAAGCAAGATCGTTACTCACTCGTTGTTCAGTTTTCAAAGATCAAACTTGATTTGTGTTACTCTTTTTTCGTCTCAACCGCGTTTTCGGCGGCGACTTAAATAATGTAACACATTTCGTTCGTTTCCGTCAAGAACTTTTTTTATTTTCTTTTTTTAAAGCTTTAGCTCTTCACGATTTCCTGTGCAGAATTTATCATTTGTTGACGATAAGCTCGTTTGAGGAACGAAATATAATGTATCATATTTCCTGAATAAGAGTCAACTTCTTTTTATAAATTATTAAACAAACAAAAAAGGAAGGTTTCCCCTCCTACGTTATTTACCATTTTGCGGCCGGCTTTACGAGTATTCACCCCTCAACCCAATAACGGATTTCCCGTCCATCTCCACCTATAAAGGATGGCCAACCTGCCGATTCTTTTACTATAGAACGAAATACCAGCTTACGAAGAATGAGCGGCAGATCCTCCCGTACAAATCTCAACTGCGGATGATGGACAAGTTCATCCATACTCCACGGTTCCCTTCGACTTCCCAGCACACGCAGAAGCAATCTGGAGCAGTCGCTCATTTTGGACATCACTGAGAATTCACAAGCAAGCAGTACAAGCTCAACTCTCTGTTCCAGCGTCTCCGAACTTACTGTAAGCTCCTGATATAGCTTCCACAAAGCACGATCCAAACTCTGCACATGTGTCCAGACAGCATGATCCGGGTAAATCCCCTGCTCAATGAGTACAATTCGCGCCCAGTTCCCCAGTGCTTCAAGCACATTGTAGTAGGCATCTACAACATGACCCTCTTGAATGTAACGTTTGGCTTCCACATACATTTTTAAAAAACTGGCGAATTCATGAAGCAGCTTTTGCTCACGCAATTCGGTTCCAAAAGCAGATAGTTCCTCTCGCAAATCGCTCAAGGCGTTATCCGCTTCCCAGATGATCTCCCCTTCAATCAGACACTGCATGATGTTATTGTTATCCCCCGTAATTACACTGCTCTGCAATTCATGACGACTGACATAGATCATTTGATAACGAACATCACCATATTTGTAGTGTCCAACCTTGGATATCAACTGGTCGGTATTATGAACAACAAGTACGAGCAATTCAAAATCCTGGATTAGGGAGCCGTGGAATCGCTCTCCCGGGTGGGAATAAGCGATAGCCCCAACTGCCCCTGTCTCTTCCGACTGTTCGGACAAAAAAGCAAGGTTCTTTAGTTCCACGATTCCCTCCATACAATTCATGGCAGATAAGCGCCAAGTCAGTTATAATGTAATTCTACATGCTGACTAAAGTTTCCTTCTTATCCAGGTCCGATACTACTCATACGATAGGAGCATTTTTCATGATTTTTAAATCAGCAAAAATTAATGCTTTTCGCACTTGGGGACTACTACTTACCATGCTAGGCATGGGCCTAATGGTACTGGGAACTGCCGGAATTGTGTTCTGGGGACACGCGGGTAAAGTATTTGCCGCTGTGGGACTTGTGATTGGACTGATTGCCATGATGGCTAGTCTGGCCATTTATTTCTGGGCTGGTATGCTTTCCACAAGCGCTGTACAAGTGGACTGTCCGGAATGTGGCAAGTTAACCAAAATGCTCGGCAAGACGGATCGTTGTATGTTCTGTCACACCATCCTTACCCTGGACCCTAATCAGGCCAATATAACAAGTTCACAGCTGAAAGCGCATTCCACACCTCCATCCCCTTCCGACACAGATCATGGCATGAGTTCCAACAGCTAGATGTTCTTTTCATCAAAGCCCAGAGACAGAAAAAAGGCCCGGTATCTTCACCGGACCTTTTTTTTGAATTCAGAAAGACTTTTAAAATAATTGATATAAGTTCAATACAGCTATTTCAGGTCTATTTCGAATACCCTGCCTGTTTGAGCGTCTCCCATGCGGATGCATCGGCAAAGCTTCGATTCCATGCAGCTACGCCTCCCAATTTCAGCGAAGCAACCAAATCAACACGTGCCTGAAGCGAAACGGTATCCTCTAGCCAGATTTTCTTGGTGGCTCCATCCTCGGAATATTCCACATAATTCTGTCCGCTTTGTTTATCTAAGACAGGTTTGAGTTTCTTTTCCTTGATCAGGTCTGCGATGGTACTCATGCCTACCGCTTTGGAAGACACTTTCACTTCTCCTTGATCATTGGCCTCTTCCGTCCAGATTCGAGTATATAGCGGTACAGCCATAATCAATTTGTTCGAGGGTACTTCATCCTCCTCCAGGATCCGTCTCATAGAAGATTCGGTCCAAGGAAGCGAGGCAACCGAACCAGCCTTTGGACTTGCGGCCCAGTGCTCATCATATGCCATAACGACAATATAATCGGCAAAAGAGCCTAACGAGCGACGATCCAGAAAAGCGGACCACATCTCACTGTTCGATTTCGGCGTCACATCAACCGAGAGCATCAAGCCATGTATACGCGCCATCGCCTTGATTTCGCGGACAAATTGAGTGATATTTGGTCCATCGTCTGTATAGACGTTCTCAAAATCAATGTTAATGCCGTCCAAATGATAAGTCTGTGCAAATTCCAGCATCTGCTCAATAATATGCGTACGTGTCTCATATGAGGCCACGGCTTCTTTCGTAATATCCGGGTCAAAACTGTTATCCATCAAGGCCCACACTTCCATACCGGAACGGTGAGCCCAGTTGACGTATGCTTTATCCCCTTTGCTTTTTACGTTGCCTTGTCCATCTGTAATATGGAACCAAGTGGGGCTGACGACGTTGACTCCTGGCATTTTGCCGATCGAAGCCACATCAGGCTGTCGATTGTATACGGCTTCCCAAACCAGGTTTACCGGTTTATTCTGCCACTTTTTCTCCGCTGCGGTCAGTGTGAATGGGGGCTTGTCCAGCTCCTTTTTCTCCGTAAGGGTGACATATTTATTAGCTACATAACCGGCATAACCATTATCCAACTGCACAAAGCTCTGGTCATCACCCGTTTGCCAAACTCTTACTCGTGCGTCCTGCTCCATATCGGCAATGATGGGAGAAGATGCTCCCCCACGCTTATACAAAGGAACCGTTTTGTCTGCCTTGGAAGACAAGGTATCAATCTCTGCATACTGAATGGTGTCGCCTCCACGCATCAATATCACAGCACCCGTTGTAGCATCTTCCTGTATAGCTAATCCGTATACTTCTTTGAGTGGTTTGAGCGGAATATAAGCTTCTCCCCCAACGACCTCCGGTTTAACCGTCATAGGATAATCTCGATGATTAAGTTCTGCCTTCGTACTACCTTCCTTCATATGAAGCACTCGCTGCGGTGTTGCAATAATGATATCTCCTGTGTCAGCTTCGTAACGTATTCCGGAATCAATCGCCTCTTGCAGCACCGATACAGGCAACTTAAGCTGATCTCCCGTTCCTGCAGCCTCGCCATCCATCAATTGTCCGTCCACAAAAATAGGTTGATTCATGCCAATCCAGTCGGGGTCTTCGTGACTCTGACTAAGCCAAACATTCGTTATTAGCCAATAAGCACCACCTGCAATAACACAGGCAGCCAAAAATCCAGGCCAGAACGAGCGGCGCTTCTGACGTGTATATCTGCTTTTTCTACTCAAACCTCTACCTCCGTTAATCAATCATGCTGAATCATAAAATATCTAACCTGCTGAGAGCTATATACCTTCTATCGTCCTAAAAACAAAAAACGTGAAGAATCCAAACTGAATTCTGCACGTTAATATTGTAATTCAACTCTCTTAATCCCTGCAACTTTTACAAACACCATATACTTCCAGTCGGTGACCATGTACTTCAAATCCTGTACTTGACTCCGCCTGAAGCTCTACGCTTTTTAGCGAAGGATAACTAAAGTCTTCAATCTTGCCGCATTTATCACAGATAACATGGTAATGATCCGTCACATTGGCATCGAAGCGACTTGAGTTATCTCCGTATGTCAACTCCCGGACCATGCCCGCTTCCAGAAACATCTTCAAATTGTTATATACAGTCGCCACGCTCATACTGGGAAACTGGGGTTCAAGCGCACGGTAAATTTCATCGGCTGTCGGATGCCCCATGGATTCCATCAGATAATTCAATATGGCATGACGCTGGGGTGTAATACGGACACCGGTCGTTTTCAGATGCTCCAACGCATGTTGGACACGTGTTGCCATAAAACCCACCGCCTTACCTTTCATTACTCTGTAGAGACAAAAGCATTATCATGTAGTCTCTTCTTTCAGAGTTGATCCTCGGCTGGAACAGCAGCATTACATTTCCCCTGCCGTGTAACCTTGCCAGTTTATATTTATTGTACGGCGATTGCAAGTTTATTGTCAACGCGCCAGTCAGGGAACTTCAGACGTTTCGTCTTGGGAATTCTGTCCGTCTTCGGTCATTTGTTCCAAGTTATCATCCGTATTTTCCGAATCCAGTGTATTCGTCCCAACAGGAGGCACTGCAGGATTACGATCAATAGTGAGGTCGCTGTTCCCCTCAACTTTAACCGTATACTCTCCTTCACCAAGCTGGCCTTCAATCGTTTTATTCTTCACGGTAAACGGCAGATCCGTTTGCAAATCTCCATAACTGCTGGAACCACTAAGGCTATAATCCCCACGCTCCGGAAGCAGAATGTTAATCGCACCTACAGCGCTATAAATGTCCCAGTCACCGCCTACTTTGGCGGATACAATGCTTATGCTTCCATTGAGGGACTGAGCTTTGACCGCCAAACTTGCGCCGTCTACATTAATACTTCCGTTTCTGGTATCCGCTGTGATCTCTCCAACCGAGTCGGTGATGCTAATACTTCCGACTTGTGTAGTCAGATTCACATTTCCAGAAATTCCACGGGCCTTCATATCCCCTCGATTACTGTTCAAGTCCACATTTCCGAACGCATTTGCCACAATGACATCACCATTCAGTGTTTTACCCGAAATATCACCTACGGCATTCGTAATTCGTATACGTCCATTCCCTGTCTCAGCAAAAATGGTACTAATGGCTTCCGGACGATTCAGTAATATGGCTCCATTAGACGTTCGAATATCGAGATTGAAACGACGATCATCCGGGATCGTTATGGTAATATTCATTCGTGGTTGTGTTTTCTCGTTTTCTCCGTACGTTTTGCCTGTCGTCTTGATATGAATTACTTTTGTCCCGTCCGTCTCAACAAAGGAAGCGTCTGCCACAGCTTTGGCCTGTACTTCGGTTGTCTGATCCACCCAAACTACCGTGCGTACTTCAATCTCTTCCGTGTCCCCTCGCTGTACCGAGATATCCCCGTTCACTCCCTCAACAATAATGTCCGAAGTATCCATACCAACAGGCACCCGAATCGTACCCTTATCTTCCATGTACCCTGCAGCCTGGCTATAATCCATAGATGCCGCCCCCAGATTAAGACTCACCCTGTTCCACAAATGCATGTAATGATCCTGCTCTGTAACGATAAATACAGAGGCTGTCAGGAGAAGGGAAGTCAGGATACCTTTCGCATCGGGTCTGAAGCGCATTTTAATTTTGTCACCTTGATCTGAAGCTAAATTCCCTCTTCTGCGTGTTACTAAGAACAACAGTATGTATTCCACACCCAATACTACGAGCAAGAGGGGCCACCAGTCGACCATTTCATATACATAGTCCGTTCCCCACCGTTTATCCAAAATCAACAGCACACCGACAGCTATGATTAAAGCGGCAGCCGTATAGCGGCCGACCCGGATTTTACGGTTCATGGCTATCCCTCCTTGAATAGTTCACACTAGATTTTCTTCTTGCGTAGCATGACCCAGATTTCTCGTCCAAAAAGGATAAGTCCTCCTGCGATCATCAGAACAGCAAAAGTGTATCCGCCATACACAGCGATTAGTTCTTTAAACCAACGCGGTTTGCGAAAGAACAAAACCAACAGCGATCCTCCTACAATAAGAAGCAGCCCAAACGAAATGCCTCTTTCCCACACCATCATAGCTTCCCCTGCAGAACGTTCATTAGGGATCGGCTTGTCCGAGCTATTGTGAGTAATCGCTCTTCTTCTGCGCATCATCACCCAGTCCGCAGATTGTAATACGTCGAATACATTGTAAAAGTAAATTACCGGAATAAACAATGCCAGCAGGATAAGCAATGGTACATTGATCTGTATTCCAATAGATGAGAAGTACAAGAGTGCTGACAGGTCCAGAAGCACAAGCATCATGAAAGTCAGACCTCTCATATATAGTCGGAGATAGATATGGCCCAGACCGGGAATAACCGCACTTAGCAACCCGGCAATAAACTTGTGAGTCCGATTTCGGACAGGTTTTCCTCGCGTTCCGCTGGAATGAATGTTCGACTGACGTTTCCGATTCATAAACGACTCCTTTCTTCCGGGCTGATGTTCCCGCTCTTCATGCATTTGGTTAGATAGTACCCTAAAGAGCCGGGAGAGTAACTGGAAGAAATATGGTTATGAGCAAAAACCCTCCGGCACTAAAGGCTTCAGAGGGTTTAATTCATTTATTCGACCGACACCTTCGTTACATGTTCCCACTGTCTTAATTTGGATACAAGCTGTACTGCACTGAACTCATGTGGCATGTAAACATGCAGCACAATTTCAATTTTGCGTTCAACCGATATCATTTCTGCATAAGCCAAATCCTGCTCATTAACCGTTATTTTACGGATTTTGATCTTCTCCTGCTCCAGAAATGAAGATACCTGTTCCAGAAAGCCGGGCTCAGACAAGGTATGAAGCGTAACGACATGCAGTTTGTTTCCCCGTATATACCTCAGCTCCAACTTATTGAAAACCCAGAGGTTAAGCAATACCAAGACTGTTGACACGATGGAAGCAAAAAAGAATCCCGCACCTGTTGCCAGTCCGATGGCTGCCACCACCCAAATGGAAGCTGCCGTTGTCAGTCCGGTAATCGACTTTCCGGTAAAAAGAATCGTGCCCGCTCCGAGAAACCCAACGCCAGTAATAACGGCTGTCGCCAAACGGGCCGGATCAATCCTAACATTTAATTCATTGGCAAAATCTTTAAAACCATAAACAGATAACATCATAATGAGTGCAGATCCAAGACATACCAGAATGTGGGTACGCAAACCGGCAGCATGATTGGAACGTTCCCGCTCCAGGCCTACAAGCCCCCCAAGCAGCATAGCCAGTAATAATCGCAATAAAATGTGCCACTCATCTATCAACCAGGGATTGCCCAAAACCGGTATTCCTCCTCCACGTTGTTTACATCATTAATCTTTATTCTTATGAAATGTCGTTAATTCCACTCCCGGTGCAATCTGTACAACTTCCACGGGTTTGAAACCGAATTTGGTATACAATTGGACGGCTGGTTGATTCAACGTTCCTGTAGAAACGATATAACGCGGAAGATTCGAATGCTGTTCAAACACATACGTCATCAAAGCAGCAGCAATTCCTTTACGAAAATGTTCAGGGTGCACCATCATTCGTGTAATCGTCAATGTATTGATCTCTTCCTCATCCACTGCAACCGCACCAATCAATTCGCCATCCGTGTCCAGATAGCCATAAAAAGTCTCTCCACAATTCTGCAGTGTCTCCATCGTATCCATTAAAGGCGGAATTTCCTGAAATCCGATGATTTCCGCTTCAAGCCGATAAGACACATGCTGTAACCGCCACAACTGACCTACCATCTCCACATCGTTCAAAGACAACGATTGAATCTTCATACCTTCCTCATCTCCTTTGTACATCACTGAATCCAGGACAACGAAATCAAACCTGTACCCCTAACACAAAAAGAGGCTGTCACAGGGACGAGCCTCTTTCTGTCCGGCCTCACCGGATGGATTAGCGGTTCAGTACATCTGTAAGCAGTTGGTTGGCCAGTCCCGGATTGGCTTTGCCTTTGCTTTCTTTCATGACTTGACCAACGAGGAAACCAATGGCCTTCTGCTTGCCGGCCTTGTAATCTTCCACGGACTGCGGGTTGTTCGCAACAACCTGCTCTACAATGGCGAGAATGGCACCTGAGTCACTAATCTGGACCAGACCTTTTTCTTCAACGATTTGCTGTGGAAGCTTGCCGCTCTCCAGCATTTCCTTGAATACCGTTTTGGCGATTTTACTGTTAATTGTACCTTTTTCAAGCAATCCAATCATCTCACCCAGACCTTGGCCAGTCAGTGGCACCTGAGTCAATTCAAGGTTGCTTGTATTCAAATAACCGAGCAAATCGCCCATAATCCAGTTGGATACGGCTTTGGCATCCTTGGTGTATTTCAGACTGTCTTCAAAAAGATCAGCGACCGCTTTGGATGACGTAATAACCTCTGCATCATAATTAGGCAGACCATAGTCAGCAGTATAACGGGCTTTACGCTCGTCCGGAAGCTCCGGTATGGAAGCTCTGATCCGTTCTTTCCAGGCTACATCGATATGCAGCTTCACCAAATCAGGGTCCGGAAAATAACGATAGTCATGGGCTTGCTCTTTACCACGCATCGACAGTGTTTTCCCTTGAGCCTCATCCCAGCGACGAGTTTCCTGAACCACTTCACCGCCGTCGTCCAAAATTTCCGCTTGGCGATACTGTTCATATTCCAGACCACGCTGAACGCCGCGGAAGGAGTTCATGTTTTTCAGTTCGGCTCTCGTCCCCAGCTTCTCCTGTCCATACGGACGCAAACTGATGTTGGCATCACAACGCAGGGAGCCTTCTTCCATCTTCACATCAGACACATCACAGTACTGCATGATGGCACGTAATTTTTCAAGATATGCACGCGCTTCTTCCGGGGATGAAATCTCAGGTTCGGAGACAATCTCCACCAAAGGGGTACCGACACGGTTGAAATCGACCAATGAAGCATAGCCGCCGTCAACATGGGTAAGCTTCCCTGCATCTTCTTCCAGATGAAGACGCGTAATGCCGATTCGCTTCGTTTCACCGTTGACTTCAATATCGATCCAGCCGTTCTCACCAATTGGTTGATCAAATTGTGAGATCTGATAAGCTTTCGGAGAATCGGGATAGAAGTAGTTTTTGCGGTCAAACTTGCTGACATCAGCAATAGTGCAGTTAAGGGCCATGGCTGCTTTCATCGCGTAATCTACAGCTTGGCGATTCAATACAGGCAATACGCCTGGATGTCCGAGACAGACCGGACAAGTATGTGTATTGGGCGGAGCTCCAAAGGCAGTGGAGCAGCCGCAAAAGATTTTGGAGTTTGTATGCAACTCGACATGGACTTCAAGTCCAACGACCGTTTCATATTTAGATGCGGACATTTCTATATTCCTCCGTTCCTGGCAGTCTACAGCTGCGGACGCTGCTTGTGGAATTCCGTATTTTGTTCAAACGCATGTGCTACGCGCAGTACGGTCGTTTCATCAAAGGCTTTACCGATAATCTGCATGCCTACAGGTAGGCCATCCGAGAATCCGCAAGGGATGCTGACTGCAGGTACACCAGCCAAACTGACCGGGATGGTCAGAATGTCATTGAGATACATGGTAAGTGGGTCATCAACTTGGGAACCAAGTTTGAATGCCGTTGTTGGCGCAGTTGGTCCAATGATGACATCATATTTGGCAAATACGTCGTCGAAGTCCTGTTTGATCAACGTACGCACTTTCTGAGCTTTCAAATAATACGCATCGTAGTAACCCGAGCTGAGTGCATAGGTTCCAAGCATGATGCGTCGTTTTACTTCGGGACCAAAACCTTGACTGCGGGACTGGTGGTACAGATCCAACAAGTTTTCCGGATTGTCTGCACGAACACCATAACGCACGCCGTCGAAGCGAGCCAGGTTCGAAGAAGCTTCCGAAGAAGCGAGAAGATAATACGTAGCCACCGCATATTCGGTATGCGGAAGAGATACTTCTTCCCATGTTGCGCCGAGTCCTTCGAGGACTTTCAAGGCAGAAAGAACGGTCTCTTTTACTTGCGGATCAACGCCTTCACCAATGTATTCCTTCGGAACAGCGATGCGAAGCCCTTTGACATCCCCTGTCAGTCCGCTCAAGTAATCCGGGATATCCACTTTCGCGGATGTCGAATCTTTGGCGTCATAACCAGCAATGGCTTGCAGCACATAGGCAGAATCCTCGACATTTTTCGTCAAAGGTCCAATCTGGTCCAAGGAGGATGCGAATGCAACCAGACCAAAACGTGAAACGAGTCCGTAGGTAGGTTTCAAACCGACAACGCCGCAATAGGAAGCGGGCTGTCTGATGGAGCCCCCTGTGTCTGATCCCAATGTGAAATAAGCTTCTCCAGCAGCCACAGCAGCAGCCGATCCACCGCTGGAACCACCTGGAACACGATCGAGTGCCCATGGGTTACGTACAGGGTAAAAGCTTGAATTTTCATTGGAGCCGCCCATGGCAAATTCGTCCATGTTCAGTTTTCCGATCGTGACGGTATCCGCCGCTTTCAGCTTCTCGACAACCGTTGCATCATATACCGGGTCGAAGTTGCGTAAAAACTGGCTGCCGCAGGTTGTGCGAAGTCCGTTTGTCACGATGTTATCCTTAATGCCGACTGGCAGACCGAAAAGCAACCCTTTCTCCTCGCCACTGACGAGTCGATCATCCAGTTGACGTGCACGAGCACGCGCTTGTTCTTCATCCAGTGCCAGATAAGCCTTAACCTTCTCTTCACGTGCACCAATGTTCTGATATGCCTGATCCACCAGATCGCTTACCGACAGCTCCTTGGCGTGCAGCTTGTTATGTATCTCCGGCAACGATTGTTCAAATAAACTCACGTAATTCTTCCTCCTTCCGGTTATCCGTTATTCCATTACTGCAGGCACTTTGAACTGCCCGTCTTCTTCTTCCGGTGCATTGCGCATCACCTGTTCAATTGACAAACTTTCCTTCGTCTCATCATCACGCATCACATTGCTGACGTGCAGCACGTGAGTGGTAGGTTCAATGTCATCAGTGTCCAGCTCATTCAGCTTCTCAGCATATTTTAAAATCGCGTTCAGCTGCCCTGTCAGGGTCTGCTCTTCTTCAGCAGTCAAATTAAGCCGGGCCAGCTTGGCCACATGCTGAACGTCATTATTCGAAATACTCATTTCCGGATGCCTCCTTCATTCGTTCTAATTCCTGAAACCGCCGAAAACGAATCGTTCGTTTAACGGGCTAAAGTCCCAAGATAACTTTTTTCATTATAGGTGAGATAGTTCGACAATTCAATGCATACGACTCGAGTTGCCGAATATGCAAAATAACCCCACAACGGTGGAGTCCTCCTGTAATGCATATTTCAAAACCCATTTAGCAAAATTACCACATGCAATATCAAGATTACACGCGCTTCAAAGTTCAACCGTTCTAAATCTAATCAAAAAAGAGCCGGCATCAGCCGACTCTTCAAATTCTAAATCCATGCACGCAGATTAACCTGCTTTATAAAATCCGCCTGTGACATAACATCGTTCGCGGTTTCCTCTTCCTCTTCCACAGCTTGAAAGTCTCCGTTCATCAGATGATGAAACAGTTTCTCATTGTGTGTCGCAAGGGCGTAATCTATCAACGCTTCCCGCTCGACCCGCTCAGCTTCCTGCTTCAGCAGAACCTCTTCCAGATCGACGTCGCCGGATGGAACAAAAAAGTTCCGATTCACCTGCGGCACTCGAAGAACGTAATCGAACGCATTGTCCGGATTCCGGTCATAAGCGATGATGAAACCATATTCCCCCACAGGAAGATTCTGCTCAAACGCATCCGCGACGATGACAACCTTCTCTCCTAATCGCAGCATCGTCTAACCTCCTGGTAGTCTATCTTTTTATTATTTGTATAGTCTACTAGAAAAGAATAGCGCTGTCTACGATTACTAGAATTAAACAAAACATTTGTGCAAAATCTTTTTTCTGTTGCATAATGTTATTATTTTTTTGATGTTTGCTTAGGGGGCCTGCGGTCTGCTCGAACAGCAACAAACCAGTATATGATCAAAGGCATCGGGAAACTGGTGATTCCCCACAATCCCCATAACCAGGGAAAACGGCCACGCCTGCGTGCATCCCGAAAGATCCATGTTCCCTGAACAAGCAGTACAATGGCAAGTAGAATAAGCCATACGAGCGGAATCTCTTCTAATGAATAATGAAGATCATTCATGATGAGTCGTCTCCTTCCGGCGTCGCCCTGACCAGATGGCAGCCACGGCAATCGCTGCGACCAAGCTAGCAGCCTGAATACCCAAATATAGCGCCGGAGCCGAGTGTAATAATAATGCACCAAAGGCGATAATGAATAGTCCCACAATCCAGAACAAAATCAATTCGATCCGATTGGCTCGCCTTCCTAGCTGCCTTCGTTCCTTAACTTGGGCTTCAAGTGAGGCTAATGAAGGGATGTTTACAGGCTCATAAGCATCATCAAGCACTTTCATCTGTTGTTGCATCCGTGCCAGAATTTCTTGTTCATCCTGTTCTTCAGATCTGCTCATGCTCATCCCAGCTCCTTTCTCAATTGGCGAAGACCATAGGCTGTACGCGACTTCGCCGTTCCAGATGGAATACCCAGCATTTCACCAATTTCATCATATCCATATCCATAATAATGCTTCAAAAGAACGGCTATGCGATGCTCAGGCGTTAACCTTGTCATGGCATCCATGACATCCGTCCATTCTTCATTCCGACTCTCGAATTGCCATCGCAACTTTCTTACAGCTTGGTTGCGAACGGCCTCCAGCCAGATCTGCTCTCTTCGCCTGCGCCTCGTCTTATCAATATATATCCGGGTCGCAATCGTAATCATCCATGACGAAAAGGCAGACGAACCATCGTACCTTTGAATATTTTCCATACATCGAATCATGGTATCCTGCACCGTCTCCTCCGCAACGTTAGGGTCCATCGTTACTTTGACAAGATACTTATACACAAAAGCGTAGTGACGCTGGAGCAGTTCTGCCAGTGCACTGTCATCTCCCTGTATCGCCCTCTGTACTTCTTCCAGTTCGGCTGCCTCCATCTGGATTGTCACCTGCTCTCCGCTAAGTCTTATGTTATTACGACAGGCTCTGCAGAAACGTTCAATTCAATCCAAAAAAAAAATCTGAAGCCGACAATTTCCCGGGCAATCAGACTTCATTTCGGTAATCTTGCAGTTTGTCGAACCACGGTTGGTTGTGGGCACCGCTGTTTAATAAACGACTTCTCCATATATTTTGCTGTTGATCCTTGATTTGATTCATCTCATTACTGATGTAACTATGTAGTTGAGGACGCTGGGGAATTGATTCTATTTTGCCATTCTCCATTGCTCGAAGGTTTTCTTCGATGATCAGATGCTCGGCACGTTGTCCCAACTGGATAACTCGCTTTTTCTCCACTTCTATTTCCTCGCTCTCCTTAGCTATTATTCCATGATTCTTCTGACTATTATTAGAGCTCAAGCTTATTATGATTCGACTTGCTAAATGGAAAAGAACGATCTTCTGTAGAAGCTTGTCATTGATCTGTATGTAGGGTTAAACGGGATGTATCTTGGATATAAAAGAGGCTGAAAACAAAAAAAGAACGCAAACCGGGTATAGACCACAGTCTGCGTGCTTCGCAAGTTAGGGTGTTTCTTTTTATTGCCTCAGTTAGATGGTGCTTTATCGCTTGTAACAACTAATTGCTATTCTAATGAAAAAGTTGTCACTTGTCCAGACATTCTTCACATAAATTGTCGGATCATCTGGCAGAGACGTATGGATTGTTCTTCTTTTCATAACCGATTGTCGTTTTGGGACCATGACCTGGATATACTTTGACCTCATCCGCGAAGGTGTACAACTTGTTCTGGATCGAATCAATCAAATCTCGCTCACGGCCTCCAGTAAGATCCGTTCTGCCTACACCCATACGGAACAGAACATCACCTGCAAACAGGTCATCACCACATAACAGACTTACACTGCCTGGTGAATGTCCGGGTGTATGATACACTTTGAACGTATGACCAATAAAATTCAGAGTCTGCCCTTCGTCCATAGCATATTCAGCTGGTTCTGTCGAAAGCGGTGGGGTAGCCTGCGGCCAGTTCAAAGAACCATTCAACTTAGGGGTTGTGAGCCAGTCACTCTCCAAGTCATGCAAATAAACAGGACAGCCTTTCAATTTGCGGATTTCATCGACGCCGCCCATATGATCAAAATGCGCGTGAGTCAGCAGGATCGCTTCAATCTCCAGGCCCTGAATGGCTTTGAGCAACGGTCCCGGATTCATTCCGGGGTCAATAATCACAGCTTTATCAGGATCGTCACCCTGCAACAGATACGCATTGGTCTGGAGCGGTCCCAATGAAAATGTACGAATGTTAAGCATATCGGCTCAGTAACCCGAAATCAGTTCACGCAGCTCACGAATAATGGCTGCATTTGACTCCGTTCCTTCCCCATAACGTTTCCCGATCTCTTGACGCGCAACAGCCAAATTATCCTGATAATCTGCCGCTTCACGGTCCGGATTGAGACGTTTGAATTCAATCATAACCTCTTGTACATGTTGCGGACGAGGCCCCCATTGGCCCAGTACATGTCCGCCTGTATCTGCAAAAATAACAACAGGTACAGAGCGTCCGCCCATCGTAAGAAACTCATCCATCACTTCAGGATGATTTTCCATAATAAGAACTTCTGTCGGAATGCCCGAGATTTCCAACGCCTGGAACACGACCGGAATATTGCGTACCACATCGCCACACCAGTCAGCAGCCAAAATTAAAACACGTAAATCATCGCGGTAATTCAGGCTTTCGAAAAATTCACGATCATCTTCGTTCGGCCATACAAAGCTGTCATAGTTTGCCTGAAACTCACTTTGGTTCTTCGTCATGCTCTCAATGAATTCTTTCGGCGGCAGACCTTTACCGAATTTGTGAGACAAGTTTGGTTTTCCCATAACTAGACACTTCCCTTCTTTTTACGAACATTCATCCATTTAATAAGTACATAAATAATCATAAGTGCCAGAGCAACGAGCAGAATCGGCATAATATAAGGTGCCGCTTTTTCGTTGATATGTTGCCATTGATCTCCAAGTATCATCCCTAAATATATAAACAATGCAGACCAAGGTATAACAGCGAGGGTTGTCAGCAAAATAAACCGACCCGTATGCATTTTGGATATGCCGGCAGGAATCGATATGGCATGTCTTACGACTGGAACAAAACGCGCTGTGAAAATGACACCTGTCCCATACTTGCGGAACCACTCTTCGGAATGGTCGATGTGCTTTTTCTGGATCAGTATGTATTTTCCGTAGCGTTCAAGTACAGGTCTTCCGCCATAACGGCCAATCCAGTAAATAAATAGCTGGGCTATGACACCGCCCACGGTACCAAAAATCATTGCACCGAAAAAATTAATATGGCCTTGTGAAACGAGAAAACCTCCATATGCCAGTACAATTTCACTCGGAATAACTTCAAGCATTAGTCCAAGCATAATTCCAAAGTATCCAAGGCTTTGGATCCAATCGAATAATTGATTGACAATGTTATGAATAACGTCCATCTCGACCCTCTTTCTTCATCCTGATTGGCAGTGCCCTTCGCACCATGGATGTTCGTCCCTATTTTATCACAGGCCTGTAGCTGTTGCTACTTCACCCGTTTGGGATAGTGTCCCGCAGACAGCCGTTTGCATATGGTATCGGGAGAGGAGCGTGAGAAGATGTCACCCAAATCAGCACCCGGTACTCCCCCGGTAAAACATAGCACTCCAGGCCAGAAACTGCCTTCTGCCCGAGGGATCCGAAGGGCATGCAGCAAAGAGCTGTATCGAACAGCCAAAAAGCTAAAGGTATACATCTCCCCAGAACGGATGAAGCAGGCAGAAGAATTGTATTATGGGAAGGTCATCACCAATCTGCTCTGGATCGGTGAAAACCGGGATAATCGCAAAAAATTATGCGAATGGTGGAACGCCGATGTCAGCGTTGAGATTGCGACTCTATGGGGTGTGGAGGTAGAACCGCTGCAAGGTGCCTTCAAGGAAGCATTTGGCGGATATCGCCTGTAGATTCAGAGTAATGGACAGGTAACGGACAGGTAACCAAACAGTTTATGTGCAACATAGGGCTTGATGTTGAATTTGAATAGAACCTGAATCAAGCCGTAAAAAACCACTACTTTCGGTGGAAATGTGAATTGTTTTTATCCCATTCCATGTTGAATCATTCGTTTTCATGGATTTAGTTCAACATCGACGTTGCGTGAGGCCAGATATTCAGGGATACTTTCTGCTCACCTCTGAAGCAAGTGGATTAAAAGCAAGGATAAGCAGATTATCCCCATAACGTAATGCGACTTCATTAAGCCCAAAGCGCCGATCATTTCTCGCCTTCCCTGCCGCCACTTCTTCAGCCAGCTGTCTATACCGTTCGTATAACCTTACTCCGGCAGAAGCGGTCTGCCTTCCTCGCTCAGCATAGCCCGCCGCCAGCTCCCTCCGTGATGCCTGTTCCATCCAATATAAAGCCAGGGACTGGCTGGAGGCGTCAAAACGATTGAGGGCTATGGCTTGTTCAAAATAGTTCCCGGCTGACTCTCCTCTACCCGATCGAGCGGCCCACTGCCCCAGCTCTCCGTAGAGTTGGGGGTAAACTGGTGAATAGGACAGGCTCTGCACTAACATTAATTCAGCCTTTTTCGCAGGAAGCGTACGAGACAGGGAGATGGCGATATCCGGTCTGTAGGGGTTAAACTTGTACGCCGCCGTAAGCAGCGTCTTACGTTCAGCACTTCCTGCATCATTGGAAATTGCTTGACGGTATTGTTGATCTGCCGCCAATTGATGTCCAGCAAACCAGGCTGTCCCTCCAAGCCAAAATATGATGAACAGTCCTGCTAGTATCAGTTGAGGCCACGGAGTCAACTGACGGAAAAAGCGGGGCCGTTTTTTGTAAGCGGCGGCCTCCTGTACAGTTTGCGACGATAGTGCCCAGCCCCCCAGCCAAATGAACATCATCCAGAGAAAGGTGAAGCTCCAGTCAAAATCCATTGCACCATGGAGGACAAAAACAATAACCGAAGGCAGCAGCCAAGGAGCCTGCCTCCACATGGTTCGCAGGGTGGAAAAGAACCAGCCAGCGATGAGCAACAGCCCAATTATGCCTGCATCGAGGGCAAGATCAAGGATGCCGTTGTGGACCTCGCCTCCAACATAAGGCGAGGATTGGATGGCGCGAAACATGCTGCGCCATGTCTCTCCCCCGTGGCCCATCCATGGGGCCTCGGTCCAGAGCTTCAGGGCGTCCCGCCACATCTGAAGGCGGGACAGCCCTGTGCCGACACCAGCCGCCATGCGGTCGGCGGTGGAGGCCACGGCCAGGGCTGCGGCGGTGATCCCCGCCAGCCCCGTGGCCGTGAGGGCAGCGGCGCGGGCACGAGCGCCGCTGTGCCACAAACGGCACAGCAGCAGCGTGCCGAGCAGCGCAGCTGCCCAAGCCCCGGCCAGTGCCAGCAGGCCGGGCACGGGTGCAGGCGCCAGCTGGGCAGCAGCCAGCTGGCGGTAGAGCCAGGCCGCGCACGCCAGTGGCGCGGCCGTGGCCAGCAGCAGCGGCAGGCGGGCACCGCGCCGCTGCAAAGCGAAGGCGGCGACCGCGGCACAGCCGGTCGCCAGCCAGGCGCCGCGCGACTCGCTCAGCAGGAGCGCGGCTTGCGCGGGCATGAGCGGCAGCACTGCCGCGATGAGCCGCCCGGCCGACAATGGCCGGGCTACAGCTCTCGCGGCGGCAGCCAGCCGCTCCAATGCGTACATGCCGGCAACGGCGCCGTACGCATTGGGGTACTGCAGCATTCCGCCGAGCCGGGCTCCGGCGGAGCTGATCTCAGGGTCAGCGGTTCGCATGACCCCATAAGGCAGCGGCAGCACACCGCACGCGGCAAGCACGCCGCTTAGCACAAGCAGGCCGCCTGCCATTTGCCAGCCGCAGGCAAACCATCGCGCTCCGTTCGCGCGCGAAGCCAGCATCGCTGTTAGCAACGCAAATATAGCCAGCAGGCTCCAGCGCAGCATCTCATCCAAGCTTCCCTGTACACTGACAGAGCCCCTCCATGCATGCAGGCCCAACCAGACTGCCAGAGCCAAGGGCCAAAGCATCCATCGGAGATGAGCGTACTGCATAATAGCCACATAGAATCGTTTGAGGTGATCCAACCACTGAGCAATCCCTAGTTGCCCACTCGTCTTCGGTGCATTGAAGCACATCATGAACAAAATAAACCAAATAAGTGCGCTGCCTGATGCCATCAGCACCATGGGGTATACGTCCGTAAAATAAAACAATCCCCTGCGTAGACAGCCTGCTAACAGTAAAACGACTAAAATTAAACCAAGCACTACCGTTAATGCTGGCTCTGATAATCGGGAAAACGTCATCCCCTGATTTGCTGGGTTCAACTGTTCCACCTTGTCCAGGCTGTCCCCATCATCTGACTTACTCCACTTAACCTTTTTATCCGATTTTGCTTCCTCCATGCGTCTACCTCCTTTCTCACGTCATCGTATTCATCAAAAATTCCAACTAAAAAACAAAAAAAGACAGAAGCTCCCGTTAGGGTCTTCTGCCTGATTACATGCCTCTCGCACCTTATGTTGTTTTCACGGGACCCTCTCACCAGTATGTCCCGTCAAGGACGATGGCAGACGATCTGCATCAACTATTCAACAGTGATCACAGTTGCTAGCATCTTGGGTCACATCTAGGATGGATTCCCCATTTGAATTCTCTTGACTCAAATCTGCCCCATCATTCGGCACAGCTTCTTTCAGCTTGCCACCACCTGGAAGCAAGTCCGCACAAGCCCGCTCCAAATAAGGATCTGCCTGAATGAAGTCACGGAATGCGATATATTCATTCCACATGTCAGCTGTCTGCCCGGCCTGACCGCGTACTGCACGGATTAATATGTTTTTTGGCGTATGCTCCATATCGATAAATTCGAGCAGCTGCGTTTTGTATCCCATCAGATCCAGCAGCTTCGCCCGGATGGCGTCCGTTGCCAATGCGGAGAAACGTTCCTTCAAAATACCGTGTGACAACAACGGATTCATCACGCTGGATTCAATCTGGTCAAACAGCTCGTGCTGACAGCACGGTACAGACAGAATGACGGAAGCCCCCCAACGAACGGCTTTCTCCAAAGCAGCATCGGTTGCTGTATCGCAGGCATGCAGCGTCACGACCATATCCACTTCATTCAGCTCGTCATAGTCAGCGATGTCTCCCACAAGGAACTTCAGGTCACCGTAATGCAACTTGTTTGCCAGATCATTGCAGTGTTCAATAACATCGGCTTTTAAGTCCAAACCAATGATCTTGAGCGATCTGCGCTGCTGTACAGACAAATAGTGATATAAAGCAAAGGTCAAATAAGACTTCCCACACCCAAAATCAACAATCGTAAGTGGACGGCCCTCCGGCAGATGCGGGATGACATCCTGTACCATCTCGAGGAAACGGTTGATCTGTCTAAACTTATCGTACTTGCGAGCCAAAACTCGGCCTTCCTCGCTCATAATTCCCAGCTCGACCAGGAAAGAGACTGGAACTCCATCTTCCAGCACATATTGTTTTTTACGATTATGCGAGAGGTCCACCGCCGTCTTGGAAGCAGACTTGGTCAAGATGGACACTTTATATTTTTTGCTGATCAAAATTTGATAATCTGCGTCTGCTGTACAGAGCAGTCCTTGACGAAACGTCTCCTCGCATAACAAAGTCATGCGTTCTGCCGCTTCAGCCGGAGTCAAATTCTCGTGCAGCACTTTGTTGGTATAATGAAATGCGAATTGATAATGCAACTGATTCTTGAGCGTTACCGGCTTGACTTGCACTTTGGTATACGAGACATTGTCCCGTCTGCGCAGCTGGCTCCAGGTCGCTGTAATCAGCGAATTCTGTTCAAAGATGTCTTGTATAAGCTTTCGCAATGAATCCACGGGGGTACATCTCACTTTCGATTTGGTTTGGTCAACCGTTACCATACCACAATTCCGTTCCCTCTCCAAGTTAAGGTGCGTATTCATGGGGTTTAACGATTTAGCTCGGCAAGCCCCTCTTCCACTTCCTCACGAGGCAAGCCCCCTTGCTGCAGTTGCTCATCTTCCAGTTGTCTTAACCTTTCATAGAAAGCCTGCACCTCACCCCGATAATGAATGGGATGACTGTCGTCTACCTGCAACAGTCTGTACCAGCTATTCTCTGCCTGATCATAACGCCCCTGTTGTTCACGATACAGGGCAAGCTGCTTTTCCGTTCGTGCCGGAAGTTCGTATGCTTTCGTTTGCTCCAATATTCCCTCTACACGCTCTGGTGCATCCAGCAGCTTCGGATTAGCCCCATGATTCAGTGCATACAGGTAAAAATGAAGTGATCTCATCAGACGAATAAGTGCTTCATCCTCTGACTCCATTTTTTCATGATCATCTATGCCCTCTACTTTGGACTTTTCATTATAAATGTACGCCTCTTCTTCGATCAGCCTGGCGGCTTGCTGCAGATTGTCCACTTCAATGACGCCGCGAAAACGGAACATCTCAATGACATCCTCGGCAGGCAGTGAGTTCAGCAACGATAAATTCAGGCCAAACTGCCTGCGCAGCAGCTCGTCCAGCTCGGACAGAGCCTCCGTGTGTTTTCGCTGTTGTTTGAGTGTAAATACCTTGCCGATCGCTTCTGTCATTTCCTCCATCATACGGAGCAGATAATCTTTCCTGAACATGCTATATGCCCCCTCATCGTTCGATCGTGTACATTCCAGTTTCATTTACATGATCCATTCTCATCATTTTAATTCATGCCATGACAAAAAGCCAAAACATGGTGAATGCCCCCCCATGCTCTGACCTGAACAAATAAAACCCCTGCCGTTCTTGAGCGAACGTTGCAGGGGTTTAGCAAGACCCAGACACTTCGCAAAGAAGGCGAAATATCTGGTACTATTCATGTTTCAGTAAATTACTTCGATAATCCCGCCAAAAATTGTTTAATGACCTGAATTAACTCTTCCGGAGCTTCATACATGCTCATATGTCCTGCTCCAGGAATCACAGCTTGTGTAATATGTGGCTTGTCACTTGTAAATGTGCGTTCTGGCGGAATGACGCCATCCTTCTCTCCGGCAACCAGCAGGACAGGAAGTGGTGTCGCTGACAATACATCACGGCGGTCCGGCCGTTCCCGCATAGCCAGTGCAGCTCCAGTTGCCCCTTGCGGCGCAGTCTGGTAACCGATTTCCTTCACACGTGTCACCTGCGCTGATAGCGATTCCACATGTTCTGGTGCAAACAGACCGGGAACCAACCCATCCACAAAATGAACAATGCCTTCCGTCTGAATGGTAGATACTGCACGAAGGCGCTTCTCCTTGCCCTCTTCAGTATCCGGATACGCTGTGGAATGAATCAAGCCGAAGGCATTCAATCGTTCCGGGTGGCGCTGTGCGATGGAGAGTGCGATATATCCACCCATAGAGTGACCGAGCAAGACAGCCTTATCCACCTTGAGCTCGTCCATTAATTGCAATACGTCATTGCCCATCTGATCGATGGTATAGCTACCTACAGGCGCGTCCGTTTTGCCATGTCCACGCAGATCGGGTACGATGCAACGATAGCTGCGTGCAAGCTCAGGCACAACTTCATCCCAATAGGATGAACTTCCGCAGTATCCATGGAGCAAAATGAGTGCTTCTCCCTTACCCTGTTCGGCATAACAAATCGTCGTTCCGTCACACATCACTTTTTCCATATTAAATCCCTCTCTCTGCGCAAATTAAATTCATTCAAGTTGTATATTATTAAGCCTGCAACTCATTTATGAAACGTTTGTCTGTATTTCACTGCTTCGGATACCGCCTCAGCAATCGTTCGGGACATCCCCATAACGAAATGCAGCGAGGTCATCTGAAGAATGGAATAAGGTCTCGGTCCATTCGCATTCACCACAGCAGCCACGCTGTAATGACCAACCGGCGGCAGCTTGCCGCCAACCGATCGGGCCGGAATAAGTGCATGTTCCGCGAGATAGTATGTACCTTCTGCCTGTTTTGGACCCAGACAAGCATCAATGGCGATGATGGCATGATGGGACGGGACAAGCGCCAGCCTCTTCTCCAGCGTATCGGCATCGCAGGGTGAAGCCAGTGTCCCGATCACGTGGTTCACTCCGTACTCCTGCAGCAGGCTCCCTGTCAGCGGGCCCAGTGCATCCCCGGTAGAACGGTCCGTCCCGATACAGACAAAGGTAATTTCATCGGGTGAATGAAGTTGGTAGATGTGCTTGAAAAATAATACCAAATCTTCTCCCTGCACATTTTTGCGGGCTTCCCTGCTTTGATGGCGAACCAATTCCCGCTTGTACACTGTCAATCTCTTTTCCCTCCTTTACACATGTACTCCCTACCTGAAGCTCTATTGTTGTATTCCTCATTTTACCCGATGCTTCGTTACGCCGCAAAAGCATTGGCCTGTGCCTGTCCAAACATGATACAATGACAACAGTTTCCGATATGGAAGGGATGGACATAACGATGGATTTAACGCAAGCAAGCGCAGCCAACATGGAATATATGATTGAAGCGATCAAAACGAAGCTGCGGATGGCCAGTGGAGCTGCCATGCAGGCTTCGGCTTTCCCACTCGACAAGTATGAAGATCTGTTTGACCTGTATGAGATGGTCCTAGGCAAGGAACATCTGAGTATTTCTGAAGTGGAAGCTGTCGCTTCCGAACTGGGTAACCTTCGTAAATCCTAGGCGACATTGTTCATAGAACTTTGAGCGGCTCTTTTTATGAAGGTAAAGCTATGAAGGTAAATCAACCCGTACAAAGAGGACCTGATTCCACGTCACAGTGGAATCAGGTCCTCTTGCGGTTGTTATATTCCAAGACCATCCTTACCGGACAGTCTGCTTCATGTTTTAAACCCTATTCCATCGGTATAAGTTACACCCTTTTCCTCAAGGCAAGTCTACCAGTACAAATTCAGCAGTCTCGCTGCCTGTACCAGTAATTTGCAGATCACAGCTCTTACGGATCCGTGCAGCATCACCCGGCTTGAGATTGAAGTTACCATCTGAACATACAATCTCGATATGACCACTAATCAGGAAGAGATGTGTACGCCTGTCTTCATGTTGAGGGTACATTAATTTTTTGCCGGATTCCAGATGGGATAGATAGCAAGTTACATCCTGTGAAATCGGTAATGCTCCCTCGGCTGCTTCCCCCCCTTGTCCCGATACAATCGGACAAAGACGGTTCAGATGCTCCTGATCCTCCAGGCGACGATTGGTATACGAGGGTTTGAGCATGCGCTGGGATGGCAAAAACCACATTTGTAAAAAACGTACAGGTTCATCCTCAGAGGGGTTAGTCTCCGAATGCTCGACCCCGGTCCCCGCACTCATGACCTGAACTGTTCCCGGTTCCAGCAATTGCTCTGTTCCCATACTGTCCGTATGTTTCAACGTACCTGATATCACATAACTAACAATCTCCAAGTCATGATGTGGATGTCTCTTAAAGCCTTCCTGCGGCATCAGTGTGTTGTCATTATGAGCCAGAAGACAACCAAAGTGGGCATTGCTTGGATCATCATAGTCCGCAAAGGAAAAGCTGAATTCACTGTGTATCCAACCTCGATCCGACGTGTGCCTTTCTTCCGATGTCACTACTTTAATCATATTCATCCACCTCCAAAGGTTTAGAGCTGCCACATCTTCGCAGCAGTTCATGCGTGTATATTTAGAATTCTATAGATCAATACCAGTTGGTATGTCATCTTTACCCGTGGCCCGGGAATTCTAATCACGCCCCTTGCTTAAGGTTATACGCTTTCTTCAGGTGAGTGAAGTCTGAATTCGCTGTCTGCCCGCCCCACAACTTTACCCGCGTCGTTCCGAATATCAGGTGGATATACCTCTGCCAGTCGTTCGATGGTTTTTCGATTGCTATATCCAATCTGCTCCAAGATGGATTGTGCAATCCAGGCCCATTCTTCTTCCGAACCGTCAAGCACTTTGAACGTGATTCCAAGGCGTTCCTTTTTCAGAGCAAAACCAAACACACCCTTGAAGCCGCCCTTGGCTACAATGTTGCTGTCTTCAAGCAGCACGGAGTCCACGCGTCCGGTTCCTCCTACCATTAGCGGATATTCGTTCATGGCTCCAGTGATGCTCTCTACCGCAGAGCGTGTAGATGGATCTTCAATCAGATCCGGGCAAGCCAGCTTCAAGTATGCGTTCGACAATGCCGATAACGGCAATGAAAATACCGGAAAGCCGCAGCCATCCGTCCCAAGTTTAATCTCTTTCTCTTCAATACCCGCCATGTAGGCCATGGTCTCCAGAATTTCACGCTGTACTGGATGTTCTGGCTCTGCATAACTCCCCAAGTCAGCCTGTTTCATCTGAGTGTATGCGAGAATGCCCAGATGTTTACCAGAACAGTTGTGGAGGATACGACGCTTTTCTCCTTGAGCACGCAGCCATTGATTCCGGCTTTCTTCATTCAGGGGATAACTTGGTGCACATATGAGGCATTCTTCTCCCAATCCTATTTTGCTTTCCAACTGCTCCAGCACCTGAATATGAATCGGTTCCGATCGGTGCGAGGAAGACATGATGGCAATCTCCTGAGCTGTCAGACCATAATGCCCGGCAATACCGGCCCGAATCCCCGGAATGGCCTGAAAAGGTTTGGCAGATGAACGGGTAAACGCTCTAAAATGAGGATCGCCAGCTGAATATACAATCCTGCCGTTCTCATCCGTAATGCTTATGTGTCCGTAATGGGCGCATTCCATAACGCCTGCACGGTATTCTTTAATTAACAGGGCACTCTCCATGCGAGTTCTCTCCTTTATACTCCCAAATTCATCTCTGCTTTGCGTCACGACGCCGCATGGGATATCTTAAATAGTATAGTACAAAAGCGACGTTTTTACAGTTTTTTCGACAGACATTTCGGGTAATCCTTTATCAATCTTTATCTACCTACTACCATCACTGAAGGAGACACTCATTTATGCAGCGCAAAACGCATTCATCCTCATCCGGGTTAAATCGCAAAAATTCATTACGTCCACTGCTCAAGTGGGCTGGTGTTGGAATGATAGCCAGTGTTTCGGTCGTCTTCTTGCTGGCGGCTCTGGGAGCGTTGCTTGGTAACGATGCTATCCTTTCATTGGATGACCGTATCCAGCAGCTGGTCTATCTGAACTCGGAATCACGTATTTATCTGCTGCCTTTCATTTCTTTCATTACTGCGCTCGGCTCTTTTAACCTTTCTGCCATGGCAGCTGTCGGTTTTTCAATCCTTTTCTTGCTGCAGCGCCGTCCCCGTTTCCTCATATATGGATATGCGTTACTCAGCAGTTTTGCCATGATGTGGATTCTGAACACCCTATTGAAGGAAATATTCAGACGCAGCAGACCTGAACTGGAACATCTGCTGGTCGTTCATGGATATAGTTTTCCAAGCGGTCATGCGATGATCTCGATGGGGTTTTATGGCATGTTATTTGTCATCTGGGCGATTGAAAGACAGCAACAGTTGTTTGGAGTTGCCCTGCCTGTCCTTTGCGGAATGGCATTTATATTCCTGATCGGTATTAGCCGGATCATGCTTGGCGTACATTATCCAACCGATGTTTTCACCGGATTTGCTGCCGGGCTGGCTTGGATCTGCTGTATGATTCAGGGGATTAAACGCTCCTTCTGAATTGCATTATCCTACATTTTCCATATCATTTCTCCACACGTTGATTGTTTCACCTGGAAGCACGGCGTTTATATACGAAGTAAGCAAACGCGAACAGACAACATCCTACATCAAGTATAAAGGAGGCGGTTGTTATGTGGGGTATCATTATCAGCATTGTGATGGCAGTCATTATTGGTGTAATCGGTGATGCACTTGCCGGTCACAACATGCCTGGAGGAATCATCGGTGCAATGATTGCCGGATTTGTCGGTGCCTGGCTAGGAGCACTTTTGCTTGGTAACTGGGGGCCGGTCATCGGCAACTTCGCCGTCATTCCTGCCATCATTGGAACAGCGCTCTTTGTCTTCTTGCTGGGGCTTGCGTCCAGACTGTTCAGACAGGCTGCCTGATCGGTCAACAAGGTGTTCGTTGTTTCGTATCCGTTTTTTAAATTTGAAGAAGGAGTGATTTGACATGAATAAAGCAGAAGAGCAATATCCTGTACAAAGCGGTTCCAATTTCGCCAAAGGTATTTTCATCGGAGGTTTGCTGGGTGCTGCAGCTGCGCTGCTCTTTGCCCCTAAACCAGGACGCGAATTGCGTGGTGACCTTTCCGAGAAAGTGGGCATCGTTACGGATCGCACGAAAGAAGTTGCAGCAGTTGTAGGTGATAAAGCTTCCGAACTGGCTAAAACGGTCTCTTCCAAAACTTCTGATATTGCAAAAACAGTAAACCAAGGACGTAATGACGTCATGGATTCCGTGAGAAAAGCTTCCGCTGATGTAGCGAATGAAGCAACCAAGGCGACAGAAGAAGTGGCTGCTGCTTCTGTAGAAGCCAAGGAAGATACACGTAAAGAAATAAATTCGACCAGCCTGTAAGGCTTGTGATCGAGTGACCAATAGCCAGCTGTATTCCAGCTGGCTATTTTTTATCCACACCGCGAGATTAAAGGAGGAAGAACATGAGTAAAGTCACAATGAACGGCAATACGCCCATTACCGGGGGAAAACCCGCACAACAGTATGATACCAGTGAGCACCCTTTTGAATTGCGTCATGAGGTAAAACGTCTGAACACAAGGCTGGATCAAATTGCTGACAGTCTGGAAAAATCTCAAATCAAGGATATTATCGAAAATTACAGCAGTCCAAAAAAACGCATCATTACCAATTTTACAGCCGGTATGGCACGTGGTTTGGGTTTGACCGTAGGGACCTTTGTTGTTCTTGGTCTGCTCGCCTTTATTCTTAGTCAATTCGTGAATATGCCGATTGTAGGACAATACATTGCTGACTTATTGGGATACATTGAAGATTATAAAAAATAAAGGAAGCATGTGATGCTTCCCAAGTCATTGCCTTCGTTTACCAATGCCACGTTTCTCTGTTTCCTTAACTGACGGCTGGGAGGACTTTACTTTGAGCAGATCCCCTGTCCAGCCTTTCATCATCATCCATACATACATGCCGACCATGCTAATGATGATAAGTACAAGGACAAGTACAACCCCCCAGGTTTTGTCGATCCAAGGCAGATTCTCAAAGTTCATTCCCCATATGGCTCCAGCAGCCGTTGCGGGCGTGAATACCGAGGTAACGAGGGTCAATGTCTTCATGATCTCATTGCCACGCACCCCTGAAATCGCATTATCAATGGAAATCAGCGTATCGATCTCTTTCTCATAATGTTTGAACAAACGCTCCATGCGTTCGATCCGGTGCTGGAGCTGCTGAAAAAATCGGTTCTCCTTCAGCTCGTCCAGATAAGCCTCCCTGGCGGCGGCCATCAATTCGGAATACGGGATGAACAGGTTACTCCAATACAGCAACTCAAATCGGGCAGCAAGAATCTGATCCATCAACGTTCGGGCATTGCGGGATTCCATCGTCCGCTCCAAATCACGCAGGTTCATCTCAAATTGATCCATGCCCACATGGTAATAATGCAAGATGGCTCGAAACAGCACAAACATGCCGTCCCGGGCTTCATTGCATTGTTGTAACATGGCTGCACGTTCACCTGTATTCATAATCCCTCTGGTATTGTCATCTACATTCAAGGTAACCAGTCTTTCTTGATCCACATAGAAAAACATCTGATTATCTTTACGTTGATCGTCTCTTTCATTCTTGACCGCATATAATAATGACCCGAATATGACGGGCTCCGTGCCGTTCATGAAGCGGACAGACAGATAATTGGACTCTACCGCCGGTATTTTGCGAAGCCAGTACTGCATTTCTGGAAATTCGCTCGTTAGTTCCTCCAAGGCTTCTGCCATACTTTCCTCATCCGGTGCCACCCAGTCCCACCATTCCCAATGGTCTGAATAGGTAGCCTTGTCCCGACGCGCTTCCAGTTTGACTTTATCCACAATCACTAACATCCACTCCTGCATTCATACTGTTCATTAAGAAATCATTGATCCCAAAAAAGGACACGTATGCATTCCATTGGAATCACGTGTCCTTCTTTATGCCGTGCTCAATATCATCACCGATCTGCATCTCATAATAATGAAGCGTTCGACATAATCTGTTTTAATTTCTCAGTGGCTCGCTTCTGGATACGGGATACACTCATTTGGGATACTCCCAGTTTCTGAGCAATTGCCCGCTGCGACTGACCATCCTGAAATGCCAAAATAAGCACCTTTTGTTCCTGTTCCTTCAACTGTCCCAATGCCTGCTGCAAGTCCATCCGCTTCTCGACCGAATCGAAGTCATTTACATCTGAACTGATCAGTTCGCCCAATGTGGCTGCACTCTCATCCTGTGAAAGCGGAGAATCCAGTGACACATAGTGGTAACATTCCCGACCAGCCAAAACTTCGATGGTTTCCTCAGGAGTTAAATCCAGGTATTCTGCAATCTCGTTCACACCTGGTGAACGCTCCAGCTTCACTGTCAATTCATCAATCGCATGCTGGACAAGTGCTCCCTTTTCCTTAATTCTGCGGGGCACCTGAATATACCAGGACTTGTCCCTTAAATAATTTTTCATATGACCGATCATGCTCTTCATGGCATAAGGTTCAAACGGAATACCCAGATTGATATCGTATTGCTTAAGCAAACGAATTAGAGCCATCTGCCCGGTCTGATACAAATCTTCATATAGATCGGGTCGGTTCCGCGCGATTTTACCTGCTGCCATTTTCACCATCGGTTCATATTTACGGATAAGAACTGTTGCAATTTCGTTATCCTGGGTCTGCTGGTATTCCCAGATCAAACCTATAGCTTCAGACATGGACTCTGGGGGAGTCACTTTTTCATTCATACTTTCTCCTCACTTCTTGCAAGACGTTTTACGAGTACTACTTTCGTACCTTTGCCCGTCTCACTTTCCACACTGACATCATCCATCAGAGCTTGCATCAGGTAAAATCCAAGTCCACCGATTTGGGCTTCAGACAGTTCTTTGTCGTGAAGGCCTGCGCGGGATACCGCCGGGTTAATGTTCTCGAAGCTGGCACCTTCATCTTTGACGGTAATGGCCAACGTGTCACTATCGACTTCGAACACAACCTCTACCATGCCGCCTTCGTGTGAGTAAGCATACAGTACAGAGTTATTACAGGCCTCGGATACAGCAACCTTCATATCCTCAATGTCCTCATAAGAAAATCCCATTTTGGACGCAACACCATATAGATTGAGTCTTACAATATCAACGTAATCAGCTGTCGCCGGTAAATTAAGGGTGACTCTTTGAACTTCTGCATTCATTCCTTTTTCGATCCTTTCCTATTGGGAATTCTTCTGTGGGACAAAGAATTTGGCAATACCCGTCATATCAAAAAGTTTCTGAATTTGCGCAGGAACTTCCTGTACTTCAAAGCGAGCTTCCATTCCATGCCGTGCTTTCAGAACAGATAACAGGATACCAATCCCTGTACTATCGATGTACTTCAGATCCTGCATGTTAATAATCAAATCTTGTTCCTTGTTATCCACGAGCGGCTCCATCACCAAACGGAATTCAGGAGCAACTGACAAATCCAGTTCGCCAGTCAGATACACCGTGCACACGCCATCCAGTGTTTCTGTTCTTGCATTGAATTTTTCATTTTTGTTTGTATTCATTAGACATCTCTCTCCTGATCAATGGTTTCTTTACCTAATAACCCATCTACAGCACATATGAAACAGTAATCGAATTAGCAAATATTTCAATTGGCCTGATTTATGGCCGATGTTTTGGATTTGAACAATCGCCTTTCTTCCTGAAATCGGGACAACTTCTGTTTCACATTGCCCATTTTCACAGGTTTGCTGATGTAATCGTCCATACCTACAGTGGAACATCGCTGCTGAATACCATCCATGACATTGGCGGTCATTGCTACAATAACCGGCTGCTGGTCTTGAGGAAGGCTCTCACGAATTCGGCGAGTACACTCCAATCCATCCATCACGGGCATTTGTAAATCCATAAATATATAATCATAGCTACGATTGGCCAACACCATATCCAGCGCCTTCTTGCCATCTTCGGCGATATCTGCGATGAGTCCAAGCTTGCTCAGCATGATGGACATTAGTTTCTGATTAATGGGGTGATCATCGACGATTAATACGCTTGGATGCATTTCATAATTTTTAATATCCGTATGCTGATCTTCCCCCATACCATTCGTGAGCTCAGTTTCGACATACCGCTGCGCCTGAATGGTAAATACAAACGTTGCTCCACGCATCTCCGTCGTATCCAGATATATCTGTCCACCCATCATTTCAACGAGCGTTTTACATATAGCCAACCCCAGACCGGTTCCTCCATACTTGCGCGTCATGGATGTATCCAGTTGGGAAAACGGCTGGAACAGGCGGTCGACTTTGTCTAGAGCTATACCTATTCCGGTATCTTTTACAGCAAACTCCAGCGTCATTCGCCCGTCCTTTTCTTCATTAACGGATACGATCAGATACACACCGCCATGGTCCGTGAACTTGATGGCATTGGCAATCAGATTCAACAGAACCTGACGCAGCCTTGCCATATCTCCATAGATCAATTGAGGTACCGAATCTTCCAGGAAATATTCCAGCTCAATATTCTTTTTGCCGGCTTCTGCCGCGAACAGTTTCAGTACTTCACGAATACAGGAAACAAGTTCAAACGGATGCTCTTCCAGTTCCATTTTTCCGGATTCCATCTTGGTAAAATCAAGAATATCATTAATCACCGTCACAAGTGCATCCGCACTGCGACGTACAATGTCCACATATTCCTTCTGATCTTCCTTCAGCTCCGTTTCCATCAACAGATCAACCATACCGATAACGCCATTCATGGGTGTGCGAATTTCATGACTCATCATGGCAAGGAACTCGGTCTTCGCGTTTGCAGCGATCTCCGCTTCCTCTTTGGCCTGAATGAGCTGCTGATTCATCTTCTCCAATTCCTGCGTCTTCTGGTGCAAAAGCATGGTCTGTGTTTTCAAACGTTTATTCGTGATAAACATTTCCACAAAGCCCTCGATTTTGGACTTCAAAATCTGAGGAATAAACGGTTTGACCATATAATCAATGGCCCCCGCGGAATAACCTGCAAATAAGTGTTCTGCCTCTCTGCTGTTGGCAGAGATGAAAATGATCGGCACGTCCTTGGACTTGTCACGCGCCTTGATTAATTTTGCTGTCTCAATACCGTCCATCCCAGGCATCTGCACATCAAGTACAATGACCGCAAATTCGTCTTTCAGCAAACAACGAAGTGCCTCTTCCCCGGAGGTTGCCTTGACGAGCTTGTACTGTTCCGATTCCAGAACCGCTTCGAGAGCGAGCAGGTTCTCGGGGCGGTCATCTACCAATAATATGTGGATTGGTTCATTGAGCCCCATGACTAAGCCTAACCCCCTATTTAATCTTCCGGTATATTTTTTCCGTCCGGTCTAACGGCTCGTAGGCATCGCTGAATTCCGTAAAATGTATTGATTCTTTAGAACCCAGAACAAGGATGCCAAAGTGGCTCAAACTTTCATGAAAAAGTCCGTGCACATGGTTCCGCAGTTCATCATTGAAATAAATCATGACATTGCGGCAAAAGATCACATTAAACTCGTTAAATGAACGGTCTGTTGCCAGATTATGCTCGGCAAAAATAATATTTTTGCGTAAATAAGGATGAAAAATAACAGAATTATATTTGGCCGTGTAATACTCTGAGAATGCACGTGTGCCCCCGGCTTCAAGGTAATTTGTAGTATATAGTTTCATTTTCTCGATGCCATATACGCCTTCCTTGGCCTGCTGCAAAGAGCGATCATTCATATCTGTCGCATATATTCTTGCCTTGTCGTACAGTCCTTCCTCGTGCAGCATAATCGCCATGGAATAGACTTCTTCTCCTGTGGAACAGCCGGCATGCCATATTCGGATATACGGATATGTTCTTAAGATCGGAATAATCTGTTCGCGAAACATTCGGAAAAGCGTAGGATCACGAAACATTTCCGTCACGGGAATGGACAAGTTCTGTACAAAACGATCAAACGCAGAACGGTCATGCAGCACCCGTTCTTGTAACCCGGAAATGGTCTTAACGCCTTCGGCATGTGCATAATGCCAGATTCTGCGCTTTAATGAAGGCAACGCATAGTTTCTAAAATCATATCCATATAAACGGTGCATACCTTCCAACAGCAACTCGATCTCGATCAGCTCACGCTCTTCATCTTGCGGCATGCGGATCGATTCTGCCTCCGCCTCGGTAGGTTTCCACGGTGTCATATTTTCTCTCCACTTCTTGATTTGTTACTTGCGTATTAGATGTATTGTCTTTCATTACCCAAACTATTGGGTTACGAATACAGCCATACCCGCATTAAGGATAACAATTGATCCGTTTGGATCGGTTTTTTCACATAATCGGATGCTCCAGCCTCAATACACTTGCCACGATCATCTTTCATCGCTTTTGCGGTTAAGGCGATAATTGGCAATTTTTCGAATCTCGGTATTTGTCTGATCCGCGTCATGGCCTCATAACCATCCATTTCCGGCATCATCATGTCCATTAACACCAGATCGATTTCCGGGTTCTTATCCAGAATCTCCAGAGCTTCACGGCCGTTCTCTGCAAATGTCACATCCATCCGATAACCTTCGAGCACACTTGAAAGAGCAAATACATTACGGATGTCATCATCCACAAGCAATATTTTCTTACCTTCAAACAAGGTTTCCTTATTATGCAGTTTCTGCAGAATTCGACGTTTGTCTTCCGGCAGATTGGCTTCTACCCGGTGCAGGAACAAGGTCGTCTCATCGAGCAGACGTTCAGGTGATTTCACGTCCTTGATGATAATGGACTCCGCATATTTGCGAAGCTTCATCTCTTCTTTACTGTCCAGCTCTTTGCCTGTATAAATAATGATCGGCAGATCATTCAAATATTGATCGTCCCGAATCTGATCAAGCAATTCAAATCCGGTCATATCTGTCAGCATCAAGTCCAGTACCATACAGTCATAGCGTTGACTGTGCAATTCATTCAAGGCCTCACTGCCGGTGGACACTGCCGTGATTGCAACATCATCGTGGCCGATCAGTTCAATGATTGCTTTCCGCTGTATTTCATCATCTTCCACAATCAATAGACGTTTCAATTGATTCTCTGTATAGGATTCGATATGCGAGAAAGCTTTATCCAGCGAATCTTTACTGGAAGGTTTTTTCAGATAAGCAATGGCTCCCATCATCAAACCTTGTTTCATATCATCGATTACCGAAATCACATGGACCGGGATATGACGTGTCGCGGAGCTGCTTTTCAGTTCGCCCAGAATTGCCCAGCCATCCATGACAGGCAACTGAATATCAAGGATTATCGCATCCGGCAAATATTGACGGGCCATTTCGAGTCCTTTGTCTCCCTGAAGCGCCACAATCGCCTTAAATCCTCTGCCTCTCGCCATATCCATCAAAATATGCGCAAAATTCACATCATCCTCAATGATAAGGAGAATCTTGTCGCCTTCCATCAGGTTCTTCTGATCATCTTCCAGCTGGGCAAGTACAGGTGAGTCGGGTTGAGGCATTTTCATAAACGAATTACTATCCGGATCCGATGTAAGGACCATCTGTCTGCCTGAACGCATCGTCCACGTCTCTCTTGCAGACTGTTCGATCTCAGAAGAAGCAGCAGCTTCTGTCATAGCTTCGTCCACCTGAATCTCTTCTTCGTGATTATCCGGCAGGTACAGAGTAAAGCTGCTGCCCACACCTTCGGATGATTCTACCTGAATGGCACCACCAAGCAGGCGAGCAAGTTCGCGACTGATGGACAGTCCAAGGCCCGTTCCGCCATATTTGCGGCTCGTTGTACCATCCACCTGCTGGAATGCTTCAAAGATCAAATCCGTTTTGTCCGAAGGAATTCCGATTCCGGTATCCTTCACGGTAAAGCCTACATATTCCTGATTCGTATTCAGGTATCCAGGAAGCTCTTCCATTTTCATCTTCCGTCCAATCAGGCTTACCGATCCCCGGTTGGTAAATTTGAACGCATTCGACAACAGATTTCGCAAAATCTGCTTCACGCGATGGCTGTCGGTATATACCCATTCCGGCAAATTGCTGTCGAACTCAATGTTCAGGCTGAGTTCTTTTTTGTTCGCCATTGGACCGAAATTCTGTTGAACAAAGCTGGTCAGTTCATCCATGCGAACCGTCTCATAGTTGATGTCCATTTTTCCCGCATCCACCTTGGACAGATCCAAAATTTCATCAATCATTTTCAGCAGATCTGCACCCGACATATAGATCGTTTGGGCATATTCCTGCTGTTTAACACTCAGATTTCCATCCTTGTTCTCCGATAACAATTGGGACAGAATCAAAAGACTGTTAAGTGGCGTACGAAGTTCATGCGACATATTTGCCAAAAATTCGGATTTGTACTTGCTCGTCATCGACAATTGCATGGCTTGCTGTTCCAGCTGTGTTTTCGTTTTTTCAATCTCGTCGTTCTTCTCTTCCACTTCACGAACTTGTTCTTCCAATGCTCGTGTCTTGGCAATCAATTCGGTATTGAAGTGCTCCAATTCTTCCTGTTGACGCTGAAGAAGCTCTTCCGAACGTTTGAGGGCCCCCGTCTGCTCTTCCAGATTTTCATTGGAACGGCGCAGCTCTTCTTGCTGGGTCTGAAGTTCTTCAGATTGAACCTGTAATTCCTCCGTAAGCGCCTGGGATTCGCGCAGCAGTTCCTCCACCCGCAAACGGCGGCGAACGTTGTTAAGAATGACGCCCAGATTCATAATCAGCTGCGAGAACAGCTGTGTATGCAGATTCGTGAACCCTTCAAACGAAGCTAGTTCGACCACACCAATCAGTTCATCCTCAAATACGACAGGATAGATCATCACACCCGAAGCACGCGATGAGCCCGTTGCTGATCCAATGTTCACATAATCCTCCGGAGTTTTTTCCATGATTATTGGAGTCATATCCAATGCGGCTTGTCCAATTAATCCCTCTCCGATCCGGTAAACCTCTTTGCCAACATCTTCATTCTCTTCAAACGCATAAGCACCATAACGTCTCAGTTCGTCCGGATGTTTCTCTTCATCGATCAGATATACAACGCCCAGTTGAGCTCCAAGTACAGGCGTAAATTCACTGATAAACATCTGTGAGATCTGGCGAATGGAGCCAATACCTCGCAGCAATTCCGGAACTCTGGCTATGTTGGAACTCATCCAGTTCTGATCTTGCTGTGCTTGTAAATAAGCTTTCTCGACTTCCAGTTTCTCTTCCAAATCATTGGAGACATCCTTGAACACACTGGCAATCTGCCCAATCTCGTCGGTGGACTTCACCTGTATACGACGAATGGTTCGATAGCGACCTTTACCAAAACTGGTAATCATCATCGACACCGTATTCAGACCACGCGTAATACTAGGCAGTACCCACATAATAACCCCGAGAGCAAGCAGTAGCCCCGCAATCATGATGCCTACTGTAATCTGGACTGCTCGTGTATATGCTGCGTTAGCAACCTTAATTTCGCTATCAATCTCCTGATCCTGAAAACGGGAGAGTGCATTTAGACTGTCCACAGCTTCCTTTTGCACAGCAAGACCCGTTGAATTCCTGTAGTTGTTACCATCTTCCGCACGTCCTTGAGACATCAAGCTGAGCTGTTTGGCGGCATAAGAATTATAAGAATTCCAAGCCACATTCACACGGTCAACCAGTTGATGCTCCGACGCACTGTCAGCCCGTTGACGAACTTCCTTAAGGTAACCTTCTCCCCGTTCCTGCATTTCCTTAAGCTCATTTTCTGCAGTGCCGGTTGAGTTATTCGGGTTAAGCAACAAGTTAGCCAGCACTTTCGCGATATCATTAACCTCTCCACGTACGGATGAGGTGTATCTAACCTTTAAATATCGCTCCTGATACATTTGGTCAACCTGTTTATTGCTGCTGTTCAGCCGTTCGTAGCTCACAAACGTAAGCACGATCAATATGGCCATCAGAGCGGTAAAGCCGATCAGCAGTTTATTTCTGATTTTCATTCAGCTTCGCCCCCTTTATTTAAGGTAATCCAGACCAAACATTTATCATCATCCCGCTCTTGCGGAATTTCATCATCGAAGAATAATGCCTGCATGGCCGCTTCATCCCATTGGTGGGAGCCCGCCAGTTGTTCCTTCAGAAATGCCTGCTGCATTTCCTGGTCGCCCTGAACGGCTTCGGTTAATCCATCCGTATACAGCGCAATGTGCCCATCACCTTCATAGTGAATCGTCTGTGGTTCAATGTCCATCTTGTCGAACAGACCGACAGGACAGCAGACGCTGTCAAACGTGGTTACACTTCCATCATGACGGAAAAAGAGTGCTGGTGGATGGCCTGCATTCACGTAGTCAATCCGCTTCATTCGAGTATCTACGACCAGATATATCGCTGTAAAATAGTACTGCACCAGCTGTTTTTCCAAATGCAGCTGATTAAAGCGACGATTCAGCTCCTGAATGACCTTCTCCGGGTCTACATATGTTGTAACGGTGTCTTTCAGCACGGAAGCAATGAACATCGTAAATAGTGATGAAGATATCCCATGCCCCATCATATCCAGCAGCAGAACTCCATATCTGCCTTCACCAAGCGGATACCAAGAATACAAATCACCCGCGAGTTCAAACGAAGGTTTGTAAATGGCATTAACGTGAAATAGCGGATCTTCAATAGCAGGGCTTAACACGGCATTCTGTACCATCGCCGCAAGTTTCAGCTCATCCTGAATCCGCTGATCCCGCTCTTTATGCCAGTCCTTCTCTTGCTTCAGACGAAGCGCAAGACGGATTCTGGCCATCAGTTCCACTTTATTGATTGGTTTGGTCACGTAATCGGATGCCCCTGCATCCAGCGCCTCAGCCAATTTCTTGGAATCTCCGATCGCAGTAACCATAATAATAGGTATGTCCTTGAGATTCTCAAATTTCTGCACAATGCTGCATGCTTCGATTCCATCCATCTCCGGCATCATCATATCTAGCAAAATCAGGTCAATATCCGACGGTTTGGGACGAAGTTCATTGTTTTCCTCCCCAATCCCTAGAACTTCAAACATCTCCATGGCAGAACTTGCCGTTACAATGTCACGATAGTTTTCTTTTTTCAGAATTTCTCGAATGATAATGACATTCGTCGGATTGTCGTCAACAATAAGTATTCTCATTTCTATCTCCTTATCTGTGGCGTCCGGGTTTGTCGATTCTTATCAGGTCCGCTAACAACCTTAATTATACAAATTTCGCATTCAAGACAGCGGTAGACATAATAATTCCTAGTCTAACTATAATCGTATTATCAAAAAACTTCTATCAGTAAATGGCACCATCGTAGGAGAATTCCCCCGCTTGTCACCCTGTTTTTGCAGCGTTCTGATCCCGCTTCCAAACTTGCAAAAACATAGATAAGGAATGGGGATATCCCCATTCCTTATCTATGTTTTTGGTTAAGCATTCTGCATCATCAACTGTAAAACTTCTTTGATTCAAACAAAATACTCTATTCTGAAGCTTGTCCCTTGTCAGAAGGCTTCAGCTTACGTTTGTATCGGCTATGCTATTCTTTCTTTTTGGCAATCACAAGCACTTTGCCTTTATCGAGTTCACTCTCATAAAAATCTGCCTCAGCTTCGGTAAAGCCCATCGAAACAATTTTGGCCCGGAGTTCATCGCCACGGGAGCGGAACAGATTCGCCATGGAATCAAATACGCCTTCTTCCTTAATACCAATCTCTTTGGCGTCGGCCGTATCGGCAATCCGATCTGTACGATCCTTTTCATGGGCCAGAACGAAGATATGATCAGCAAGGTATCCGGTAATCTGCAATTCTTTCACCGCTTCTACCGCTTGGACTCCGTTTTCTACCACTTTTGCATAAGCTTGCGCATTGGTTGAATTCATCGTTTCCACTCTCCTCTGATTGATCTTCTTTATCGAGCTACTTAATATATAACCATATGATATGGGACTGAAACGTTTCTGGATTAACCAATCCTAGGAAACTGATTCATCAAAGAGATCTATTCCTTCAATCTGATTGGAGCCTGGCTTCATATAAACTTTCAACGCCTGACTTCCCCGAAGGAATACTTCTCCATCCTCTGCTACATAATACGGCTTGCCCAAAGCATCCCGAATGTCCTCAATATCCATATCAACCCACTCCTGATTAAGCTTCAGACGTTTCTCGGAAGCATCAATATGCACATAATTGACCACTCCTGTATCTTCGCAGAGCCCAACGGTTACATCTTTGAATTCATACTCCGGACAACCCAGATAGGGATCATGTTCCTTATGAACCGGTTGACCTTTACTGGCTAAAATATCATCGATGCTGTCATCCAGAGAAATGTCATTCAGAGTCCGAAAATGCTGGACAGGTCCGGATCGATCAGCAGCCAGAACTATCTCTGGTGTCTCCTCTTTCGCTACCGTCCATTGCATATCATGAGCAGCGGGTACCGCTGCCGGTTGAACGGAAAAGGGAGAAATTACGCTAAACATAACAAGCAGTAGTTTCATCATGATTCTCACCCTTTCTTCAGGTTCATCACCGCTCTGAAGACTTCTGTTGATTACAAAACGGTCATGCTATTTCCGCATACGTTGCCATACATTAGCGGCTACATCCACATATTTCAGCCAGCTTTTTGCGCCCTTGGCATCTTCATGATATGTAGCTTCATAGGATTGCAGTGTCCGATCTGTCGATGTAGCAGGTGGCGTCTGTACTACATTCGCTACTTCTGATCGTTTACTCTGTTCACTGCTGCTGCGTTTCGTCTGAAACTTGGCCATCAGCGTGGATGATACCTGCTTTGCGGCTTCCGTCACTTCGTTCAGCACTTCCCCCAAATTTTGTACAGATTCCATAACAGGATCAATTTGTTTCATTTTGTGCTGCACATCAACTGTAATATCATTAGCATGCCTTACTGTCTGTTTTACTTCATAACTAAGCTCATCAATGGTCTTTTGAACTTCCTGCAGTGTCTGTGACACATTGTCGAGTGAACCCTGAGCGGACTTCAAGGTACGAATTAAAAAGAATACAAGTACTGCAAATGCAATTGCAATTAAAGCCACACTAATTTGATAGATCATAAAAGAACCTCACTTTCCAGTATAAATCGGTTTTGTTATTGCTTAGTTACCCGACCAATTCCGAGGCGAAACAAATAGAAGATGAACTGTGAAATCAGCACAACCTGGTAAAATATCACAATGTTTCAACCCGAAAGGCCTCGGTTAAAGAACAACTACACACGGCAGTGAGACGAACACTTCTCGCTACCCAGTTCTATAAACGAAAGGATGATACCCATGTTGAAATGGTCGGTACTATTTCTAATTATTGCTCTTGTTGCAGGTATTTTCGGATTCTTCGGTATTGTTGAAGCAGCTGCTTCTATTGCCAAAGTACTCTTCTTCATCTTTGTTGTACTGTTCGTCATCTCCCTGATTACGGGACGCAGCCGAATGCGATGAATGGGGCTTCTCCCCTTATGAACAGCACACGATACATACAAAAGCCTATCGCGCTTGCAAAAGCCGGTAGGCTTTTGTGCGTTTATAGCATCTTTTTTTGCAACAATGATGCCCAAAGCAAATTACGACTTATCTCTATTATGTATTACGCTCCCTTCTCGTCTATTCCACCCCTTCTCCCCGACTAGATCATAAAAGACAGGACCATTATGACGTAGTCAACCCGGTTTTCTCCCACCGAAGTATGATATATATAGGCTCTCCTTATACCCACATATGCTCCAGTTGACACTGGAGAAACCAAGAAAATATTGTTATAATTTGTGTTTCACAAGTGAGCTCGCTTGGTTACTTTTAACACAGGACAACAAAACTACATACCTAACCGAGGAGGAAAAACAAATGAAAAAAATCGTAAGTTTTGCCGCTGCTCTGACTTTGATGGGTTCCATGGCTGCTGCCGCAGGTGCTGAGGAAGCGGTTACCGGGACGGTAACTCCAGAAACAGGAACACAGGCAACCACAACAACGCCTGCGGTTGAAGTGAACAAACCTGCTGTAGACACTGTAGAAGGCACAGCTGAGACTGTTACTGGCACAACAGAGGACACAACGGGTACGGAAGGTACTTCAACAACTACTGAAACTACAACTCCAACAACGGACGACAAAATGTTTGATGAACCTGTTGTGAAAGCAGGAGATGAGGTTCTGGTCCCTACGATGCTGCTCAACCTGTTGGAGCGCACATGGTTCTATGACACACCTAATGGCAAGCCGATCGGTGCACTGGGTTCCCAAATCATCGATACAACAGGTGAAGTTGTAGATGGATTCGACGGCGGTCAGTGGGTACAAGTATATACGTGGAAAGGCAAAGCTTGGATCCACGTTGCTATTCAATAGTATCGTATAATCGTTCTAACGATAAGTAAAGAGGACAGCGCTCAGGCAGCGGCTGTCCTCTTTTCATTTCAAAAGCGTTTATTTCGGGTGGTCTCTCCCGGTTTTAAGGGCTTCCCGTAGTTCCATCTTTCATCTTAGGCTCCACATGTACATGTACATGCATAATATTATGCGAACGTTTCAATCGCTCTTCGACCCGGTCACAGATCTGATGTCCTTCGATCAGGCTCAGTCCTCCATCCACCTCAATAACCACATCCACCAATACATGACTACCATGCACACGCGCCTTCACGTCCTTGATCATCTCTACACCAGGCACCCGAGCCACAGATGATCTTAGATCTGTCAGTTCTTTCTGATCAAATCCGTCTGTCAGACGATGTGTAGAATCCCGGAAGATCTCCCATGCTGTCTTACAGATCAACAGACCAACAGCAATTGCAGCTACTTTGTCCAACCAAGGAAGACCGAATTGTGCACCGATGATACCGATTGCAGCCCCGATGCTAACCCAAGCATCCGATCGATTATCTTTGGCTGCAGCCATCAGGGCCTGACTGTTAATTTGTTTGGCAAGACGATGATTGTAACGATATACGCCCAGCATCACCAGCGCACAGGCAACCGCAACCGCTGCTGACCACAGGTTCGGTGCAACAAAGTTCCCTTCATACCAGGAACGAACCGCTTCAACCAATACCTGCAGGCCAACCATGGCCATAATAAATGAAGCAATTAGGGCAGCGACTGTTTCCGCTCTAAAGTGACCATAGGCATGATCGGAATCAGGCGGCTTCTGGGATATGCGAAGTCCGATCAATACAGCAACAGACGCAACAATATCTGTAAGGTTATTGAAACCATCTGCCAGCAAAGCACTGGAAGCAAATAAATATCCGCAGATCAACTTAAAAGCAGACAAGACCAGATAGGCCACAATACTGACCCAAGCCCCGCGCTCTCCTTTGCGTATTTCTTCATAGGCGTTCAAACCGGGCGACACTCCTTTAACGTTTCGTATTACGGTTGTTCCATGTTACCAAATGCGTCCTGTGTGGGTCTATAGAAACAGTGTTGCCAAGCTGCATTGCTGTAGGGGAGCCGAAACAAAGTTGCCAGACCGCAGCGCTGTAGACGAAGAGAAAAAATGTTGGCCCAGTCAAAAAAGTGAAGGATTTCAGCATTTTATCAGGTTGCCCTTGTGGGGCTTTTGTAAAACGTATAAAATGAGTACATCCCGTCCAATTTGGACGGCTTACTGTAAGACCGGGAGGGAATAACGATGAGCGATAATACTGAACCGAAAAAAGTCAGTTTGCAGGATGCCATACGCCAAAAACTGGCGCAGAAGAAAGAACAGGCAAACACAGGTAACCAATCCAGTGCCTATTTTGAAGGCGGCCCCAAAGCAATGAAGAGCCAGAACAACAAAAAGCCTAACAACCAACGCCGCCGTACAGGCGGGTCATAGACCGTAAGAAGCTCTTGTATGAGATGTTTCTAAGGTTACAGGATCACCCTGTATGACCAAAAAAAAGAACCGCAGGCCCTCCACTGGAGAGCTTGCGGTTCTTTTAGTTCCATACGCAATGTAAACAGATTAGCTTATCTTAAGCTTCTACTGGATACATTTTGTTACGCAATTCTTTAATTTCGTCACTTTCCAGATACTCATCATAGCTCATTTGACGGTCAATGACGCCATTTGGCGTGATTTCGATAATCCGGTTAGCAATGGTTTGAATGAACTGATGGTCATGCGATGTAAACAGCATGGTGCCGTCAAAATCAATCATACCGTTGTTCAGTGCGGTAATGGATTCGAGATCCAAGTGGTTCGTTGGCTCATCCAGAATCAGAGCATTGGCGCCCGTTTGCATCATTTTTGCCAGCATACAGCGGACTTTCTCTCCCCCGGAGAGTACACTTGCTTTCTTCAGGGATTCCTCACCTGAGAACAGCATACGACCCAAGAATCCACGCAGGTACGTTTCATCCTGATCCTTGGAATATTGACGCAGCCAATCTACGAGACTCATATCTACTCCGTCAAAATACTTGGAGTTGTCTTTCGGGAAATAAGCCTGGGTAGTCGTAATCCCCCAAGTGTATTCGCCACTATCCGCTTCTGTTTCACCCATAAGGATATCAAACAACAACGATTTGGCATTACCGTTCGGGCCAACAAAGGCGATTTTATCCCCTTTATTCACGACAAAGCTGAGATCATTCAGCATGTTCACACCATCAATCGTTTTGCTGATGCGGTCAACGGTCAACAATTGTTTACCCGCTTCACGCTCCGGCTTGAAGTTGATGAACGGGTATTTCCGGTTCGATGGACGAAGGTCATCCAACGTGATTTTGTCGAGCTGTTTCTTCCGTGAAGTCGCTTGCTTCGATTTGGAAGCATTCGCAGAGAAACGTTGAATAAAGGCTTGCAGCTCTTTAATCTTCTCTTCTTTTTTCTTGTTGGCATCACGTTGCAAAGCAAGAGCCAATTGACTGGATTCATACCAGAAATCGTAGTTACCTACGTACAGTTGAATTTTACCAAAGTCGATATCGGCAATGTGTGTACATACTTTATTCAGGAAGTGACGGTCATGGGATACCACAATAACAGTACCTTCATAATCCATGAGGAAGTTCTCCAGCCATTGAATGGATTCGAGATCCAAGTGGTTGGTAGGCTCATCGAGCAGCAGGTTGTTTGGACGACCAAACAGAGCTTGTGCCAGCAGGACACGAACTTTTTCGTTACCGCTCAGATCAACCATTTTCTTCTCATGCATGTCACGTTCGATACCCAGGCCGATCAGGAGTGCCGCTGCATCCGGCTCAGCATCCCAGCCGTTCAACTCAGCAAACTCACCTTCAAGCTCACCTGCGCGCAATCCATCTTCTTCTGTAAAGTCCGCTTTGGCATACAGCGTATCTTTCTCTTTCATAATGGCATAGAGGCGACTGTGGCCCATAATTACCGTTTCGAGCACTGGAAACTCATCATATTCGAAGTGGTTTTGCTTCAAAACGGCCATGCGTTCGCCCGGGGTGATGTGCACCTCTCCCGAGTTCGATTCAATTTCACCGGACAAAATTTTCAAAAATGTTGATTTGCCGGCTCCGTTGGCGCCGATCAGTCCGTAACAGTTGCCTGGCGTGAACTTGATATTCACATCTTCAAAAAGTGCACGTTTTCCGTAGCGGAGCGTGATGCCGCTTGTACTAATCATTAAGCATACCATCCTTTATTTAATATTCTGCATACTGCATGAATAGCAACTAATTTAATCATGGATTCAATATCCCGTAGCCTATTCTGGCACCATATTATAACACAAAAAAGCGGCAAATTCGAAAATTGGCCGCTTTTTAATCGCTAAAGATTTGGTAAATGTACCGTTCATGCGGGTATACCCTTACATTAGCATATCTAGCTCACTTTTGTTAGTCTTGTTTACTTTCTTCGTGCCGGATGCGGAGTGTCTCGCCATGTCCCAACACCCGAATGCGCTCTGGGTTGATTCCCAGTCGTTCTCGTTCCACTTCCATTCGATCGAGTGCTTCCTTGGGTGTATCATCCGCCAGCTTAAACGTTCCATAATGCATGGGGACCATAAGCTGTGAACCTGTTTCTACAAAGCCCTGCAGCGCTTCTTCCGGCGTCACATGCTGTGATGTCATGAACCACTCGGGCTCGTATGCGCCGATTGGCATCAGGGTGACACCGATGTCAAAGCGTTCTCCAATGGTTTTGAATCCCTGAAAGTATCCTGTATCCCCCACAAAATAAATAACAGGCGGGCCGCCGGGAGGATTAGCAACTGATGCTGATGTTTCTGATGGATCATCCGTTCCAGCTGCTCGGGAATTTTCATGAGCACGGTCTTGACTCGTCGCAGCAGTCTCTTCAGACGGGACAACTGCAGGATGATGCTGTTCCAATACATAACCGCCCCAATGGGACATGTTGGTATCAAATAGGGTTCGGCGCGTCCAGTGCTGCGCTGGTACAAAGGTTATTTTGACACGGCCAAGCGTAATATGTTCCCACCATTTCATCTCATGACACCGATGGAATCCTTTGCGCACCATTTTGCGCTTCAGTCCATCGGGAACAATGAGCAGCGTCTTGGCCGTGACCAATTTCCGCAGCGATGCGAGATGCAAATGATCATAGTGGGAATGCGAGATCAGAATGACATCCAGAGGCGGAATATCCTGAATCGGAATGCCAGGCGCACCGAGTCTGCGCTGAAATCCCATTTTTTCGGCCCAAACCGGGTCTGTCACGATGTTTAATCCATGATATTGAATAAAAAATGTGGAATGTCCAATCCAGGTAATCGTGGTTTCAGCCTGGTTGGCATGCAGATAATCCAGTTCAGGTGGGTGCTTGGGCACGGTGTAGGAATAATCCTTAACTTTGCTGCGCCGCTGCTCCCTCCATTGCTTGAATTCCTTCAGCGTTTTGTCCGTACTTACATTATCAATGTTGTTATAACGGATTTTCGGCATGAAAGGGCCCTCCTCCCCTCCTCTGTATCTTAACAAAAGATTACCCCGAATTGGAAAGTACGTACCAACGAATCAATCCCTTGGATTTTTGCATTTCGCCAAATAGATGAACAGAAACGCAATTGCAGCCACAATGATCAGTGGTGGGGCGTACATAATCGTAAAGGTCTCAAAAAAACTCAACCCCGTTATACCGGGAATCCCCGTCACTCCCGCGTCAGAGCTGAGAAGCAACCTTGGAAGCATGATGAACAGCATGTTGGGAAGCATGAATGGACTCATCCTTTCTTTTTACCAGCATTACCGCGCACATAATTGGCATCAAACAGAAACAGCTTCATAATGAGCACGAGTGAAGGAATGAGCACCAGCAGTCCAAGGCTGAACGCCGTAATAAGCGCAATACCCATCGTCTTGTTCGTAAAGCTGTCGTAAATATTAATGTACGGATACAGAATGTATGGAAGATGCGAGCGCCCATAGCCGTACCAGGCAAAGGCAAACTGCAGCATGACGGCGATAAAGCACCAGCCCATATATTTACGTTTCCATACCAGCGAGACGGCGATCACAAAACAGATAAAAGATGCGATGAACATCCAAGAGATATTCAGCATCTGCTCAAAGTGTGCGGGATTCTGTTTGTTGATCTGCAAAAATGCCAGAAAGCTGGCAAAGATCGTAGGCAGACTCCATAGGAGCGCATATTCCCGCAGGACTTCAAACGCAGTCTCATCCTCCGCCCGCTTGGCGTAGTAGGAAAGAAACATCGCAGAGATATACAGCACACTTACCAAAGCAAGCAATACAACAGACCAGGTATACGGATTCGTCAGAAACTCACGCCAGCGAAAAAATACCTGGTCACCCACCTGCTCAATAATTCCACCTTCGGATATCGCCAAAATGGTGGAAAATACCGCCGGAATCAGCAATCCCGTTGCTCCGTACAATGCCATGTAGATCCGGCTGTTCTGCCCATGGTTCCCGTAGGTGTTATAGGCGTAGTACACGCCCCGGATGGCAAGCAGCACAATGGCCAATGAACCTGGAACAAGCAGCGCTGTCCCGTAATAAAAGGCGCTATCCGGATAAAATCCGACCAGACCGACAACAAAAAAGATCAGAAACACATTCGTCACTTCCCACACGGGGGAGAGATAGCGCTGAATAATGTTATGAATTTTGTTCTCGTGTCCGCTTAATATGCTGTAAAAGCTGAAAAATCCGGCTCCAAAATCAATCGAAGCCACGATCAGATATCCAAACAGAAACGTCCACAAGATCGCGATGCCTGCAATTTCAAAACTCAATGCACGATCCCTCCTTCCAGACCGAGAGACTCCAGTTCCTTCTCTGCTTCCTTGTTACGGAACAGCTTGCTGAGTACCCGGATTGCGGAGAAGCAAAGGATCAGGTACAGCAGAATAAACAGAATCAGCATCCACCCCACGGAGGTTGACGTTGTTGCGGCTTCCGACACCTTCATGTAACCGCGCAATATCCAGGGCTGCCTGCCAACCTCGGCAAACATCCAGCCCAGTTCAATGGCAATCATGGCCAGCGGCCCGAGCAGGACGATGCCGAGCAGCAGCCATTTGGGATAAGGCTTGCGCCCAGGCAGCCAGCGACGGATTACATAGAGCACCGGAATCAGCAGAATGATCACGCCGGTCGTCACTTTAAGGTCAAACATATAGTGAATGGACAACGGCGGCCTGAGATCGGCCGGAAATTCTTCCAGCCCTTTCACTTCCGTGTCGGGTCTGTTTCCCGCCAATATGCTGAGTGCATAGGGAATCTCAATGGCGTATTTCACTTCATTGTTCTCGTCAAGAATGCCCCCATAGACCAGCGGCGCCTTCGTCATTGTTTTGAAATGCCACTCCGCGGCGGCCAGCTTCTCCGGTTGGTATTTCGCCAGAAATTTACCGGAAGAATCTCCGATCATGACCGTGCTGACCGCAAATACGAGTGCACATACCGTTGTGAGTTTAAGTGCTTTTTTATAATAGACATGGTTCCGACCCCGCAGCAGACTGAACGCGGCGATACCTGCGAGAACCCCTGCACTTAAGGTATACGAAGAGGCAAGCACATGAGATACCTTCGTTGGGGTAGCCGGATTCAGCATCGCGGCAATCGGATGGATATCCTTCATGATGCCATTAATCAGGGTAAACCCCTGAGGTTGGTTCATAAAAGAATTCACCGTTGTGATGAATATCGCAGAGGCAGAGGAACCCAACGCCACCGGAATAAGCAGCAGCATATGCGTATATTTCTTTTTGAAACGGTCCCATGTGTAAAGGTAAATGCCAAGAAAGATCGCCTCCACAAAAAAGGCGAACGTCTCCATAAACAGTGGCAAGGCAATCGCCTGCCCCGCTACTCGCATAAACATCGGCCACAGCAGGCTGAGCTGTAAACCGATGGAGGTGCCTGTAACCACACCCACGGCAACGGTAATGACAAAACCACGCGCCCATCTGCGCGCCAGCAAGGTGTAATGGATATCATTGGTGCGCAATCCGCGCCATTCAGCCAAGGCAATCATGAGTGGAACACCTACACCGATGGAGGCAAAAATGATGTGCACAAACAGGGTAAGACCGGTAAGCATCCGGCTGAGTAGAACAGGGTCCAGGGATGACATGGGGTTACACTCCTCTTTCACATAATCATTATGTACGACTTCATACCGTCTGGATGACGATATGACTCAATAACTCATGATCCGGATAATACTTTTGACAACGGCATATAGCACAATCACGGCTGCGACCAAGCAGACGATAATAAGGGTTTTCTCTTGTTTACGGAACATAGACCTGCCGTCCTCCTTTTGCATGGAATGCAAATTATTGGCTCTATAGACAGTTTGCAAAAGAAGTTGTTTTTTTATCCGGGAAATTTTGAAAAACAAAAAAGCCCTTATCGATTTCAGGATGAAAGCATCCTTTCCGATAAAGACTTTCTCTTGCCTTACACGAGTTCGTCTTGCTTGGGCAATCGAACCTTGAACGTACTTCCTTTGAGCGGCGCGGATGTAAAGGTGAGCGTACCCTGGTGGTCCTCTACAATTTTGCGCGAAATGTAAAGCCCCAGTCCAGTCCCGCCAATCTGGCGATGATCCGAATTGTCCACACGATAAAACTTCGTAAACAGTAGGTCCTGCACGTTCTCTGGAATACCTATACCATAATCACGTACATCGATGCATAACCATTCTTTCTCTTCCCACAGCGTAATATCAATTCGGTCTGCTCCAGGCGAGTACTTGACCGCGTTACCAATCAAATTATGGAGCACCTGAACCATACGGTTCTGGTCCGCATAAGCAAAAAAGTCTCCATTAAATGCATGCACATAGATGCGCTGAATGGATTGCATATTCCATTGCTCTGCAACACCCTCAACCAGTTCAAGCAAAGGTACATAGGTCTTGTGGTAGGTCATGCCTTCATTGTCTAAACGTTGAATATCAAGTACATCATCCAGCAGACTACTCAGCCGCGAGCCTTCCGAGGATATGGTTTCCATGAACTCCTGACGCTGTGAAGCAGGAAGATCATACATCATCATTAGTTCCACATAGCCCATAATGGTCGCTACAGGGGTACGAAGCTCATGCGAGACCACACTGATCAGTTCGTTTTTCATCCGATTCAGACGTTCTTCCTCCGTACGATCGCGGAACACCAGCAGAAATCCATGGTTTTTACCGGGAACATCCACTTGCTTCATGTACAGGGAAAATACACTCTTTTCCACATCATTGAATATAAATTCAGTTTCAACAAAAGCCTGTTCTCCGTCCAGAAATGCACGCGTCTGTTCCATCAAATTGAAATCGGGGGTTAACACCATGGTGTCAATCGCATTGGCTAGATCCTCAATGGACCTACCTGAAAAATCTCCGAGACCAAACATTTCTTCAATTCTTCTGTTCACTATCGTGATGGTGCCAGACCGATCAGACATGACCAGACCTTCCCGAACGGATTCAATGAAATGCTCGCTAATGTCCCGCTGCTCCTGAATAGCAACTTTTTCGTGAAACAGTTCAGCATTCAGCTTCTCCAAAGCCAGCGCATGACGTACACGTTCTTCCTCAGCTCTTGTCCGCTCGGTAATATCCTTGATAAACAAGTTATACAGCGTTTCGTTATTGCCCAACTGAATTTCTACAATTTTGTACTCAATCGGAAAAACTGAACCATCCCGGCGTATGCCTGAAATCTCTTCCACAATGTCATGCCTTTTACCCAAGATAAACTCAAATCTTTCCAGCATTTTTTTGATTTCCATATAGCTCGCTCCCTGGAATAGGGATGGGGCTTCCTTCTCGAATATCACTTCTTCCCGTTTTAGTCCAAACATTCTTTCGGCTTCGGGATTAAACTCGATAATCAGCCCGTTCGAATCCACAGCAATAATGGCATCGATGGATGAATCAATAATCGCTCGTTTGATCTCCTCACTATTCTTCAGCTCTTTCGTTCGTTCTTTGACTCTATCTTCCAGGGTGTGCTTGTCCTGGCGAATCTGTTCGAATTGTTCAAGGAGCACATCGGCCATTTTGCGCAGATTGCCAATCAAAATCTGTACTTCTGTTACATGACTGCTCGGCCACTCCATTTTTCCATTACGAAATAACAGCCTTGGTAGAGAGCCAGTCATGCGTGTAAGGCGCTTCAATGGACTTACCACTTTTCGACTGAGCGGAGCGGCTACAATCATGGAAACCATGAAAATGATAAACAACGATTGAAGTGTAGTCAGATAGATCGACTCGATTCGTGTATAATAATGGGCTGAACTGGTCTCAACGAATACTCGGTATGCTGTACTTGTAGTCATATCTGCTTCGTACATGAATGAAGCCTCTTTCCAGTGAGTAAGCACATCACTGTAATAAGCATCACCGGAGCGAAATAAAATGCTGTTCTCCCCTGGATTCAGAAAACGATAATTATTGAAATCAAGATGTTCTCCTACCCGAAGTGTATCCAGCCCTGAAGCAATGACCCTATCATTGGAATCCAGAATAATGACGTTTACGTCCAGCAGATGATGATAGCGCTCCATGCTCTGCTGCATGTTCTCATTGGTTAAATATTGTTCATTTAAATCCTTGATAACTGCATTGGCAGCATGTTTCAGATTCAGCATGATGGTATCATTTATTTGCCCCAATTGTCTGCGACTATCTGCGGACAACAGGATAAGGGAAACAACAACTACAAAGGCTACAACGTATTTAAAAGCAATTCTCGTGAGCGGAATGGTTCCTGTTCGTTTCGACTTCAGTTCACCATTTATAATCCAGAAGTCCACCACTATGCCTGCAATCAGCGCGTTAACCATGCTGATTACAGCGACATGCATATAGCCATACTTTAATTCGTCAAGACTGATGCCCATGATGAAATATCCGTAAAAAATCACTGGCAGTAACATCACAACCCAAAATACGGCGTTGGCTTTTATGATGCTTCCATTTTTCGAGCGTATCTGCCACACCAGCATCCAGATTAATTCGATGAAATGAGCTCCGATCATAAACAGGCTGTTAGGGACCAATTCTGTGCATAACACACCCAAAGAGCTGATCCCTATATAGGTAATGAATCCGTAAATAGCCCCATGTAAGCGCAGGGCAATAAAAGCTGCGGCTATACCGAACATTAGCTGTACACCATAAAATAAAGTTAAGGGAAATATCGTTCCAAGCGTCCCAAGGATAATAAGTATGGCAGTGCCCAGCCACGGAATACGGAGTTTGATTATCACCCAATCTAACACCTTGCTAGCCTTTATGTAGTCCATAGGCAGTTGCCCTCATGACTGATTTCTATGTTTGCATTCAACAACAACGTTGGTTCCTCCCGTAAATAAAGCTCGTAAAATCGACTTTTTTTCCTTTCATCGATCTGATACATTATACTGTAATTACCTCTCCATGTAGCTTTGGGAAATTTTGAATGATCGGCAAATAAGCTACATTCATGGTAAAATACTGAGGTTTGGCTCGAACTCTATACAATTCTCTACATATGCATCCTATATTCTGGAATACAAACATTAAAAAATTTGCAGTATTCCCTCACAAAATTACGACAAATTTCTAGAAATTTCTTAACAAATTCATTTCATCAGGAGTGTGACCTCAATGTCTATTAAAGTACTTCTTATAGAAGATGAGAAAAATCTGGCCGACATGATTGCTTTCTTTCTTGAGGAGGAGGGTTACATAACTGAACGGGTTCATCATGCACGCGAAGCAATTCAACTTTTCCCACGATTCCAGCCTGATATTGTAGTGACTGACTTGATGCTGCCTGAAATGGACGGCAATGATCTGGTTGATGCGTTTCGTCAGCACTCCACTGTACCCATACTCATGATCTCAGCCAGCACCATGCTGAATGATCGGCTCAGAGCATTGCATAATGGTGCGGATGATTTTCTATGTAAACCCTTTAGTCTGAAAGAGCTGGATGCCCGCATGAAAGCTTTACTCCGCAGATCGGCAATCGCCTACCCGAACAAACCGGTAAAAGAGGACAAGCCTACTGAAGTCGCTGGACATGTCAGTGTAAATGAGTACAGACGAACCTTGTTTGTGGATGGTCATGAAATCGAGGTTACGCATATCGAATTTGAGATTATGAAGGAATTGTACCGGAATCCCGGCAAGGTATTTACCCGCAATGAACTTATGGACCGAATTAAGGGCTCAGAGCGGGCATATCTCGACCGTACAATCGATGTGCACATCTCCAGTCTGCGCAAAAAAATTGAGCCCGACCCCAAAAATCCACGGTATATCAAGACGGTTTGGGGAACGGGATATAAATACGTCATTTAGTACACGGCGAAATTACATAACGGCTCATGTCCTCTCTCTGTCATCGTCTCATCGACCGGGTTGAGGGCAGAGCTGTTTTTGATTTGCAGGCAACAGAATGCAGCCACCGCTGGATTTCCATGATCAGTCCTTCGGGTTCTTTCTCTTTCCAGAGAATCAACTTCATCAGACCGGTGCCCGTGATAAGCTGCAAATGGCGCTTGCGAATCAGGGATTGGAAATCTGTTATCACCAGTAAAGGAATCTGAGGCACAAATGCCCGGATGGCATTCGCTGCTGAAACGGCTTGCCCGGCGTCCTGATAATCCACAATACAATAACGGGCTGTCCCCCATTTCGACCCGACCATGCTTTCCATATTTTTTTCTGTCTTAACTGCTGACTCCCTCTTCTCGTCTGTTATCCATTCATTCAACAATTCAATAATATGATCATAATCAATACCACGACTTCCGTCCGAAAGTACGGTAATGGGTTCCATAGCGATTACCTCCAGTTCATTCTCTTGTCTTATTGTGCCAATCTTCATTTAAAAATGTTCGTGTTCTCACATAAAAGAAGTGTTAACTATCTTCGTATATCTTCACAAACGCTGTAAGGTACATTACCCATTTCGCAGTTTGCAGCAATTCATGTAAAATAGGGATATGCCCGTGCCCATTGCGGGAACTTTAAGTATGAATCCGGTACAGGAGGTTATGAACTGATGAATATTGTTTCCATTGAACCAACACCCAGTCCCAATACAATGATGCTGCATCTGGATGAACGTCTGGAGGACGGGATTCGCAGAACATATACACTGGATAACGAACGGTCTGCTCCGGCGTTTATTCGCCAGATGCTACATATTCCCGGAGTAAAAAGTGTATTCCATACGACTGACTTCGTAGCGCTCGACCGCAAGGGAAATGCGGACTGGTCCGTCATTCTTGGCGAAGTTCAAAGTCGTCTGGGGCAGCAGGGAATTGATCTGGATTGGATTGAATCTGAAGATGCCTCTGGTGAGCACTTCGGTGAAGCACAGGTATTCGTTCAATTCTTCAGAGGCGTGCCGATGCAAATTCGGGTCAAAGTCGGCGCGAAGGAAGAACGAATCTCGCTCTCGGATCGGTTCGTCAAAGCGGTGACTGAAGTCGCCAGTGCAACGCTGATCAAGGAACGGAAGCTGAGTGATTATGGCGTTCGCTACGGGGAATTGCCTGAAATTGCAAGAGAAGTGGAACAGGAGCTGGAAGCAGCATATCCGCCAGAACGTCTGGAACGAGTGATCCAACAAGCCATTGAACACGGCACCAATGCGGAAGAGTTCGTGGAACGTCGCCGCCAGCTGGATGGGGCCGAACTTGAAGAGGCTCTAAATAGTGAGGACTGGAATGTACGTTATGCTGCATTTGATGGTATGGAGCCTACAGCAGAACGTCTGCCACTTGTAGCCCATGCACTCCATGACAGTAAAATGCAGATACGCCGACTGGCTGTCGTATATCTCGGTGACATCCGTACACCGGAAGCGATGGAACTGCTGTACGAAGCTCTACAGGATAGTTCGCCTGCTGTACGCCGGACTGCCGGAGATACCCTCTCCGACATCGGTGATCCCGCAGCAACGGCAGCCATGACAGCTACGTTATCCGATAAAAGCAAGCTTGTACGCTGGCGTGCGGCCCGCTTCCTGTACGAAGTGGGGACCGAGGAAGCAGAGCAAGCTCTGCGGAAGGCAGCAGATGACCCTGAGTTTGAAGTTAGCCTGCAAGCCAAAATGGCATTGGAACGGATCGAATCCGGGGAACAGGCAGCCGGAACTGTATGGCAGCAGATGGCCGGGCGTAACAAAACGTCGGAATAGTCCTTTGGATTCATATCCAACAATTGTTATTGCACTGGAATACCATGGGGGTTATACTAATTGTCTGTTTACCAAACAGAACATGGAGCGTTACGTTCTGTGATTTATCAACTTCATAGACAATAGATACACCTCATCATGATGATGAGGTAGAGGTCGCGGGTGCGATCAGTACGCTGAAGGAGGCGCTAAGGAGCCGCTTATGAATTCAGCCGAAAGGTGCACCCGCCGAAGCCCGCAGGACGTTCCTTACGTTGTCCAGCGCGGCTGGGGCTGTTGCCGAAAGGTGCAGAACTGTCACAGATGAATGATACCTTTCTCGGAGGGTATGATTTCTTCTGTGTTGAGCTATCTTAAACATTCGGGACGAGGTGCGGACAATTGATATAAAGACCGCAGGCTAATGCCTGCGGTCTTTTGTGTTATTTGCCATTGTTCTGAACCCATTAGTACACTGAAAGAAGGAGTGTTTCCATGCAAGATCGCAACAACCAAACCACAACAGGGCCCACCCTGAAAAAAGGACTACGCGCACGGCATATGACTATGATTGCACTCGGTGGCTCCATTGGTACAGGGTTGTTCCTCGCAAGTGGAACAGCCATAGCCAATGCAGGTCCCGGCGGTGCACTGATTGCTTACGCTGCCGTCGGCATTATGGTTTTCTTTCTAATGACCAGTCTCGGAGAACTGGCTACCTTCATGCCTGACTCCGGTTCATTCAATACGTATGCGGCCCGCTTTGTCGATCCCGCCCTTGGGTTCGCCATGGGCTGGAACTTCTGGTACAACTGGGCAGTCACCATTGCGGCAGAGCTCGCTGCGGCAACCGTACTCATCAAATACTGGTTCCCTGACAGTTCATCCATGCTGTGGAGTCTGTTGTTTCTCGTATTAATCTTTGCCCTGAATGTGTTGTCCGTCAAAGGATATGGAGAGTCGGAATACTGGTTCGCCATTATCAAAGTCGCTACCGTCATCATCTTCCTTACCGTTGGGGTGCTCATGATCTTCGGCATTATAGGCGGAGAAGCGGTTGGATTCAGCAATTTCACAGTAGGTGACGCACCATTCCATGGCGGATTCTTCGCGGTTCTCGGTGTATTTATGGCCGCCGGGTTCTCTTTCCAGGGAACGGAGCTCATTGGCGTCGCAGCCGGTGAAAGCGAAAATCCGCGTAAAAATGTCCCTCGTGCTATTCGGCAAGTGTTCTGGCGCATTTTGATCTTCTACATTCTGGCGATTACTGTCATCAGTCTGATCATTCCTTACACACATCCGGATCTGCTCAAAGGTGATCTGAACAATATCGGAGTCAGTCCGTTTACCCTTGTCTTTGAAAAGGCAGGCCTGGCCATTGCTGCTTCTGTCATGAATGCCGTTATTCTGACCTCTGTACTGTCAGCCGGGAATTCGGGCATGTATGCTTCAAGTCGTGTCCTGTATGCTCTTGCTCGAGATGGCAAAGCACCTCGCTTTCTCGGTCGGCTGAACAAAAAGGGCATTCCAATGAATGCCCTGCTCTTGACTACAGCAGTGGGTATGCTTGCTTTTCTAGCCTCCCTTTTCGGTGATGGCATTGTATACACCTGGCTGCTTAATGCATCCGGTATGTGTGGCTTTATCACCTGGCTTGGCATTGCCATCAGCCATTATCGCTTCCGCCGTGCTTATGTGGCTCAGGGACGGGATTTGAACGATCTGCCCTACCGTGCACGCTGGTTCCCATTTGGGCCAATCTTTGCTTTTGTATTATGTATCATCGTCATTGTTGGACAGAACTATCAGGCGTTCACGGGCGATCAGATCGATTGGAGCGGAGCCCTCGTCGCTTACTTGAGCGTTCCATTGTTCTTGGTATTATGGCTGGGTTATAAATTTGTTAAGAAAACAAAAGTCGTACCGCTACAGGATTGCGATTTTACTCCATCTTCAGAATGATTATACCCAAATAATGATATTGATCAGCATTGGGTTACTCCATTTAAATCAAACAGGCAGCCTTCCTTCTTTCTACGAAAGAAAAGGCTGCCTGTTTGATTTGTCCAGGTTTTGTATATGTCCCTATGTTTACAATAGAACAGTTAATCTATTTTTGGACAAAAGGGGTACACGTACAATGAAATTCTTTTTTTTCATGCTTGTTGTTATGGGGATCTTACTTCTTTTCTTGCCTCTTCTGCAGGAAAAGTATTTTGACTGGCAGCAAGCCGAAGTTATGGATGAGCTGAAACAGCTACAACTCGACCTAACTAAAATCAATGATTCTTTTGAACAAGCCAGACAGGATCCTGCCTCAATCGATGATGATAGCGAAGACAAAGAACAAGAAGGTTATCCCCATGCACTGGGGGTTATTACAATTGATGAGATTGATGTGCAGCTGCCCATTCTGGAGGATGCAACCGAAAGCAATATGAAGGTTGCAGCAACGCATCTTGTGGAGACGGCCCGCATCGGGACTGAAGGAAATGCAGCGATAGCCGCCCATCGCGCTCACAAAAAAGGACGCCTGTTCAACCGAATGGGAGAATTGGAGATTGGTGATTGGATTAAGGTCACTCTGGCAGATCAGACCCATATCCAATACAAAGTGGATCAGATATCCGTTGTGGAGCCTACGGACTTGTCCGTACTTGAGGACCCGCATCTGGGACAGGTGCTCACCTTGATTACCTGTGATCCATTAGTAAATCCAACACATCGGCTGATTATAAGAGCGGTCCAAGTGACTTCAGAGGTTGCTCAGCGTGACCTGCCTTAAACATGAACATGCTGTAAAAAAACCAAAAACACCCCTGGCATGCGCGCGGTGATTCTGAATCTCCGAAGCGCTTATGCTGGGGGTATTTTGTTGTAGCTGTTAAGAAATATCCGAGGTTACATGTTCCCGTCTACGGATTCATTTGTTGTCTTCGACGGAAATACAAATATCCCATACTGCCAAGAATAATCATAAGAGTCCCTACAAGAGTGTATCCCCATGTTCTCTCTTCTCCTGTTTTAGGCAGCATGCCTAGGAAAGAACCGTCCTTCCCTTCCTCTGCTCCTGCAACATTCGTATCTACAGGGGAGGATGTATGATCCGCTCCTGGGCTGGTAGCATCACCAGCATTGCCAACAGCTGAAGGCTCCTCTTCGTCAACAACAGTCGAATCTCCTGGCTTGGAAGGGGACTCTCCCCTATCCGGATCCGTCCCCTGGTCGGTTCCATCCTCTGGTTCTGAAGTTTCAGGTGTTACCACCGTGCCTGGAACCGTTGTGTCCGGAGTTGATGGATCTGGCGTTGATGTCCCAGGATTCGGTGTTCCTATACTTGGCGTTCCCGGATTATAAGGCTCATTTGGCCCGCCCGGTACCGGAATGGCGTTATTCGTTTTTTCCACCACTACAGTTTCCGTCTGTTTATTTGTAATCTCAAATTCAACTGGCGTTTGGTCCAATCTATACCCTGCTGGTGCTTTTATTTCAACCAGTTGATATTTATTGGGTTCCAAATCTTTCAGAACAAGCTCACCATTGGAATTGGTAGTCAGTTTGGCTTCATCAATGCCTGTAACCACTTTGAATTCCCAAACACCGTTGGCATCCATCAGAGCACTTTGAGCACGCAATTCAAAAACGGCTCCTTGCAGATGTTGCGATTTGCCTGAATTATATTTAATCAACTGAACAGAACGGTCATTTTCTTTATTTTCAATCGTTAATAGAGTTACTGGTTTGGTAATCGGTACAGCCGTTTCAGGTTGTTCAATAACGAAACCTTCTGCCTTGGTCTCTACCAATGTATAGGGGCCATACGGCAAGCTGTCAAACTCAATCACTCCGTTAAGATCCGTCACTTTTTTGGCAATCACATCCGCGTTACTGTCACGCAGTTCAAATTCAATTCCGCTTAATACGGACTGATCCTTGGCATTCACTTTTGTAACGACCAGCTTGCCACCCGAGCCCTGCACATTCGTATGAGATAGGGTGAGTATCTGGGTTTGATTCGCTGCAATTGTAAACGGAACTGGTGTTGCATCCAATTGATAGTACGCAGGCGCTTCCGTTTCTATCAATTCATAGTCCCCTGGTTCGAGATTTCCTTTGGCGATCCTTCCATCATCACCTGTCGTTAACTCCGCAATTTTATCTCGGGACAGACCATTCTTCAAATACAATTCAAATGTTGCACCTTTCAAAGTCTTCGATGAATCCACAGAGTCCACTTTCGTTAATTCGAAGCCCTGTCGAATTTTTTCATTTTTAATTTCAAAGCGTTGATCAGGGTCTTTGAAATCAATGGTTTTCCCTGTGGAAGCTCCATACTCTAGATCAATTAAATAGCCATTCGGTGCTGATACTTCCTTTAACTTGTATGGCAGACCATTGGTTTGATCGTTAAATCTGTATTTTCTGGAGGTCTCGACCTCTCCATTGACATCTGTTGGTTTCAACGTTTCCAGAAGCGTCGTTCCGGACGCATTATAGATAGCGAATATCGCTCCCTCAAGCGGAAGACCTGTATCATCTACTTTATAGATCTTCATTTTACCGACACCTGTAGATGCCCCTCCGCCTGCTCCAGCCATGGAAACTCGAATGCCTGTCTGATGATCTGACCCCGTTACCGACGAAGACTGGCCTGCGAATTCAACTTTATTTCCTATTCTTTCCCCGCTATCGGCATTAATAAAGGATTGATACTCCAATATAAAAGCGGTCTTCATATCATTCTTAAAGGTAAAAATAAATGTATTGCCTTCCACAATCAGTTCATACTCACCAGCATCAACCAAACCAGCCTTGGTAGACACATTCCCTGAGTTGTTCGCAGGCAGATCGGTCATATATAGCTTTAACGTATCTGCAAGCAAAATCTGATTATCTGATAGCGTATCCGTTAATACGGAACCTGCGGCTATATAAGATTGGCTTGGGTTGATATTTACAGTCCAGGAAGCTTTATCACTTGAACCTAGTTGCTGTCCTGTTTTGTGTACGTAGACGCCACCGTGTTCAGGTATGACCGACACTGACTTTTCAAAACGTACCGCTCCCCCCTCACCATCCGTCAAGACAGCATGATTGGAATACGTACCCTCTACTGCAAAATTCCCATCCAAACTGGTTTTATACACAACCCGATAGGCAGCCTTTCCAATGTTTCCGAGGTTTAATGCAAAGCCTTTACCGTCCGCGTTCAATTGGAATTGCCCAGGTAACAGTGCAACTTCGTCACCAATGGCAATGACATTATTCGCTCCCGCTAGTGTAAGCTTATTTACTTTCAAAGAGCCATCTACATAAGATTGATTACCTGTGTACGCATCCTTAAGAATAGCGTTCTGGATATCATATAAATTATAATTCACATCAATCGTCCAGGTAATCGTCTTGTCCTTCGCGCTGTACTCGCCCTTCTTGTTGCCGTTCTGTATCGTATAATCTTGCGGTTTGACTACAGCCGATTTGGTAATCGAAGCTTGTGGTACATTCGACTCCTTCCAATTCAAAGTAGCCTGGTTACGATATTCATTGTTGGTTGGCATACCTGCCGTTGGATCAAAGCTGGTCTTATAAGTGATCACATGCTCTTTATTGATCATACCGTCAGCCTTCAATTGAATAGAGAACCCTTCTTCAAAGTTCATATCATTTGGATCAGCTACTGGCTCAAGTTCAAACTGATCCCTTTGATCCCCACTAATTTGAAGACTGCCCGGAATGAGCTTCATATGTCTTCCAGCGTAATTGTCCGTAATGACGATATCCGTCATCTCCTTCAAATCACGGTTCAGAACAATCTTCCACTCGATCTCCTTGGTATTAAAATTTTCACTTTGAACACTTTTCGCAAAAATGATTTCCTGAATGTCCTTTTTGCCTTCTTTTTCTGTACCGTCATACATATTGACCGTATTCGTTACCGTAGCATCTGTATAGACACGATTTATCGTTTTGGTTTGATATTCAATTTCATAAGCCTTGGTGATGTCATTTTTAAATTGTAATTTAAAGCCATCATCAAAGCCTGTGCTCACTCCTGTGAGTGTATATTCATTGGAATTCACTAAAGTAGTACCCACTGGCTTGCCATCACTGTCGATGTCTACTTGATGTACTTTTACCGAACCATCAACCAACTCATGTTTCGTTGTGTCAAAATGATCTTCAATCCATGCGTTCGCCTGCGTAATCTCTTGTTGATTGTAATTGTATTGCACTTTCCATGTGATCGTCTGGGTCACTGGATTGTATGCACTCTCTTGTCCGGATTTTTTCAAAGGCTCATTAAAACTCACCCTCACGCTACCGATGTCAGTTTCATCTTGTTCGCTCTGATCACCTGTAAGAACCACCTTATTTTCATACAAAACGTTCGTAAAAGGTGCAGTTGTTGGTGCTTTGATACTCGTTGTATACTTCACGCGGTATGCCTTATCGATATTCCCCAAAGCGATCGGAAACTGAGTTTCTGTTCTAACTGTACTTCCTTCTTTGACAGATCCGTCTAGTTGAATATGCAATTCACGAATCTCAATATTCCCCTTAAGTGGACCTGCCGCGAGCGTATCATTCAGAACGGCATTGTTAATGCCCTTCTCTCCCTGGTTGAAATCGACAGTCCATTCAATCTCATCCGAGTTGAAATTGTTCTTATTTGCGATCCCCGATTTCGTGAGTTTATCTATAGCTGTATTCTGAAAATGCACATTAATGATGCCTTGTCCAACGGAACTAAAGTCTATTGGCTGTTTCAAGCCGCCATCCATCTTGCTCTCATCGAACTTGATCCAAACGTAGAAATTCCCCTCCAGCTTCTCACCTACGATACGGTCATTAAACGTAAACGTGATCTCTCCATCCGGATTGACGACATATTCCCCAACTCCACCATCCAAATTCCCTTTTAGTTGCGATCCAATTTTGAATTTGTCTGGTAAACGAAAAGTAAAAGTGGAACCATCACTATAAGCATGGGCATCGTTTGGAAGCCCCCATGTGAAGACCACAGCCACCTCATCCTTAACGCTAGGTCGTATATCTTCGATACGCTCCCCTTTTATATTCATATTTCCATTTCCATCGTACTCCGGTATTTGATTATACATTTGAACACTTGTAATTAAATTTTCCTTTATGACTTCCGCAGATTCATTAGACTCGGGAGAATCCATTGACACTCCATTATCACCATTCCCCGCGACAGGCTCAACAGAACCTTCTTCTGATGCTGTATCCATAGTTACAATTGCTGTCATATCATCCTGAGCATGCATGGTTGGTGTAAACATCCATCCTTGCATCATTTGCGTGATCAGCAACAAAGCTATGATCACCATGCTCACTTTTTTGTTCATTTTTTGCAATTCCTCCTCTTGCATAATGTTGGCATACACCAACAAAAAGAATAACAAAGAGACATATACAAAAAATAGACAACGCCCTAATCGACGTTCTTCTAACACAAAAAAGAACGCTTCTCAACGAAGCGCCCCTGTCTTAAAACACATATAAATTCATCATTCCAGCTGCTGTCACATGGTCCAGGTAATCTTCACACGCAGATCGACGGTATCCTGCATGTTGGACACGTAATACGATATCGACTTCATGCCAAGCTGATACAAATCCTGCAAATCCTCTACTAGTCCTGTTTCAGTACCCTTGTATCTGAAAGTCAGCGAGGTTCCGCCATCCTTAAGCACACTCTGAACTTTTGTTTTCAGCGCGGAATGACCACTAATCGCATCGCTTTCGTCGTATAGCGAATATTCCAGCGCATGATACAGCTTCTGATACGCGGTTGCTTTGCTGCCTCCTGCCTTCACCAACGTTTGCAAAGCTTCACGATAGGGGGCAGATGCAGCAGGATACTTGCCTTTAGCTGTCCAGACATGGTCACGTGCCATCTCATTATCACTGAGCAAATAATAACTGTGACTTACCTTCCCTTTGCGATCAGGAGTAGGATCATCCCATGTCGTGTCCATATGGTACCACTTGCCGTCCAGCTTGACGAGATTCCAGGCATGTAATTGATCACCAGCCGTTCCTTCCACAATCCGGTTATCTATACCCACCTGCTCCAGCATGCGATAAGCCAGCAAAGAATACCCTTGGCATACGGTGCTGCCGGTAACAAGTCCATCGTATGCAGTATATTTCTGCAAGGATGTATCGTAGGAAAGGTTAAGCACAATCCAGTCATGAATGGCTTTGACCTTCTCATGATTCGTCATACCCGGCACAATAATTTCTTTCAGCACATTGGTCACCTTGCGGTTCACAAAATCGGTCTGTTCTTTGGTTTCCCGATATGCCAGCTTCACATGTACCTCTGCGGATACATTGGAGCCTTTATAGTTAAATGCGTAACTTTTAACGGTATATTGAATATAGGGATCACTGGTCATTGCTTCGTCAATGGAGCTCTGCAACTGTTTCTTGAGGCCTTTCACATTGCCTTTGTATGTAAAAACAAGTTCCTCCGTTCGCTGGGACATCGCGGTAAGCAACGTCTCACGCAGATCCGTATTCGTGGATATGTCCGATGTTCCCGACGCCGCGTATAGCTGATCCAGATCGACCGCATGTGGCAGTGCCACAGCGACGAGACAGCCAGCCAATAGCAGGGTTATCACTCGTTTTCCGTGCTTGCCCATGAAAGGATACCACCTCTCTTTGCAAAGTTCTCATGCCTCATTGTATCACAAAAGGGATTGACGGCAGGCTTCTAGTTTTGTCGAAAAGCATCAAAAGAGACCCTCCGCAGAAGGTCCCTCTGTCTTCAGAAAATAAACCTAACCTACCCGTTATTCTCATCATATGACGCCTCCGGGTATTTATGCAACAAAACAAACTCTGCTCAATATAAGCGATTGCCGCTCATAAAGGTATCCGTCTTGCCCTGAAGCTTGGCCAGACGCTCCAATACCTGAGCCGCTTCCGCAACCGTCACTTTACGTGCAGGCATGAAGCGACCTTCAATTGAAGGCAGTAATCCCAGCTTGATGCTAAGGGAGACAGCGCCTTTGTTGTTGACTGCACTGGCATCTGCCAGGTTGGGAAGGTCCGATGGCAATGTGTAGAATCCAGCTAATTTCTCATAGCGCAAAATGCGCACGAGCAATACTGCTAACTCTTCACGAGTCATCTCTTCTTCAGGATTTAGCTTCGTTTCAGGGTCGGCACCCGCTAACCATCGCTGATCGATCAATGTCCGCACAGCTTGGTAATAAGGGCTCTCCGGAGTGATGTCAGCATATAGATTGCCATCCCCATCACCGCTATAATACACATCCATATTCGGATTAACTGCTCTTGCCAAATAGGTAAACCAGTCTCCCTTGGTGATGACCCGATCCGGGAATACTCGTCCCTGTTCATCTGCAAGAAGTACACCATGTTGCACCATGTTCTGCAGAGGTGATTCAGCCGCGTGCCCCGTAATATCGCTGCTTGTAACTTGAACTGCTCCAGTCATACTTCCGTACATCGACTTCCATTCTCCCGTGTTGGCATCAAGCACTTCATAGGTCATGCCAGTCAACGGACTGTCCGTACGAGTAGGCATATAGGCTAGCTTGACACCCGCAGGAACGGCTTCACCGTTCCCCATGCCGAAACCTCCATAACGCGAGTAGGCCAGTACCAATTTGAATTCTTCAAGGTAGGTAGCTCTGGCTTTCTCATAGCTGATGGCTGGTTTGATATCCGTCGGCAGTTGCTCTGGCGATGCAGCAACCATCGAATAAAATTCGTTGATCGTTCCATCATTCGAAATTTGTACCTGAACCGTATCATCCTTAACCACAATTCCGTTTAAATATCGCTGGAATATAAATGTTCGTGCATCGTCCAATTCAAGCACCGTTGAAAGTCGGAATTGCTTACTTGCATCCGGCACAAGTGAGATGATTGTATTGACAGCCAGCTTCTCGGCTTGAGCTTTGGTTACGGTCTTGCCTTTTACTTCCGTCTCCGACTTTTCCTGCTCCATGCCCGGCATCATGCGCTGATAAATGTTCACACTGTAGATCTGTCCGGTTGCTGCATCAACCTGAGCCGAAATGTCTCTCATAAACATGTAAGATACACTTGCATTGCGATTGCTCCAGCTCAGGCTCCAGACCTGATTGTTTGGACTTGCAAAACTCCCTTTGGTTAACTGGCTATAATCCAATTGATAACCTTCCGGTATAGTAAAACTCTTTTTGACCAGCTTCTCTGCCTGCTGCGCATTCAATTTCGATCCAGTATTCGGTGTAAAAGCAGCTACACTGCCTTTCAGCGGTTTGTCCTCTTGGGAATCTTCCTGGACAATGGCTTCACCTGTCATGCTGTTGATTCGATCCAGTGTATTCGCATCAAGTGGCGTAACACTTGAATTCTTCGGCGTATACCCCAAGTAGTACTTCGGGCCTTTACGAGAAGAATAACGATCTTCGCTAATATAGGCCAGCTGAATATCGAACTGTTCCTCGAACTTCTGCTGTGCCTGCTGCGCTGAAATTGCCGCCTCAGATGTTGGATATTCAGCTCCAATGGTAGTTCTTGAATATCCCGTCACTAAACCGCTTTGATCCACACTTATGTAGGCTGTTTCCGCCTCGGAGACCAAGCCTTCATGCTTCATTTGGTAGCTGTAAGTATATTCTGTTCGGCCAAACAGGGATTGCTGCGCATTGTTTACATACCGATCATCAACGGCAACAAAACCACTTTCCTTCAAATTCGGAATCGCCTTGTACAAGAACTCATCTGCCTGCTTTCTCGCTTCGGTTTTCGTTAATTTCGTCTCCGAATTCGAAACCTGCTTTTCCAGCAACTCAGAAGGCAAATGTACACTCAGCACTTCCCCTGTAACCGCATGTACCGATGCGCTGAATCCAGTGGAACGGTTTCCTTCACGCAGTTCAAATCCGATATCCCACGCCTTATAATCCGGTGGTGGAAAAGAGTTCGGTGAATCAAATCGTGCGGATGAGATCGTCGCCTTTTTTAGCAATGGAAATAATTTCAGTATATTCTCGCTGGCTTGCTTGGAGGAGATTTTGGCTCCTTCAGGCACCTCGTTGTCTGTTACTCCAAGTTGTTGTTCCGTTTCCCCCGCAGCGGATTCTGTTACCCGTTCCGCTGTCGCTGCCGACGCGCTGCCTGCAAACCCTGGTGTCTGTGATGCCAGAAGCAATGTTGCCATGGCTGCTGTAGCCGCTTTGGCTGTGAACATTTTGAATCGTCCATTAAAATTCCAATCAAAACTCAAATCTGGACCTCTCCCTTCAATTTCATACAAGGATGCATGCAAAATAACCTCGCATGAATATTGCCAGTCTATTCTATGATACCATAAGCTTCCTTTTTAATCGTCATTTTCCCAACAATTTTACAAATGTGAATTTCTGCATATTGTATAGAAAAAGCAAAAAACGCCAACCAGGTTGGCGTTTCAACGATCAGCCGGAGTATTAAATAGGCTGAATTTTCTCTATATTGACATTCGGTAGAACAGATTCGTTGGACTGAGCCTGCACCTGTACATGATTTTTCAAAAACGGAATCACCGTATTCCAGAACGCAGGATCTTCTTCTGAGCAGCTATGCCCTCCGCTATTGACCCATAGATGCTCCACAGGCGGATCCGCTTTGGACATAAAATATTCAAGTTCGCTTGGTGGAATAAAGTTATCCCCTTTGGAATGTACCATAAGCATCGGCAGCTGCATTCCCTTGCGCCGTTCATTCAGCAGCATCACGGGATCGCGCTGGCGATACGTTTTCAGAGATTCACCAAGCCGCCAGAACCAGATTCGCGGAATCAGCTGGGCCAGCGGAAATAAAGGCAGACGACGCCGTCTCAGCTCCGCACTGACGATAACCTCGAATTGGGATGGCATGGAGTCTGTAATCACCGCGGATACAGGAATGCCCTCCGTCACAGCAAGGATCGTCCCTAAACCGCCCAAGGAGTGTCCAAGCACACCGATCGCCGCAGAATCAATTTCCGGCCGTGACGATGTATATCGCAAGGCTGACAGCAGATCGTCGCGGAACAGGTAAGCTGAAGCCGCTTTAACCGGATCGCTGGCTCCATGGCTTCGAACATCGTACATAAAGAGAGCATAACCTGCTTCCCAAATGGGACGTGCATAACGGAGGACACGTGATCGGTTGGAGCCCCAACCATGTGCAATAATAACCAACGGCCAAGGCTTCGGGACATGAGCTCCGGCCGGAATGAACCAGCCATGAACTCTCCTGCCTCCGCTCTCGAAGGTTATATCCTCAAATGGCATGGGCGGTGTGAGCGTAATCGGAATCTTTTTGGGGGTCTGGCTATTTACGGCTGCCTTCCATAAACCACCCGCAGTTACCGCGGCAACAGCAATCATCCCGCCAATCATCGTTTTAGCTTTCACTGGTGTCACTCCTCTCCGTTTTCTGGCTAACTCCATCATACGGCATCAAGATCAACAGGACGTTAATCCACATCACTTCTTATATTATCTATGGATACAGAATCTCTCCTTACATATATCCCGATGAGTCTGGTCCACTTCCGTTCGGTTGGTTTTCTGTTTCAATCTTCGATTTTCGCTATGTCCACAAATGCACGTGTGCAAGCAGCAATCTGCTCATCATTCCCTGCTGCAAGTGCTTCTCGTGGCAGAAGTGCACTTCCAAGGCCCACTGCTGCTGCACCCGCAGCATAATAATCTGTAATGTTATCCAGAGTGGCTCCTCCTGTTGCAAGCAGCGGAATATGATTCAGTGGAGCCTTGATTTCACGTAGATATGGAATGCCTAGACTGGCCATTGGGAACAGCTTCACCACTTTGGCTCCTGCTTCATATGCAGCCACAATCTCCGTTGGCGTCATCGCCCCGGGCCAGATCTCCACTCCATGTTCTACAGCATATTCAATAACAGAAAGATCGACATTCGGAGACACGAGAAATTGGGCACCCGCTGCAACGGCTTCTTTTGCCATCTGCACATTCAGTACCGTACCTGCTCCAATATAAGCCTTACCCTCATGTCATTCGCGCCAATCTGCAATAATATCGTGTGCACCCGCTGTGTTTAGCGTCACTTCCATCAGACGGATTCCCCCATCTGTCATCCCCTGCCCTGCTGCCTGAGCAGATTCCCTGCTAATACCACGAACAATGGCTACCAGTCTCGATTCTAATAATACTTCCGTCAGATTCATGCCAACTTCCCCTTGTTTCATAGATTCGGCAGCCGAAGACAAGTATTCGTTATCACCGCTTTTCCGTTAGTCACTATTGTAAAGCATATCGTCCCCTGGATGAAATCATTTGATCCAATTTCTTGTGAGAGAGAGTGCATCAAAGTCTCCGGTTTTTACAGTGAAAAGAAAACGAAAAAACCTCTCCAAGGAACAGGGTGTAAACCACACCATCCATTCCGTTAGAGAGGTTCTATGTTCTACATATCCATTAGATCATTTTCAACTAACCTTGAATTTACATATAAACTCTAAGCCTTTTCCAGCACACTATCCTTCTCCAGATCCTTAAAATACTTATCATTGTACAACATGCTGGGATGTGTCGGATGATACATCAAAGCAATATCATTATGCTCTTTGGCTTTTGCCCGATTGCCCATCCGGTCATAACATACACACAATTGTAGATGCGGCATCCATGTCCAAGCAGCTTCGTTCAATACGACCATCGGATCCGTCGGGCGTATGGCGCGGGTAGCCTGTTCATACCAGTATAATGCTTTGCGATAATCCGTACGGTCTGCAAAATATCCACCCAATCGGCAGCAAATCTCTGCCCTCGGCAAATCAAAGGCAAAGGACCTCAGCAATGCCGAGACTTCCTTTTCTGAATGTTCAAGTGCTGCCTCGCAATCCGCTATCTTCTGGCATGCTGCAATCTGATCCTCCACCCATCCCAGCCCGGTGTCCAGGAATTTCCCGTAGTAGTTCACTGCATCCTCAAAATGCCCGTGGTCTTTCAGTTCATTGCCAAAATAATATAAGTCACGCGGGGAGAATTCCTCCCCTGCCTGTTCGCGTTTGCGATAAATCTTTAGATTGCGATCCGTGTATTCCTTATCCTTCTTATGCGTGACAGCCACATCACTATGCAGCAGATGACCGGCCACTTCCAGATATTCATGTACTGCACCAATCCAGCGATAATTCCGATCCCGGCGCACCAGTCGGTTCCGCCGCAGACGGTATGCCACCTTACCCTCCGCCGTAAAGGACAGATGATAATCCATTGTGACACTGTCCACAGCAGGGTCCAGGGAACGCTTCAGTTCAATAAGCTTCAACCTGTCGTCCGGTTCAAACACATCATCTGCATCCAGCCATAATATATATTCACTTGTTGCCTGTTCAAAGGCAAAGTTCCTTGCTGCCGCAAAATCATCCACCCATTCAAAATCGATGATGCGTTCCGTATAACGAGCTGCAGTCTGGCGTGTCTGGTCCGTGGAACCTGTATCCACGATCACAATCTCGTCAGCGATTCCGTTAACCGAGTCCAAACATCTGGCGAGGGAAGCCTCTTCATTTTTGACAATCATACACAGCGAAATACTGATCGATTCCTCTCCGCGTATAGCTCTGCGATTAAAAGCAGCTACTCCAGGCAATTCCGATAGTCGATAGATGTGATAGGCCGGAAAATGGGTGTCCACGTATAAACGGAAGCCCAGTGCCTGAGCACGAATGCAAAAATGGCGATCTTCCCCCCAGAAAGATACATTGGGAATCTGGTCATAGGAAACCCCGGCCGCCAGAACGTTCCTGCGAATAAGGGTGCACGCGCCAAGTCCTCCCACTTCATAACAACCCGGTGTACGCAATTGCCTCAGAAACGTATCCGTTTGTGTACTCTCGTCCTCCACTTCCGCCCCTGTAACAGGTTTACCTCTCTTGCGGAATAGCGCGTACTCATCCTGCAACCAGACTTGCGGCATTTCCCTTGTGCCCGGCTGCCATCGTGTCCAAAAGATATTGGAGACAATTTCCTTCCCGCTGGATACGAGTTGTTCCAATGTCCGAGGGTGCAGGACGAGATCGGAATCAATCAGAAATACAGCATCGTACTGCTGATCACGGGCATAGGCCAATATACGATTTTTCAAACCTGCTACCCGCCAGATCTGTTCGTCCCGCCAATAATGCCCACCCTCGTCCTTGTTGTATATTCCTTTCCCCTGATTGGCATCCGTTTCCTTCACATCTGCATCGATAAGGCTCCCTTCATGCTGGAGTACAAACTCACGGAGCATATTGGATGCTGCTTCCTCTTCATTGTCGTTCACAAACAGATAGTCTGTCGTTACCGTCTTTCGCTCAAGCGATTCCAGGGACTGAAGAAATTCACGGAGTACCGCAGCCGTCTGCCGAACAGGACTTGCGATAAGAATCTTTTCCTTTGGCTCTTCTTTACCTTTTTCTTTTTCCTTCTTCAAATGGATTGTCCTCCTTCCCTTATTCCGACCATTGCAGGAGTCTTGGCTCTGTATCCAAAATAGATTCGTACTGTTCCTTCCAGCCATACCTCGCATCCGGGTCCAATGCCTGGTAACGCTCGTATTTACGAATTCGGTCCTCTGCACGTGCCCAGCCATAATGCTTCACCCGAGGGGAGTGGCATCCATAGGCAAAATGCTGAATAGTTAGTGGAAAACGGCCGCAGTGCTGCGGGGTTTCCTTCCATTCATAGCTCCATTCCGGGCGGTATCGCACCAGAAATGGCCGATAATACGCATGAGCCTGCCAATATTCGTCATCCCGGTAATGCGTCTCGCTCCACATATCAAACAACCTGAAATAAATGGCGTCCTCGGTCCCACCCAACAGTTGATTCCGAACAATGCCAAAATCGGTCGTCAGAATTTCATCCGCGTCCAGGTTCAAAATCCATTCCGGTCCGGTAGCCACCGTGGTCTCCCACTGCTGCTTGCGTAAACTCACCTCATCTGCAAACAGGGAGGCCGGGTTCACAATCAACGTAAGGGGAATACCCTCCAGCATTTCCTGGCATAAAGCAACGGTATTATCCGTACTGCCGTCGTCAATAATCACCGCACGATCAATCCACGGCCGGTGAGTCTCCAACGCCTGTCTGAGATACCTGTGTTCCTCATTGCGGACAATCATGGACAAGGTGACATGCGGCCTCGTGGTTCCTTCACAATCTTCCAAATCCCCACCTCCAGGCTGAGTCTGTCACGCGTTATAACTGATGTGATATGGCTGTTTAATTTGGCTGAACCCCTGTTAAGCTCAATATCTAATCTATGCACGTCTGGAAGAGGGTTATGTCTGGCATGGAGACCTTTCATGACGTTTAAGAAACTTGAGCATATGATATGTGCCTCTTCACGAGCAACAACAAAAAAGGCACCCGCTTCGGCAGGTGCCTCCCTAATAAACTATTTCATTGGTTTAATATTTAATGATCTATTGAGATGTCGATCTGGTGAGATGTCGATCTGGAAAAAGTCTGAATAATCAACGATATGCTGCCAGTCGATCATTCAGGCTGCGTGTTTGCCCATATACATCCTGATACAATGCAAACAGTCCATCATATACGGCAACCGTTTCCGGATTTGGGGCATAGGATTTGGCTGGACGAATGAACGCCGCCGCACATTCCTGCAAGGATGGGAACCAGCCACAGCCATAAGCTGCCAGCATCGCCGCGCCCATTGCTGGTCCCTGTTCACTTTCCAATTTCACAATAGTTGCATTGAAAACATCGGCCTGCATTTGCAGCCATGCTTCATTTTTGGCGCCTCCACCAATGGAGATCACTTCATTGACCGTTTTGCCAGCATTACGCAAAATATCGATGGACTCACGCAGCGAGAACGTAATGCCCTCCATCACAGCACGTCCAAAATGCTCCAACTTATGTCCGGCATCCATGCCGATAAAGCTGCCGCGAATGTTTGCATCTGGATGCGGCGTGCGCTCACCAACGATATAAGGCGTGAACAGCAATCCGTTGCTTCCAGCAGGAATCGCATCAATGCCCTGCAAGAGTACATCGAATGATTTGTCAACAGCAAATGTATCTTTGAACCAGGACAGGCTGTACCCAGCCGCAAGGGTTACCCCCATAATATAGAAGGCATCTTTCTCGCCGTGGTTAAAAAAGTGCACTTTGCCTTCGAAATCGAGATCCTTGCGCTCTTCATAGGAAAGCACAACCCCGGACGTTCCGATGCTGCACATCGTCTGTCCTTCACTCAGAATGCCTGCGCCAATGGCTCCGCATGCATTGTCCGCACCACCTGCAAATACTTTGGTTGCCGCTGCAAGTCCTGTTTGATCCGCAATCTCAGGCAGCAATGTGCCCACTTCCTCAAATGACTCTACAAGACGTGGGCACAAGGATACCGGCAGTTCAAAAGCTTCCGAGATCTCTGTGCTCCACTGCTTGCCTGCAACGTCCAGCAGCAATGTGCCCGCTGCATCCGAATAATCCATGGCATAATCACCTGTCAGGCGATATCGCACATAGTCCTTCGGCAACAGAAACAGGGCCGCTTGTTGCAGCAATTCCGGCTCGTTCTCCTGTACCCAAAGGATTTTCGGCAAGGTGAATCCTTCCAGCGCACGGTTACGAGCGATGCTCAGCAGTTTGCCATCCAGTACTTTCTCGATGCGACGGCACTGAGCGGTTGTCCGCGTATCGTTCCACAGAATGGCATTACGCAGCGGTTTGCCCTCGGCGTCCACCAGCACCAATCCATGCATCTGCCCGGAGAAGCTCAGTCCTTCGATTTCCGAAGGCTGTACACCGGACACTTCCAGCAATTTGCGTAGCGAAACAATCGTCTGCTCTACCCAATCCTCGGGATTTTGTTCACTGTATCCAGCCTTGGGCTGGTACAACGGATAAGCCTCGGATGCTTCAAACGCTACTTTCCCATCACGGTTAACCAGCACAGTTTTAACTGCGCTTGTTCCGAGATCGACACCAATTACGTAACTCATGGATATCCCTCGTTTCTTTCATGGTTGTATAAATGAAGCTTGTTTAGCATGAAGTCACTCCGTGATCAGAAAACCCTCGGATCGCCGTTACCCCCGGATTTCCTTTATCCCCTTTAGCAAGGTTGAAATCCGGGGATAAATGCGACCGCTTCGCTTCCTCGGGTCCTTTCTGCTCACTTCGTTCTGCATGCAAATAATTCATTTATATCAAAAATTTAAAAACCGTTTAGTTTGTTTAATCAAAAAACCGTCCCCGTCTTCCCATGGGAAAGTCGGGGACGGTCCGAATGTCATGCTTGTTCAGGCGTTCCGTGGTACAAGCTGGTCCCGCACAGTGCAGGCGAAGATCTGTTTCAGCCACACCCGAGTATTCTTCTCAGGTAGGCTGATATCCCTTCATCCTGCATTTTGCTTGACTTCTATTAGTCAGCCAGGATGTATTGGTTGAGTTTCGCTCTCAGCAATTCCTGACGTCCGGATTGGTTTTTGCGTGGGCTTTCGTTGTTCAGCGCGTACTCTGCAAGGGAAGCCAGTGTTGCTTTACCCGCAACCACATCTGCACCGATACCTTCGCTGAAGCTGCTGTAACGTTTTTCGATGAAGTCATCGAATACGCGATCTTCAATCAATTTCGCTGCCACTTTCAGACCTTTAGCATACGTGTCCATACCTGCGATGTGTGCCAGGAACAGATCGTCTGCTTCGAAGGAACCACGACGTACTTTGGCGTCGAAGTTCACACCACCACGGCCGATACCGCCGTTTTTCAATACTTCATACATCGTCAATGTAGCATCGTACATATCCACCGGGAATTCATCCGTATCCCAACCGATCAGCATGTCGCCTTGGTTGGCATCGAGGGAACCAAGCATGCCGTTTGTGCGGGCAACGCGGATCTCGTGATCGAAGGTGTGACCAGCCAGTGTAGCATGGTTAGCTTCCAGGTTCAGTTTGAAATGTTTGTCCAAACCGTATTTTTGCAGGAATGCAATGGAAGTTGCTGCATCATAGTCATATTGGTGTTTGGTTGGCTCTTTCGGTTTAGGCTCGATCAGGAATTGCGCATCAAAGCCAATTTCTTTCGCGTAGTCTACTGCCATGTGGAACATGCGGGCAATGTTGTCTTGCTCCAGCTGCATGTCTGTGTTGAGCAAAGTGTCATAACCTTCACGACCGCCCCAGAACACATAGTTTTCTGCGCCCAGACGTTTACCCACTTCCAGACCTTTCTTGATTTGCGCTGCAGCATGAGCGTACACGTCTGCGTTGCAAGTGGAAGCTGCACCAAACATAAAGCGCGGGTTGGAGAACATGTTCGCTGTGTTCCAGAGCAGTTTTTTGCCGCTGGATTTCATGTGACCTTCAATCAGGTCTACGATTGTATCGATGTTGCTGTAGAACTCACGCAGGCTGTTGCCTTCTGGTGCGATGTCTACATCGTGGAAACAGAAGAACGGGAGATTCATTTTTTCCAAAAATTCAAATGCCGCTTCCACGCGTACTTTCGCGAGGTCCAGACCGGAGTATTTATCCCAAGAACGAACAGCAGTTTCCGCACCAAACGGGTCACTACCGCCCGCTGTTAATGTATGCCAGTAAGCCATGCCGAAACGGAAGTGCTCTTCCATTGATTTCCCAGCGACAACTTCTTCCGGATTATAATGTTTAAAAGCAAATGGATTCGTGGAATCTTTACCTTCAAATGCAATTTTATTAACGGATTCAAAATAGGCCATGTAGAATGCCTCCTCAATAGTTTTAAAAGTAATCGTTTACAACGTTATCCTATCACATCGGTTATACTTTGTCTATTGGTTAAACAAAGTAAAAATAAAAATGTTTTTTGCGCGTTTGTTTACGCTATAATAGTCGAATAGCTTGTTTACGGATAACGGGTCTGAACCCTTTTATAGAAGAATAGGAGTGCCTTATGGATATGAAAATTACCGGAGACCAGATGCTGGTCAAAAAAATAAACAAGTCGATCGTCCTGGATACGATTCGTCGTCATGCCCCCCTCTCCCGTGCTCGGGTATCCGAAATTACAGGACTGAATAAAGCCACGGTATCCAATCTGGTTGCCGATCTGATCAATGATGAACTCTTGCAGGAGATTGGGCCTGGGGAATCCAGCGGTGGACGCAAACCTTTGATGCTGCTATTTCGTGGTACAGCGGGATATGCCGTAGGTTTGGAGCTCAGCGTGACCCACTTAAAGGGTGTGCTTACTGATCTGGAAGGTCATATTATCACAGAGTACGCCGTTAAGCTGGAACATCATGATGTGTCCTCTGTATTTGAACAGTTGAAGCTTGCCGCAGAACATCTGATACATGCGGCCCCTCCCTCCCCTCATGGCGTGATCGGCATGGGTATTGGAGTGCCGGGTATGGTGGACGAAGATGGAACGGTGCTGTTTGCACCCAACCTGGGGTGGGAGAAGGTCCCCCTGCGGGCCATGCTGGAAGAAGCATTCGAACTGCCAGTGACAATCGATAATGAAGCCAATGCAGGTGCGCATGGAGAATTAAATTTTGGTGCAGGCATCGGAGTACGTCATCTGATTTATATCAGCGCAGGCATCGGGATTGGTTCAGGCATTATGGTGGATGGCGAGCTGTACAAAGGAGCCTGGGGATATGCGGGAGAAACAGGCCATATGTCCATTGAAGCAGAGGGCAGACCTTGCTCCTGTGGCAATCGTGGCTGCTGGGAGTTATATGCTTCGGAGAAAGCTTATGAGCACCCCGATCATCAGTTGATTTTGCCAGCACATACTACACGGGAATTAATTGATTATGCACAGCAAGGCCATGAAGATGTATTGAAGCTGTACCAAGAAATCGGTCGTAAACTAGGCGTGGGCATTACCAATATTGTCAACAGCTTCAACCCGGAGCGTATCATTATCGGTGGTCCTCTTTCTGAAGCAAGACCATGGATTGAAACGGCGCTCAAACAAGTGGTGGAGGAGCGTACGTTGCCCTATCATCGCCGCAGTTTGCAGATTGAATGGGCAGCCTTGGGTAGTCGGTCCACACGTGTTGGTGCCGCTTACTCAGCCATTTCCCAATTTTTAGGCAAAATAAGAGTTTCCGTCTAATAATCGATGAAAATTGACATCATTTTGCCCCATTTCCTCCCTTTTTGTTAAAGAAATCCAGAGGTATAATAGGGTTATGTGATTTTTGTCATCGCGGCATGAATGTCGCTGTGTTAATTCCGATAACGAAACGGAGTGAAAATTCGTGACCTACGTGGATACTTCAGATATCTCGGCGCAAATGTTTGTCACCGTACTCCTGTTCCTGATCGTGCTTGCGCCGCTGTTCAGCCTTGGCATACTTCGATTGTTTCAGAGCAAAAAGAAGGCTGGTTTCATGTACATGCTGTCAGGCGTACTGGTGTATGTTGTATTTCAGACCATTATGAGTATCTTTTTTTAGATAAAATAGGTATGGTTTTAACGTCAAATCCCCTTTCACAGCCACAAACAGAAGTTCATGAAACATGCACTCTGTTGTAGCTAATGGAAGGGGATTTTTCATCATACAGACGGGTTGAATTTCACTAGACCATTCAGTGTGATGAACTACCTAATTCAAATAAAAGAAGCCTTAGTCCAGATCTGGACCAAGGCTCCCCCAATATATATTCAAACGGCTCGCGCGAACCGGAATAGCTCCATGTGACTTGAACTTACCCTATGAGGGTAAATTAAGCGTCCAGCGCTTTGGCAAATTGGGTTTTGTTCATACCCAGAATGCGGTGTTCACCAATAACAGTCAGAGGCACGGCACGTACGCCCATATCCCATACTTGTTGAGCGAACTCGTCGCTTGTCTCGATATTGCGCTCTTCATAAGAGATGCCTTTGTCAGCCAAGAAGCTTTTTACCGATTTGCAGTTTGGGCAGTTGGTTGATGTGTATACAATTACGTTCTCCATGTTTATTCACCTCATATTTTTTTATAGACTAATCTATTGATATATACAGTTCTTCCCTTACAGGACTACTGCGCTGTGCTCCAAGCTTTCAATATATTTCTCTGTATCCATCGCAGCCATACATCCACTACCTGCTGCTGTAATCGCTTGTTTGTAACGGGTATCCTGTACGTCACCACAAGCAAATACGCCTGGGATATTCGTCTCGGATGTTCCCGGTGTAGTCAGAATATAACCGTGCTCATCGGTTGTGATCTGTCCGCCCAGGAATCCAGTGTTTGGTGTGTGACCAATCGCTACGAATACACCACTAGCCGGAATGATTTCTTCTACACCTGTTTCGTTGTTCAGTACTTTCAATCCAGTTACGCCGTTGTCGCCAGCCAGCACTTCAAGAGGGGTACGGTTCAATGCCATCTCCACTTTCTCGTTGCTGCGTGCACGATCCTGCATGATTTTGGAACCACGCAATTCTTCACGACGGTGTACCAGGGTTACTTTGGAACCGAAACGGGACAGGAAGCTCGCTTCCTCCAGCGCGGAGTCGCCACCGCCAATAACGATGATTTCTTTGTTGCGGAAGAAGAATCCGTCACATGTCGCACAAGTGCTGACACCACGGCCCACATTCGTTTCTTCGCCAGGAATACCGAGGTATTTAGCAGAAGCACCTGTAGACAGGATCAAGGTTTCCGATACAAGCTCACCCATGCCTTCAACCTGAACCTTGAATGGACGCTCGCTCATATCGATGTTGTTTACCCAGCCTGTACGGAATTCTGCACCGAAGCGTTCTGCTTGTTTGCGCATATTGTCCATCAGTTCAGGACCCATGATGCCGTCAGGGAAACCTGGGAAGTTCTCCACTTCGGTTGTTGTTGTCAGTTGGCCACCAGGTTGCGGTCCTTCAATAACGAGTGGATTCAAGTTGGCACGTGCCAGATAGATTGCTGCTGTCAGCCCTGCAGGGCCTGTTCCAATAATAATTGATTTATACATGTATAGTTCCTCCCCCGGGTTCTGCAAAAAGGTCAGGCTCTCCGGCATCAAAAGCAATTGCTTTTGCATACACTAGAACAAAAGCCTAGATCATGTCCACTTGACCTGCCTATTATGACAATTAACCTATGCAGAAACGGAATTCTAATTTATAATCATTCTAATCTGTTGTTCATTATGAGCGCTTTTATGTACGGTGTCAATGCTCGGCAGCGATTATGAAGAAGTCTTCATCAGGAGGGAAAATGGAAGCATGAACGATGCACTCATTGGCAGCTTTATCTCAGCCATGTCTACCGGCCTTGGGGCCATACCTATTCTATTTATGCGCAAAGTAACCCACCGTCTGCGTGATATTTTGCTTGCTTACGCAGCAGGCATTATGACCTCTGCCTCGGTGTACAATCTCATTCCGGAAGCGCTCGGGCAATCCAATCTGTTCGTACTAGCCCTCGGTATTATGCTCGGCAGCATGGTCCTGCTTGTGCTTGAGATGAAGATTCCACATGTGGATCTTGAAAATCCCGAGAAGATGCCTTTCAAAATTGAAGCCAAAGCCTTCATGATCATTGCAGCCATCACCATGCATAACCTGCCCGAAGGGCTATCAGTAGGTGTCAGCTACGCGAGCAGTGACGCAGGACTTGGCAATCTGATAGCCTTTTCCATTGGATTGCAGAATGCACCGGAAGGATTCCTGGTTGCCCTTTTCCTTGTCAATCAGAACATCAGTCGCTTCAAGGCGCTCGGCATCGCCACGCTGACGGGTGCAGTGGAGATTGTTACAGCCATGATTGGTTACACACTCAGTAGTCTGGTATCCGGTCTGGTCCCTTATGGTCTTGCCTTTGCAGCGGGTGCAATGATGTTCATCGTGTACAAGGAACTGATTCCCGAAAGCCATGGCGATGGCAATGCGCGGGCAGCAACGGTTTCCTTTTTGCTCGGACTGATCACGATGATTGGCCTGACTGAACTTTTCTAATGAAGGAACAGCCCTCACATAAACACAACGATGGACGGCAAAAAAACCTGAAAGGACAGCGGCTCGCTGAACTTCCAGGTTCTTTTTTTGTTCACAAATGAAGATTGAATGAAATCGTTGGAACGATCTGTAAAGGTCGGTTGACCATTACAATCCGGATTTGATAAATCGAATCAATTCGGCATTGAATTTTTCCAGTTCATCATAGAATGCCCCGTGACCGCTCTCCTCAAAAGCAATCAATTGAGAACCGGCAATGCCTTTATGCATCTCTTCGGCGAACTCAAACGGACAAATCTCATCCTTTTTCCCGTGCAAAATGGCTGTTGGCACCTGAATCGAACTCAGATCCCCGCGCAAATCCTCATCTCGTAGGGCAATTGCGCTGTTAATCGTGCCGTAAGATGAGGCTTCCATGCCCAAAGCGTGGAACCAATCCATGAACGGCTGGCTGTGCTGCTTCGCGAAAAACATACCTCCAAACGTCTCCAACAGCTTCGGACGATCTGCGAAGATCGGCTCGATAATCTGCTCGGTCAGCTTCGCCGGAGGCAATCCATACGGATAACCTTCGCGCTGTGTGAACACCGGTGCCGCTGCTGACAATAGCGCCAGCTTGGATACACCATGTCCCGCATGGCGGGCCATATAATGCACGGCAATCGCTCCACCCATGGAGAAGCCTGCAAGTACAGCGTCCGTCAGTTGCAGGTCATCAATCACGGCACGAACATCGTCCGCCATGCGGTCATAATCATACCCTGTCGAAGGCTTATCCGATTTGCCGTAACCTCTGAAATCGATGGCAATCGCACGAATACCCTGATTCGGCAATACATTTAATTGATACTCGAACATTTTATAATTGACGGGCCAGCCGTGCAAAAAGATAACCGGTGTTCCTTCGCCAATATCTTCAACATATATACTCACATTCGGTTCCACTTGTACGTAACGCCCCATATTGCACAGCTCCCTCATCGTCATATTGTTACAGCGGCATACGGCCAGTCTGTACGGTTAAAATTTTATATGGTTAATCTTCAATAGAATAAACGCTCTATAAGTCTGGTTCCATTCAGTACGCCCATCTGGACTCGTCTCTACGAATCATTACCCATTGACTTGAGGTTCAAACGCTGAATTAAGCTTCATTCAATGGAGGAAGCAACGTCCCAGACGTAAACTTCTTCTTATCTCTTCTCATTAGCGCAGCAATCTCAACCCGTTCAGAATAACCAGAATTGTGCTGCCTTCATGGCCTACCACACCCAATGGCAATGCAACGTCCTGCAGAAAATTGCCCGCAATCAGCGTAAGAATAACCGTAATGGCAAAAAACATATTCTGCTTCACCGTCCGCTGTGCCCGGCGAGCCTGCCTGATCACCCAGGCGATCTCTTCAATATTGTCATTCATCAGCACCACATCCGCCACTTCCAATGCCGTGCCACTACCCGATACACCCATGCCCATACCAACCGTTGCCGCCGCAAGTGCAGGTGCATCATTTACGCCATCCCCAACCATCAACACTTGCCCATACTGTTCACGAAGCAAATGCACCTGTTTCACTTTATCTTCGGGCAGCAAACCTGCATATACCAGGCTCACGCCTGTTGCACGAGCGATCACTGCTGCTGATTCAGGGCGGTCGCCTGTCAACATCGCTACTTTCACGCCCATGGCTTCCAGCCTCTTCACCGCGGCGGTCGCTTGTGGCCGAACCGTATCCCTCAACGCAATTAGTCCTGCCAATTCCCCGTTCGCTGTTACAACCGACACCGTTTTGCCTTCTCCCTCCAGACGGGAGCGAATATCCTTCCATACAGAAGAGTCTTTCACCGCTTGCCCGCCTAATCCATTCTGATTGTCGTTTCCGTATATCACATTCTCCGACCCCATTGAATCAATGACGTCCGTTTTGCCAATTTTCCAGAGAACACCGTCTATGTTTCCCTCAATTCCCCAGCCTGTCAGAGCCTGGACCTGTTCGGCAATCGGGTGTACGATGTCCTCTTTGGTCGCTTGTTCCACAATGGCACGAGCCAGCGGATGCATCGAAAGGTTCTCAATGGCGGCTATCGCACCTAGCAGCTGTGCCCGGTCATAGCCTTCTGCGGTTACAATGTCTGTTACCTGTGGTGTGCCCATCGTCAACGTCCCCGTTTTATCAAAAGCAACCACCCGGGTCTGGGCCATGTTCTCCACATGAGCACCACCCTTGAACAGAATACCGCGACGCGCACTGCTGGACATGGCTGATAACATGACCGGCATTATGGAAGAGACCAGTGCACAAGGTGAAGCCACCACCAGAAAGACCATGGCTTTGTAAAATGCGTCATTCCATGTCCAGCCAAGCAATAACGGCATTCCCCCAATGACCAACAACGTTACAGCGACCACAATACGGGCGTATATCCCCTCGAATCGTACAATAAAGCGTTGGGAATCTGGAACTTCCGTCTGCGCCTCTTCCACCAGTTTAATGATTTTGCCAAACAACGATCCTTCAGCGGATTTAGTTACCTCCACATACAGAGCACCTTCGCCATTCACAGTACCTGCAAATACTTCGTCACCAGCGGCTTTATCCACCGGTAAGGATTCTCCTGTAATCGAGGCCTGATTGATAAAAGAGCTCCCACGAAACACCACGCCATCTGCCGGAACTAACTCGCCTGGTTTGACCAATAACAGATCGCCAGGCTGCAAATCTTCAATGGATACTAGATTCATGTTCCCGTCCTCAATCCGCAGCGCCGTTTCCGGTTTGAGCGCCAGCAGCGAAGAAATATCCTTGTGACTGCGCTCCGTTGCATAACTTTCCAGTGCACCACTTAACGCGAAAATAAAGATCAGCATGGCACCTTCATTCCAGTAGCCAATGGCTGCCGCTCCGAGCGATGCTGCAATCATAAGCAGATTCACATCGAGGTCACGATCCTTGACCAATGTCTCTATGCCTTCTTTGGCCTTGGTCCATCCACCTATCGCATAAGCAACAATATATAACACTACAGATAAGGGGTCGGACCACGATGCTGTTGCCCACGCGATGAGCATCAAAAGCCCACTGCCCAGAGCAGCTTGCATTTCCTTGTTGCGCAGCATGGCCCGAAAGTCCGGTTTGCGTCCCCGGCCTGGACCGGGTGTATTCGCTGAACGTTGTTCTGCTTTTGCTTTCGTTTGAACGGGTTGGTGTACCGCTTGCATATGAATCACTATCCTTTCTGAATATGGGGTTGTGGACTGCATTTTAATGCAGCCATGTTCCCTGAAATGTTGTCGTATTGAGAATGAGAGCCATTGTTAATGCCCTAAAAATGGCACATGCTGCTGCGGGAATCCCGCAGCAGCATGGCAATCAAATGAGAATGATAATCATTTTTGTACTTATGCAATTATTTTTACCCAATACAACTTTTTCTTTATTATATGCCTGTGCTTTGCATTTGTAAATGGGTATTCCCCACCTTCGGTATAAAATAAAAAAAGCCACTCGTCCATAAGGACAAGCGGCCCGTGTGAATTTAATTTATTAACGTTATGAATTAAACACTAACGCTTGATTGCTGACTTGCCTTAATGGCTTGCTCCAGATCGTAAAGAATATCTTGAATATTCTCTGTACCCACAGATAAACGAATCAGCTCCGGATTAACACCTGCTGCGGTCTGTTCATCTTCTGTCAGCTGTTGGTGCGTCGTACTTGCCGGGTGGATAATCAATGACTTGGAGTCACCCACGTTAGCAAGGTGAGAGAACAGTTTGACACTCTCAATTAATTTGCGACCCGCGTCCACGCCGCCTTTGATACCAAAGGTCAGAATGGCTCCCTGGCCTTTCGGCAAATACTTCTGTGCCAGCTCATAGGAAGGGTGACTTGGCAGACCAGCGTAGCTGACCCATTCCACATCCTCATGCTTCTCCAGATATTGTGCCACAGCCAATGCGTTGCTGCTATGACGTTCTACACGCAGATGCAGTGTCTCCAACCCTTGAATGAGCAACCATGAATTGAAAGGTGAGATCGTAGCACCAAAGTCACGCAGCAATTGCACACGAGCTTTGATAATATATGCAATCGGTCCAACGGCTTCCGTATACACCACGCCATGGTAGCTGGAATCCGGTTCTGTCAGTCCCGGGAACTTACCACTCGCTTTCCAATCGAATTTGCCGCTGTCAACAATAACACCACCAATGGATGTACCGTGACCGCCAATAAACTTGGTGGCCGAATGAACGACAATATCAGCTCCATGCTCGATTGGACGAAGCAGATATGGACTTGGGAATGTGTTGTCCACAATCAAAGGAATGCCATGTTCATGAGCGATAGCTGCCACGGCTTCAATGTCCAGTACGTTGCCTTGCGGATTACCGATCGTTTCAGCGTACAATGCTTTGGTCTTATCCGTAATCGCCGCCCGGAAATTTTCAGGATCGCTGGAATCTACAAACTTTACATCCAGGCCAAGTTTCGGTAGTGTGGTTGAGAACAGATTGTACGTTCCCCCATACAGACTTGCTGCGGAAACAATCTCATCTCCGGCACCTGCGATGTTTAAGAGGGAGAACGTAATCGCTGCCTGACCGGAAGCAGTAGCCAAAGCACCAGCGCCTCCCTCAAGCGCAGCGATACGTTGTTCGAACACATCCGTGGTCGGATTCATCAGACGTGTATAGATGTTGCCAAACTCTTTCAATCCAAACAGATTGGCTGCATGCTCCGTATCACGGAATCCGTAGGATGTTGTTTGGTACAACGGTACAGCACGGGCATGGGTGGTCGGATCAATCTCCTGGCCTGCATGAATTGCCAATGTTTCAAATGAAAGCTCACGTTCGTTTGACATAAATCTGTTTCCTCCCTTAACTTATACGGTTTGGCAAATCCCTAGATGTCATGGCATGGTGGCGTATGTTTTCCATATTCTCTCACAAGATGTCGCTTTTGAAAAGAATTATTTCCGATTTTTCCGATGAGAAATGTTAATTATGGATAGCTTACGAACGCTATACCAAAAAAACCTTTGCAGGAGCAAAGGTTTTCCGGATTTTTTTGCAACTATCACCTGCTGGACTGATGTCCCACTCATTACCGTTTATACCCGAACCCCACTCCATATCTCACGTAAATGCTTGGCCGCTGGAACAGCTTCTTCCGCCGTTACCCCTTCTAATGAAATATCGATGTGTGGTTTATAGGTCTTTAACAGTTCAAAAAATAACGGATAATCCAAAATGCCCTCGCCGGGCACAGGATTGAACTTCTCCCCTTGCGCATTGAAAGCCACGTCTTTGGCGTGAATGACAATGATGCGCTGATACAGGGATTCCATCACTTCACGCAGGAATGCAGACTGGTCAGCCACATGCGGCTGTTTGATCAGATTACACGGATCGAACAGCATGCCCAGATTGGATGAAGGAATTTCTTCAAACAGGCGGATCATATGTTCACGCGTATGCAGCGTATGGGTTGACACTGGCTCAATCGCCGCATGAACGCCCCACTTTTCTGCCTCTTCCGCCAGCTCCTCTACCGTCTCCCGCAGTACCGACCACGCCTTTTCTTCATATCCATCTGGATGAGTATCGCGATACGTATCCAGGCCGCCGGTCTCCGTTGCCACCATGCTGCAACCAAAATCCCGGGCATAGCGCAGATGCTCCTTGAATCGATCCATGTCTGCACGACGGGCCACCGGATCAGGATCAATCGGGTTAATGTAGCAACCCAGTACTGCAATCTTGACCCCGCGCTGTGCGAATTGATCGCCGATCTCATTCGCCAGTCCAGGGCTCAGCTTGCCATTGGCTGAATCCACATCCGACAAAGCCTTGGCTAATGCCAGCTGTACCGAATTAAATCCGTTATCCGCGATGGTCTGTGCAAGCTGTGCTGTAGGCTGCTTGCCAAACGTATGCGCAAGAATACCAAGTTTCATGTCACTGCCTCCTTTGCAATCAGACGCTCGCAGGTTTAACGAGCCATCCAGCCGCCATCCACATTCAGTACGTGACCATTCAAATAATCCGAAGCCGCCGATGCCAGGAATACCACCGGTCCTTTCAGATCCTCAGGTGTTCCCCAGCGACCAGCCGGAATCCGTGCCGTGATGTCACGGTAACGATTTTCATCGGCGCGAATCTGAGTCGTATTGTCTGTTTCCATATAGCCTGGTGCAATCCCGTTAATCTGAACGCCTTTACCTGCCCACTCATTCGCGAGTGCTTTCGTTAAACCGGCTACCCCATGTTTACTGGCCGTGTATCCCGGTACGTTAATTCCGCCCTGATAGGACAGCATGGATGCAATGTTGATGATTTTGCCGCTCCCGCGTTCAATCATATGTCTGCCTGCCAATTGGCTCAGGAAAAATACCGTATTCAGGTTAAGACCAATGACATCATGCCAATCCTGTTGTCCGTGGTCAGCTGCAGGCGTGCGACGAATAATCCCCGCATTGTTGACCAGGATATCGATTCTTCCCTGAAAGGCTAAGGCCTTCTCAAACACCCCGGTCAGTTCATCCTCACGGCTCAAATCAGCTTCAATCACATAGGCTTTACGTCCGAGAGTTTCAATGGCACGCGCTGTTTCCGATGGATTGGAGTAAGACACCAGCACAACATCTGCCCCGGCTTCAGCAAGGCCAATCGCCATTCCTTGCCCCAGTCCTCCCGATGTACCAGTGACAAGTGCAACTTGTCCGCTTAAATCAAATGGGTTCATGAATGATTCCTCCGCATGCTTAATTGGTATATAAACCCTGTTCTTCAGCTTCGGCAGTCACGTAACCACTGTGGAACTGAAGGTCAGCTCTGATAATCCACTTCGATGCCATTTTGCCTGTATAGGGCTGCTGTTTCCTCATCCAGGAGACTGTCGCTGATGATGCAATCCAGCTCCGAACAGTGTGCAAAGGTCCGAAGGGCAAATTGTCCAAATTTATAATGATCCACGACGCCATAGACCTGCTGAGAAGCAGAAATCATTGCTTTTTTCAGTGGAACCAGATCTCCTGTATATATAGAAAGTCCAAATTCCGGATGAAGTGCCGTCGTTGAGATAAACGCTTTATGAATGTTAAGTCCGGAAATGAAGGCCGCCGTATCGTCTCCCACCAGCATATTGCGCACTCTCGCTCCGCCGGGCACAACCAGCCGCACCTGTTCCTTTTTGGTCAGCTCCGCAATGATGAACAGATCATTGGTAACCACAGTAATGGGTTGATTGTCCAGGCGCTTCGCCATCTCCAGTGTGGTGCTTCCGCCGTCCAACGCAACAATATCTCCTGGGCGGATATACGCAAGGGCTCGCTCGGCAATCTCCGTTTTCTCCGAATGATGCTTTTCCGTAGCCCCGCGACTTGTAAGGATGCCATACTGATCGTTCTGAGCCAGCATCGCCCCTCCATGGACACGTACGAGCAATCCCATGCCTTCCAGCTTATCGAGATCCTCCCGTACGGTTTTGCCCGTCACCTGCAGCAGCTCACTCAGATCACTGACGGTGACTTCCTGCCGTTCCAGCAGAGCCTCCATAATTTTTTCATGTCTTTTCAATGGATTCATCACAGATCAACTTCCTATACATCTTTATTAGGGTGAATAACAAGTTTAACACGTAACACTTCGGGTACAGAAAACCTTCCGATCGCTCTTATCCCCAGATTTTTTTGATCCCCTTCTTCAAGGGGAAAATCCGGTGATAAAGGCAAGCTTATGCTTCCTAAGCAGCTTTCTTTCCAGAAAGCTTTTAGCTTCGCTTCTTCAGGTCCTTTCTGTCCCCTCCGTTCTCATGTCTTCTTGAGTTCAACTTAAAAAGATATTTGTAATTTATTATTTCAGGTCCTTCATCGCCACGCCGTCCATATCCTCGAACGTCTGGTTTTCACCAGCCATTGCCCAACAGAAGGTATAGCTGCTCGTACCGACACCACTATGGATGGACCAGCTTGGGGAAATGATGGCCTGACGGTCACGTACAACCAGATGCCGTGTTTCGTTTGGCTCGCCCATCATGTGGAATACGACGCCATCTTCCGGCAGGTTCCAGTACAAGTATACTTCGGAACGGCGGTTGTGGGTATGTGCAGGCATGGTATTCCACATGTTGCCCTTGTCGAGTTCCGTAATGCCCATCACCAGCTGGCAGCTCTGGATACCGCCTTCTCCCTGGTGGATATAACGATAGATCGTCCGTTCATTGGAGCTTTCGATGCTGCCGAGATGGTTCGGCTGAGCCTGCTCCTGGGTTGCCTTTTGCGTAGGATACGTATGGTGCGCAGGTGTGGATACAAAATAAAACTGGGCCGGCTGTTCGTTGCCGTTGCTCTTAAATACAACTTCTTTTACACCTCTGCCGATGTACAGACACTCTTTCGCACCAATTTCGTATCCTTGACCGTCAGCTGTCACGGTTCCGTGGCCTCCAACATTAATGATACCGATTTCACGACGCTCCAGGAAAAAGTTCGTTCCGATATCTTTCAGGTTCACTTCAAGTGCAATATCCTTGCTCTGAGGTACAGCCGTTCCTACAATATAACGATCCACATGGGAGTATACCGTCACCAATTCATCTGTTGCAAACAGCTGCTCCATCAGGAATTCCTCGCGCAGACGGGCAGTATCATACGTTTTTACTTCATTCGGGTGTGCAGCATATCGGTTTTGCATCATTTATCCATTCCTTTCGTGAGTCAGATAATGTTCATATAAGTTCATTTTAGTTCATTATGTATCTTTTGTGTACCTTTTTTTTCATAAAAAAAAGGCTAACCAGTAATTAATGGCTAACCTCATTTAATACGAGCAACATTCAACGCTTCATTTTTTTACATTTGACCCCATTAACTTAATAGAAGAACCTTTCCCTCGATGCTCGATTCAGCGGTTGCAATGGCCTGTTTCACATTTTCCAGCCCAAACGTTGCTCCAATGTTTGCCATAGTTAATCGCCCTTCCCGAACTAACTCAATCACATCATTAAATACCTGTTCCCATCGTTCTTGCGAACATCGCTCTACCCAATGCTTTAGCCAAAAGAGTTTAACGTTAACTTGCGTTCCTCGGGTCATCTCATGCCATAAAGGGGTGATGCCCGAGAGTAATCCGACGCTTATTACCGTGCCATGCGGCCTTAAACAACTCACGAGCTGCTCTCCGTCTGCCCCTCCGATGCAGTCGACGGCCGCATTAGCGCCAACCCCCTCCGTTAATTCTGCAATTCTCTCCTGTAGCAGCTCTTCCGTCGTATTCACGACAGATACTGCCCCAAGGCGATATAACTCAGCAGTATGGCGATCATTTCTTGTGAGCGCAATCATACGAAATCCCAGAATCTTCGATAATTGTGCAAATATTCGCCCAATCGCGGAACCACCCGCATTGACAATTAAGGTATCGCCGTACGTAAGATGAAGCATATCTGTACAAATCAGCCAAGCTGTTATCGGGTTAATGTAGATCTGACTTGCCGATTGATCAGGAATATCATCAGGCACAATAATCGCATGTCGATCCAAAGTCTTCACTACCTCTTGCCACGTGTTCTCACCTTTCAGTGGCAGGACACGCCGACCCAACATTTGATTGGATACTCCCGGCCCTACTGCCTCCACTACACCCACTCCCTCGAACCCAGGAACAGCTGGCAGCAGGGTCCGATGCGGATATGCTCCTCGAACAGGAATGACATCTGAGGGATTAATCGGCCGAGCGCACATCCTCACTGCTAATTCACCGGGGCCAGGGGGTACTAACTCCTTCTCCTCTATACACAGCACTTCGTTCGGCTCACCGAAACGATAATAACGTACAACCTTAGTCTTCATTGCTGCATCTCCTAAAATCATTTTTCTTAGATAAAAATAAAAATATAAATATATTATGTAATAAAATAGATAATAAACAAACGTTGCTAACCCCAAAACAGGGATTGATTTGAAAGAGAAATACTTTTCAGTAAAAAAGCTACCCTAACACAATTTCAAAAGAAGATCTCTCAAGCAAAAGATTACTCTATTAACGAATTTAGTGTAAACGTTATTACTGAGAAAGAAGTAAAGGAAGTTTTGCACATAACCGTATACCGTACAATGGATTACTTTATAAAATATAAAATTAGTGTCCCAATGTTGGGGTGGGGTTGGGACAAATCAAAGAACCTGACGGGGAAATCCCCGCCAGGCTAAGTTAACTTGCGATGGTTTATAAGGCGTAAATAAGCGCCTCGTAAGGAAGCAAACGAAGGGTGCCAGTACTAACCTCATCCGAGGTTGACCGATCCAGATTGCTAATGATCAAGCGGGCATTCGAAGTTCGATCAGCGAATGAAGCAGGCATACGATAGGACTGCTCCTGGTCCGAATGATTGAGAATAACAAGCCATGTCTCTCCATCCAGACTGCGGCTATAGGCATATACGTGCTCTTCCCCTGCCGATTGGTCACGATAATCACCATAGACCATAACCGCGTGCGTTTTACGCAGGGCGATCAGTTGCTGATAATATGCAAATATGGAGTCCTGCGCGGCTAAATCCCGCTCCACATTAATTTCTTCGTAGTTGGGATTCACCTGCATCCAAGGCTGACCTTCGGTAAACCCGGCATGATTGCTGCTGTCCCACTGCATCGGTGTGCGGGAATTATCCCGGCTCAGCGGCTGAAGACTGCGAAGCACTTCATCTGGCGCACGGCCTTTACCGAGTTCTTCCTTATACTTGTTCTTCATGGCAATATCATGATATTCATCAATGGAAGAGAACCGGACACCCGTCATGCCGATCTCCTCTCCCTGGAAAATGTACGGTGTGCCCGGAAGGGTATGAATCATGGTCGCCAATTGTTTGGCGGATTCCACACGGTATTGTCCATCATTGCCGTACCTTGAAACCTGTCGCGTGTGATCGTGATTGTTCAGGAACTGGGAGTTCCATCCTTCATTGCGGAACGCTTCATACCAGCTCTCCTGAATTTCCTTGTACCGTGCCAGATCCCATGTAGGCATGTCATCTGCCACCTGGAAATGGAATAATGTATGCAGCTCTTTCCGGTTATCCCCCACATACAGAAGGCCATCCTCTGGTGTGACAAACGGAATTTCCCCCACAGTCATGATGTCATAATGCTGGAGAACCTCCCGGTTCATTTCCTGCAAATATTCATGAATGCCCGGATTATTGCCCAGATAATCAATATGCTCCGGGTGCTCCGCATCCGGGAAGCCTTCCAGCTTGGCCAGCAAATTAATGACATCCATGCGGAAGCCGTCAATGCCCTGATCCAGCCAGAAACGCATCATCCGATAAATCTCCTGACGCAGTTCACCATTTTCCCAATTCAGATCAGGCTGCTCCTTGGCAAAAGAATGGAAATAATACTCCCCTGTCCGCTCGTCATAAGTCCACGTCGACGGTTCGAAATAGGAACGCCAGTTGTTCGGCGGGCCATCCGTCTTACCCGGCTTCCAAATATACCAGTCCCGTTTCGGATTATCGATGGATGAACGCGATTCCTCAAACCATGCATGCTGCTCTGATGTATGATTGACCACCAGATCCATAATGAGCTTCATGCCCAGTTCATGGACCTTGTCCAGTAACTGCTTAAACTGCTCCATCGTTCCGGCTTTCGCCATAATGCGGTAATAATCAGCGATATCGTACCCGTTGTCTTTATCCGGCGATTCATAAATGGGATTAAGCCAGATGACATCAATACCTAGACTTTTGATATAGTCGAGCTTGAGCATCAAGCCTTGCAAATCCCCGATGCCATCCCCATTCGCATCCAGGAAGCTCCGCCAGTAGACCTGGTACACAACGGCTTCTTTCCACCACGCCCGGTTCATGCTGCATCTCCCCTTTCTCGCATTACTTTACTTCATTAAACTTCTTTCAGCGAGTTCTCTCTCAATGTGCTTTCCAGAAAAGACAGCGTTAGCTGTGTCGTATCCTTCAACACCACGTCCGCCCCGGAACCTTTGAGCACAGCTTCTTCGCCAATACCTACTGCAATCATGCCTGCGGCTTTGATGGCCTCAACGCCCGCCTGCGCATCCTCGATGCCGATGCAAGCCTTCACGTCAGCACCCACTTCTTCCGCTCCTCGCAGGAACAGATCAGGTGCGGGTTTGCCGTGTGGTACGGAATCCGGATGTACCACATAGCGGAACAGCGAATCCAGCTCCAGCGCCTTCAAAATTTGGGGTGCATTTTTGCTCGCAGAGGCGATAACTGCCGGAATGCCGGAGGCTTGCAGTTCAAGTAACAACTCCCGAATTCCAGGGTAGGTGTGCTCCGGTGTCAGCGAGTCCAGCAGCGATACGTAATGTTCATTTTTACGGCTTGCGAATTCTTCCTTTTCCTCTGCCGAATACGTATTTTCTTTACCACCCAGACGCAAAATGCGCTCCAGCGATTCCCCGCGGCTAATGCCCTTTAACTGCTCGTTGAACTCGCGGTCAAACGGGATGTCCAGCTCTTCGCCAAGCTGCTTCCATGCAACATAATGGTACTCTGCCGTATCGGTGATGACACCATCCAAATCAAAAATAACGGCTTGAAGTGCTCCGTTCCCTTTCATTTACCCGTTCCTCCCCATGTCATTGCTCTAGTTGCCATTCAATTCGTTTCTCGTTGCTTTCCCGTCTCTCACCCTTCCAGTCCAGAACGACCGTCCAGCCCGATTCGTTGGAAATGCTCGTAACCCGTTTGCCCTCACGGGATTCAAAATGAATATCGAACTCCGCATCGCCTACCATCAGATGCTCCAGACTGCACTTCTTGTCAGCCCACGCCTGTGGCAATACAGGTGATATCGTCAACTGGCGCTTTTGTGCTTCCGGCTGAACTCCGAAGAAATGCCGTACTACAGGCACGGCAAATGCATAGATCGTCCATGCCTGCACTACACAGCCGTAGTCCGGGGACATCTCCGAGAACGAACCCGGCAGTACACGTGAGAAGCTTTTCCCCATCCGGCGCAGCAAATCCAGCGCGTGATCCGGATGCCCGTAAGCCGCTTCGGCAACCGCATGCGCTCCCGTAGAGATTGTCATCGTGCCCTGTTGATACATGGCAGCAAGATAAGTACCGTATTCACCGATGAAGTTCCGGTTTCGCATCGCTTCCAGAGCACGCTGTGCTTTATCCTGATCGGCAATTCCCGCTTCTATCGGCGTAACAATAACCCAGTTTTTGTTCAGCAGCCAGCCACGATCATTCTGATCGTCTCCCGCATCCGCCAACAATCCTTCCACATACTCCCGGTAGTCGGTGATCCCCTGCTTTTCAGCGAGAGAAACCATGTAATCCACCTTGGGCACAATATCGGAAATAGGTGCAACCGCATCTGCATAGAGGCTATCTTTTTCGGACCAATACACATCATTCACCGCGCGTACCGCTTGTTCCGCCAGTTTTTGATAGGTCTGGTGCCGCTTCGTTTCACCCAAATAGAGACTCATGTGCTCTAGCGCCTGAAGAGCCTTCGCTGTATATACGGCACTATCAATCAGTTCCATATTCAACCCGGCAATCTCGATGATACCGTAACCGGAAGGGAACAGATCTCCGTCCGGGTCCATCTCGTCCAGCAGCCAGTCGATGCCCTGAATACAGTAGTCGTAATGCTCGCGCAGCAGTGCCTCGTCCCCGGTCCACAGGAACATTTCCCATACAAAAGCGATATAGTGTGCCGTCTCCTGCGTGTTTCCGCGATTAGATACGGCTCCGATCGTAGTCACTTCATGCACAAAACGTCCATTACCGTTTGCTTCTTTCGATTTCTCCAGCAACAAATTCAGCGTATCCCGCACCAATTGATGGTCTCCCGTAGCAAGCACACCCTGAAGCGCATACGTACTATCACAGCCGAACCACCACGGATACGTGGGCCCGCCGGCCGTCAATCCGCGACCGATTCCGTCCACTTGCTGTACCAGCCACTGATTATTGCGCTTCACCCAGGCAAATTGCTCGTTCAGCTCATCTTCACCTTCAATGGTAAGCACTGAGCGCTGATCCAGCTTGTCGTAGAACTGCTGCTTCTGCTCTTTCAAACGAACGTGGTCACGTTCAATGACTGCATAAGTCTGCTCACAAGCTTCACGGGACGACTCTGACCCGGCAACAAATAACCGGAAGCGGAACACATCCTTCTCCTCCAGCGAGCACTCAGTTACAAAAGAAATCCCTGTGCCTTTGCCTGCCGTCAGTTCCGGTCCATAAATTTCAGGCCCAACTGTCATATCCGTTCCCGGCAGGTCACTTCCAATCATGGCGTACCAGTCTTGGGCGTCATCTTTTACGATAACCTTGCGTGAAGAAATGGCTTCTGCCGTTTCACCCGCTCCGGGAACAATTCCGATCTCATCGGAGTACCAGACCGGACGTAGATCGGTACGTGACAGCAGTTCCAGCTTGAGCCGGGTTGTTCCTTTGCCGTAAGCGCTGATCTCATATTCTGCGACCATGCCTTTTTCATAATCAGGCGCAAATTGACTGCGTTCGATGGATACCGGAATGTGACTCAAACCATGATCATAATCGAAACGGCTTCCACCCCAAGATTCACTTGTAAATCCGTCTGCCCTTGCCCATACGGCAATGTTGCGATCGAGATCGGTTACCTTCAACCAGAAACCGTCCAGCAGCTTGATTGGATGAAGCCATACACCGCCCATTTCGTTAGCCATATGATGCCCAAAATCGGGAAAGTATCCGTCCTGGGTACCGCAAATTTTTACGTATTCACCTGCGTTATAATACAAATTAAATGGATGTCTGCTTGTTAATGTGGCCATGGTTGTCCTCCTCTGCGGTTTGACTCACCGCTTATCTCTTCTTTTAATACAGACTATTAGCCCTTGATTGCAGAAGAGATGGAAATGCCTTCAATAAAGTATTTTTGTGCAACAAAGAATACAATAAGTGGTGGAAGCATAATCAGCATCGTCGCAGCCATCAGCATGTTCCATTCCACGTTATAAAGCCCTTTGAACATGGACAATCCGAGAGCCAGCGTATATTTCTCACTGGAGTTCAGATAAATGAGCGGTCCCTGGAAGTCATTCCATACGCCCATAAAGGTAAAGATAGAAACAGCAATCAGCGGCGGCATAGACAAAGGCAGCATGATTTTGGTAAAAATCTGCATTTTGTTGGCTCCGTCCACAAAAGCGGACTCATCGAGATCCCGCGGAATACCGCGCATGAATTGACGGATCAGGAAGATGTTGAACGCTCCGCCCCCGAAGAATGCAGGAATAATGAGTGGTAAAAATGTATCAACCCAGCCGATTTCCTTGAACATGATGAACATCGGAATCATCGTTACCTGCGAAGGCAGCATCATCGTCGCCAGCAGCACCAGGAACAGCGTGCGTTTGCCGCGGAAATTAAACCGGGCAAAACCATACGCACATAGGGCAGACGAGAATACGGTACCGACTAATACCGGAATCAGAATAATCAGCGTATTTTTCAAAAATGTAAAAAACGGGATGGCCAGAACGGCATTTTTATAGTTGGACCACATCCATACAGCCGGGAAAAAATCATCTTTGAACACCTCGGCAGGCGTTTTAAGAGACGTTGCAAACGTCCATAACAGCGGGATCAGCACGACGGCCGCACCAGCGAGAAGCATGAGCATAGAGAATAGTTTCGAGTAGACCGGTTTCCGTGTCGTTGCTTGATTCATCATTTGTCCTCCTCTCAATCCTTTTCGTTATCGCCCTGGTAATAGACCCACATCGAAGAACTGCGGATGACCAGCAACGTAAACGCCAGAATGATGATGAACAATACCCAGGAGAGTGCCGAAGCATAACCCATTTCAAAATCGGTAAAAGCTTTATTGTACAGGTACAAGTTGTAGAACAGGGTCGAGTTAAGCGGTCCCCCGTTGGTCATAACAAATGCTTGTGTGAAATACTGGAATCCGCCGATGATACCCATAATAACGTTGAAGAACACCGTTGGAGAAATCATAGGCAATGTGATGTTGAAGAACCGTTGAAATGGTCCCGCCCCATCCAGATTGGCAGCTTCATACAGCTCTTCGGGAACCCCCTGCAAGCCGGACAAATAAATGATGATCGTGTTGCCGACGCCCCACAACCCCATGACAATCAGTGCACCCAGTGCATAGCTCGGGTCTTGAAGCCAAGCCGGCCCCTGTACGCCGAAAAAGCCAAGCGCACGGTTCAGAATCCCATATTCCGGATTGAAAATCATAATCCACATCATGGATGCCGCTACAGCCGGAATAACAGATGGCATGAAATAAATCAATCGGAAAAATTTCATGCCTCTGTTCCGCATATTCAGCAGCAAGGCGATTAGCAGAGAAGCTACTTGATACAGCGGTACGGATACCAACGCAAAAATAAAGGTAACTTTCAACGATTGGTAGAACAGCTCATCATGGAACATCGTTTTGAAGTTATCCAGACCGACCCATTCGATCGACTTTACGCCGGTAATAATATCCCATTTGCTAAAAGCCAGCAGCAGGGAAAACAACATTGGACCAATGGTAAAGAGCAACAAGCCTATAAGCCAGGGCAATATGAACCAATACCCGGCACGCTCGGATTTAGAATTACGCATAGCTGCCTCCTTGATGAAGAGGGTGAATCAGCATGGCCGCCGACTCACCCGCATGGTTTTTACTTGATTTTGCTGTCAACATTCTTCGCAGCTTCATCCAGAGCGCCTTTGACATCCTGTTTGCCAAGCAGCACTTTTTCCAGTGCCTTGGTGAATTCTTCAACAAACACAGGTCCGTTTGTAGAACGCATGGTTACCGGTTTTTTAGCATAATCCATCATTTCGATGACCGGTTTGTCTGCTACTTCTTTGGCTTTGACTTCATCCAGTTCTTTCACAGTTGCTGGCAATACTTTACCGTTCGCAGAGCGAAGCTTCTGTGCGTCTGTACCCGAGAGCCATTTCACCAGTTCGTATGCAGCTTCTTTATTTTTACCAGCTGCATTGATCGCCCAACCCGCACTTGCGATGATGCTTGAACGAGTACCGTCCGTATTTTGTGGAATCAGTGCAGAACCATATTGAACATCGGATTTGTCGAGATCACCCTTGATCCAACGACCTGTAATCATCATGGCGAGCTTGTCTGTCATGAACATCGATGAATCTCCGCCAAGTGTTTCGGAATCCAGTGGTGTCGGGGATACACGGCTATCTCCTTGAGACCAGGAAACGTATTGATCCATTGCCGCAATCGTTTTGTCACTGTTCATGTAACCTTCAGCAGCCGTTCCATCCTCATTCGCGATGTCTGTACCGTAATCCCAAAGGTACGTATAGATCGGATATTCCCATTTACCAGCATTGAATCCGAATTGCGTATATTTATTACCATCTTTTTTGGTCAGTTTTTGTGCAGTTGCGATCATGTCATCCCATGTCCACTCATCTGTTGGATAAGGGATTCCTGCTTCGTCAAACATGCGTTTGTTGTACCACAGGGCAAGTGGGTTGAAATCTTTAGGCAAATAGTATTGCTTGCCTTCGATTTTCATATTTTCAATCAGATCCTTTTGGAAAATATCCAGATTAAAGGACGTATCTTTGCTCAGATAATCATCAAGTGGTTCAATTACACCTTTATCAACGTATTTGTAGTAGTCGCCTTCACCAACCAGAAATACGTCTGGTGCTTGACCGGCTGCCAGGGATGTAGTGAGCTTCGTTCCATAACCTTCACTTGGAATTGGCTCAAACTTCACTTCGATATCCGGATGTGCCGCATTAAACTCTTCAGCGAGCTTTACTTCATCCGCACCGGAGTTGACATCTCCCCAAACCGAGAAGGTAAGCTTCACCTTTTCTGCTTTGCCTCCCTCCGCACTGTTGCTTCCACCTGAAGAGCAAGCAGACAATACCAAAACCAAAACAAGCATCATGACCAAACTTGCGGACCCTTTTTTCATTTGAATGACCTCCCACATGGATTTATATTAAACCAAGGTTTGAAACCGTTTGCTGAAAGTAACTTGCTGACCGGACAGAAGGAGAGAAATTTCTTCCTCTGCATCACTCTCGATTAGAATACCCTCGGGCGTGATTGTGATATGCAACAACTGGTTTTGCCAGTAGAGCGGGAATTTCAGACTGCTCCAGGACTCAGGCAGCTTTGGATCGAGGTGAAGCTGACCATCCAACATACGAACTCCGGCAAATCCCATCACAACACATTCCCATATTCCGCCCAGAGAAGCGGAGTGGATGCCTGCATCTGAAGAGTGCATATGCGGTCCCAGATCAATCTCGGACGCCCGACGGAACAGATCGTAAGCGAGCGGACGGTTACCGAAGTCACTGGCAAGGATACTGTGCGTCGACAGGGACAATGAGGAATCATGCAACGTTTTTTCCTCGTAGTAATCGTAGTTGGCACGTTTGATATCCGGTTCAAATTTATTCTCAAGCAGGAAGAACAGCATCATGATGTCAGCCTGCTTCGAAATTTGCATTTCACCAACCTGATCCAGGTTGTAGTCATTGAAGATGCTGGCGACTTTGGTCTGATTTTTATAAGGAGTAAGATCAATGACTTTCTTCTGCAAGTAAGTATCATCTTGTGGAATAAGTCCTTGCTCATTTGGCCCTGGCAGATACATCTGATCCAGCTTGTTCCATGCTTCCCGAGCGGATGTCAGATCAAGCTTCGCAGACAATGCCTTGAGCAACTCTGGTTTCTCCTGTTGAAGCTTCTCAAAATATTGAATGGCCAGCTCCATATTAAAGTGAGCCATATGGTTAGTGAATGCATTGTTGTCCACATGTTCCTTATATTCATCCGGTCCAACAACCTCATTGATGTGATAGCGGCCCTTGGCCTCATCCCACTCCAGACGGCTGGCCCAGAACGTTGCTGTGTCAAAAATGATCTCGTAACCATATTGATCCATAAACGCTTCATCGCCGGTAGATTGCACATAATGCCAAACGGCATAAGCAATATCGGAGGTGATGTGCTGTTCAATGAAGCCCGACCAGATTTTCGTCTGTTCGCCGGTTACGATATCTACATCTCCCCATACCGGTGTAACTTCGCCATCTTCGATCCAGGCAGCTTCCCATGGGTACATGGCTCCTGCGAATCCGTTCTCCTTGGCTTTGCTTCTGGCTCCATCCAACCCCTGATATCGATATTCCAGCAAGAATCTTGCGATCTTGGGGTTGCTGTAGATGAAGAATGGAAGGATGAAGATTTCCGTATCCCAAAAGGAATGTCCCTTGTACCCTTCGCCACTTAACCCTTTGGCGCCGATTCCCATGCGATTATCATGAGCAGGTGTCATAATGACGAGGTGATAGATGGCGAAACGAATGGCAAGCTGGTCATATCCGCTTGTGCTGTCCACCTCAATGTTGTACGTGGACCAGGTATCTGCCCAGGCGTTAGCGCTTTCACGAAATAGCTGATCATACCCTTTTTGTGATTCCTGCTTCAGCTCTGTCAGCGCCGATTCACGCATCTGCTCCAGTGAATATCCACCGTCTCTGTAAACCAGATCACGGCTGGTATGCACATTAGAGATTTTCTCCAGTGTCACCGATTGTCCGGCTTCCACGGTCAATGTGCCTTCAATGCCTACCTTGCGGCGTCCCATCGTTTGACGCAATTCCGGCTCAACCTTTTCACCATTCAGCTGCCAGTGGTGCACCGTATTGGTTACAAAATCAACTGCCGATTGTGTCGTCGTTGACGTCATTTGAATATAAGTCTTTTCAAATATCCGTTTCTCGCCTTCCGTGAAATGCTGCGCACCCGAGTTCGTCCATTGTCCATTAATACCGGACGCAATGTGAACACGCGCTTGTCCATCCAGTGGTTTGATGCTTACGGATGAACCAACCAGATGACGGTTGCTCAAGGAAACAAAGCGGCGGAATTGAAGTTCAAAGCTTTCTCCTGTCGGGCTCTGCCAGACTACATTACGGGTCAGCTCACCGTTCTTGAGGTTCAGTTGACGACTGTAGCTAATCGTTCTTCCTTTTTCCAAGCTGAAGGTTTCCCCATTAAGAATGATTGCAAGCTCCGTCACATCTGCTGCATTGGGGAGTTCTGTTACTTCATGCTCGTCAAATTTATTGAACGTTCCAGCCACGAACCAGTTCCGTACCTGTCCAACATAATTCTCGTCCGTTGCGGAGCGAAGCCCCATGTAGCCGTTTCCAAGTGAAAGCACAGCCTCGCCTTTCCCTTGATGAGCCGGATCAAATCCCGTTTCAGTTACCAGCCAGTTACTACATTCTCCTTGTCCTGCATCGTATTTCAGCAATTTGTATTCCCCCTATGTCTATCTTATGTTGTATCCGAAACGTTTTGGATTTGTGTGAAAATAATACCGAAACGTTTCGGATATAATAAAACATTTCGGTGCTCTTCTCATCTCGTTTCATTTTGCAATACCTCGCGAACGTATTCTCAGCTAAACTCAGCGACCTGGTTTGGCTGTCGAGGATCTCAAAACCAATTCATTTTGCAAAATATTAAATTTGGGGCTATCTTCCGATTTCAGCATGCCCATCAGCAGGTTTGCAGCCTCATGTCCCAACTGATACATATTCTGTCCGATGGTCGTGAGTGGTGGTTGAAAATAAGCGGCTGTTGGAATGTCGTCAAATCCAACTATAGACAATTCATCCGGTATAGAGATGCCTTGTTCATTCGCAGCCTTCATTACTCCCAGGGCCATCATGTCGCTTGCACAAAAGATTGCGGTAATTTCCGGGTAAGCCTTTAACAATTCAGAAGCTTGTTGCTGTGCTTCCTCTTCCGTAAAATTCCCGTTTACAATCCATTCAGGCTTCAGACTCAATCCTGCATTGCGCATTGCATCGGAATATCCTTCATAACGCTCCTTGGATACAAAAGCCTCGGGGTAACCGTTCACCATGGCAATCTGCCGATGACCCAAACCAATAAGGTGCTCTACAGCAGCCTGTGCACTTTGTTTATGATTCGTTGATACAAAACCAACGTACTCACTGTGAATGGGTATATCAATCAATACACAAGGAATGTCACTGTCCAATACTTCCTGCAAATATGGATCATCCGTTTTCACACCCTGAAGAATGACGCCATCCACTTTTCGTTCCCTGCACAGCTGTGTGTACGTTTTCATCTTTTGCTTCGCTGTATTCGTGCTAAACAAGATCAGATCATAATCTGAGTTGGCAGCGCTGTCATTAATACCGCAAAGCACTTCGAAAACAAAGTTGTTATCGATGTTTTTGTACGTCATGCCTGATACGAGCAACCCCAGCGTTTTGGTTTCCTTCATGACCAGGCCTCTCGCTAGACCATTTGGACTATAGTTCAGGGTTTCGGCGGCTTCCTTAATCAGTTTGCGCGTACTATCGCTGACGTCCGAGTACCCATTCAAAGCTCTGGATACAGTCGTAATCGAAAATCCCGTCTTTTGTGATATGTCTTTAATTGTAGCCAATTGCTTTCCTCCAAAACGTTTCGGATTACTTATATTTCTGAGTATACGGATTCGTAAAAAAAAATCAAGAACTATTTTCGACATCATTTTTAATTTATACAAATTACCCTGTGGACTTTTTTTAGTTTTAATAATGCTCCTGATTTTATGACAAAAAAACTCCCGACCTCAAGCCAAGGTCGGGAGTTTTCCATTCTAATATTAATGTGCAACTGTATTGTTCAACATGATCCAGATGGAACCAATAACGATGGTCAACATGATCAACAGACCAAAGATCAAAGCCATTACATTCCAACGCGGCTTCTCCGATTCACGGATATGCATGAAGAAGAAGAGTTGAACCACAAACTGAAGTCCTGCTGTTACCAGAACGACAATCAGCGTTGCTGTTCTGCCCATCATGTCATTCAGAACCACTACCAAAGGGATAATGGTCAGGACAACGGACAGAATGAAGCCGATGACATAGGACTTGAGTGAACCATGCTGTTCGTGGCCATGGGACTCATGTGAGTTATGCTCTGCCATCTACATCACCCCCATCAGATAGACGATCGACAGGAGGAAAATCCAGACGACGTCCAAGAAGTGCCAGTACAAACTGATTACGTTGATTTTACCGCGAGTTACATCGGTAATTCCACGTTTTTTCAGTTGAAGCATCAATCCGATCATCCAGATCAGACCGAGCGATACGTGAAGTCCGTGAGTACCCACCAGGGTGAAGAATGCACCAGAAGATGCACTCGTTGTATAACTGAACCCTTCATGAATCAACTCAACAAACTCCGTTACTTCCAGGACGATAAAGCTCGCACCCAGAACAGCTGTAACCGCCAGCCAGCTGATCAATTGCTTCACCTTGCCTTGGTTCATGGCAAGAACCGCAAGTCCACTTGTAAATGAACTTGTGAGCAAGATAAATGTTTCGGCAATAACGCCAGGCATTTTGATCAATTCAGACAACACCGGTCCGCCCGCCGAATTGTCACGCAACACAATAAAGGTTGCGAACAATACGGAGAACAGGATAACGTCGGAAATCAGGAAGAACCAGAATCCGAGTATTTTTAATTCTTGCGGGTCATGGTGACCATGGTCATGGTCATGATCATGTGCATGGTCATGACCGTGCTTTGCGGCTGCTTGAGCCATTTATACCGACCCCCTTAACGACGCTTCGGTACGCTTAATTTCGTCAACCGGAATATAATAATCCGTATCGTATGAGAATGAACGAGCGATCATGCAGATCCCTACGCCAGCGAGTCCAAGAATTGCCATCCACAGCCATCCGAATACAAAGCCGAAACCGGCGATGAACCAGAATATAGACATGATGAACGGAATCGCGGAATTTTTAGGCATATGAATCGGCTCAAGCGGCTGTTCAGGTGGATAGATGCCTTTAGCACGACGTTCTTTCTCTTCCCACCACTCATCAATATCATCTCCGCGCGGTGTAATGGCGAAGTTATATTCAGGAGCAGGTGAAGGAATTGACCACTCGAGCGTACGACCACCCCATGGATCGCCAGATGCTTTGAGTGATTTGTATTTCCGAACGCCGTCTGCGATTTGTGCAACCTGGAACAAGAATCCGACACCCATCAGGAATGCCCCGATTGTGGATACAAAGTTCAGTTCCCACCAGCCGGTATCCCAGCCATAGGTGCTCAGACGACGTGTCATCCCCATCAAACCGACAGCGTACTGCGGCATGAAGCAGACATAGAAACCGATATTCCAAGTCCAGAAAGCCCATTTGCCCAGTTTTTCCGGGAGTTGGAATCCGAACATTTTAGGCCACCAGTAGTACAGACCTGCAAAGTATCCGAATACTACGCCACCAATCAATACTTGGTGGAAGTGAGCAATCAGGAAGTAACTGTTGTGGAACTGGAAGTCAGCAGGTGCAACGGACAACATAACCCCCGTCATACCACCGACGATGAAGCATGGTATAAATGCCAATGTCCATAACATCGGGGTATCCATGCGTATCCTACCCCTGAACATCGTAAACAGCCAGTTAAATATTTTAACCCCTGTTGGTATGGCAATCAACATCGTTGTTATGGCGAAGAATGCATTGACGTCCGCTCCCGAACCCATCGTGAAGAAGTGATGCGCCCATGTAAAGAAGGACAGGAAGCTAATGATCAGCATCGCAAATACCATCGATTTGTAACCAAACAATTTTTTCTTCGAGAATGTACTTACAATCTCGGAGAACACACCGAATGCCGGCAAGACCACGATATATACCTCAGGGTGACCCCACATCCAGATCAAGTTGATATACATCATCGGATTACCGCCCAAATCAAGTGTGAAGAAATGCGCCCCCGCAAACCTGTCGAGGAAGAGCAAAGCAAGTGTCACTGTCAAGATTGGGAATGCAAACAGAATGATAATACAAGTGGAGAATACCGACCATGTAAACATCGGCATTTTCATCCATTTCATGCCTGGCGCACGCATTTTAATGATGGTAACCAGGAAGTTGATACCGGTAGCCAGGGAACCGATACCCGAAATCTGAATACCCCATATATAGAAGTTCTGTCCCACCCCCGGGCTATGCGATAGCTCCGATAAAGGCGGATAACTGAGCCAGCCTGCGTCCGGTGAGCCACCGATAACGAAGGACAGGTTGAACAGCATTGCTCCCAGGAAGAATAACCAGAAGCTCAATGCATTCAGGAACGGGAACGCAACGTCCCTTGCCCCGATTTGAAGCGGTACAATAACATTAAATAAACCGAACATAAACGGCATCGCCATGAACAGGATCATGATCGTACCGTGAGTCGTAAAGACCTGATTATAATGCTCGGGATGTAAGAAATCCATGTTAGGCATAGCTAGCTGAAGACGCATCATCAGTGCATCCACACCACCACGGAAAAGCATGATAATGGAAGCAATAATATACATAATACCGATCTTTTTGTGATCGACGGTAGTTAACCAGTTACGCCAGAGCCAGCCCCATTTTTTGAAATAAGTCAGCACCGCTACGATGGTAATCATCGTAATTCCGATCGCCACGTCCGCACCATAAATCAGCGGATCACCGGTAACGAAAAACTCCGATGCAAACTCCTTAAGTCTCTCTAACATTGGGGGCCTCCTTTCGAATCTTTAGTTAGCACTCTTGTCCACGCCGTTCGTAGTAATTTCTTTGGTACCTGAAGCTTCATCCGAACTTCCACCATGTTTGCTGTGGGCACTTTGACCGTCAACAACATACTTGGTCACGATGTCCTGGAACAGCCCTTCTGGGAAGGAAGAATAATAAGCTACATTGCTTGTTCCCGGTTCCGCCAGAGTTTTATATGTCTCTTGCGTCAGCGGTTGAGATTGCTGCTTCACTTCTTTCACCCATTTGTCGAAGTCTTCTTCCGAAGTAGCATTGACATCAAAGCGCATTTGGGCAAAGTGTTCCCCGGTAAAGTTGGCACCTGAACCCCAATATTGACCTTCATGATCAGCTTGCAAGTACAAGGTCATCGCCATACCCGACATCGTATAAATCTGTCCACCAAGCTGAGGGATCCAGAACGAGTTCATCGGTGAATCCGCGGTGAGCTCAAATTTTACGGGCCGGTCTGCCGGGATATTCAACGTGTTGACCGTTGCAATACCTTGCTCCGGATACATAAACAGCCATTTCCAGTCCAGTGAAGAAACTTGAATGGTAACCGGTGCTTTCTCGGAAGCCAATGGCTTCGAAGGTTCCAGATCATAGGTGTAGCGAATCGTTACAACCGCCAGCAATCCAATAATAATAATCGGAACGGTCCACCAAATTGCCTCCGCTTTTGTGCTATGAGACCAGTTAGGCTCATATGCAGATTTATTGTCCGGTTTGTCGCGGTAACGCCATACAATTACTGCAGACAAAATCAATACAGGCACAATAACGACTGCACACAGAATTGTCGAAATGACAATCAAATCTCTCTGCGAAGCGCCAACAGGCCCTTTCGGATCCAGAACAACGTACTGCCCGCCTGCCAGCATTGGCCAGACAATCAATGCAATTGTAACCAACGTCAGGACAACCGGAATGATTATCCGAATTAGCGACCTAGGTTTCTTGTTCATCTTGATCCCCTCTCCTTAAATTCGCTCATACTGAAAAAACAGTATACTACTCTCTTCCTTCTAAAGATATCAGAAATGAGCAACTTTTTTGTTCATGTTAACAAATTTGTCGATTTTACACCTTAAATGTGTGAATTTTTTCTCACAAATCACTTGCATACTTGATATTTCCTCATTGTAATCTTTACACTTCAAGTCACAAAATAAAACCCTTTGCAGTCCCGTTGAACATGATCAACGAATCCGCAAAGGGCTTTATTGACTGGGATTCCGGGTGCTCATCCAGTCTTATTATGAACGAATTAACGCAGGATTATTTAATCGGCGCCTTCGTCTTCCCGGCGTGTATGAACAAGTCCAATCGATTTGGCAATAACATAAATAAATACACTGCCAACCAAGAAACCGATACCGACCATTAATCCGAGGTTACGATCATTAAAATCATTCAGGTTGATCAGGCACATAACTACTCCCGTAATAAGAGCAATCCAAGCCAGAACTGTCATCGTTAACACCGCACGCCGCATATTTTTATCTTTGCGCTCCAATTGGCTTACCATTGCTGTCTTCGATGCCATAGTAAACACTTCCTTTTCCCTTTTTGTAAGTGCTTTCCTTATACCAATATACCACATCAGTATGATTTTTAGTCAACAAATGTTCAAATTTATTTCGCAATTTGGACACTTTATTTGTATTTTGACTGTTGACAAGGATCAGATCACTTCTACTTACTTCTTATAACCCAAAATCGCTCGTCTCATAACATGAAACAGTCCAGACCTTATGAAACCTTTATGAACATAAAGAGTCTTTACTGAAATAAAATAAAAAAGGACGGTGCATCGGATTTTTCCGAAGCCACCGTCTTTTTTCTGATTAAACATAAATACCCTGCATCTAACAATTAACCAAATGTTATTATTTCATTTAATTCGAGTTTCCAACCAATTATTTTTAATGACGTTCTGATACCAATAGAAGCTTTCTTTGGGTGTTCTGACCAAGGAACGGTAATCCACGTGCACAAGACCAAAGCGCATACGGTATCCTTCCGCCCATTCAAAGTTATCCATCAAAGACCAAGCCATGTAGCCTTTCAGGTTGATCCCGTCGTTGATAATCCGATGAATTTGCGCCAAATGCTGCTCATAATATGCAATTCGGCGATCATCATTTATTTTACCGTTCTCCAAATCATCATTGATGCAAGCACCATTTTCTGTGATGTAAACATCCACATTTCCGTATTTTTGCAAATAGTGCATGAACTCATATAATCCGCGTGATTCCACAGGCCAACCGATATCGGTCTTGGTAAGTCCCATATCGACCTCTTCGGATTGCAATGCACCCGCCTCGGGATTGAAACGATTGATTCCCATGGTGTAGTAGTTAATTCCTAGAAGATCAATGGGCTGCGAGATAATTTCCATATCGCCTTCCTGAATCGGGACAGTCGCACCAGCCTTTTCAAACCAGTCAACCATAAATTGTGGATAAGTTCCTTTGTAGATCGGATCCAGGAACCAATCTGTATTCAGAGCAATCGCCCGATCACATGCTGCCTGATCTTCCGGAGATTTGCTGTAAGGCTCAGCCCAGCATACATTGGGAGCAATACCAATCTGTCCTGTTGTTCCCAAGCGACGGAACGACTGAACGGCTTTACCATGGGCAACCAGCAGTCCGTGCGCAACATTAATCGATGTTTGCAGGTCCTTATTGCCAGGAGCATGAATACCGAGCAGGTTGGACAGAAACGCAATACACCAGGGTTCGTTGAAGGTTAGCCAAAAATTGATTTTCCCGGAAAACTCCTTGAAGATGACTTCAGCGTATTTGACAAATGCATCCACCGTCCTACGGTTGCCCCAGCCTCCAATATCCTCCAGCGTCTGAGGCAGGTCCCAATGATACAGCGTACAGAAAGGTTCGATTCCCGCTTCAAGCAGCTTATCCACGAATCGATGATAGAAGTCCAGACCTTCCCTATTGATCTCACCGTCTCCATCCGGAATAATACGCGGCCATGCAATGGAGAACCGATAGGTATTGATCCCAAGCTTTTTCATCAGCTCAATATCTTCCTCGTAGCGATGGTAGCTATCACAAGCCACATCACCATTGTCTCCATTAAACACTTTGCCAGGCGTACGAGCAAACGTATCCCAGATGGACACCCCGCGCCCGCCTTCCTGCGCTGCACCTTCTATTTGATAAGAAGCTGTTGCTGTTCCCCAGCGGAAATCTTGTGGAAATTGAAAAATTGTCATCATTTACTCCTCCGTCTCATGATGACACGCGGATCATCTGTCCTGCGGTCATGGTTAAAATAACTACATAATCACCTTGAGGTGTAAGCTGCGTCTTGGCCTTGTCGTTTCCTTCCACATGCAGTGGAAATGCGCTTCGAATGGTTACCGAACCATCGTAATCAGCCTTAATTTCGGCGCTTGAGAGTCTGCCATCTGTCCACTCGATTGCCACTGTGTATGAACCACGTGCTCTAAGCCCCTTCACACTGCCACTGGCCCAGTTCTCAGACAGTGCTGGCAGCAGATGTAATTCTCTCAAGTGGCTTTGTAACAACATCTCGGCAATACCGGCAGTACCACCAAAGTTGCCATCAATCTGGAACGGTGGATGATCATCGAACAGATTGGGATGCGTGGATCGGGCCAGCAGCGTACGGACAAACTGATGCGCCAGCTTGCTATCCAGCAGCCTCGCATACAGATTGATCAACCAGGCACAGCTCCAACCCGTATGCCCGCCACCTCGTGCGATGCGACGTTCAAGTGACACTCGTGCTGCTTCCACCAGTTCCGGTGTATCCAGTCGATTGATCTGCTCCCCCGGATACAGACCATACAGATGGGAGACGTGACGATGCCCAGGTTCAGATTCAGCAAAATCCTTAAACCACTCCTGCAGCTGCCCCTCGCTTCCGATACGGAATGGATAGAGTTTGCTGCGTGCCTCGCTCCACTCATTCGCCAGTTGATGATCCACTTCGAGCAGTTGAGCTGCCTCAATGCATCGATCGAACAACTCACGAATTAAAGTCATATCCATCGTCGAAGCCATAGAGATGCTGCGAGCTTCACCATCCTCGGTGAGGAACTTGTTCTCTGGAGAGGTAGATGGAGCTGTAACCAGATATCCATCCGGTCCCTCTACCAGCCAGTCCAGACAGAAGAGTGCCGCTTCCTTCATGATTGGATACGCACGTTCTGCGAGGAATTGACGATCACGAGTAAACAAATAGTGCTCCCATAGATGTGAAGTCAGCCAAACACCGCCCATCGGCCAGAACGCCCAACTTGCGTCCCCGCCTGTAGGCGTGGATGTCCTCCAGATATCCACATTATGATGGGCTGTCCAGCCGCGCGCTCCGTACAAGATGCGTGCCGTTCTTCTCCCCGTATCGCTTAGATCCTCCAACAAGCCAAACAGTGGCTCATGGCATTCGCTCAAGTTGCTTACTTCTGCCGGCCAGTAATTCATCTCGGTATTGATGTTAATCGTGTAATCACTGTGCCAGGGCGGCTCCACCTGATGGTTCCAGATTCCCTGCAGATTGGCAGGCTGGCTTCCTTTACGTGAACTACCCATTAACAGATATCTGCCGTATTGAAAATAAAGGGCCTCCAGACCGGGATCATTAGCTCCAGCCTGATAAGCTCGCAGCCGCTCATCTGTAGGTAATTCTTCATTAGCTGATGCACCGAGATCAATAGATACTCTTGAAAATAAAGCACTATGATCCATCACATGTCGCTCCCGAAGTGCTTTCATGCCATGAGTCATCGCTTTGCTGATTACCTCTCTGCATTCCTGTTCCAGCAGCACGTCATCCTTCACAGGCGCCACATCGTAGCGTTCAAAGGAGGTCACTGCTGCCAGGTAAAAAATAACCCGATCGGCTCCCTGAATATGAAGTCTCCCGTCCTTAACCGACACTTCGGCTTGCTTGCCCGTCGCAGTCGCGGACAATTGCACAGCATAGGCCGTTCCCCGATCTTCTTCGTAGATGACAGACTCTGGATGATCCCTGAAATAATTTGATTCAACATGACTCGGACAGCGACTAAACATTGTAAGTCCATCGTCCGAAGTCTGCACGTTATACGGATGTGGACTGTCCAGCGTAACGCTGACATTAACAGCTCCCTCACGATCGGCAGTGATGGTACAGACCATGAGGTCATCCGGTGCACTGGCATATACCTCACGTACATAACGAGTCCCTTTATATGAATATTTCGTCGTTGTAATTCCGGTGTGGAGACTAAGCTCCCGCTCAAATTCATCGTATGGGATCTCATCCAGTTCAGCGTGCTGCAGCTTAAAGTGACCCATCGGCTGATACGCTTCCACATCTCGTCCAAGCATTTCGCGGTTCAGCAATTCTTCAGCTTCGCTATATTGCCCGGACATGATTAGTTCACGGGTCTGTTTCAGGTAACGCTGACTGCTGTACTGAATGGTGTCACGTGGAAACCCGGACCACAATGTATCTTCATTTAGCTGGATTTGTTCATCTGCTGCTCCGCCATACACCATACCTCCGAGGCGACCATTCCCGATAGGCAGTGCCTCTTCCCAGCGAGTGGCAGGCTGGCGATACCACAGACGGTTTTCTTTTGTTCTCTCATTGAATGGGGACATAGATAACTCCTGTTCATAAATCAGCTATTTTTTGTTTGGTAACTAAAACGTTTTCGTAACAAGTAATAAAACACATCTTTTCCGATTAAAATTGGCCTGAACCTGTGTTAAAGACATGACCAAAGTGTCAATTATCTGAAAGTGCTTACAGTAAGAAAATTATATTGGATTTCGAATTTTGCGTCAATGTTAAACATCACATGAACAGCAAAAAAAGACCCTTGGTCAGGGCCTTATTTTGTATATCAATCTAGTTACTTAAACTTCTGTTAGTTTACGTCTTTTCCTGTCCACAGGGACACACGATCCTTAACCCAAACGGTGTACTGTTTCTCCATTTCGACTGCACCTGCTTTATCCAGTTCAGTCAGGAAACCATCATATACTTTATCGAAGTCTTCTGGCTTGGAAAGAACAGCTTCAGGAATACGTTTGCGCACGATATCCTGTGTTTTTCGGAACGTTACTTCATATTCTGTGCCTGAAGGTACAGGCATGTTGTATGCTGCGCCCCAGTCTTTCAGTTGCAGATCATCCTCAGAAGGATAGAATTCTTTCCATGTTGTAATGCCATATGCTTTCAACGTTTCTTTCTCTGCCGCAGTATAACCAGCCTGGATCTGCTCAGGGAAGTTCGTTGTGTAATAGTTATCCGTGGAATCTTTCACGCCATCACCATATCTCGCACTAAACACGCTATACATTCCGATTCCTGTTTCTTTGGTGAAGTTAGAGTTGTCATTGGTTTTACGATCCTGGATGTCTTGAGGGATGACCCGTTGACCGTTTTCTACATTGTAGTGTTCGCCTTCAATACCCCAGTTTCTCAGCACCTGACCTTCGTCCGAAGCGAGCCAGTCCATAAATTTGATAATGCGAACCGGATCTTTAGCAGAAGTTGTGATGCCGATGCCATATCCGTCAAATCCGGTTGGCTGGAACGTATGGTCCACAATATCCTTGTTCAGAGATACAGAGAAGTGAGCATATGTGCTGTCATCTTTGCCTGCTGATTTGAGTGCATTTTCAGCCTCTTGGTAGTTCCACTCTTGGTCAATCAGACCGAGTACACGGCCACTTGCAATTTTGGATTTATATTGGTCATCCTTTTGGACAAATGTATCTTTGTCCAGCAGTCCTTCATTGTACATATGGTTCAACCAGCGGAAATATTCTTTCTCCTCTGGACGCTTGTAATGGAGCGTAGCTTCATACGTCTCAGGATCAATGTAATATTCTCCATCATCCGGTGCTCCTGTTGCTTGGAAGGCCGGGTTCGTTACTGTAATCATAATCTTCCAATCATCTGCATTCAGCGTCAATGGAATGGTCGGCTGCCCGTCAATCGTTGGGTGTTTTTTCACATATTCTTTCAATACATTCTCGTAATCCTCAAGCGTTTTTACTTCAGGGTATCCGAGCTCTTTCAATACTTTTTGCTGAATTTCGAATCCACCTGTTGCGTCAAACGCAACATTATCAACACCCATATTCGTTGGGATTGTATAAATGGCCTGATCCTCCGAACTGTATTTCAGCCGGTTCATCTGGTCCCCATATATTTTTTTCAGGTTTGGAGCATGCTCCTCAATCAAATCCGTCAGGTCAATCATTGCCCCTGCATCTACTAGTTTAGACAAGTTACCTTTTGGGAAAACGATATCAGGGTACTCGCCGCTAGCCGCCATAAGTGCAATTTTCTGGTCTCCACCATTGTTTACATCATACTCCGCTTCAATCGTAACGCCTGTTTGCTTCGTAATCTCTTTACCAACTGCATCCTGCATCTTGTTCCAGGTTGGACTTGCATCCGCACCAAAGAATGTGATGGTGACGGGTTCGGTTCCGCTGGACTCGGAGGCTTCTTTACTTCCCGAATTTCCGCAGCCAGCTGTAACCAGCATTGCACTTGCGAGCATCAACATTGCAAACGTCTTGGGTGTATTGCCTTTCATTTTGCCTCTCATTGTCTAGTCCCCCTATTATTATGAAGGTTTTATCTGTATAACAGGCTTTAGGCCTGAGGATACCGCCGTAAGACACATTTCTGTATGCGCTTACTAAAAATTAAATTTGTACTCTTTTTTATCAAAACCTAAACTCATGAAAACTCTCTTCTAACATCCGTAAAACGTTTTCGGAAAATAATTTAAAACGCTTACTGAAAGTGCTTACATTAACGATTATATGCTATTCACCCCCTTTCGTCAACAACAAAAAAGGCCCCTTTATAGGGGCTTTAAAGGGACCCATTTTGCTTTGAAAATGATCGTTTATCCTGCCTTGTTTTCAGTATTATTTCACGTCTTTACCTGTCCAGAGAGATACACGTTCCTTGATCCAAACGGTATATTGTTTCTCCATGTCTACCGCACCTGCTTTATCAAGTTCAGCCAGGAGATCATCATACACTTTGTCGAAGTTCTCAGGTTTGGCAAGGATGGCTTCAGGGATACGTTTACGGATAATGTCCTGCGTTTTCTGGAACGTTACGTTATAATCCGTATCGGAAGGTACAGGCATGTTATATGCTGCGCCCCAATCTTTCAGCTTCAAGTCGTCTTCAGAAGGATAGAAATCTTTCCACGTTGTAATGCCATAGGCTTTCAATGTTTCCTTCTCTGCGGCAGTATAACCTGCTTGGATCTGCTCAGGGAAGTTCGTTGTGTAGTAGTTACCTGTGGAATCTTTGACACCATCGCCATATCTAGCGCTGAAAATGTTGTACATTCCGATACCAGTTTCTTTGGTGAACGCCGAGTTGTCATTGACTTTGCGGTCCTGCACATCAGCAGGGATTACACGGTTGCCATTTTCAACGTTGTAATGTTGGCCTTCAATACCCCAGTTTCTCAACACCTGGCCTTCATCCGAAGCGAGCCAATCCATGAATTTGATAATACGTACAGGGTCTTTTGCCGTTTTCGAAATTCCGATGCCATATCCATCAAATCCAGTTGGTTGGAACGTATGATCCACAATATCCTTGTTGAGGGATACAGAGAAGTGAGCGTACGTATTCTCGCCATTGTTAACGGATTTCAAAGCATTCTCAGCTTCACCATAGTTCCATTCCTGGTCAATCAGCCCCAGTACCCGACCGCTAGCGATTTTGGATTTGTATTGATCGTCCTTCTGCACAAATGTATCTTTGTCGAGAATGCCTTCATTGTACATTTTGTTCAACCAGCGGAAGTATTCTTTCTCCTCTGGACGTTTATAGTGCAGCACCGCTTCATACGTTTCAGGGTTAATGTAATATTCACCGTCATCCGGTCCACCTGTTGCCTGGAAGGCTGGATTCGTTACCGTAATCATAATCTTCCAGTCATCTGCATTCAGCGTCAGTGGAATGGTTGGTTGTCCGTCAATGGTTGGATGTTTTGCATAATATTCTTTCAGAACTTTCTCGTAATCCTCAAGCGTTTTCACTTCTGGGTAGCCGAGTTCTTTCAATACCTTTTGCTGAATCTCGAATCCGCCTGTAGCATCAAACGCAACATTATCTACACCCATGTTTGTTGGGATCGTATAAATGGACTGATCTTCTAAACTGTATTTCAGACGGTTCATTTGGTCCCCATAGATTTTTTTCAGGTTTGGTGCATATTTGTCAATCAGATCTGTCAGGTCAAGCATCGCATCTGCATCCACAAGCTTAGACAAGTTACCTTTAGGATAGATAATATCAGGGTATTCACCGCTGGCAGCCATCAAAGGTATCTTTTGGTCGCCACCATTATTCACATCATACTCCGCTTCAATTGTAACACCTGTTTGTTTCGTAATTTCTTGGCCGACTGCGTCCTTCATGTTGTTCCAGTTTGGACTTGCGTCAGCACCAAAGAACGTAAAAGTAATTGGACTGGTCGTATCCCCTGTATCCGTTGGTGTCTCTGAAGCCGTAGTTCCTCCTCCGCCGCTGCAACCTGCTGTAATAGCAAGAGCGCTGGCTAACAGAAGCATTGCGAATGTTTTTGGTGTTTTGCCCTTCATGTGTAATCCCCCTTATGGATAAAATGAAGCTTAAAATGAAGCTATCTATTGTAGAACAGGCTGACCTGCACATACCGATATCGGGTGATTCTGATTGTAAAACGTTTGATTTTATAACATAAAAAGCGTTTTCTAAAATGAAGTGAAAAACCACACTCTATTCAACAGTTCGGGATGCTATTCCTTGCCCATTCTGACTGAAGAGATTCATGTACAAGTCCTGACAAACCAGTAATGAAAGTGCTTTCATAATTGAATAATAATCCCTCTAAAAGTCCTTGTCAATAGTGAATTCACAAAATTGAAAACGTTTTTCGGAAAACGTTTTAGGTATAAAAAAGAACCCAGTTTCCTGGGCCCTTTCTTTCAAAAAAATCAGTCTGCTAAAACGCATTATTTGCTCTCTTCACCGCTCCACAATTGAACACGGCTTTGGACAAGTTCAGTGTATTGTTTTTCCATGTCCTCTGCTCCGGCTTTGTTAAGCTCAGCAATCATCCCATCATAAATGGCATCGAATTGTTCAGGGGAACTGAGGATCGCTTCTGGAATCCGTTTACGGATAATATCCTGAGTTTTTTGGAAAATAACGTTGTAATCCGAGTCACCTGGAGTCGGCATATTGTACGCTGCTCCCCATGGTTTAACCGGGAACTCATCTTCACTTGGGAACAGATCTTTCCATGTTGTTGCTCCGTATGCTTCGAGTGTCTCTTTCTCCGCATCGGAATAGGCCGCTACAATCTGTTCTGGGAAATTCGTTGTGTAATAGTTATCCGTTGAATCTTTGACACCATCTCCATAGTGACCAGACATATTGGTGTAGAGGCCAATACCTGTTTCCTTCTGGAATACGGCAGCATTGTTCGTTTTTTGGTCCAGCACATCCGCAGGAATCACACGTTTGCCATCTTTCACTTCGTACTGCTTGCCTTCAATACCCCAGTTCATCAGCACTTGACCTTCCTCAGAAGCCAGGTAATCAAAGAATTTAATTGTACGAACCGGGTCCGGATTCGATGTTGTAATCCCTACACCCCATCCAGATACAAAACCAGGGTCCTGGAAGGAATGATCCTTGATATCTTTAGACAGAGTTACCGGGAAATGTGAATAGGTAGCTTCGTCTTTACCCGCTGCTTTCAATGCGTTCTCCGCATCGGAATAACCCCAATCCTGGTCAATGACGCCCAGTACACGTCCACTTGCAATTTTGGATTTGTATTGATCCGTTTTCTGTACAAAGCTGTCCTGATCGAGCAGTCCTTCTGCGTACATATGGTTCAACCAACGGAAATACTCTTTCTCTTCCGGACGTTTGTAATGCAGACTTGCCTCATATGTCTCAGGATCAATGTAGTACTCGCCATCATCGGGCGCGCCTGTTGCGAAGAATGCCGGATTCGTTACGGTAATCATGATTCTCCAGTCATCTGCGTCCAGAGATAACGGAATCGTTGGTTGTCCGTCAATCGTTGGATGTTTCTCCTTATATGCCTTCAATACATTTTCGTAATCTTGGAGCGTACGTACTTCAGGGTATCCCAGCTCTTTCAATACACGCTGTTGAATCCCAAATCCGCCACCTGCATCAAAATACTTCTGGTCTACCGCATAATACGTAGGTAGTACATAAATCCCTTGATCTTCGTTGCTATATTTCAGCCGGTCCATGTAATTACCATACAGCTTCTTCAGATTGGGAGCATATTGCTCGATCAGATCAGTCAGATCGACCATGGCCCCAGCATCCACGAGCTTGCTTAGCTCTCCTTTGGGTGACACGATATCCGGATAATCTCCGCTTGCTGCCATCAAGGATACTTTATCCTGACCACCACTGACGGCAAATTCACCGTTAAGGGTTACTCCTGTTTTCTCTGTAAGGACTTTCCCCACTTCATCCTTCATACCGTTCCAGTTCGGACTGGGATCGACGCTAAAAAAGTCAAAAGTAATCGGAGATGTATCCCCGCTTGTGTCCTTAAACGACGTATCGCCGCTGTTTCCTCCACCGCAACCTGCGAGCAAAGACATCGCAAGCACTGGAGCCAGTGCAATCTTCATTTTGTTTCTTGCCATAATGGTAATCCTCCCGTTTCATATGTCTGTCTATTCGGGACTTTTTTGTCCCTGTCTATAGCTTCATGGATGCACTCCGCAGCCCTATACGGTGAAGCGCAGGCCTAATGGCTGCGCTTCGGGCATCCTGATGCTTCTTTTATAAATGTACGGCCGCTCTATGTGGCAACCTGTACAGACTTGCTTATGCTTTTACTGCACCCAATGTCATACCGCCCACAAAATACTTCTGCAGGAACGGATACACGATCAGGATTGGAACCGTAACAACAATCGTAATTGCCATCTTGATGGATTCCGGTGAAATCTGTGTCATCTGCTGAGCCATGTCATTGGCATTTCGTCCGGCACCTGAACCTTGCTGTGTACTTTGCAGTACTTTCATCAGCTCGTACTGGAGCGTAGTCAGATGAGCCTTCGAACCATTATACAGGTACGTATCGAACCAGGCATTCCACTGGCCTACAGCCAGGAACAACGCGATGGTTGCAAGTACCGGTTTACAGAGCGGCAAAATGATTTTGTAATAGATCTTAAAGTCATTCGCGCCATCCAGCTTCGCAGATTCCTGCAATGCATATGGCAGGCCATCAATGAAGGAACGGATGATGAATACGTTAAACGCACTGATCATACCTGGCAATACATATACCCAGAATGTACCGATCAGGTTCAGGTCACGCATCAGGATGTAAACCGGAATCAAACCACCGGAGAAATACATCGTGAGTGCAAGTGTAGTCGAAACAAATTTTCTCAGTTTGAAGTCAGGCCGACTCAGTGTAAATGCGATCATTGAAGAACTGATCAAGCCGAGTAATGTACCTACAATGGTACGCAGAATGGAAATCTGCAAACCTTGCAGCAATCCTTCGTATTGGAAAATGGTTTTATAGTTCTGCAATGTGAATTCGCGAGGCCACAAGTAAATTCCACCACGAACGGTATCTGTCGAGTTATTGAGCGAGATAGCCAGTACGTTCAGGAATGGATACAGTGTTACAATCAGCACCAGGGTCATCGCGAGGATGTTGAATATATCGAACAGCTTATCGCCCCGAGTAGCATTGAATGCTTTGTTCGCCATAATGTCGTCCCCTCCCTACATGATGCTTTCTTTGGTGAATTTTTTGAACAATCCGTTCGCTGTAAACAGAAGGATGATACTGACAACGGAATTGAATATGCCTATGGCTGTACCATACGAGAATCGTCCCATATTCAAACCATAATTGAGCGCGTATAGATCAAGAACTTCCGAGTAGTCGGTGACCAGACTGTTGCCAAGCAAGAACTGCTTCTCGAAACCGATACTGATCAGATGCCCGATCGACATGATGAAAAGTACGGAAATCGTGGTCCGTATGCCTGGCAGCGTGATGTGCCACATTTGTCTCCAGCGGTTCGCTCCATCCACACGGGAGGCTTCGTAGAGCTCTTGGTCAATACCCGTAATGGCTGCGAGATAGATAATGGCATTCCAGCCCGTTTCTTTCCACATATCTGAAGCGGTTACAATGTACCAAAACAAGTTCCCCTTGGCCATGAACTGGATCGGCTGGTCAATAATGTTTAGGTTTACCAAAAGGTCATTGATAATCCCTCCATCGGTGGAGAGCATCTTGGTAATAATCCCTGCCACTACGACCCAGGATACAAAGTGAGGCAGATATGATACCGTTTGCACGGCACGCTTGAAGAACATGCCTTTCATCTCATTCAAGAGAATCGCAAAGAAAATCGGCACGATAAAACCGATAACCAGTCCCATCAAGCTCATTGCAAGCGTATTTCGAAGTACCAGATAGAAGCGATCATCACTGAACAGCTCTGCAAAGTGTTTAAAACCAACCCACTGTTGATCGCCGAACGATCTGGCCGGTTTATAGTTTTGGAAAGCCATCGTCCATCCCCATAGTGGCAGATAGTTAAATACAAAAACCCAAACTACGAATGGCAATGACATGAGATAGAGATACTTTTGCTGTTTCATGCTGTCCCAAATTCTGTTCCGCCGTTTTTGTGTTGGCTGATTGGGGTCACTGCTTCTTTTCGCGGAAGCGGATTTTTTTGTTAGCGTTTCCATCTCCGTTCCCCCTCCTCTGTTTTATAAAATAATCATACCTGATAGAGCGTTTTCAAAATACCAGCTGGATTTTAGAGAAAATCATATGAAAATTAGATATCCCCCTATAAAATCCGATATTATATCTATAAAATTAGTGATAATGACGCTGTCTATTATTTATTAATGGAATTAAAAGGGAATTTAATTTGAAAATGGTAAATTCCGAAAACGTTTTATAGTAATCGTTTACTTTGCATAAATGGAATAGAAAAAAGGACCTCAAGGGTCCTTCAAATAGACTTTATGTTCGAAAACGTTTTATGACTAATTTGGAGAAATGCCTAGCGACAGAAGCACCTCCACTGAAATCACGGGCTACTCCTATTCCGGCTCTCCAGAAGAATCCTTAGACTGTGATCTGGCAAGCTCTCTAGCATGCTTGTATGCGGAAGGTGATTCCCCTACATACTTCTTGAATTTGCCGTGGAAGTAATCCACGTTGGCATACCCTACTCTTGCGGCAACCTGGTGAACCTTTAACCCTTCGTCTAGCAGTTCCTTCGCCTTCTCCATTCGAACCTTATCGAGAAATGCATTGAAATATTCCCCGGTATGGTTCTTGAACAGCTTGCCCAGGTAACTGCTATTGTAGTTAAATACCTCTGCAAGTACCTCCAGCTTGAGATTTTCACCCGGATTACGACGGATAAATTCAATCATCTGTTTCAGTACCGTATCCTTGCTGCCTCCACCCATGCGCTGAATAAGCCGGTTCAGGTGTTCAGCGGCCATCCCTTTGAGATCCAGCAGCGTTAATTGATGGTAAACCTCCGTAATGAGAACGGAATGCTCCTGCATAATGGATTGCATATGTTGATTGGCTGCCGCAAGTTTGTTAATCGCTAATGAAAACACTTGGGAGAACGCCGTCTTAATCGCTTGTTCTGTCTGGTGATGCGGAACCAGGCGTTCCTCCATCTCGGTCAGCACACGCATCACGGACTCACTGCTCCGAATGTCGAGCGCATAATACAGCTTGTCTGCTAATTCTGCTTCATCCGGTTCACCACTTTCTTCCCCAAGCACTACAACGGGCCCAGACACACCTTCGCTGTTCTCCTCTTCGTTCCATAACATTACGCGTTGTTCCGCAAACAGAAAACGTCTGCCTAATACTCCGTTGGCCTGAGTATAGGAATGTGCGATGTCTGCTGTGGAATTCACAGGTTGACCTGCTGCAACATACATGTGAATATTCCATTCTTCGAGCATGACTTTCAATTCATCGTATAAACTCTGCGCAGATTGTACAGTCAAAATAGCCTCTTTACATAACAATCCCAGTCCGGAATGGAATGAAAAAACAATGCCCCGATCTTTCTGGTCAAAAGCTTCCGCAAGTCTGCGTTTCACCACACTACCACGCTGTAAATCAGGTTCGGCATGCATCTCCACCAGCACAACCTGATACTGCGACCAATTCAACCCTAGAGCATTTGCTTCCATCGTGCCTGCACCTTCCAGGCTATCAAAAAGCAATGCTTCAATCTGGTGCTCCCGGTAGGCTGTATCCTCACCAGCATGGCGGGCCAGTGTTTCCCTCTCTCGTTTCAGCATCACAGAAATCCGCTCCAGCTCACTGATAATCTCCTCTTCATCCACTGGCTTGAGCAGATATCCATCCACGCCAAAACTGATGGCTTTCTTAGCATAATCAAAATCGGCGTATCCACTCAGGATCAGAAAGTGCGAACCCGGATGGGTCTGCCGCACTTCTTCAATGACATCCAGTCCGGTCATGCCGGGCATGCGAATATCAATGATCGTCAGGTCCGGTTGCAGTTCTTCGAAGCGGGTAATGGCCTCACGCCCACTGGCAGCTGTGCCAATCACTTGAAAGCCGTATTGTTCCCAATTAATAATCGTTGTCAATCCTTCACGTATGCTCGGTTCATCATCTACCAAAAATACTTTATACATGCTGGTCTCCTCCTGCTGGCAAGGTGAAAGAAACCTCTGTTCCTTCCCCGTACACACTCTTGATCTGTAATCCGTATGGCTCGCCGTAGGTCAACGTTAAACGTTGATGTACGTTACGCATGCCGATCCGGCTCTTCTCCTGCTCTTCCGGTCCACAGATGAACTGCATCACTTCAGCCAGACGCTCTGGTGTAATGCCTGCCCCGTCGTCATCGACTCGCACCTGCACTTCATCTTTCACCAAACGAATATCTATACTCACACGGACCGTGCCCTCTTTATTTTCCAAACCATGCACAATCGCATTTTCAACCAGAGGCTGAATGATCAAAGGAGGGATGTACATCTTCTCCACCTCCGGGTCGATATGGATCTGGAAAGCAAGACGGTCGCCGTAACGGAATTTCTGAATTTCCAGATAAGAACGTACCATCTCCAGTTCGGCTCTGAACGTCGTTTTGCCGCTGCCAATCTCTAGACTCTTACGCATAAGCTTGCCCAGCAATCTGACGATATTGGCAATCTCCGCCTCCCCTTTGATATGGGCTTTCATGCGGATCGACTCCAGTGCATTAAACAAAAAATGAGGATTGATCTGGCTGGCCATCATTTTCAGTTTAATCTCTTTCTGTGCTATTTCCAATTGATTGTTCTGTTCCGTAGCCTCTACCACCTGTGTCATCAGTTCATTAATACTCTTCACCATGTAATTGAACTGCCTGGACAGCTGCCCGATCTCATCATTCCCGTCAATACGGGAGGTGACATTCAGATCACCCAGCGCGAGCTTGTTCAGATGTTTACTCAAGCGTAACAATCGGTTCGACGTTAGAAAGGAAATGATATATACAAGCAGCAAGGCAATGACCAACACAAGCGTAATGAAAAGCATACCGATCATGCTAATGGTATTGGCGTCTTTGACAATATTTTTGGTTGCAAAAACTGAAATGATCTTCAGGCTGTTCATGCTCGATCCAGGACGCAGCTCATCAATGACAATATTGGATGGCTCCCCCCGAAAATCTGCTTCTATTGTGCCTTTGGTCTGATTTTGTAGATCTACACCAAAATCAAGCTCGTCCAGCGTCTTGCCCACTAGTTCGGTATTTTTGGCCGCAACCACATAACCCTGTTCGTCCGTAATCAACGTCTCGAACGGTTCCTGACGTAATAATCCATTCAGCTCATCCTGATTGATTACAATCATCAGCACACCCTCGGTCCTATATTCGGCAAAAGGCACTTTGCGCACCAGACTGAGCTTATGCACCGGATTATCTCCCTTGTCAGGAATATAAAACCAGCCGATGCTCGTCGTTTTAAGTGCCTTTTGGTACCAGTAGCTCTCCTCGGTCTGCTTATCCACCGGAATGAACTCCAGATTGTTGATCAGCGTCGGATTGGTGGAGTAGAACCGGATGCCCGCAACCTCACGGTACAGACGCTTATATTCCTGAAAATCTTTATACGCGAGGTAAGCCGAGGTCAGCTCCACAACGCTTTGGTATCGTTTGTTCACAATTTCCTTCAGTTCATTGTTGAACATCAGAATGTTGGAAATATCCGTAGGCACACGCAGTAGTGTGATGGTCTGACTCTTGACCTTGTCCACGTTGTTGATCGTCTGTCCAATGGCATTGTCCAGCGCCTGCTTGCGAAAGTATCCGGTTACAGCAAGTCCAATAATCAGTACCGGAATCATGACGACAAGTACATAGGATATGAGCAATTTATGCTTTAATTTAAGATTATTGGATGTTCGTATGAGCCTTCTAAACATATCTGCACCTTCCGTCGCTTATAAGCGCTTACATATAAAGGTCAGTACATATTACGTCTGCCCTTCCAATTTATCATACCACATAACAGCAAAAGCCCTGCAAGAGGGCTTCAAAAAAAAGGGCTGTATGCTGAATGATAAAACAAACAATATGCTTATATAGGTCATTCTAATGTAGGAAGGAAGTCAGAAGCTTATCGGCTGCGTGTTGAGCGGAATCCATGTCCTTTGGCACGCAGCGCGACAGTTAGAGCCACAAGGGATAGAAGCAGAATAGCCCAGGAAAAGGACGAAGCTCCCCATTGATTCAGAAGTACACCTCCCGCCAATCCGCCAATGGCAATAGCCAGATTCCAGACGGTCGTATTAATCGGCATAACGATATCCACACCCTGCTCCCCGGCTGCTTGGGCAAGCGCGGTCTGCAACAGTGTAGCCGCGCCACCAAATGTGAGACCCCACAGCGCAACAGAACCTAAGACAACGGCAGCGTGCTCACTCCAAAGACCCAATACAAGTGAGATCAGCGCAAAGCCCGCAAGACTTATGAGAACCAGCATACGCAACCACCGATCAATCAGAATGCCTGTAATCCAGATGCCTACCAATGCCATTAGGCCAAACACAAGTAACATGAATCCAACCTTTGATTCCAGACCAACATTGGCGAGGAAAGGAGCAATATACGTGTACAGAATATTATGAGCCAGCATCCAGGTCAGTACGACCGCCAGAATGGGAATTACGCCTGGGGTCAGCAGCACTTTTAATGAAGAAATGCGTTGATCAGCAGACTGTCCCGGATAATCAGGTACTTTCCAGAGCACCCAGAAAATCAGTACAAACGCCAGCAATGACATTAGCCAAAATACCGAGCGCCAGCCCATATAGGAACCCAGCAGTGTACCTGCCGGAACACCGAACGATAAGGCAATCGGTGTACCGATCATCGCAACAGCCATGCCCCTGCCCTTGAGATGGTCAGGCACCATCCGCAGCGCATAACCGCCAATTAGGCCCCAGGAGACGCCAGCTGCAACACCGGCAAAAAAACGAGCGCCAAGTGTCAGTACATAGTTGGACGAGAGGGCTGTAATGGTCTTGAAGACGAGAAAACCGATAATCGCTAGAAGTAAAAGCGGTCGGCGTCGCCAGCCTCTTGTCAGCACGGCCACAGGTATGGCGGCAATCAACGATCCAACTGCATAAAATGTGACAAGCTGCCCTGCCCCTGCCTCAGAGACCTGCAGTCCTTCCTTGATTTGCGGCAGCAGCCCCGCCGGAAGTGTTTCAGTCATGATGGCTACAAAGCCAGCCATAGCCAAGGCTAGCAGTCCTAACCACGGGAAGCGTAGAGAATATCTATCGGACATCTGTGCAGCTCCTTTTCAGATAATATAGGTCAACAATCGAATTGTGGATCGATCATTCCTTATATTATCCACCCCCTTCCAACTTGTCAACGACTTTTGGATCGATTAGTATATAATTAAGAAAAACAAGGGGGAATCTCTTATGGCAAGAACCGGACGTCCGCGCATTTTTGATCGGGAAGAAGCCTTATTACAGGCAATGATGCTCTTTTGGGAACAAGGATTCGAGGCCACCTCATTGCTTCAGCTACGAGCGGCCATGGGGGATATTTCTGCTGCCAGCTTCTATGCGGCCTTTGAGTCCAAAGAAGCTCTGTATAAAGAAGCGGTAGAACGATATATGGGTACGTTTGGACGCGTAACGGAAAGCTTCTCGGATCTTACGCTGTCTCCAAGAGAAGCGATTGAAACAACTTTAAAAAGTACCGCCAAAATGCAAACAGACAGCACCCATCCATCCGGCTGTTTAATTGTGCTGTCAGCCAGCACATGTTCTTCCAGAAACAATCATATTCGTGATATCGTCGCTGAGAAAAGAAAGCTGACTCGCGGCCGTCTGCAGGCATGCATCCAGCGTGCTGTGGAGATCGGTGAACTGCCAGCCTCCACTGATGTATCCATGTTGACCACCGTTTTTGATACCTTTATGCAAGGTATTTCTACACAAGCCCGGGACGGCGTCCCTTTTGCAACGCTTGATCAGGCCATCACGAAAATTATGGGCATCTGGAATCTGGCTCAACAGCCTGCCTGACCTGATTACTGCTTTTTCTTACTGACGATGGTGTAAAAAAAGCCAAAAGGCACTCCCATGATTGGAAGTGCCTCTTAAGTATAGAGTTTTCTCATTTGCATTATGGACGCGGAGTGTCTACCCCATTCAAAATTAACTTGGGATGAATATCTGCGCTCAGCGAAGCGGAAACTGCACAATACTTCTCTTCAGCCATTTGGATGGCTTTCCAGATCCGGTAATCCGGGATATCGCCGTCTACTTTGAAAATCAGATCAATGGATGTGAAGCCTTTTGGCATGCCTTCACTGCGAGTACCTTGTGCTTCAATCTCAATACCAGTAATTTTGTCCAGGAAAGCGTCCAGAATCATCGTGATATCGATCCCCATACAGCCTCCGAGACCTGCCAGTAACAATTCCATGGGTGTAGCACCCTTGCTGTCACCACCATAGGCAGCTGTGGCATCCATGCCAACCGCGTAGCCAGAGGGTCCTTCGGAAGTAAACGCGCGTTTGCCTTTCCATACAGTTGTTACATTCATGATGTTTATCCTTCTTTCTTAGAATAGTTTACGCTCTGCAGATATCCGTTCCGGGTACGGATCGTTCTTCCGATCGCTGTTGTCTCCAAATGTTTTTGATCTATTCCCATAAAGGATAACATTCGGAGACAAAGGCGAACGCTACGCTTCTTCAGAATCGATTCCGTCCCCTTCACTCAGACTGCTTATCTCTGAGAATTCTTAGAATTCAGTAATTTGCTGCAAAAATCTGCGTGTACGCTCCTGCGTTGGATGTTCAAAAAAAGCCTGTGGACTTGCTTCTTCCACGATCGATCCATCCGCCATAAAGACGATTTTGTTCGCCACATTCCGGGCAAACTTCAATTCATGCGTGACCACCAGCATCGTCATGCCTTCCTGTGCCAGCTCCTTCATAACGGAGAGTACTTCCCCCACCAGTTCAGGATCAAGGGCTGAGGTTGGCTCGTCAAACAGCATCACTTCTGGCTCCATGGCAAGTGCGCGAGCAATTGCCACACGCTGCTGTTGTCCACCAGACAAACGGGATGGATATGCATCCTGCTTGTCCGACAGCCCGACCCGATCCAGCAGAATCCGGCCGCGTTCGGCCGCTTCGTCCCGCTTGATTTTTTTCACTGTCACGAGACCTTCCATCACATTGCCAAGCACCGTCTTGTGCGGATACAGGTTGAACTGCTGGAATACCATACCGGTCTGCCGACGGATTTCTAACACCCGTGCCCGCTGGATTCGCTGCGAGTCGGCACTGTCCACTACCACTCCATTGACTTCAATCTTCCCGCCAGAGAGCTCTTCCAGACCGTTCAGACAGCGCAACAACGTACTTTTGCCTGATCCACTGGGTCCCAGCAGTACAACAATATCTTTTGCATCGACATGCAAATCTATATTTGTGAGAACTTCATTTTTCCCAAAACGTTTGGTCAATCCTGTCGTTGTAATCATCGCTTCTCCCCTCCTATCAGTAAGCCCGGGCTAGCCGGCGCTCCACTTGTTCCAGAATGGCCGAGAAGCCGATACTCATGATCCAGTAGATCACACCAATCGCCAGATAAAACGGCATATTCACCGCATATTGCGATACAAGCAATTGTGCTGACCGCAACAACTCAGTAACACCAATTGCTGCCACAAGGGATGTTTCCTTCAGCATGCCAATAAACGTGTTACCCATTGGCGGTATGGCAATGCGAACAGCCTGCGGGAAGATAATCCGTCTCATCGCTTGAGCCGGGGTCATTCCCGTTGCGTATGCAGCTTCCGTCTGCCCTTTCGGTACAGCTTGAATCGCTCCGCGGAACGTCTCGGACAGAAAGGCACCTGCATTAAGACTAAGACCGAGACAGGCTGCCGTGAGTGAGCCCAAGGTTACACCGTAATCCACCAGCCCATAATAAATAACGAATAATTGCACCAGCAGCGGGGTTCCCCGCATGATGGATACGTAAAAACGGGCGATCATCCTGAGCCACATCGGTCCTTTCAGACGCGCGATAGCGACGAGCACCCCGATAATAAAAGCAAAAAACATGGAGATTACAGTTACATACAGCGTGTAATATGCCCCCTTCAAAAAGAAGGGGATATTCTCAAATACCAATTCCATCGATCAAACTTCCCTTCGCCCTGCCGGTTCATTATTGCGCAGGCTCTTCACCAAACCATTTTTTGAAGATGGTATTGTACGTACCGTCATCTTTCATGCCTTTGAGCGCATCATTCAGTGCTGCTACGAGTTCCGGATTGTCTTTGCGCACAGCAATACCCGCCTGGTCACTCTTAATCGGTTCACCTACGGCTTTGATTTTTAATCCGTTGGCATCCACAATGGGTTTCAGCGCATACATGTTGTTGATTGTGGCATCGATCCGTCCAGCATTCAGGTCTTTGAGTGAAGAGATCACATCGTCATAGGTTTTAATCGTGAAGTCGCCCACTTTTGGCAACACTTCATTACGCAGATATGTTTCATCATTGGTACCCAGACCTACACCAATCGTTTTTCCTTTGAAATCTTCCAGCTTGGTAATATCATTGTTATCACTTTTCACAATGATTTTGACTTCGTTTGTAATATAAGGATCACTGAAATCCAGTACTTTCTTCCGATCATCGGTAATCGTCATCTGGCTGATGATGGCATCCAGCTTTTTGGCTTGCAGACTTGGTGTCAGGCCGGAGAACTCCTGGGATACAAATTCAATCTTAACCCCAAGACGCTTCGCAACCTCACGTGCGATATCTGCATCGTAGCCGTCCATTTCTTTCTTATCGTTCAGGAAGTTGTATGGTGCGTATGTGCCCATCATGCCCACTTTGATGACGCCAGCAGACTTGATCTGCTCCAGTTCATTATTCGCCTGTGCTCCATTACTGCTTCCATTGTCCGTAGCTTTACTGCCACAAGCGCTCAGTACCAGCACGGTCATAAGCAGCAGAGCTGTTAAAGTCCAGCCTTTGCGAGATTTCATTCCATATGTTTTATTCATGTCATTAACTTCCTCTCATCCATCTAGTCATGTCTTGTTGAAACTTATGTTTCCTTAGTTCTTTAACTACAGTTGTACCCATTATTCCCTGCTGCTGGCTTAATCATGTGAATATTTAATCCCGTTATTGAAAATAAACCTCCGGGGCCATCACACCTTTAAATACCGAGCAGTCCGTAAAACTCAAAGCTTGCCGCCTCCGCAGCGAGCGTTGTTGCGGTCATTGATGAGAACTCGCTGTGCAACTCTTCCGAGCCAAACAGCCAGCGCGTAATCATACCTTCAATCATGCTAACCAGCAGCGCAGCGCGGAGCGGAACATCCATGGACTGTGGCAGCATGCCCAGTTCAATGGCCCGCTGCATGTTGTGACGAAATGCTTGTTCTACCGCACCCCGTGTCTCTTCAACCAAACGATGTACCGACTCTTCCGACACGATGCCTTTGAGCAACAATTCCATAAAGTAACGATTGTCCGCTGCAAAGGAAAACAGGTCGGTGAACAGCCGTTCCGAAGCTCTCACCATATCCTCAACTGATCCGGCATCCTTGCGGTAACCTTGCCCGATCGCTTCAAGCAGCTCCTCCCTGCCGGTTAACACAATCTCCGAGGCAATGGCTTCCTTGCTTTTGAAGTGCCAGTAAAAGGTGCCTTGCGCTACACCGGCTTCGCGGACGATATCAGAAATTTTGGTCTGATGATAGCCCTGGGTTGCGAAACGCTCCATCGCTATACGTATAATTTGGTCCCGGCGTTCTTCTCCGGGTTCCAAATGATTAATTTTAGACATTTGCCTACCCTCCCGATTGATCAGTCAGTCAGTTAATGTATATCCTATTGGATAACTAGGTTTTTGTCAATATGGTTTTAAACAATTCATTACAAGCATAAGTTGAAGTTGAGCGCATTTGTGATCATAATAGATGATAGCCTTGTTCAAATGAACAGGCATTGTCACGCAGGACAGCCTTTATGCTGTCATCTGCATTTCAAGGAGGAAGAGAATTGGACTTTATATCATCAATTATTATGGGCATCATCGAAGGTTTGACTGAGTTTTTGCCCGTGTCCTCGACCGGACACATGATTCTGACTGCCCACTTGCTGGGATTATCGGAGGGCAACGAGTCAGTCAAAACGTTTGAGGTGGTTGTGCAACTCGGAGCTGTACTTGCTGTCGTTGTGCTGTACTGGAACAAATTCATTGATATGTTCCGCTTCACCGGAGGCAAAAGGAGCTACACCTCCCGTCTGAATCTCATACATATCTTTTTGGCGATGGTTCCTGCCGTGGTCATTGGACTTGTATTCCGGGACTGGATCAAAGCGCATCTGTTTGGTGCACAGACGGTACTGTACAGTCTCGTTATAGGTGGTATTCTGATGATTGTCGCTGAACGTTGGAGTCACCGCAGCGAACGCATTACAACCCATGATGTAGACGATATTACGTATAAACAGGCGTTTGTTGTGGGGCTTTTTCAGATTCTCGCATTATGGCCAGGCTTCTCCCGTTCCGGTTCGACGATCTCCGGTGGACTGTTCGCAGGAGTAAGCCGGGTTGCAGCAGCGGAATTTACATTCCTGGTCTCTGTGCCGATTATGATTGGAGCCACAGGATACGATCTATACAAAAGTATCGATCACCTGAACAGCAGCGATCTCCCGATCTTCGCGATTGGATTCATTGCCGCATTTATCGTAGCCATGCTTGCCATTAAGACGTTCCTGTCCATTTTGAAAAAACTGAGCCTGACCGTCTTTGCTGTTTATCGCTTCGTGCTGGCAGCCGTATTCTTTATCATTTTAATGATGTAACCCTATCTTCAATTCATGTAACCAAAAAGCCAATGGCGACCTGTTCCCTTACGGAACCTGGTCGCCATTTTTATTTTACACTACCTCATCATCAACCCGATTTCACTTCCACTCTAACTATTCCCTTCTCTTTTTCTTTTCCAATAGAAAAAACACCCCCTATTAGTGATAGGAGGCGTTTCGTCTGACTATATACACGAAGGATTCCGCTTATACCTTGGACTCCAAAGTCTGCAGGTACTCCGAGATTTGAGCAGGCGTTTTTGCCCATTTGCTGTGCAGATGCGCAATTTTCTTGCCGTTCTGGAATACCAGCAGACTTGGAATACCGCGTACACCGTTCTCTTCAGCAAAAGGCAGGAACTCTTCTGCATCCAGGGCATAGAAGGTTTTATCCGCATGCTGGTCGATAACGTCCCCGATAAAACGATCCAGGTTTTTGCAATCCGGACACCAGGTTGTATCAAATTTAATGACGGTAAGCCCGTCAGAATTGATTGTATCGCGATATTGTTGCTCACTTTGAATTCTTTCCATATGTCTTCTCTCCCTTATTTGATTCTTTATGGTTGACCTTCATTGTACCTCGTATAGTTACAATTGAAAATAGGCTACCAACGTTTAGCGGTGCTGCTTGTACAGATTGGCAGGGCTGAGCTCCCGTATTTCGTTAATCTCCGCATCCGTAAGTGCTGCTGATTCCGAGGCTGCGATATTATGCAACAACTGCTCTCTCGAACTGGCTCCTGGCACAACAGCGGCAACAGCCGGATGCGCTAGTGCATAACGAATGGCTGTTTGAGCCATGCTGCGATTGTCTGTAACCAAACGGCTCAGTCCTTGGCGTATGGTATGCAACTCCTCTGGTGTATAATCCAGATAACCTTTATCTGCCTTGGCAGCACCAGAATCGGCGAGAACCCCACTTGCCACGGGTCCACGAGCGATAACGCTAATGCCCTTTTGCTCCAATAAAGGCAATACTTCCTCTTCGGCCCGACGATCTGCTACGCTGTATTGATTCATTACACTGACAATGGAAGCCCTCTGCACATATTCCCGAATCACGTTAGGACGAATGGAGGATATGCCGTAACACCGGATAAGCCCTTCCTGCTTCAGTTCCTCAAAGGCTTCTATCGTCTCTTCGATTGGATCATCCATTGTACCGCCATGAAGCTGATACAGATCAATATAATCCGTCTGAAGCCGTTTCAGGCTGTCTCGTACAGCTTGTTTGATATAGGCTTTGGACGGGTCCCATGACCAGCCTTCTTTCCCCGGTAGGCGACGATTGCCAACTTTGGTTGCCACAATCACCTGATCCCGGCGGCCCTGAATGGCCTGTCCCACGATTTCCTCGTTTTTCCCCGCATCATAGAGGTCAGCGGTATCCAGAAGATTAACACCACGATCCAATGCTTCATGAATCAAGGCGACAGCAGGTCCCGCTTCGATTCCAAGCGACATACAGCCAAGCCCAATTTCACCAACCATGAGTTCGGATGAACCCAGACGATTTTTCTTCATAAGTTGCACATCCCCTTCCATACGTTCTGCAAGTTTCCATTGTATCATTCTTGCTGGCAAAAATCGCATATGACATATGAGCGCACACAAAAACCCGGGACCATACCAGCTCCGGGCTTCTCATGCAAAGTACTTTTATACCAAAATCTATTTTACATCCACACGTGAACCTGTTTTGCTTCCATACGTCGGTCTTGAAGATGAACTTGAATTTTTCATCAGTCCTGACACCGTAGAGAACAGCTTATCCCTTGCCTGTTTGTTCCTCATCAAGTACGTCACGCCTGCTCCAATAGCTGTTACAATGATTCCACTTTTCTTAGACATATGTTGTTCCTCCTTCAGGATTAATGTACATTGTGTCTTGCTTGAATTTACCCTGTAGGAGAAAAACGAAACGTCAGATGCCATCTCAAAATTAAAGAATGGCCTATTATAACGTCAAAAAATGGCACCTGAGAATTCAGGAGCCATTTTCTAACGTGTGTATTAGCATTCAATCAATCGGACGGTGGCGCGACATGAGTCATTTCCTCATGTTTGTACGTAGAGCCATCCGCAGTCAGGTAAAAGTGACCGATCGGATGCAAATCTTCATCCAGTTCGTAGACCAACGGAATGCCTGTCGGAATATTAAGCGCCATTACGTCTGCCTCGGACATTTGGTCCAGATGCATGACGAGTGAACGGAGCGTATTGCCGTGCGCGGAGATTAGCACCCTTTTGCCTGCTGACACAACCGGCTTGATCTCTGCATTCCAGTACTCCAGCACCCGCTTCGATGTAACCATCAAATTTTCGGTACGCGGGATGGTACAGCCCAACCGTTGATACTTGTCCTGGTCCTGTACATAACGATCATCTGTTTCGTCCAGCGCCGGGGGAGATACGCTGACGGAGCGTCTCCACTCCATCACCTGCTCCTCGCCATACTTCAGAGCAGTCTGCTGTTTGTTCAGTCCTTGCAAGGCACCGTAGTGGCGCTCGTTCAGCTTCCACGTCTTCGTGATCGGAATCCACATCCGATCCATCTCATCGAGTGCAATATCCAGTGTACGAATGGAGCGTTTAAGTACCGAAGCATAGGCGTAGTCAAAATCAAAACCCTGTTCCTTCAGGATCTTTCCCGCTTTGCGCGCTTCTCCGTATCCATCGGTCGTCAGATCCACATCCGTCCAACCGGTAAAACGGTTCTCCACGTTCCACATACTCTGTCCATGGCGAATCAATACAACTCTGTACATAAGCGTGAATCCTCCTTCCATGAAACCATTACCCGCAAGGCGAGACGGATATGCCCATGATATGTGAAATGATTAATAGTAAGGCGCCATCATCAGATATACAACTACGCCCGTTGAACTAACATAGAGCCAGATTGGCATCGTCCAGCGAGCAATTTTACGGTGTTTCTTCAATTGATTCGTCCAGCCCCATACCAGAGTGAACAGAGCAAGCGGCACAATGATGGCTGCCAGTATGCTGTGCGAAATCAGAATGAAGAAATAGATGGAACGAATGATACCTTCCCCGCCGTATTTGGACGTCTCAGGAGACAGATAATGAAACGACAAATACGTAACTAAAAATAAAAGCGTCGTTGAGAATGCAGCAAGGATGAACCTTTTGTGCAGTTTTACATTCCGTTTGATGATGGCAATTAATGCCGCGAGCAGAAAGATAAAGGTGAAGCTGTTGAACACGGCGTTAAACCGCGGCAAAATTGTAATGTCAAAGGCCACATCGCCTTTGTATCCGATAGATGGTGCAAAGAACAACAATAAAATAATGACGTTGGCGAGAATGGAAATGGTAATAATGAGACCTGCGAAATTTTTATTACTGGTCGGGGCAATCTGATTGGATTGAATGTTCGGGTCCCCTTTGTCCTGTTTGCCCAATGAAAAATCCTCCTCATATCCTAACTTCTATGTTCTATCTCATTATATCTTGCCAAATCTCGACTGTTAAGTGACAACACTCTGAACAAAAAGCCTTGTCAGGTTCCTTTAAAGTGCCCTCTTATGGCTATTTTCATTAAAAGCTCGCCTTCACTGGTTTACCCCATCCTGTATTTGTGGTATAATTAATGCAATTAAACACATACGCGTTGAACTGGAGGAGCCTGTCACCAAGGGCCCTCCTTGTCTTTTTTTAAGGCATAAAGCGGCACTCTTACAAGCGCTGTTTTATGCCTTTTTTTTGTTCGTCAGGCTTGGAATGATCCCCCCTTGGACAGGTAATCCTATAAACGCTACTGCTGGAGAGGAGCACACCTATGGAATTTATTTTGGTTCTTGCGCTAATTCTGATTTTCACCAAGTTAGCCGGAGATTTGTCGGTAAGACTTGGTCAACCCTCCGTATTGGGTAAATTGATCGTTGGTGTCATTCTCGGACCTGCTTTGCTCGGTTGGGTTCAACCGAATGATTTCATCCATTATATGGCCGAAATTGGTGTATTGCTGCTCATGTTCATTGCCGGACTTGAGACCGATTTGGAGCAATTAAAGAAAAACTGGAAGGCAGCCTTTGCCGTAGCCGTTGGGGGTATAATTTTACCTTTTATGGGGGGTTACGGTTCCGCAATAGCCTTTGGCATGTCGCAGACACATGCATTGTTCTTTGGACTTTTGTTCTGTGCAACATCCGTAAGTATCTCTGTCCAGACATTGAAGGACATGGATCAGTTGGGCTCACGTGAAGGCACTACGATTCTGGGGGCAGCTGTTGTAGATGATGTCCTGGTCGTGGTCATTCTCGCTGTCATGATGAGTTTGCTCGGAACAGGTGCTGGAGACACATCCATCCCTCTTCTCATTGGTAAAAAGCTGCTGTTCTTTGTTATTATTATCGCAGCCAGCTGGTTCCTTGTTCCACGCATTATGAAATGGATGGCACCGCTGAAGGTTACGGAAACCGTCATTACCGCGGGCCTGATCATCTGTTTCGGATTTTCGTACTTTGCGGAGTGGATGGGTGTTGCCGGAATTATCGGTGCATTTGCGGCGGGTATCGCCATCTCCCAAACCAACTTCAAACATGAAGTCGAAACTAAACTTGAGCCGATCGCTTACAGCATTTTTGTCCCCGTATTCTTTGTAAGTATTGGCTTGAATGTTACCTTTGAGGGTGTCGGTTCACAGATCTGGTTCATTGTTGTCATCAGTCTCATCGCCATTGTTACCAAGCTTCTCGGCGGAGGAGCGGGTGCACGGCTGACTGGATTTGATCGGGCCTCATCCTTGGCTATTGGATCAGGTATGATTTCCAGGGGGGAAGTTGCTCTTATTATCGCTTCCACCGGACTCGCTTCCGGATTACTGGATCCTGAATATTTCACTAGTGTGGTTATTATGGTTATCATTACAACACTGGTTACACCACCTCTGCTCAAAATCACCTTTGCTCGTAAAAAAGGCGAAGCCCGAGTTGAACAAGGCATTGAAGACTCGCATTTAAGTGGGTAAAACGAAATGTTATGTACCAGCTCGCCGTGGAAATTTCACGGTGGGCTTTTTTTATTTTCAATAGAGTTGATTCATGTACAAACAAAAAAAGACCCCTTACATGCAAAAGGTCTTAATCCTCGCCTGTTTATAACAGTCTGTCCCATTTTAAGTTAGCACCCCTACATAAAAACCGATGGATATAAAGACAACACACCATATAAACGCCCCAATGCCGGAGACCAGAACGTAACGCCCCATAGCCATACGGCTAATCCCGGAGAAGCAGCACATCAGATGACGAATGCCTGGAATGAAGTATCCCAGTATGATGGACCAGTACCCGTATTTCAAAAACCAGGACTCTACCCTGCCGAGCCGTTTGGCGTTGACCCCGACCCATTTGCCATACTTCTCAACCAGTGGCCGACCAGCCTTTTTGCCAATGGTGTAACTGAGAAGTCCTCCGGTGAACGCTCCGCCAAAACTGACAACGATGGACACCGAATAATTCAGCACCGAGATGGAGGCGAGATAACCGACAAAGGTCATCATCACCTCATCCGGAATAGGCATGCCAATTACGCCAAGAGCCAGCAGTCCGTAGATTGCGAAATAACCATATTGACCAATAAATTCTCTTGCAAATTCCATACTGACTCGCTCCTTATTTCGGCTCCACAATATCCTTCTCATGGGGGGCTAGCACTTGTTTTAGAGACGGGAATCGGATTTGGCTAACCATAAGACCGGATAATACGATAATGACAAGATAGGCTACACCATGAGTGAAATAAGGACTCCAGAGCGCAAAAAAGGACATCAGACCGCCTGCAAACGTAATCGGCATGCCAACAAAACCATGGCTTGCTGTCTTCTGGCAATTGTAACGGGCGAGACGCAATGCACCACATACCGGGAACAGTGCTGTCAGCGCCATACCCAGCGTACTTACTTCGTACATAGAGTTCAAATACAGGATCAGCACGGGGGCTGTTCCGAACGAAATGACATCAGCCAGTGAATCCAGCGCTTTGCCGAACTCCCCTTCACAATGCAATTTCCGGGCAGCGAACCCGTCAAACAGATCAAAGAACATCGCTACCCAAATCAGCGTCACGGCCAGTGCAAACTCGCCATGGATAGCCATTATGACAGCCAGCATGCCTGAAGTTAGGTTGCCCAACGTAAGAATGGACGGTAAAGATTTCATAGACTTGACTCCCTTTCGTTCTAAGCATTAGGAAAAATAATATAAAAACGGACTCCATCCGGCGTATTTTCTACGCCATAGCTGCATCCGTGCAGATCGAGAATTTGCTTCGCAATGGCCAGGCCCAGCCCGGTTCCCCCCATTTTACGATTACGTGAACGCTCCACCCGGTAGAACCTTTCCCAGATATACTGGCGTTCGACTTCCGAAATCCGTTCCCCTTTATTCTCAATCGAGATTCGAACCTGCCCTTCCGGCCTGCTGATCTCAATCACAATATCGGTATGGGGAACGGCATGGCGTATGGCGTTCATCATCATATTGTAGATCACTTGCTCCAGCTTGCTACGATCCCCTTCCACAGACTGTTCTGTGGTGGATACAAGCACAACTTCCAGCCCTTTATCCTTCAATTGCGGCCCAAGACGTCCCGCAATATCCTCAATCATATCTCCAAGAGCCACTGCATCGGTATTCAGCCTAACCGCTTGGGATTCAAGCCGTACCAGATCCAGCATCTCTTCTACCATCGTTTCCATTTTCACAGCTTCATCGGCAATGATCTCAATATATCGCTCTCGCTTGCCCTCACTTACACCATCCTTTAACCCTTCGGAGTACCCTTTGATGATGCTAATCGGGGTTTTGAGCTCATGAGACGCATCGGCAAAAAATTTACGCTGCCGTTGTTCGATCTGCTGCTTCATTTCCATATCCGTACGCATCTGGCTGTTAGCCTGCCTTAGCTCTTCCAGGGTCTGACCCAGTGTCGTTGATAATGCGTTCAGGCTTTCGGAAAGGCTGCCAATTTCATCATTGCGGCGAATTGGCGATTTCACGGTGAAATCAAGGGTCGACATTTTTTTGGCAACATGGTTCAGAGCGAGCAAGGGTTTGGTGACAATTCGGGACAAGAGCAGGGAAAGGAATACAATGAGTACAAATGCAGCAATACCGAAATACGCATAGAATAGCTGCGTCGCTTTACTCGCCTCTCTCATTTCTTGCAGTGATGTCAGCGAAAAAATAAGTTGCTGCTGGGGTCCTGAGCTGTGTACAGGTGCAATGGTAAGCACATTTCGTACACCGCTCCAGCTATCGGTCCATTCTTCATTGATCATCTTACCATTGGCCAGACTCTGCTGATCTTCCTTAGCCAGCGGGAAGCGGCTGTCCAGTGCCTGCACAAGCAAGCCCTGCCTTTGACTCCAGGTTGCCAGATTAGGAAGAACTACATCCGTTAATACCCCAGACCATTCCTGTACCGGTTCGGCTAATTCCTGAAAACTTTCTGTTCCCCACACAGAAGAGCTGGCATCTTTGATCTTAAATGGATAAACCATCGGTTCCGTCAACCCACTGGCTGGACCTGTTACCGTTAATTGCTGTCCATATTTGAGATGGGAAGCAATCCAGCCTGCATTCTCACTGTTGATAAACAGTGACAAGGATACCTTCACCTGAGTGCCGTCCTCACGGAGCAATGTAATGTGGAACGGATCATTGACCAGCTTGCCCGTATTCGTCAGGATGACCAGATGCGATTGATTCTGTCGCATGAAATTCCCGGTTTCCTTGGCCAGCTGTACATCATTCCAACGTCTGGCTGAATATTGCTGCTCGAATTTGGTCAGATTTTTCTTGATACTGCTAATCTTCTGATGTTGGTAAAAGTCCGGGAACCAGACCAGTTGGGCAATCACCGTGGTTCCATATAGAAGGAGAAGGAACCCGGCCATGACCAGAAACAGCTTCATCGTTACACCGTTACGTCTCATGCCTCAACCTCGAATCGATAGCCGGTACCAATGACGGTACGGATACACTTGGCTTCATCGCCAAGTTTGCTGCGCAGTTTCTTAATATGGGTATCCACAACACGGGAGTCCCCATCAAAGTCGTATCCCCATACCCGGTTGAGGATGGCATCACGGGACAATACAATTCCCTGATTACGAGTTAAATACAGCAGCAGATCATACTCTTTGGGTGCAAGCTCCACCTCAGCTCCATCCTTCTCAAGCCGACGAGCCCAGGGATCGAGCGTTACATGTCCAAACCGGATTACGCCCTGCTCCCTGCTAACTGCACCCTCTACCCTTTTCATTAATGTCTCTGCACGTGCCACCAGCACACGAGGACTGAAAGGCTTCGTTACATAATCATCCACACCAAGCTGAAAGCCATGAATCTTGTCATCATCTTCCGATCTCGCAGTCAGCATTATAATAGGTACGGTAGACTGAGAACGAATATGCCCACATAGGGTCCATCCATCCATTTCGGGCATCAGCACATCCAGAATGACCAGGTCCACTTCATGCATTGCCAGCAATTCCAGCGCCTCAACCCCATGTTCTGCTTCAATCACGTTCCATTGTTCTTTTATGAAATAATCGGCCACAATCTCACGAATGCGGCTTTCGTCTTCCACCAGAAGCACTGTTCTGACCATGGCCGACTCTCCTTTTAGCATTCTGTTGATAACATAACGATTCCATGTGTCGTCCGTGTGTCCATCCATGTTCTGGAACGGACTCCATCTTATATACGATTAATATATACCAGAAGTTACTAAATTTTATATGCAGCCGCAAAAAAAGAAGCCGTCAACGAGCAACATCCTGCTCATTGACAGCTACTCAAGTTGAAACCACGCTTTTTCTCCGCGATTACACACTACACGTGCGCACCGCTTAGCTTTGATGCTCCAGTCGGTGTGCCACATGCAATGTTGGGCCAACAAAGCGGTTCAGCGGGAATCCGCCAGCAATCGCTTTGGTCACGAAGGCTTTACCTTCACGAACAGCCTCTTTCACGGTCAGACCGCGCGCCAAACCTGCGGTAATAGCCGCAGATGTAGTGCAGCCTGCACCGTGTGTGTATCCGGAGCCAACAACATCGGCTTCAAACCATTCGTAGTTCGTTCCGTCATAGAGAAGATCCATCGCTTTGCCTGGGTTAATAACGCCTCTGTCCTTGATCAGGACATGCTTCGCCCCATGAGCGTGAATGACAGCTGCTGCAGCTTCCATCTGCTCCTTGGAGCGGATCAGTCCGCTTTTCGCCAGCTGCGATGCTTCAAATAAATTTGGGGTAACCAGATCAGCACCCGGCAACAGGAATTCAATCATCGCTTCTGTATTCTCAGGTTGCAGCACCTCGTCCGTACCTTTGCAGACCATTACCGGATCGATAACAATCTGTGGCAATCCACTCCGGCGGATATGCTTCGCAACCAATTCAATGATGTCTACAGAACCCAGCATGCCCGTCTTCATGGCATCAAAACCGATACCATCCAGAACGGTACGCAGCTGTGCCTCTACTACATTTAATTCCACAGGAAAGACCTGGTGATCCCACGTGTCAGGCTCCATCGCCACAACAGTAGTCAGCACCGTCATGCCATACACACCAAGCTCCTGAAAAGTTTTCAAATCTGCCTGAATCCCTGCGCCTCCGCTCGTATCTGAACCAGCTATTGTTAATGTTTTTGGAATCGTCATGGTAGTTGCATTCTCCTTCGTCCTTCAGTTGACATTATCCTATCCCTTGTACGAGCGGATGTCAATGGCATCTGAAGCCATACGGAGTATGGTTTCCAGAGGAATTCAGTTCATATCTTTTGTCTCCAGACTGAACATGGACAGTGAAGCAACCCATATTCCTATGGCCCCCAATGTCAGGGGAATCACGATAATCGTGTTAATTGAAAACGAAGGCCCGTTAAAGCCCGAACATACCACCATAACAAGCAAAATGGATGACACCAATGTAGTCGTGACCGAATGTTTACGCATCCCGAAGAATAAGGGAATCAGGGCCATGCCTGCAGCGGAGAGGGAACTGACGACATACTTCAACAGCAGTACCCATGCATCACGTATCGTCAACGTATCGGGAATGAAGTCATAGAAATGGTTTACCGCAACTAATAATGCCCCCATCAGCACATCGGTTAATAAAATCATCATGAAAGTAAACACAAACACTATAATCAATTTGGCAGCAATGATTTTATGCCTTTTAATCGGGTAGGTAAACATGACATTCATCGTTTTATTTCGATACTCACTGATAATCAGCTTCGCTATGAGCGCACCGCCAAAGATAATAAAAACAGCTCTGGCGAACGTATCGATTAACATGAAGGAAACGGAGTAATCGGCAAAGGCATAATCTTCAGCACCCAAATCGGTGTACCCAATCAGGAATAGAAACAGGATCAGGACGAGAACGGCAATACCTGCGGTTCTGAAATTCCGGGCAAACCGATGTTTGCGCAGTTCCAGCTGGATTAGTTTAAGCAACGTCCTCATCCCCCTTCATTAAGTTCATGAAGTGTTCTTCCAATGAATGTGCCCTTTTGAAAATGGATTCAATCTCAACGCCATGCTGGATCAGCTTACCTGTCAATTGCGATGGAGCGATACCTGGATCATAGATGCGTATGGTTTGATCATTGACCATTTTATAATTATTCAACTCCAATTGGTGCTCCAGGACATAGGCCGCTTTACGCGGGTCCAGCGTTTGCAGTTCAATGTATTCGCTATGGCTGCCGCGGATGCTGTCCATTGATACTTCCTCGACCAGACGTCCATTCCGAATGACCCCAACGGTGTCCGCAATCTGTTCGATCTCCCCAAGGATATGACTGGAGATTAACAGAGTAATCCGATACTGGGAGCTGAGACGTTTGAATAAATCGCGCATCTCCTTTATACCTAGGGGGTCGAGCCCATTAATCGGTTCATCCAAAATGAGCAGTTCCGGTGTTGTGATAAGCGCACGGGCTATGCCCAGACGCTGTTTCATCCCCAAAGAGAAGTCTCGTACCGGCTTCTTGCCCGTGTCCTTCAGCCCTACATTTTCCATCATGTTGTCAATGACCTTTTTGTTGTAGAATCCCATGTATTCACAATGGAGCTCCAAATTCTCCTTCGCGGACAACTGATCATAGAAAAAAGGATATTCAATGATGCTGCCCATACGCTTCAGCAGTTCATAGGACGTTGGGGTCAGCTTCTCACCGAATAATTCAATCTCCCCTACAGTCGGTTTGACCAGGTTGGTCAACATTTTCATCATGGTCGTTTTTCCCGCTCCGTTCGGACCAAGAAACCCGTAAATCTCCCCTTGCTTGATATTCATATTGACGTTGGATACAACCTCTGTCCCTGCATAGGTTTTGGTCACACCTATTGTCCGCGCAATATATGTCATGTTCTTATTCTCCTTTACGTTCGTCCCTGACGGGTTCTTATATCTGTATTGTAAAGAGAAAAGTCTTCTTTTTTATTACTCAAATCTTACAAAAATCTTAAGCTTAACGAAGTCCTTATTGAATGCACCTAAAAGGGTTTTAAAACAACCGAAAACGTCGTTCGTTCATAAGGAACACTGCGCAAATCAATGATCCCACCCATTCGCTCAACCAGCCGCTTCGTAATGGTCAGCCCCAGTCCGCTACCCTGATAGAGACGATTACGGGAATCCTCCAGCGTATACATGCGTTCGAATACACGGCTATGCTCCTGTTCTGGAATGCCCCTGCCCCGGTCCCAGACGCTAAGCTTTACCTGCTCCCCTGTCGAATAATCGATTGAAAGACCAAGCATCTTGCCATCCGCTCCATACTTCATGGCATTGGTAATCAGATTATCCAGTACACGGTCCAGTGCTTCTTCGTTGGCTCTCACAAAGATATCCGCTTCGGGAATCTCCAGCTCCACTTGCAGACCCAGATTCGTTAACATCTCATAAAAAGAAAGCATCTTCACTCGGCACAATTCGCTTAGATTAACCTTTGTCAGTGCAAGCTCGGTGTCTCCAGACTCCAGCTTCGCCAAGTCAAAAAATGAATGAATCAGACGCAGTACCTCCTGCGCCTTATCCTGAATTTTGCCAGTCATGACCACGCGTTCCTGATCTGTTAGGGAAGGGCTGTGCAGGAGTGTTTCACTATAACCGAGCACGACCGTTAGCGGCGTCTTCAGGTCATGTGAGATGTTGGAGAGCATATTGCGCATTTCCTTCTCCTGATTGGCATAACCCGCTTTGGCCCGGTGTGCATAATCCAGCAGCTCGTTCACATCCTTGAGAAGCTGGCTGATTTGAGCATCGCTATTAAACACGAGCAGGCGCTCAAAGCTCCCTTGATTCACAATCGCCGTTAATTTTTCATGGATGTAGAACAGATCTTTACTGCGTTTATGCATCCTTACGCTCAATAGGATAACGATAATAGCCAAGATCATGGTAGAAACAGCAAAGAGCAGCGTCACCCCGGGTCCACCTCCAGCTTATAACCAATCCCCCACAGCGTCTTGATGTATCGCGGCTCTGAAGGATCAGCTTCCAGTTTCTCGCGCAGACGGCGCATATGAACGTTAATGATATTTTCGTCACCATAGTAGTGATCGTTCCAAACGGAAGCGTAGATCTGGGCCTTGGTAAATACTTTGCCGGGATGGGTCACAAACATCTTGAGAATGCCAAATTCCTTGGAGGTAAGCCTTACGGGTGTCCCATCCCGCTCCACCTCATACGTCTCCATATCGACCGTAATGCCGCCAATCTCAATGCGCTGGGACTTAGGAGGGGCTGTAATCTCAGACTGTGCATTATAATTGGCACGCCGAATAGCCGCCTTGATCCGGGCGGTCAGCTCAATTAACGAGAACGGTTTGCTCAAGTAATCATCAGCACCGAACCCAAGTCCAAGGGCTTTGTCCACCTCCCCGTCCTTCGCAGACAGGATGAGAACAGGCACCAGACTGACGGCACGGATGGCCTGAAGCACTTCCATACCGCTTTTATGCGGCAGCATCAGATCCAGGATGACCAGATCATAGCCTGGCTGGGATTGGCTGAATTGGCGTTCTGCCTCTAATCCGTCATATGCATAAGAGACGTCATAGCCCTCTTTTTCCAAATAAGGACCGACCATCTCACTAATTGAGCGATCATCTTCAACAAGCAGCAAGCGATAACTTGACACGAGCTTCCCTCCAACATGAACGTTTTCCTTTATTACCTCACAGTTTGCATGAATTGGCAATGAAATACGAAAAACCCGGCCGGATCGCCACTTTATGTTTCAAAGTGAACCACCTGCCAGGTCTAATAAACAAATCCTATACCGTCTCGCTGCGTATCCAGCACAGTCCGATCGTCCCCGCACCTGCATGAATGCCTACCACAGGGATAAAAGGCATAATTTCCGTCTTTAAGCGGGGAAGCAAATCTGCAATCTGCTGTTTGATTGTAACAGCTTCTTCCTGATTGTTCGCATGCATGATGCATACATGCTTCACTTTCCCCATATCCACCTTGAGCACATCCAGCATGCGCTGTTTGGCCCGTTTGAACGTACGAATTTTCTCATTCACAACCACTTTGCCCTCTTCGAATCGCAAGAGCAGATGAATCTTCAACAATTGGCTAAGGATAAGCTGGGTCCCCGACACACGACCACTGCGGTGAAGATGCTGAAGACTGGCCGGGATGAGGTAAAAGGACATGTTATCAATCATCTGTTCGATATGAATTTTGATCTCGGATGCCGTACAGCCTTGCTTCTGCCATTCCAGTCCTTGCAGGATCATCTCTCGCAACGGATACGCACCTGCTCTGGAGTCAATGGCGGTAATCGTCACACCTGCAATCTCGGCAGCCTGCATCGAAGTGTGCAGCGTACCGCTAAGTGCAGTGGAGCAATGAATGGTAATAATCTCATCGTACTGGCCTTTCAACGACTCATACAGTTCAATAAATTCACCAATCGGCGGCTGTGAACTGCTTGCCCGTGATGCCTCCCCAAGTTTCTCATAGAATAGTTCCGATGAAATATCCTCCGTCTCCCGGTAACATTCCTCTCCAAATACAATGCGCAGAGGTACGATGTAAACATGATTCTGCTCAGCAAATAGCGGATCGAGTGTGCTCGTACTGTCGGTGACCCATGCAATTTTCCTCATTCCAACCTTCTCTCTTGCCGGATTGTTGAAGCTGTATCCTCAATCGTCAGGCTCATACCCGGCGGATTATTTATAATTTGAATAGTTTATATTGTAAACGTTTGCGTTCTTGCCCCTCAATTATAAAGGAACGGACAAACCACTGTCTTGTGGCGCATTGTTGAACAGCCTCATTTCTTCCGGTATATGCCAAAAAAATGTCTTGCCTGTGAAGGAATAAATTGGTATGCTGTTGTCCTTCTCTCTTTTTCGCCTTGACTGAAGTGAACGGAATCGCCGTTCAACCAACTTATCGGAGGTGTCACATGCTTTATTTCACTCTGGCTTCCAAAGCCTACTCTCGGAACCTGCAATACCGCGGGGCTCACATGGTACATAACCTGGCAAGCGCCATGTTCGGTTACATGTACGCCTGCCTCTGGATCGGCATCGGGGCCGACCACTCTCTCGGAGAATACGGGACACAGGGGATGATCAGTTACATTGCGTTTACGCAATCCTCTCTCTGGATCTCAGGTTTTCTCACCAATGGACTTGGTATTCCACTCACGGTCAGGACAGGGCAGATCGCGCTTGATCTCATGAGGCCGGTTCATCTGTTCACCCACCTGATGGCACGTGAATGGGGGCAAATTGCCTACCAGTTCGTGTACAAAAGCATTCCGATTTACCTGCTCTTCTCCATCGTATTTTCTCTGCAATGGCCCTCAGAAGCTTCAACCCTGCTATTTGCCGCAATTGGTCTTGCCGGCGCATCCTATTTATCCATCTGTATGAATTACATTATTGGCGCGACCGCGATGTGGACTACGGAGTCCTCCTGGCTGCATTGGGGCAATCACGCCATGATGAATCTGCTCGCAGGTTTCTTCATCCCGCTGGAATGGCTGCCAGACTGGCTGGAACGAATCGCCTGGTTATCACCCTATCCTTTCCTGCTCTATGTCCCAACCCGAATCTATCTGGGTTACGAAAACGGCTCCTTGCTATGGGGAACCTTGATTTGGTGCGTCCTCATGACGTTCGTCTGTCTGGCGATAACCCAGGTACTGCGCCGTAAAGTGGAGGTGCAGGGCGGATGAAAACCACTTCCTGGTTCACTTTATATAAAATGCTCATTCAAACTAGCATCCGTAGTCGGATGCAATACAAGTTCAATTTCATCATGGCCTCCGTTCTGGCCGCATTGATTCAAATCTCCGAGTTTCTAATGGTTGCCCTGGTGCTGCACAAATTCGGAGCCATCAAAGGTTGGTCCCTTCATGAAATTGGTTACCTCTTCGCGATCATGACCCTATCCAAGACGTTATATCGAACGTTTGGCAACGAAGTGCATCATCTGGAAAAATATTTGGTCGGCGGCGAACTCGATCAACTGTTAACCCGACCCATGCCCGTATTGCTGGCGTTACTGCCCCAAAACTTTCGAATTATGGCCGGTGAGGTGTTACAAGGCGGGTTTATTCTTTGCTGGTCGCTGGCGGGCATGATGCATAGCGGACAGATCGGCTGGACTGTCATCCCCTTCTCTCTGCTCGTCATCCTGACCGGGTCCATTATTCTTTTTTCGATTGGGCTGGCCACGGCAACGCTTGGATTCTGGACCACACGCATTGAGGAGCTGCAGACCATCACCGAGGATGCGGCCCGTACGGCTGCCCAATATCCGCTGACGTTATATCCCAAATGGATGTCCGGCATACTGCTTACCGTGATCCCGGTGGGGTTTGTTAACTATGTTCCGTCACTCTATCTGCTTCGCGGGGAATTAGGGGCATGGGTTCTTGTTGCGATTGTCGTAGTTGCCATCCTGAGCCTGGCCGCAAGTCTGCGTTTCTGGAAATTCGGTTTAACCAAATATCAAAGTACGGGTAGCTAAGGGGGAAAATATCGTCATGACCATGATTACAGCGCGCCATCTGCAAAAGGAATTCAAAACTCCTGTGGTACGCGAAGGCCGGTTCTCCGGGCTTCGCACCTTGTTTTCACGCGAATATCTGTCCAAGGAAGCGGTGCGAGACATTAGCTTTGATATTGGCAAAGGAGAGTTTGTTGGTTATATCGGCCCGAATGGGGCTGGCAAATCCACCACGATCAAAATGCTGACGGGTATCCTCCATCCAACCTCGGGTGAGGTGTTGCTCGGTGGCATGAATCCACATCAGGAAAGACGCCGCACGGTTGGACGTCTAGGTGTGGTATTTGGACAGCGCAGCCAGCTCTGGTGGGATCTGCCTGTGAAGGATTCGTATGATATTTTGGCCGAGATGTACGGAGTCCGTGCCGAGGACAAAAAGAGACGATTGGCCCAGTTCGCTGAGCTGCTGGATCTTGAATCATTCTGGGCCACGCCTGTCCGCAAGCTTTCGCTTGGGCAGCGGATGCGTGCAGATCTCGCAGCTTCCATGCTGCATGATCCGGAACTGCTCTTTCTCGATGAGCCGACGATTGGACTAGATGTGAATGCGAAGCGGAACATTCGTCAATTTCTTCGTACATTAAATGAAGAGTTTGGCAAAACGATTTTGCTGACCACCCATGACATGGACGATATTGAGCAGCTATGCAGTCGGGTGATGGTAATCAATCACGGTCAACTTACGTATGACGGCTCAATTCCCTCCCTGCGTGACACCATCGGTCTGCCAACGCTTATCCGGGTGACGTATCGGGGTTCGTTTCATATGCCGGATATCATATCGTCCGCCATTCAGATTACAGGGGCAGAAGGCCAAGTCGTCACCGTCGAAGTTAATCGTAAAGAGTGGAGCACGATGGACATTCTGAAACAGCTCGAACAATGGGGCCAGATTGAAGATGTCGAGATGAAAGAACCCGATTTTGAGGATATTATTCATCGGGTGTACTGACTGACCTATTTTATTCGGATCTGGATGAGGGCCTGTTCAAATGCCGTTACATGCAGGAAGGACATGACGTACTGTAATATTGGAGGTGAAGTGTCATGCTTGTTACCAAACACACACTTGCTGCATCCAGTGCACACGCCACTCCCTATTACATCGTTCGAGGCACGAAGCCCGGACCCGCCATCATGATCACATCAGGAGTTCACGGGAACGAAACCGCAAGCATGGCCGCTGCGCAGAAGCTGGCTAATGACTGCATGACAGGACGACGACACATGGTTCGCGGAATCCTCATTATTGTTCCACGAGTGAATCAGAAAGCCTATCGGAATAATAGCCGAGGAAAACCTGATTTAAACCGCACATTCCCGCGGCATCTCTCTGGCAAAGCCAAACATCCGCTTGCTTCCGCTGTCTTTCGGCTTGCCCGTCAATATGGACCTGCCTGGTGGCTGGACCTGCATGAAGCAAACGGGTTATCCCAACGCAGTTCACGGGTACTGGGACAAACCTTGATTACCAATCCAGGCAGCCGGGCTGTTCCGGTATGCAAACGAATAATAGCGCGAATGAATCGGTCGATTCCCATTCGTGACAGACACTTCAACCTGAAGCAACACGAATTGCCCGGTTCAGCACGCACAGCCGCAGCTCGCCTGCTTCAAGCGCGCTCGGTTACGGTAGAAACCTGCTGGAGTCTGAACCGTTCGGAACGGATCAAGTACCAGACGGCAATTGTGCACCATTTTCTGCGTGAAGCAGGTTTGTTTTGAATCAATTTCGGGATGGTTGGAACAACAAAGACACCTTCAAGGATATCTCTCACGCCGGACGCGTCAGAGATAATTCTTCGAAGGTGTTAATTGTTTACTGGGTTACATTATGAAGTCACCTTACGTATTCCCCTCCTCCCTATTGATTCGGAAAGATTCAATATAATTGTGAATATCATGCTCTGGCGTCTGAAGCAACCCAGCAAGAAGCGTCTGCATCTGCTGCAGGTTATCGATATGCAGTTGAATCTCTTCAATTCGGTCACGAACGAGTGCTTTTAGTGCTTCATTCTCCATATCCTCCTGACTAAGCAACTGTAACGTATCCTGTATTTCCTTTAGGGAATAACCCAGAGATTGAGCATCCTTAATGAATTTGATCTTAACCAGATAATCTTCGGTATACACACGGTATCCGTTGGATGAACGACGGGGAGCAGGCAGAATGCCGCTGTCCTCGTAATATCGAAGTGTTGCCATGCTTACACCCGTACGTTTGGCCAACTCTCCTCTTGTCATAGTTTTCATGCCTACTCCTCCATCCTTCTATGCATTATTCCGCCTGCTTGCTGCGCAGCTTGGTATACTTCATATCATAGGTGGCCTCCGGAAAATGGTTTGACGGCCCTTCCAGCAATGGTTGCTCCTCTTCACCCTTCAAGTAACGGTCAAAGAATGCCAATGTATACGATCTGGTAATGTCCACATTATGCTCCGGCGTCATGCCCTTGGCAAACATCTTGGGTGAAATTAAGGAAATATCCGTGAAACTCTGATGGAAGAAGCCATCCACGGTCAGATAATACGTGTCATTGAGACTGCTTGTCATCACTCGATCCAAATCCGGTTCAAACTCGGGATAGAACACCTTGTCTCTCTCGGTTACGCTCGGGTCCAGGCTTTTGGCTGTTTCTCCCGACATAATATACATAAACGGCTGTTTCAAGGCTGTCGTGGATACGGTCCCCCAGAATCCGCCTTCCAAACTGAGTCCTGCTTTGAAACGGCTATCCTGCGCCAGCGCTTCCGCTGTTGTCGCACCACCGTAGGAGTGACCAAAGATACCGACATGATCCAGATCAAGTTTGCCTTCGAGCAGTTGATTCGGATCATGTTTATTCCACTGGGTGAGCGTATCCAGTACAAAGCTTGCGTCAGCTGCACGAATACCAACACCTTCTATATTATGTTGATATAGTTCCTCTGACGTTGGATAGTCAGGATCCGGCTCATAAGAAGCAACATGTCCATCCGGGAATGTCACTTGGGCAGATGTATACGGATGGTCGATCCCAACAACAATGTAGCCATGGCTTACCAGTTCCTCAATCGCGGTCATACTTTGAAAGCGTACTGAGCGTACCCCAGGGGAGAACAGTAATACTGGATATTTACTCTGGGCGGCAGATACCTCAGCACCCTTAACAACATGTGTGGGAATCGTATCCAGGTAACTGAACACCATCGGCGGAATTCCAAATACGAGACTGATCGCCTCTCCCAACTCGGCCGGATAATGTTCTAGCGGCAATCCTTTGGCCGTTTCCTGGTCTACAGGATACCAAACATTGATCATAAGCTCACGCTTATCACCCGCTTCAGCCGTCTTGGTCTCTTCGCGGGATTCATCCGTTAGCTGCTGCGAAAAGGTGCCTATGGCGAATGAACCTGTTGGTTCAGGCATCGTGAACGCAGGGAAAAGCGACGTCAACACCATAGAACCTGCACTAAGAGCCAGCACCAGAACAGAGGACAGGGTCGTTGTGATCCATGGGCAACGTCTGGATTTCAACGTGCTCTGAGGTGCGTTGTGAGAATAGTGTCTACGGCGTCCCCATCTTACGAATTGAACGCTCCACAGAATTATAAGTACAAGCGACACGATATAGGTAGGCAGCATCTGCACTCGTAAATGATTGATAATGCCATGCAGCAGCACCGCCAGCACGAGAGCGGAAAACATCCCCATGGAATACGCACGGCGCTTAGGAGCCACCAGCAAAATTGCCGTAGCTAATATCGTGATGAATACCAAGATCCATTCTAAAATCCTCATTATTCTACCTCCAACTTGATGTAATACACCAAGGATAAACCTTGAAGTATACTTCAAGGTCAAGGTCCAATTTCAAGTCAGACTCCACGTATTCGAATGTTCTCGTTTAAGCAAAAAGAACTGTTCCTGACGCAGCAATCCGCGTGGGAACAGTTCTTTTCCATCTATACCTTCAGATCCCATTTGAGAACTTCAGTCAACGTGCAGTTACCGGAGGAAAATGCTGATATTCCCGTTGAGTCCGGTCCCGGATAAATACGCGCTGTCATGACCTTCTCCCCGCCTTGAATAAATACTTCAACCGATGAGACATCCACAAAAATTCGCAGCTCCAGCCTGCCGTCGTTCAGCTCCACGTCTGCAGCACGTTCACCACTCAGACCAGCTCCCGAACGATCCCGATTAAGACGGAGCTTACGCTCTTCCACCTGATAGGTGATAACGGTCTCTTCCCCCTCACCCACACGTAACTTCAATCCAAAGTTCTCTGCCATTCCCGTTTCAAAAACAACATACAGTTCATAGCGGTCACCCGGCATATCCAAATCACGTATCCCGTCCAAATGGATATTTTGTTGCTTGATCTCGTTCGTGCGATATTGCTCCAGCTCCGAGATCGGCAGAAAGAACAATCGCTCCCCTCTCAAAACAATCTGGCGTGGCAGCGTCATCGCTCCTGCCCAATGATGGTCATGCTGCGTAGGGATATCCGTTTCCCATGTTTCCATCCACGCCACCATGATGCGTCGGCCCTGCTCATCGTCCGTTGTCTGCGGTGCATAAAAATCAAACCCGTAATCGAGTGGATAATACTTCTCATATTCCAGCACACCCAGCTTATCATCCAGTGTGCCAATCATATAAACCGTGGAATGTAAATTTCGATAATTATCCATCTGAGCGGGCATCCGCTGCGGAGACATGATCAAAATATCTCGGCCTCCAAGAGAAAATAAATCGGGACATTCCCAGTTGTCTCCAAGGGTACCGTCGCTTTGCGCCATGACGTTAACGTAGTTCCATTTTTCCAGATTAGTGGATTGATACAACAGAATTACGCCTCGACCTGCCGCGTCGTTTGAACCCAGCACGCAATAGTAGATCCCATTTCGTTCAAACACCTTGGGATCACGGAAGTCCTTTGGACTTGTATGCTGCGGAATCTGATCCAGCCCAATGACCGGGTTCAGCGCACTTTTGACAAAATCAACGCCATTGTCCGATACAGCGATATTCTGCGTCTGCCTGTAATCATTGTCTTTGTCTGGTCCAGTCACGACATGTCCCGTGTACATAAGCAGCAGCTTGTCGCCCTGAACAAGTGCACTCCCTGAGAAGCACCCTCCACTGTCATAACTCTGATCCGGAGCTAACGCCACCGGGAGATAAGACCAGCTGACCAGATCCTTGCTCACCGCATGGCCCCAATGCATCGGTCCCCATACCGGAGCATAGGGATAGTACTGATAGAACATGTGGTACATCCCGTTGTAGTATACAAAACCATTAGGATCATTCATCCAGCCCACTTCAGGCATCAAATGGTATGCCAGGCGGTAAGCCGGATTAACCTGTTGCCGATTTTCCCTGATATACGCATTGGAGCGGGCTAGTGTATAAGTTTCCTGTCCAGGATGCGATATATCCAGTAGTTCATTGTTCGAGTCTTGTTTTGTTTCTGTTTCCCGTTTCAAGTATGATTCCTGATTCATATGTCTATCACTCCTGTCTCTCTACTTCAATCAATCTGAAACCAATTATTTGATGGACCCTTGCATCACGCCTTGAATAATATACTTCTGTGCAAACAGATACACGACTAGCACCGGCAACAAGGTGAGCACCAAACCAGCCATTAATGGACCGTAATCAACCGTATAGGTACCATAAAAATAAAAGGTGGATAACGGTAGTGTCCGCTGTTCGGATGAAGTCAGTACCAGAGAGGGCAATAAGAAATCATTCCAGATCCACAGGACGTTCAGCACGGTAATCGTAACGCTTGTTGGCAGGAGCACCGGCAATACGATGCGAAAGAAGGTCTGTACTCGGCCACAGCCGTCTATCAGGGCCGCTTCTTCCAGTTCCAGTGGGATGCTCTTGATGAAGCCATGATAAATAAAGACGGCGAGTGGACTGCCAAAGCCGATATACATATAGATAAGTGACCATTTGTTGTCCAGCATCCCCAGTGAACCATATATTTTCACGAGTGGAATCATGATTGCCTGAAAAGGAATAATCATTGCTGCCACCATCAGAAAAAAAAGATATTGGTTCAGCTTGCTTTTGTGCCGTACAAAATAATGAGCTGTCATCGCAGCGAGCATTGCAATCAGTAACACACCTGCCACCGTAATTAGCAATGAATTTCCGAAGGCAGACATATACCCCATTTTATCGAAGGCGCTAACGTAATTATCCCATTGAACGGACACTGGCAGGCCCAGTGGATCTGAAGTTATGGCCTGATTTGCCTTAAATGAATTCGTAATGAGCAGCAGAAACGGAAAAATGAACAACATCATCGCTACGATTAATAAAAACAGCTTGGCCCAGCCCATCATGCGCGATTGTCCTGCCATTATGCCTCCACCTCCAATTTCTTGCTGAAATAGACTTGGAGTAATGTAATAGTAGCGACTAGAATAAACAGTACAAACGCCTCTGCTTGACCAAGCCCGTAATCACGTGCCAGAAAGGCCTGTTCATACACATGCATGGATACCATTTCTGTGCTTTTGAAGGGTCCTCCGCTAGTAAGGGAGACATTGAGATCATAAACCATAAAGCCCCGTTGGAGGGACAGGAAAATGCATACGATAAACGACGGTACCATAAGTGGCAAAACGATCCGTGCCAGCATTCTGCGATTGCTTGCTCCATCAATACTGGCCGCTTCCATGACATCCTTGGGCACATTCATCAGCCCTGCAATATAGATCACCATCATATATCCTGCGTACTGCCATACGGTAACGACAACTAGTGCCCAGAACGCTTTATCGGGGTCCGATAGCCATGATGTTCCGAACAGCGGAATGTTCATTTTCTGACCGGCAAAAACCAGTACTTGATTGAAGATAAACTGCCATATGAATCCAAGCACAATTCCGCCGACCAGATTGGGTAGAAAAAAGCCAGCCCGGAACAAGCCCTGTGCCTTCATACCACGTGTTACCGCGTAAGCAAGTAGAAATGCCACGCCATTGGTCAACACCACGGTAATAAATACGTATTCCAGAGTCATCCCGAATGACTTCCAGAACACGGTATCCTTGAACACGCCGATATAATTGTCCCAGCCCACAAGACTTTGCTCAACAGCAATACCATCCCAATCCGTAAACGTCAGATAAATCCCGTACAGAAACGGAATAATCATGACCGTTGCAAACGCAAATAGTGTTGGACCCGTAAAAATTAGCCGGGTGCGCAATCGGGTCCATAATCCTTTTTCGGTAAGCATCGTTATCCTCCACTCTATCCCAGGGTGTATACAGTCGGTTGCCCGAAGACGAAGCGGGCGCGGAAAGTTGATCTCCCGCCCGACTAGTGTCCCCGATATCCCCACCATTCTCTATGTGAAGCATCCAAAACCCGGTGGACAACAGATAAAGAGTTGCTTTTATCTATGCCCTAACGCTGCTCCAGTTTATTTCACGTTGGTCCAATAATCTTGAATTTCCTTGGCGAGTCCATTACGGTCAATCACATCAGCCAAATATTTCTGCATGGAAGCACCCAGTTTGGACCAATGGTCAGCTGGAAGCGCGCTCATCGATTCCTCAATTTTGCCTGCCTTAATGTATTCACTAATCGACTTGCCCAGCGGATCAGCCGGTTCAAGTGTAATATTGCTGAATGCAGGAATGACGCTGGCCTGATTCACCAGGAAATCTTGACCTTTAGCCTCATAGACTATCCAGTCCAGAAATTTTTTCGCAGCTTCCTGCTGCGCTGGTGTGCTTTTTTCCTTGTCGATCAGAATGCGTTTGGATACGGCTGCAGAAATTTGCGTGTTGCCAAAATCATCGGGATTGTTGCTTATAGGAACCGGTAGGAAGCCATATTGTCCATCCGCGGTATCAAAGCTGTGAATTTGCGGCCATGCCCAGTTGCCTTGAAACCAGATGCCAACCTCGCCTTTACCCAGTACTTCGGGTCCACGCTCATACGTCCCGGACAACGGGGAGGCTTTGTCGATGTTATAGGTCTTCATCAGATCGAACGTATCCATCAAGCCATTGAATACAGCGTTGGAAGCCAAATCCACTGTACCTGCTTTCAGATCACTTATGAACTGATCCACTTTGGCGCGATCCGGAGACTGTCCGCCATATGCAAGTGCCAGATAGTGGGCGCCAAGCGACCAATCCATAGGTGATACAATTAAGGGTGATTTTCCGGTTGCTGCAATCTTCTGAAACAATTCATCGAGCTGTGCAGTGGTTTGCACCGATTGGGGATCAAATGTGCCGCCTACGGCCTGATCCAGTATCTTCTGGTTGTAGATGAAACCATATCCTTCAATGGAGAGTGGAAATGCATAATTTTTCTCCTCAAATGTTGTTGCCGTGGTGCTATTTTCGACGGCATCCTTCATCCACTTTTCAGAGGTAAGGTCCATGACACGGTCCTTGAATTTCTCAACATCTCCTGTATCCAGCATCATCATTGTTGTCGGATTGCCAGATGCATAGAGCGCCGAGGCTTTCTCAAAAGGAGATTGCCCACTTCCTACAGGTACGATTTCCAGTGTTATATTAGGGTTCTCAGATTGAAAATCCTTTGCTGCCTGCTCCAACTGACTGTTTATTTCAGCTTTGGAATTCAGCAGTGTAATTTTGACAATATCACCGGATGCGGACGATGACTCCGTTCCCGCTCCTGACTTGGCACCGCCACATGCCGAAAGAATAACTACCATAACCAATGATAAGACTGATAATTTCATCCATTTCCATTCTTTTTTCATCTGTTATTGCCCCCGTTCAATAATATAAAAGGAACCGCTTACAAAATTGATTATAGTGTCAAAGGTTTGACATGTCAATCGTTTGACATAAAAATAAATAAGTTACCTTTCCATTAATTATTAGAATGTATAGACGAATAAAAGCATGCAAAAAACGACCTTGTTTAGGTCGTCTCTCTCTCCACCAGTGTGACTGGCAATATATGCTCCATCCCGATTTCCTCCTCAGCGATCTGGCCTCGGATCAACTCTACGGCTAGCTCAGCCATGGCCTCCATTGGCTGCCTTATGGTTGTAATTCCTGGCATCGCGTAACCCGCCGCCTGGATGTCGTCATAACCAACAATTGCGATATCCTCGGGAACTTTGCGACCATGAAGCACGATTTGCTTCAAGGCATGAATGGCCATCAGATCACTGGTTACGAACAGTCCATCCACTTCGGGATGCTGAGCAAGCAGTTTTCCGACCAATTCGGTATACTGATGCTGACTGAACACATTCAGGTCGGTTTCATGGATCATGACCGGCTGGATTCCATGTGCCTTCAGTGTGTCCGTGAAACCTGTAGTTCTGCGATTAGACAGCATTTGCAGCCCTAGATTGCCGCAGATATGCGCCACGTGTCGTCTGCCCTTGGAGAGCAGCAATTCGGCTGCCATAACCCCACCCTGATAATTATCAGATGAGATGAACGGGATGTCAGTACTAATCTGTCGGTCCAATGTAACGATGGGAGAATGCAGATTCATGTACTCATCCACTTCGAGCGTATGACTGCCCATAATAATGCCGTCCACCCGATTCCCCTTGAGCATCTCCACGTACTCTCGCTCTTTGGAAGGGTCCATGTGCGAGTTGCACAGCATCATTTTTAACCCGTTCCGGTATGCATAATACTCAATATAATTTGCCAGTTCACCAAAAAACGGATGTGAAACATCAGGAATAATCAAGCCAATGACGTTGGACTGCTTGCGCAGCAGAGAACGGGCAATTTCATTGGGACGATAATTCAGTTCGTTCATGGTTTGGTACACTTTATCCCGAGTCTTCTGACTGATGTAACCCCGATTGTTCAATACACGCGACACGGTAGTTACGGAAACGCCTGCTTTGAGTGCAACATCATGAATTGTTGCCATAACAACCTCTTTTCCTACAACATTCTTCATATCTTAATAATTATATACGTATTTTCAGCCCCAAACCAATCCGCACGCCAGTCTGCTCTTTACTTCGCCTGGATCTTCGCTCTGGGCATACTATGCATGGCCCCATGTGTCACATGGGCCTGAACCACATACGTACCTGCCTGCTCAAAAGTATACTGCACCTCATACAGACCATTCTCTACCTCGCTTGCCTTCAAGGCGCCTTGTTCCTCCAGCTTATCCTCTGTCATCATTCCTAGTTCAGGCGAGACTGCCGGGGCATCCTCAAGCTCATCCCATATCTGGAATTGAACTTGATCCGCATCGCTTACCGGCACTTCACCCTGAGTAAGCTTCACCTGCAAGGTCACAGGCTTATGGAGAGAAGCCTTGTCAGGGACCACCAGCTGTACTTTGATCATCTCCGGCATCTCACCAGACTGGGACTGCTCCTCATAGGAGCATCCCGCAATCAGGAGGGTCAGAATGATGAAGGGCATGAACCAACGGACTTGTCCGCTCATCAATTATCTGTCCTTTCTTATGAAGAAGATTTTGGTGTTTTGCCAATTCCCCACAGCATCACAATAATGATGATAAATGCGATCAGTGCAAGTAACGGTATCGTAATAAAACCAAACCAGTTCAAGTAATCGGTATAACACGGAATTTGTCCACATGCCACTGAACTCCCCGTAGCGGAGTAAATACGCTGAATCGTTACATGATATAACGAGATTCCGCCCCCAATGAAACTAAGCGGAAGAACATATTTGGTGATGCCCACATCATCCTTGAAGTAGGCAATCCCCAGTAAAATCGTTAACGGATACATAAAGATCCGTTGGAACCAGCACAGATCACAGGGGATGTATCCCTTAATCTCACTAAAATAAAGGCTGCCTCCAGTCGCAATGACTGATACAGCCCAGGCAATAAACAGACGGGTATCAATGTTTTTTGCCCGTCCCTCAGGCTTTGAAGCTGTGTCCATCCGCTTGAACCCCCTTTTCTTGTTTGATCATACCGAATAATAATACAACATACATGACTCCAACGGGCTAGTGTTACAATTATGTACAGTCCATAACCGTACCGTGATCCATATAGACGTTTCGGTGAGGTTGCTGACTCCCCTGATTATACCAAATATTTGAATATTTTGATGTGGTCTTTTTGCGTCCAGGTGAAGCCGCTGAAACGGAAAAAAGCTGCCGTATGGGGCAGCCTTTTCGTTCTTCTTTTATAAATAGCGATTACATTGATTTAGTCAGTGTGATGGAACCATCTTTTTGAGCCCATTTTACATCCCAGCCAAGAAGCTCAGCGATGAAACGCAGTGGCACTTGTGTACGTCCATCTTTGTTTACAAAGACCGTTGCACCTACATTTTTCTTCATGCTGTTCACTTCCATAACGTTGTTGTTCACCCAGAATATCAGCGTATCATTACCAGCCATTACGGTTACTTGCTGTGCTTTTTTATCCCATTTCACAGTTGCACCAATTCCTTCACTCAGGAAACGCAGTGGAATGTAGGTTGTGTTTTTCCAGAGCATTGGTGTTGTGTCCATATTGGTTGTTTTGTCATTGATTTTCAGCATTTTGCTGTTCAGTTGCATCCATACAGTAGTTGTATCTGTTTCGGGCATTGTCGGTGTCGTGGGCTGCTCTTGGAATTTGTCGTTGAATTGCGTCACGATTGCATTACCAAGGGCTTGACCTACACCAAACATAACTTTGAATCCTTCACGGTTGGTGGTGTGCGAACCTTCGTAGTTAGCCGCAGCGTATTGATCCAATACTTGCTGCACTTGCTTCTCATGTGTAGTCAGTGCTTGTTGTCCGGCAGCTTTCGGCAGGTTACCTGCAGTTGCGGAATCCAGGAATGTCGCGAACTCCGTCGTGAATCCATCAATACGTTTTTCGACAGCTGCACGAGCCGCTGCATCATTGTTTTTAACGGCTGTTACATAGTCGCTTTGTGCATTTACATGGTTGGTTACCCAAATTTTCTCGAACGCATTTGCACCGTCGTTACCGTAAATGGAAGCGATCGCTGCTTTGAAATCCGCTGTGTTTCCAGCTTCAGCTGTAACCAGTGCATTCGATGCTGCTGGGCGACCATCATATTGCTCTTGCATTTGCAGAGCCGACAGAGCAAAGTGCTCGGAAGCCAAGTGATTCAATGCGGATCTCAGATCAGCTGCTGGTGTATCTGCTTTGCTATTCTCGAATTTCTCAGGCATTTGTGTTGTGATTGCTGTGGAAAGTGCTTTACTCACGTCGAACATTTCTTTGAAGCCTTCACGATACGCTTTGTATGCATCTGCGTAGTCACCAGCGACATATTCATCAAATACTTTTTGCACGAGATCTTCATGTACTTTCAAAGCATTTTTGGCTGCTGCTTTTGGCAATTTGCCTTCGGTTGCGGTGCTCAGGAATGTAGAGAATTCTTCTACAAAACCATTGATGTTATCCTGTGCCTGTTTGATCCCAGCCTGGTTGCCCATTTTAGTTGCTTTCACAAGATCGTCTGTATATTTGTTATGAGCGCGGAAGATGCGTTCGAATTCTTTGGCTCCTGCATCACCGTAAAGGGAAGCGATTGCCGGCTGCATATCCAATGCATTTTGGTCGAGTGCTTTGTAAGCTGCGTCCGCATCTTTTGCTCCGTCATACGCTTTCGCCATTGCGGTTACTGCGAGTGCAAAGTGTTCGGATAACAGATGATCCAAGCTCGCTCTCAGGTCAGCAGCAGGTGTATTAACACTTGCCTTCATCGTTGTCATCGGTGTCTGTGGTGCTGAAGCAGCCCCGGCGATTCCTGGCATCAATAACGTCAAGCTCAGCATGGGTGCGATAAATTTCTTCATTTTCATTACGTGTTCACTCCTCGGTTAGTTTTGTTTATCCTTTGTTTCCTCGTCGTCGTCTTCATAGGGTGTAACGTAGAGTTCTTCCATCTGGATCACCTCTCTGGGCAAAAAAAATCGCCGCCTCCGTCCAGGAAAGCCGCGAATGCGTGCCACAACAAGGTTTATCTCAAATTTAAAATTTTAAAATTATATTGATCCGCTCCATTCAGCACTACATACATACTGTAAGTGAAGAACTTTATTTTCCTATATTTATCAATAAAAGCTTACATCCAAGGTGAACCTGAAGTACAATGAACAGAACGATTGATTTCAATGAAGGAGGTCATCGCATGACATTGCTACCCTATATTTTAATTATTGGTATTGCCCTGTTCGGTGGTATTGCTACAATGATCATCGGGAATTCGAAAGCGAATCAGACCAGCAACCCCGAGTATGATCGCAGGACCAAGCAAAATTTGAGCAAACTTACCTATGTATACGTTGGTGCCATCGTTCTCGGCATAGGCGGTTTCGTCCTGTATTTATTCAACTGAATAACCTTACTCTCCGCAAAGTACATGTTTGAACTTTTTGAGTAATTGAAGGTTTCGTTGTACATATGGGATGGTTTGGCGAACCATTCCTCTCTCTCTTATGACGTTCAAGAGTCCACGTACCACCCACAAATGCATTTGTTCGTACAGGCTTGTCCTGCTGAACGAATTACCTCCCTGTGCATATCCCTGCTCAAAGTCAGCTACAATCTCTCCTGCTTCTCACTCCTTGCTTCTCCATCATCTATAATGTGAGTGCTCTCCTCTGTATATAACAAATTTCAAATGGCAAGATCCTTACACATGTTTACAAGTTGGAGATAATTCAGAATTATTCTGGATATGTTCAGCGGGTAATATAAAGCCATAAGGACAGCAAGCCATTATAAATAACAAAATTTAAAGGAGAGATATATGATGAAGAAAAACTTGAAGAAATCCGCAGCAACGATGATGGTATTGGGCATGACATTAACAGGAGCAACGGGTGTATTCGCTGGTACTCAATTGGAGAAAATCTCGGCATATCTTAACCACGGTATCAGCTTCAATGTAGACGGTGCGGCGTACTCACCAACGGATGGCAATGGCAACAAACTGGCTCCAATCACTTACAACAATTCCACTTATCTGCCTGTACGTGCCATTGCTGATGCGCTGCATGTACCTGTATCGTATGACGGCAAAAAAGGACAGGTCATTATCGGAGAAGCTACAAGCAATCCTTCCACTTTGAGTAATGTAACCTATAGCGCAGCGCAAAAAGAAGCCATTCAAAAGGCATTTGCACAGTTCGATGGTTTCGAGGCAGCTTACGCTCCTCAGCAAATGATTGCAGGTGATACGTTCAAGAGTGTAGGAGCTGGAGAAGACGGCGTAAGCTTTACGTTCAGTCATATGAAAGTGGGTGTGTCTCCAAGAGATTATTCGGACGGTTACAATGGTAAAGACGTAAAACTGTCTAATGGCGTCTCAGCCAAATGGTACACACCGGATCAAACGGGTATGCTCACGTTCAAACTGGATGATCGTTACGTTACGATTAGCTCACCGGATCATAAGCTGACTCAAGCTCAGCTCCAGCAAGTGGCTGTATCTGTGCAAAAGGTACAAGGCAACGATCAGGGCGTTACCGGGTTCGCTGATGTGAAATATACACAAGAACAGTCGGCTGCCATCCGCAAAGCATTTGCAAAATTCCAAGGATTTGAGACTGCTTACGCACCACAACATATGATTGCCGGGGATACGTTTAAAAGTGTAGGTGCTGGCGGGGACGGCGTAAATTTTGTTTTTAATCACATGAACGTGACAGTTTCACCCAAAGACTATTCCTTCAGCTATGACGGCAAAAATGTAAAACTGCCCAACGGCGTTACCGCCAAATGGTATACACCGGATCAAACCGATATGCTGACATTCAAACTGGATGATCGTTATGTGACCCTCAGCTCGCCAAAAAACGCATTAACTCACACACAGCTGGAGCAAATGGCGGTATCTGTGCAAAAAGTGAAATAATTTCGAATTTAAAATTAAGGAATCACTTTGAAAATCATACACCATAACAAACACACATCATTCCGTTCTTCCTGATGAGGGACAGATTTGATGTGTGCTTTGTCCTATTCCAAATGATCGCTATGATTCTAAAAACAAGGCTTTTGTCCAGATTCATTTCATATTGAATAACGTTATAATGAAGTATACTGCATTTAACAGAAGAAAAGATAAGGAGTAGATCATAATGGACCAGCGGATCGATCTATCCCCGGAGGAACTGCAGCAACTTGCGGGTGAATTCAACAAGGCCTCGCAAAACGGACATGATATCCTTGCGCAGCTCAAAACGATAATTGACCAGTCTGAAGGTCAGTGGGAAGGTGAGCGCCAGCGTGAGTTTTTACAACGAATAAATGGTAGCATAACGTCTATGAGCCATTATTTGCGTGGATTGCAGGAGACAAGCAATAGTCTTCAGCAGACGGCGACCCGTTTTCGTGAAGTAGATCAGTCCCGATAAAGCAAAACACATGTCACATCACATTGCATCAAAAAAACCATGTACCCGAAGATGATGATTTATCATTCTTTCAAGGCCATGGCTTTTTGAGATTTCTATGATTCACTCAAACTTACAGCAAACGCCTCTTCTTCCTCATCGGCATAACCCCTGAAAATGATCTTTTCGATATCTTCATGATTAAATACATACGTATAATCCGCATTGATATACCCTTCCGGATACAAACAGCCAATATAATCGAACTGACGTGGTGTTTCCGTCATCAACATTTGCTTGCGTCCATAGATGATTAGCTTTTTGGTGCCTTCTTTTAAAAGGATGACGGAGCCATTGGGCAGTAAAGTGGATGTTTCTTTTTCCATAGTGATCATGCTCCTTTATCATTTTATGTTTTTATTGGCATGAACTTCATTAGACTTGTTCAACACCCGGCGAAGCCAGTAATATCGGTGTACATCCATAATAAAGTGAAATACGACAAAAGCCAGCATAATGTACACACACATGAGCACAACAGCTACGGTCTGCTGCGTAATAAAAGCCAGTGAAATGTTGGCCAGAAGATATCCAGCTCCCGTTAACATCGTTAACATAGCGACTGGCATTCTGGAGCCCATTTCCCCTTTTTTTCGGTGAGGGGACTGTCGCAGTTTACGCAAATGAAACTTCGCATACTGATATAAGGCAAATCCATATAAGACAAACGATCCAATGGCGTACCACGGCGTTGTGAAGCCCAACATGCCGTATGCGAACTTTTGCACAATAATCATAAAGCCCAAAGAACAGACGATCCCAAACACACCCCGAAACAGGACATAATTCAGCTGCAACTTTCGTGGTGTTACGATCAAGGCGACGGCCCACACATTCATCACCACCAGCAGCGGCAGGAGAATATAAGCGTATACGGGTTGGAACGGAACACTGAACACGGGAATCAACAGAAATATGTTAAGAAAGAAAAGTACCAGCGTACCCGCACTGAACCGAATGCCCTCTACCGCATATACAGCCAGATAGTTTTCGAACGTCTCCCGGTGATAGGACGTTCCTTCGTACATTGCAGAAACCGTGGTACCGGTCGTTGAATTTTTACGTTTTTTGCTTGCCATTTATTTAAACCACCCCGCTACTGTAGACCAGGCTTTCTTCGCACCATGCTTAACGACATCCTTCACAGAATCATCCTTCCCATCGCCGTCCAGATCCATATTCATCGTTACCCCTTCCGCAAGATAAGTCAGGCCTACGGATACGCCCAAACCAACTGCGCCTACTGCCAACACAGGTGCTGCAGCAGGCAGAATAGCCGCTGTCAGGAGTGTTGCGCCAACGGTTGTTGCGCCGCCGACAACAACATTACCGATGATATCTCCAGCAATTTTGTCACTAGTCGCATTATGGCTAATGTTCTCCTGGGTATCTGTGAAGACATCAATGCCAACACTTGCCCATCCCAACTTGTCCGTTAATGCAGACTTGACCGCATAACCCGGCTTGACCATAGAGGCTATTTCCTTAATCTGCGGGGTAGCGGTTCCATTGGTAAGTTTGGCTTCAATGTCACGGACATAGTGAATTTTGTAGTCTCTGGGTCTTCCGTTCACAATCTTGTTATCTTTGACCGAGTCGTAGCTTTCACGAACCAAAATACGTGGCGTATTCCGGTCCAGCTGCGGCTTGACCATAAATCCGTTTTTTACGCGATATCCCAACCGTGCAACAGCCGCAGCTCCTGTCAGTGTTCCTACCGTGCTTCCCGGTCCATCGAATGGAGCGAATGGATTAATTCCGGTCAGCCCAAATGTACCACCTGACTGATCCTCTTGTTCCATTCGCTCACGGGTGGTTTTCACAAATGCCGCCAGTTGCTGCATATTCTCTCCAGCGTTCTGAAACCGCTGCTGGTGTGTCTGGTATAACCCAATGATGGTTTGACGATTCCCAGACTGCCAGGCTGCACCCTGAATGGAACGTTGCAGAGCGCCATCTACCTGCTGCAGTTGTGCGGTAACCTGTTCAATCTGCTGTGCGAGGGAGTTCAGGTACTCCGCTTTCATGATAATTTTGGTCAACTGGACTTCCTCCTTCGACTTAAGAAGATGCTTCCACCTGTTTAAACCGCAGGCAACATAGATAATGAACGTGTCGTTAGCAAAAACAGACTCTGCACCAACTCTTCTTCGGTCACCTTGAATGCGGTCAGATCTGTATCGTTACCTTCTAGGAATAACCAATTGCCATCGGTACTGCCCAGAAAATAAATGGTTTGCGACTTACCCTCCGTGCCACGAGTGTACACGTCAAATTGCCCCCTTCTCCGGATCGTCGAAAAAGCATGGGATAGCTCGTTGATCAACGATTCATTGAGATGATGGTCCTGCTGTAGAATCGATTGCATGGTCTCGAAGTCCGATCCAATCGGTAACGCGGATAGCTGCTGCAACGTTTCTGCCTGAATGGGTGTGCGCATCATTTCCTCTGCCGTATCGGGCAACTCGATCCGGTTTCCCATGAGTTGGAACAGATCCTGCAATTCTTCGAAAGAAGACAGTAACGCCTGATCCCGTGTGGGTGTCCATACCCATTCAACAATTTGCATGCCTGACAAAAAACCATAAATCACGGACGATTCACCATCCGCAATATGCAGATCAAGTCGGGTAACTGCACTACTGAGCTTACACCCCATCAGCAGGTTATGTACTTGCGGATCTATAGTGACTTGTCCACCTTCTACTTCAATGACACTATCTTTAACCAGACGGTTAACAACTTGTTTATACATGCACTCCGCCTGCTTACCCTCCAATGGGGGATCATTCAGATCTCTGATAAGCTGGTCAGCTTCGGGAATATTCATCAGTTGAAACAGAAACAAGGCCTCTCGGCCGGAACATTCAAACGATGTATATGAAGGCAAGACATTCCCTCTTTTCCTTAGTATAGGTTAAACATGTTATGGAAAAGGTCTATCATTTTATTGTAAAAGGTTATACAACTGCACTCAATGCGCCCTCGCTCCTGATATTGGGGTGATTAACCTGATTATATTTACCCAAAAAATGCATAGAGGCACAGCAAATGACACCGTCCCCCTACTAATTTGTCCACTATAAAATTCACCTTGCCCAATCGGCTAAACGGATCACTCTCCGATAATTCATATAATCGATCATTTCCTCCCAGTCCAACTCACCAGCATTACCATCACGATAGTATACGGCTGCAGCGGGCAGAAAACCAACCAACAGTCCCATGCCACCACAGATCATTGCGCCACCGTCGCCCCCTTTGGGTATCATGGTTCCAGATGCATCAACCGTAAGTTCATACGTATAGGGATCTCCTGCAAACTGGATACCAAAAAAGTTGGGCAGCTCCAGATCATATGGACGCTCATCCTCTTCCAATAGGGAACGGCCCGGCTCTGCCCATTCATCCACTCTTCCCTCAACCGCTTCGAGGCTCCCAAAATGCTTTAATTTCATCGTGTAGTCAAAGCTGTCTCCCCATGGAAATAATGTGCGGCAGCCACCTCCATACAGATACTCCCACTCATCTTCAGTTAGTAAACCAAAACCCGATTTTTCTTCTTCCTTGATGAGGTAATCCAGTGTTAAATCTTCATTGAACGAAAAAATCTGCACTGCCTCACCTTGACGTACCAGACGGAATTCTTGATGCAGTTCATATTGGTTCAGATCGGACAGCTTAAATTTCTCCAACTCTTCTGCCAAACAGGCATTCTCCTGCGCTACCGCTTCAGCTTCCGTCACTTCAATCCAGCCAAGGGAATGGTTGCTGCACTCCACTAACATGGGCGCAATATGGACTTCTCTCACAGGAGACATCTGGCTACATAAAAAAGAATCCACATTCTCCACACCATACTCACTGACCGTCTCCAGCAAATCCGCGGAAGTCTCGTCGTTCATCCCATCCTGCCAGCGATTCCACCCGAGTATTACCCGGTCACCAGGCACAAACACAAATTTCTGCTCATCATATGAAAATACACCTGTCTCGATTCCCTGATCGTATCGTTCAAATGTCTCTAATCCTTTATACTGCATACCTACGGGAAAATGACTAACCAAACCACGCAATAGTTCCTCTTTTTCCTGAGCAGATAATCCTTTCCATGCCTCCCGATTTAATGCTTCCACGCACTCTCCCACCTTTCACTTTTGCCCTCAACTACCTTAAAGCCCTCACGGGCATACCCTTATTTCCCAGCCGCCTTTAACAGTTCTAATAGCAATTCTTTCCGTCTTCCGTCGGCCTTGCGGGCCAGCGTTGCAAGCTTCTCCACCTTGCCCCAGATCGGATATAGCGCTCGCTCCACTTCATAAGACTCCAGCTTTTGCAACTGATTCACCAAAGGCTCAAGCTTCTCTTCATTTTCCAGTTCCGGCTGGATCTTGAGCTTCAGATAATCCGTAGAACGTCGCAAGCAAGCAACTAACGCAGGTATAGAACTAACCGTAACACCATGTGTCTCCGTAAAGGCAACGGTGAACTTATCCTGTACCAGCTGATGCTCATCATCTACTTGGCCCATATAATATTCAACCAAAGGGAAATACCGCTCATCTGTCAGCCCAAGTCCGAATGTTGCGTAGCTGCCTGGCATACAGCTTTTCTCACCTTCGGTATCCTCGTAAAATTCGAATTCTTCAATGGCTTCACGTGCATATTCTTCAAGAAGCGGTAACAGCTCTGGATATGATAATGCGTTAGCAAAAAAGCGATGCGTATCCGACTTCGCGAGTCCTTTAATCGGCAGGTATTGCTTTACGCTGGATTTGAGCTTGATCTTATAGCTTTTTGGAAAGCCCTGCTTCAACAGACGGATGATAAAAGCAATGGCCTGTTCGTAGGCAGCTGCTTCTTCCTTGCGAATGTGGATGGTAATCATCGAGAACACATCGTTCGCGGTGAACTCCACCAGCTCATTTTTCACATGAATATCTTCCTTGGCATAGGTTCCGCTACCTTCCGTCATCATGCGAACCGCACGGCTGCTGCCCAATTGTTTGGCCAGCTCCAAGAAAGTAAGGCCTTTCGGTTTACTGTAACTAGGCTCATAACGAAGAATCATTACGGCTGCATATAGCAGCAGATCAATGGGCTGTGCCACGTGCTTCTCATGCTCACTCTGAGCTTCGTCTTCCTCCAAAGAAGCACCTGGCTTAAGTGTATATACATTGGCGCTGTACGCTGAAGGCTGTACATCAAAGTATTGTGGCAAAAAATAATTCTCCGCCCACGACGTTATCGCACGGATAATATCACCACGATGCTCCGCCAGGGCTTCCTGACGCCCTTTATTTAACTCCTGAATCCGGTCATATTGCGCTATAGTCCACGCTACGTTCAGTTCAGGAAACAATTTTGGATCAAGCAGATGACGCGTCAGAAAAAAGGATTCCAACGGCTTTGTTGGATATGAACCTTTCAGCAGCTTTTGGTCTACGTATGTATGAATGCGCTCAAGCAGCTGCTGCCTTTTCCCTTCGTTGTTGTATTCGAGCATGGTCACTTGAAGTTTTCCTTCTGTCGTGGGGAATTTCCCGCGAAAGGTAAACCGATAGTCGATCAACGCTGTATCCACCAACTTGTCCAATTTCTCTTGAACGACTTCTACAAGCTTGGGCTGGATTTCATTTCGCACCTGTTCCTCGGTAAAAGGACCCGTTTTCTTCGATTTGAATCCTTCATCTAATCCAAGATCCACACTGTCTACCGTGGTCCGTCCAGGTCTGTAATCCAGCAAAATATCATTAAAGATCCCCATTTGCAGTGTTGTTCGCTTCACAGCCTTTTCCAGGTCATTCCGCTTCATCTGTTCCTCAAACCATTCATGAATTACCGCAATCATCTCTTCCATTGCCTGATCATAGAGTGTACTCATCCTCTCGACCGCCTTCCCATTTATCTAATGTCTGCTGATGTCCACTAACGTCTTCTGCCCAAAAAGCTCCTACTAATCTCTGATAACTTCGCATACCATCTATATAAAATACGTATATACGTTCGTAGTTCCACCTATTATTTTACTCTCTCAAGCTCACCCGGAACAATAAGTCTTACGCACGGTTGTTCGCTGAAAAAAGAATGATCCTCTCTCCTGCCCATGTCTGTGCATCCCGCATACCAAGACAAAAACACCGGATTAGGCGATTTCCCGCCCATATCCGGTGTATTCACGAAAATAGTACGATCCTTTTTATAACTTTAGTATGATTCATCTGGTGAATTATACACGGTATTAATTGACTGTTTTGAACCATTCATTGACTTCAGTTGTAATTTCATCGCCGCCCATGGATTTCCATTTCGTCACAAACGCGTCGAATTCATCGATGCCAACCTGACCATAAATGATTTTGCTGAACGTATCTTTCTCCAGCTTGTCGAGTGCATCTTTCTTCATTTTCATCGTATCCGTAGGTGCACCCGTGAATTTGTTCTTGATTGCATCATCCTTATGAGCTACCACGACTTGAGCCGCAGCGAACACTTCAGGTTTGTTGGCAATTTTCGTATTTTTCTCAAATGGTGTTTCAGGCTCCTTACCCGAAGCAAGCTCAGCCAGGGTATCCATCATCAGGTTTGGAATCCGTGCACCATCATAAGTGAGTGTGTACTTCAGAGGAGATACGCCGTCTTTCAAATCAGCTTCACCAAGCACTTTGCCATCTACAATATCAAAGTCATATCCTTGGGCAAAGCCATGCTCAAACTCCCCACCCACTTCTGGATTAGCGAAGTTATCGAACAAATAATTTTGATATGTGAAGAAAATTTCCGGGTTGGCCATATCTTTATTGATCAACACAACTCCGTTGCTCGCACCTGAACCGTGGTGATGGCTCTCTCCAGTTGGTCCAGTTGGCAGGGCGATTGCTTTGTAGGTAGCGCCGTCCACGTTTTTCTTCACATCATCGATCGGCCAGTTCGGCATCCAGTGTGGCCCCACAATGATTCCGGCTTTGCCTGCTGTAAACAGTTCGGCTGCCTTGATCTCGTCATATACGCCAGCTTCCTTCGGCAGATAGCCTTTGGACAACCAGTCTTTCATCGTTGCAAGTCCTTCTTTCACACCTGGTTGAATTGAGCCGTATTCCAGTGTTCCTTCAGAATTCAAATTCCACTGCCCCGGCATCGTATTATACATTCCAAAGATCCAGCCGGATTCACTCATCCACGTATTGAGGGCAATCTTCATGCCGACTGTCAGACCGTACGTATCTTTCTTCCCGTTACCATCCGGATCTTTATTCGTAAATGCATCCATTACCGTAACGAGCTCATCGATCGTTTTTGGTTCTTCCAGCCCCAGCTTCTTCAGCCAATCTTCACGGATAAACATAACCGGGTCGCCGTTGTAGGCATAGTCGAAGATCGGAATACCATACCGTTTACCTTCGTACATGTACGGGTACCACTCTTCCGGTGCGGATTCGGCAGCCCCTTTCCATGTGTCGGATGCATACTTGTCGAACAATTCACCTGCATCGGCGAATTTACCTGACTCAATCAACTCACGTACCAGATTGTAGTCACCACGGATGGAGACGATATCCGGCAGCTCTTCGTTAGCTGACAGGGAGAGGCGAAGCTTCGTGTAGAAAGCATCGTTGGTCACCGACACAGCCCAAGGTGTAGTCAGGTCGATGCCCAAGCGTTCTTTGGCCCATTTCGTCTGCACGTTGTTCTGTGCAGTCTCTCCGTTCTTGAACTTTGTATCATCATTCCAGGCTCGCAAATAGCTCATCTGAACCGCAGGTTCATACTTGCCGTCTTGCAGCGCAAGTGGCGCAGCCGCTTCCTTGGACGGTTCTTCCTTTGCCCCCGAACTGCATGCCGTTACGGCAACCATCGTCAGTGCAAGCAATGCAGTCATCATTTTTCTATACATGAAACCCCTCCTCAATCACTTTGAATACCCTTACATGAAAAGGATAGTGCAGCCGGGGATGCAAACATATATCACAATTTCAATGTTCATATTGATTTGTTAACCGTTCCGAAAATCCTGCGGGGTCAAGCCATAATGTTTTCGGAATACTTGAATAAAATAAGGGGTATTGTTGTACCCCACTTCCTGGCCAACTTCATAGATCTTCATTGCCGTATGCTTCAGCAAGTGAACAGCACGTTCCATCCGGGAACGGATAATGTAGTCACTGATGCCTTCACCTGTCGATTGTTTATACATTTTAGATAAGTATACCGGGTGCAGATGTACCTCCCCGGCAATAACTTGCAAGGAAAGATCTTCGCCCAGATGATGGTCAATCCATTGTTGGACCTGTCTAATCATACTTGATCCACTTTCCTGGCCCGTATCGGTTGCACTTTGAGCCCATTGTTCCATCACACTCCGGGTCCATGCTTCCAGACTGCGAAGCGACACACCGTAACCATCCTTCAACAGCTGTTGATACTGCTCACCAAGGACATCGGACAGCTGTCTGCCCTCCCGATGAGCCATGTATGAGAAAGCCGCTGCGAGATAGTGAAAAGCGACATACACATGCTCGGGGAACACACTATCCGATAACTCGGCGAAAATCGAATCAATCTTGCGGTTTGCATCCTCCATCCGTCCTGCTTCCAGCAGTGCAGTCAGTCCAGGTGGCTCATACAGTGCGGCAAGTGATTTCAATGTTGCCCCATGGGAGCCGGCAGCCGCATTGAGATGCAGTCCTTTGCCCGCTTCCGCCTGCTTGCGCAAGGCACTAACTGCCTGATGGTACAGCTGCGGAACCTGCTCTGGAAAACGACCGATCCGGCTAACGGACAGTGAGATCGTCGCGTTTAAATACTGCTTCACACTGTGAAGTAATCGTTCTCCAAGCCGCCCCATTAAGATTTCCGGTTCAGACTGTGCCTGTTTGGGACTAGCCATGAAAACGAGATCATCATAGGCATCGTCCGTATGACAGAGATGATAGCTGCTGCCAAAGATCTCCTCCACCACATTGGAGATAGCGTATTTCATTAATCGGAATGCCTTGTGCGTTGGCTGCGGATCATCATAACGAATGAGCATCAGCTGCATTTTGTCCTGAGGGCGGAAACCAATCTCCAATTGCTCCAGCTTTTCCACAAGTTCACTCTCTGCAAATTTGTGCCCCAGCAGCACATCCTTCATTAATCCAGCCCGCTTCTCCGGTAAATGCTCTCTCACCGAATACATAGCGCGCTGATGCATCAATTGTTTCTCTCCCTCCAGCCGAATCTGGACGGAGGCCTGCTGCACGGCTTCAATCAGTTCCTCATCCCGTACTGGCTTCAGCAGATAACTCACTGTTCCATGACGGAGTGCCTGCTTCGCATAATCAAAGGATGCGTGTCCAGATAAAATGATACATTTGGTACGCTCCCACTTTTGCCGAATATGACTCACCAGATCCAGACCGGACAAGCCCGGCATACGAATATCGGTGATGATAATATGGATTTGATGTGCCGTCATTTGCTGCAAAGCCTCTTTAACTGAATACGCCTTATACACCTGTCCAATCCCATGTTCCCTCCACGGTATGGAGGATGCAATCGATTCCACCGCTGAATGTTCATCATCCACGACCATTAGATTCATCATTAGGATATTCCTCCTCAAACCATCGTATTTCTACACTGAGCCCCCCATAAGGGATCGATGCAAAGTGAAGCCCCGAAGAATGACCATATCGTGTAACGAGCCGCTGGTGTACATTCCAGGTACCCGTGCCAATCTCTTCACCCATCGGTTCATTGATTTCTCGTTCAAGACCAGCAATCTCTTCCGGCGTCAAAGTAACACCATCGTTATCAACAAACAGACTGTATCGTGTGTATTGCCTTCCATCCATTTGCTCTTGTGCTGCCATGCCTGTAACCACGATGTGACCGCTACCCTCCATCGGTTCAATGCCGTGAATGACTGCATTTTCCACGATAGGCTGGATCAGCAGCCTTGGAATGTGCTGCTGCATCAGCTCTTGCGGTACAGCGATCTCATACGACAAACGATTGGTACGCATCTGTTGGATGGACAAATAATTGTCCAGCAACCGAATCTCCTCTTCCACGGTCGTCATATCGTTCTCATCACGTGTGATGTAGCGATAGTAATCTCCCAGACTGAGTGACATGGCAATAACCGCTTCGCGGTTGCCGAGCTGCGTCATATTTTTAATATAAAACAGGCAATTGTATAGGAAATGAGGATTAATCTGTGATTGCAGATGCTTTAACGTTGCTTCTCGTGAACGGATGCGTTCCTCGTATACCTTTTCGATCAGCTCCTGGATCTGCTCGGCCATGTGATTGAAGCTTTGCGTCAGATACGCGAATTCATCACGGGAGTGATCGACCGGAATTCGTGTGGACAGCTGTCCTTTGCGAATCTGTTGCAGCCCTCTCATGAGACGTTGGATCGGCACCTGTACCTTTCGGTATAACAACAGTGCAGCACCAATACTGAGCACGAGCAGCAGCAAAATGGAAGTAATAAACATATTTCGACTCTTGTCCATCGGCGTAAGCAAATCATCCAGCACAACCGGGTTAACATAAATTCCGTTCAGCTGTTTGGAGAGCACATAACTGACCAAGTACTGCTTGCCCCCCACCTCCAGCTGATGGTTGCCTTCACTGCCCAACGCGTTTATCGGCATGTCCTTCATGATGGCCTGGATTAGCTCAGGGTCCGCACTTCGATTCAATAACGGCTCATTGCCCGGTACAAATAGAAAGGGATCTCCCCCTTGGGCCTCCTTGAAGTCGTCCAGCATGGCTACAATGTTCATTGGATCAAAATTAATCTCCATCACGGTTCGAACACCCGTAGTCACCGGTTTTGCACTCCACTCATAATTATCCGTGAAGAAGTAGGTGAAACTCCCTTGATCCAATTGCCACTGTCCAGGTTGGGGAAACTTCAACATGTTCTCATTGTATACGGTTCGACTTGTCTTGGTGGATAAAACCAACTCTGCCTGAGGCAGAACAATGGTAATATCGTTCTTCCAGCGGCTGGTGGACTGGTACAGCGACAATTTGTCGAGAATATCGAGATAGATGCTATTTTTCTCATATTGGCTGGTCGATTCCGTCATGTAACGATAGTGCAAAATACTTGGATCGCGCAGTAACGTCAGCCCGTAGAGCGAAAGCTGCTCAATATTTTTATCCACCTGAGAGCTAAAATAGTTGAACTGGTTCAAGCTGGACTGCTGCTTCTCCTCGACGATCATGTCCACGTTCGCCTGATTGGCGTAGGTGTAGAGCAACAAGATAGGTACCAGCAAGCAGACCAGCAGCATAACTGTTTTTGAGAATACTGTAAATTTCATTGCTTCACCCTGTCCCGGTTAAAGTAAAGATACACATCGAAGTCCTATTTTATATTGAAACCCCTTACATATCTATACTGAATTTCGCATGAAGCCCTTTTCGGCCTCTCTGTCCGCTGCTTCATTTGATGTTCATTTTTATTGAAGAATGCTCTGCTTCCCCCTTTATGTGTTGTTATATCAACAAGTTAATAAATCAACATCCGCCTTGAAATGTTGTTCTATAGCCCACCCGTTTCCATTGCTATAATTCAGTTGCTCCACTTTTTGCAGAGGCTGACTGGCCTCATGATGCAGAGGCTGGACGATATAAAGGAGGGACCTGATGGCTATGGAACAACCACTAACGACCAATACGCCGGTGCGGCAGGCAACACACAATCCACGCAAACGTACCCGCTGGAATTTCAAACGCAATTGGCCGCTGCATCTGATGCTGCTGCCTTCGGTACTGCTCACATTGCTGTTCGCCTATGTGCCTATGGGCGGCATTATTATTGCTTTTCAGGATTTCAAACCATGGCTGGGCTTCACCGGCTCCAAATGGGTAGGATGGGATAACTTCCGATTCATGTTCGAATATCCGGACAGTGTTCAGGTCATCTGGAACACGGTGCTGATCGCTGCCATGAAAATTGTGGCCGGACTCGTGGCCCCGGTTGTGTTTGCCATTTTGCTGAATGAAGTACGGAACTCCACGTTCAAAAGGTTCTCGCAGACGCTGGTATATCTGCCCCACTTCCTGTCCTGGGTTGTACTGGGCGGCATCCTGCTGGATATGCTCTCTCCCGAAGGCGGACTGATAAATCAGGTGCTTGCGGCTGTTGGCATTGAACCGATCTTCTTTCTTGGCGATGGCGACTGGTTCCGTGTAACCGTGGTTATCAGTGATGTATGGAAGGAATTTGGATTTGGTACCATTGTCTTTCTTGCAGCCCTCGCGGGCATTAACCCTGCGCTGTATGAAGCTTCCGAAGTTGACGGGGCAACACGGCTTAAGCAGACTCTGCACATTACGCTGCCTGCACTCGTGCCGATGATTATTGTCGTGGGAACACTATCACTGGGGAATATTCTTAATGCCGGATTTGACCAGATTTTCAACCTGTACAATCCACTTGTATATGATAAAGGCGATATTATTGACACGTTTGTTTACCGGATGGGTATTTTGAATGGCAAAATGAGCTTTGCGACTGCGGTTGGTTTGTTCAAATCCTTTGTCGCCATGTTCCTCGTTATTACTGCCTACCGGATGGCTTACAAAATCGCCAATTACCGCATTTTCTAAGGAGGAATTAAGGTGTATCACAAAACGACCGGATACCGTATATTTAACGGCTTCAACCTGTTCTTCATCGCGGCCGTCTCGCTGCTGTGTGTGCTGCCGCTTGTCCATATTCTGGCGGTTTCCTTCAGCGGTAAAGCGGCAGCTTCCGCCAATCTGGTAACGCTCTGGCCGATTGATTTTACCGTCGATGCCTATACCAAAACGTTTGGTAACAGTAACTTTCTCAGCGCACTCTGGATCTCGGTGCAACGTACTGTTTTCGGTACACTGCTCAGTATGGTTCTGGTCACCCTGACGGCATATCCTCTATCCAAGGAAAGTCTGAATTTCAAGGGACGTTCGCTGTATGCGTGGTTTTTCATCTTCACGATGCTGTTCAGCGGCGGACTGATCCCGTCCTATATCCTGATTCAAAAGCTGGGACTGATTAACACCCTGTGGGCTCTGATTTTGCCTGGGGCTGTGGCGGTCTGGAACCTGATTCTCATGATGAACTTCTTCCGTAACGTGCCCAAAGAGCTCGAAGAAGCAGCGTTCATCGATGGTGCCAACCATATCACTACACTGTTCCGTATTTATCTGCCCGTATCCATGCCGGCCATTGCGACGATCTCCCTGTTCACGATGGTGGGGCAATGGAATTCCTGGTTCGACGGACTGATCTATATGAATGACGCAGCCAAATACCCGCTCGCTACGTTGATGCAAACCATTATCGTACAGCAGGATTTCTCCAACATGAATGTCGATGCAACACAGCTTCAGAACATGTCGCAGCGTACTGTTAACGCAGCCCAGATCTTTATCGGGGCACTGCCGATCCTGCTCGTGTATCCGTTCTTGCAGCGATTCTTTGTAAAAGGTATTGTGCTTGGGGCTGTAAAAGAATAGGGTTCGTATACTGAATGCATTCGCATAAATTCGCATAAATCATCCCGAGGTTCATAACGCATTTATTTACTTCGGGATGATTTCCCGCGAATGGCGTTGTTATATTCATTAATGAGTTCATCCAGAACCATCGATTGACGAATGACTTCCGGATGCCACAGTTCTTTATGAGAATTTGCAATCTGGTAGAGCCTTTGTCTTGCCTTTTCAATACATTCCTGAATGGTTTCCGGATTATGCACCATACTCCCGCCCCCTGTTGTCCTTCAATATCCTCCATCCAAAAAAGACCATCTAATATAATATTCGGAACAAAGGGAGCTGCACATTACCCCAAAATCGAATTTATGGATATTTTTTCTTGTCCAGGTTGAAATAAGGATGAGCTATGGACTCAGATGATGCAAAATATGAAAAATACCGGATAGGCTTATCAGCCTAATCCGGTATTTTTTGTACCCATTCGATATCTATTCATCTTAATCCAATATCCTCAAAACGATTACCAATCGTTTCTGGGAAGGCCTGTTTAATGGCATCGATGGCTCGCTGTTCCGTTTCCCTCGCCTGCTTAATCAGGTTAATCACCCTTAGCACATGCCCTGGCTCCTTCGCATCCCATGCTGCTGAATCCTCAACCTTCTCCATCATTTGTGCATATAGGTCTGCGAGTAACGCATACTCCTGCACCACATGATTCATCTGATTGGATAAATGCCCAAGCTCTGCAACATAGACGGCCATATCCTGTCTTGAATTAGCATAATAGCGCAGGACCTTGGCGGCTTGATCGGTTTCATATATTCCGGATTGCAGTGCAGCAGCAATGGCTGCATATGCAGCAGGTCCACAGGCGTAATCCTGGGGTGGCAGCATATAGTCATGGGTTTCCCATTTGTACACAGCCTGGATTAATGATTCCTTGCACAATTCCCATACGTCTACGGTTGTATGAGATTCAAGCACCTGATAGTACCAGTATGGTGTACTATTCCGACCAAAAGAATCATAGGGCAGACGAATGACTTCATTTCCTTTACTTTCACAGATAAACAGTACCTGCTCCCCATCATCATATCCCGTGCAAATGACAAACTGATCATGCCACAGAATAGCGCCCACACCCCGGTCAATAGATGCCTTGATAGCCAGCAGGGCCTGCTTCTGATAGAGCGGAAAGGTCGGCTCGAACGAAAATCCCGCTGACTGACTCGCTGTCACACCAATGAAATCAGCTGCTACAAAGTTCTCCGCCATCCAGTTGTACGCCGAGATCGATTCTGTCGTCAGACGCCGATCCACTACTAATCGAAACACATTTGCGGTCATCCCCGCAATCATATGACGCGGTAAATCCGTCCACTGTTTATGCACCAGAATCCGGTACATCGCATCTATATAGGAGCCTGCTCCGTTCCATGATATGTGTTCACATGCAGAATTTCTGCTCTGTGGAACATAAATTAAATCCAGCAATATTTTGCTTCCCATCGTCTAAGCCTTCCTTTCCTACCTCGCCGAGTGTGCTCCCCACCGGGGTACAGTAGTCCTTTTACGGTCAGGATACTTTAGAGAGATCAAGCGAAAATAATCAACAGCCTGTTCTTCCAATGCTTTCGCTTCCAATAAAGCCTGTGCCAGCTTCTCTGTGGCGTCTGCCTGTATGATCCATTTGTTATTCTCCTGAATCATGCATTCCTTCATCTGGAGAATCAAAGCTCCAAGCTGTTCATAGCATGCATAGGCTTGGTCCAGTTCAGTCCATATCCCTCTCGCATCCTGCAAGTACATCTGAATTTCAGTTCGCGACTGGCAATAGGATTGCAAAATATACGCAGCACCCGATGGATCGTAATCTCCACTCCGAAGGGCTTGCACCCACACCTCATACGCCAACCTGCCCGAAGCGATATTTCGATCAGGCAGCAATCGATAAGGGATATCCCAATCCTCTATCGCCAATCTCAATGATTCCAGCAGCATCTGTTGTTCGGGGATATGTACCTGTTCACCAAAAACCTGACAATACCAGAACCCGGTGAAGTTTAATCCGAAATTGTCATACAGTAAAATCTGGGGTTCCTTACTCCAGCCGTCTTGCACATAAAAGATGCGATCACTGTCATCATAACCATGAATGACACCAAATTCCGGAATCCAGTAGATCACCCCGATGCCTCCATCCAGACTGCGCTTCACCCAATTTACTGCATCCTGCTGGTAATACCCGAATGTGGAATGACGTGTGCGTCCTCCATCACTAATCGTGAATATTCCCAAATTATCGATTCCTTGGCGATGGGATTCGCCCCATTGACCGTAAGCTGTAACCGACATATGCAGCAGTCTGCGGTGTACCGAAAGTTTGAATGCCATGCCCGTATATCCAGCGAGCACATATTTAGAACCCTGAAACAGACCCGCATGGGTTAATATGGCGTGCAGGCTATCCACATACGATTTGGACTCTCGCTTCATCATCAGGTTTTCTAACAAAACTTCAGTCAAAAAAAGTCTCCTCTCCATGGTTGTTCTAATTCACGTCAACCTTGCGCTGTATTGCAAGTCTGTCGATTATTCCTTCAGCACTTTGCTGAAGCTTTCGCCTAAGCCACGTTGGAGACAACAGTTCCTCCCACTCACTAAAGAACAAATGCTGTAGAAAAGCATCTGTGTCATAAAATTCAATAAAGTGAATCTCATCTTGCTTCGCCCGAATCCGATATCCTTGCCACAGGTCTGTTTGCTGCACTTCTTTCAACCTTATCTCAGCGACAAACGGTTTACGAACAGGCAAAACCTCTTCCCATACACCCAGCAACCCGTCTGTTTGACACTGAAACGTCTCGTTCGTCATCTGCACATGAATCATGCCCTCCAGCCGGATGGCCGTTTGCTGTAACGGGTCCATTTCATAACCAATCACATAATCGGCGTTGAACTGGGACATCATCCTCAATGGACACCAGGTAAATTGCCGTTCTCCGGCATGATCTCTGTAATGAATATGTACTTTGCGCGATTCGGCAATCGCATGGGACAAAATCTCAAAGAACTGAAGCTGCTGCGGATCTGCCTGAAACACAGGAAGCTGACTATTTCCAGTCTGCTGCTCCTCAAGTGTAAAACGCTCCAGCAAATGTGCTACACGTTTCACCGCATCCGACTGGTCATAATTGTAATGCCGATAACGATGTGCCAGATACTTAAGCACCCGCTGCTCTTCTTCCGTCATATATAAATGGGGCAGCCGGTAGGTCTGATCCTCGTAACAATACCCCCGATATTTTGCTATATACACCAGGGGGGCACGAAGGGAAATTGACATATATTCAATATCACGCTGGGCCTGCCGCCTGGATATCTCAAATTCCCGTGCAAGCCAGCTGCTGTTTGGAAAACGTCCGCTTCGAATCTGCCCGTCAAACCAGTGAATACGATGCATATTGCTCATTTCCCCGCCCCCTGGTTCATTCCGTATTAAGTAATTGTATTATACCAAAAGACATGGCCTGTTCCGAAGAACAGACCTGTTATGTTATACGGTTACCTTGTCCACTCTGGACTGCACAGCTTTGGAGCATTTCTTGCATACTTTCAGACTTGTACCATCTGTTTTGGTTTGCGAATACAACAATTTAATCCGTGTACTGCTGCACACCGGGCATGTTCCTCTTCCTCGGGATGGTAGATTCCACAGGACGCGTCCTCTTTTTGTTTTTGCCAACGTTTGTGAACCTCTTTTCGATAGGGTTTATGTGTTCACCGTTATTATAAAGGGCATGGTACGACATAGAATGTCGCAGCAGTATGGAACATGCCAAGCATAAAAAAATGTCCCCTCTTCAGCTTGAAGAAAGGACATTTTTCAGGAATCATGTATTTCAGACTGAGCTGCCGCTTGTAACAAAGGCTGCAACAGACCAGGAAAACGCACTTCCAGATCCTCGGATCTTAGCGTCAGGAAATGCTGTGTACCTTGCACTCTCACCCGAATGACTCCGGCTTCCCGCAGGGTTCGAATATGGTGTGACATCGTGGATTTCACAACAGGTGCACGAAAATGACTGCATGGCTGCTCACCACTTCTGGCTGCTTCCGTTACAATCCCTAGACGGATGGGATCACTTAAAGCGTACAATACGGAGGAAAGTTCAATATCCTCCACTTGGGGATGGTGTAAAATCTTCATCGTTGTAGTCTCCTTTTTTTCAGACTATCCATTGTATTTTAACACAGTTCCATGATATATTTCTAATGTTCGATACCAATCGAACTTATAAACCTATTTCGTTTATGTATCCCCTGCTGTCAGGCATGGGATTCACACATACCCCATTTTGCAAATGTTACACTCCGTTTCTGAAATGTTGCGAAATACAAATTAAACTGGGAGGTTTTTATGAACAACACCGCAGCTGCATCATCTGGGGAACGGACAGCAGGAATACAGGAAGGCTTAATCGTAGGTCTGCTGGGCTTCACGGTTGTACTTGTCGTTATGAACACGATGATGTTCAATCTGGCATTGCCCAAAATTGCAGCCGAATTTATGCTTTCATCTGTCTCTTCTTCCTGGATTGTCACCGGTTATTCTATCGTTTTTGCTATTTCCTCAATTACGTTCTCACGTCTATCGGATTTTGTACCAATTCGCACCCTGTTTACGACCGGTCTTACCTTGCTTGGTGCGGCATCCGTCCTTGGCTTCTTCAGTAACCATTTTATCCTCCTGCTCATTGCACGTCTGATTCAGGCTGCGGGCGCAGCTTCTGTACCGGGGCTCGCCATCGTGCTTATTACTCGTTACATTCCAAGTGACCGCCGGGGTAAATCCATGGCTGTTGTCATGTCTGCAAGCTCACTGGGTCTTGGACTCGGACCTGTGATCGGCGGCAGTATTACACAGTTTCTCGGATGGCATGATCTGTTTATCGTTACCGGACTAACCTTGTTTCTCATTCCTGTATTCTTCAGACTGCTTCCAAGTGAAATGCCGAAAAAGGGTTCATTCGACTTGCTCGGCGCGCTGCTACTGGCGATCGGAACAACTGGTGTCCTGCTATTCCTGACTTCACGTGAATGGGTAACCCTTGTCGTTGGTGCGGCTGCACTGGTTCTGTTCTGGTTGCGTATTCGCCGTGCGACTGATCCCTTTGTTCAACCGGCCCTGTTCAAAAACAAAAAATATATGATGCTCAGCTCACTCGGGATTGTATCGTACATTAACAACTTCTCAACGCTGTTCCTGCTGCCACAGATTCTGGCACATCTGTATGCCCTCACTCCGGCCCAATCCGGGCTCGTCATCTTCCCGGGTGCAATTGTATCCATGCTGTTATCGAATCGGATCGGCCGCATGATTGACCGGCATGGCAATACACAACTGCTCAAATTTGCACCTTGGTTGCTGCTCGCTGCTGCAGGACTGTTTGCTCTATTTGCAGACGACAGCATCTATGCCATTATGGCCGTATACATTCTGCTTAGCGTAGGCTTCTCTGCATTGACAACCAGCGTATCCAATGAATTGTCAGGCAATCTGACGATGGATCAGGTCGGTGCTGGCATGGGACTGTTTCAGCTTAGCCAGTTCTTCAGCGGTGCATTTAGCGTTGCGGTAACTGGTGTGGCATTGACCGCGATGCAGCAAATGCCATTATCATCAGCTTACACCAACATTTTCTGGGGCATGACCGTGGTTGCTCTGGCATCCATTATTTTCTCACAAGTGTATCTGAGAATGCAGTCACGGAAGAAAACTGTCGCTTCACACTAAGCAGTTTAAAAGGCTCGCAGTAGACTCTTCATATAAGAAAGCCAGGGATTGGACCGATGGGGTCTGATCTCTGGCTTTTTTGGTATTTTATTAGGAAAAATTATCCCTCCGTATTACTTTCTCTCTGTTTTTCTTATATGATAACCAGATAGTATATGTATTTAGAGAACGATAAAACCAAGGGGATGTCTACTCACATATGAAGCTTCAAAAGTTTAATTCACTATTTCGTATCCCTACATACCGGCTGTTTCTCATTTGTATGTTGTTGCAAGGCATGGCTATTTCAATCAGCGCTCCCTTTCTGGCGGTCTACTTTACAACCCGTCTCGAAGTATCCATCGCTACATTTGGACTATTCACTGCAGTAACTCTTATGGCGGGTGTGCTATTCAGTTCCTGGATCGCCAGACGATCAGATCAACCCGGGGCTCGCAAAGTAATTTTGGTGACTGCTACGGTTTGCAATGCCCTTGCTTTTGCCGGGTACCTGTGGATCCACGACTTCACTCTATTGTTTATCTACATGACGGTGATGACTGCAGTCGGCTCACCCGCCATGCCACAATTGTTCGCAGCTGCAAGAGAAGCGGTTAATGCCGCAACGGACGTCGATCATGCTGTGGCCAATTCCACCTTGCGCTCCGCGTTTTCACTGGGATTTATTACGGGACCTTTACTCGGAACTTTATTGATTGCGTACATTGGATACACCGGCATATTCAGTTCAACATGTCTTATTTTTTTAATCAATGCACTATTATTTTTCTTTCTCTTAAAAAAGGCTCCCGAGCCTTCTGCACTCCGTCCATCTACAGGTGGCATACACATGAAATTGCATCAGGATGCAAGAATCTATATGCCTTTTCTCATTACTACACTCCTGTATATGGCACATTGGATGAATAACCTGAATGCATCACTGTTCATTATTCACCATCTGGGCGGGGGGACCCGGGAAGTTGGCTGGATCGCCAGCCTATGCGCGGGGCTTGAAATTCCCATTATGCTAGGCTTGGGCCTGCTCGCCTCAAGGTATCCAAACCGCTTACTCATGTTATGGGGCTCTCTGGTGGGTGCCGCTTATTATGTCATTGTTTTGTTCTCCAGTGAACTGTGGCACTTGCTGGCAGGGCAGCTATTGCTCGCATTCTTTGTCGCTGTCATCTCTGCTATCGGTATCAGTTACATGCAGGATCTGCTTCCGTCCATGCCCGGCTATGCGTCGACACTTTATTCCAATGCTTCCACGTTGGGAAGATTATTTGGCAGTCTGATAGGGGGATGGGCAGCCGGGGCGTGGGGGTATCGAAATTCATATTGGGTATGCCTGCTGCTTGTTCTGCTTTCGTTAGGCATGCTAATTGTCACACAACAATTTTCAAAAGAGAAACGTCAGACGCTCTCACTCTAAACAGATCCGGATCGAATTCTTAGTAAACGTAAAAACACGAACACACCAAAGCCCCACCAAGGACGCAGCAATAGCGTTCTAGTAAAGCAAAAAATCCTTCCATTCCCTTTAAGCGGGAGGAAGGATTTTAAATTTGCCCTTCTGGGGCGAAGCTCTAGGATTGACTGCATCTCCAAATCAAGTTATACGGAATGTGCAGCTTTCATCTGGGCAGCCAGCTCAGACATTTTTTTATTGTTCAAATAGCTCTCCATCTCTTCTTCCGCACGAACCATCACCTGCTGAATCAGGCAGCCTTCGTTATGATCCTGTGAGCATTCGAACAGGGAAGCCTTGCCTTCAATCGCATGGATAATCTCCAGAAAAGAAGGATCCGGATTCTTCCGGCTAAGCCGATAGCCACCATTGGCACCCGAAGTTGATTCGATCATGCCGGCTTTGACCAGCTTCGTCAATATTTTGGATAAATAGGTTGGAGATACTTTCTGCATCTCAGCTAATTGATGTACACTAACCAGTTGTTCCGGTTCGGTCGCAACCAGAAAAAGCATGGTGTGCAGGGCATAGTTTGTAGCTTTCGAATATTTCATGAGGGCACCTCATTATATACGGATTTAATTTATCTATAATAGACTTGATTGAACGCTCTGTCAAACGTCGAAAATTCCAACAAAATCAAACAAACGGGGACATCTGCACATTTAACTGTGATAAAGCCCGCGATAATCCGTTGGAGTCATGCCCTCATGAGCTAGAAATTGGCGATTGAAATAACTGGCATTGGGATATCCCGCCTCCTCGGCGATCTGCCCAATGTTGGCCATTGGACGTTCCAGCAGCCACTGCTTCGCCATCTGCAGCCGGGAACGGGTTATAAATTCCATCGGGGTCATCTCCACGGCACTCTTGAACATTTTGCAAAAGTAATACGAACTTACACCCGCCTTATCCGCCCAATCCTGTAACAAAAATGGCTGGCATGCCTCCTGCTGCATCTGTGGGAGCAGTCCAAGGATACGACTCTCGGCCTTGCTCGTACGTGTGCTTTTCAGTGGAACAGCATGCTGCACAAACTCGGCCAGCACAGCGTAAGTCAGGGTAGATAGTTGGGCTGGACGCAGCATCCGGTTCTGCTCGGCCTCATTCAGTAGAGCCATATGTGCTTCTTCCCACGGAGCCTGCTGCCGCAGCGTCCACAGCAGATTACGATGCAACCCCCGCTCAATCATATAATCATGCAGCCGTTCGCCGTAAAAATGAACCCATCGCACATCCCATGGATCGTCCTCGCTGCTGTAGTAATGCTGCCGCTGCTGCGGGAAATATAGTACAGCCTGGCCCGCTCGAAGCTCATGCACTACCCCCTCCACTTCCACGTACCCCTTGCCAGAAGCAACGTAGTGAATATTGAAGTTGTTAAGTGCGCCTGCCTCCCGTAATACGGTGTGCTCGGGGTGGTCGATATAAAGTCCAACGGACTCTGGATAACAAAAATAGGGAATATCCTGCAAGGTTAGCAGTACCGTCTGTCTCATCATGGCCTATTCTCTTTTCTAAACAATATTGTGTTAACTCACTTCAATATATTATCATTTTCATTCATTCATCTATTACTTATAATCACAATATACATTCATTCATAGGAGGAAACAACAAATGAATTCAGATCGAAAATTGCGCTGGGGAATTCTTGGTAGCGCTAGCATTGCCGTACGATCCGTTATTCCAGGTTTGCAGCAATCCGAGTTGAATGAAGTGACCGCCATTTCCAGCCGGGATGAAGAAAAAGCGAAACAAACCGCTGACCAACTCGGCATTTCTCAAGCTTATGGCAGCTATGAAGCTTTGCTTGCTGACGATTCCATTGATGCGGTCTATATTCCGCTTCCGAACCATCTGCACCGGGAATGGACACTCCGTGCCGCTGAAGCTGGTAAACATATTTTGTGTGAAAAGCCCTTGGCACTAACGGAGCAGGAAGCTCAGGAGATGGTGCAAGCCTGCGAAGACGCCGGTGTTCATCTCTCCGAGGCACTCATGTACCGACACCATCCACGTTATGATCAGATTAAGGATATTATCGCCAGCGGAGAAATTGGTGAAGTCCGCGGCATTCATAGTACATTTTCGTTCAACAGTTCCGGCTCGACGGGCAATGTCCGTTTCCGACGTGATTGGGGCGGCGGTGCTCTGTATGACATCGGTTGTTATTCCATCAGTGCAGCACGGTTACTGCTTGGTCAGGAGCCTTCGGCCGCGACCGTCATTGGCATGTTCTCTCCCGAGCATGGTCATGTGGATATGATGGCATCCGGCTTGCTTGAGTTCGACAATCATATTGGCGTGACCTTTGACAGCAGCATGTGGGCTGCCTTCCGCAACACACTGGAGGTGCTTGGTTCAGATGGCATCATCGAGGTACCATCTGCTTATATCAGCAATCCAGACCGCGGCTCCAACTTCTTCGTAATTGTTGACGGCGAGCGTAAAGAAATTGAAGTCCCACAGGTAAACCACTACTCCCTTCAGGGAGACGACATGGCACGAGCTGTGCTTCAAGGTAAGGCTCTGCGCTTCGCTCCATCCGATGCTGTAGCCAATATGAAAGTACTCGAAGCTTGTCTTCGTTCGGCAGAAGAACGTACACGAATCACACTATAAGAAAAGGGGATGAACTGAATTATGGAATACATTGAAATTGCTGGTGCAGGCAAACCGATCTCCCGATTGATTAAAGGAACCGATTATTTCTACAATGATTCCTATGAGAAAGCAGCTACGAACATGGATGCATTCCTGGCGATTGGCGGTAATACCGTTGATTCCGCGCATATCTATTGTGGCGGGCAGAGTGAAGAAGTGCTCGGACGTTATATGCAGGAACGGGGTAACCGTAACGAGATCGTTATTTTGACCAAAGGTGCACATCACGATCAGAATGGTCCACGTGTTAACGCTGATGCTATCCGCAGCGATCTTCTTACCAGTCTGGAACGGCTTCAAACCGAACATGTGGAGCTCTATGCCCTGCATCGGGATGACCCAAACATCCCCGTTGGTGTAATTCTTGAAGCGTTGAACGAACATATTGAATCCGGTAAAATCGGCGCGATCGGCGCCTCCAACTGGACCTGGCAGCGGCTGGAGGAAGCTAACGCATATGCAGCCGCTAATGGTCTGAAAGGTTTCACATTCAGCAGCCCGAATCTCAGTCTTGCCAAAGCAAACGAACCGTTCTGGGCAGGCTGTGTATCGGCAGACGAAGAAACGCTGGCATGGCATGAGCGCACCAAGCTTCCTTTGCTGTCCTGGTCATCTCAGGCTCGTGGCTTCTTTACCGGACGATTCACACCTGAAGTGCGGGATAATGAAGATCTGGTTCGTGTATTTTACAGTGACGGCAACTGGGAACGTTTGCATCGGGCGGAACAATTGGCCGAGTCCAAAAATACCACGCCAATTCAGATTGCACTTGCTTATGTATTAAACCAACCATTTCCGACCTGTGCGCTGATTGGCGCTCAAAATCGGGAAGAGCTTCTGTCCTGTGACGAAGGTTCCCGTATCACATTGACACGTGAGGAACTGAATTGGCTGGACCTGGGCAGTAATGTAAAACCAAGCGTTTAATTCAAATATGTGCTGTGATCCAACCTTAAAGGTTAAGGGGCTGACTATTCCGCAATGTAGCGGAGTGGTCGGTCCCTTGTATTCTACATATATGATTGTCTTGAAAAAAGTAATAAAAAGAGACTACCTACCAGAAATATTTTTCTGGAGGTAAGCCCCTTTTTAATATGAAATAGTCAAACTTTTAAAGTATTGACGATAAAATCGTAACGATTACAGCTTCACAATCTGACCTGTCTTCTCGGATTCGAATGCTGCCAGAATGACTTGCAGGGAACGCAGACCTTCTTCACCGGAAATGCTTGGAGGTGTTTGCGTTACAATTGACTCTACAAAAGCATCAATGACGCCGCTTGGTACTTGTTTCTCGTTCGTAGCCATCGCACCAACTTTGTATGTCTCAACCGTTCCGTTGGTCAGTTCAACAATAACCTCGTCGCCTTCTAACGTTCCGATCTTCATCACACCATTTTCACACCACAGAACCGTACTGTTATCTCCTGCTCTGTATTGTGTCCAGCTGGCAACCAGCGTACCGATAGCACCGCTCTTCATACGCAGCAGGCAAGTTGCGTTATCGTCCACTTTGGTATTTTCCTTGTGCAATGTGCTGATAAATCCAGCAACTTCGGACACTTCATCATCCAGCAAATAACGGATAAAGTCCGATTTGTGCACGCCCAGGTCACCCATGGCACCCATAATCGCTTCTTCTTTACGGAAGAACCAGCTTTCTGCACCGTCTACGCTCCAGCCTTCCGGACCCGGATGACCAAAGGAAGTACGGAAATTCAGAACTTTGCCGAGTTTGCCGGAATCCAAAATTTCTTTGGCTTTTATGTGCGGAGGCATCAAACGCTGGTTGTGTCCAACCATCAGATACACACCGTTTTTCTTGGCAGCTTCGATCATTTGCTCGCCTTCTTCGGTTGTAACCGCCATCGGCTTTTCTACCAGTACATGCTTGCCGGCATTCGCCGCAGCAATTGCCATCGGAGCATGCAGGTAGTTCGGCGTACAAACGCTGACTGCATCCACTTCTTCGCTTGCAAGCAACTCTTCGTAGCTGGAGTAAGCTTTACCGCCGTAAGTTTCGGCCATCTTCTCTGCACGCTCCACGATCGGATCGGCAAAAGCGACAAGTTCTACGTTCTCATTGGCAGCGTATTCTGGAATATGTCTGCGCTCGGCAATGGCTCCACAGCCGAATACAGCAACTTTAATTTTACTCATGTACAAATGTCCCCTTTGACAAATAAATTAGAATTGGTTCAGGTAATTCTGCTTCAACCAGTTATGGCTGTTAGCTACGCTTTCAAGCGGTGGATTCTGGCAAACGTCCTGTTCCACGATCAGCCATTCTACACCTGCACTTGTAGCTGCTTCAATAACAGCTGGCAGATTAACCGAACCTTGTCCCAGTTCCAAAGTCTTCATCTGACCCTGTTCGTCTTTGCTGAAGTCTTTCAAGTGAAGCAGCGGCAAGCGGCCTGCATATTTATTGATGTACTCAATCGGATTTTGTCCGGCAAATTGTACCCAACATACGTCCATTTCCACTTGAACCGCTTCAGGTGTCGTTTGAGCAAACATTGCATCAAAGGCATTTTCGTCGCCAACCTGACCGTGGAATTCGAAATCATGGTTATGATAACCGAAGATCAGACCTTGTTTGGTTGCTTCTGCACCATATTGTTGCAATTCGTTAAACAGTTTGGTCCAGCCTTCTGCATTCTCTGGACGATCTTCAGGCATCAGGTAAGGGCAGATCATATATTGAGCACCAATGGTTTTGAGGTAGTCGATTTGTTGTTGTAAATCTTCACGCATCGCATGCAATGAAACGTGGCTGCTGAAACCTTTCAGTCCAAGCTCATCCAACAGCGCTTTCATTTCTTCTGCAGGAATGTCACCATATCCGGCGAATTCGACACCTTCATAACCAAGCTCTGCTACCTTACGCAACGTTCCACGGAAATCTGCTGCAGTTTCATCACGGAGCGTAAACAATTGCAAACCAATATTAAGTTTTTTCATATTAGATACACCTCTGCTCTCAAATTTGCTTTCATTGCTCTATCTGGTATCATACTAACGCAAAACAGGCTAGAATGAACATATACAATATCGTCAGAACATGAACTATCTGATCAAATTTTTCAATTTGGAGGATTACATCTTTTGGAAACCTCAGTACTGATCTGTGACTATTCCTATCACTATAAGGCGTTTAACCACAATATGAAGGGCGAGTTGCAAACGTACTTGTTCCGTCTGCAAACCGAGGGCTCTTGCAAGGTATATGTACAGGATGAAGAATTTAAGATGATTGGCGGGGATTTACTGCTGCTCAAACCCGGGGACGACTATCATCTCGTTGTTGAAGAACCTCACAAGGAGGGCAGGTTGTCCAGCGGAGACTATTATTTGTTCTGTGAAGGGACGTGGATTGAAAGCTGGTGGAAGCGTCACCATCGGTCCACCGTGAGTCACATCGGACTGGATGATAAATTGGTGAGCCTCTGGCGCAATATGCTTCTGGAGAAACGTCGCGGACCACTGGAGGAAAATATAGAACTGAGTGACGCACTGCTGCGGGGCTTGTGCCTGTATATCGATCGGGCCATCAAGGAGAATATTCAGACGGATCGATCTGTTTCTTCGACGCTGAAGCTGAAACGATTCATCGAAGAGCATGCTACCGTGACCTTCAAACTCGAAGAAGCCGCACGCTACGCAGGACTAAGCCTGTCTCGTGCGGTGCGATTATTCAAGGAGCACTACGGCCAAACGATGATTCAGTATGCGATTGAGATTCGGCTGAACGCTGCCCTGGAGCGTATGAAGTACAGCGATATGACCCTGGAGCATATTGCCGAAACCTGCGGCTTTGCAAGCTATTCCTATTTCCACCGGGTATTCCGTTCCCATTTTAGAATGTCCCCTGCTGAATATCTCAAATCCCAGGCCCATCAGTCCATTGATCTGGAGCATTTATAAGGGTTAGTTGTGACTTGATTCTCTCCTTACTTCAGGAAGAAAGCAGCCGATTCCCCACCTGCCACTTTCTTCCAAAAAAACTCTCCTAATTCACATGACGCTACAACCACAAACCTGTATAGTTAAATATAGTATTCTTATAGATTCATACATACTCAAACTTATAATCTATTAATCTACAATTTGGAGAGATTTCAATGGAATCTAAACGCAAAATTCTCATCATTGAGGATGAACATGATATTTCACGCATTTTAAGAGACTACTTGACCAAGAACCAGTATGAAGCAGCAGTAGCCAGTAACGGGCAGGACGGGTTGCAGATGATGGACATTCTGCAGCCGGACTATATTATTCTGGACATCATGCTTCCGGATATGGACGGAATTGATGTATGCCGGGAAATTCGCCGGAGAAACAACATTCCTATTCTTATTTTGAGCGCAAGGGGAAGTGACACGGACAAGGTTCTCGGCCTGGGGTTCGGGGCGGATGACTATATGACCAAACCTTTTTCCCTGAGCGAATTACTTGCCCGAATCAATGCCCACTTCAGACGATATGACAGTCTGAGTAAAGAACGTGATCTCACTCACCTGCTGCGTTTGTCTAATCTGGAAATTGACAAGAAAGCCTATAAGGTTACCCTCAACGGGAATGAAGTTTCTCTCTCCGCCAAGGAATTTGAGCTGTTGTTTTATCTGGCAAGCCATAAGAATCAAGTGTTTTCCAAATCCCAGTTACTTGACGCGATTTGGGGATATGCCGAGTATGGAGATGAAAATACGGTTACCGTGTACATACGAAGATTGAGAGAAAAAATCGAAGCAGACCCTTCCCGCCCTTCTGTTCTGAAAACAGTGTGGGGCGTCGGATACAAATTCAACCATGAATAAGTGGGATGGGAGACGACTGTATGTCACTACACACCTGGACCAAACGTTGGCTCAAAACGTCATTAACTCTCCTGTTTATTCTCATTGCATGCAGCCTCGCTTTCTTTCTTGATTTACTTATAGGCAGACATTCAGGTGAATCCAATCTGGCAATCAATCAGGTTCGTCTCAAGGTTAACCCCATTCTGCTCCAACTGGAGCAAACCCATGATCAATTGAATGATTCCAATATCCAGGAACAGTTGCGTTCCCTCGCCGAGAAAAGCATCGTTGATTTCGACTATGTCGGATTGGATGGAACAGTGCTGCTATCCTCCACTCCTTCCTTCGAGGGCAGAAAGATTAATCTGCGATCTGAATTGCATTATGATCTGAATCATGCTTTAGAAGCTATGGATGGGAGAAATTCACTTAACATCGCTTTTCCTGTTATGGACGGCCCGGTGGGCAGACAGATCGGTAACGCCATTTTTACGATTCCGCAGTCGCTTGTCATCGTTCAGAAGTCCTCTACGTTCACTTTTTTTGTCCTGGGAACCCTGTTTATAATCTCCCTCATCCTGGGGCTTCTACTGATCGTTATGAAACGTAAGATCAGAAAACGAGTGCTCTCCCCTATCCAGCAGCTGAAGCAACATGCTGAATTCATTCTCAAGGGACAGTATGATGAGCAGATCCAGTACAACCGGACAGATGAAATGGGCGAACTGTACGCCATGCTGGATCTGATGCGCACCGAAATTATGCATTTGAGTGAACAGCATATTAGGCAGGAGAAGGCACAAAAAGAACTGATTACGAATATATCCCATGAACTCAAAACTCCGATTACAACTGTAAAAGTATACATAGAAGCCATTCTTGAAGGGTTGTGCTCCGATGAGGAGACGCTGATGGAGTACATGGAGATCATGCGTACTCATACGGACAAAACAGCTCGTCTCGTTGAGGACCTGCTTGTACATGCCTTGCAGGAGCTGGGCCAGATTTCGGTGGAGCCGCGTGAAATGTACAGCCTTTCTGCATTCGAAGCCATGTTGAAGCCCATCGGACATATCGTACGATTGAACGGCCTGAATTATGAGGAACCTGAGCACATTCCCAATGTGCTCATACGAATGGACCCCATACGAATCGAACAGGTTTTATCCAATCTCGTATCCAATGCGCTCAAACATACTGTTCCGGGAGACTCCATTCGCATTAATACAGTACTGGATTCGGGACAATTCCGGTTCAGTATTTCTGATTCGGGGCAGGGAATAAGGGCGCAAGATATGCCTTTTGTATTTGAGCGGTATTTCAGGGAAAATTCCTCATCGTCCTCAAGGAATGTACATGAAGGAACCGGCCTCGGTCTGTCCATCTGCAAAAGCATTATCGAAGCGCACGGGGGGCATATTTCCTTTTCGAGCAAAGAAGGTCAGGGTACCCAGTTTCAGTTCACTCTTCCGATCTGCTGAGCAGTTAAGTAAATTTCCATTGTCTCACCCAAAGCACACTGTAATACTTTATTCATAATTTGATAATTCTTCCTCAACATCCTCCCCATAGAATGAACCGTATACTGCAGTGGGGAGTGATCCGCTTGACCAAAACAAACATTATCCGGGCTCAAAACTTGTGCAAAACATACAATACTGGAAGTGAACAATACCACGCCATACGAAATGTCGATCTTGATATTTATGAAGGGGACTTCACGGTCATCATGGGCAATTCTGGTTCAGGCAAATCCACGCTGTTATATCTGCTGAGCGGACTGGACCAAGTGACAGCCGGGGAGGTTTACTTCCGTGATCAGCGCATTGATACCTATAGTGAAAGGGAAATGTCCGAATTCCGCACTCGTAGAATTGGCTACATCTATCAGAGCATCAACCTGGTGCCCGACCTTTCCATTCAGGACAACATTGCTTTGCCTGGATATATTGCCGGTAGTAAAAGAAATGAGATCAAGGCACGTACTTCCCATCTCATGAAGGCAATGGATATTGATGGACAGAACAGCCGCCTTCCCTCCCAAACATCGGGAGGACAGCAGCAACGGGCAGCAATCGCACGCGCACTGATTAATTCACCTGACATTATCTTTGCGGATGAGCCCACCGGGAGCCTTAATCATGACCACGGGAAAGCGGTACTGGATATCCTGACCGATATCAACCGGAAGGGACAGTCGGTCGTCTTGGTTACACATGATATCCAGGCAGCGTGCCGGGCTGATCGTCTGATCTTTATCCGGGATGGCAAGGTTGGTGGTACCCTCGAGTTTGACAAATATGACGAACACCAGATACAGGATCGGGAATCAATGGTCTTCGCGTTTGTATCGGGAAAGGAGTAATTTATGGCTGCCATGTTGAAACTGAGCCTCTCCTACCTGAACAAAAACAAAATACAAAACGGGTTCATCACCCTGCTCATTTTGCTATCGACCCTTCTGGTATCCACTGCGGTCATCATTCTGGCCAATACAGGTAACCTATTTAACGAAATGCACAACCGAACCAATGGGTCTCATCAAATACTGACGTTTGATAAAGGGCTGAATGACCCTACAGCCGTGCATGACTGGTGGGCAGCCCAGGACGGAGTTGAGGTGTCACCTCTGCTGACTTACCGTACGCTGTCTGGCATCACTTTCAAAGGCACAGATATTCCCAACCTGTATCTGTACATGATGAATACCCCTTCACCACCATGGGCTGTGGATGAATTGGTCTTCTCAAGCGGTACACAGAGCTCTGCTCCAGCACAGGGGACGATATGGATTCCCACTTCCATGGCGAATGGCTATGATATGGCTGTAGGAGATACCGTTAATTTCAAGACCGGGTCGACCACCCTTGATCTTCGCGTTTCCGGGATTGTAGTCGATGTGCCTTATGGGGCACCTTTCACTAATACGGCAAGGATCTGGATGAACAGTACAGACTACCAGAGTGATTTTCAGGCAATCGCAGGAAAAGATAATCATATGATGGGCATACATTTTGACGATTATCATACGAATTCCAGCTATTGGGAGCGTTATGCCAGCGAGACGGGTGCACCATTTCTGGAAACCAAGATGGAGTTTGAGAGCATCTCTTCCTTCTATCTGATCATCAATCAGATTATTGGATTCATTATGATTTTCCTGGGGGCTGTCATGATGGTTATCGCTCTCATCACCATTGGATTTACCATTTCGGATGCCATTCTGGCCAACTACAAAACAATAGGGATTCTGAAATCACTGGGATTGACCTCCGGGAGAACAATCGGTACCTATGTTATTCAATATGCTTTACTGTCCATCATTGCCGTTATTCCAGGACTGGCGATGAGCGTGTTTGTATCCAAATTCATTATCAACATTTCTGTGTCTTCTCTGCGAACTGGCAATGGAGATGTACCGATGGAAGGCATCGGAGCAGCCATGTTAGTCGGCATACTGCTGTTTGCGCTGGTAATATTATTCGTTGTGTTATACGCCAAAAAGGCGCGCAGCATCGAGCCTGTTCAAGCCATCCGCTACGGTATGTCGGAAACAGAAAATACCCGGTTGGCCCGACGCATGAATTCGCCTCTAGCCAACCGGGTTGGATTTGCCCGGCTGCCAGTAGCCGCCGTCATTGGCATACGAAATCTGATCAAGAATACCAAGAGCTCTGTTCTGATGCTGCTGTTAACCACGATGGCTGCCTCTGTGCTTGTCCTTGGATATGTTGTACTGACCAGCATTACCGGAATCTATCAGACGGCGGCCAAATGGGGTTATGACAATGCTAACATTGCCGCAGTCGTTGTAAACAAAACTACGTTTCCGAGAGCAGAGCTGCAGAACGTATTGGAAGAAGACCCTCGCATCAAAAATGTGGGCTGGCAAGGGAACATCACCGGAGTTATCCTTCCAGATGATTCAACCGACGTGGCCAGCCAGTCTACCAGTCTTTATCTAAGAGTACTGGATGGAAGCTATCAAGATCTTGGTTTTGAGACGTTGAGAGGAAACAATCCGGAACTCGAAAATGAAATTTCAATCGGGGTTAGTGTTGCCAAGATGTTCAACAAGGATATGGGAGATCTCATTGATCTCTACATTGAAGGAGAGAAGCGCACGTTCATGATTTCGGGCATCTATCAGGCCATCTCCGACTTGTCGGTATCCGGAAGAATCACAGCTCAAGCGGTTCGAAGCGTGAATCCGGATTACGGAGATGTAAATGTCGCGTTTATCAATGTCAACGATCCTTCACAGGCAGGAGCCATTGCTAACCAATTGAATGAGCGGTTCAAAGACTCTGCTTCCATCGTCACGCAAAAAACGCTGCTGGATTCTGTTTATGCAGAAGCTGCAAGCATTTTTGTGTACCCCATGGCTCTCATCGGTCTGTTGTTTATTCTGGTTACGTTCATTATCATTTTCAGTACCTGCCGGATTAGCATTCGCAAAGAAAGTAAAACCTACGGAATTTACAAGTCCATAGGCATGACATCCCGAAGAATTCGATTGTCAGTTGCACTGGGGGTTGCAGCTCTTTCCACAATTGGGGCAATTCTTGGAATCGTCGTAGGTGTATATATGCTGCCAATTCTGCTTGAAAAGGTCCTCTCCGGATACGGAATTGTACAGATTCCCCTCATCCTGAACTGGGGAGGCATACTATTATTTGCATGCATGAGCATTCTTGCAGCAGCTCTGGGCTCCTGGGTATCATCCAGAGTGATTCGTGATGCTTCCCCACGCATTCTGGTCGTTGAATAATACTAAACGTATGAAGAATGAAGGAGGCATAACATGCGCAACGTTTATAAAAGAGCTCTCGTTGCTTTGGGTTCAGTCGGTCTGTTGACTGCATGTACAAACAACCCCATCACACCCCACTCTGGCGAAAGCACTTCCCAGGGAGCAGAGTCCGGATGGATGAAGCTGATCAGCAGTAATGCCATTAACAAGGAGCTTGCCGAAGTAAACCTGCAAGAAGTATCTAACACGCTGATCATTGAAAATGCTGTTGGGAATATTGAGATACGTCGCAGCGAAGACACGGGCCTCCGTGTACGAACAACCTTTCAGGCATTAAATAATCGTTCCGGTGAATCCACGCTGGAGGAGCTGGCCCAGAATGCAGAAGTCTCCTTGATAACCAAAGGGAAAAAGTCTTCCGTTCAGATTCACCCCAAAGGCCAGGATGGAACAGATCTGTGGTCTTGGGCCGATAAAAATCTGGGAAACTCCCATTTTACCGTTAACTATGTTGTTGAGGTTCCTTCCCATGTCGCAGAATATGAAATATCCACAGAGGTAGGCAACATTTCACTCACTGGTCTAAAGGGGAGTTATGACGTATCCAACAATGCAGGATCGATTGATCTTGCGGAATTAGAAGTAGATGGGAAATCCTCGGTTAAATCCGATGCGGGTACCATTCGTCTCGATTTGAATAATCTTGGGGATGGAAGCCAGCTCAAAGTTTCAACGGAAGTGGGTACTGTTAAAGCCTTAATCCCTTCCAACCTGTCATATACGCTAAAAACAGAGACAGATCTGGGCACAGTCTCGGGTGCTGCCAAAGGAAGAACAGATGTCCTTGGCGGCGGCCCTCAGCTCTCCATCAAGACTTCCGTAGGTTCCATTACAGTGGAGAACAAATAGCAGGACAGCTCACAACATTCACTGGTACGAACTTCTTTGCAGCTAACTTAAACAGTTTATAGCTTGTATTCCTTGAATAAACAACACAATAAGAGCTCTTTCAAATCCGTTATGGATATGAAAGAGCTCTTAACATTTCGAAATCCACATGGCAACAACCGTGAGGCTATCAGGCTCAGGCTGTTCACCAACAATTAAATATCATCATCCATTTGTGGATAAAGGAAATCTCCAACCTCATCTTTAATCCGTCGATGATCCATAATCTGTGATTTTCATTTTCACATCATAGGTCACGGGAATCTGACTAAAGGTTTCATCCCAATTTTTTTTGACCTTTTTCCATACCTTCGGGTATTTGATCCGCAACTGCTCTCCAAATCCGGCCACTTCCACCCGATAGGTGTCCTGCATTTTGTTCATGACCTGCTGTATTTGTTCTTTGGCTGTATCAGCGAACTGAACCTCACATTCCCGAATGTACTTTTCCGTAGAAGGAATTTCCGGAGCACTCCAATCTTCCATGAGCTGACCTTCTGATTCAACCTTTACATGAAAAGAAATGTCATCTCCGTGGACTTTTGGCACAATTTTGCTCTTCGTAGACTTGATTTCATAGACTATCGTATGTTTCTTTTTCGGTGCATACGATTTTAAGGCCCCTCCCTTAGCCTCCCCAGTGATCCAGGACAATCCTTGAAGGTCCACCTGATTTAAGGAGCCGATCCACTTTTTCGTTTTCCCTTTATAGACGCCTGCGCCTGAGAATTTATGCTCCCCATCAGCAGTAAGGACATTTTGCAGCAAAAAGCTTGATCCTGACTGCATTTTGCCATCAAGTTTCGCGAGGGATACAGGAGGAAGAATTTTATTGGTACGATATGCATTATTCACCAACCCCCTCAAATAAAAGGCTGGGATTTCTCCCGGCTCCTTGGAGCTAAGAGCATCCAAAGCGCGTCCTTTGCTCACCAGAACAAGGGAACTGGGTCGGATATCATTGTCCCGCAAAACAAAATCAAGCAGCTGCTCCATGCTATATTTCTTCGACAACTCTTGGGAAACGACAATAACCTTTAAATGATGACCAATGAGCGGACGGTCTCTTCTTAGAGCAAACTGACGAAAGATCTGAAAAAGGGAATCTCCGGTCAACTGTTCATTCAAAAAGGTTTGTCCGCCGGAAGAACCACTGGAACTGCTTTGATTTTCCTGTTTTCCCCCAACACGTGGGACAATCTGTACGGTAGATGTAAATACATTGTTTTTGGGATAATGACCTCCTTGTTTATTAATGTCCTGTTCAAATTTCGATTCCTCAGCGACGTCCAGTCCCAGACCCACATAGACACTTAAATCTTCGATCTCTTTACTGCTCCAGCAACCTGAGGTAAAAACCAGCAGGGCCGTTGACAAAAGGGTTAATTTCTTTCTGATCCTGTTCAATTGTACTTGCCTCCTTTCTTTCGGAACATGCTCAACAACAGAAGCAATAGTGGCAAAACACCAAACAAATAAATGGATACATTCCCCAAAGCATCTCCGAGTTTGAACGTTTCGTCCACGTTCTGCGGAAGCATAGCAGTGATGTAACTGATCGGGAGCAGAATGATCAGAAAAGGCAGCATTTTTTTCTTGAACAATTGAGAACATCCAAGAGAAGCGGCATAATGCGTGATTGTAGACGTAGAGAAAATTTGCATAATCCAAATAACCAGCAGCAGGGATTCGAACCGTTCAAAGAACAATCCCTCAATCTCAAAACTGCGCATCAAATCAAGGGTTGGCCACGTTCTTGTTCTCATGCCTTCAATAGATAAACTGCCAACAACCATAACCAATGTGATGAGGTAGATCACCATAGGGATAAGGATTCCCCAGACCATGGCTTTCTTGCCCTTCTCTGGATTTTTCATAAATGCCATCACCACAAACATGACTTCATAACCCGTATAGGCAAGCACCGAAGATTTTAGCCCTTTAAACACCGGCATGATCCCCTCTCCCAGCACAGGTCTCAAATTATTGATCTCAAACAGACTGCTGCTCAGAAAAATGGCCAGTACAAAAAGAATAAGCGTAATGGGTAAAATGATCTCATACAAACGCGCCATGGAGTTGATCCCTCCTGAGATCAAATAAAAGCCGATCCACATAAACACCATGACAATGGCCCACACCGGGGTTCCCTCCAATAAATATAATCGGGTGACTTCAGCCATCACCCTGATTTCAAAGGCAGAGATGACAAGGAAATACAGGATGATCGCAGCTCCCAAAATATAAGCAATCCACTTCCCTGTGATTTCCTCAGTGAATTGAAAAACGGTCTTCCCTGGGAATCTTCGGCACAGGGTCACCAGGATTATACCCAGCAGCATAACTAACAGAGCGGACAATATAATTGAAATCCACACATCAGGCGTTTTGACCGCCGTTACCGTAGTTCGGGGAAGTGTTAGTATTCCTGCACCGAGCATGTAATTGATGATAAAGACTGCGGCTTGAACTGTCGTCAGCTGATCCTGTTTAGGATTCATGATCCACCTCCTGAATATCGGATATGCCTACTTTTTGCGATCAGGGTCTTTCGGATGCATCATGCTTGGGCGCTGCCTCATCATTCGTAAGGGTACCCGAATTAAGAAATCCTTCCAATCCGACAGGCTGAACGGCACCGCCGGGGTGACGTAAGGAACTCCAAAGCTTTTCAACCGAACCAGATGACTGCAGAGCAGCAAGAAAAACATGACTACCCCAAACAATCCATAGACCGCCGCACTGAACATTCCAAAAAAACGTAATATACGCAGTGTAATCCCCGCACTATATGAAGGGATTGAGAACGAAGAAATCGCAGTGACGGCCACAACTATAACCAGAAATGGACTGACCATTCCGGCCTTCACCGCGGCCTCCCCAATAATCAAACCGCCAACGATGCCCATCGCAGGTCCGATCGGCTTCGGAAGTCGAATTCCCGCTTCCCGCAAAATTTCAATGGAGACTTCCATAATCAGCGCCTCAATAATAGAGGGAAAAGGCACCCCCTGTCTGGTTTGAATAATGGTTAGAGCCAGCTTCGTTGGAATCAGACCCGGATGATAAGAGATAAAGGAGATATACAATGCAGGCGCGAACAGGGCAAGCATGGCCGCCAGAAAACGAAGCATACGCAGAAACGTTCCCGGAATCCATCGCTCGTAATAGTCTTCGGGGGATTGAAGCAGCATGCTGAAGGTCGACGGCACAATTAATGCAAAGGGTGTTCCATCCAGTAAGATGGCTACGCGTCCTTCCAACAACCCGCTGATTACACGGTCGGGTCTCTCTGTATTCTGAACCTGTTGAAATGGGCTCAGTTCATCGTCTTCAATCAACTGTTCCACATAACCTGATTCCAGCATCATATCCATGTCCAGGCTTTGGATTCTTTTCTCCACCTCAGTGACAAGATCGGAACTTGCAATATCTTGGAAATACGCAATGACGAGATCCCTTTTGATCCGGGTACCAACCTGATGCTTGGTCATAAACAAAGCCTCGTTACCTCCGAATAGCCGTAGTATGCCGGTATTATCACTCAGCCGTTCGGTGAAGCCGATTCTTGGCCCGCGAAGCAGTGCTTCAGATAGCGGCTCTTCCAGGCTGCGGGTTTTCCCTTTTGCTGATCCGACAAGAAGAGCTCCTGGCATCCCGTCAATCAACAATACATTTTTGCCGATAAGAACTGCCCGTGCCGCTTGTTGCAACGTCTCCGCTTCCTGAACTTCACTAACAGGCAGCAGCTGACTGCTTATATAAGCTTTGAGTTCATTTTCATTTTCGGGGTGTTGAAATGTTTCCCGCTCTGTTTTGGGTACCCCCTCAGTCATAAGGGGTGTGATGAGGTGCGTATCGATCAGATCATGATCTACCAAACCATCCACGTACATGACAGCCGCGGGCGTATGGGTTCCCCTTATCGTAAACTCCCGTATATGTACGTCTGCATTTTGACCAAACGTTTCTTTTACACTAATCAGATCCGTAGCATACTTCCCGGTAAGCCTTATATTTGCGTAACTTCCTGTCTCTTCGCCCGTAGAAGGATTGGAGTCAGCATCCCGATTTTGTTGATTTTTATTCGAAAAGGTCCCTTTCTTTAAGGATGAACGCACCCACTGGAATCCTTTCAAGAACAAGATTGGTATCAAAAGTAATAAAAATGCCTGTCCCCAAGTAGACCACTCCGGCACATAAGAGAATATTTTCGGCCACATCCGTCTCACCCCATTATCTAGACTTTCTTGGTATCATTGAGTATTGTTACCCTGACTGTTCACAATAATTCCCGATTTTTTGAACAACAAAAAAAGCAGATGCCTCTATCAGCACTGCTTCCCTATAGGGTTAATGGAGTTTACCTTATTTATACGATTTGGGCTACGTGTTGCGCTTTGGCATCCAGCAGTTGCGCAGACGCCGCAATGGTTGTAAAATCATTCAACGCCACCTCGATTTGCTGCTGGCTACGCTCCACGTATCCTTCAACCTTCTGTGTTCCGCCAGAGATGTTCGTAATCTCTTTCGTTATCCCATTCACACTATCCCGAATCTCATTAATGGAATTTTCGACCATGGCCGAAAGTTTCCGTACTTCCTTCGCTACAATATCAAACCCGCGTCCATATTCTCCTGCATGTGCCGCTTCAATCGCAGCGTTCAGGGCCAGAAGCTGGGTCTGCGATGCAATTTCGCGAATCGTTTTAACGACTCCCTGAATAGAACGTGCCTGTTCCTGCAAATGAGTCAGTGTTGCTCGGTTCTGGGTGGAAACTTCAGAGATATACGTGATACTGGACATCAGCTCACGGCTTCGCTCAATGCCGATATCTGCATGCTCGTTCAGATCATGTGACATCGTCTTCAATTCATTAACGACAGCTGAAACATTGTTCTGACGGGTAGTTATATTTGTAGCTATTTTGGAGACACCTAGTATGTTTTGATTCCATTCATCATAGACAGGCATATAGGTTGCCTCAAGCCATACGGAATTGCCCTTTGCATCCTTGCGTTCAATCTTGTCCTGAAAGCTGGCGCCGTTAAAAATACTGCTCCAGAATGCCTCATACTCGGGGCTGTTCACAAATTCATTAAAGCAAAACTGCTGATGGTGCATGCCATACATCTCATCTACCGTATAGCCCATCGTCTGGGCAAACACTTCATTAACATAAGTAACCCGTCGATCCAGATCGAATCGAATCATGGCCAGGCTTTTCTCCATGGCCTTGATGACCAGCGCATCGGTGACAACATCTTTCTTTTCCACATCTACTATAGGCAAAGCGATCCCCACTCCCTGACTTCTTCCCGTGATTAAACCGTTCTCCTTCTGGCAGTTCCTGCTGTTTTGCAATTATGTATCCAACTGAATAGAGACGACTCTATTAATGTATACTCCAATTGCAGTCAATTGGATCACTCCCAAATCAATTTTCAGCAATTGGGTTACGGCTTGCCTTTTTATACCCCATAACTCACCCGTCTAAACATTATTTTTCATCAACAATTTCTAACACAAAAAGAGGCGGTATAACCGCCCCTAATAGTGGTATAACTTTCCATATCTACGTTGTGATCTGTATGCGTCTCTATGCATTACGTTACGTTGCCTGTTCATCCATCAGCCTCTTGGCAATTTATCCGCGTACCTACTGCGAAGTTCAGCTAAGTGCTCCAGCTTGGACAGCGCATGCTCCTTCTGCATCAATCCCACTGCCAACACCAGTTGCTCCATTAACAGGAGTGGAGTAACCATGGAATGAAACTCGCCAAGTTCCCCTCTGCTGACATAAAAAGATAACGCCGTCGTCAATCCATATAACAGGTCTTCGCGATCTGTCACAAGTACGGCTTTGCTGCCTGTATCTTTGGCATAATCCAGAATGACTTCTGCTTCAGGAAGCAGCCTTGTGAAGCACATCAACAGTACCACGTCCTCCTGCTGCATATGCATTAGCGATTCCAATAATTCATGACCTCCACCAGCGAGATGGATGACCGTCAATCCGAATCTGGACAGCCGAAAGGACAATAACTCCGCCAAACCGGCGGATGGCCCTGGGGCATAGATATATACTCTTCGTGCTTCTGCAAGGATGGAGGCTCCCTGCTCCAGATCTCCCTGCTTCATATGAGACAACGTCTCCTGCAAATGGGTGACGGAGGCTTCCAGCAACTGAACGGGAAGGCTGTCCGTATCCATGCGGGAGATTGTTTTATTTAATTTGAGGGCAGGTGTGGTGTCTTCGGATGTACGAAGCCGGATTTTGAATGCTTTGGCATTGTCATATCCAACTGCCCGCCAGAAACGGGATACTGTTGCAATACTAACCCCCAGCCTGTCTGCAATCTCCTGCTCCGTCATGAATAGGATTTCCTCCGGATTGCGTTCAACAAAATCAGCAATTTTCAGATGCCCTGGTGACAGCTGTTCTTTATGAGTAAACAAATTCATTCTGTATGCACTCCTTTTCTCGCTCTGCACTCAGTATATCAGTTGAACGAAGAGGAAGTCGTTTGTGTATGTAATATTTTTTTCATTAATTTAAGTTTATGTAATAAAAATTACATTCGATTTACAAATGTCTTCTTTCCCGTTAATACTCTGCCCCTAGACTGTGGCTATGATGATCACCAACTTTCAGGGAGGTATGTAACGATGAAGAAGATGACTGAGCGTTATACGCTGACGTCTTCACAGAAAATGATGGTGTTTGTGCTTTCCATGTCACTGTACGGCTTGTCCAACATGTTCACAGAGCTTATTCCCAAGCTTCAGCTGGGACCCATTGAGTTGTCTGTTGAATATTTTGCTTTCATTCCGCTGACACTCTGCATTTTGTTTCACCCTATGATTGCCGCTCTTGGTGCAGCTCTTGGCGAAGTGATCTTCGGTGAGCTGATGCTGGGTCAATTCGGCGGCTTGGGCGAGCTGGAGAAATTCATTACCTTTTCCTTTGCCATGTATGTGGCAGGACGTATGGTCAGTGACCCTCGCAATCGCAGACAGGTTGGAATCGCAGCCATGACGGGAGTCATTATTCATCAGTTCCTCAGTTCACTGGTGGATATCGGTAAAGTGTGGATTGGTGTGGAGCAGCTGGAAGCAGTTCCTGGACTTGCGGAAAGTATTGTACTGATCGAAGGGGTTGGCTTTCTGAATGACGTACTGTTCTCAGGTATCCTGTTCGCTCTTCTGCCGACGCTGTATCTGGTTCCTCTGCTCTACGGCAAAATTGAACCGCTGCTCGGCATCAAGCCTCGTAATCCAGGTATGAAATATGAAGGCATCGGCTTCTTCCGTCCAAAATTGATCCTCATCGGTGTGCTTCTGCTCGCAGTGGCCTTTGGCGCGGAATCTCTGTCCGAAATGGACATCAATTTCGCAGTGTGGGAGACGGATTACGAAGATCAGTACGGTTCTGCTTCGATCTGGATCAGCATCGGTGCTGCGACCCTGGTCGCCGTAGTAACACTTTTAATCATGCGGGCAAGACGCAACAAGAACAAAGGCGGCCCAGGTACGGAGAACAGACCCTATGCATAAGCATAATGTCCTACCCACATCTGACCTTATTACTGCACCGGATTCCGCCATTTCCATTCAAAATGTCATTTTCACCTATCCTGGCTCGGAAGAGCCTGTCCTGAACGGAGCTTCGCTAGAACTACAGCTAGGCAGTTTCACAGCTATTATCGGGGGCAACGGGTGCGGCAAATCCACCCTGTGCAAGTTGTTCAACGGCCTTATCCCCCAATTCTATACGGGTGACTTCTCCGGTGAAGTCCATGTGCTTGGCGTACCTGCCGAGGGCAGAAGTGTTGCAGATCTGTCCAGAAAGATCGGCTACGTCTATCAGGACTTCGACAATCAGCTCGTGCGGCCTACCGTCCTGGACGAGGCTTGCTTTGCACCTCTCAATTACGGACTGCCCAACTATCGGGAGCTCGGCGAACGCGCACTTGCCATGTGTGGTCTGGATGCCATTCATAATCGATACATCTGGGAGTTGAGTGGTGGTCAGAAACATTTGCTCGCCCTGGCTGGGGCTCTGTCGCTCGACCCAGATATCCTGATCGTGGATGAACCTGTCTCACAGCTTGACCCGCAGCATGCAAGACTCATCTATGAGTGCCTTTCCAGATTGAATACCGAATATGGCAAGACGATTATCGTCATTGAACATCATACTGAATTTATTGCCGACTTCTGTGCGGATGTGGTCCTGATGGACAAGGGCCGGGTCTTGTGGAATCTTCCGGTTAAGGAAGGTTTGAATCGAATCGCCGATTTGGAGCGGCTTGGCATTCAGCCTCCTGAGGTGACACGTGCAGCTATTCAGGCTGCTGAGTTATCGCAGGGAGCAAAAAAAGAGGCAGGCCTCTCAGGTTCAGCCCAACGTTTCCCGGTCACTGTGGAAGAAGCTAAGGTTTATTTTGCCGAGCATTACTCGTTCATTCCATTCGGTACTTTGCAAAATGAACATTCATCTTTTTCAACCTTGGCACGCGATACTTCCAATCGGATTGTGAGTACCGAGCGTCCAATTTCGGCTTCTACTGCTGAACCGTTGATTCCTATTGTACAGTTTCATCAGACCCGATTGCGTTACAGAGGACTGGGCAAAAAAGAACATGAGGTCATTCGCGGTGTTAATATTTCACTCCATGAAGGAGAACGGATTGCCTTAATTGGCAACAATGGTGCAGGCAAATCCTCATTATTGAAGCTGATGGCTGGTATTAGCCTGCCTCAGGAAGGCAGCGTCAGTGTTCTGGGTGAGGTTACCCACCGTTCCTCTTTGGAGCAGCTGGCGGGCAAGGTTGCTTATATTTTTCAAAACTCTTCCGAAATGTTTATCGAAGACAGTGTCCGCAAAGAAGTAGCGTATTTCCTGAAAAACCGGCGCATCCCTGAAGCTGAGCAGCAGATTGCACATGTACTGGAGCGTTTCCGGCTCACTCCACTGCAAGAGCGAGATGCACGACTTCTCAGTGGTGGACAACAACGGCGGGTCACACTTGCTATCGGTGCAGCCATGAAACCATCACTCATGCTGCTGGATGAACCCACCGCCAATCTGGACCTCGCCACCCGCGAAGAACTGATCGGTGTGCTGGATGAGCTGGATCAGCATGTACGAACAACTATCATTGCCACGCATGACATGCAGCTGGTTACCCAATGGGCTACTCGTGTTATCGTGCTTCACAATGGCCAGGTGGAAGCAGACGGTACACCTGCGGACGTATTTGCAGATGAATCCCTTCTGCGCCGCTCCGGACTTGCGCTTACACAGATCATGGAGCTTTCGCACCGGATGGGACTGTCAACACTTTCACCGACAACCGAGGCTTTTGTTGATAGCCTGTTGAATCAATCAATCACCAAGGAGGATGCGCATCATGCAGCTTGTCCGCAACTGGTTTGACAAAATTTCCATTGAACGCATTCAGCTTGAGCTAATGAATACCGTATATGGCAGCGGGCATGCCAGCCTGTCGCGGATTGATCCCCGTGCCATGCTGATCTGGTATCTCTTTTTTGCCATCGTTCCCTGGTTTGTTCATAACGGGACTGTGCTGCTTGGCATGTTCCTGTTGATGGTGACTACCACCATATTGTCCAGAGCCGCACCCTTTATCATTATCATTCTCTGCCTGGGGTTGATCGGTCAAGTCGGATGGATGTTCATCATCTCGCTGTTTTTCGGTGGCAATCTGGAATCGGCATTCCCTCTGCTGCTGTTGACATTGAAGCTGTCCATCGTCTCACTGGCGAGTATCACCGTCTTTTCGGGCATGGACCCGGAACGCATCGGCGATGGATTACTTGCGCTTGGCATGCCTGCGACGTTCTCCTTCAGCCTCTCTTATGCCTACCGCATATTGCCGGTGCTGTTCGGTGAATTCCGCAATATCATGCTGTCCTACAGACTACGGGGTCAGGTTCCCTCCCGGCACGGATGGCTCTATTGGCGGCTTGTTGTTTATTATATGAAGCTGTTCGTTGTGTCCTTCTTCCCACTAATGCTGGCTACCGCCAAGCGTTCCCGTACAACCGTAGAAGCACTGGAGACACGTGGTTTCTCGTACGGCATGAAGCATCCCGAGTCCAAACGTCTAAAGCTGGCCCATCTGAAAATCACCTCGCGTGACCTCGGATTTCTCGCCGGATCGGCAATCTATGTTGCACTGCTGTTCTGGCTCGGTGGGCATTACGAAATACTGTAATCCAAAATGAAATTCTGTAATTCAAATTCATATCATTAACCATTCATGGAATAAAGGAGTGTCTTTTATGCGCATTGATCTTCATACACACGGTAAACTATCCAAAAACTCTGACTTCTCGGTCGATTACTTCACCGAAATGGTTAGCGAAGCCAAAGCCAGCGGGCTCGAAGCTCTCGCGCTAACCGAGCATTTTAATACCCGCAACTTCTACGATGTCTACGAGACACTGGATCGTCTCTATCCTTATAACGGAGAGTACTATGATGCAGACGGGCTGCGCATTTTTCCCGGCATGGAAGTGGACATTCAGGAGACAGGACATATTTTGCTGATGGGTCAAAAAGAACATATCCTTGCCGTCCGCAGTGGCCTGGAACAATATACGGCCAAAGGTTCATTCATTCCTTTTGCCGAACTGCTGGATTTGGCCGAAGCCTGGCCCCTGCTCAAGATTGGCGCACACCCTTTCCGCGAATCCACTCCGCTGTATCAGCTGGATCGTGATTTGCTGGGACGTCTGGACGCCTTTGATCTGAACGCCAAGGACATGTATGAATACGGCATCGAGACGTGCCGCAATCAGGTTGATCCATTCGCCCAGTCCCTCGGCAAACCAGTCACTGCCGGAAGTGATACCCACCAGTGCCTGCAATACGGCAGTGTATTCAATGTATTGGATCGTCCATGCGCATCGGTTGCCGAGCTCAAAGAGCAGATTCTCGCCGGAGCGTACAGCATCGAAATCTCCCCGGACCTTCCCCTCCGCGTCAAAGCTTCCGTGATGCTTAAGAAAGTGATGAAACGTCTGGCCAAGCTGGACGCCTCACGTTTGCAGGAAGTTTAGAGTTTAGAGAAAACGACAGCTTCTAAAGAATTCAAAATGAGCCCAAAGGATATACATCCTGCAGGCTCATTACGGATTCATTTTTCCTTAATTAAAAATCATGCACCGTCACACATAATTGAATCACGATTCCGAACGGGTCACGGACAATTCCATACCCCGGACTAAACTCGTTTTGTTCATAAGGCACCAGCACCGTAACCTCTTCATGTTGCACAAGAGAATGATACAGCTCAGTCATTGTACTTTTGTCTTTCGATTGAATACATAGTGAAGTGCTGTTTCCCAGCTGCCAAGGCCGCTCCCTATCCATTTCCTCCTCAGCAATCATCAATTTGTTTACCCCGATCTGAAGCACCGAATGTGTAATATATTCATCCTGGCCTTCAGGATATTCAAACCCCGGGTTCATTTCCTTCATCTCTTTATAATTTTTCTTAAACAACACGTTAGCACCCAAGTACTTCTCATAAAAAGCAATGGCTGCCGCAGCGTCTCCATTCATCGACAGAAACGGGATCACTTCAAAGTTCATCTGTATTGCCTCCTTCGTTTGATTGGATTACACTGTTTACTATAACGACAAATGGTGCCAATCCATGGCACCATTGAGAGGTGTTTTTATGAAAAAATCAGAACGCATGAACCAGATGCTGCGCTTTATCAATCAAAAACAACACTTTACCCTGCAAGATCTTATGCAGGAGTTTCAGATATCCAAGAGAACCGCATTAAGAGACATCGCATCATTGGAGGAAATCGGTGCACCTATTTATGCTGAGTACGGACGTTACGGCGGTTATCGTTTGCTTCAGCAGATGCAGCTGCCACCTATTTCGTTTAATACGAGTGAGCTTCATGCCCTCTACTTTGCCATGCAGGCTTTGCGAAGCTTTACCAATTTGCCCTTTCAGGTGTCTTTTCGTTCCATTCACGAGAAGTTTCTAAGCGCCCTCTCCGAAAACCAGAGACAGGATATCGAGCGAATCCAGCATCGTGTCTCTTTCCGACACACCGAGCAAATCCGGGATAGTGAGCATCTGGAGTTTCTATTGATGGCTGCTGTTCAGAATATAGTGATACAAATTACGTATCAGAACATTCGCAGCAGTAGCAACCCACATCACAGCTCTAATCCCGACAAACCAAACCCTAAGCCTAGTATCCGCACCATTCAGCCAATTGCCCTTTATGCCATGAAAGGCTACTGGTATTGCCAAGCGTATGATCTGGGTAAACAGGCGTACCGTGTGTTCCGCTGTGACCGTATCACATCACCTCAGATGACAGACATCGAACCTATAACGCATATTAATGAACTGAATCTACAGGATGCCCATTCGTTATGGAAACCATCAGAAGACGCCATCCTATTCAAATGTCTGATTAATGAAAAAGGGATCGAGCTGTTCCAGCAAGAACAGTTTCCTTCCATGCAGCTTATCAACGATTCTGGAGAGATGACTCTTGTCGGGTCGTATGAAGCCCATGAGATTGAATTCATCATTCGTTATCTCGCAAGCTTCGGCAAATCCATCAAGATCATGGAACCCGATACATTAAAAGAGTCTTTAAGACAGCACTATCTGGATTTGCTCGACCATGTTTAGTTATCGCTACAAATGATATAAGTTAAACTAATGATTTCACTTTGGATCATTGGGCGGTCAGAACTTTCGTTTATCATGAACCGCTGGAGAGCTTTTTTTATTGCCAATCGCCAACTGAACGATGATTTGCAGCACAATGATGATAGCCAGACCATAGAACGCTTGAATGAAGCTGCCCGTGGCATCGTGTAGCCAGCCGATCCCCAACGGACCAAGTGCGCCCAGAATATAGCCGCCGGATTGAGTCATCGCTGACCATGCGCTGGCTTCCTGAGCGTTATTCGTCTCATCAATAGGCAGCATCAATGCAATTGGGAACAGTCCCCCGGCACCAATGCCGAGTGGGATCGCGGCCAGCCAAGGACTGACGGACAGGTTCAGCATCAAGACGCCAATTAACTCCATTAACGCACACCCTACAAGCCAGAACACACGTCTTTGGTATCGATGTACCAGCATTGGGATCAACAAAGTAGATGGTAATGAAATCAACGTAAATAACGTTTGGATGCTGCCGGCAGTCTCTTTCGTATATCCCTGGCTTTGGATCGCGGGTGCAAGCCAGGCCGTTAAGGAATAGAAAATCGCTGCCATCAAACCAAAGAACAACGTCAGTATCAATGCTCGACTATTTTTCACCGGAAGAGCTTCAACGTTCACGGCAGAAATCTGCCCGGATTGTCGAACCTTTCTTGCTGACAAGGCTAATTTCACCCAGATCGGCAAAGCAATGAGGGCAAGTAATGCCCACAGCGCAAGTGAACCTTTCCACGACCCACCTAGAATATTTTGAAGGGGAACTGATAACCCAACACTAATACTGGCTCCCACGACCATTGCTGTAGAGTAGATACCCACCATGGCAGCAACTCGCGTGGGGAAGTATTGCTTGATAAAGCTGGACAACAGCGGTCCTGCCAAAGCAATCCCTACTCCGGATAGAAAAGAAGTAAACATCATCAGAGGCGTTGCACCAACGAACAACCGCAGTGCCGTACCTACTCCAATGAGAATTAAAGCCAACACGATCGCACCCTCATTCCCCCACCTCCTGCTTAACTTTACGGAAAATGGAGCGAATATGCCCATACATAATACGGGAAGCGTAGTTAACAGACTTGCGGTAATTCCGTTTATACCCAGATCACTTTGTATGGTACTCATTAATGGAGAAATGGATGTAATGGATGGTCGCAAATTCAATGAAGCCAGAATAAGCGCCAGGACGATATAAAACAGTTTCACTATGATCACCTCATGTATGGTTATATGGTTGCATTCACTACTGATCCAGGCTGTAGTTCTTATTGTGGTGCAAGACTAGTATAGAAGTATTATGATGATTGAACAATACAATAGTTTCTATTAAAATGATTATAAAAACCAATGATTAGAGGGTAAGCATATGGAAATCCGTCAAATGGAGAACTTTATCGTCGTTTGTGAAGAGCTCCATTTCACACGAGCAGCAGATAGAATTGGCATTTCTCAACCTACCTTGAGCCAACAGATTCGAGCCTTGGAGGATGAATTGGGTGTCCCCTTGTTCGACCGGGTGGGCAAAAAGATTGTGATGACCCAGGCGGGAACGCTGTTCCTGGAGCACTGTGTTCAAATGGTTCGCCATTTACAGAATACCCAGGATGCGTTAGCTGAATTCCGCAATGATCAGCGAGGTAAGCTGGTGATTGGAGTCCTTCCGTCCGATTTGGACTACCGCCTCACTCCATTGCTCGTTAATTTTCACTCCCGTTTTCCTAAGGTCAAATTAAAGGTTGTTTCTTCGATTTATGTATTGAATCAAGTGCTGGATAACGAAGTAGACATCGGTATCGAGCTAACGACTGCTCCTGATGAGCGTCTTGTCCGCATCCCTTTATGCAGCGAAGAATATGTACTCGTCGTTTCTGAGAACCATGTCTGGGCCGAACGAAATATGATTGAAATTAAGGAACTGCGCGACATTCAAACGGTAATGTTTCCGGAAGGGTTCACTGGCCGAGAACTGGTTGATGGCTATTGCCGGAAATATGGTTTTACCCTGAATACGATTATGGAGACAAGCTCGGCTACCTCAATCATTAGTCTGGTTAAAGCTAACGTTGGCGGAACCGTGCTGCCATATCCACTCATCAAGGCGATGAATGAACCAACACTTCGCATCATTCGGATTACGGACGATGCCCCTTACCGTCACTTTGAAGTCATTCATCGTTCCGATCGCTACCTGACCCAATCTGCCAAAGCATTTATTGAGAAAACCGTTGATTATTTTAATCAAGGATACGTAGAGGGAGAGTGACTTGAATGCAAATAAAAGAGGTGGGCTTGCTCACAGATCAAATGGAGGCAATGAAGCAGTTTTACGGTACGTTATTGGAGTTTGAGCTACTGAAGGAGAATACAACGGTTGTATCCTTCCGCACAGGAAATTCAATCCTTTCATTTCAGCAAGCTCCTGGTCAGGAAAAGCCTTTCTATCATGTGGCATTTACGATTCCGACAAACCAACTTGCTGCAGCCAAGAAGTGGGTTCAAGATCGAAACATCTCATTGCTTTCCAAAGATGATAAGGATGAGTTCTACTTCCCCTACTGGGATGCAACAGCTTTCTATTTCTATGACCCCAGCGGCAATTTAATGGAGTTCATCGCTCACCATTCGTTGGATAATGCAGTCGAAGAAACCTTTGATTCTAGGCAGCTACTATGCATTAGCGAGATTGGTCTGCCTGTCGATGATGTACCCGATACCATAAGCAAAATGAATGGGCATTATCACCTTGAACCCTTTGCCGGAGACGGAAAACAATTTGCCCCCATCGGTGATGCAGAAGGCATGTTTATTGTAATCGACAAAGAGATGCCCTGGTTCCCAGACGGGCGTATGCCTGGTGTTTTTGCCACGGAGGTAAAAGTTGAAACTGGACGGACTGGGGGGATGCGGATACAAAATGATGTGTACTCTATTATTTCGAATTAAATTAGAGATTCGTGTGTTGATTTTCAAATAAATATTTATGATACAATAATAGGGACTCTAAAAAAAGGGATTGATTCTAATGAAGAAAGCAGACAAGTCAGCCTCCTAATTTCACTTTAGATAAAAATTAGGAGGCCTATCAAATGAACTTTAATAAAATTGATATAGACAATTGGAATAGAAAAGAGATATTTAATCATTATTTGAACCAACAAACGACTTTTAGTATAACCACAGAAATTGATATTAGTGTTTTATACCAAAACATTAAACAAATAGGATATAAATTTTATCCTTCATTAATTTTCTTAGTGACAAGTGTGATAAACTCAAATACAGCTTTTAGAACTGGTTACAATAGCGAGGGAGATTTAGGTTATTGGGATAAGTTAGACCCACTTTATACGATTTTTGATAGTGTATCTGAAACATTCTCTGGTATTTGGACTACTGGAAAGAATGACTTCAAAGAGTTTTATGATCTTTACCTCTCCGATGTAGAGAAATATCAAGGTTCTGGGAAATTGTTTCCCAAAACACCTATACCTGAATATACTTTTTCCATTTCTATTCTTCCATGGACTTCATTTACTGGGTTCAACTTAAATATCAATAATAACAGTAATTATCTTCTGCCCATTATTACAGCAGGAAAATACAATAAGGAAGGTAATTCAATATATTTACCGTTGTCTTTACAAGTCCATCATTCGGTTTGTGATGGTTATCATACAGGATTGTTTATGAGCTCTATACAGGAATTCGCAGATAGATCTAATGACTGGCTTTTATAATAATTAGAAAATGAGATGTCTCACAAGCTCTTAAAAAATGCATATCGATGAAGAGTACTAACCTGATATGTTAAAACGGGACGAAGCAAAGGTCTATCCTGCTTCGTCCCGTTTATGCTTTTCCATCATTCTTTTCAAATGGTTGGGTGTACTTCCATTTACCAAGGAACGGTTTCTTTTTGCTTTACAATTTAAAAACGGGGCTGTCCCTAGCCATTTTATGACTTATGGGACAGCCCCGTTCTAATGTCACTAACTTGCCTGCTAGCTAAATAAAGTATCGCCAGTCTAACATTTTATTTTCTCGGTATATATAGAACTTTATTTTCATCTGTCATCTTTGAAATTAAAGTCTATCCCTTACTCTACTGTTACACTTTTCGCCAGGTTACGTGGTTTATCCACATCGTGACCAAGGGCCAGAGAAGCGTAGTATGCAAGCAATTGCAATGCTACAACAGACAGAGCCGGGCTAAGCAGTGGCAGCGTCTTAGGAATAGCAAACGCTTGGTCAACGGATTTCAGCAATGGTGCTACGTGCTCTTCGTACGTAATTGCCAGTACATCTGCGCCACGTGCTTTCACTTCTTTGATGTTGCTCACGGTTTTCTCCAGAACGTTCTCTTGCGTTGCCAGAGCAATGACAGGGATACCGTCCTCGATCAATGCGAGTGTACCATGTTTCAACTCACCCGCAGCATACGCTTCGGAGTGAATATAAGAGATCTCTTTCAGCTTCAACGAACCTTCTTGTGCTACTGCATAATCCAGACCACGGCCGATGAAGAAGAGATGTTCATGTTTGGAGATTTGTTCTGCATATCCTTTAATGGCTTCCGCTTGCTCCAGCATGGATTCCACTTGTTCAGGCAATGCTTGCATTGCTGCCAGCGTGTGAGCAATCTCTTCTGCTGTTTGTGTTCCACGAACTTGTGCAAGGTACAGACCCAGCAGGTTGAACGCGATCAATTGCGAAGTGTACGCTTTAGTGGAAGCTACAGCAATTTCCGGTCCTGCCAATGTTGCAATCACATCGTTCGCATCACGTGCAATGGAGCTGCCCACAACGTTAGTGATGGCGAGTACATGTGCACCATTCGACTGTGCTTCACGCAGTGCAGCAAGGGTATCTGCTGTCTCACCGGATTGGCTCACCACGATTACAAGTGTATCTTTGCTCACGATCGGGGAACGATAGCGGTATTCGGAAGCAACATCTGTTTCTACCGGAATACGCACCAATTGCTCAATTACAGTACGTCCAACCAGACCCGCATGGTACGCCGTACCACAAGCGATGATTTGAACGTTACGAATATTTTTAATTTGCTCTTCTGTCATTTTCAACTCAGGAAGTTGAACTTTTTTCCCTTCATTGTCGATGCGACCCAGCATTGTATCACGATATGCTTTTGGTTGCTCATGAATTTCTTTCAGCATGAAGTGCTCAAATCCGCCTTTTTCTGCGGTCACAGCATCCCAATCGACATGAATCATTTCCCGAGAAATAAAGTTTCCTTCAATCGTCATCAATTCGACAGCATCATGTGTCAAAACAGCCATTTCACCGTCATTCAGAATGTACACATTACGTGTATGCTCCAGAATTGCCGGGATATCGGAACCGATAAAGTTCTCGCCTTCACCAATACCGATAATCAGTGGGCTTGCTTGACGCACAGCTACGAGTTTCTCAGGCTCATACTCTGTCAGAACACCCAGCGCGAACGCTCCGCGCATCAATGTGATCACTTTTTGCACAGCTTTAACGATATCTCCATCGTATTCACGTGCAATCAGGTGAGAGATAACTTCAGTATCTGTCTCGGATGTGAAAGTATGGCCTTGAGCAATCAGTTCGTCTTTCAGATCCAGATAGTTCTCGATAATTCCGTTATGAACAACAGAGAACTTCTGGCTCTCATCCGTGTGGGGATGGGAGTTCTCATCCGATGGTTTACCATGAGTAGCCCAGCGAGTGTGTCCGATTCCGGCATTACCTACCAGCGGAGCACCCTCCAGTTTGGCTTCAAGGTTCGCAAGACGTCCCAGAGCTTTGGAAATTTGCAGACCTTCCGGCGTAAATACCGCAATACCTGCAGAGTCATAACCACGATACTCAAGCTTTTTCAATCCTTCGATCAATACCGATTGAGTGTTCTTATTACCAATATATCCAACAATACCGCACATAGTTTAGTTCCTCCGATTGTATATGAATACTGTGTCACGAAGAGAAACAGGCTGGCACGGCATATCAGAAAAATGAAAATGATTGCCTAACGTATCATGAATACTTTTCAACTATTCAATTATCAATGATCAGAGCAGCCTCTTGCCGCTCCGCAGTCATAAGCTGTTATTAGATGCAATCATGAATGTACATCATTTTCCCGTCCGCGCACTGTTCACGCTCTTCGCGCACATTCATTTGAATTTTAGTTGACTCTTGCACCTACCGGCGCGTTGTGTGGACAGTCACCCATCCATTTTCCGCAATCCGGTTTACGGCTCTGGTGCATCACCGGGAGGTCCCCGCCGAACAATCCGAACACCTCCACCTCGTCAGCTTGATTGCCGTCGATCCTGCTCAGTAGTCTCTTATACTTCAAGATTCGTACCGATCAAAATCCTTCCCGCGCAACTTCAAGCTCTGGCGCTTGTGTAACTAGTACCTTACGATCCTCACTTTCTGTGTCTGAATGACGACTCCACTCATTATATGCACGTCAGGTTCATTTTGCAATGGAGCAAAGTACCTGTGACAATTTCGGCATATTTACCCACAATCCCGACCCGATAAACAGACCCATGGTCTCACTAGGCCGGGACGTAGGAATATGGGTTTATATAGAATAAACCCTGTTAGATTAAGCCTTATGTGACAGTGATTCCCTTGAAGCAACTGTGTCTGTAAGACCTATCGATCAGGTCCTATACCAGTTCTTTTTGCACTACATCTGCAATTTGAGACACGAATTGTTCAAGTTCATTCTTATCTGGTCCTTCCGCCATAACACGGATCAGGGATTCGGTCCCGGAAGCACGAACAAGTACGCGTCCATTATCACCCAGCTGTTGCTCTACTGTAGCAATCGCTTGCTCAATGGCAGAATTGCCCTCGTATTTGCTCTTATCTTCAACACGCACGTTCACCAATACTTGTGGGTACTGGGTCATCAGCGCCTTAAGCTCACTCAGCTTTTTACCGGAAGCTTTCAAGGTATCCACGAGCTGAATCGCTGTCAGCATGCCATCGCCTGTTGTATTGTAATCCAGAAAAATAACATGACCGGACTGCTCTCCACCCAGGTTGTAACCCCCACGGCGCATTTCTTCCATCACATAACGGTCACCTACGGCAGTCTTTGCTGTTTTCAGTGCCAGTTTCTCCGTTGCTTTGTAGAATCCGATGTTACTCATTACGGTAGATACCACGGTACTGTCTTTCAGCTTGCCTGCACGATTCATCGCATCACCACAGATGCACAGAATAAAGTCACCATCAACCTCAGCACCTGTCTCATCAATAGCAATCAGACGATCCGCATCCCCGTCAAAAGCAAGACCCAGATCCGCTTTATGTTTCAGCACCTCTTGTTTCAAATTCTCCGGGTGAGTTGACCCGCATTGCTCATTGATATTCAGGCCGTTAGGCTCAGCTCCTATAGCAATGACTTCTGCACCAAGATCTCTGAACAATTTGGGTGCCAGCTCATAAGCTGCTCCATTAGCGCAGTCCAGAACAATTTTGAGTCCTGAGAACGACTCATTTACGGTTGTTTTCAGATAGTCCAAATAACGATAACGGGATTCTTCATCCACGGTCACGGTTCCTAAACCACCACCTACAGGACGCGGCAATTGATCCGTTTCTGCATCCATCAGTTCTTCGATCCGGTTCTCCGTCTCATCCGACAGCTTGAAGCCATCTCCGCCAAAAAATTTGATTCCGTTATCCTCAACCGGATTGTGGGAAGCCGAGATCATTACCCCTGCATCGGCCTTCAGCAGACGAGCAATATACGCCACTCCAGGAGTGGATACAACGCCCAGACGAATTACATCAGCGCCAATGGATAGCAAACCTGCAACCAGTGCGGATTCCAGCATTAGCCCCGAGATACGGGTATCCATACCGATAACCACTTTTGGTCTTTCCACACCACCTGCAAGCACATAACCACCACAGCGTCCGATGCTGTAAGCCAGCTCCGCCGTTAACTCTTTATTGGCAACACCTCTTACACCGTCTGTACCAAAATATTTCCCCATGATCTAACTCCTTCTATTCGCATCATATAAGAGCATAAACGTTATTTTAAAATTTTGATCTGAACATTTTCTTTTACGGGTTGGAGCCACTATTGCTGCTGCCGCTGTTATTGGAGTTACCTCGATTGGTATTCCCCTGCTGGCTCTGCTCCTGATTGTCCGTATTCGATTCTGTTTCTTCTTCTCCAGGAGCAGTTTCGGTATCCCCATTCTCAACTTCGACTGGTGAAGGATCAGGCCCTATCGTCCCTTCATCCTTCGGATCCTCGCCGGGAGCAACCGTCGTATCATCAGCCTTTTCACTAATCTTGACGGTAGCGCTCAGATCATTTGATGATTCATCCAGTTTGGCAAAACGAGGCAAGTCAGCCTCAAGCTTTATTTCATGCGTGCCTACCGTAAGTCCAGCAAGATCCGCAGTCAGCTTAATATCATCGCTACTTAGACCTTCAAGCATCGTTGAAGAACCTTTAAGCGTAATATTTAAGCCACCGCTTTTGGGAGTAACCAATGTCCCTTCCAGCCCGTTCCCGGCGCCAGTAAGCGTAATGGGTACGTTCGGAAAGACTTTGGTCGTCTCCTGAAGCTCATCGAAAGGCGATACCGTCACCTTAAGCTGAATCGAACTAGGCTCGATTTTCTCAAAACCGGAAGGCGGCGTCAAGTCCACGTTAACTGTCGACGTTCCTGCCTCATCAAACTGTGTAAGATCAAGGGTTACTTGGTCGTAGGACTGTATACCCGCAAGAGCATCCTCTGTACCGTAAACCGAGACTTCTTTCACGCTTGGCTCAACCGTGGAGAGCACCAGCCCCTCCGGCAGTTGTCCTGAATATTTGATTCTTAAGGGTACAGTTGTATAGGGCTGCCTGACCGGAATCCGAACTTCAACGGTCTCTGGTGTAACAATCGCATTTTCAATGACCTTGCCCTCGGCGTCCAATGCCTGAAGCTTCACTTTTTTCTGAACCACGTCATCCTTCGCATCCTTCACGCTCACACTGCCCTGAACCTTCGCTACGGCGTCAAGCTGCCCTTCCGGCAGAGTTACCTTAACTGGACCCGAAGGTTCAACAACGGGCGTTCCAGCGCTGTATCCGGCGGAAGGTTCTCCTTCGGGTACAATATTCACGTCGAAAGATTTGGTGCCCAGTTTTTCCACGTTGACTGTAACCATGGAAGGCTCCATGCTTACCACTTCAACTCCTGAAGGCAGATCGGGTACTAACGGTAACGTATTGGACCCATCTTTCACCTGACTCAAATCCACTAGCACTTTATAATCATCATTCGTAAAAATCGAAGTCAACATCGAGCGCTGCCCTTTAATCTCCAGACGTACTTCATCCGTACTTAATGAAGTAAGGACGTAGGAGTTGCTGTCGAGCCCATAGGGCTGAATAGGCACGGTACGCTCCACAACCTTATTGGTCGTCCCAGTTGAGATTGTCGGCGTAGTTGGTACTTCATCCAGATGTATCATGAACCAAAGCAACAAACTCACCGCTAAGGCTAGAATCTTCGCAAAATTGTTATTGTTAAACCATTTATCCATTTTTACGCCCCCCCTTCCGTTTCCAGAAGGTAGTCCAACCATTCTTTTTACTTAGATTGGATGTTGGACGCAGTTCTTCGTACAGTTTGGCAATCAGCGATTCTTCCTTGATATCCCGGACGACCTGTCCATTCATTGCAAGAGACACTTGTCCCGTCTCCTCTGAAACAACCAGACAGATCGCGTCTGCCACCTCAGTAATCCCGATCGCTGCACGGTGACGCGTTCCCAGCTCCTTGCTGATAAACGGATTCTCGGACAATGGCAAATAACAGGCTGCCGCCGAAATCTGTTTGCCCTGTATAATGACGGCTCCATCATGGAGCGGTGTATTCGGAATAAAAATGTTAATCATCAGCTCCGAGCTAACCAGTGATTGCATCTGGATCCCGGACTCCGTGTAATCGTTCAGGCCTGTTTCGCGTTCGAATACAACCAATGCACCAATTTTTCGCCGTGACAAATAATTGACGGACTTAATGATCTCACCAATTAACACCGTTAATTCTTCGTCACTTGCCGCTGCCGAGCGTCCAAACAGCTTGCCACGGCCCAATTGCTCCAGACCACGGCGCAGCTCCGGCTGAAAGATAATAAAGACCGCAACGACACCAAACGTAAACATCTGGTTCATCAGCCATTTGAGCGTATAGAGATTTAGCCACGTACTTAGTGCCCAGATCACCACAAGGAACAATATACCTTTTAGCAGTTGAACCGCACGGGTGCCTCGCACGAGCAAAATCAGTTTGTACATAATATAGGTAACGATCAATATATCGATAACGTCCTTAATGGACTCTTTCCACGTTAAGTCAGCAAAATAGTTCATAAGCCAGCCCCCGCTATCCCCATTGATGAGTAAACCCTGATCTCATATTAACCCATTAGGATTTAAATAATCCTTATCTCGCATTTTTGCATCATTCGATTCAAGCTCGCTCCCAGGCACAAAATATAAACGAATTGAACCATTTCGATCTATATTTTGCTGATTGAAGAACGCTCTTTGAATTTAGGCAAAATGCTTTTCTATATGTAGTAGTATGTTCTCTTTAGTATCTAGGTTATAACGTTAACGTTCAGGTTGCAAGTTACGGGAGTCACAAACTGCGCAGAAACAACACAAATCCCATAAATTACAAAGTTCATAAGATAAAAAAGAGTACCCCAGCAATCTGGAGGTACCCTGCTTGGTATATACCATTGAAGAAGTCACCCTATATTAGCGGTATGCCACTTCATTTACCATATTGGTTATTTTGTACCAGAACCAGTCCAGCGCCTGATCAATACTTTTCACCTGACCGGAAATATGCGCCGTTGAAGCCTGATACAGCTGTCCGTCGATGACCGTCAGATTGCCATTTACATCACCGTACACCTGGGCAGTTCCATTCTCTATCGTAAGATCGCCAGCAATGGACTTGCCCTCCGGAACAATAACCGTGTTTCCTTCAATCACGATCTGGTCCAGATTATTTCCCTTAACGACCATTTCGTTATTCTGATTCCAGAAATTCCAGGCGCTAAAGAGCATCACGACCAAAAAGAAGGCTGCCGCCGTCAGCGCGGGATGTCCTTTGACCCATTTGAGCCATACTTGCTGTCTCTTGGGCTGGGGCAGAGCATTCATAATTCGATTGGTCAGCTCATCCGAGGCAGACGGTGAATAGTGTTTCATGGCAAAGAGTAGCATTTCCGTCTGTTCCAACTCTTTAAAGCGCATGCGACAATCCGGACAGGTCACAAGGTGACTTTTCAGGTCAACCTTCTGGGCCGGGGACAACGACTCATCCAAACATTCATGCATTAAAGAGACGGCCGAGTTGCAATCCATATGAGAGCCAATCCTTTCTTTAGATCACTTAGTCCTTGCATTGCCAAAAAGCACGCATAAGACTTGCATACATTACATACGCATCCGTTTCGGATATGTTTCAAATAATTTCGCCCAAAATAAAGACGTTTTACATTTACAACTTATACTCCAGTTTTTTACGCAAAAAATCACGACCCCGATGAACACGAGTTTTAATCGTTGTTACGGGCATACCTGTCACATCACTGATTTCCTGCAGCGACAAGTCCTGTAAATATCTCAAAATCATGACTGATTTATACTTGGCCGGCAAACTGTCAATCGCTTCACGGATAAGTGTCTGTGTCTCAGACAAAAGTGCTTCGCTCTCTGGTGTACGATCATCACTAGGAAGCATCGCATAACCGTCAGATCCTTCCTGATCATTCAGCTCTGCATCCAATGAGTAAGAAGGCTTCTTCCGTCGTAAGCGGTCAATACACAGATTGGTTGCAATCCGGTAAATCCAGGTTGAGAACTTCTGGTTCGGATCATACTTCTCCATATTGCGAAACACACGCAAAAACGTCTCCTGTACAACGTCTTCGGCTTCATGACGATTGTTCAGCATCCGGTATGCCAGATGAAACAGCTTGTCCTTGTATAATTCAACGATTTCTGCAAAGGCTCGCTGGTCACCCTTCAGTACCAGCTTAACAAGCCTGTTCTCCAAATTGTCCACCCTTATTCCCCCAGACATGCTGATGGGTCTTCCGCCTTCTAATACCCGTCCACACTTGTAATTCACCAATCAAATCGTAAATCAACTTTGGTCAAAAATCAAGACTGTGCCGGAAAATATCCGCCAAAAACAGTAAAAACGGGAACTCCAGAAGGAGTCCCGTTTCATCTCTCACCCAAGCTGAGGAAAGAATTAAGCTTTTTGCTGTCTACATGGCTGTAAAATTCATTTCATTAATTCTTAAGCAGCTTAACGATCAGCCCGTATTCCGAAGTCCTGCAGCAATACCGTTAATCGTCAGCAGCACTTCACGCAGCAGCTCTGTGTCATCCTCGCCGCGCTCACGCATGTCTCTGAGCTCACTCAGAAGTTGGACCTGCATGTAGGACAAAGGATCGACATACGGATTACGAAGTCGGATCGACTCTTGAATCACCGGTACATCATCCAGAATTTCAGCTTCTCCGGTAATTTTCAGAATCAGCTCTTTGGTAAGCTTGAATTCCGATTCAATCTGACCATAGATACGATCACGCGCTTCCTTATTGGAAGTCATGGCCGAGTATTCTTTCGCAATGACCAGATCTGCTTTGGCAACAGCCATCTGCACCGTATCAATTAGTGTACGGAAGAATGGGAAGTTTTCATACATTTCTTTCAAGACAGTCAGATTTTCTTCCTTATCCTGATAGTAACTTTGCAGTCCCGTTCCTGCCGCATACCATGCGGGAAGCAGATAACGACTCTGGGTCCAGGCAAATACCCAAGGGATCGCTCTTAGATCCTCGAACTTGTCGCTGTTTTTCCGTTTGGATGGACGTGAACCAATATTTAGTTCTCCCACCTCAGGCAGCGGTGTCGATTCCTTGAAGAAGGTAAAGAAGTCTGGATCACGGAAAATAAGATCCTGGTATTTCGTCAGGGATACTTCGGAAATATCCTTGATAATGCTGTCCCACTGTTGCTCCGATGCCGACTCTTGCGGCTCCAGGCTGTTCAGCGCAGCTGTGATCAAAGCCGATGTGGCCTGCTCAAGACTGCGGTATGCAATTCCCTGAAGGGAATAACGGGAAGAGATAACCTCACCCTGCTCTGTAATCTTAATGCCCCCGCCAATAGTATGTGGTGGTTGAGCAAGAATACTGCGGTTGAGAGGCATACCTCCACGTCCAAGCGCTCCGCCACGTCCATGGAAGAACTTCAGTTTAACGCCATGTTCATTACCAACAGCGGTAATGGCATTCATCGCTACACGCAGCTCCCAGTTCGCTGTAACAACCCCGCCATCCTTGTTGCTGTCCGAATAACCCAACATGATTTCATGCAGCTCATTCCGCCCGCTTACACTTGCACGGTATACTGGAAGGTTGAACAGCTTCTGCATAATTTCCGAAGCGGCATGAAGATCATCAATCGTTTCAAACAATGGAACTGCTTGAAGCGTAGATACCACTTCACCGTTATGTTCTTTGCGGAACAAACCTACTTCTTTGGCAAATACCATAACTTCGAGCAGATCACTTGCCCCTTGAGTCATACTAATCAGGTAACTTGTGATACAACCGGTCCCAAACTCGTTCTGTGCACGCTTGATCGTACGGAATACGTCCAGACACTCTTTGGTCCCCTCTGTGTATTGGTGATAAGGGGAAGTCAGCGGACGAGGGTCATCCAGCAAACGAGCCAGCAAATCAATTTTGCCATCCTCCGTCAGACGAGCATAATCTTCTACGATGTTCATCTTCGCCAAAATCTCCGACATCGCATTTTCATGTTCCTTACTGTGTTGACGCACATCCAATGCAGCTGTATGGAATCCGAACAGCTCCACTTGACGGATCATTTTGCGAATAGTCGTATCGGCTACGTAATCGGCAAAGTGATGGCGCAGGCTGCGATCAATAATCATCAGATCATCCATCAGTCCTTGAGCGTTGTCATAGCGGTCTGGCTGTCCTACTTTGTTCTCATCCAAAACATTGTTTAGCTTGGCAATCATGTAAGCCAATTTGATGCGGTATGGCTCTTTTTCGTTCCGCCACATATCCACTTTTTTCAATGTTACACAACTACGGTCCTGCTCAATCGACTGCACCAGCTCATCCGATACGCTGATGATGTTCGTGCTGAAGCTGAGATGCCCCATAAGTTCAATCATAATCCGTTGATACTCACGCAAAGCGAGCTTCCGCTGCATCAACAGGGTCTGCCATGTTACATCTGAAGTTACCGAAGGATTTCCATCCCGGTCTCCACCGATCCAGGAACCGAACCGCAAATACGTCGGCACATGCCAGTCATGGTCAGGATAAAATTTATTCAGGCAGCGTTCAAGCTCCTGGTATACATCCGGAAGTACGTGGAACAACGTTTCATGAAAGTAATACATCCCGTTCCGCACTTCATCGAGCACAGTCGGTTTACGGTCACGAAGCTCATCGGTCTGCCATAGAGTAATGACTTCGTTCAGCAGCTTCTCCCGCAACTGTTCACGTTCACGCAACGTCAGCGTAGGATTATCAAGTGACATGACATCTTCGGATATCCGTTTGTGGATGTCCAGAATAACCCGACGCATAGCTTCGGTTGGATGAGCTGTCATTACCAGTTCCAGCGATAAATCGTCTAGAATATCCTCTACTTCCGTATGAGAAAGTCCACGTTCCTTCAGATCCTGTACTGCTTTTTCAATCGAACCTGGCTGCACAGAATCTCCTGCAGAACGTTCATAATCCCGTTTACGCCGGATCCGATGGTTTTGTTCAGCAATATTAACTAATTGAAAATAAATCGCAAAAGCTCGAATCACCTGATGGCGATTTTCCGAGTCTAATTCCTGGATCATCGTTTTGAACTCTGCATAAAGTTCTGGCAAGAACTCTGCACGCAACGATTTGCTCGTTTCCCGAATCTTCTCAACGATATCTAGAAGCTCCGTGCCTCCTTGATGGACAAGAACTTCTCCGAGTATATTGCCCAGGAACCGCACGTCTCGCCGAAGCAGGTTGTTGGATTGGCTTTTGCTGGCGGTTACCATAGTTTCAGTCATGCTTATCCTCCCATCTGATCGTTCCATTCGTACACGTAAATTTGACACCTTCATAACATCATACAATAAAATGGTACGAAAATCTTTATTTTTCTACTAGTAAAAATGGGGATTTACCCTGATTTGCAGCACAAAAACACGCTTTATTATTCATTTTCTTGTTCTGCTTCGATTAATGGTCAGATGCTGTCGCATGATACCCTTTTCACGTACTTTTTATCATTCTAATCACTCATATCTATACTTATTTTCTCATAAATATACAGTTAGACTGAGAATGCTCATTGTACCTGATTGGGTTCATACTGCACTATTCCATTGTTACAAACCAGACGAAACATAAAGAAACATGACCGGCAAAGCAAGCTTTTGTATACTTTATCACAGTGATGCAATAAATTAAAGAGTGTATTTATAATTTTTTGCTTCTTTTAGCAGAAATAATGAAGAGGTTAGAGGTATTCTTACACTTATCAAACCGTTTGTGGCGAGTTCAGTATTTCAACAAGGTGTGCTGCCCATATAACAGTACCTCCACCTTCAGCTTCCGAAATAAAATTAAAACATATATTACTAATTCAAAATACTTTTCTGTAACGCTTAAGAGCCTATTGGAGTAAGTTATCTCCCTTACAGTCTGTTTATCTTCCGTCTATCCTATGTATGGGAGTAATAATGGTTTTATGAGCGTATCCTCGGAGTCATTGAAGCTACTCCAGCTTTATATATAGATCTCTCTTCTATTTATAAAAAGGCTTTGCCGATGAAAGCCTACGGCCTCTATATATGTATTAAACAAGCCATGCACTTTATCAAACAAAGAGACTGGCTTGTTTAATGCTACATACGTTCCGAGAAATAAAGAAAAGCCTCTGCAAGAGCAGAAGCTTTTCGATAAATCATGAAGCGGGTGATGGGAATCGAACCCACGCTATTAGCTTGGAAGGCTAAAGTTCTACCATTGAACTACACCCGCAAACAAAAATCGGGATGACACGATTTGAACATGCGACCCCCTGGTCCCAAACCAGGTGCTCTACCAAGCTGAGCTACATCCCGATACTTATGAAAATAATGGCGCGCCCTGAGA
>NZ_AWUK01000022.1 GCF_000499205.1 Paenibacillus sp. MAEPY2
AAAAGAGACACAATGGCAGCAAGTTCAAGATTTGTTTCCACCTGAACGAAAACCACAAGGAGGACGCCCTGCATTGGACACCGAACGATGTTAAATGCAATGCTTTGGGTTGCTTGTTCAGGCGCCCCATGGCGTGATTTACCCGATCACTTTCCCCATTGGAAATCCGTCTATACCCGCTTTCGGCGTTGGCAGAAAGCAGGAATTTGGGACGAGGTGCTGGAGCGTGTTTCCTCGGATGTTGACGAGGAAAGTATCATGATTGATGCCATGATTGTGCGTGTTCACCAGCATGGATCGGGCGCAAAAGGGGGCAAAGCAAGCAAGCGATCGGACGTTCCCGCGGTGGACTAAGCACCAAAATTCATGTCGTGGTCGATGCGCTAGGCAATCCACTTCGTTTTGAATTAACGGGTGGTGAAGCTCATGACTCCGTCCAGGGCTATGAGCTTCTTCAAGCTATGAAGCTGACGATGAAGCAAGTATTGGCCGATCGAGCGTATGATTTGAATGCGATTCGGACGCTTTTAGACGAACAAGAAGCGATTTCAGTGATTCCAAGCAATCGTCGAAAGATTCTACCTTATGATCGAGTGGTCTATAGAAACGTCATTTAGTAGAATGCTTCTTCAATAAAGTAAAAAACTATCGTCGTTTGGCCACTCGCTACGATAAATTAGCGTGTACGTTCAAGGCTTTTTTGACTCTGGCATCCATTATGGTTTGGATTGCCTGAGTTTGAAGACACGCCCTAGCAAATTAATATGTTCTCATCCTAAAGGCGGCATATGATAGAGTAAGTATTAGGAACTTTGAAAAGGTGGGGTTCAGTTTGAATTTACAACAATTAAAGTATGTGTTAGAAGTAGCAAGTAAGGGATCTATGAATGAAGCGGCAAAAAGTTTATTTCTCTCACAGCCAAATTTGTCCAATGCGATTAAGGAATTAGAGAAGGAAATTAAAATTACTCTATTTATTAGAACGAATAGAGGAGTTACTGTTACTAATGAAGGAGCTGAGTTTTTAGGTTATGCCAGACAGGTATTACAACAATTTAACATGCTTGAAGAAAAATACATAAGTGAAAAAACAACTAAGCAACATTTTTGTGTTTCAACCCATCACTATACTTTTGCAGCCAATGCTTTTGTGGAACTTGTAAAAGAATTTGGGACGTCTGAATATGAATTTACCCTTCGTGAAACGAAAACTTATGAAATCATTGAAGATGTAAAGAATTTACGAAGTGAGTTAGGGATTATCTATTTAAGTAATTATAATGAATCCGTGTTATTAAAACTGTTAAGAGAAAGAAATATAATCTTTTCAGAACTATTTACTGCAAAACCTCATGTATTTATTAGTAAAAGACATCCACTATCCAACAAAGAATCTATTGATTTGGATGAATTAGATGACTATCCATGCCTCTCTTTTGAGCAAGGAGAATACAATTCATTTTACTTTTCAGAAGAAATTTTAAGTACAAGAAGTGTAAAGAAAATTATCAAAGTGAGTGACAGAGCAGCTATTGTTAATTTTCTTATTGGTCTCAATGGTTACACCATTTCTTCAGGAGTTTTCCCTAAATATCTTCATGGAAATGAAGTTATTGCCGTTCCTCTTAATGTCGATGAAATCATACGTGTTGGAACAATTAAGCATAGCGACGTCACATTAACGAGACTTGGTGAAATATATTTGGATGCATTAAAGAGATATGCTCAAGAGTTATAACGGAAAATGAACTAAATAACAGTTCTGATATAACTTTTGATTATATCAGGTTATATCTTTTTAATATTATGTTATACCAAAAAAACTCCTCTATAATTATGAATGAATTTAAAACATTGATATGAAAGTGGAGTGAATTTTGATATGGGAATTCAAATATTATTGTCATTTATTATATACGTACTAATAAATGCCTTTACACCTGGACCAGGTAATATTGTAGCATTAAATACAATGACGAATTATGGATGGAAAGGGGGAAAATCTTTATTCTTAGGGATTTTTACTGGTTATTTTTTTGTACAAGCATTGTGTGCCATAATTATTTTTGGATTAGGAAACTTAATAAATCCAATAATGACTCTCTTTACATATGCAGGAGTTATATATATATTGTGGCTTGCATATCAGATTGTCATTAGTAAACCCGACAATAAAACATCCGAAAAACAGCCCTCTTTTTGGATTGGTTTTGTTCTACAAATTGTTAATGTAAAGATATTTTTATTTGGGATTACCTCTCTAACAGGATACGTTATGCCTTATTACTCATCGCTAGGCATGTTTTTATTTTTTGAAATGATCATTGCTACGATAGGTTCGTTTGCTACCCTGACGTGGATATTTTTAGGTGGGTTATTTCAAAAAACATATTTCAAACATTTGCGAGTAATAAATATTATATTGGCGCTTTTACTTGTGCAATGTGCAATTGGACTTTTATTGCAGTAAAGAAAATTAATTTTTTTTGATTACTGTTACATGTTTAATGTTCCTTACAAAAATAATAGAGCAATGAAAAAAGCCTAATTTCTCTCTAGGGAAATTGAAGATGCATTGCTCTTTCCCCGTACATTGCCCGTTAGTGAACAATACCCGGAAAACATTCTGACGAATATACGACGCCTGGTTTTTTCAAGCTATGGATTGCTCGCAATCAACTTTCGAAGATTTTTTGTACAAATTCTCGAATCCAATGTAGGGGAGCCACCGACGACCACTCCGTTCTGGGAAGGATCGACGTTTTCGCAAATCGAGCCAGCCATGGCCTTCCAATTCGGCATTCCAATCTTATTGGTGAGAGAGAAGGGAACGGACGTCAGTAATGGCATTTGGGCCGGAGGAATCACACCTCTCAACATATTTGTTGACTGGGATTCCGACAACCAATCCGTAGACGATTTCTTTAACAGTGTTCAATGGAGAGAGGTCTTTGCCAATTGGACGGCAGAGGTAAGGGGGAATTATTTGCTTCGCACGGAGCCACTTTTCGATAATTAAAGTTAATTTAGGGTGTGTCTTCAAAGTGTTTAAATGGTAATACATGGGTTAAGTATATTAGATGAATACACGATATGAAATAAAAGAGACACAATGGCAGCGAGTCCAAGACCTGTTTCCACCGGAACGAAAACCACAAGGAGGACGTCCCGCATTGGACAATCGAATCATGTTAAATGCGATGCTTTGGATTGCGCGTTCCGGTGCTCCATGGCTTGATCTACCTGACCACTTTCCACATTGGAAATCCGTCTACACCCGCTTTCTGCGCTGGCAGAAAGCGGGAATTTGGGATGAAGTACTGAAGTCCGTCTCATTGGATGTGGATGAGGAAAGTGTCATGATTGATGCCACGATTGTGCGCGTTCATCAGCATGGATCGGGCGCAAAAGGGGGCAAAGCAAGCAAGCGATCGGACGTTCCCGTGGTGGACTAAGCACCAAAATCCATGCCGTAGTCGATGCATTAGGAAACCCACTTCGGTTCGAATTAACAGGTGGTGAAGCTCATGATTCTGTTCAGGGCTATGAGCTTCTGCAAGCCATGAAACTGACAATGAAGCAAGTATTGGCTGATCGAGCGTATGATACGAATGCGATTCGGACGCTTCTAGACGAACAACAGGCTATTTCAGTGATTCCAAGCAAGAAGAATCGCCGAGAGATTCAACCATATGATCGAGATATCTATAGAGAACGTCATTTAGTGGAATGCTTCTTCAATAAAGTGAAAAACTATCGTCGTCTAGCGACTCGCTACGATAAATTAGCGTGTACGTTCAAAGCTTTTTTGACTCTGGCATCCATTATGGTGTGGCTTGCCTGAGTTTGAAGACACGCCCTAGTTTGTAGATTGGATATTTTTTGAAAAGTACTTGTTCTTCGGAACTCAACATTTCCAACAGCATAATGGTCTCTTGATGATACTCTAATAAAATATTTATACCTATTAACAGTACATAATTTTGATCTCTCATTGCTTTAAATTTCATTTTCAGCAAGGTTTGGATTTCACTTTCATCAAGCTGATTACCAAACCATTTTTTAATCTGAAATTTGTTAATTTGAATGACATCGTCAAATTCGAATTCCGTCCCAACTGCTTTGTCATATATATACAGAGCTAAATTTAAGAGTTCTTCATTATTAGAGAGAATATATGCATCAATACAACGCAGACAGAAAATATTGGTGATATTGTAAGTCGTTATATCTAAAAATGGATTAAAGAAATCAAAGGAGCGTTTTATCTCATTTACATTCAAGTTTAGTGCAAATGCCAGATGTTCTTCATTCAATAACATATAAGTACTATGTTTAAACCTGATGTGAGGGTCATCCTTTATTGCAGCACTTATAATTGTTATATCTGGGCTAAATGCATTGGTCATTTCCATGCTCTCAGCACTTCGTTTTAAAAAGAGTATAAAATGATTATTCCCTATACGATATGCCGCTAAACCTTGTTCAAGTTCTATATTTATGCCACCATACTCTTTGTAATAGACAATATTTATTAAACCCTGAAAATTAGATATTGTGTTCTCGTCATCCACTATAGTGACCTCAGGACTAATATTTAGCATTTCAAACGTTTTTAACAATTCACTCATTAATTTTTCATGGCTTCTCAGGTCTTCAACAGTTTCTAAACTTTGTGGAATAATAAAATATTGGTCGTCCAAGAAATCAACTCTATTACCAAGGAAAAGAGTTTTTAAAAAGGGAATCAACTTTAATTGTACTGACAGAGAACGGAAATTCAGATATTTGTATGTAAAGGTGCCCATAGCCATATTAAAAATCAATTGAATCGCCTTCTCGATTGTGAATATTCTTAGCGAGTCTTGAAGGGTAAATTCAGTATACAACCGACATCGGGTTGATGATTCAATTAAATAATCAACGTAACCATCAAAACTTATTTCCTGGATCTGGGCAAACCCAAGAGGAAAGTGAGCTTGATTGATGATACCATACATGCTAAATTTTTCATCAAATATATTATCAGTATTATTTATCGGGTTAAACTTGAAGACCTGAAATTTATCAATTTCAAAAGGCTTGTTAATAACAAGTTCATTTGGTTGGAGCTTTTGTTCCTCTAGAAATTTTAAACACACTTCATATAATGAAGTATCTTCCAAGGATTGAAGTTTAACTACCCTTGATTTTTTAGCACCGTGCTTACGAACCAAATCATCAAGCTCAAGTGAGAACAGAGATTTATAAAACAGCTTATAAGAACCGTCTGCCTTTACTTCACCAACGATAAGCAGCACACCACTTGTTTTTAGAAAATTTCTGTAGTCTGCCATCTCAAATCTAAATGTGATCTTACGGTCACTGAATTTATCAACACCAGTTGATTTCACCTGGATAGGAACCTTCCCTAAGAAAGATTCTTTCTTTTCACTGTCATCAGACATAACATCTATGTGTCCATCAAATGATATAGCTTTGTCTCCTACTGGAATTTCAGTGTTTAAAAATGAACCAGGTTGATTAGCTAATGTGTTAATGGCAGTAACAACAGTTTTCTCCTTTTTGGAATTCGACAACACTATAAATCCCACCACTTCCAGTAGATTTGATACCTTGATTATATCATGGTTCCTTGCCGATTTTCCAAGACTACGAAAAACAGAAAAACTCAAAAGGATCACCTCAATGAGAGATGATCCTCTTAAGCGAGCAGCTTTTATAATACTATTATATCCACTCTGTTAAGATATATGCCAATAGAATAGCGATGTATTTTCAATTATTTTATTTTTAAATCTTTTCGGTTATTATTAGGAAACACTATTAAAAGGAGATATGACATGAACATACTAAAACAACTCCCTCATGATATCGAACAAGTCATTAAGCAACTTGATGAAAATGGAACGTGTCCAAACCTGGTCCCCTCTGAGGCAAGTAGTAGATCCACGGTTTACAAGATTGATGATTACTGCTTGAAGATTTATACACCTAAAGGGAGAAAAGACGGGGAAGGTGAATGGAATGCATTATCCGCTTTACAAGGTGGCGTCGCCCCGGACTTGTACGCGTATTCGTCTGGAGTATTTGTTCTAACAGAATGGATTGAAGGTTTAAACTTGCATCAGTATAAGAAAGCACATGGACATTTCCCTCCTAATTTGATTTACGATTTCTTTAAGACCGAATTAGAACTGATTAAAGCCGGTTTAAAAGATTGGGATTTTAAGTTAGAAGAAAGCATCGTTTGGCTTGATACTGGGGAAGTTAAACGTCTCGATTTCGGTATCTGCGAACCTATATTAAACAGCGCTCTTGAGCATATGGAAAATTCCCTTAAGAATGAAATACAAGAAGTGTACAATAATGAACTACATAACATTGAGCAGAAACTGTATAGATCAGGCATTACAACTACAGAAGTAATACAAGCAATTAGTGTATTTCAATCTTGCACACCTAAATTAGTCTAATGAGATATCAGGAAGGCAAATGCGCCTTCCTGTTCAAAGTTACACCAGCTATCTTTCTTCTATTATAGACTGTATCCATTTATCACTTTTAAGTTGAATAAACGGATCATAAATTACTTTATAAGTGAATCCCTCAGCTCCATCTTCGTCTTCTCGAATCCCTCTTATGAAATTCAACATATCATACATTAATTTCATCGTGAACACTGTTAGGGAGCCGGAACTGGTTCTAAGCTCCACCGAAATAAATGATTCGATCAACTCATAGGTGTTCATCACAATCTCTTTTAGTTCCAGAAAGTCTTTCCATATCAATAGGGCACTTTTATCTGTTTCCTCATGCGTGTACATTAATACGTAATGGATGGCGTTACCGGTGAATACAGTTTCAATTTTCACATCGGTTGTTAAAGTGTCCTTACATAGAAAGCATTTCATCCCCTTTGCTTCTACATGTTCTAAAATTAAGCCCTTAAACTCATTAATGTATCCATACAATTTTTGGTTTACCTCAGCGGTGCTGCCTATAAACTTTTTCATGATCCTGTCCACTCCCTGTTAATAAAATAAAAAAAAGCACCACTTCAGACCCTAAAGGGCATGAAGCGGTGCTTCCGCTTATAAAACCATCGCTTAAGATGGATATTCGATTGATGATATAATAGCATGATCGGATTCTCCTGTCAAAGATCGTTATAATTTAATAGGTCACTGACAATCGAGTAAGTATTGGTTGTGACACTCGTGACAAGGAGAATTACCCGATATTTCCTTTCCTTGTTTAGTTAATTCTATAGCCTTTTCTCTTGCTTCATCCTTTGTATCAAGTTCTAGGAAGTTAAAATAACAACCACCTAAACTACAAATATTCAAAGGCAGCTGCCACTTACCGCTCTCATCATCTTTAAAAAAATCAAATTTACTTTCCACACTGATTTCCTCCTTTATAAGACAACCCTTTTGGCGTGACTTTAGTATTTATGAAACTTTCACATTTATCTTTAAAGTATCGATCGTGACTGTTTCTTGAGAAAATGGATGAACGCGATTTTTAGATTCCAGTCTGATCAAATCTTCAGCATTAGAGCGCGCTTGAGACAGTGTTGTTCCTTTAACCCCAAGTCTCAAAGCAGGAATGTATGCTGTCACATCATTTTCTTCTTCCAGCACTTCAAACATAACAAGCAAATCAACACCTGCAGTTCCCTTTATTGTTTCAATGACTGCTGTATCCTTTGGTAACCGCTCCTGCCGCCCCTCCAGTTCCAGCTCAATTAGTTCAATTGCATTCGTTCGAGCTTCCTCCAATGTATCTCCATGGACTCCAAGACGTAGCGATGGTACATACGCGGTTACGTTTTTCTCAGCTTTTTCCTCTTCAAACATAACCAACAGTTCTACAACATCTTTCATGTGTTGATCCCCCTTAAATTTCATCAAAGTACAGCTACCAGGATGGGCAACTTATTGAAAGAATCGAAATACATTGAAATCCTCGCTTCTTTTATAAATATCCCACTATTAAATACTAAGTTACTCAAGATCTGAGTGCTTCAAAAATTAAAATTATACTTTTGGGCATAAAAAAACATGGAAACACAAAAAGACACCTATTTTGGGTGTCTATAGTCTCCATGGCGAAATAAGCCCTATTTTAATATACTGATACGTAGATGTTCCCGACCAGTATGTCTCCAACTCTGTCGAGCAATAACGACAAAGTAAATCAAAGTGTTTCGTAATAATATATTTGTACCATATACTACTTATTTCGTCAAATAATATAGGCAAATAGATCGAAGGAATAATTACCTATTTGCCCAGTGTTATATGTAGCTTTATAGATTGTTACAGCGATTTACTTTAGATACTCTAGCTTAACCACATTTAAATTCGTTCTACTCATCTCTACTGGTAGCATTAAGCAAAATCTTGTAAAGACTGTGATACCGTTACTGACGCTTTCCTTGTTCTCAATGTATTAATGCTATTAAACCAGTCCCGATGCTTATTAATTAGTGGAAAGAAATACATCACCTTGAGATTTTTAATTCTCTTGTACGGCAATTTAGCAATCTTTTTAAGAAACTGGTCACGATCCTCATATGCAGCTACCATTTCTTCTTGGCTCATAAACAACAATGGAGATTCATCCATATACAAACGTACATGCCTTCTTAGGTTCTTCTTAAATTGACGTTTTCTCACAATAACTCTCCTTTTATGGGAACTAAAGTTCCATATTCTTTTGATCATACTTTTGACTCATACACATTTGTACCATCTAAATATTCTGTTAAATAAAAAACACAGCCATGACCTCGCATGTGATAATCACACGATCGCCGTTGTTAATCTGATTTGAATTTCAAATTTCTCATACGCACTATCGTGATCGTTCCGAGAGAAAAAATCCATCATAAGGTTGTAGCCAATTAGACTTTGCCACTACCACTGATTTTTAGTTGCTTAACACTCAACTGCACTGGTAGAGCTACTTACGATTCATCATCGACTGGATCTGGAAGTGAGAAAGCAACCAAACAGCCATTAACTCCTTCCACAGTCACAATTTCTATATCAGTCACTTGAACTTCATTTCCATACTCATCTACCGATTCAAGTTTGTAGTCATCTGGTACTGTTTTTCCATTACTCATTTTTAATAATCCTCCCTAATTTTAATTACGTCCAGGTGATCGACTCCACAGCTACCTATCTTGGCTCAAGCAATATCGTGCCATCCGTGTATTCAATGATGTAAAATTCACAACCGTTTACCTCGCAAGTTACTATCCCTCGGGTATCGTCTTCAGGATCGTTTACTTCAGAACCAGTACTTGTTGTCTCGCCGCAGCAGGGACATTTAACATCCTTAATACCAGTTGCCAATTCCTGAATTTTGATTTCAAGAGTTAGTTTGAATTCGTCGCTCATTCAAATACATCCTTTCGTTTAGTTAAGTCCAGCTGATCGACTCCACAGCAGCGGTAAGATCATTAAAACTCAAAAAACACTTATTCAATAACTGCAATCACTTATATCAACGCCAAACTCATTGGCCACTTGAGCAATAATCTTAATACGTTCTTCTGGATTCTCGTATGCCGCAGCCTTTTGAACTAAATTGAAAGCTACAGCAAAGGCTTGCTCCGGATTTTCCAAAAATTTATCTCTTATTTTTTGTTTACTCAAAGCAGCAGATGCCCAATGAAATGTAACTGTGAGATGCGATAAATTCATAGAATCAATTTTATTCAACATATCATCGTTGCCTGCATCAGACCTTACTAATTCACGTTCCGTTCCATCAGCCTCCACCAACATAGCAACCAACTTACTACCGTCATAATTTTCGTAAACTTCAATTCTCATCTCTTCACTCCTTCGTCTCTTTCTCTTCATTTTTTAAAATTCTGAAAACATATGAAAGAAAAATAACAGTCCCAATCATGAATAAAAGAACAAGAGAAACTATTAATAGGTTTTTATCAGAAAAATGAATCATTTACTTTCCCCCTTATAGATAGAACTATGTATCTCTGATGAATGGGTATCTTCGTATCAAGTCCTGCTGTTCTACTCTTCAGCTTATCGTCCCTCGTATCCAGGTAAGCCATTCAAACCACCCGATTTTAACATGAACCTCTTATAGTCCGAGATATCTTTCTGGGTGGCATAAACAGGGTCGGTTAATGTCGGATCAGCTTCGCGCAACCATTTTCCAAATGCTTTCCAGGTTCCCTCATAATTCTGAATCGTTTTGTCCGCTTTGCCTTCTCGATGTAAATGATTCAAAAAATGTTCAAACATGATTTTGTGACCCTTCCTTTTTCACTTTATAGAGGGCGACAAGTTTTTTGGCTCTTAATAAACGTTCGAATGCGCCTTCCCTGATTCCATTATAACTCATCTCGTCGCCCTCTATATAGAGAGGGCGACGAACGTCCAAAGTCCTCCTCCCTGTCCGGAATCACCTCACCCTTTACTTTAGGTTACTTAAACTATATACTTTAGGTAACCTAAAGTAAAGGAATGATTTTACATATGATTTGCATGAATTGTGGTAGTACAAATGACACAACTGATTTTTTTGCCAAGGGTGAGGAAGTGATTTTATGTGTGCAATGCCGGCACGATCTCGTTACCAGAAAACTGAAGCTCCCACTCAAAACCATGGGCAGGCCATCCTTGGGAATCACCAAAAAGGTTTCTCTTACGATGTCAAAAAAATTATGGGCGCACCTGGATGTCAAAGCCTACACTAACCGATCCGAATATCTCCGCACTCTTGTGAATCGGGATATGACAACCGAGGGACAATGGGGTAACGAAGCCTGCTTGGGTTATGCAATGCTTGCGGCCAGACGGCTTGGCTATTCTCCGGAACAGATCGAGCTGCTTGTTAAGTCGATCTACCATGAGTTTGATGTTACCTCAGTTGCTGAAGCACGCAAAGAGTACACGTCTGCTTAAATTGAATCGGAGGTGTCATATGGAGAACATAGATCCGGTAACCAAACAAGATCCAAATAAACGGTATCAGGTTACCCTAGAATTTATACAGGCTGCGGATGCTATGCAAGTTGAGAACCAAAACCTGCAGCTGGAGAACAATCTTTTGAAAGAGCTACACGACGCTGCTAGTAGCACACAGCAGATTTGGGTTAGAGTGCTCCTACTCATTGATGCCCTATCTCTCAGTGACTCACAAAAGCAGAAAGCTGTAGATGTGCTTGACCGCCAAATTAGGGATAGAGCGCTCATGTTAATCGGTGCCCATCTTCAAAGCGATGATCAATTGCAGCATGCTATAGATGTTCTTGATGGTAATCTCGATGCGCTGAAGGAATTGAACAAGTTTGATCTCAAAGAGTAGACCGGAATATACGAATGGCCACTTCAAATTGAAGTGGCCATTTTGTGTTTCCTGGTATAAAAGCACGAAGAGTCTAAAGTTGAAATGCTAGAACTGCATTCCGGAGATTGGGTTAATTACCATAGCAGTAATCAAATGATTGAGTATTGGCCAACCTTGCTAGATTCACAGGTTAAGCAATAATAACTGATGGCCGGTGTGTTAACTACTTTATGTCTGCTTGCATATACCATGTGGGTAATCGTGTTTCCATTGGCTGGCTTGTATCGCAAACACTCTATGGTGCCACGCAGCAGCTTACTTTACGATCTATACGCTGATGAAGTCCAATTACTAGCTATCTTGAAACTCTTTTAGCCATAATTTATAGCTTCTATTCAAATAGGTCATTTAGTGATATCAAACTAAAACCCCCTATATCTCTCATGATGAGAAATATAGGGGGTTTTCAACTTAAACTTCCTGCACGTACTGTGGCCGGCAACTGCCAGTCCTAGCATTGAAGTTTGCATAGTGTACAATGATTGTATTTGTACTCAACAACTCATTTATAATCGTTGAAATATGGAATGCTGCCATCTCATTTGCGATCATACGTTGAGGTTGATAAGGTTCCAGACCACAATTATGTGAAGGCGCAATAAGATCCGTTGCATCGATCGGATAAATTCTATTAAGTGGTTCAAGGATTTCTGTTCCATTTTTCTTGAGACCCACTACCACCTGCCCGGAATATCCGCTTTCCATATGATCTGTTATTTCTTCTTCTCCCCACTCACTCTTTGGTTTATCACCTGATGGTAGGAAGACCCCTTCGATACCTGCGTCAATATAAATCAGGTCATCAGTCTGCATAAAGTACTCATGCATTACATTGCGCGTAAAGTCATTATCAACTGCCCCGATTAACACCTTCTGAATGTGTTGCCCGGTCTTGTGGCGAAAATCAGTTAACGAAAATAAATGATCTAGTTGTTCAACCGATTCCACATATTTATCAACATAAGAACCGATTTTCAGTCCGTATGTTCTACCATAGCGTTGGGCAAGAACACTTGCCTTTTTTCCGCCTATATCCTGGTTGACGAAAGGTTGTCGTAGCAAATTCTTTTCCTCTACCATATCCGGATCAGCAATCATAAGAAATGAATCTACGGATGCAAATGCACTTAACATTTTGGTAATTCGTTGAACTGCATAGCCACCGGTACCTCCGGCGCCAACAATTACAATGTAGTAGTACATACTCTGGATCCGTGATTGACGAACCGTTGAATCTTCATTCTTAGCATGATAATCAAGTAGTTTAATCATGGTTAGCCACCTCCACCTGTTCAAACAAGACACGATCATGCCAGGCTGTTGGGTACTGCACTTTTGTAATAAGGTTCCATGAATCTTCTTGATTATCATACTCTCCCTCTAGCAGTACTGAAGGAAGCAAGGAAATAAATTTCCCTGCCATACCAGCTCGTGTTTGAATATCAAACCGAATGAGTCCTTTTGCTTGTTTTAAGTTTCCAATCACACCATATAGATGAGTGCCGAGTTCATCTTCGTTATCCACAGAACTGAAATATGCTTTCATTGTATTATGAGAATGTAACTCACAAACTTTAATAATCCAATATGGCATACTCGTATAATGCTGATCGATTGAAGTCTTCGACACACTTTGATTAGGAACATCCAATAGATAAACACCTTGCTTGGTATCCCAGTAGAATACACCCATCACTTCTACATCATGATCAGAATAGTCCATAAAAAATGATATTAGCTGGTGTACCAATGATTCAGGGATCTTCGGCAACTTGGATTTAAAGCCGGTGCGACAGGAATCAAGTTCTTGGGCCCTAGGCTGCTGAGCAAAGAATTCATCAGCATTGCTCCATCCTTCTAACTCTTCTTTGTTGCATTTGGAGATAAACACTCCGATCCCATTCTCACGTATCTCATAGTAACCGTTTTTGGCAGCCAGGTAACAGATTGAATACTTATCTTTATGCTCGACAAGTTGGCTCGCAGAGTAGAAGTATGCTCTCGATTCGTTGAAGTAAACGGGCAAAGCCCCCTTCTTCCCACCCGTAATGGCCGGTATTATTATATTCTTCTTCTCGTCAAAACTCATGAACGTTCTTTGTTTTGACATCTCAGGAAAGTCTTTTTCTAACTGCTTACGAACATCCTCTAAACTGAGTAAACCTATTTTTTCACTATCAAAATATTTGGTTAAAAGCTTGGACGTACCGGCATAGCAAATATATGTTGTGTTAGTAAAGACGGGCTTTTTATCTTTGCTGTCTGCATTTTTGGACGAATCTTTTTTTACTCCAAGTTCTGCAGTATCGGCTGATGACTCACTTATAGGTGTTTCATCCGATAGAGCATTAATTTCATCCTGAGTTAAGCCCTCACATGTGTCTACACCAGTTCCATCATTTGGTTTGTCGGACTTACTTCTGGATTGAATGCGTTTAGTGATGTCGATTGTATTACCCACTGATTTTAGTGTTTCTTCCTTATCAACTTTCGTTGGTTCTGCGAAACCTCCCCCAAAGTATGAAAAGAGATCAGAACCACCAAATAATTCGTTAGACATATCTATTACCTCCAGCTTATTGCTAATTTATTTGAGTTGTATTTGGCCTAAAATAGAGAAGTCAGTCCACTGATCCAATCAGCGAGGGTCAAGCCAGTCGTTTTCAGATAATTATCCGGAAACTCTTTGCCTTTGACTTTCTCTAATAGTTCCCTATAGGTAAGCCCACTACCATTTGCATGACCATAGTAACAGTCAGAGTTCTGTGAATTGAAAAAGACCTCTGGCACTGTCGATAATTGAGAAATGCGTGTGATTTGAGGTAACTGAGATGACCCTAAACATACTTCATAGGTTCTGTCTACGTTTGTATAGGGATAAAAATATACTTCCGAGTCTTCATTGGTTAAGCCCTTTTCTAAAGCACCCACAAATACTTTACATATCTCAAACCTATCTGTTCTTGACCTAAGTTCATAACCAAAAATTAAATTTGGAAAAGGCACATCCTCGATAACCGCATCATGGTAAAACACAGTTCTGCGATGTGATGGAACTTCGAAGAAACAATAGGTTTTAAATGTACTCTCCAGGTATGAGATACAACCCCGTGGTAGGATAGGTGTCTTAAAGACACTTAGGTTTTGAGCATGCAATAATGCTTCAGCTAAATCCTCATTCGTATAAAAACCTTCTCCTACCTTAATACCGTTCTGAAATTCAGCTACCAGGGGTAGGCTATGATCACGCAACCTGATTACATATTCATTACCTTCTTCACTAATACTAAGCGAATGCTCAACAGTACCCGCTATATTATCCGTTTGAATTGAACTCATGCTACCTCATCCTTTTCATCATTTTTTATGACGTCCCTTAACAAAGAACTCATCTTATTTAGAGTAAGATTCTCTGCAATCTCGGTGGAGAAATCCACCCCACACATTTTCATAAGTTGTATGAATACGAATGAAGTAGGTGCCCATATTGAGATACCTATTGGTATTGGCCGACTAAGAGACAGCATTTTTATCATGAAAATATTATGGATTTTTTGCACGAGTATCTTCTTCTTATGTGCTAAGAACCCAAGTACGATAGATCTCAGTTCAATAATTCTGCCTAAGAAATTCGAATATATCCCATAGTTTCCTGTTATCTTGATGTAGATGTTCTTTCCCTTTACAACTCCGCTCATCCCCATTTCAAAATTTGGACATTCATAATGCAAAAGATTGTCCACCTTTTTTAACAGTTCATTTGCCTCGTCATTAATGGATAGAAGCATCATTTCTTCAATTTCCGGAAACACGATGCTATACTCCCAAGTCTCTCCTTGGAGATTGTCCGAGTAGGATTGGATACAGCTTTCAAACAACATTCTCTTGATCGCTTCATGGAAGATATCGGCCTGATCACCCCATCCGTAACAATAATATTTAATCGGATGGTTACGGACATCTATCCCAGCATCATGCAACATCTTCACCATTGTGATTGCATCATACGTTGCTTGCATCTGACCTACTTGTTCATCACAAAAATAAGCCCGGTTCATACCCTCACCTAACTTTCTCTAATTTGAATTCTTTAGAAAAACTCGTTATCTTCCGTCTCCTGGTATATTGGTTTCATTCTTCTTAAGCGGTACATTGACTCATTGTTATGTAGGTACGCATGAATAGCGTTCCCTTCATTGGGACGTACTGAGTACTCATCAGCTATTTCATCTGCTACATACGCTAAAGCCTCGTTAAGAGCTTGCTGAGCCTCCTGCAGAGAAAATGAATTCCAATCGACTTCATTACTCTCAACATTGTACATAGCCGCATCAATTACTTTGAACAGCCCATTGGAGTATGAACTTTGCGGTTGTTGAGTAGTTAAATTTTCTTTGAACTTTGACAGGTTTACAAATGTCATTTAGTTATCCTCCAGTAGATGCAAAAAAGCCGCAGAAAACAAAAAAAGCACACCTAAATAGGCATGCTATTGTTCTCCACGGCTTCATTGCCAAAATTTAAACCGGTTTTCACCGGGAACCACTCTTTGTCTTTTGAAAAAGGCAAAGAAAATTAATCTCGAATCATAATAATCTGATTATAACACAATTATAATAAAAGTGCTAAGTATTATCCCTTACTAACTATCCAATAGATTGACACAATAAGCATAAAAAGTCCCCAAGAAACCGGATGGATGGTTGCAGACCAATCAAACTTATCTTTCCCGTTTGTTCCATTCGTTAATCCGGATGCTACTATAGCAACGCCAATAATTAACCCTACCCATGCAAGGTACAATAGAATACCTTCTACCATGTGAAACTCTCCTTTATTAAAGAAATCATTAGATCATCTACGTAGCTCCGTTCAAAGCTTATCTATTATGTTTCTTTCATATTCAAAAAGAAGTTGCTAAATTATAAAGCAACCGCCTTTTCTAATTTAAACTATTTAATTATGTACTGATGATTAGCCAGCTGCAGCACTCAATAAATTCCTTCTAATCTCTAATTTATATATTTCTTTTTTTACTTTCTTTTTCTTCGTATTCAGTGATTGAATTTCTTCGTATACCATCTGCATGACTGGTTGAGATATATCATCGCGGAGTTTAATTAATCGGACAATCATCTCTTTATCTGAACCGCATTTCCTTTCATTATCAATGAGCGTACCGACCATAGTGCAGCAAGTATGTAATTGTTCCATACATTGAAATGTGTCTATCATGTTATCCTGGTATTTCTCAATAATGCCGTTACTTGTAGCCCTGATTGATCTCTCCAATTGCTCGTATGTATTAAGCAAATGAATCACTCGCTTTCCGTTATCATATTAATTAATATACTAATATACTAACACTAATTTATGGGGAATCATATGATTATTTCAAATTAATTCGGTGTTTGGGCGGCAGGCTGTTAGATGAGAAGCAGTTTCACCTTCTTCCTTACTTACTCATAGATTCTTCACTTACCTTAAAAATAGGGGACTCCACGATGTGAAGCCCCTTCTTTTAGCTACTTAAATACCTGAAGACAAGGTAAGTGTAAATTTAGATTTGTAGATACCGGCCATCAGACCTGTAGACTCACCAGGGACAAATTTACTACCGGATCCGGAAGTAACGATTTTGACGCGATCCGGAACACTCAGTGTAAATTCGAGCGGAACTTCGTAGTATCCCATTCCTTCAAATGCTTTAGCAGTAGCCAGCATCTCAGGGCCTGTTCCAGTGAATACATGTTTTCCGATATGGGATAATTCAGATACCGGGCCGTTCAATGTTTTGGTACTTAAAACGTTGACTGACAAGGCATTGGCTGGAATACTTACAACCAGACTTTGCTGTAAATTAGAGTTGTCCTGCATCGGATCCGATACAAAATCCGTAACATCCATACTGTACTGATATCCTTCCGCGTTTCCGCGACTGTCCTCGAACAATGCACGGCTTACAGAATTTATCGATTGATATGGGTTGGTAGAGTCGATGATGATTGTGGAGAGATCCGCTCCTTCAAAACGAGCAAACAATCCACCACTATTTACTGTGAAATCAACATCTTCATCACCGACTGGTGTACCCGTCCCTGGATTTGGTGTCGGTGTCGTTCCACCATCACCTGGATTACCCGCATTAGGATCAGTCACAACGATTGTGAAAGGTCCTCCAGTATACACGACATCACCAGAAGCATCTTCCCGAACTTCTACATCAAATGTGTAAGTTCCTGGAGGGTAAGTTACTGGTGCAGTGTATTCAGTCCAAACACCATTTACATTATCTTTGTAATACACTTTCAGTCCAGGTGCAGTTACTCCGAGATCGATTTTCAAACTATCATTATCAATCTCTACTTTAGGATCAGTTTTAGTTGTTACAAAATCAACAACTTCACTTTCCTTGCCATCTGTTGCAACTACTTTAACACGAACTGTGTGTACATCATTTGAAACTGAGATTGTTCCTGTTGTTGCGGTCCAAGTACCGCCATCTACAGAATATTGTGCTTCTCCTGCAGTTGTATCATACTGAACATCAAGGTTTAATCCATAATCACTATTCAATCCTATTTGTGTAATGCTAGGTTTCGCAATAACTACGGGCGTCGTAGCATCTGCAGTGACAGGGAACGATTTGCTTATCAACTCTTCATCCTTAGAATTCAACAATTTAACTTCGATTGTATGCTCTCCAGGTGCAAGCAAAAGGTTGTTTGCCACATTGTGGTTTTGCCATGATGCGCCATCAACCCTAACCTGTGTTTTAACAGCTCCCGTCGCTTTGGCACTTACTTTAAACTCGTTTGGTGAAACCTTAGTAACATTTGGCTCTCCTGCCGTAATAACAATCGGATTACTTGTTATTTGCAGTACCGCTTCATCACTCGCGTTACCTTTACTGTCTGCAGAACGAGCAACGATTCTCACCGCTCCGGTCTCTTTAACGACAAAATCACCAGTGTAGGGTGTCCAAGCACCGCTGTTGATTTGATATTCTTTCACAGCCAATCCAGTGTCAGTACCATAATCAATACCTACTGTGAATTGGTCGAACTTGTCTTGCGACTTTGTCGTCAACACAGGTGTTGTAGGTTTGGTCACTGGAGCGACATATCCCTCCGGAGCTAATTTAGCAGTAATAGAAGTCAGTGGGCTGAAACCGTAAGTAGGATCATCAAGATAATACAATTTGTAGTCTTCTGAAATACCAAAGACCTCTTGTGTACCTAAACCGTCTGTGCTATGAGAGAAAATGTCGAGGAACTTAACAGTGTGTTTTGTCCACGTAGAAGCGTTGGAATTCTTGAAAGAGTAGAGAGTTCCATCCTCAAGCAAGGCCCAGTTAGCTTTCGGTGAAGCTTCGAATTTAGATACATTGACCAATTCGTTGGCTGGTCCTGTGATTTTAACAGGAGTTTTAAGAGCCCCTCCTGCAACTCCAGAAACATTATTAACGTTGGAACCAAAAGCGTACAAACTCTTATTCTTAACATACCAGATAGTTCCTGTGTACACTCCTGTAGCTGAGCTAACACCGACATTTAAAGTTTTGATAGTTGGATCAAATACTTGAGGGAACTTTGCAAAAGTCTCTGGAGTTGTTCCAAAGTAACTTAGTACCCCATTGTCCAACTGGTAGTAAATGGTACTTCGAGTGTTAGCATAAAACTGATACTTGTATGTCATACTGTTGTAAATCTTATAGGAGTCTGAAACCCTTTTCAGATTTTTAAGATTCAGACTACTCGGAAGTTTCGTAAGGGAAGTCGCAAGACCTTCATACACAGTTCCTTGGTCATCTGCCATTATATTCGTCAAAGAGTAGTTTTCTCCATTTATGACGAAAAGACGCTTCATTTGAGTTCTGTAAGTTCCATCTGTGTAGCCGCCATAAATCTGTTGGTTCGAGTATTCAGCGTCCTCCAGGAAGAACATGTCGAAGTCTTCAGCAGAGGTAAAGGCCGGAAAATTAGACGTTACGTCTAAAGGTTTGGCATCAGTAAAGCTGTTCTTATTAAATCCATACCCGATAAGGAAAACTTGCCCATCACCGACCAGTAAAACCCCAGGCTCACTACTCGATGTTTGGTCCCAGACAAAAATTTTCTTTATGCCTGTAATCGGGTCTCCGTACAGAGTATCGACTACTTCAGACAACGCACTTTTATTTGCCTTGTAACCTACACCCAGTTCTCCTTTGTCTCCTTTACCCCAAGAAGACACAGTTGTATTTTCGAACAACAGAAAATGTCTGTCACGCACTACAACATAGTCTTTTACACCTGAAGCCCATTTTTTATCTCCGAAATAGAAGTCCCCGTTCGTGTCGATATAACTTGCTCCCGGATTTTCATTTGCATATGTACCTGCATATGTACCGGTGTACTGTCTGTAATTTTTCGCACCTTCCGGAGACTCAGAGTACGAAGGGTAGTACCCCGCAGCCCTATAACTTGCTGGGATATACAGGGTCTTACCGTTGTCTAGTTTAGCACTTACCGCAACGCCTTTTACTGCTTCCGTGTAGTAGGTGTCCCAGTCTACTATTTTAGCAAACTCTGCCGCTTGAGCTTTAGGACCAAAATCAGCAAAGGAGTAAGTTCCCAAAACCAACGTTAAGACCAAAGTCACGATCAGGCTCCGTTTCAATCCAATATTCTTTTTATTCTCATTTTTCTCCAAGTCAGTAAAGCCTCCTTAAATTCCTGATGTAGCAGTCGTTGTAAATTTAGATTTATACGTTCCTGCAACGACACCAATCTCTTTTCCGTCTGCTGCTTTAATAACTCTCGGAAGAGAAAGTGTGTAATTCAGTTCAAAATCATATGCTCCCTGTCCTGTGCTCACATCTGCCGAATAGATCACCGTTGGCTGATGTGATAGTACTTGCTCCTTTGCTAGACTTCCGCCCTGACTGAAATCAAGCGGAATTCCTGAAATTGTATTCTTGAGGGTTGCGGTTACCTGGACAGCATCGATAGGTATATAAAATTCTTTCCCGTCGATTGTTGTCACAAAGTCTGTCGCTGCCTGACTCACCGTCCATCCGCCACCATTTCCTCTGTCATCAATGGCGCGAGATGTAACCACTGCCTGAGATTTTTGTTGTAGCCGAACAGAAAGCGTAATATCCGTAAAATTCATTTTTGACTGCGTGACCATGAAATTACCACCGGTCACTTGGACTTCTTTTTCCATGTCCTCTGCTGAAGCCACGCTCGGCAGAGCAAGAGCTAAAGCTAAAATTGCGGTAAACCATAATCGTTTCATTCATTCACATCCCTTTTTTATTTTGAACAGACAACTTTCGAACAATGTAACGATCACATGTGAACCACCTCCCTTCATGAAGAGAAAATACGCTAACCCTGTGGTGTTTGGAGGGTTTGCCGCCTAACTTGTTGTCGATCCTGCTCGTCCTCTTTCTTTTTTCTTTTTAAAATTAGGAATAGCAACAAGAAGAACGTTCCAAAAATTAGAATAAGCACGAAGGCTCCAGCAACAATTGCCCAGGGATGATTTTTCAGCCAATCTATAATTCCACGCCCTTGCAAGAGACCTGCATTATTCAGACTTTCCTGTGCAAGTTTTGCATCTGCTTCAGTAATCGTAAAATTAAAAGTTTTTGAGACCTTCCGGCCATTGAAGTTAGTCTCAAAATACGCACTGTATTCACCTGGCCATAGGATCTGATCTTTGACGTGATAGACCATGTCCGCTGTCTTACCTGCGTAAATAGATTTTTCTTCGGCCGCTGCATCGTAGGACTGACTAAAAATCCCTTTGCCATTAGCATCGCGGATCATGATAAGTCCACTTGGCCTTTGCAAGATGTTCCCTGTGTTGGATAACTTGACGGTGAGCTGTGAATAACCATTGCTAATGTAGGAGTGTTTGAAATCATCAATGCTCATGTCTTGCACAGCAGCCTGCTTGTCCTTCTCCAGCACGATCTGAACCCCGATACGTGGTATCCGTTCAATCAGCAATACCGCTTTGTCTTGGACTTGGGATGGACTCGCTTCTTCAGCAGGTATTTGTTCAGCTACAATACCGCCTACATATTCCCCTGGATCCAGATCCTGGGGCACTTTCACGGTGTAAACATATTTAAGCTTTTCAAGTGGTTTTAATCGGACTTTCTGGGCTTCGGATGGCGATATCCATGAGCCCACGGAAGTATTCTGCTCTCCCTTCAGCATGTAGCTCTTACCACCGTTAACCATAGGTGCTGCATCTGCAGGATAGATCCATAGATCGATTGGTTTCTTTATGAGATTCTTCACGTAGAACACATACTGTTTCGTCTCCCCTCCATTGACCTCCGCCCGATAATAACCACTTGATTGTTCAACTTCTTTTATTGGCGAAAGCAAAAAATCAACATTTGATGCAGCATTTACTGGTGTTTGAAGCGTGAAAATCCAAAAAAAAGCGAAAAAAAATAAAGGTAAGCTGATTTTCAAAAAAAATCTCATTTCAATCTCCCTCCTTAAAAAAGGAACGGGGCAATGATACAGCCCCGTAAATATTAGTGTGGTGCTTGTGCGCTGAAGTCATCTCGGCTGGATTTATCAGCGTTGTAGAACACGACATCTCCATCCTTAACGTTGTATCTCTTCATAAATGAGTCCAAAATCGAATTCTGGTACCCTTCCAATTTCCACTGGTTCATCAATGGTGCATGGATATACTGTAAATGCGGATCATTTACTTTCCCTGCTTGGATTGACTCGATGTCAAAATTCACAATGATGTAGCCATCTATTAAGAAGATTGGCGACTTGTCAGTGAGTCCTCCGTTTGTCCGACCAAACTCCGCAAGATTAGTTCCAGATGGAACAACATATGGAGCTGCTGGTATGCTGTACTCCCCGTACCACTGCTGTATCGATGCATTTGCACGTTCCGGAGTAACTGAAGCATTACTTGGTATGTCCTTTGATCCGATCAAGGTCTTGAGCTGTTCCGGAAGAATGAGCTTATCGTACCCACCGACAGGCGTTTTTAGCTTGGTGTATTTGAGTACGTAGTTCCTCATAAACTCTTCTCGATCGACCCCAACCTTCTCGACTGCCGTCAGGTGCTGATCGTATTTCCAGTACCCTGAATTCTTCATATCACCCAAAGGTACATTGCGTAGTCGTTCATTTAGAACGACATAACGCTGGACTGTATCCTCTGCAGATCCAATTTTCACAAACGGTTTCTCATTGGTTTTGTAATACAAGTCAACTGGTATTGGTGTACCACCGGCCTTACTTACGTATGTAAATGTCGGTGTTATCCGAATTCCATCTTGTTTACTGAACATGTTCCCCTTCGTCTTGAAGTCAAACTTGAAGT
>NZ_AWUK01000023.1 GCF_000499205.1 Paenibacillus sp. MAEPY2
TCATCTTCCAGTGAATAAAACGCCAACTTTCCTTCTTTCCTGTATTTAGCTACTCCAAGCTGTTTTAGCGACCGCAAATGGTGAGATGCGGTAGCAAGTGATGATCCCGTAATATTGGCCACGTCACATACACAAAGTTCGTCTTCTTCACATAAAACAAACGCGATCTTCATTCGAGTTTCATCAGCCAACAACTTAAACATCTTGGCCATGCCCTTTATATCTTGCTGTTCTAATGCCTTTTGAACTTTACGAACTTTAGGCTCGTCATAACAGTAAATTTCACAACTATCCTTCATAAATATATCCTCCAGTCAATCAAAAATGTGTTTGATTGTTACACTACCATATTTTAATTATTCAATCAAACGTAAGTTTGATTGATACTAAACAGGCTAATCTACATTAACTCAATTGAAGGAGGATAACTATGTTCGATGTGTTAGTTATTGGTGCTGGACAAGCAGGATTGGCCGCTAAAACAAACTGGTTTAAACTTTATCATTCTGGACGATGCATCATCAATAGACGATTCACGCCGCTACGAATCACTCCATCTCTTTACGCCTCGTATGTACGACGGGTTATCTGGCATGCCGATAGAAGGTGATCAGAATGGACTGCCAAGTAAAGATGAGATTGCAAACTATCTTGACTCATATGCAAAGAAAATGGATCTACCCGTAAAACTGGAATGTCTTATTAAACGGCTTTGGAAGGATGGTAACTTTAAAGCAGAGACAACTGAAGGTATATTTGAGGCTTGAACATCATCGTTGCAACAGGCCCTTACCATGTGAAAATACTCTGTCCTTTTCCAATTCATTGTCAGAGAATGTTACCCAGTACTCTTCAGAGTACTTAAACCCAGATCAATTGAGCCCAGGAAATACAGTAGTGGTTGGTGGCGGAAATTCGGGTGCTCAAACACAGGTAGCAAACTCTAAAATTGTAACTACGTTTATCTCAAACTGCGGTCGATAATTTTATTGCACCTGCCAGTATATTACCGAAGGAATCTTCTAGTACAGCTATTCCTAATTAAGGATGGTTAGCTGACGGACTTCTGATACCGTTATTAGGTGATGATATTGATACGGCTTTCTTTTTCCTAACTGAGGAGTATCGGATTCATTCTCAAAATATGGATTCTGATGTAAGTGTTGCGAGCAAAGTGTTACATTAGTCTTGAGAAAGGATTCTCCCACTTTTTCCATCAAGGGGAACGTTATCCAAGCGCAAATATTTATAAGTCATACACCAAGAGAGTTAATGAGCAGGAACGACAAGAGATCCACCGAGTAGGTCGCATTATTCTTCGAACTTATTTAGAAGGGCAGTAAAAATTAAGATAGGTATATGTATTGAGCTGCATTAAAGATAGTCCCAGATTTCATACTTACGTATTTAGAAGCAGGATTTAAGCCAGTATAATTTATTGACTCTTCATGGATTGCCGAAGTTCCGGATTAATCATTGATCACACTTTACCTAGCTGAATTCCAGATGAAGGACCAAAGCTCTAAGGATCAACAATGGGAAGAGTTTATAAACGAGTATTACGAAGCATTTGACAAAGAGATTGTTAATAGATGTTAATCAATGTACCGTTCCTAAAGAAAAGGAATGTCCTCCTAAATAAATAAAATGGATCAATAAGTGGATCTTCACAATATCTTCAATGTTTTTGGGTAAAATGTTAAAGTGACTCGATTTACACCCACGCATAAGTACAAAAATAAAAGTAAAGGTGTGTGATAACAGTGAAGAAAATACTGATTTTACTTAGCTTGGCAGTTTTATTGGTGTTGAGTGCATGTGGGAACAAGGAGAACAACAACAACAATTCCAATACGACTACAGAAAGCGAGCACTCGAATATGGGTGAGATGGATCATTCAGGATCGGGAGAGGTTCCTGAGGGCATAAAAGAAGCCGAGAATCCGACTTATAAAGTTGGAGACGAAGTCGTCATCCATGCTGATCACATGGAAGGCATGAACGGAGCAAAGGCAAAAGTAGTAGGCGCATATGATACTGTAGCGTACGCAGTAACTTTTACTCCAACCACTGGAGGTGATCCAATACCTAATCATAAGTGGGTTATTCAAGAAGAAATCAAAGATGCAGGTAGCGAGCCCTTAAAACCAGGGACCAAAGTTACCCTTGAAGCTGACCATATGGAAGGCATGATGGGTGCTGAGGCAACTATTGACTCAGCTGAGAAAACAACGGTTTATATGGTCGATTATACACCAGCAACCGGTGGAAACCCGGTTAAAAATCACCAATGGTTAGTTGAAAGTGAGCTTTCAACAAAATAGATCCCTTATGGAATGACGTCAGAAATGACGTCATTCTTTTCTTTTTCTACGCAACATCAAGGTTTATGATATTGGGTTGAAGTTAATTTACATACTTTAATTGTCTCTAGTGTTCAAAATTAATATGTATAGGGAAGATTGATGTTTACCTTAATAGATATCGTACCGGGTAGCTTTTCTATTCGTTACAAACTCTAGTCCTTAAGTCGATAACTCTCCCCATGAAGACAAGCAAAAACTGTGTAAACATGAGGGAATCTATAAACTATGGAGAATATATGAAAAAAAGAACAGACTTTGTTATATAAATCCTAAGAAAAGCTATGAGGGTCTTTCTATTTTTATTGTGGGTCTGGGATACGGAATGTTGTTCTATTCTATGAAAAAGCGAATAGAAATGGTAGAGACAAAATGAAAAAGGAAGTGAAAATGAAATGGCACGAAGAAGAAGAAGGAGTAAGTTAGTCGTTTTTACATTTCTATCATCTTTCATTATCTCCTTGAAAGTTATCCCTATGTACATTGACTTCATTCCTGTAGAGGAAAGCGTACCTCCACGCAGCCAGGTAGTGGTGAACAACATTACTTCAGATCAAACAGGTGGCATAGAATCTAAAGAAATAACCAAACTGAGTAAGGGTACTCAGACTTCTAAAGATAAGATAACCAACCAATCGACTAAAACAGAAAATACAAACCATGAGCATGTGACTAAGAAGCCAAACAACATAACCGCGACGAAAAACACAAACCAGCAAAAAAGTGCTTCACGATCTACTCAACCGCAAATTCTTATTTATCATACTCATAACCGTGAATCTTGGTTACCGGAGCTGCAAGGTAAAACCTCCGCAGATGAAGCATTTGATTCTAATATTAATGTCACCTTATTGGGAGAGGACCTCACTAAAAAACTAACAGCGAAAGGGATGAATGTGATTCAATCTACTGCGGACTATCCAAGTATAGTTAAGAACTTCGACTACGCTAAATCTTATAGTTATTCAAAGGATACATTGAGCCAGGAATTGTCTAATCATAAATCCATTGACTACGTCTTTGATATCCATCGTGATTCACAACCCAAAGATCAGACGACCATTGTGTTTGATAAACTTAACTATGCACAATTATATTTTGTGGTAGGAAAAGAAAATCCCAATTGGAAGGAAACGATGGAGTTTGCCACCAAATTACAGAATAAATTAAACAAGAAAATACCTGGAATATCGAAGGGAATATACTCAAAAGATCATTCTAGTGGTAACGGGAAATACAACCAATCGCTTGCCGAATCTAGTGCCTTAATCGAAATCGGCGGCGTAGAAAATGTACTTGAAGAAAATTATAGAACGATTTCGATCTTGGCCGATGTGATCCACCAAATCTGGCATGAAGACCATGGATCAACACTTTCATAATAGTAAGATATACACTCCCCCTAATTAGCTCTTGCTGATTGGGTTTTTTATTGATTTTCCCCCTACTAAAAGCTGATCATAGGCTGACTCATGAGGAATCCTGTGACCATATGGCTCCAGATGGTTGAAATATATATATATTTTTAGGTTATTACATCATGTGATTATAGAGTATCCTCCTGCATATTTCCGTCAATACACTCAGAATCTTCACAATTTTTCACTATACTGACATAACATTATTAAAGGCAAGGAGAATGATCAATGCAAAAAAAGAAAAAAGGGTTTTCCCTGGGTATGGGCTTTTATCTCGCATTATCATTAGTGGTGTTTTTCGGTTTTATTATTTGGGGAGAGGGCAGAGAAGACAGGAAAGTAAATTTGGATCTATTAACACCCCAGACCACCACCCATCCTCATATCTTTAGTTTTGTAGAAGATGATACAACCATATGGATGGGGACTCATAACGGAGTATATGAATTTGTAGATCAAAAATGGAAGCGAGCTAGTAAAGAACTTATGACAAGTGATGTCATGGCAATTGAAACGAATCCCAATAATCCCATGAACATCTTTGTCGCAGGCCATGGTTTTGTGAAACGTTCTAATGATGGAGGGGAGACCTGGGAAACTACAGAGAATGGACTTCCCAATCAAGCAAAACCCAATGAGCCGGATGTTCACTACTTAGCGATGGATCTGAGGAATTCAAGTCACTTAATTGCGTTGTTGGCTAGTGCTGACAACAATTTGTACGAAACGAAAGATGGTGGGGAACAGTGGCAAAAAGTCGGAAGCATACCTCAAGGGGCTTATTCGATTTCTATATTTCCTTCGGCTACAGAAACCATTTTGGCTGCAACGGAAACAGGGCTGGTTAGCTATACTGACAAGGGCAGAGATATGGAACAAATTCAGATTACAAATGAGCCGGCATACGGAGTACTGTCTTTGTCCGATGGAAGGACGATTATCATGTCAGAAAGTGGATTTTTAAAATCTACTGATTTGAAAATATGGTCTAACCTCGACGTAGACTTAGATGGTGAGATGCCTTTGGGGATCAAAAGTTCAAAACAAGATCCGAATAAGCTCATCATTGTAACAGATCAGTATTCGGTCTATGAAAGCAATGATGGTGGAGAGAAATGGTCTTTAAGGGAATCATGAAAGAATAAACCTTAGAGGTATACTCTTATCCTTATTATGAAAGGCCCAAGAGGTACGGTTAAGCAGCATGAGCTAATTTAATTTAATCTTATTTAATGTGTAAAGAAAAGCTTGAAAATTATACTATAGGGGGGTATTCTAAAGATAACTCAGTGCACTCATGTACCCTAAACGGTGGAACCTGGTAAGAATTGCTTTGATACAGTCATATAAATGAGTACTTTATACATGAAGAAGGCTTTAACATTAATCGATTAAAGGAGAGTAAGAAGTGAATAATGAAAGGTTGATGATTGCAGTTTCCCCACCAGTTCAAGTAGGAGGTAGCTTGTTTACTGCAGTGCAACTTTCAGCTATCAGTAAACTTGTTGGGCCAGAGCAAAAGACCGAGATGACTCCGTTTAAACAATTTTATATTGAAATATCGGCTGAATCAGAAGGAGTCGTAACTGACAATCTTCGAAGCATTGGACTTGAGGTAAACCCTGCAGGTTATGCAACTAAGGCCCTGATCGCTTGCAATTTTTGCAGAGGAGCTGAGGAGTCTGGAATAGACATTGCTCTAAAATTAAATCAAGCTATAGCGGGGATATTGACACCGACACCTCTTAAGGTCGGATATGCTGGGTGTGCACTTGGGACTAGTGAACCCCTCTTGAGAGATATCGGAATCGTTAAAATGAAAGATAAATTCGATATGTATATAGGTGGAGATCCAAAAGGGATCAAAGCTTCTTTGGCAGAACTTTTTCTAGCTGGTTTAACGGAAGCGGAAGTGACACAAACTGTAATGAAAATAATTGATTATTATAAAATTCATGCAAAAGGTAAGGAAAAATTCAGTAAGTTTTTGAAGAGAATCACTGCTGAAGAATTAAAGAGAGTGCTTTAATCTATAGTAAATGGCAAAAATAAATTAAACAGGGAAATATTTATGAGTCGCCATAATGGCGACTGTTTTATTTTCCTAATAATGATATCAAAAGGTGATATATTCGGTGTGGAATAAAATTCATTTAAAACTCAGTTTTACCATTTTCAGCTTGTTTATTGGGATTTTAATATTGCTAAGCATTGTACTTAACCTCATATTCACGAATTTTTTGTCATCTAAAGTACACGATGAAGCCAACGAGTTAGCAGCACATTTGTCTACTATGCTTGAGGAGCAAGGTAACAGTGCAGAACAAATGGCCGATTTTACGGGGGTCCAGATGTATATCTTGAGCGCACAAGGAACATTCATTGAATCAAAGACTTCAGACGCCTCAACTCTCCCTGACTATATCTGGGACAATGATAAATTGTTTGAAGGGAAGAAGGTGGAAAGAGAATTCACATTAAATAACGAACTTTACCTGCTTCATGGTATCCCCGTGACCACTAATCCAACGGTCAAAGGGATTTATGTGATTAGTTCTCTAGAAAAGATGAAAGAATCGATCCAAACGATCAGAAATTTACTATTTATAACTGGATTTGGATCACTGTTATTGGCGTTGGGTTGCATCTTTTTTCTATCCAAAAAATTATCGAATCCATTACTGAAAATTGAAAGTGCAACTCGCCAAATTGCCAAAGGAGAACTGAATCTTGAAATTCCGGTGGAAACTAAAGATGAGATTGGTTCATTGTCACAAGCCATAAACGACCTCGCTAGAGAATTAAAACAATATCGAGATAATCGTTCGGAGTTCTTTGCCAACGTCTCTCATGAATTGAAAACACCCATTACCTATATGGAAGGGTATGCAGACATATTGGCTAAAAATCTGGTGGAAAATGAAGAAGAAAAGAAAAAATATTTACAAATCATTTCTGAGGAAGCACAACGTTTAAATGTAATCATAAATGATCTCTTTGAACTGTCTAAGATGGAGGAAGGTAAAATTGACTTAAAACTAATGTCTGTCGCACCCACTTCGATTATCCAAAGGTCTATAGATAAGGTTCAATTAAAAGCCCAAGAGAAAGATCTTACGATTCAAAGTAACCTGAGTTCCGTACCTCATATTTTTGTAGACCCTAACCGACTGGAACAGATCATTCTTAATCTGTTGGATAATGCCATTCGTTACACAGCTGAGGGGTATATTCAAGTTTCTTTAAGTTCTGAAACAGGTGGGGTGGCGATAAGTATTTGCGATACGGGACCCGGAATTTCAGCAGAAGAACTTCCGAATATATTTGAGCGCTTTTACCGAGTTGAGAAATCCAGATCTCGGGCATATGGAGGAACTGGACTTGGGCTGTCTATTGTTCAAAGTCTTGTAGTACAACAAGGAGGAACAATACAGGTAGAAAGTAAAATTGGAGAGGGCACGCGATTTAAAATAATTTTTCCGACCATCACGTCTTCTTCATTGAAATCACATAGTTCCAAAATATAATATGTAAAACAATTGAGCTAATGATATTTGAAAATTAAAGTAAGAAGAACGGCTATGTTGTAATATATCTATAGATTTTTGTATTGGATGGTGATGACCATATGAACAAGTTGAAAGCATTAGTTATTGATGACGAATGGAATATGAGAAATCTATTGCGTATTTATTTAACTAAAGAAGGTTTTGATATTACGGAAGCTCATAATGGAACCGAAGGACTGTCCTATCTTCAGAAAAATTCGTATCATGTCATTTTATTAGACGTTATGATGCCGGATATGGATGGTTGGCATCTTTGTAAAAAAATCAGAGCATTTAGTGAAACTCCTATATTAATGCTTACTGCTCGAGGGGATGTGAAGGATAAGGTGCATGGCTTAGGAGTGGGTGCTGATGATTATATGGTGAAACCTGTAAATTCAGATGAACTCATCGCTCGCCTGTTTGCACTTATTCGACGATCTTCACAGTCTTCGAGCCTAAAAGAAGTCGGTAGAAAAATCGTGTATTCAGACATGATTATTTATCCAGATCGAAGACAAGTTTTGGTATTAGACACAAATCTGGATTTAACCCAAAAGGAACTTGATATCTTGCTTATGTTGGCTGAGCACCCACAAAGAGTTTTCTCTAGAGATGAAATCATTGAACGTCTGTGGGGAAGTGACTTTTTTGGGGATAACCGAGTCGTGGACACCCACGTCAAAAATATCCGCGAGAAGTTACAGTTGGCTGGATTAGAACAGAATCCCATTCAAACAGTTTGGGGCATAGGATATAAGTGGTTGTATAGTGTAGAAGAGCCTTGAGCTTATAAGTAGAAGCTGGTAAAAAAAAGAATTTGTCCTAAGAAGCGATCGTTCCCTGAATTTAACAGGGGACGGTCTTTTCATTTTTTGTAGAGTAAGATATATGAGAATTCTACATAAAATCCACACATTATAACAATATAATACTCTATAGGTTACAAACATTTAACTATTTTTGCCGAATTTCGTATTGAAAACGGGGGAACCATTTGTTGGGTGAATTATTCTTGCAAGATAAGAATATAGGGAGCCTTTAACCGAATCCTTAAGCTAACTCCGTAGGCATCTAAGGGAGGAACAAAAGTTTGAAAAAGGTCATTTTGTCGGTGCTTGGAGCAGCAGTTTTATTTACCTCCACAGCAACGGGAGCATTTGCTAGTCAGGCAAAACTAACTGAAGAAATAAAAGAAGTGGTTGGAACGCCCTACCTTTATGGTGGGACCACAACATCAGGTTTTGATTGTTCCGGTTTTATCCTTTATGTTTTTAATGCATTTAAACTAGATTTGCCGCGCACCTCTAGTATGCAAGCAACAAAGGGATCGTTTGTAGAAAAAGAAGAACTACGCCCAGGAGATCTCGTTTTCTTCAATACAAATGGTCGCAGCATTTCCCATGCGGGCATTTATGTAGGTAACAATCAATTTGCACATTCATCAAGCAGTAAAGGTGTTCGAATTAGTAGCTTATCTGAAAGTTATTATAAATCCAGATATGTTACAGCTCGCCGAGTGGTTAGCGAGCAGAACTATCTTAAAATGATTGACGACAGTCATTAAAAATATGGACAAGCCCGTGAGGAGACGGGTTTGTCCATTTTGTTTACAACTTGCCTCGAACATATAGAATCACTCCAATGAACTAATCCAGTAAATATATAGATAACTTAAAAGAACGTGATTTATGATATAGACAGTATTCTTACACAGATTCCACATACATGAAGGCTAAACTAATCTTATATCGATTAGAGGAGATTAGCCCAATGTGTGGATTTGTAAGTTTATATAACAAATATCATGTGCCAGTAGATGCAAACATTCTGCAACAGATGACGGACTCCATAGCTCATCGTGGCCCAGATGATGAAGGGATATATATCCATGATCATATCGGTCTGGGTTTTAGGAGACTAAGTATACTGGATATTGAGCACGGGGCACAGCCCATGACCAATGAGAACAAAGATATTTGGTTGGTATTCAATGGAGAGATTTATAATTATAAAGAGTTGAGGGATTGGTTGAGTCAGAAGGGGTATACATTTTATACAGATTCCGATACCGAAGTATTACTGAGGCTTTATGAGGACGTTGGAATTAAATGTGTCAACTATTTACGAGGCATGTTTGGGTTCACCATATGGGATCAAAGGAGTGATCTTTTATTTGCGGCACGGGATCATTTCGGAATCAAGCCTGTTTATTACAGTGAGACCGCCTCCGGATACATGATTGGCTCTGAAATTAAAACGTTGCTGGCTTCAGGTAGGATTGATAGGGAAGTGGATGAAAATGCTCTTTATCAGTATCTCACATTTCAATATGTACCTGAACCTCTAACGATGTTCAAAGAGATCCATAAACTGAAAGCAGGCCATTATTTGATTGTACAGAATAATGGAATGACCATCAGACCGTATTACGAAGTGAAGTTTGAGCCCCATGAAAGTAGGTCGTATTCCGATTTAGTAGAGGAAACACGATCAGTAATAACGGAATCTGTTCGTATTCATAAGAACTCAGATGTCCCTAGGGGAGCATTCTTATCGGGTGGTATTGATTCAAGCAGTTTAGTTGGTTTACTTCATCGCTTGGAGCCAACCCAAACATTCAGCGTTGGATTTGATATGCCGGGCTATAGTGAATTGGATGATGCTAGGAAGACAGCAGCCTATTTAGGGACTGAGCATCATGAAATTCGGATTAATGCCCGCGACTATATAGATATACTACCTTCTCTAATATGGCATATGGATGAGCCAGTAGCAGACCCATCAGCCGTGGGTCTCTACTTTGTATCGAAGTTGGCTAGTCAGCATGTTAAGATGGCATTTTCAGGTGAAGGTGCAGATGAATTTTTTGGTGGCTACAACATTTATCGGGAACCCTATGCTCTCCGCATGTTTCAGGGTCTTCCAGGTCCATGGAGAAGTCTTGCAGGACATCTTGGACGATTACTGCCTACCGGCATGAAAGGCAAAGGATTCTTGGAAAGAGGGAGTCTTATTCTGCAAGAACGTTACTTTGGAAATGCGAAGATTTTTATGGATCATGAAAAAAGTAAGGTATTAGCACCATGGTTATCGGAGCAGGGAGTATGTAAACCAACCCAGCAGGTGACTAAGCCACTTTATGAACAAGCGAAGTTATATGATGAAGTCACACAGATGCAGTATATTGATATTCATACGTGGCTACGTGGGAATATCCTAATGAAAGCAGACAAAATGTCGATGGCAAATTCCTTGGAACTTCGCGTTCCCTTTGTAGATACCAAAGTATTTGAATTAGCTGCTACCATCCCTACTAAGTATAAAGTTACACCCACAGCAACTAAATTATTACTCCGTGATGCTATGAAAGATGTGGTTCCACCTGATGTACAGCAACGAAAAAAATTAGGTTTTCCTGTCCCAACGAGAGTATGGTTAAAAAGTGAATGGTATTCATGGGCTAGGAATCTGATTATGACAGCAGACGTAGATCAATGGATCAATAAAACGTATGTATTGCAGCTACTTGAGATCCATAAGGAAGGGAAATTGGATGCAAGCCGTAAATTGTGGACCATTCTTGTATTTATCTTATGGCATCAAATATATATTGAAGATCGTGCGTATTCCTTTTCAGGTCCATCTTCCAATAGAATGATATTGTAATAAAAAAGTCAGTAACGTCGCCAATATAGTTCTGAAATATCGTCCCCTCGGATTAGAGTTCATTTTAATGAGTTCTCTATACCTGGGGGATTTTGGTATGCTAGCTAATAGAAGAGAATGATATGCATTTAAGCGCAACAGTATCGCTTTTTTACAATTAAGGTGTTTCTAAAAAAATGCGGCAACCAATCCTCGGTTACATTCCGGGAAAGATCGCCGCATTATAATTTCTTCTGTTTATCTTTTAACGTATTATTAGCAGATCTTAATAAAGAGTAAATCAATGCTACTTATTTATTCCGCTACGTTCTCCACACTCGGATCAGGTGTATAGTTACTTTCATAATCTGTATACATGACTTCCGTTACCATTCCCGCGGAAGCATGATGCAAGTCATGGCAATGGAACATCCAATTTCCAGGGTTATCGGCTTCAAAAGCAACAACATAAGTTTCCCCTGGTTTAACATTTAGTGTATCTTTTATGATCGTTGACCCCTGATAGGATTGACCATTTTTACTTAGCACTTGGAAAAACTGTCCATGGAGATGCATAGGATGGTCATCCGTTTTGGACTGATTCACAAAAGTAACTTTGACCTTGTCACCTTTCTGGACTTTTATGACATCTGTATCCGGAAATACCTTTCCGTTAATGGTGTACACCATTTCTCCATCTTTCATTTCCGTATTTAAATTCATTGTCACGTTTTGATCAAATATCTCATTCAACGAAAATAATGGATCTGACATGTTACCATACTTTTCGAAGTCAAACACAGGAAGCGTAGCTGAAGTATTGGAATTGTCATTTTGAACTTTTGAACCTTCGTATTGGATAACGGCTTTCATATTTTGTTTCGGCGATTCAATTCCATGTTCTTCAAGTAGCCAGGAGCCTGGATTATCAGCTGTAAATTCAATATCATAACGTTCTCCAGGAGCTATAGAAAGTAATTGATCTTTTATCATCTCGGGTTCATTTAGGGGCTGTCCATCCGACGCTATTACTTTAAAATTGTGGCCATGTAAGTGCATTTGATGACTGATGTATCCTGCATTAATTAAGCGAATTCTAACTTTATCGCCCTCTTTAACCATGAGTTTATCAATGGCAGTACCTGATTTCCCGTTTATCGTGTATAGGTCATACATGCTCATATCATGTCCGCCCATACCCGTAGTGTTCTCGTCCATGTTCATATCCGATCCGGACATATTCATTTCATTATGATTCATCTCTTTCATACCCATATTGTCGGAATCACTCGTATTCATGTCGCTGGAACTCATCCATTCATCTAACATGAGAGTATAGTCCCGGTCATAGTCATTTTTCAGTTCCTCAACAACAAGGGAACCGTACAAGCCTTTATCCACTTGGTTTACACTGTCTTGATGAGAATGATACCAATAGGTACCTGGTACATTAGCTTTGAACGTATACGTAAATGTTTTACCTGGTTCAACGGCATCTTGTGTAACGCCAGGAATGCCATCCATGTTATTCGGAACGGGGTAGCCGTGCCAATGAATGGAGACAGGCTGATTCAACTCATTTTTTAGATTGATTTTTACGTTGTCTCCAACCTTTACACGGATTTGAGGTCCGGGGACAGAATTGTTGAAAGTCCAAACAGGTAATATCTTACCTTTGGAAACTTCAAGATTGCTCTCTTGTGCGGTGATCGTAAATTCTTTGCCATTTACCACTGGAGTACTAGATGTGAATTTCACAGGACTGGAACCAGCCGAAGTAGGATTATTCGTGTTTGAATGATCCATTCCTTCCATTGCATTATTTTTAATCGCATTAGTACATCCCGTAGCGAGAATAGCTAAAGAACCAATTACGATAAACCTCTTTAAAAGCATCAATTTCATATTCTTTCCTCCACCGTTTTGTATTTGATTGGTAATAACGATAATAGTATAGAAAATATATGTAGAAATAATGTAGATGAATTTCATTTTGTATAGTATAGG
>NZ_AWUK01000024.1 GCF_000499205.1 Paenibacillus sp. MAEPY2
AAAATCACCTTTGCTTGAAAAGCCCACTGAGAGTATTCATCGGGTTGATACACTTTAACAGAGATGCTATGAGATAATATTGCTATAAATTCGACTAATACTATAAACAAAACAAAAATATATAGGAATATTTCCCTTTTATTCCTAAACAACACACTTTTCTTTATTTTATAAAAAAAATTATTCTTAAGAATGTATCTATTAACAATAATGAGTAACAAACTTCCAACAATAAGAGGGACATAAATAACTGTAAAGCTATAATCGACTTCAAAAATTGATAGCCCCCAACAATATAAGGTTATAACACTTGCCCCTACAGGGAAAGAAAGAGAGGTTATCCCATAATAAGAATTAATTTTAATAAATGATAAAACAGAAAAACCTATCATACTAATTGTCATTACAAACAACAAAAGATTAATCATTCTGTGTTCTCCTATTTCTGAAGTTGAGAGAGCAGGTTAGTAGCTGATTTATTATTAACTTCAATGATTATATCTTCCCTATCTTTATAGTCATCTCCTAAATACTCTAGAATACCATTATTCTTATGAATAAGAATGTAGTCTACGTCAAACTCCTGAATCAATTTCACATATAACTCCTCATTAAAGTCTTCATATCCATAATATTGATATTTTATGCTTTTAAACGGCAATAGGGCATATCTCATTCTGTAATAGTTCATAGTCCCTGCATCATCAGAGAGATCAATATACAAGTAGGTACTATCCCTATCTTTAAATTGAGCTTTAGCCTGTTTAATCAGTGAATCTAATTGTACATCATCTCTAATAACATTTTTATAATTGCTTGAATCAGCACTTGTTATAATTGGTATGCGGTCTGCAATCAAATTTATTTTATCTATGAATGTAGGCACAGCTTGAAAAACAAAAATGCCCATTAGCAGTAATATAGTTGATCGCAAAGAAGTCATTTTAAAAAAACTGATCCAATTTTTTTTCATTTCTCCTCCAAGTAATTCTCTTCAAATAAAGAGCCTTTTTCTCAATGTAATGCCATGAAAAATACGATAATACAAGAGTTATTAACGCACTAAACAAAAAAAAGCTAAAAACATTTAATTTTTCTTTAAATAATAAGACAATAGTTTGTTGAACTGGAAAAGCATAAATGTATAATCCGTATGAAAAATCACCGTACTTACGAAAACTTGATAATTTAAATGATGAACAGAGAGCAAGAGTTATATAAGGAAGTGTCAGAAGCAATATTATGTTTAAGATCCCAGTTTTTAAACCTATCAAAGTAATTAATAGAAAAAATATGATCATACGAGGATGGATTATTATCTTATCTTTATAAAGAAAAAATAATGAGCCGAACAGAAAGTACGCTGCTAGCTTTATAAAATTACTATATTCATTGGAGCTTAGCACCCATAAAAATTTATTACCGCTTGTTATGAGTTGATAACCATATAATATATTTAAGGCACTTAATAAAGTAATGGTTCCTACCAAAAATATCATCATTTTTCTTACTCTCAACACTAAGAAGGCACCTAAAATTGGGAGAGACAAATACATTGCGAACTCATGCTTGAGAGTCCACATTGAACCATTCGCTGAGCCCACAAAAGGGGTGTTTGAAAACAAATCCCTAACTGTCCAAGCATAGCCAAAAAGATTAAAGGTAAGATTAAAAAAAACAAATTCATAGGGACTTCCGCTTTTTGTTGAGAAATATTCAGGAAGAGCATTATTAGTCATTAAAGGTCCAAGAATAAAAGCAATTAATAAAAGAGAAAGAAAAAAGGCTGGAAATATCCTCAGGAATCTATTTAATAAATAATTTAGAAATGACTTTTGAGATATTAAACTTTGAGTAATCAAAAATCCGCTAATTACAAAAAAACAGTTTACCGCAATTGTCCCCGCAGATATCTGATAATTTGTAATATTAATCACCGGATCTCCTTCACTACCGTTCAATAAAACGAATGAATGTGAAAAAATCACAATCAAAGCAAGTATGAACCTCACTATATCAAATGCATTATTTTTAGGATCGTAAATCTTGTCTAGAGATTGAATTCCACTATACTTCCCCATCTTGTTATCTTCTCCTGTATCTCATAAAACAGAGACAATCATTATTTTCATATACATATTTCCCCATATTTAAAAGCAAATCACTTCTATGATTCCTACTGACACGATTAAATTAGATATTATTTAATCGATTTTCTTTTATTTGCAAGATATCGAAAAATGGATGTCGCCCGCCAGGACTTTGAATTTAGTATTTGTGAAAGTGTATGATTTGTTTCCTGTAAGTTTCTTTCAGCTGATAACAAATCATCTTCCAATTTACATATATTTTCTAAAAGTTTTTCTCTTTCAGTATAAAGTTTTTCTTTCACGTCCTTTATTTCATCATTTGTTTGCTCAATGTCATTAAGTAACATTTCATTGTTTCTGCACAGTTCCTCACATTTATGATTAAGTTCATTGATTAAGCTATCTTTTGAAGTGAGCATTTGCTTTTTAGAAAAAACCTCTTTCTTGAGTTGTTCACTCTCATGCGTGAGCAACTCCAAAATATACTCTTTATTGTTGTTTACACTCATCTCAATTTCAAGTGATAAGCCTTGGCTTTTAGTAATACCAGGCATGTGCAGAAGGATACCAGGATCATTATTTATACTTAAAAGCCTTAATTCTTCCTTTCCGTCCAATAGATACATATTATTTTTTGATAGAATTCCATCGAACCCGTTATTCATATCACAATTAAATAGCAATTCGCCTTGATTATTATATATTCTTATATATTTAATCCGAATGATTGCTTGAGAATTACATGGATCAATCCTAATTTCTTCTTCCCTGTAATCTTCCGGCAGTGAGAATTGAATTATTCTCAATTCATTATCGTATTGAATTTTTTCTAACAATGAGTTTACCTCATCAAAAATCCCATCTTTTCTTAAATATATCTGGCAGTGATCTGCATCTAAATAATTTTGGGAATCTCTCTTATCTATACTTACATCTTGGTGAGATTCATGCTTATATTTAGATATAGTTATAAATTGATAAACATCTCCATCCTCTCTCTCTTCCAAGAAATTAGACAATGCAGCTGGAAAATGTTCATACTTTTGCTCAAACTCTGTACTCTCTGGCCTTCTCATTGTTGAGAGCCACTCAATAGGCTTCAAATCACATTTCGCTAAAAGTTCCAGAATACTTTTTTTTGTAAAAAAATGTACGTGCGTGTCGTCTAAAAGACCTGTTGGACGATAGTCAAACCTCCCTTGTAAAAGCTCCATGATCACTGCATTATGAGCAATGTTTGGAACAGAGGTCATAATGGTCCCATTAGTATCCAGAAAGGTAACTGCCCGCCTTAAAACTTCATCAGGATTTCTCAAATGCTCCAAAACATCTGCAAAAAGTATATAATCAAACCGAGATTCGCTTACTTCATTAGACCATGTGTTTAAATCTTCAATATTTGCAACTATCATCTTTTCAGAAAAACCCCTACCTTTATAGGCAGCTTCTGCATCAATTTCAATACAAGTTACATTGCATTTTAATTGTTCTTTCATATACTTTGTCATATAACCTGAAGCAGAACCGAATTCTAGAACTTTAGAACCTGGCTTTACACGCTTTAACATCAAGGCGTGGGAAGTATTTTCGTTTATATCTAAATCCAAATCATACTTCAATAGATTTACCTCACTTCCCATGTATGTGGCAAATAAGAAATTCCTTCTGCCATATATTTATCTGATTGAACATAGAAGGAGGCACCTTTTGTTTTGTAATCATATCTAGCAAGACCTGATGTTTCAAAAAAACCTGCATCAATATAATAAGTACCTGGTAATAAAGTTAAATTCTCATAATTACAAATCAACTTATGATGCCCTAGATCTGAACTTATTGGGAAGTTATCAAGTTTAGTATTCAAACCGCAGATATAAGTATCCCTTTGATCAATTATTGCCAATCCACCTATAATATCGTCAATTTCTTTATGAATAGTATAACCTACCTCAATATTCATTTTTTCTCCATAGTACACATTTTGTACAGGATCACCCTGAACATTCTTCACTATTATGCTATCTATTGTAAGATGGGCATTATTATTCACTTCTTCTTTAGTACTAATTTCTTCTTTGATTTCTTTAGACTTCATGAAATCTTCATATTCATTAGTGACTGACAATACATCACCTCTTCTATATATTGACCCATCTTTTAGCCAGATTGCCTCATCGCAAAAATTTTTCACAGAATATGTGTCATGACTTACAAAGAGAATTGTTTTGCCCGACTCCTTAAACCTCTTCATTTTATCCATGCACTTTAATTGAAATTGCATATCTCCTACTGCGAGTGCCTCATCAACAATCAATATATCCGGGTCAACATTGATCGCACATGCAAATGCCAATCTGACATACATCCCTGATGAATAAAGCTTAACGGGCTGATCGATAAACTCTCCTATCTCTGCAAATTCTTCTATTGTGCTAATTTTCTCATCCATTTCCTTCTTTGAAAGTCCAAGTATACTTCCATTCAGGTATACATTTTCTCTTCCCGTAAACTCCGGGTTAAATCCACTTCCTAATTCTAGTAAGGCAGCAACACGCCCGTTTATACTCACTTCTCCCGAGGAAGGTAGAAGAGTTCCAGTTATAAGCTGCAACAGTGTGCTTTTACCAGAACCATTTTTACCGATTATCCCCACCGTTTTACCTTTAGATATATTAAACGAAATATTGCTCAGAGCAGAAAATTCTCTGTAGTATGACTTATTTTTAAAGAGAAACTGTTTTAATCTATCTTTTGGATTACTATACATCTTGTAAATTTTTGAGATGTTAGTAACTGAAATCGCTTTATCATAGTACATCTGCAAATCCACCTCTAGTTTTTTTAAGCCAATAGAAACCCGAAACCACCATCAACAAACCAATTCCTGTCCCTATTAAAATCCAAGTAAAGTCGGGTAGTTGACCCCATATAATGATCTTTCTCATATCCTCTACAGTATGAGCAATAGGATTTATATTGTAGATAAATCTCAGCTCTACTGGAACAGTATTTACCGAATAAAAAATAGGACTTAAAAACATTAACGCACTTGTAAAAACAGAAATAATATGACTAATATCCCTTACATATACACCTAAAGATGCCAGAAACCAACTTGCACCTAGAGTCATTAATGTAATAGGTAAGCATACCAATGGCAGATAAATCGCACTAAAATGTATCCCATCACCAAAAAACACCAAACCCACAAATAGAATGAACAAACTAATCAGAGCATGTATGAGTGCAGTTAACAGCGCGGAAATAGATAAGAGCTCTAGCGGAAAAACAATTTTCTTCACGTAGTTACTATTCCCTATTATCAATGACGGTGAGCGATTGATGACTTCTGAAAAAAAGTTGAACACAGTAATTCCAGAAAAGATAATTAATGCAAACTCTAAATGATTATTCGATTCGACACTCCATCTTCCTTTAAAGACAACGCTAAAAACAAATGTATATACTACTAACATTAGTATAGGAATAATAAAAGACCATAATATCCCTAGAAAAGAACCTTTATATCGTGAAAATACATCTCTTTTCACAAGTTGTTTTAACAAATACAAATCGCTGCGTTTCATTGTATTGATACTCCCTTATCAAATATTATTGACTCATAATTATATATTAATCATGGGTCTTCTAAATGGTGATTCCATATTAAAATCATAGATTTTCGGATTACCATTATATTGGTTTTGTCTCAACGTTCCATATTATGCTAAACTAATGTCGTATCTACATGCAAAGGAGACTTAAACCTTGTCGAATCCAGTATACGGGAAAGCCAAGAAAACGTCGAGCAAGATTCATTCCAGTTCGACCTCACCGCTACTATGGACTCTTACCATAGGACTCATCTTATTTTTACTCTGGTCCTCTTTCCAAGTTGCGTTATTTAACGGACAATTGCTTCAATTTGAAGGACCCATTTATTGGGCGGTTGCCATTACAACCCTCCTGTTCATTGTGTGGGTTGCTGTTTATTTCAAACAGATTAAGTTAGAAACTCAGCAAGATTGGCTTAAGATCGCGGTGATATTGCTACCACTTACCTATGTCCTGTCACTCATCAGTGCGGCATCTGAATATTTGGCAGTCAACATGATTCTCATCCAGTGCATTTACGCCATGATCTTTATAATGACTATGTACCTGCTGCAAAACAACAAAACCAATCATATCATACAATCTTCCTTAATAGGAATTGCATATGTTACTGTCGGATTTGGTTTGTTAAACTGGCTGGGGGCCTTCAGTTTCGCAGGCAAGCTTGTCGGGTGGTTCTCGGCCGGCGTCGTGAATGGAGTCTATAACCAGGCCATCTGGAACGATTCAAACGGTCCACGGCTTGCATCGGTGTTTCAGTATCCCAATACATACGCCGCTTTCCTGATGGCATTTCTGTTTATTACCATTTTTAGTATGATCCGTTCCAAAAAAGTGTACACGCAGCTACTACATGGTTTCATGCTTGTGCCGATCATCCTATCCCTGCTGCTGACACTCTCCCGGACAGGGCTTGTCATGCTGCCAATTGTGTTTGTCATTCTGTTGCTCCTGTTGAAACCTGCAAAGCAAATTTTGTGGTTTATCTATTGTGGGTTAGCAGGAATCGGTACAATTATCGTTTTAAATCCGATAAATACAGCTGGACTGGAATTACAAAAGCAATACTCTGGCTCACTCGCAGCCAAGGGTTGGATTTACCTGATTGCTGCATCCGTAGTTGTGACATTGTTATGTTGGATTATCCAGCGCTGGGTTGCACCTCGTCTTGAGAGCAAGCTTCAATCCTGGTCTGCTCGGAAAAGATCAAGTTTGTGGATCCCCCTGGGCTCAGTCGTTCTTACGGCCGTTGTTGCCATGCTTCTACTTGGAACAAGTGTGCGAAATATTTTACCGGATAGCATTAGTACACGGCTTGAAAATATCAATTTCCAACAGCACAGTGTGCTAGAACGGATTACATTTTATAAAGATGCTACGAAACTATTTGCAGATTATCCAGTCATTGGTGCGGGCGGTGGCGCCTGGACTGTTTTGTATGAAAAGTACCAAAACAACCCTTATATTAGCGCCCAGGCCCACAACTTCTTCATGCAATATCTGGTTGAGGTCGGGATCATAGGCTTTATCATATTTATGGCATTTATTCTCTTTGTCTTCTATCAATATGTGCGTGCTTACTTAAAACGAAGTGAGGAAGAACGCGAATCGCATTTTGTGTACTTCATTCTATCGATGTCCATTCTGGTATTGAGTCTCCTCGATTTCAATATGAGTTATGTGTTTATCGGAATCTTGGTATTCCTTGGACTCGGTGGTATGGCTGCTGCGATGGACCCGAAGCCGATTTGTCGATTGAAGATGAGTGACTCCACCGCATGCGGAATCTACGGTTCAATTGCGGGAGTAGCGGTAATCGTCCTGCTCATTATGTCTATTCGTTTCCTGCAAGCGAATCATTATGCGTACGAGGCTAAAGAGGTAGCTCAAACCAGCCAAGATTTTCAGGAGATCAAAGCCCCACTGGAGAAAGATCTATCGATTCGCAATACACATTCAGATTCTTTGATGATGCTGGCTTCCCTGTATCAGCAAGGCTATGAGCAAACGAAAGAGGATCAGTTCTACACTGCCTCTGCTCAGTTGCTCCAGCTTGGTCTTGAAGCAGAACCATTTAACAAAGGTATGGTTAAGCAACTCATAAGTCTAGACGAATTGAAGGGTGCGTTTGACCAAGCGTATGCACTTCAAAAAGAATATGCTGCCAATTACGTCTGGGATATGGCTTGGTATGAGACATTGATCAGCCGTTCGTTCGATCTTGGGTACCAAGCACTTGGGCAAGGCGATACGGCTAAGAAGGAATCTTATTTCACTTCAGGTCTCAATGCTTATCAGCACGTTGTAGATGGCGTAGAACATCTGAAGACTCTCCCTGAAGGACAACTTCAAGGACAACCATTCGAGCTCACTCCAACAATGATTCTGAATGCAGGCAAAATGAAATATATGTTAAACGACTCGGCTGGAGCTGCTGCGATCCTGAGAGGTGGAATCGCAGTGGATCTAACCGATGCAACCAACCGTGAAATTGCTCGTTGGTACCTTGCCGCTCTGACGAAGGACGGACAACAGGATCAAGCAACATATGACAAACTGATTGCTGTTGAACCTAATGAAGCGGGAGAGATTAAAAAAATCGCCGAATTGAGTTATAATTAACCCACACTATAATGATTCTTTATACATTAATTCACAACAAAAAGGTTTGTCCCTCATATACACGGGGCAAACCTTTTTTGGTCTATCTATTTCAAACTTATCTGTTAATTTGATGCTACAATCTTCTTGAGATAATCCAACAAATCCTCCCGCAGATCTGGGCGCTGAAGGGCATAATGAATCGTAGTTTCAATGAAGCCAAGCTTCTCCCCGACATCATGACGCAGGCCATCAAAATGATAAGCCAGAATCTGACGTTGTTCATTTAAACGGGACAAGGCATCGGTGAGTTGGATTTCTCCGCCGACGCCTACGGATTGTTGACCTAGAATCTCAAAGATATCCGGCGTGAGAATATAACGACCCATAATGGCTAAATTAGAAGGAGCGTCTTCAGACTTCGGCTTTTCCACCAACCGTTTGGAACGGAATATTCGATCATTCGTTTTCAAAATTTGCTCACCGTCTACAATGCCATAACGGGATACTTCTTTCCAATCAACTGGCTGTACACCTACAATTGGAGATTCGTATTCGTCAAAGACTTCCACCATCTGCTGCAAGCAAGGCTTCTCTGCCTCTACGATGTCGTCTCCAAGCAACACAGCGAAAGGTTCATCACCAATAAACTTGCGCGCACACCAAATCGCATGGCCAAGCCCTTTGGGTTCCTTTTGCCGAATATAATGTATATCTGCCATCTCTGAGGACTTGCGAACCGCATTTAGCAGATCCCACTTCTGTTTGTCAACCAAATTTTGCTCCAGCTCAAAAGAATAATCAAAATGGTCTTCGATTGCCCGCTTGCCTTTACCTGTCACGATAATAATATCCTCGATGCCTGATGCTACAGCCTCTTCAATAATGTACTGGATCGTTGGCTTATCCACGATAGGTAACATTTCCTTGGGCATAGCCTTGGTGGCAGGCAGAAACCGGGTACCGAGCCCTGCTGCTGGAATAATGGCTTTACGAATTCTCATAATTTAAATCTCCCTTATTTTATAAAATTAGATGATATGTAAATACATTCTTTCATTTCATTGAAATTGGAAAATACCATAATCATCAGGATATGTATTTATATAATAATAGTATATCAAATATGTGACTGTATGTTTTGAATGGTTACGACTACTTTACTAGTATTCTATTCATGCTGTATGTACCACGTTGTACTTCTCACCATATCAATCCTTGGTTTTAAAAACATTCGGGTGATACAAATCAAACATTTTGTACCACCCTCCTAGTATATCTATACCATCAACAATTCCCGAATATCCTGCTCGGATAAGGTGGTCGATCCTCCATCTCCGGGTTCAATGACTTCGGCAATCAGATCTTTTTTGCGCTGTTGCAGCTCCAGAATCTTCTCTTCAATCGTCCCTACCGTAACGAGACGAATAACCTGTACGACTTGTTTCTGCCCCATGCGATGGGCACGTCCGATGGCCTGTTCTTCCACGGCGGGATTCCACCACAAATCATATAAAATAACCGTATCTGCACCCGTTAAGTTCAATCCGGTTCCGCCAGCCTTCAACGAGATCAGAAACAGCTCAGCTTCACCCTCGTTGAATCTGCGGCACATTTCCACCCGACTCTGTGCAGGTGTCTGACCATCCAGGTAGAACAAATCTCTACCCTGTGCTGCCAACGTCTGTCGGATCAGATTCAGCATGCTTGCGAACTGGGAGAAAATGAGGATACGTTTACCAGCAGCCAGACAATCCTGAACCGTCTCCAGCAGCTGCTCCATTTTCCCGGAATCACCCTGATAACCCTCCACAAAGAGAGCGGGATGACAGCACAACTGGCGCAGGCGTGTAATGCCAGCCAGTATTTTGATACGGTTCTTCTGAAAACCGTTCTCTTCCATATCCTTGGATGTCTCATCCTGAAGCTGGGACAGATAGGCGGCATACAGTTTCTTCTGTTCGTCCTTCAGCTCGGAGCGCTGTACGGTTTCAATGCGATCCGGCAGTTCTTCCAGTACGTCTTTCTTCAGACGACGGAGAATAAACGGACGGACCATTCGTGCGATTCGCTCAGGCGGCAGATCCCGGAATCTGCGATAGCTAGGGAACAACCCCGGGAATACCGCTTCAAAGATCGACCACAGCTCATCCAATGAGTTCTCCACAGGTGTTCCTGTAAGAGCGAAGCGACGTGGTGCCTGAATCTGTTTAACTGCCTGAGCCGTTTGCGAAGAAGAATTCTTGATCGCCTGGGCTTCATCCAAAATAAGCGTATGAAACGTTCTTCCGAGATATGTGTCCAGATCGCGGCGCAATAGCGGGTAGGAGGTCACAATAACATCTGCCTCATCCATGCCTGAGAGCATACTGGCTCGTTCATCTTTTTGACCTGCTGCAATCAGAACTCGCAAATGCGGGGCAAATCGGGCAAATTCATTCGCCCAGTTGTACGTTAATGAAGCTGGTGCAACGACGAGTACCGGAGGATGAGCAGCTTGTTGGTCCAACAATCCGGCCTGTACTTCATCCGGGATGTTACTCCCGAAAGTTCCACCATCAACAATGTGATTAGCATCATCAAGATTGCTATGGTGCTGTTGCGGCTTTTCTTTCAGTTCTGCCGCGATATAGGCAATACTTTGCAGCGTTTTGCCAAGCCCCATATCATCGGCCAAAATGCCGCCAAATCGGTAAAATGCGAGTGTACGCAGCCACTGATATCCACTAGCCTGATAATCACGCAGCACAGGAGCAAGCGCATCCGGCAGTGCAAAATCCATCCGTTCAGGATCACGAAGGTCATCCAGGAAACGTTTCAGGGAACCGCCCCACTTCACATGTCCCGAAACCTCGTCCCGGCCGGGGAGCTGCAGTGCCCGAACGGCAGGCAGGCGAATATGACTGCTCTTGATGTCGCCCGAAGCAAGTCCAAGCGAATCCGCCATGTGTGCGAAGCTGTCCGCCCCTTCATTTTCGAGAGAGACAAACACACCGCTGCGCAAACGGAAATACGGTTTCTTTTCCACAATATTACGCATCATTTCCTGAAGCTCCTGCTCGTCTACACCTTCCATCTCGAATGAGATCTCCAGCCAGTCCAACCCTTTACCCAGATCTGCCCGCACTTTCGGCGGTGTCGGATAGGATTGCGCCATAGCCTTCACGGCATTCGGGATATAGATATCTACCTGCTTCTCAAGCTCCGGCAGCAGATGATACATCACATCATATATCGCGTCTTCTCGTTCACTTGCCCATACACTTCCATCCCGTTCCAGGAAAGAGCGATCTAGCCGGTCGATCAGGTTACGCTCTGCATGGCGGTCACGTACCAAAATCACCTTTTTTTCTTCTTCATCAATCAAATATTCAGCCAGCGGATTAATCACCATTACACCATAATCAAACTCCAGACGCGCTGTAATCCGTTCCCGGTAGAAATCGATATACAACTTTGGTGCAAGCTCCGGCTCTGCGATTCGTTCTCTCACCTGGGAGTCGATGGACAGATGCCCAAGTGTACGCAGTTCCGGCACAACATGCTGAACGAATTCGTCCACCTGCTGAGCGGAAATATCGATACTTTCCTTGATCCCATAAGAAGTGAGCGCTCTGCTCAGATCCTCCAGACTTCGCATCTGCATCGGCTCCAACATATGCAATTGCCCTTCCACCACGGCAGCATCATAGGCTGGGAGAAGAATCAGCTCACGCAATCCGGAAATTTCAAGCTGATACCCTTCATTAGCGCCCTGAGCAATACGGTAAAATAAAGGCAGTGCCCCCTCACCCAAAGTGAGCGGTCCATTCGCTAACCCCGTTCCCTCCATCCGGCTATCTGCCTGAAGCAGCAAATCCAGTAGAGGCTTCCAGACCAGTGGAGCAATCAATATATCTCTGCCGTCTGAAGCTCCCAAGTAACCCGAGATGGACTCACGGTATGCTTCCTCACTCTGCCTCATCCGAATAAGCATAGACAGGATCGCCTGATCCTGGGGACTAAAATAATGCATTGAAGGATCGTAGAAAAACAGCTTGGTAAACGACATGGGTTCACCATTCTCAATGCAGTTCAGGAATTGCTTCACTTTCTGAACGACATACAGGCGTTTATTTCCGACCTTCAGTTCAAGCGCGAGTTTGGCTCCGCCTTTGTGAACCTGCACAAGCTTGCATATAAATTGGAGCTGCAGCTCCTCCCGCAATGAAGACCGGGTTACAGGCGCAGTGTATTTACGCTCATTTGCATGCAAGGGGCTGCGTTCTTTGGCAAACATGGAAAGAATCTGATCCGCTGTGCGGTACGAAGGTTTATCTGCTGATTTTCCCCATCCAGGGGCAGAACTTGGCCGACCTGCTTGAGCAAAATGAATAGAAGGACGATCCACATCCAAATGGTCATCAAGCTTGGAATCGGAAGGCAAAGGCTCCGTTGCAAAGGCATGAGCAGATGAATTCGAATGAGACCCCACATTCATTACTGAGTCCGTGTTTGAAATAGAGTTTGGGCGCTCCCAAACATTCTCCTCCACCAACGTTCCTACTCTGGAACTGGAGCCACGATCAGGTTTAGATATGGGTTTTAATGACGTTTGAGAACCTGTACGAGAAACAATACTTGCATCCCTCTTGTCGTTCCCTTTAATCCCCTCTTCTCCACTTCCAGACTTACGGTCACGCTGTTCTCCCCATTCATGGATCGCTAGCAGGACTGCAGCGACGTGCTTGCAATAGTCATAATATCTCCCATCGCCCGGACAACTGCATCCGGCAACAACCTCACCTGCATCATCCAGATCAACTGTTACTTTGTATCGTTCTGTACCTCGGACCACAGCTTCGTAATGACGTTCATCCTGACTGGCGACCAGATTAGTCACCCTGCCAGATTGGTTATACGCTTCTCCCCGTTTGAATGCCGTGACTCCGCACAGCAATTTGATATCCATCATCGTGAATGGCGCCACGGTTCTTCGCCTCCTATATTTCTCTGACAACTAAGATACCACATACGAATCTGAACTCGGTATAGTTCAAGTCTCTTTTATAGAAAAAACCCCAAGAGCTCCGTAAAGCAGAGATTGGGGTTACCACATAGTTCATAGTTCATGCTTGTTGCCTGTTTATTTCCGTATCGGTCTATTATTTCACCAGTTGACCACGTGTTACGCCAAGCTGGTTGGTTGCTTTCAGTGTTTTCCATACTTGTGTTCCACTGATCTCGCCACGCAGTGCACGGTTGTACAGATCAATAACCTCGCGCACCTGCTCTGGAGTTTCCTCCAGGAATTCCACACGGTAACGGGATACACCAAGATCCATAAAGTTGGTCAGATATTCAGCACCAGATTGCTCCACCGCATTATACACGGTATTGCGGCAGCCTTCGTCCACACGTACCGGGTGGGACATGCCGATCCGGTCTTGCAAAGAAGCCCGATGATCTTCACATGGACGTCCACAGTTCGTAAAGTCCGTTCCTTCACTCATAAACGTACAATACACACAGTGCTCGGTATGGAACATCGGCAGATGCTGATGAATAACCACTTCGGTCTGACTTGTACGGGAGTGTCCCAGCAAATCAACCATTTGCTGAATGTTCAGGTCATAAGAAGGCGTAATCCAGTCGCAACCCGCTTCCAGGAACAGTTCCACTGCCTTGTGGTTGGCGATGTTCAGTGAGAAGTCACCGATCAATTCCGGGTGCTTCGCATCCGGGTTCTCCATCCGATGGCGCAAGTAGAAGTACAATGCCCCCGTATTACGTACAAGCACAGCATCCGGCTGCAAACGCAGGATGTTGTTGTGATACCCGTTCTCCCCAGGCATATGAATGCGTGGTGTTGCCAACGCAATCTTGCGGCCTGCGGCACGAACGGCTTCCACTGCTGCCGGGAACTGCTTGATAAACTCAAAGTCGGCGTAGATCATGCCGACGCCTGCTTCCAGCGCTGCCTCTACTTGTGGCAGGCTGCGGCAGAGCGCGGTCAGCTCCGCTTGACCGCGAGCGACTGGCGATGCCGGTTTAACCGCATCGCCGTATACTTCCACCGCCCGTTTCACGTAGACGGGCGGTTTAGGGCGCTCACCCGCGAGTTGTTCCACCGCCTGACGGCGAATGTTATTCAACTCGCGCATCGGAATGATGACGTCACCGTGCAGGTTGACGTCCAGCTCTTCCAGCTGGAACACAGTGCCGCCCAGACGTCCGAATTGCTCTTCGAGCAGTTCGTGCGTCATAGGACGCTTCTGGGCAATATCCAGTTCCATCTCGGAATTCACACGGACCGTCGTACCCTTCTGTACGTCCGTCCACCAAGTGCTAAGCGGCTGCCCTGGGCTGCCGATGACTTTCACGTTTACCGGGAAGATACGATAAGGCTTCTCGATTTCAAAGCTCTGACGCAGACGTTTGTCCAGCGCCGGATCATTCGTTTTCCACACTTTGTCGCCAACTTTCACGCGGCGCAGATCCACGTCACTACGTCCTGGTACGACGTCCACAATCCAGCCTTCCTCTCCTTCGCCTTCAAGCTTAACGCCTTTGCGACGAACATCGTAGACACGTCCGCCTTCTTCCTTCTTCGTCGGATCTCCGGCATCAAATACGATTCCGTCTCCACGTTTAACTGGTGCATCCAGCTTCAGGACGACACCATCACGTAATACTTGGTCTACACGACCCAGATAGACGCCACGGCTTTTCGGGAACGTACCGTCAACCAGTTGTTTATTGTTCGTTCCGTCCAGGAAACCGTGCGTGAATCCACGCGAGAAGCTCTGCTGCAATTCACGAACTTCCTCTTTACTCGGCGGAGTGTTATCTCCGTCAAAGTAACGGTCGATCGCTTTGCGATATTTACTAACCACGTTGGCCACGTATTCCGGCGTTTTGAGTCGTCCTTCGATTTTGAAAGAAGTTACGCCCGCTTCGATCAGTTCCGGCATCAAGTCAATCGCAGCCAGATCCTTCGGAGACAGCAGATACGCTACATCGCCCATTGGTTTATGCTCACCATCCACCATCAGGTCGTAAGGCAGACGACAAGCCTGTGCACATTCCCCACGGTTGGCGGAGCGTCCGCCCCACATTTCAGAAGTCAAACATTGCCCGGAATAGGACACACACAGCGCACCGTGCACGAATACTTCCATTGGCAACTTCGCCTGTTCTCCGATCTTCTGAATCTGCTTCAGGTTGTTCTCCCGTCCAAGCACGACACGTTCCATATCAAACGGCTTCGTAAACTCCACCGCTTCCGGTGACGTAATCGTCATTTGGGTTGAACCGTGAATCGGGAAGTCCGGTGAGATCTCGCGGATCATTTTGACCAGACCCAGATCCTGTACAATCACGGCGTCCACACCTGCATCGACACAAGCGTCGATCAGTTCTTTGGCATCCGTCAATTCATTTTCAAAAATCAATATATTAAAGGTCAAAAAACCTTTTACGCCATAACTGTGCAAAAACGCCATAATCTCCGGCAGCTCGTCCATACGGAAATTGTTCGCCCGTGCCCGTGCATTAAATTTTTCGACTCCGAAGAAAATCGCATCCGCGCCGTTGGCTACCGCCGAACGCATACAGTCCCAGTCACCTGCAGGTGCCAGAAGCTCAACGTCTTCTCTTCGTATTGTTGCTGTTTTCATGTGTATCCTCCCCATAACCGGCATAGCCGGATTTCATCCCTATACCCTGTACGTTAAATCCTGGACCTTGATTCCATACGCCTGCATTGTCACTGTATCGCTATATCTATACATTATGTCTGTATTGCCTGATTCCCAAGCCTACAGTCATTCTTATTTTTCAGAACAGCAGTCATAACTCCTGAACTAGTATAGTGTACCACTTCTGCAACGACTCTTCTACGCTTTCCTGAAAAAACCGTTTATCATTTTCATTTCCATCTCTACAACAATAGATGCACACTATATACATTGGTCTAAAAATATTTTACACTCGGCACTCCGATGACAGAACAACCTTCCGATCGCTGTTATCCCCAGATTTTTTTGATTCCTTTTTAAGGTGAAAATCCGGGGATAAAGGCGAGCGCTTATGCTTCTTCAGGTTATTTCTGTCCTCTCCGTTATCGTGTAAATGTTTGGTCCAGTTTACATAGACCACTTCAGTTGAAGGATCTATATAGATATAGAAATCAAATAAACCGGAAGGTCTAATGACCCTCCGGTAACATGTATCTCTGTTATTTCAACATTTTGCATTATTTAATAAATGTAAATGAGTTCACGGCTTTTTCCAGCGCTGCTGCCTGGACTTCCGTCTTGTTGGCGTCATTCAGCCCACTTGTTATCGTATACGTCGTACCGTTCTGTTCAAACACAATCTGACGTCCGGTATATGGCACGCCATTGTCCACTTCATGATAGATGAAGGAAAACGCAGGCACACCGGCAAACGTCATCTCCTCACTGCTAATCAATTTGAAGTTTTTACGTGTTTTGGTTGCTTCCGCATACGCCTCTCGAAGTTGACTGACCGTCATTTCAATCGATTTGTCCTCACTCGCGGCAATGGAGAATTGACCACCTGTGAAGGTATATACGACGGGAGAATATTCAAATCGGTCATTGTACGGCGTCCAGTAACGTGGAATATCCACACTGTAATGATAACGTTTGGATGTTCGTGTGACGGATTTTGTTTTATCTGTCAAATACGGGTCTTCATCCAGCTGTCCGAAATTATCGGCTACCGTATCAAAGTCAATCTCAACACTCTTCATGATACTCTTAAACCATTCACGGTCCTTCGTCTGCTCCTCAGGGAATGTATACTCTGCATAGTAACGATACCCGTTTTTTTGCAAAAGAACATCGAACTCCGTCTGCCATCCATCGCCAAAGTTATAACGGAATTCATTCACCTCGGCAGTCTCGCCTGATACCTCCATCTTGTACGATCCTATCGGCTCATAACTTTCCGGTGTGAACGTCTCACGCATCCACTTGTCCAGTTGGCCGCTCCACTCTTGGACCGTCGCACCCTTCGGTGCAGATGTAACACGCAGCTGCAGATATGCACCATCCTTGGCTTCGTATATCATCTGGGTGCTGTCCATAGACCAGCCTGCTGGAATCTTCAGTTCAATGCCATAATCGTCATTCCAGGTGGAACGCATGCCCTCATCCACGGTTGAAAGATCCTTAATCGTACGATCCGACTGAACATACGTAGGTTGGAAGGAGTTGAGCAGCGCTGCACGTTTGCCCAGATCCTTGTAATTCAGAGCTCCATAATCCGCGAGGTATACATCATATTGGCGACCATCCTTGATATATTGACGCATTTCCCATAAAACACCATCCGCATCTTTAACCACTATCCGGGCATACGGGGTTTTCCCTTTGGCAATCGATTCCCGATCAAGCACTGTATCTCCGGCCTCTTTGGCTTCCTGAACAAGCTGCTGTAACAAATCATCCGAATCCAGATTGACATCCTGGTCACTCACATACACTTCAAGATAATAACTGCTGTCCTCTGCGCCAAAAGTCATCATACGCTCCTGCTCACCCGTTTGCAGAATCATGAGGTCAGATGGATAATTCATGGACCAGCCATAATAACTGTTACCAATTCTTGTTTTGCCTTCATCCAGATTAATGCTGCCCTCGTCGTCATCCGTCGATCCATCCGTTTGCAATAAACGAATGACCATCTCTGCTGAGCTGCTTGGGGCAAGTGTAGCGCCAATCCCCGCAGCTACCGGGCGGAGTGGCACCATGAGCACCCCGTTCATCATTTTTGGGGCTGCGCCCATCTCTTTTTTGACACCATCCACCCAGGCAATCGAACTGCCAATCGTTAAGGTGACGGTATGCGGACCTTCTTTGACTTTGACCACATCATTCTTCTCCAGTCGAATTTCGCTGCCAAAAGCTTTCTTGAATACACCGACGGGAACCATCGTAACCCCTTTGAATTTATATGGTTTAGCGATTGTCTGCTTGCTGCCATTGATGTAGGCACTCGTACTACCTGCGGTGATCCGCAGCTCGCTTGTCGTAAGATCGGATGCCCATGCAGGCAATGCCGCTCCAATACTCAGCATCCCGGCTAACATACCTGTGCTCAGCACACGTAAAAAAGATTTCTTCATTCCGTTCATTCGTCCTCTCTGGATCCGGATTACTCGCCGGGCTTTATTGGTCTTCATCTACAGCGAACTGCTCATCTTCATCGTCTTGGATATCCGCTCGATCAGCAAGGACCACCGTACGAGTGACAATATCACCTTCCGTTTGCATCACCAGTTTGACCTTCTGTCCCGGCACATACTTTTTGAGCAGCTCATTAATATCCACCACAGAGGACACACGTGTGCCTGCCACACTGTATAACACATCCCCCTCTTTGATTTTCGCTTTCTTCGCTTGGGCTGACAGTACGCCGGTAATCGTCAAAGGATCATCTGTAGGCAGGCCCACAATCGCTGACCAGCTCTCTTCCAGTTGCAGGCCAAGGCTTGCACGCTTGATTTTCCCGTATTCAAAGAACTGATTGATAATATATTGAACGGTATCTACTGGAATCGAAAATCCCATACTCTCGATACCCACTGCTGAAAATTTCATAGAGTTAATACCGACGACCTCACCTTTGAGGTTGACCAGTGGTCCGCCGCTGTTGCCTGGGTTTATGGCTGTATCTGTTTGAATTAACCGATAGGTGGCCTCCACTCCCCGATTAAGACCACTGATTACGCCTACTGTCGCCGAGTTACGCAAAGAGAAGGATATCGGTGTACCGATAGCAATAACAGTTTCTCCAACGGTTGTCTGTGAAGCTTTGGCGAAGGTCGCCGGCTTAAGAGACTTGGCATTAATTTTGATCAAAGCGATATCGCTTAACGGGTCACTGTATGTTTTGGTGATTTTATATGTATTGCCATCGGTCGTCACAACCAGCGGATCGGTTAACCCATCAACCACATGGGCATTCGTCACAATCCAGCCGTTGGAGCGGATGATCACGCCAGTACCATGAGCTAGATTATAGCGATCGGATGTGACGCCATCCTGTGATTCAGTAGATTTGCCGATGATGCCTACAACAGACGGAGATACTTTTTCAATTACTTTCGGGACTGCTTCACTGCCCTTATACTGAAACGTTCCGGATTTGGCATCATATTGACCACTTCCTCCGAGTGCTTTGACCAGATCCGTTGAACTAACATATACTTGTCCATCTACCACTTTGGCTTGCATTCCTGATGAAGACTCCGCTGCGCCAGCCGTTGCTGCAACACTGATCGAGAGTACAGCAGCCATCAGCGTGGCTACGCCCTTTTTCCCCAACACTCTCATTCTCTCACCTAACCCTCTCTATATATCTTCCGTTATGCAACCGAACCATATGACTCATTGCTGAATCTCTTTCTCTACCATCTGCAATACCGGTATCCTTCAATTTAACATACAAATTATTCCTGTACAATCGCTTCAAGCCCTATTTTTTAACAGAAAAAACCCGCATATTTCCACACATTCTGTAAACACAAAAAAACACCCTCCTAAACTCCCCTGGAAAGTGTTTGTCTGTTCTTCTATTTGCTGTTTTCAAATAAGTTCAGCGGTGTCTCTACGAACCAAACCAACCGGTAATCATGGCATAGTCGGTCAACAGAAATACCAGCAGACTGACTACTGCAAATCCGATAGCAAATAAATTTTTCTTCGGTGCACGAATAAGGCGTACCACTCCGATGAAAATCAGGATCGTAAATAAGATGACAAAAATATCAAACGCATTAAAATTTGAAGTACTCGCCGTGGCAGCTTCTGCAAACAGCATGGATAGACAGACCTCCTCACCATAGTTGAACATGCATTTTGCAACAACCCAATCATTGAATTCCAATCAGCAGGATGTAAATTGAAATGAGACTCTCATTTACAACTTGTATCCAGAACCGATTCAAGTGATGCAAAATACAGAATGCTAACGCATACCCTAATATCTTCCTCTATGTTATCTGTACCCTGCCTGTAATGCAAGCCCTATCATCCAGAAAAATGAAAAAAATCCAGTTTGGCAGTAGATTGATGGAATGCTTGCTCTATCGCATATGTAAACACTTTCACCGATGTCATATTGAGATTGGCCAAACGCCACAATATCAGAAAACCCTTCTCTTGGGAAGACGAGAACATCAGATGATACATTGATGCCTCACACTTCGCAATAAGAAGGGTTAGATAATATTTTATTCCTATAGCCATACTACATAGCTTTGCAGCTAGTTTGAATGAACCACCACAGATGACTATTCTGAAAAGGTAGATCCATGTCCACTTTCTCAGGATAGCCTTGGGCAGCATTACTCCGTCAATTGTAGCGTCTTGCTTCGTTCTGTATCCCGCTCCAATACTGGCTTCAAGTACTTGCCTGTATAAGAAGCTTCCACTTTAATAATATCCTCTGGCGTACCTGTCGCAACAATGGTTCCACCACCGCTTCCGCCCTCAGGACCCAGATCAATGACATAATCGGCTGTTTTGATTACATCCAGATTATGCTCGATCACCAGTACTGACTCTCCGGAATCCACCAGACGATGCAATACGGTCAGCAGGCGATCAATATCATCGACGTGCAGACCTGTGGTTGGCTCATCCAGAATGTAGATGGTTTTACCCGTACTGCGACGATACAGCTCAGAAGCAAGTTTCACACGTTGTGCTTCACCACCGGACAAGGTTGTTGCAGGCTGCCCAATGTTAATGTAGCCTAGACCCACGTCAAGCAAGGTTTGCATTTTGCGATGAATTTTAGGAATGTTCTCGAAGAATTGTGTTGCATCCTCTACTGTCATTCCCAGCACATCTGCAATATTTTTATTTTTGTATTTGACTTCAAGGGTTTCGCGATTGTACCGTTTGCCTTTGCAGACCTCGCAAGGGACATAGACATCTGGCAGGAAGTGCATTTCGATCTTGATAATGCCGTCCCCGCGACAAGCTTCACAACGTCCACCTTTAATATTGAAACTGAACCGGCCTTTTTTGTATCCGCGCACTTTGGCTTCATTGGTCTGTGCAAACAGATCACGGATGTCATCAAAGACGCCCGTATAGGTAGCCGGGTTGGAACGTGGTGTGCGTCCGATTGGCGACTGGTCAATATCAATGACCTTATCGATATGCTCCAGACCCCGAATCTCCTTGTGCTGACCTGGGCGCACCCGTGCGCGGTTCAAGTCGCGAGCCAGCGTTTTATACAAAATCTCATTAATTAGTGTCGATTTACCTGAGCCGGATACACCCGTTACAGCCGTGAATACACCCACCGGAATTTTTACATTCAGGTTTTTCAGGTTGTTTTCCTTCGCTCCGCGCACTTCCAGCCAGCGGTCCCCGACACTACGGCGCTCGGTACGTACCGGAATAAACTTACGCCCACTCAGATATTGACCTGTTAACGAGTTCTCGTCATTCATGATTTCTTCCGGTGTTCCCTGGGACATCACAGTGCCGCCGTGGATACCTGCACCCGGACCAATATCGATGATATAGTCGGCAGCAAGCATCGTATCTTCATCATGTTCAACCACGATCAGGGTGTTACCGATATCCCGCATATGAGCGAGTGTAGAAATTAGACGATCATTATCCCGTTGATGCAGACCTATACTTGGCTCGTCCAGAATGTACAGTACACCCATCAGACTGGAACCAATTTGTGTCGCTAGCCTGATCCGTTGGGCTTCACCACCGGACAACGTTCCGGCAGCACGGCTAAGGGTCAAATAATCCAGACCTACGTTTACCAGGAAGCCAAGACGGCTGTTGATTTCTTTTAAAATCAGTTTGGCAATGGTTTGCTCTTTTTCACTCAATTGCAGTGAGTCGAAGAAACGACCTGCTTCTCCAATGGACAAGCTTGTCACATACGCCATATTGTGATCGTTAATTGTAACGGCAAGACTCTCACGCTTCAGTCTGTGCCCTTTGCAAGAACCACACGGCTTCGCACTCATATAACCTTCAATGAATTCTCGGATACCCTCGGATGCTGTCTCACGGTAACGACGCTCCAAGTTATTCACAATACCTTCAAAGGTAACCATTGCTTCTTTCCGTTGCCCAAAGTCATTCTCGTACCGGAAACGAACTTTCTCCGTACCTGTACCCTGCAGCAGCTTGTTCATCTGCTCTGCAGGAAGATCCTCTACAGGCACATTCTGCGGGATGTTGAAGTGTTCACATACCGACTTCAGGAATTGCGGATAATAGGTGGATGTACCGCCTGTCCAAGCGTCAAACGCACCCTCTTCAATCGTTTTACTTCGATCCGGTACTAATAGATCCGGGTCAACAATCATTTTAACGCCCAATCCATCACAATCGGGACAAGCCCCAAATGGACTGTTGAAAGAAAACATCCGTGGCGCCAGCTCTTCAATGCTAAATCCGCACACTGGGCAGGCAAAGTTGGAACTGAAACGCAGTTCTTCTTCACCCATAATATCTACCAGCAGCTGTCCACCGGACAGATTAAGTGCAGTCTCAATCGAATCGGCCAAACGTGATTGCACATCTTCCTTAATCACGATCCGGTCAACGACGACTTCAATCGTGTGTTTCTTATTCTTTTCCAATTGGATATCTTCAGACAGGTCACGTAATTCCCCATTCACCCGAACACGGACAAAGCCTTGTTTGGAAATATCGGAAAACACACTTTTGTGTTCACCCTTACGGCCTGAAACGATCGGTGCCAAAATCTGCAGCCGGGTCCGTTCAGGATATTGCATCACGCGGTCTACCATCTGCTCTACGGTCTGGGAGGTGATCTCCACGCCATGATCCGGACAATGGGGATGTCCCACACGTGCAAATAACAGACGCAGGTAATCATAGATTTCCGTAACGGTTCCGACGGTAGAACGCGGGTTACGACTTGTCGTTTTCTGATCTATGGAAATAGCCGGCGACAATCCTTCAATGGAATCGACATCCGGTTTCTCCATTTGCCCCAGAAACTGTCGTGCATATGCCGATAATGATTCCACGTAACGTCGTTGTCCTTCGGCATAGATTGTATCAAAAGCCAGCGAGGACTTGCCTGAGCCACTCAGACCGGTCAATACGACAAAACGGTCACGCGGGATGGTGATATCAATGTTTTTGAGGTTATGCGCTCGCGCGCCTTTGATGACAATGTTCTCGCTCGCCAATAGTATTCATCCTCTCAATGTTGTAATTCCAACCTTTATTAAAGGCTTTTCGATCCCTCCCAAACCCTCCCTTCCAAGGGAGGGCCCCAGAGGGCGCAGCCCTCTGGACACCCGAAACAGGCGGTGCGTGGTGAATGGTCGGGTCTTGCTATGTGAATGGTTGTTGTGTGCCCGCAGCTTCGTCCAGGATTCCGGCTCTTGCCGGTATCTTGGACGGCTGCTCTACCGTGAGAGGACGCTCACGGCTCCGCCTCGTTCGCGGAAGGTCGCCATTGCCTTTGGCTCGGCTACCCTTCAACACCGGGACGCTCACGGCTTCGCCTCGCTCGCGAAAGGTCGCCATTGCCTTCGGCTCGGCTCCCAAGGACACAACTTCCAAATGCTTTCCTATAAACCTTTTAACCAATTTCAACTTCTCTATCAGTATAGACCTGATTTTTAGTTTTCAACATGTCTAATTACCGGTAGATTACTGATTTCCTTACTCAACAAGAGAACGGCCACGCGGCCGTTCTCTTGTTGAAAATCTATCCTTGCAGCGAAATATTCACTATCTGTGCCTCTACTTATCTCTAAACAACCAGCCCTTACGAGCTATTCCGCGCGCAGTTCCAACAATGCATCGCGAAGCTCAGCCGCACGCTCAAACTGCAAGTTTTTGGCTGCATCCTTCATCTCTACCTCGAGGCGCTGAATAAGCGCCTGGCGGTCCTTCTTCGACATCTTCTCGGCAGCGCCTGTAAGATAGTCTTTTTTGGATTCGGCAACTTTGGTTGCTTCAATCACATCACGCACTTTTTTGCGAATCGTCTGTGGTGTAATACCATGCTTTTCGTTATATTCAATCTGGATTGCGCGGCGGCGTTCCGTTTCCTTAATCGCCTTATCCATCGAATCCGTCACTTTGTCACCGTACAGAATAACTCGACCTTCGCTGTTCCGTGCCGCCCGGCCAATCGTTTGGATCAGTGAACGTTCGGACCGCAGGAAGCCTTCCTTGTCGGCATCCAGAATGGCTACCAGAGAAACTTCTGGAAGATCCAGACCTTCCCTCAGCAAGTTGATCCCGATCAGTACATGGAAAACCCCCAGCCTGAGATCACGCAGTATCGCCATACGCTCCAACGTCTTGATCTCGGAGTGCAAATAACGCACCTTGATTCCGATCTCCTTCAGATAATCCGTTAGATCCTCGGACATCTTCTTCGTTAATGTGGTGATCAGGACCCGCTCATCTTTCGCAATCCGGTCGTTAATCTCGCTGATCAGGTCATCGATCTGACCCTTCGTTGGACGCAGTTCAATAATTGGATCAAGCAGACCAGTTGGACGAATGATCTGTTGTACCATCGTATCCGTATGCTCAATCTCGTAGGGACCCGGTGTTGCCGATACATAGATAATCTGATCCATCTTTCCTTCAAACTCATCAAATTTGAGCGGGCGATTATCCAGAGCAGATGGCAGACGAAATCCGTGATCCACCAGTACTGTTTTTCGTGCTTGGTCACCGTTATACATCGCACGGATTTGTGGCAGAGTTACATGGGACTCATCGACCACAATCAACATATCATCCGGAAAATAGTCCATCAGTGTGTATGGTGTATCGCCGCGTTCGCGGAATGTCAGCGGACCAGAATAGTTCTCAATCCCTGAACAGAATCCGACTTCCTTCATCATCTCGATATCGTATCGTGTACGTTGCTCTAGTCGCTGAGCCTCCAGCAATTTACCCTGATCACGCAATACTTCAAGACGCTCTTCCAGTTCACGCTCAATGTTCACAAGGGCAACCTTCATAGTCTCTTCTTGGGTTACAAAGTGAGACGCCGGGAAGATGGCGATATGTTCACGTTCGCCAACAAGTTCTCCAGTTAACACATCAATCTCCGTGATTTTCTCAATCTCATCTCCGAACAATTCCACTCGAATCGCATGTTCACCCTTCGATGCCGGGAAAATCTCGATAACGTCGCCGCGAACACGGAACGTCCCCCGCACAAAGTTAATGTCATTTCGCTGATATTGAATCTCTACCAGACGAGACAAAATCTGATTGCGTGGTTTCTCCATCCCTACACGCAGGGACAAAAGCATGCTGGAATATGAATGCGGCGAACCCAAACCATAGATGCAGGATACACTCGCTACAATAATGACATCCCTGCGTTCAAACAAAGAACTTGTAGCCGCATGGCGCAACTTATCGATCTCTTCATTGATACTTGAATCCTTCTCAATATACGTATCCGAGGAAGGAATATAGGCCTCTGGCTGAAAGTAATCGTAGTAACTAACAAAATACTCAACCATATTATTCGGAAAAAAGTCTTTGAACTCACTTGCAAGCTGTGCTGCCAGCGTTTTATTGTGGGCAATAACCAGCGTGGGACGTTGCAGCTTGGCAATCGTCTGTGCAATGGTGAATGTCTTACCCGTCCCCGTTGCACCCAGCAGCGTCTGGTATCTCTTCCCCTCCTGAACACCCTTCACCAACTCTTCAATGGCTGCAGGCTGATCACCTTGGGGAGAAAACTCTGACTCGATTTCGAACGTTTTGTCGCTCATTATAATATCGCTCATTGCCGTATCTCACCCTATCGTCTAAAATAATAGTCACTATATATTGTCGAAGTTCCCCGAATCTACATATGGGAAAACTTATAGTAATAGGAATATTTGTTCCCGTTTAATTATACCAAGTCTATGCAAGTGATGCAATCGCGAAGTAAAGATAGGAGTGGGTTAATTTATGGATATTGCGACACTTATCGGCATTATTGCCGGGATTGCCGCAGTCATTAGTGGTTTTTTATGGGAAGGTGGCCAATTATCCGGTCTGATGCAAAAGACGGCTGCTCTAATTGTATTTGGTGGAACGATTGCTGCAGTCGTTGCCAGTTTCCCTGCACATCGGCTGCGTACGATTCCTGCTGCCCTCCGCATGGCCTTTGGGCGTAATAACAATGACTCAAGCCAGTGGGTTGAAGAACTTGTAGATATGTCTTCAATTGCTCGCCGCTCAGGCGTACTTGCACTGGAACGAAAAGTGATGGACCATCCGCATCCATTTTTGCAAGATGGTATTCAGATGGTTGTCGATGGCACAGATCAGGATGTTGTTCGCCAGATCATGGAGATGGAGATTGATTCCGTCGAACAAAAATATGATGGATATGCCAAAATCTTTGAATCAGCAGGCGGCTATGCTCCAACGATGGGGATCATCGGTACCGTAATGGGACTTATTCAGGTACTTGGCAGTCTGACCGATCCTACAGGACTCGGACCAGCGATTGCTGTTGCCTTTACCGCAACCCTGTACGGGGTCGCCAGTGCCAATCTTATCTTTTTACCCATTGCGTCCAAAATTAAATCCCGTGGCGCAGACGAAATTCAGACGATGGAAATGCTGCTCGAAGGAGTACTTTCTATCCAGAACGGGGAGAACCCCCAACTCGTGCGTAAACGGCTGGAGTCCTTCACACTCACTCACCGCCAGATTACACGTCCTGTAGTGAAGGAGGGATTGGATGAGTCGGCGCAGTAAACGGCGCGGAAAACGTGAACCTGGAGATCATCGAGATCGCTGGATGATTACCTATGCCGATCTCATTACCCTGCTGCTGATCTTTTTTGTGATCATGTATGCCATGAGCCATCTGGATTCTGGTAAATATGATGTGGTTACTCAATCATTGCAAAATACATTTAACCAATCCAATTCCCTGCTTGACCAAGGTGAAGGGATTGCCGGTACAGCGGGACAAGCTATTACCAAAAATCCACCTTCCCAGATTCAGGGAGAAGAACCCGGAGAAGGCGAAGGATCTTCTTCCGGCTCCGAGACAGGTACGTCAGAAGATGATAATCAGCCACTTACGGAGCGGGAAGAGCAATTCAGATCACAGGAACTGGAACTGCAAAATCTGTTCAATGTAATTACTCAGTATATCGAGGACAACAAACTGGAAAATCAGATTTTTGTTGCGGACAAGCCTCAGGGCATCTCCATTACACTCAGTGACCGCTTCCTGTTTGATCAGGGACAAGCTGCCCTCAAAGGCGATGCTGCCCCCACACTGAGCAAATTGGCAAGCCTGTTCCGTGATCTGAGCACCGTTGTCAGCATTGAAGGCCATACGGATAACGTTCCTGTCGGGGCGAATGCTACCTATAAAGACAATTGGGAGCTATCCGGTGAACGCGCACTGTCTGTATTGCGATTTTTTATCGACAAAGAAAAGCTTGACCCTGACGGTTTTCAATATGCCGGATACGCTGACACCCGCCCAACTGGGGATAATACCACCGCAGCAGGACGGCAAAAAAATAGACGTGTGGAAATCACCGTCTTGCGTCAACTCCAGCCTTAATCGCCAACATTTCGTATGAAACATCCTAGCACTATTATAAAAAGCACGTTTTACTGAATTCGATTCAGCAGAACGTGCTTTTGTTTTGAATTCTATCTCCTATTACTAAACAGCAGATCATTTATTTTCTTCGTTTTATGGCAATGGCACCTGATGGATCACCTTCATCATACAAACGAGTCACACATTATGCATCTACGCCTGGCTGGCTGGGACGAAGAATTGCAGAACCCACCGTCAGCAAGATGGCTGCCATGCCAAACAGAATCAGCAGCGGGAGTGCAATATCCGATAACGTACCGCCAGCGGAGATCGTTTCAACCGCCTGGATCGCCCATTTCTGAGGAACAAAATTAGCGAGTTTCTGCATATAATCCGGCATGATTGACAGTGGCCAGAAACAGCCGCCAATCATACACGTCGGCGTGATGATTAGCGAATTCAGCATGTTTGCATTTTTGGATTCACGAATCAATCCGGCAACCGTACTCGCAATCCCCATCGAAACCAGCATAAACGCAGCCAGAATGAGAAGATGGATACCAAATGGAATTCCCGCATCGTAATGAAGCACCCATCGGCTAATCCCCAGCACCAAGACTATTTGGATCAAACCGATCGCAAAACTTCCCAGAAAATTGCCCAGCGCGATTTCATAGGCGTGGACCGGAGCTGTGTAGACTCGTGCCATCGTACGCTGCCTGCGGTCCTCCATTATGACGGCTACTGCACTTGTAAGCAAACCCATCATGAACATGATTGTAAATCCCGTCACATTGTTCAGACCCGGTTTCGGATAAATTTGAAGATCGGTTGCTTCACCCGAAATTTGATGTTTGCTCGTTTCCTGTAGCAACTGTTCGAATTTCTCTTGGTTTAAAACAGAATCAGGGGTCGCACCAGCAGGACTACCTGTTGTAGTCAACACTGCTGTTGCAGACTGTTTCAGCCCGGCTGCCAAACCTTCAACCGCGGCTCTTAATGTATAGGAACTTTCACTTACACGAAGTTCTACCAGTTGTACTTTCGTTTGTTTGCCTTGCAGCAGATCATCGGTATAATGCGCCGGAATGATGATGCCGGAACTCCCCTTTTGCTGGGCGATGGCTTCTTTAAGCTCCGCTACATCATCCATTGGCTTGAGCAGATACTCCGCCTTGTGGGCAAGTTCATCCACAATCATCGCACCCGCCGCACCATGATCCTCGTTTATATAGGGAATAATTACACGCGTTTCATGCTGCCCCCCAAATAGCGAAACTGCCCCTGTGACGACTAAACAAGGAAGAAGGAGAAATGTGATGAAGCCCCACTTACGTCCAAGTGTGCGTCTAATCATTAACCAGGCAATATTCAGACTATTCATAGCGGTATCCCGCCTTTCTGTAGATCAATGCCGCAAGTGCCAATAATACTGCACCTACCGTACCAAGCATCATGATATTGTACATAATCTGACTTAGTGAAGCATCAAGCATCATTTGCAAAAAACTCTGAAGAGCCCAATGATTTACCGTAAATTGGCTAATCTGCTGTACAAAATCGGACGCTATGGGTGTGAAGCCACCACTGATAAACGTCATCGCAATGATTATGCCCTGTAGAGCAGCACTTGCCGAAGCAGCATTTTTGCAGACCAAGGCGACAATCACACCTAGAGTCATGGAAGCCAGCGTGATCAGCACACAGCTCAAAACAAGGAGCCATGGATGTGTACCCCAATTCACGCCGTATAACCAGTGTGTCATCAGTACAATAATGATGGCCTGCATAAAGGCAAGCAGGCTGTTGCCTGCAATTTTCCCTGCAAAGATAACGCCATTGCCTATTGGGGCAGCCTGCAGACGGGTTAATGTTTTTTTATCACGCTCGCCGAAGAGGCTGTTGCTGGTCGTCAGTCCAGAATATAGCATGAACATAGCCAGCATAGAAGCTGCATAATATTGGGAGGCACTGTATGATGTCCCGGCCTTTCCGGGGCTGCTTATAGCAATATAGGAGGAATTGGCAGCATCTAATTCAGAAGAGGAAGCCATGGCAGCGACCACTTCGGGACCAAATACGTTTACCATAGCGACCTGCCTGTTCAGTTCATCCGTAAACCGGGTAAACAATGTTTCACCCACGACATTGAGCGTGCCATCTCTCCCCAGTATCCATTGCAACCTCGCCTCTTCCCCATTCATGATCTGCTCCTCCAGATTGGATGGGACTATTACGGCAAAATCCAGGTCACCACGTCGCAGTGCACTTACAGCCTCTTCCTCTGTAGCAATGTTCTGAACCTTCATCATGTCGGCTACCGCCGGGGATGTCACAAATGTATTTAAAGCTTCGCTGATCGCACCGGAACCGGAATTTTCTTCAGCCTGAATGATTCCTACTCTCACCGGGTCAGGAATGGCTTCTTTTGCCGTGCCCATTGTACTGGAAAGTGCAGTACCCAATATAAAGATGAGCAGCAGCGGCAGAATAAACAGATTTAGCAGAACCGAGCGAATTTTCAGAATCCGTCTCAGCTCAAAGATGCAAATATGCCATATGTTCATCTGAGATCCTCCTAGTCCCGAAGCGTACGTCCGGTCAGATTGAGGAACAACGTTTCCAGATCAGGCTCTTCGACCTTGAGCGATTGGATGGAAATTTCATGTTTGCTGCAAATGAAAAGCATATCCTGGAGATCCTGCTGGGCGGATGGCAGCGTAATGGTCAATATATTGTCTGATACTTCTACCGCCCGGACACGGGGGTGAAGCTTTAACTCCTCCACAACAGCGGGACCGACGCCTAAAGTGGTCAGAACGATTTTTTCCTCGGATGCAACCCGTTCTCTCAGCTCTGCTTCGGTGCCGCAGGCAATGATATGTCCCTGATCCATAATCGCTACCCGGTGGCTGATTGCAGCTACTTCCTCCATGTAATGACTTGTATAAATGATGGTTGATCCCATCTGATTAAGCGTGCGGACAGACTCCAAAATATGATTGCGCGATTGCGGGTCAATACCCACTGTTGGTTCATCCATGATGATTAAATCCGGGCGATGCATAATGGCACACGCAATGTTCAGCCTGCGTTTCATCCCGCCAGAGAACGTGGATGGGGCATCCTTCGCTTTGTCCTGCAAACCTACAAATTCGAGGGATTCCTGCACTCTTTCTTTAAGCATCTTTCCACGAAGTCCGTACAACCGGGCAAAAAAAGTTACATTCTCCGCAGCGGTCATCGTTTCGTATAAAGCCAGATCCTGTGGTACCAGCCCGATTTTGCGTTTCACTTCAAGCGGCCGTTCCTTGACCGATATGCCATCCAACCGAATTTCACCTTGATCAATCTTTAAAAGACCGGCAATCATGCTAATAGTGGTACTTTTCCCTGCTCCATTCGGTCCAAGCAATCCAAAAATTTCACCTTTACCGACACTCAGATTCAAATGATCCACCGAGAGCTTGCTGCCGTATCGTTTTACTACATGGTCCACTTCAAGCATAGCCATAGATTATACACTCCTCTTCCGTCCAGCTTCCTGCCATTGGATTATATATCTGTATTGTAACGAATTGTGATCTCCTGCGAAGGTACGAAAGGTCATGAAACAAAGGTGACTTAAGTCATCTTCGGACGGGGAAACTGCCTATGATATAATCGACATAGATTACCGGAAGGTATACCTTCACTTCTAAAATAAAGGATGTCTCTGACATATGCCGATGCGGTTGTTGCAGTACGGTTTACTTCTAGTTCCCTCGGTCCTGTACATTCTAATGCTGCCCCTGGAACAAGAAGATAGCTATACGCTGTATATTATCATTGCACTTGGACTCGCGGTGTGGAAAGACTTCACTCGTTCAGGTATGCAGCGTTTGCTTCTTGTGGCCGAAATCCTTTTCAGCTGCTGGCTGATCGCTCTATATGGCCCATTTATGTTTTTCCTCTCCTTATCTGCGCTTTATGTGTACATGTACAGACTGGATGGGGCCCAGCGCTGGTTAATGCTCGCAATTCAGCTTATCGCCAGCAATATCGCGTTACATTGGTATTACGCCCCACCACAGGGCCTTCATGCATGGCTCATACTTCACACAAACACTGCCATTCCGTTTACCTTCACCCAAGAGACAATGGCTCGGGTTGCAGGTAACTTGCTCCTGCTCATCACCGCAACACTCTCTTGGCAGGGGTCTAGAACTGCGAGCAGCCGGGGACAGCTTGAACAGGTGTATGATGAGCTGCGCAGTAAACATTACGAGCTTCAGGACGCACGAGAGCAATTGCTGCAATTCACGAAGCAACTTGAAGGAGCTGCACAGGTTGAGGAGCGTACCCGAATATCCCGGCAGCTTCATGATGATATTGGTCACCGCCTGATTCGCACCAAAATGATGTCTGACGCAGCCCTCCTGACCCTCCCTATACATCCGGAACAGGGCACGGAAATGGTGAGACAGATTCGGGATCAATTGGCCGCCAGTATGGATGACATGCGAACCACGCTCCACAAATTGCGGCCAAACTCTTATATATCCGATGCCTACGCACTAGATCGTCTGCTGGAAGACGTTGGCCGGGAAACGGGTGTGAAGACGCGTTACGAAGTGCGTGGGCATTCACATGTACTCTATCCCAGCATACAGATCGTCTTGTACAAAAATGCTAAAGAGGCCCTGACCAATGCCCTCCGTCATGGAAATGCCACTACGATTACGGTGGAACTGGAATTTGGAGAAAGAGAGATCTGTATGTCTATCAGCAATGATGGGAAGGGACATCCCCTTTCCGCGAAGGAACAAACAAAAGGAAGCAATGAAGGATCTCGTGCTAACCCGAGTGTAAAAGCAGCGTTTACAGAGCTCGGTATGGGGCTTGAAGGAATGCGTCTACGCACACAGTTGATTGGAGGGAAACTGGAAATCAAGTCGGACTATCCCTATACGGTGATTACACGTCTGCCCATAACGAACAAAGCTGAACTGATCTGAAAAAGGAAGTGATTTGCTCATGTCTGACCTGAATGAATTAAATAACTCAAGCCATTCTGTCCAACCTCAGTCCATTCGGCTGATCCTTGCGGATGATGATTCCTTTATCCGTGAAAGTCTTAAAGTCCTGCTTGGACTCGATCCCGGTATTAGCGTTACAGGTACAGCTTCAAACGGACGTGAAGCTCTCGAACTGCTGGAGTCAGGAACACCTGCCGACGTTGTACTTATGGATATTCGCATGCCCGATGGTGACGGAGTCGGAGGTACCCGAATCGTTAAGACACGCTTCCCTGACGTGCGTGTACTGATGCTTACCACGTTTGACGATGATGAGTATATTATTCAGGCTTTGCAAAACGGGGCCAGCGGTTATTTGCTCAAAAATGTGCCACCTGACCGAATCATTCAAGGCATCAAGACTGTACATAACGGGGATATGTTGATTCATCCTGATATTGCTCGTAAGCTAGCGACTCTGCTCCGCCCTGCTGCAGCGGCTCAGACCCATGAACACATTGACTCTTACGGCCTAACTCGTATGGAACTGGCTGTTGCAGAGGCTATCTCGGAAGGACTGTCCAATAAAGAAATCGCTGCAAAGCTATTTCTGAGCGAAGGTACGGTCAAAAACTATGTTACTGATATTCTCGGCAAGCTTAGTTTGCGAGATCGGACACAAATCGCCATTTTCATGTTGAAAAATAAGTAGCAAAAAGGGTATCTCCCCTGCCTGATTAGGCGGAGAAAATACCCTTTAATTATTACATCTCTATCGACCTTTGCTCTCCCACAGGAGCTGGCGGCAGTGCCAGTGGAGCTTCAACCTCATGCTTGTCTTTCCGACGTCTTGCAAACAATTTGAGAGTTACAATATGAAACAGGGTTAGCGGACGCAACCGGAGCGCCCAGGCTTCATGATTGTCCGGAGCCATGAGGACGCCAAGTTGATGATGCTCGCCTTCATAGATCGCTCGTTGCATGAACTTGCTCTCTCCCTGATGATTGCGTACCTCCAGCTTGCAAAAAGCCGGATTCATGCGCAAGGCGCGATGTAATTGCTCAGGCGAATGTACCAGCACGCCATTCACCTTGTACAGGGTCTCCCCTGCTTCAATCCCCAGGTCTTCCGCAGGACTATCGGGAATGACACCCAGCACCTTCAAGCCGTGCTCAGGGTGAACAAACAGCGGGCTGCGGTTTTGTTCTTCGAAGCCACTATACCAAACCAGGAACTCATGTCCGATGAAAGCAGCCAAGGCTGCGACAATCATGAGTGGAGACCACCACGCAGCCAGAAGGCTGAGCACAAGCAGCCCTGTCCCATATAACAGCAATCGCTTTGCAGAAATCTGGACTTTTCTCCCCGGGAGCATACTTTGAGTAACCTCTCCGAATCCAAGCATAATCGGCATTGCAACCAGCATGTAGCCATTTCCTCCGCTGATTAAGGCGGTCCATGGTAATGCTGCCCCGCCCGTAACTGGAACAAGAATCAGTAACGGAATCGGCCAGAAATGCTGCAGCTGGTACCCTCCGACAAGCTTGCCGCGTTTACCTTCGAAGAGAAGCGGCGATGCCATAGATACCCCTTGCATACGTACCATCAGTGCTTCACCGATATGTAATACTGCTGCGAGCACAAGAAGTGCAGGCATATCCAGTGCACGTAAGGCTTCTGTGACCGTTCCTATCCATCCTTCGGGCTGCCAGCCCGAAGCCATATTTAAACCAAACTGCAACACACCGAGCAAACCTGCAGCATAAGCAAAACATAAGTATCGGATACGGAATAAGGCCAGAAATAACGTTGCTGCCCATATACAGATCAGACTGCCCAGTGTAAGATGTGCCCCGAGAAACAGCGACACGATGGAGACCATTACACCGATCAGAATACCTCCGAGCACTGCACGAATGGTCTGTGTTATCGAGCTTTGCAGACGAACGTGAAACAATTTACGTTCCTGCAATAGTTGTCGATGATAAACGAGCGCAATCAAGATTACCGCAATATAATAAAACGGCTGAATAAACAACTGCAACAATGCTTCCCCTAATGTAGTTAACCATGGCCAAGCCCATTCCATTGTGGATGGTCACTCCTCTCTTTCAGCCGGTTCAGAAAAAAAGAAGGCTGAAAATCAGCCTTCTTTATGGTTTCGACACAGCGGATGAAATATCCTTTGAGACATTTTCAATCGCGCGCTTCAGCTGTGCATCATATTGAGGATTGGCAATGCGTTCAATCAGAGCCGCTTCCAGTGATTCCGCGGTTTTCTCGTCAATCTGGCCTGTTGCCTGAATGCCTTTTTGTTTCTGGAATGCTTTGACCGCTTCTTCTGTCTTCTGGTCATAGTATCCGTCCACACGATCCGGATTGAAGTCAAGTCCTCTCAGCATCGTCTGCGCACTTTTCACATCCGTGCTATTGCTGTCGTATTTCAAAGGTAATTTTTCTTTATTAATTGGTGCCACCGAGAAGTAATCCGGCTGGTTCACCGCAATATCCGGTTTGATGCCTTTTTCATGAATCCAGTCTCCATTCGGAGTCAGCCATTTCGCGATGGTGATTTTCAGCAAGCTGCCATCACCCATCTGCTTATCATAACTTGTCTGTACGGTTCCTTTACCAAAGGAGTTTTCTCCAACCAACGTTGCGCCTGCCGACTGTTGCAATGCACCAGCCAAAATTTCTGACGCACTCGCGCTGCCCTTGTTCATCAAAACCGTAATTGGATAGGATTTACCTGATCCGTTTGATTTGCTTTGTTCCTTTTTACCGTTCTTATCTTCGACTTGAACAATAACCTTGCCTTTGGGAACAAATTGTTCTGCAATATCAATAACGACCTGCAAAACACCACCCGGGTCATTCCGTACATCAATGATCAGGCCCTTCATGTTCTGCTTCTCCAGCTTCGCCAGTTCTTCCTTAAAGCGTTCGCCAGTATTCAGCGAGAATTGAGTGATGCTAATCACACCAACTCCGTTATCCTCCATGTGGGCGTACACCGTTTCCAAATCAATATCAGCACGCACGATGACAAATTCAATTAGCTCGGAAGATCCGGCACGTTTAACCTGCACCTTCGCTTCACTGCCTTTTGGACCTCTGATTTTGTTAACGGCTTTGTTCAGTTCCAAACCTTGCAGGGATTCACCATTCACGGACATGATCATGTCTTTCGCACGAATACCCGCTTTTTCGGCAGGTGATCCTTTGATCGGCGATACCACGACGACATTCCCGTCTTGAGAGGATACCTCTGCACCGATTCCGGTAAACGAACCTTCAATCGACTCCTCGAACTGGGCTGCTGTTTCCTGTCCCATATAGTTGGAGTACGGATCACCAAGGGATTCCATCATGCCGTTGATCGCACCATCAATGAGTTTGGTTCGATCCACGTCTTTATAATAGTTGCTTGAGATCAAATCCATCGCGGTTTCAATCTTCTTTAAATCGTTCTTCTGCTGTGCCGTGCCAGTTACACTGGCAAGCAATCCTTCGCCCGGTGCCGTCTTTGCCAGGCCTGGGGAACTCATTAGCACCAGCGTAAGCAGGCTACCTCCAAGAAGGGCTACAATGACAAGCAGCAGGGCCGATCTTTTCTTCATCATCCGTTTGTCACCGCCTTTAGTATTGAAGCGTGTCAAATTCAATTGTTCCGTGAAACATTCCCTGAACATGCCAGCTTAGTATATGCCTAGCTTGTACGGAATATGTTTATTCCATTCCCTTGCAATCCATCTATTATAGATAATTCATTGGGTTGACTGCCGTACCATTATCCCGAACTTCAAAGTGCAAGTGAGGTCCCGTAGAGTTGCCTGTATTTCCTGATTCGGCAATAAGATCGCCTTTGCTGACCGTATCTCCCTTGCTCACCTTAAATCCGCCTTCACGCAGGTGACCATACAATGTCCAAAGACCGCCACCATGGTCTACAATAACGGTATAGCCATATCCAGTGTACCACTCAGCCATGATTACGATACCGCCTGATGCAGCATGAACTGAGGTACCCACAGGAACAGCGAAATCAACACCATTATGCATTTTTCCCACTTCCCCCGTAATAGGGTGTGTACGGCGACCGAATGGAGAAGAAATACGTCCACCGGATACGGGTTTGGAGAAAATGCCATTACCAGCTGAATACGTGGTCTCACTGGTCTCACTGCTGCCTGTGCTTACCCTGGTCGGCGCCTTCGCTGCTGCCGCCGCACGTGCAGCTGCTGCTGCTTTTGCTTTGGCGGCCGCGGCCGCTTGCTGCTCACGCAATTTATTTTTTTCTTGCAGAAGTGCTGAACGTTTGCTTGCAATCTGCATCAATACGTCTTCCTGTTCCTGCGTCAGCTCTTCCGATTCTTCAATTTTAGCATCATAGGAAGCGAGAAGCACTTGCTTCTCCTGTTCCTTCTCGTTCAATTGGGACTTGCGCTGTTTCTTCTGCGCATATAGACTCTTAGCTTCTGCATATTGCACGTCCAGCTCTGCCTTTTTGTCCACGACGAGCTGCTTGTCCTTTTTGTGTTCATCCAGCAGATGCTGATCCTGATCCACAATCGTTTTTAGTGAATCGGCACGAGTCAGGAAATCAGAGAAGCTTGTTGAAGTTAACAACACATCGAGATATGAAACGGCACCGTCTGTATACATCAGCCGTACACGAGATTCAAGCAATTTCTCTCTTGCAACGATACGTTCTTCTGCGGCTTGCAGATCTTTTTTCGTTGTCCGGAGATCCTCTTCCGTATTTTCAATCTGCAAGGATACGTTTGCCAGCTCATCACTAACCACATTGATCTGCTCCATGACGACTTTCAAATAAGCATTGGTCTTGTTCTTGTAATGCTGGGCTTCCTTTTTGTTGCTGGCAGCCTTTTGCTGCTCCTTTTTGGCCGAAGCCGCCTTGCTCTCCAGTTGCTGAATCTGCTGATCAATGTCGCTAATGCTACTCTTGGCATATCCGTCAGAAGGTTGAAGCGTCAAACTGGCCAATAACGTTAAAGCCAGCAGCGAAGCTGTTTTTTTCAAAATGTGATCCCCCATCCTATGATTTCACAAGAAAGCAACCTGCACAGGTGGTGAACAGCATGTTCTTTGCTTTCTTTACACTTAAAGACTCCGTCTTTACTACATATCGTCAAACAGCGTTCAGTAGTGAACCTGCTTTGCCATTCTTTTTCGATTAAACGTTAAGAGACTTGCGTATGGACAATGTACTTCCCAAAATACCAACCAGCACACCAAGTCCAATCAAGAGTGTTCCAAACAGCAGCCAAATATCGCCGAGTGGAATCAGATTAAGCATCTGCATGAATACATCCTGACCAATTGTTGCCATCAGTCGGCTGTAGCCGAAGAACAGTACCGCTACCGTAATCGCCGAACCGATCAATCCAATCAATGCCCCTTCAACAAAGAAAGGCCAGCGAATGAACGTGTTGGTGGCTCCAACCAGTTTCATAATACCAATCTCCCGGCGCCGGGCCAGAATCGTTACGCGAATCGTATTCGAGATCAGGAACATGGACATCAAACCCAGTCCCCCGACAAAAATAAATCCGATATTCCGAACAAGTTTCGTAAATTTGAACAACACTTCCACCGTTTCTTTGCCGTAGTTCACTTTCATGATCGGCTTCTCCGGGTGTGTATCGTTCAATGCTTCGATTTTTTGCGCCACAAAAGTGACGGTTTCCGGTTCAATGACCTCTACTTCAATCGTCTCCGGCAGTGGATTGTTATCCACATCGAAACCGCTCAGCACGTTGTCTGCACTTGCTCCCAGACGTTCACGGAACTCCTTGAGTCCTTCTTCTTTGGAGACAAAACGAATTTCACTGACTTCAGGCATGGCACTGATTTCCTGCTCCAGCGTGTTACGCAGGTTCTCATCCACGTTCAGTTCGAGATACGTACTGATCTCGACCTGGCTGTCCACCTGGTTGGCCATGGAATTCACGTTAAGCACCAGCAGCATGAACACACCCAGAATAAGCAGTGACACGATAATGGACATGATGGAGGCTACGGACATCCAGCCGTTGCGGAATACATTTTTGAATCCCTCCCGCAAATGGCGCAAGAGAGTACTAAAATTCATAACCGTATTCCCCTCTCATCTGATCCCGTACAATCTGTCCGCGTTCAATCGCAATAACCCGTTTACGCATCGTATTAACGATATCTTTGTTATGGGTCGCCATCACAATGGTTGTCCCGCGAAAATTAATTTCATCCAGCAGCTGCATAATGCCCCATGACGTCTCCGGATCAAGGTTCCCCGTAGGCTCGTCCGCGATAATAACAGACGGATTGTTCACAATAGCACGCGCGATGGCAATACGCTGCTGTTCCCCACCCGATAACTGCGAAGGTTCACGGTTCGCCTTGCTGCGCAGTCCTACCAGATCAAGCACTTCCATCACTCGCTTCTTGATGTGACGCTTCGGCGCTTCGATAACTTCCATGGCAAATGCCACATTCTCAAATGCGGTCATGCGTGGCAGCAATCTGAAATCCTGGAACACAACGCCGATATTCCGGCGTACATAAGGAATTTTGCGTGGCTTTAACTTCCCGATATTAAATCCGTTAATGGATATTTGTCCTTTGGTCGGAACTTCTTCACGGTACATCAATTTCATAAATGTCGATTTGCCTGCGCCGGACGGACCGACGATATAGACAAATTCATTGCGGTCGATCTTCACCGACACCCCTTGTAATGCGTGGGTACCATTGGCGTAGGTCTTCCACACGTCCTGCATTTCTATCACATCATCACTTCCCGTTGCATAGTTAGCCATTATCATTTCGACACAATCCCGGCATTTCCTTTAAAAAGACCTGAATTTCATCAGGAGAAATCCATTTCGCCCTGTTTTTGATGGTGAAGCTTGGATTCATATGAGTTTTATTGTAACAAATTTGTTACCTATTGAGTACCCGAAAGTTTTCCATCATAGGATCATATATATGGAAAGTGTTACGAATTGCGGAACAACAGAAGTACAAAGGAGTGTACGGATATGAAAAAAATACATTTGACGGTCATTATTCTGTTCTCTATCCTCTTGATCGGTTCCGCGTCCTATGGATTGCTGTATATGTACGTGAACCAGCCTGCTCTACCGAAAGATGTGCGTGTTGGGGAATGGTCGTTGGAAGGAATGAATCGCAAGGAGGTGCAGCAAGCACTGGATGCGCGATTGAAACAACTGAAAGAGTGGCCAGTCACTCTTAAGGTGGAGGATCCGGCAGCCAAAACGATGACGTTCACCGCCGCCCAGACGGGTGCAAATTACAGCGCTGACGACTTCCGGGCTGCCGTACAGCAGCTGGACGAAGGCAATCTGTGGGAGCGAGCTTACGCCCGATATCATTTCACCAAGGAATGGTCCCTGAAGCTGACGTATAATTCAAAATCACTGCAAGAACAACTTAATCCTGCCTGGGAAAAGGAAACCTTCGGTTCACCTGCGGACGCTGTCCGCCGCATTACCGCAAGTGACAAAGTTCAATACATCCCTGAAAAAGGCGTCCGCAGGATCGCCTGGGATGAACTCGCAAACCTGATGCAGGCTAAACTGCACCGGGATTTCGCTGCACTGGATCATGATGTGAAGCCGAACCCTCTACTGATTCAGCTGCCACTTTATACGCTGCAACCTGAAGTGACCCTTAAATCGCTGCGCCAGGAGGGAATTGATCGAAAAATCATTCAGTTCTCCACTAGCCTCGGAAACAGTAGTGAAGGCCGGATACATAACGTCAGCGCAGCAGCGCAAGCGGTTAACGGCTTGATTTTACCGCCAAATGGTACATTTGATTATGAGAAGGTCATCCGTAAAGCCGAAAAAGAATACGGTTTCCGGGAAGCCCCGGTCATCGTAAACGGGCAGCTGACCCCTGGCATTGGGGGCGGCATCTGCCAGGTATCGAGTACAGTCTATAACGCAGCTCTCTTAACCGGACTGGACATTGTAGAGCGTCGCAATCACTCCCTGCCCGTCAAATATTTGCCAAAGGGGCTGGATGCCACGTTCGCCTCAGGTTCAATCAATTTTCGGTTCAAAAACAATACCGGCAAGTCCCTGCTCATTCATGCCAAAGTGGAGGGTGGAAGGTTAACAGTTAAATTTTTCGGCACCTTCCCGGAAAACGTCAGTTATGCACTGGAATCCCGTACGATTGAGACGTTAAGTGTTCCCGTGAAATATGTATCGAGCAATGTGCTGCCTGACGGTGCCCAGCAGGTGCTCCAGAATGGTCAGCCCGGATATATTGTGGAGACAATGCGCACCAAAAGGGTGGATGGCAAAATCGTCGAATCTAAGACCATTACACGTGACACGTACAAAGCACAGAATCGCCTGATTGCCCGCTCTGGTCATGCCAACCTCCCTGATCCCAAGGAGCCTTCTGTTGTAGAGGATGGGATTAGCGACACGAAGCAGCCTTAAACTTTCTTCCACTGGAGTGCCACCACACATACACATGGATAGGTCCAACTCAGCAAAATAATAACAAACAGAAAAAGACACATCTCCCGTTCCCCATACTGGGGCTCCTAAGAGATGTGTCTTAATTAGTTCTATAGATTGTTCTACAGATTCATATTGTGTATGGATCAGACGAGAACTTTTTAATGTCCGCCTGTGTACTCTCCCTGCTCTTCACCTATAACCATCTTCTCCTTACCCATGAAGAATGCAGCAATCAACGCCAGTGCAGCCGGGATCGCAGCCCAGGCAAAGAGCTGCACGATGGATGATGACAGCGCGTGCGTAATGGCGTCCAGCACCTGAGGCGGAATCGCCTTTCTCAGCTCTGGCGACAGCAACGCATGTGGATCGCTCAGATTCACTCCCTGAGGCACGCCGCCTGCAGGAGCACCCGTTCCACCCGCTTCCGCCGCTGATCCGGCGAGGGCATCATTCATTTTGCGTGTAAATACTTGGCTTTGCACGATACCAAAGATCGTAATGCCCATCGTCATCCCCAGCGAACGCAGGAAGTTAAGTGTGGAGCTCGCTGCTCCGCGTCTTTGCGGTTCAAACGCGTTCATGGCTGCATTGCTGAGTACCGAGAATGAAGCTCCGACACCAAGACCAACCATCACCATATATATACGTATCGTCCATAAAGATGAACTTTCATCCAGCGTTGTCAGCAAGCCAAGACCAACCACCAGCAAGGCCAGCGTAGGAATCATAATGCTGCGATATTTGATTTTGGTCATCAGGACCCCACCCAAGGACGCCGTCACAACGGATCCAAGCATCATTGGCAACAGCACGAGACCAGAGTTGGTCGCCTTGCCACCAAGAACACCCTGAATGAAGATCGGAATGTACACGGATGCGGTAATAAACGCCGCACCACTGAACATGCCAATGACGTTACTGGACCAGTACACCCGGTTGCGGAACATGCCGAACGAGATGATGGGTTCCTTGGCTCTCGTTTCTGCAAACAGGAATAGCAGTGCAAGCACCACGAATCCGGCAAACAAACCGAGGATCTGCCACGAGCCCCAAGCATACGTTTTGCCACCCAGTTCAAGCCCGAAGATGAGACAGACCACCGCACCAATCAGTGTGATTGCACCCAGCCAGTCAATCTGTTGGGATTGATGCTGATGCGATTCCTTATAGAAGAATGCAATAAACACAAACGCGATCAGACCAAGCGGCAGGTTGATATAAAATACCCATTCCCATGTCGCATACTGCGTAATGTAAGCACCCAGCAGTGGGCCAAATACGCTGGACAAGCCGAACACAGCTCCAAACAAACCGCCCAATTTGCCTCGTGATTCTGGTGCGACCACATCAAACATAATCGTAAAGGCAATCGGCACCAGTGCACCTGCACCAATACCTTGAATAGCTCTGTACATCGTCAGCTCGACGATTGTTGTTGCCGTTCCACATAATGCGGAGCCAAGCATAAATACCAGTATTCCGAAAACAAAAAACTTCTTCCTTCCATACATGTCGGATAACTTACCGAAGATTGGCATACCCGCCATCTCGGCTACCATATACGCAGAAGTAACCCATACGAACTTGTCGAGCCCACCCAGCTTCCCGACAATGTCGCCCATAGCTGTTGCCACGATGGTATTGTCCATCGAAGCCATCAGTATGCTCAGCAGCAGCCCTGCCAGCACCAATCCAATATTATTTTTACGTGTAGCCATTCTACTCAATCTCTCCCATTCACAACCGATTCATATGACTGAATTAGTATATCCGAAAAGTTACGGTGGATAATCAGTCCAAGGACCGATTGCTTTGCACCAAAACTTCCGATAGCGGATGAATTTGCAGAGAAGAGCGGTATTCCACCGTGCCGATCCGGCAGCCGGGGCCAATTTTTATTTTATCCCCTCGAACAACTTCTGCCTCTGTATACTCCAATTCGATATCGTCGCCTTCGATCATCCCTGCCTTAAGTACCGACTTCTGCCCCGAAAATAGACCTTCGAACAGTTTGCCCTTGCCGCTCTTCACTGAAATGATGGATCCGCCCATTTCCCTGACCTCGGATGGACCCATGATTTTGAGTGTCATTTGTTCAGCGCTGAGCATACCCGCTATCGTAAAACGGCCGTTCAGCTTCATATCCTCCACCTGACAATCGCCTGATACATGAAGCTCCCCTACCACTTTCATATGTTCAGCTTTTGCATACAAGTTAGAAGCATAATGCCCCTCCTGATCTTCATTATCAGCAGCAGCCTGGTCTTTCAGGGAAAGGGTTCCCGTAATTTTGATATCGGTCGATTCAAGAGACCCGTGTATGACCGATGTGCCGGTACATTTGAATTGATCACAGATCAGATTATCAGTAAACGAGGAATCCCCCACTACCTTGACCTTTCCGTATACACCACCAGAAGAACTGCCGTCGCCGATGATGCTAATGTCATGTTTTTTATCCATTGAACTAGCAAAATTATTATTCATGTCGGTCACATCCCTTTCACTCCAAATCAAAATTAAATTCGCTGACTGCTGCCCACCTTGGCATCTGGATCAACCTCTAGTTCACCCGAATATTCGACCACACTGATGTTACATCCGCGACCGATATGAACCTTGTTGCCACGAACAATGTCTGCCTCGGTATCTTCCAGCACGATTTCATCCCCCTCAATTAAGGATGTCTTAAATGAGGGTGTACCGCCCAGTCCAATACTTTTCCAAAAACCAGTCTGTTCCTTACGACGGATATCAATGCGCTCGCCACCAATCTCTTTGGCCGAAGAGGATGTATGCAGCCTGATCTCTACCGTTCCCGCATTCAGGAAGCCACTGATTTTAATATTTCCCTGAACGTTCAGGGACTCACATTGTACGTCACCTTCAATATCAATCACGCCGCCAATATCGATTCGTTCCCCATTCACTCGTCCGCGTACGGTACATTTTCCGTTAACTTCAAGCTCAGGGCTATGGAGGTCTCCATTAATCGTAGTCAAGCCATCCACACGAACACGAGAACTGTTCAAAGGGCCATTCAGCGTGCACATGCCGTTAATCGTTGCACTTTCTGCACTCAAAGCTCCATGCATCTTCAATGTTCCATTCACATTAAGGGAGGTACAGTCCAGGTTACCGTTTACCTTAGCCATGCCATCAATGGATACCCGGTGAAATTCCCCACCTGCCGTTTGGCTCAAGCCTGCTACGTTCAGATCATTGCACAAATTACGTTCCTCCATATATGACCCACTCCTTATCCCAATTTGAGTTTTAGCTCTTCCATAAACGTTCCCATGGGCTGTCTAAGAACAACCTTCACACCATTGTCAAAATAAAGCTCCGTCCCTGCCGTTACCAGCATGAATAAAGGGACACCCATCTTGCGAATAAGAACCAGCTCGCTTGGTTTGCCTGTGAAACGATAATAATGCTCCGACATGACGTCGATGAGCAGCGTACCCTCCTGGCGGGTAATATCCCCGCTCATTAGCAGCTTGTCAAGGACATAGAGCATCATGATCTGATCCAATGCATACAACGGCCGCTCCCGGCCTGCTTCATTCAACAGCTCGAGCGAAATGTTCGAAACAATGTTTCGCTCCAATAGCTGCTCAGCGGACATTTCCACTTCACCCAAAGTTGGTGAAAACACGTCTGCCAGTTCATCCAGCGACAATCCGTCCTTCATATTGAGAATCTTGTCAATCCGCAGTAATATCTGTTGCTTTGGAAAAAAAGTCTCTTGTCCGGTATAGGACGACTTCCGAATAAACCATTCCTCTGGAATGAGATTCTTCCGCTTCCAGCGGTATAACTGGCCATAGGAGATGCCCGTCAGGTCCAGCAATTCTTTTTTGGAGATCAAATCATCCGTCATATATGGTCCCCCTTTACGTTGAAAACAGTGTAACATAACATTGTTACGCTGTAAAGAGAGCGAACAACATGGTGAATGGAATCTCCGATTTTTGTTCATATCTACTGCTCCCACATAAAAATCCATATGCTTTTGGAAGCGCTTATTTTCTTTGTTCCTACAGTGGATCTTGTTATTGCGTCGAAAGAGATTTACGTATAACCTGTTTACTACAGATACTTTGGAGCCATTTCCACTCCAGACCCATCCTCTCGTTTCAATTCAGAACCTTCATCAATGAATTATGAAAGGGGTTACTTTAACACATGGCACTTATTCAATGTAATTTTTACTCGGACACGCTTGGTCTAAGCACCAGCATGCATGTTATTCTGCCACAACAAACCCAAAATCAGATTGGTATGGAGAGCGTAGCGGGCCAAGGACTGCATCCCACACTGTATCTGCTGCACGGTCTATCGGACGATGACTCCATCTGGCTGCGCCGTACATCCATCGAACGATATGTTGCCGACCTTGGTATTGCCGTTGTGATGCCTCAGGTTCATCGCAGCTTCTATACGGATATGGCTGAAGGTGGACGTTATTGGACATTCATTAGCGAAGAGCTGCCTGCACTCGCTCGTTCCTTCTTCCCGCTATCTCACCAACGTGAAGACAACTATGTTGCCGGATTGTCCATGGGTGGCTACGGGGCATTCAAGCTTGCGCTTCGGAAACCGGATCAATACGCTGCCGCGGCAAGTTTGTCGGGAGCGCTCGACATGGTAGCGCATTTGGATAATATGAATTCCAGCCCACTCTGGCGGGCCGAAATGGAACGTATCTTTGGGCCGAAGATTGCAGGCTCGGAGAACGATCTGCTGCAACTACTGAAGGAGAACCAAGCGAGCAGTGGACCTAGGCCATTGCTCTATCAATGCTGTGGTACGGAAGACTTCCTGTATGAGCAGAACCAGTCCTTCCGTGAAGCCTGTTCCCAGACTGATCTCCAATTGACCTATGAGGAGGAACCCGGTGAACATGAGTGGGGCTATTGGGACAAGAAGATTCAGAATGTATTGAAATGGTTGCCTTTACCTAAACGCGTCTAGTCGAGAAATTTAAATGTAGCAACAACTGCATTTTACATGGATATGTACAGGGAATAACTATATAAGTTTTATAAGTTCAACTAATGAATATTTACACTAGCACTCCAATGACCAGAACAAGCTTCTGATCTCTGTAATATACAAAAAGCAGGCCCTTGAGAATAAATCTCTGGCCTGCTTTTACATTTCATACTCTTTTTCACTATAGTAAATGTGACATTAACCTCGATTGGTAATCCATTGCTCTGTCATTTCAAGCACCTTCTCACTACGTGCAATCGCCTCAGCTACCTGGTTCGAAGCTGTTCCGCCGTATACGTTACGAGCATTTACAACCGCTTCCGGTTGCAGTACATCGTAAATACGCTCATCGAATAGCGGAGAGAATTGACGGAATTCATCAATTGTCAGATCCAGCAGGTACTTGCCGTTTTGGATACAGTACAATACGGTTTTACCGATAACCTCATGCGCTTGGCGGAACGGCAAACCTTCGCCCACGAGGAAGTCCGCAATATCCGTAGCGTTTGAGAAATCCTGATTGACCGCTTGACGCATCCGTCCTTTGTTGACCGTCATCGTTGCGATCATCGGTGCGAACAATTGAAGTGCACCCTCCAGCGTCGCCACAGTGTCAAACATGCCTTCCTTGTCTTCCTGCATGTCCTTGTTGTAAGCAAGCGGCAGAGATTTCAGCACGGTCAGCAAACCGATCAGGTTGCCGTACACACGTCCTGTTTTACCACGAACAAGTTCAGGAACGTCCGGATTTTTCTTCTGTGGCATAATGCTGCTGCCCGTGCAGAATGCATCGTCCAGTTCAACAAAACCAAACTCCGTGCTGCTCCACAGGACCAACTCTTCGCTCAGACGGGATAAATGAGTCATGATCAGCGATGCAGCTGCCAGGAACTCCACGATAAAGTCACGGTCGCTGACCGCGTCCAGACTGTTCTCGTAGACACCGTCGAAGCCCAATTGTTCCGCCACAAAATGACGATCAATCGGGAACGTTGTGCCTGCAAGGGCACCTGCACCCAGTGGCAAGACGTTAATGCGTTTGTAGCTGTCCATAAGACGCTCCGCATCCCGTTGGAACATGGATACATACGCCATCAGGTGATGGGCGAACAGAATCGGTTGTGCACGTTGAAGATGCGTATATCCCGGTACGATCGTATCGAGATTATCTTTGGCTTGTCCGATCAGCGCTTCCTGCAACGAGTGCAGCATGCCAACAAATCCAACCACGCGCTCACGCAAGTACAAATGCATATCCGTTGCTACCTGATCATTCCGGCTGCGTCCTGTATGTAATTTGCCACCTACAGGGCCGATGGTATCGATCAGATTTTTCTCAATGTTCATGTGGATGTCTTCATCCGATACGGAGAATTCCACTTCGCCTGCGCGGATTTTATGCAGAACGGTGATCAAACCTTCCTTGATCGTCTCTACATCCTCTGCCGGAAGAATGCCGCATTTGCCCAGCATCGTTACATGAGCCAGACTTCCTTGAATATCTTCCTCGGCCAACGCTTTATCAAAATTGATTGACGCTGTGTATTCCTCAACCAGGTGATTGGTTTGTTTGGTAAAACGTCCTCCCCACAGCTTGCTCACAGTGAGTACTCCCCTTTCGCTCATGGACAAAGCCGCTCCTGCCAGATGTGCAAGAACGGCCCGCCTTGTCAGTTATAATCGTGATGCTCTATATGCAGATGAAATTAGTTTTTGTTTTGCTCCACACCGGAGTTTACTTTCAAACGCAATGCATTCAGGCGGATAAAGCCCGTTGCATCCCCTTGATCGTATGCTTGTGTAGGATCAGCTTCCATTGTGGCAATGTCCGGGTTGTACAGGCTGACAGGGCTTTTCACACCTGCGCCAATGATGTTGCCTTTATACAGTTTCACACGAACGGTACCTGTTACATTTTTCTGGCTTTCCGTTACCAGTGCTTGCAGCGCCAGACGTTCCGGTGCGAACCAGAAGCCGTTGTAAACGAGTGTGCTGTAACGTGTGATCAGACTGTCACGCAGGTTCATGACTTCACGGTCCATCGTGATGGATTCCATTTTGCGGTGTGCCGTGAATAGAATAGTTCCACCCGGTGTCTCGTATACGCCACGACTCTTCATGCCGACAAAGCGGTTCTCAACCATGTCCACACGACCGATACCATGTTTACCACCAAGTTCGTTCAGTTGCTCCATCACTTGCAGTGGGCTTAAACGCTCACCATTCAGTGCAACACAATTACCTTGTTCAAAATCAAGTACAACATATTCCGCTTGATCCGGTGCATCTTCAGGTGCGCTGCTGAGCAGGAACATGTCTTTGTTCTCGTCCGTACTTGGATCGAACCAAGGATCTTCAAGCACACCGCTCTCATAACTGATATGCAGCAGGTTACGGTCTGTGGAGTACGGCTTAGCTGCCGACGCCGTTACCGGAATGCCGTGTTCTTCAGCATAAGCAATCATCTCAGCACGTCCCGGGAACTGGTTGCGGAATTCTTCCAGACGCCAAGGTGCGATGACTTGAATGTCTGGTGTAAGCGCAGCTGCGTTCAACTCAAAACGAACCTGGTCATTCCCTTTACCCGTAGCGCCGTGAGCAATCGCAGTAGCGCCTTCTGCACGAGCGATATCGACCATACGTTTAGCGATCAGTGGACGTGCGATGCTTGTACCGAGCAGGTATTGTCCTTCATAAAGGGCACCTGCCTGGAACATTGGATAGATGAAATCTTTGGCGAACTCGTCGCGCAGATCGTCGATGTACACTTTGGAAGCGCCTGTAGCGAGAGCTTTTTCCTCAAGGCCGTCCAGTTCATCCTTTTGTCCGATATCTGCCGTAAATGCGATAATCTCCGCATCATATGTTTCTTTCAACCATTTCAAAATTACAGATGTGTCCAACCCGCCAGAATAAGCGAGTACGATTTTTTCCTTAGCCATGTTCAATGGTCCTCCCCAAGTTCAGTTGCTTAATCTATCATCGCGAAATCTGTGCCTAAAATCAACCCATTCAGGCAAACAGCGTCTATTCGCTCATTAACGCAGCCATTAACGCTTTCTGCGCATGCAGCCGGTTCTCCGCCTGATCAAAGATCAGGGAGTTTGGACCGTCAATCACTCCGGCACTCACTTCTTCTCCACGGTGAGCTGGCAGGCAGTGCAGAAACATATAATCCGGCTTCGCGCCTTTCATCAGTTCCTCATCCACCTGATACGCGGCGAATGCTTGTTCACGAACCTTCTGCTCTTCTTCAAAACCCATGCTTGCCCATACATCTGTATACACGATATCTGCATCTTTCACAGCTTCCTGTGCACTGTACGTTACAGTCACTTGTGAGCCGCTCTCCTGTGCAATGCTGCGCGCCTGCTCTACCACTGCGCTGTCAGGCTCATAACCTTCCGGAGTCGCTACTGCTACATTCATACCCATCTTCGCTGCACCAAGCATCAGAGAATGGGCCATGTTATTGCCGTCTCCGACATAAGCCATTTTCAGACCTTCCAGCTTGCCTTTGTGCTCCAGCACGGTTTGGAAGTCTGCGAGTACCTGGCATGGATGCGCTGCATCACTCAAGCCGTTAATAACTGGAACATCTGCATGTTGTGCCAGTTCAGTCACATTATGGTGTCCAAAGGTCCGAATCATGATGCCATCCAGGTAACGTGACAAGACTTTAGCTGTATCATGTGTCGTTTCGCCGCGACCGAGTTGAATATCGTTTTTGCTCAAGAAGAGCGCGTGACCACCTAGTTGGAACATGCCTACTTCAAAGGATACACGTGTACGCGTAGATGATTTTTCAAAAATGAGTCCGATCGTTTTGCCTTGGAGTGGCTGATACGGTACGCCGTTTTTTTGTTTGCCTTTAATCTCAATCGCAAGGTCCAGCAAATAGCGAATTTCCTCCGCTGTATAATCTGTAAACTCAATAAAATCACGACCTCTAAGATCGACCTTCTGGACCTTCACCGTCTGTTGTGTTTGTGTCATGTTCATTTTGTCCTCCTTATTTCCGGTTCCCTGCACCCGCATGGGCAGAAGAGTGTAGAAGCTTGAGCTCTTGCCATCCGGCTGCTCACTTTCATCTTCTGCTAATTTACCGCGCGGCTACAGGGATTCATCATCTTGTTCTGCTTCGAGGCCAGTAAAGGCCCCGAGTCAGAAAGGTTCTATAAAGTCTTATTAAGCGTTCTTCGCCGCCACATGCTCTTCAATTAACGTAGCTACCAAGGATACCGCCTCATCGATCTCTTCCTTGCTCACATACAAGTTTGGAAGCAGACGAATGACATTCGGTCCTGCGGAAACAAAGAGAATGCCTCGCTTCTGACCAGCGAGCACGATGTCTCCCACCGCTTCAGCACATTCGATCCCAACAAGCAGACCCAGACCCCGAACTTCTTTTACAAACGACTTACCAGCTAAACGCTCCCGCAGAGAGTTCATCAGGTATTCGCCCATTTCAGCTGCACGCTCTGGCAGTTGATCTTCGAGCATCGTTTCAATCGTTGCAATGACAACCGAGGAAGCGAGTGGTGTACCGCCAAAAGTCGTTGCATGGCTGCCCGCAGTAAACGCATCTTTCAAATAACCTTTACCCAGCATCGCACCTACAGGGAATCCACTACCAATACCTTTAGCTACGGTGAAAATGTCCGGCTCAATGCCATAATGCTCGTGCGCAAACAGTTTGCCTGTACGTCCCATTCCTGTCTGAACCTCGTCTACGATCAACAGCAGTCCGTGCTCTTCACACATTTTCCGAACGTGATGGACAAACTCCGGTTTGACCGGATGTACTCCACCCTCGGCCTGCACCATCTCCAGCATAATCGCTGCTGTATTGGGTCCGATCGCCGCTTCGAGTGCCGCTGTGTCATGCAAAGGAACCGTTACGAATCCGGCTGGCAATGGCAAAAATCCTTCTTTCACCTTATCCTGCCCAGTTGCTGTCAAGGTTGCGAGTGTCCGTCCGTGGAAGGATTGGGCAAATGTAATAACTTCGTACCGACCTGTGCCTTTTACCTTCTGGTGATAGCGACGAGCCAGTTTAATTGCCGCTTCATTCGCTTCTGCACCACTGTTACAAAAGAACACCGCGTCTGCGCATGTATTTGCTGTCAACAAAGCCGCTGCTTTTTCCTGACCCGGAATCTGGAACAGGTTGGATACATGCCACAGCTCATCAATCTGCGCTTTCAGCTTGGCTCCGACTTTCTCCGGTGCATGGCCCAGACTCGTTACAGCCAACCCGCACATGAAATCAAGATAACGATTGCCCTGATCATCCCATAGCCAGCTGCCTTTACCCTTGACCAGGCTGATTGGATAACGCGCATACGTTTGGAAAAGAGAGCTATCTGTCTGTGCCGCTGCACCTGTCGCCGCTACGCCCGCTACTGCTGTGCCAGAACCTGGTTGTTCATTGCCTTTTGCCATCACCTATCACACTCCTATTCCTTTGTATGAGTACACTTATAAGGTGAATAAAACATAACACTAGACCCTCCGATTGCAGTACCATCTTCCGATCGCTGTTATCCCCAGATTTCTTTGACTCCCTGTTCAACGGGAGAAATCCCGGGGATAAAGGCGCACGCTTCGCTTCTTCAGATTGGTTCTGCACTCTTCGTTATCGTGTTATGCACCCCTTCACAAAACTTCATGTACAAAATGTTGATTCCACTGGTTATCACAAGTTCGCATTATTGCATACGCATAATTCGGGTTCCGATCGTTTCTCCGCCAAGCACACGGCTCAGGATCTGTGGTTCGCTGCCGTCTACGATTACGACCTCACGCACTTTGCCGTGAATACAAGCAATCGCTGCACGCACCTTTGGAATCATGCCGCCATAGATTTCTCCAGTTTGAATCATATCCTCAATCTCCTGTACGGAGACAGTTGCCAATACTTTTTTCTTGCCGCCTGCGGTCTTCATGATGCCAGGGACATCGGTTACTACAATCATCCGGCTAACTCCAAGATGGGAAGCTACGGCACCTGCGGCTGTATCCGCGTTGATGTTATAGCGCTGACCAGTTGCATCTACACCAACCGGCGCGATAACTGGCATATAACCCATATTTACAATTCCTTGAATAATCTCCGCGTTAACGCCCGTTACGTCACCTACCCAGCCAATCTCTGCATGGTTGCTAACCGGTTTCGCCTGGATCAGACCACCGTCTACACCCGACAAACCCAGCGCACGTCCACCAACACGTTGGATCAGACGTACGATTTGTTTGTTAATACTCCCTGCAAGAACCATCTCCACGACGTCCAGCACGGGTTCCGTCGTCTTCCGCAATCCGTTCACGAACTCGGTCTCAATGCCCAGCTTCGCTAAATTATCCGAGATTGCAGGGCCGCCGCCATGCACGATGACCGGCTGAGTTCCCTGGGACTGCAAGTCACGCAGATCTGCAAAAAAGGAGTCAGGCAACGCCGCCAGCGTGCTGCCTCCGCATTTCATAACAAACGTCTGCTTCTCGGCACCTGCCTCAGCTCCGGTACTCTCATTTTGCAATGTTGAATTCATGAGGGCACTCCTTTCGTTTAAAAAGTTCTAAAGGGCTTAACACTTATTTAATGCGATATTCGTTGGCTGACCGTTCCGAATCCGGATCGTTCTTTCGATCGCTGTTGTCTCCAAGTTTTTGGGATTCCCCTTCTCTAAGGGGAAAACTCGGAGACAAAGGCGAACGCTACGCTTCTACAGAATCGATTCCGACTTCTCCACTGCCTTCGCCAGGTATCAGCAACCACATAAAGTTCAATCCTTATACATTTTCTATATATTTACGAAACAGCTTCTTATAGGGAAGCTGTTAGCTTCAATAAAATTAATTCAAAATATTAATTACGTGCGGTATGCCGCGTTAATTCGTACATAGTCATACGTCAGGTCACAGCCCCAAGCGATGGCTGTTCCCTCGCCGTGGTACAGATCGACTACAATACGTACGGTATCGGTCTGCAAGTAGGCCAGTGCCGCTTCTTCGTCAAATACAACAGGACGTGATTGAGCAAGTACAGAAATGTCTCCCAGACGGATATCAACCGTCTCCGGGTTCACCGGCTGTCCTGCGCGCCCTACAGCTGCAATAATTCGTCCCCAGTTGGCATCCGCGCCAAACATGGCGGATTTCACGAGACTCGATCCAATGACAGTCTTCGCAATGGCTTGCGCGGATTCATCACTTACCGCACCTGTTACCTGTACCTCAACCAGTTTTGTTGCTCCTTCACCATCACGCGCAATGGCTTTGGCGAGTACTTCGCACACATAGGTAAATCCAGCAGCAAAAGCTTCCCAATCCGGATGCTCCGTGGTCAGCTCTTCGTTGTCTGCCAGACCGCTGGACATTGCCACCAGCATGTCGTTCGTGCTCGTATCTCCATCTACCGTAATCATGTTGAATGTATGATTGGTCGCCTGGCGCAATAGGCGCTGCAACGCTTCTGCGCCAATGACTGCGTCCGAGGTCATAAAGGCCAGCATGGTCGCCATATTCGGATGAATCATCCCCGATCCTTTGGCAGCACCTGCAATTGTAATCGTTTTGCCGTTCACCTCAACGGCGACGCAGGCTTCTTTTTTCACCAGATCAGTTGTCAGAATAGCTTGGGAAAAATGCTCTGCTTCTCCTGCTTCCTTGCCCAAGCGTGCCGGAAGTCCGCTAATCCCCGAGTGCACAGCGTCCATCTTCAGCAATTCACCAATGACACCTGTGGAAGCGACAGCAACATCCTCTTCCGCTACGCCCAATTCACGTGCAGCCGCCGTACGCATGGCGTAGGCATCCTCTTCCCCCTGTTGTCCGGTACAGGCATTGGCATTCCCGCTGTTCACGATGACTGCCTGAAGGCATCCATTGCTCAAGCTCTCACGCGTGACTTTCAAAGGTGCGGCCTGGAATACGTTCGTTGTATACACCGCAGCTGCAGTTGCCGGTACGTCACAGCGGATCGCTCCGATGTCGTTGCGAGATGTTTTTTTCAAACCACAATGCAATCCGCCAGCACTGAACCCGCGCGGGGTTACAATCGTTCCGTTCTCAACTATCGTAAAAGCCTTTTGCTCCACATTCGTTTCCATATGTTATCCCCCGTTATGCGTTCGGCTGCATGCCGATTGTCCGCTTGCTTTGCCTGATCCGTCTTCCCCACATGGTTTCGGAATTGCGTCTGGACGCTCCCCCAATAATTCAACCCTTATGGATATACCGGCGTCATGTTCAGCCCGAGGTTCTCCTCCCATCCCATCATCAGGTTCATATTTTGAATGGCTTGCCCGGATGCACCTTTCACCAGGTTGTCAATGACCGAAATAATCGTCAAACGACCTGTACGAGGATCAGCTGCAAATCCGATATCACAATAGTTCGATCCGTACACTTCCTTCGTTGAAGGCCAGATCCCCGGCTCACGCACACGCACAAAAGGACGATTCTCATAATATTTGCGGTACAGATCAACGATTTCACGGTCACTGTGTTCGCCAATTAGATTGGCATACATCGTACTCATGATCCCACGCGTCATTGGCACCAGCTGCGTTGTGAATGTTACTGTGACTGGAGTTCCAGTGATATTGCCCAGCACTTGCTCAATTTCGGGAATATGCTGATGTTTATTGAGTTTGTATGCTTTGAAATTCTCATTCATTTCTGCATAATGATTCGTCAGACTTGTTCCCCGTCCCGCACCCGATACTCCGGATTTGGCATCAATAATGATACTGGTAGGATCAATCCATCCTGCCTCAACAGCTGGAATTAATCCAAGTAACGTCGCCGTTGGGTAGCAGCCTGGGTTGGAAATAAAGTTCTTGCCCTTCACTTCGTCTCCATACACCTCTGCCATGCCATATACCGCTTGTTCCAACAATGAAGCAGATGGTGCAGGATGTTTATACCACTCTTCATACACCGTTCCATCCTTGAGTCTGAAATCTCCAGAGAGATCAATGACCTTAAGACCTTCTTCAAGCAGGCTTGGAACGATCTTCGCACTTACACCAGACGGGGTTGCTGTGAACACCAGATCTGCACGACTTGCGATCTCAGCCGGATCTACGCCGTCGAGTGGCCTCAGAATCACGTCCGTCAAATGCGGGAATCCATCTGCGATGGACTCACCACTGCTGGATGAAGAGATTACCGAAGTAATTTCTACCTGCGGATGGTTCTGGAAAAAACGAATCAGTTCCACCCCGCCGTAGCCGGTGGAACCGACGATTGCCACTTTTAATTTGTTATTCACTCTCGCTCCCCCAATCCTGTTGTATGCGCTACTTATAACTGTTCTCCTGCCCTCAAGGGACGTTCATACAGCAATTCCGTCGCTTCTATGCATATTTGTGTATTATTATACAACTCTAGTTATATAAATACAACACTCTACCATCAATTTAACACGGATAATGTTGTATCCTGAACATATCTTTCCAACATCTGCGGACGAACCCGTATACTTCTGCTAAAATACGTATTATAGGAAACATTACAACCAGGGTCTATTTCATAATCAATCTATACGAGGAAGGGTTTATGAATGGATTCATGATGGTCATTATGAGACATGGGGGACTACAGTGCATATCGAATCCATTTTACTTGTTGTACTCCTGGGCCTGAATATTATTTTCGCAGCAGCGGTCGTTTTCTTCGAACGAAAGGATGCAAGTGCATCCTGGGCTTGGCTGCTCGTCTTGAACTTTATTCCGGTTTTCGGGTTTGTACTCTATCTATTAACAGGGCAAAATCTGACGCGCTACCGGCTTTTCCAGTGGAAAGAGCGCAAGAAGCTCGGGCTTGAAGAACGTATTGCCGCCCAGCTTGAACAACTGCAAGACAACCGAACACCATTCCGTAATCAAGCGACAGAGAGCAGTCAGGACATGATTTATATGAACCTGAAGCAGAACGATGCTTTGTTGACCGAGGACAATGCGGTCGAGATTATTACCGACGGGACAGACAAATTCCAGCGGTTACTCGATGATATCGAAGCAGCGCAAGATCATGTTCATGTGCAATATTACATTTATAGGGGCGACCGACTCGGCAAAAGAATCCGGGATGCACTCATCCGCAAAGCGCGGGAAGGTGTCAAAGTTCGTTTGCTGTATGACGCGCTGGGCTCGCGGCGGGTATCCAAACGATTTTTCAAAGAATTACGCGAAGCAGGCGGTTTGGTTGAAGTCTTTTTCCCATCCAAATTCAGTCTGATTAACCTACGTATGAATTACCGAAATCATCGTAAAATCGTTATTATTGACGGTAACCTTGGATATACAGGCGGGTTTAATGTAGGGGATGAATATCTCGGCTTGAATTCCAAGTTCGGATACTGGCGCGATACGCATTTGCGTATTCAGGGTAATGCTGTTCATGCTCTTCAGACCCGTTTTCTTCTCGATTGGAATGAAGCGTCCAAGCAGCATGATACCCCTTATGTTCCGGCGCATTTCCCTCATATTGAGGGGACAGGAACAACTGCGATGCAGATTGTATCCAGCGGACCAGATGCTGAGACAGAGCACATCAAAAACAGTTATCTGAAAATGATCAATGGTGCCAAACACTCCATTCTCATACAGACGCCTTATTTTATCCCGGACGCCAGTGTATTCGAAGCCATTCGTCTTGCGTGCCTGTCAGGGATTGATGTTCGCATTATGATTCCCAATAAACCGGATCACGCCTTCGTATACTGGGCCACGCTGTCTTATATCGGTGAGTTGTTAAAAGTGGGGGCAACTGTATTTATATACGATAACGGCTTTATTCATGCCAAAACGCTCATTATCGACAGTATGGTCGCATCCGTGGGAACCGCTAATATTGATTACCGCAGCTTCCGCCTGAACTTTGAGGTAAATGCATTTATGTATGACGAAGCAATTGCGACTGCTCTTGTGCAGACGTTTGAGCATGATCTTCTTGTATCCCGTGAGATGACGCTTGATGAATACAATAAACGCAGTGTGAAGATCAAATTTAAAGAAGCGATTTCTCGTCTGCTGTCTCCGATTCTGTAGATATAATAGTGATAGTAGATATACAGTAAGTAGTACAGTGATTTTCGTTCAAAAGACAAAACAAAAAGCAAGTACTTCCTTTCCAGCCATGTCTGGTGGAGAAGTACCTGCTTTTTTTAGATTTATATGCTTACTCTTGTTAGTTAAACGAACTGCTTAAACTGCTCTCTGTTATCACGTGAATGTTAAGTTTAATTTATAAATTGCCTACTCGCTGTACCTCACACTTCCTCACGCTTAAAACCTTCACCCAATACTTCATGCGCATTGCTAATAATGACAAAAGCCCCCGGGTCAACGGACCGTATCAAGGCTTTCAGTCTCGGCACCTCATTCTGTCCAACGACCACCATCAGAACGGTTCGCTGATCGTCGGTGTAGCCACCTTTTGCCTCCAGCTTCGTCAGTCCGCGATCCAGATCATCCAGAATCACCTTCGTAATCGGTTCGGTCTGGTTGGATATAATGTAAGCTACCTTCGAGTAACCAAGCCCCATCTCGACGGCATCAATGACTTTTCCGGTAACGTATAACCCGATTAGAGCAAAAAGCGACTGTTCCAATGACAGTACAAAGGCAGCCATAATAATAACTGTAGCATCCATCATCACGACGCAAAGAGAATAACTTAGCCCACTATATTTTTGTACAATCCTGGCAAGAATGCTCATGCCCCCTGTTGAACCTCTCCCCCGATAGACAATCCCAATCCCGAGACCAACCCCAATTCCTCCATAGAGTGAACCGAGCAGTGGATTCGTTGTTGGAATCGCCCAATCTTTCGTGAGAAATACGAACAAAGGCAGAACGATACTGCCAAGCACTGAACGGATACCATACTGCTTGCCAATCAGGAGAAAACCCGCGATCAGAAGTGGAATATTAATAGCCCACTGAGTGTATGCCGGCTCAAGCCCCAGCCATTGTTTGCCTAATATTGATAACCCGGAAACCCCACCTGAAGCAATCTGATTCGGAAGTAAAAATAAATTAAAGGCCACGGCAATCAAAAACGAACCTAATATGATGGATACGGTATCCACGACGTTTCTCCATGGACCGTTCAGGGGAATGAGGGTAGTTAGCCTCTTCTTGCGGTTATTGTGTAAATGCTGTTGCTGCTGCATGTCATCGTGCTCTCCTTTTTTGTATATATGCTCAAAAAAAAGCCCCTGTATATACCCAGCATACGCCTACACGTATCGGGTCTATACAGGAACTTTTGATTAATCGGTTTCTACTTTAATCTGGCTGCGCAAATAACCGTCGATGAATCCATCGAGGTCGCCATCCATTACTGCACCAGTGTTTCCCGTCTCTACGCTCGTACGGTGATCCTTTACCATACTATAGGGATGGAATACATAGGAGCGAATCTGGCTACCCCACGCAATATCCGACTGTTCTCCTCGGATTTCGTCCAGATGCTGTTTTTGTTCTTCAATTTTACGTTCATACAATTTGGAACGAAGCATCGTCATCGCCCGCTCACGGTTCTTGATCTGTGAACGTTCATTCTGACACGTTACCACCACACCAGTTGGAAGGTGAGTGATCCGTACGGCTGAGTCGGTGGTATTGATATGCTGTCCACCCGCACCGCTCGCACGATACGTATCGATCTTAAGATCTTCTGTTCGAATATCCAATTCAATCGTGTCATCAATCTCAGGAACCACATCACAGGATACGAAGGAAGTATGCCTGCGTCCTGAGGAGTCAAAAGGTGAGATTCGCACCAATCGGTGGACACCCTTTTCGGCTTTCAGATACCCATAAGCATTATGCCCCTTGATGGATAATGTGACACTCTTGATTCCAGCCTCATCTCCTGCCAGATAATCCAGCACCTCAACCTTGAAGCCACGCTTCTCGGCCCAGCGTGTGTACATCCGCATCAGCATCTGTCCCCAGTCCTGTGACTCGGTACCACCAGCACCCGGGTGAAGCTCCAGAATCGCATTCATCTTGTCATACGGTTGATTCAGTAGAAGCTGTAGCTCGAACTCTTCTACCTTTCTCACGATGGCTGTCACACTGTTACCGATCTCCACAGCCAGATCATCGTCGCCTTCTTCGTCAGCCAGTTCTGCCATCATGACCGCATCGTCATAATCCTGCTGCAGCTTGGTGTACTGGTCCACAGAACCCTTCACCGCGTTTAGCTCAGCGATTAAGGCTTGTGCCTTATCATTATCATCCCAGAAATCCGGGGCGGACATCTTCACTTCGAAGTTCTCAATCATCTCTTGCTTGAGATCTAAGTCAAAGAGACCCCCTAAGATTTGTTAGTTTCTTGCCTATTTCACGCAGGTCCTGCTTCACGCTTGGATCGATCATGTGCAATTCCTCTTTTCATTAAGATAAGCTCCCCGCATCCAGGGCATTCCTCCAGATCAAGTATCTGATGCTTCACCTTGGAGTCTCGGTCACCTTTATATCGGCAATCCTCTTCTCCATGATCATGGTCACATAGTTATAACTATGCACCAATTACAGGTTATGCATCCTTCACTTGATCATTTGGAATACCCGGCTGCAAGGAGCCGTTCAAGTCATTCTATTTAAGTTGAGCCAAAGAATATTTACACTTACCACTCCGATGACAGAACAACCTTCCGATCGCTGTTATCCCCAGATTTTTTGATTTCCTTTTTCAAAGGTGAAAATCCGGGGATAAAGGCGAACGCTTCGCTTCTCCAGCTTATTTCTGTCCTCTACGTTCTCATGTAAATGTATAGTTCAACTTATATATAAGAATCCTTTGACTACTCTTGACCGTGGCAGTGTTTGAACTTTTTGCCGCTACCACATGGACAAGCATCGTTACGGCCGATTTGGTCAGACACTTTTACCGGACGTTTCTCCGTAGGTTCGCCGCTTGTTGAGATCTGACTTTCGTCAACAACCGCTTGACGCTCCTGGTTGCTCTCGATTTGTGCTCTCATCACATAGGTCGCCACTTCTTCCTGAATCGAAGCAATCATCTGATGGAACATTTCGAAGCCTTCGAACTGGTACTCACGCAGTGGATCTGTACCGCCGTAGGCACGAAGGTGGATACCTTGACGCAATTGATCCATCGCATCAATATGATCCATCCATTTGCTATCAACTGCGCGGAGCACAACTACTTTCTCGAATTCACGAACCATCTCTTCACCGATTCGCTCTTCACGTGCATTGTACTTGTTCTGAACTTTCTCAAACAGGTAGTCGATAATCTCTTCTGCTTCCTTGCCCCACAGGTCATCCTTCGTTACTGAGCCTTCATCCAGCAATTTGCTGTTCATGTAGTCAGCAACTTCTTGAAGTTCCCAGTTTTCCGGGATATCGTCACTGCAATGAGCTTCCACGATACGTTCAATGGAAGGTTTGATCATATCCATAACGATCTGTTTGATATTCTCGGACTCAAGCACCTCGCGGCGCTGTTTATATATAATTTCACGTTGTTGGTTCATGACATCATCATATTGGAGAACGACTTTACGTACGTCAAAGTTATTACCTTCAACCCGTTTTTGTGCCGACTCTACCGCACGGGTAATCATCCGGCTCTCAATCGGTTGGTCTTCTTCAAAACCAAGGCGTTCCATCATGTTCAGTACATTGTCTGCACCGAAACGTTTCATCAGCTCATCACCCAGTGACAGGTAGAACTGTGTGGAACCCGGGTCACCCTGTCGTCCTGCACGTCCACGCAGCTGGTTATCAATCCGGCGAGATTCATGACGCTCTGTACCGATGATGTGAAGACCGCCCACTTCAGCGACACCTTCGCCCAGGATAATATCTGTACCCCGTCCAGCCATGTTAGTTGCAATCGTCACCGCTCCTGCTTGACCTGCACCTGAGATGATTTCCGCTTCTTCAGCGTGGTACTTGGCATTCAATACCTGGTGTCTGATTCCACGGCGTTTCAGCATGTCCGAAAGACGCTCGGAGTTCTCAATCGATACCGTACCAACCAGAACTGGCTGGTTCTTGCTGTGACGTTCCACGATTTCTTCCACAACCGCTTTGAACTTGCCATCAATGCTCTTGTACACCACATCAGCCATATCATCCCGTTTGTTCGGACGGTTCGTTGGGATCTGCAATACTTCGAGACCGTAGATTTTTTTGAACTCTTCTTCCTCGGTCTTCGCTGTACCCGTCATTCCCGCAAGCTTGCGGTACATCCGGAAATAGTTCTGGAATGTAATTGTAGCAAGAGTCATGCTCTCGTTCTGTACTTCAATGCCTTCTTTGGCTTCAATCGCTTGGTGCAATCCATCGCTATAACGACGTCCTGCCATCAAACGGCCTGTGAACTCATCGACGATCAGTACTTCTTCATCACTCACCACGTAGTCAACGTCACGACGCATGATTACGTTCGCTTTCAATCCCTGTACGATGTGATGGTTGAGCGTAACATTGGCATGATCATACAAGTTTTCGATACCAAATGCTTTCTCTGCTTTTGCCACACCCGCTTCAGTCAGCGCTACGGATTTCACCTTGATGTCAACCGTAAAGTCTTCTTCTGGAACCAAACGTTTCACAAAACGGTCAGCTGCATAATACAGGTCCGTTGATTTCTGAGCTTGTCCGGAAATGATCAAAGGCGTACGTGCCTCATCGACCAGAATGGAGTCCACTTCATCAATGATACAGAAGAACAATGGACGTTGTACCATCTGCTCTTTGTAGAGCACCATGTTGTCACGCAGATAGTCAAAGCCAAATTCATTATTGGTTCCGTACGTAATATCACATGCATAAGCATGTTGTTTCAAAGCATGGTCCATACCGCTCAGGTTAACCCCAACCGTCATGCCCATGAATTCATAAATTTGTCCCATTTCCTGGCTATCCCGTTGAGCCAAATAATCATTGACCGTTACCACGTGTACACCTTTGGACATCAATGCATTCAGGTATACCGGGAGTGTTCCTACCAATGTCTTACCTTCACCCGTTTTCATCTCTGAAATCCGGCCTTCATGCAAAGCAATGCCTCCGAGCATCTGTACGTCATAGTGACGTTTGCCCAATACACGACGCGATGCCTCACGTACGGTTGCAAATGCCTCAGGAAGAAGTTCATCTGTTGTTTCTCCCTTTTCAATGCGGGCACGGAATTCATCCGTTTTGGCTTTCAGTTGGTCATCAGACAATGCCTGAAGTTGTGGTTCCAGTTTATTGATCACATCGACCGTCTTCATCAGACGTTTAACATCACGTTCGTTCATGTCGCCGAAGATCTTTTTGACAAGTCCTAGCATGGTATACCCCTTTCGTGCAAAACAGAATAGACCCCCTGCTGCCGCCACGCGACACCATCGGATGGATAAGAATCCACTTGCCCGGGGGTGACAAACGATATAAGTAATAATATGGATGAATCAACTCCAGGCTTGCCAAGGTTCCTCATGAAGCTGATTCGGTATTCAACCGGATCCGGTTATTAGAAATAAGCCGAATACCGAGCCTTATGAATCATGTTCATGGTGCTGTGCCTGTCATTGATTATGATTAGCGATCATTCGTTGACAATTCCTCATCAGGACAATGATTCTCTTGCATAAATTGTAACAGTTTGTAAGGGTCGCCGCAACACGCCATGACACACTTCTTTGAACTTTCGAAGCCTCTCCGATGGAGTTTAAGTGCAAAAAATCATAGTCGTTAGCGGAAGCCCTTGATTCTATCATTTCATTTTCCAGTTAGATAAGCCATGTTAACGAATTTTGGTGGTAAATTTGGATTAAAATCTCAATGTTGAGAAAAAGAACATATCCTCAGTAACATTTCCGTGAGTATTTGAAATTTGGTATTCTTCATTGCACGGATTTGTCTCATTCCTACTATATATTAGACGCAGTAGCATGGGAAATAGTTTCACAATCTTGCCCCAGCGACTTTTTTCCAGCCCGACAACGCACAAAAGAGCCCCATCCCATAAAGGATGGAGGCTCTTGTTAGTTTAATCCAATACAGGAAGCTGAGATGTCCCTGTGTTCATTCGCTATCAGTTAAGAAATTATTTTTCAATTCAATAGTTTAGTTACTAAACCAGGTTAGTGTACTAAATCAGTGCATTAGGTCAGTCAATTACACTGACTCCATTAACCTTGTTCGATCAAACCGTATTTTCCATCGTTCCGTTTGTACACAACGCTGACTTCTTCATTCTCAATGTTGGAGAATACGAAGAAATTGTGGCCAACCATGTTCATTTGGAGGATCGCCTCTTCCACGTCCATTGGTTTCAACATAAACCGTTTTGTACGCACCACTTCAAAATCATCATCGTCCGTATCCGTATCCAGTTCAGCAGTAGCTACTGTGCCTGTCGGATCTTCCACGAAGAGCGTTTTCAGGCTGCCTTCCTGGCGGAACTTACGGTTAATTTTCGTTTTGTGTTTACGGATCTGACGTTCCAGCTTGTCTACCACGGAGTCAATGGAAGCGTACATATCGTCACTCTCATCCTCGGCGCGGAGCACAATGCCTTTCAAGGGGATCGTCACCTCTACTGTATGCAAGCCTCTCGTCGTGCTCAGGGTAACAGCACCGTCAGAGTTAAGGGGTGCATCGAAATACTTCTCGAGTCTACTCAACTTTTTGTCGACATAATCCTTCAAAGCATCGGTAACCTCGATTTGTTGACCTCGAATACTTAAATTCATAGGGCACTCCTCCTTTTCCTTTGCCACTTCATTATAACACGAATGTAAGCGCCATGTAAAAACTCCAGGTGACCGAATAATGACATCTGTTCAAGCCACATCAGCCAATATAGGCTTACCGCCATATTTCGCGATATTTCACCATTTTGAGGCATAATCGTTAATTAACATGGATGGTCTTATTAGGCGCTTGATGATGTAATTAACCGTTTCCGAGCTCCTTCAATCTATTATGTAAAATGAATAAAAACTATAACTTGAATCTATCGAATTCATGAGAATAATGTTCTTCGGCGATTATCAAATTTCGAATCTATTAAAACAAAAAAAGACCCCGGAAAAACCGGAGTCTGATGCTAGCGATAATTCAATTGGTAACCATCTAACCATATATGTAGGTCGGATTGTCCGGATGATTATAATTTGATTACGTTAGCTGCTTGCGGTCCACGCGCGCCTTCGACGATGTCGAATTCTACGGATTGACCTTCTTCCAAAGTTTTGAATCCTTCGGATTGAATTGCGGAGAAATGTACGAATACGTCGCCGCCGTCTTCAGTTTCAATGAAACCGTAACCTTTTTCTGCGTTGAACCATTTTACTTTACCTTGCATGCACTAACATTCCCTTCGTCATCAAATGAAGTGAAGCTTACGGCCTTAACCTCTGCCCACAATTCAGATGATACCATCCAAACTTATCCATTGTCAATTGGTAAAGTAAATGTTTTCTTGGAATTTTTTGTAGATTAATTGGGGATTTTGAGGAATGATGAGGTATTGTTAATATATCAGGTTATTAGACTAGTGATATGCCTATTTTTATGTATTAATTAAAGATTAATTGGAATTCCTCTACTGTGCGGATAACATCAAAAATGATACAATTTATAGAGTTTTATATTACATATTTTTACTACAATAGCCAGAGGAGAATCAACGATGATTTATTCAAAGCATTACAGAAAGTGGACTTTACTAGCAATACTAATTTTCACCACCTTCACTTTATGCACATTACTAATGCTACCGACAACTGCCGCTGCAAAGGAAAAACAAATCTCTGCCGATCAACTCAAAAGTAAGAGCCGTCTTTCCTTCACACTGCGGGATGCAAATCAATCGTCTTACACCGTTTATATATTCGCGGATGACGAGCAGAAACACACCCTTACAGAGCCTAATGACTGGACAAACAATAAAACAGGTGACAAAAGTTATTCTGGAACGTATCGTGCAGCGCTTCTAAAAAAAGGTGCCAAGTATGGAAACGTTCAATCCACTAAGATACCCATCGAAACCATTATTTTGCCTCAGACCTGGAATTACACAATAAAAGGGAAAGAAGCAGGAACACCTGACATGTTAATGCTTACAGATTGGGGAACTTCCAACTTTAATGAGGTCCATACTTATATAATCCGTTCTGGTGTGTTACAACCAATAAAATTCACCGACAATAAAGGCAAAAAGATTTCCGACGCATACTGGGCTTCCAGAAATAATGGTATTCGCAGTCTATCAGGCTCCAGAGTACAATTCAAATATTATAACAATGTGCAATTCAAGTATGCAGTCGATACATTCAAGCTAAATGTTAGCAAGCTGGAGCTGCGTCTCAGCGATACCCGTTATTTGGATCAATCGTCTTGGCCAAACTCCGGAATGGGGGATCGCGCCTACCTGGAGAGTCTTATGGCGGCTGCATCAAAGGGTATGTTGCCAGGTCGCTCTGACATCAAGATTGGAATGACTCTCAAGTCCGTGCAGAGTAATCTAAATAAACCTAAGTCTCGTGGAAATGGTGAATGGGGAGCCTTCTATTACTATCCTCAATTTGGCTTAGGCTTTGATTCATACATGCATGAACTTAATGCCAAGTCACGCATAGCTATTCTGCAACTTTACAACGAGAAGCAGAATCTCGCTCCACAGAATGTGAGGCTATGGCTGGGTAAACCTTATAATGAATATTATAACGAAGCGGCCGGCGGATATGAAATGACTTACAGGTTGGGGAAACATACATTAGTGTTTAATTATGAAGGAAAAGATGACTTAATCGATTTTACAAATATTTATTGAGCAAGTACTATACCTACTCACCCTTTATATTCACATTTCCAGAAGTAACATCCCAATCGTTTTATGTACGAAGACCAGCATTGCAAAAAGCAATGCTGGTCTCAACAGTCAAAAATTTGCACTTTATTTACTTGCGTTTATCCATCAGATAACTATCTACTGCATAATTGTTTTCATATACGCTCCGCTGAGATCTTGCTGCACTTCGCTGGGTCAGCCACTGTTGCGCCTCATTTTTAAGAGATAACATGTGTCTCTGTATTCTCTGGTCATAGCCCAGAATACGCTTCAGCTCATCTTGCTGTTCGTTATCCATCTCTTGAACATAAAGAACCTCTTGTAGTCGTTCCACCAATACCTGTCTTTCATTAACGAAATTTTCGGTCTCATCAGAATTTTTTGATTCCAATTGCAGCATAAAACTATGTGTAAGATCCGAAAGTTCACTTAAAACCGTATTTATGGCTGCATGGTTACTAATCATTCATTGATGTCCCTAAATATTGCTTATTGGCGACAATCCAGGTTTCACGAAGTTCCTGCAAGTAGTTCAATGCCTCTTCTGCAGGTTGTGTCACTTTTTTAATATTGGATTGAATTAACAAATGATTCATATATTCATACATGGAGAATAAATTTTTAGATACAGGATACGAGTGATCCAAGGTAGACATCAGTTCACTAATTATCGTTTGGGCTTTCCCCAAATTAACGTTAGCCTTCATGTAATCCTTGCTTGAAATACCCTCTAGACCAACCTTCACAAATCGAATAGCACCATCATATAGCATAATAACCAACTGTCCAGGCGTAGAGGTTTGTACCGAGGATTGTTTATATTTCTCATAAGGAGATGTAATCATAAGGAATTATTCCTCCTTTAATTATTGAAAGTAACTTGATAAACTCGACGACTGTGATTGGAACTGGTTCATCGCTTTTTCCATGGCAGCAAACTGCTTATAATACCGAGTTTCCCAAGCTGTCATTTTTCTTTCCAGATCAGTAATTCTTTTGTTGTAATTCTTTAATTGCTCACCCATGATACTTTCAGTCTTTAATGTCATGCTGGCATCAGAATCTCTATTGGAAGTACCTACCTTTTTCACAAAAAGGTCTAATGTTGAATTTAACTCAGTTCTCAATCCACTAAAGATCCCTTTATCATCGATATTCGAACTGGAGCCACGGAAAATACTCAGAACTTTATCTGGATTGCTTGACAGTGCATCATTAAGTTTGGCTTCATCTATTTGCAACTTACCTTTTTCATAATATTGCCCTGTTGTTATTCCCGCCTCACTCAAACCCTTTAAGTTACTAGTAATTATAGTTCTCATTGAAGCTACTGTTGAGCTTAATATAGTGTCATTTTTTAAAAGCCCACTTTTAGCTCTCTCTTCCCAGTTCTTAATGTCATCTTCTGTCATATCTTTCTTTTGTTCAGATGTCAGCGGAGCATAATCTCTATACTTTTGTTCTGATAATTTAGTGTTCATTAACCCTAATAATTCGTTGTAGGTGTCAACAAATGATTTGATTGTTTCTACTGCTTTAGATGGGTCAGACTGTGTAGTAATTTTGGACGGAGTTCCAGATGTCTCTTCCAGAAACGTCAATTTAACGCCATTTACTGTTAGTGTATCGCTATCAGTGTCGAAAGGCTTACGTGTGGGATCTAAAGCACTAGTAATATAAACCTTACCTTTTGTAAAGTTAAGAGTCCCCCCTTCACCAAACTTTTTCCCGTTACCTAATGGATCTGCAGTAGTATCAGAGAAATTGAGTACTGAGAAAAGAGAACTGGATGTAGACTCGTTAACAACCGTTTCTTCACCTGTATCTGGATCGGTAACCTTTCTTTCGCCCAAATCCGTAATCGTTTTGCCAAACTCTTTACTAGTAATTGTGAATTTACCGCTTACCTCATCAAAAGCTGCGGTTACTGTAGGAATTGATGAGTTAATACGTGCAACCACAGTGGATATCGAATCCCCTTTTAAAAATTGAACTGTTTTCCCATTTATATTAAGGTCATAATCATTTAGTCCTGCATTACCTGATAACTCCCCCAACGTAGTGCTTGACTTCGCATTATCACCACCCGTTGTAAGCAAGCCCGAATTGCTCTGTATACCAGATTTTTTGGCGAGTGACTCCACTTCAACAGTCAAAGCTACAGCGCTAGCATCCGCGTTTGCTTCTGCTCTAACTGCTGTTGTATTACCACTGACAGTTGATTTTTGAGTATTTGTCGCTTTAGACATATTCATATCTGCAAGTTTTTGACTAAACTGAACGATTTTGCTGTTTAATTCCCTGTAGCTATTTCTTGTCCAATCGAGAATTTGTTTTTGTTGATTCAATTTATCCAATGGGACTCTCTTCACTGTCATCATTGATTTAACCATACTGTCGATATCCATTCCTGAAAAACCATTTATACGCATATTCATCTACCCAACCCCCTATACCTTTTCATCTATTATAATTCCGGCTATTTCCATCATCTTGGCAACTAAATCCAACGTTTTCTCTGGAGGGATTTCACGAATCAGCTCACCTGTTTCCTTATTAAGAACCTTCACCAGAATTTGATGCGTTTTCTCATGAACGCTCATTTCCAAAGTAGTTGAAGGCCCCTGAAGAGCTTTTACCGCCCTATCAATCGCTTTGATAAGGTGCTCCTCTCCAAAAGGAATGCTAACCCCTTGCTGTTCCAGCTTGGATAAATCCACTCCATTCCTGACTGCTTGCAAAAGTTTACTGTTTGGATTTTGGGATATATCGCTCGGCTGACTCATTGAACCTGACGTTCCATTCACCATATTCGTCGAAAGTGAAAATTGTAGATTCATTGTTCATCCTCCGATGGAATTATTTATTATATTTATCGGCTAATGAGGTTCGACATTGAATAACAGAACTGATTTTAATACCTCTTCCTCATAATTTATTATCTATACACAACTTTGTTAGTATCGAACATGCTATTATACACAAACCCACATTCAGTGCACTCCAAAATTTACAAATCACACTCTTGGAAATTGTCTTGCTGCCTCAAAATTATTTATCAGGGCATTCTGGTACAAGGGGCTATTGCTACTTTTAGTAAATCACTTAAACTAGATGACTGACATATCGGATAATGATTTTTTTAAAACATTACTTGCCTCCAGACAGACTGGACTTCCACCACTGAACAGTTTCATATAACCCATCTTCCATCTTCGTGGATGGAGTCCAACCCGTATTTTCTATCAACTTAGTTATATCGGCCAGAACGATCTTAGGTTCTTCAACTGAGGTTGGAATTGCCCCTAACTGGATTAATTCTCTATGTTGAAGGATATCAGCAATTTTATATATAATTTCAGACAAGCTTATCGACTTGCCTGAACCAATATTAACGGGCCCATTACTTTCACTACTTAGTAATTTCACTAATGCCTGAGCTGCATCTTTAACGTACATATAATCACGAATCTGCTGTCCATGGGAACATTTTGCTTTCTTATCATTCAGCAAAGATAAAATCACCGAAGGAACTAGACGCAATTGATGTTCACGGGGGCCATACAGATAGAAAAGCCGCGCCCATGCACTGGAAATTTCATAGTGCTGGGAATATGTCATTAGCATATGATGTAGTGAGTTTTTACTCGATCCATAGACAGTATTATAACTCAGAGGAGTTTCAGACTCTTTGCATAATCCTTGACTTAAATCATACTCTGCGCAAGAGCCTACTCCTACTATTCTTTTACCTCCAGCTACACGAAACCGATCAAATAGAGAAAGGCTTGCACTAACCCATTTGAAGTTTGAAGATGAATTCCAATATTGATTTGGTGTGGTATCCCATGCCAAATGCAGAAGATGGGTGGGAGAACCGACAATAGAGAATATATTCTCGATTTGATTATCATCAAGCAAATCAGCTTTCAGCCATGTAACATTACTGGTATTTATTTTGTGTTCAACTTTTGAGGAAATAGCATATACATCTTCCCCAGCAAGTGCCAATTCATCCACTACATGGCTCCCGATAAATCCATTCGCTCCCGTCACAATTATTTTTTTTTTCATGGGCGATACCCATTATAATTCTGGTCCTTTTCTGACATAATTCTATTTTCTTCTTCAGGCCATTCTATACTAAACACAGGATCGTCCCATCTGATTCCACGCGCATACTCCGCTTTATACACCTGGCTCATCTGATAAAAAACTTCCGTATGATCAGACAATGTTTGAAAACCATGTGCGAAACCTTTGGGGATGTAAAGCATTTTGTGATTTTCATCCGACAACTCAAAAGAAAGCGACTGTCTATAACTAGGCGAATCCGGTCTCAGATCAACGATGACATCATAAATAGCCCCTTTTGTGCAACGAACTAGTTTCACTTCTTCGTAGGGAGAGGCCTGATAATGTAATCCCCTCAGAGTTCCTTTTCGCTCGTTATATGAGATATTGCACTGAACAAATGAAGTCTCAAGTCCATGTAACTTAAACTCATCTTGGCACCAAGCCCTAGCAAAATGCCCCCTCACATCTGTCAGTAACTCTAATTCTATAAGATAAGCTCCGGGTAAAGCCGTTTCTATAAATCGCATCCAGTATTCCTCCGTTGAATGTTCACTCGTCAGCTATACATGTTTGCCTATATCCAATTTCAATCATTCGACAATGTGTATATCTGGTATGGGTAAAATCCATTTACCTCCCCATTCATGAATGAATGAAGTTTGTTCCATAATTTCGTCCTTTAAATTCCATGGCAAGATAAATACATAATCAGGTTGAGTCAATTTTAGTTTCTCAGGTGAGTATACTGGAATTCGTGATCCTGGCAGGAAAGTACCTTGTTTATACGTACTTCGATCCACTGTAAAATCAATAATATCGCAGTCAATACCACAATAGTTGATTAGAGTGTTCCCTTTAGCAGGGGCACCATAACCAGCTATAATCTTCCCTTCGTCTTTCAATTCGATAAGAAACTTTGTAATTCGACGCTTTAATTGAACAATTCTCGCTTGAAATCCTCTGTACATCTCGATATTTGTCATCCCGAGCTCATCTTCTTTAGCAAGCAGTTCATGAACAGACGGTTGAATTAGTAAGTCCGGGTTTTCTGAATGAGTTGCGTAGATACGAATAGATCCACCATGAGTACTCAATTGCTCGACATCATACACAGTTAGATGATGCTGCTTAAAAAGTCGAATAACTGTAGTGAGTGAAAAATATGAATAATGCTCATGGTATATCGTATCAAATTGATTATGCTCTATAAGTTGAAGTAGATGAGGGAATTCCATTGTAATAGTGCCTTGAGGCTTTAACAATATATTCATGCCTGCAACAAAATCATTCAAATCAGGGACATGTGCAAGTACATTATTTCCCAGAAGCAGATCTGCTACCTTTCCCTCTTTCTTTAATTCTTTTGCTACTGAAGTTCCAAAAAAATTCACTGAAGTCTCGATACCTTTGCTAACAGCGACTTTTGCTACGTTTTCCGCAGGCTCGATGCCTAGTACCGCTACCCCTTTTTCTTTGAAGTATTGGAGTAAATATCCGTCATTACTTGCGATTTCAACCACTTGTGTTTCGTTTGTATAATGGAACTTATCCATCATGTGTTGAACATAATTTTTAGAGTGGTTTAGCCAAGTATCTGAATAGCTACTGAAATATGCATAATCGCTAAATATATGTTCAGGTGACTCATACTCCTGCACTTGAACAAGAAAACAGACTTCACAAACATACGTTCTCAATGGATACATATTCTCCATTTGATTTTCTGACTTCACATATGAATTAGCCAGTGGTGAAATCCCCAAATCAAGAAAAACAGTATTTAATGCTGCTCCACAACAACGGCAATTCTCAATTGACATTAAATCATTCTCCTTAAGCTAAGGCAATTTTTCTTTCTTTTATTTTTTCAAAATCCTTTATTTGCTGTAACGTTTTGTGCTCAAAACTATTGTTCATATAACCCAAATACCAGTCCATAGTCCATTCTATCGTCTGATCTATGTTTAGTTTGGGCTCCCACTGTAACATTTTCTTTGCCTTGTCAATATTTAGAACCAAACGGGAAGCTTCATACAACTGTATCTCAGATTCACAATTCCATTTAAGTCTATTTCCTAAATGTCTGTTACATTGTTTAATTAATTTCTCTACTGACAAAATTGAAGATTCCCCAGGGCCAAAATTCCAGGCACCTGTGAATTTATTTCCAGACCTCCACATGTTTTGAGCAAGCAATAGATACCCATCCAAACAATCCAACACATGTTGCCAAGGTCGAACAGCATGAGGATAACGAATTTTCATTACTTCCCCATTTATTACCGAGCGAATAATATCCGGTATAATGCGATCGACGGCCCAATCACCGCCACCGATCACATTCCCCGCTCTAACAGAGGATAATAACTTACCATTGTTAGAATAAAAGGATTGTTCAAATGCAGAAGTAACAAGTTCTGAGCATGCTTTACTTGCGCTGTAAGGATCCTGTCCTCCCAAAGGACTATCTTCCGTGAAACCCTGTAGTAATTCCCCGCTATTCCGGTAACATTTGTCCGTTGTTACATTGATAACAACTCGTACTGAATCGACATGCCTTGCAATCTCTAATAAATTCACCGTCCCCATGACATTCGTGGAAAATGTGCCAACTGGGTCAGCATAGGACTCACGCACCAAGGGCTGCGCTGCAAGGTGGAAAATGATATCCGGCTGAATTCTACGAATAAAAGATTGCATTTGTCCAAAATCCAAAATATCACCATACGTAGAGTTCATGCTTTTGGACACTTGTGCAATTTCATACAAATTAGGCTCGCTAGTTGGTAGAGGGCTACTATAACCATATACATCAGCCCCTAAATGTTGTAACCATAACGCCAGCCAACTGCCTTTAAAGCCTGTATGACCTGTTATAAATACGCGTTTTCTCTGCCAGAAGCTTGGATCAATAAGCATGTTCGGATTCTCACTTTCATATTTCTAAGTGGATTTAAGTTTCATTTGAAATAGTCTATAAGAGCAACTAAGTAGTGTATTTAGGTAATTGATTTCATCTTGCGCACCACTAGACAACGAGTGAGATAATTTATTGATAATTGCTATACTTTCAGAACTGCGCGGTATAGCATAATCTTTAATTGAAATGAGTTCAAATCCAGCTCCATTGGCCTCTTTACAGACAAGATCTGTAACATAATTTTTTTTATTGTGTATTGAATTAGCGTTGTTCAACATATTGTATAAAGATTCTATGCTAATTCCGTTGCTAATTGTAAAAATCAATTTCCCTTCTTTATTCAACGCCTCAGCTAAGTATTTAAAGAGATCTGAAAGTTCGATATTATAAGAGTCTAGCGGCTCTTCGATAAATATCATATCAATTGTCTTATCTATTTTTTGCTTTAAGTTCGAAAAATCGTTAAAGATGGATGCTTTATCTGAGATCGTCAGGAGATCTTCCTTATACTTATCATTTGAAGTCAAGGTATGCAATTCAGACTTTACATGTTGCTCAAACCATATCCTATTTTTTATTTGAAGCAAAGTTGCCCCACATTTAGAATCAATCCCCAAAACAGAATACACACCAGATAATAGTTCTGGTTCAATATCCAAGTAGAAACTCTGCATTCGTGCCTCTTCCCAAGCATCGAGCTTATACTTTTCAAAGAAAGTTTGTCTACCTTCCTCAAGTGAATTTGTTAGATGATCTGCTGCAGTTGTCAAGCTCCCGTAATGGTGTGTCACTGTATCTGCACAATAAATGAGCTTATACCCTGCTCTTCTGATTTTGAAGCTAATGTCATCATCTACAAATTCACCACGGAAAAAGCGTGTGTCATAATAACCAACCCGGTCTAATAAAGCGGTAGGACAACACAAAACATTAGGTAGCAACACTACACGTTCTTCCCACTTTGTAGGATCACTAACATTATGTTTCCTAGCTTTTTCCTGAAAATCTTCTTTGGAAATGAACGGAATTGGAATCTGTTGCATATTAGAGATAGAATTGGAAGCTGGAGATACATATCCGATTTTACTATCCGATTCAATACATTCAATTAAATTCCATAACCACTTTGGAGTGAAAATAAAATCATTACATACAGCAGCCGAGTACTTGCCTTCTGCCGCCATCAGCCCTATATTGAATCCTTTTGTAACGTGCAGATTATACTTCAAATGAATTACTTTCGCTCCTGAAATCGAGTCAAAATACTCCTTTGTTCCATCCGTTGAACCGTTATCTACCAAAATCAATTCGTACTCTACATCATCTGTATTCGCTAAAATACTCTCTACACAATCTCGTGTGTAATCGAGATTGTTGTACCCAACTAAAACTACACTAACCTTAAGATTAGCCTCTTCTCCTTGTGACGCAATCCAATCATGATCAATGTTCCCCACTTCTGGATAGAGGTAAGGATAATCAGCTTTATTAATGTAATTCTCTACAAGATACGCAAATTCAAACTCCAAAATCCGAAACAACGAACACAAGTGAAAACGAAAGTCGTATATGAACGTCTTCACATTATCATTTACACTTATTTCAAGCAGTTCAATATAGTATCTAATGTTAGCAATAATCTCATTAACGCGGTTTGGGGCAGATACATCTAAAGTTGTGTTTTCAAGTGCTGACAGTAGATCAAGCATGTTATTCAATATTCCAAGATCGGACAGACTTAGTTCACCACGCTGAATGCAATCATCCAGATAGCGGATTCCCTCATTTCCAACATTTAAAGCTTCAAGGATCTGAGTTGCTGTAGAGTTATTCATGTGCCACCCCTTCATGTAAATTCACCAAGATGACAAGCGCACCAAATTTTTTCCCAATCATGGCTCTCATCATTTTGTTCACAAAATCATTCATGCAATTTTTCTACAAAGATTCGACACACCTACGAGGTTCCTATATTGTCGCCAAAAGTATAAAGCACTATATCATTTCGGAAATAGCCTATTCTCTTCGCAAGAGGATACTGCGGTATTAATACTTGAGTAAGTACATTCTTACTCTCACAAATCGTCTCCAGGTCAGAGTATAGGTACGTTATAATATGATTGAGCCCACGGGGTCTCACTAAATTTAATCGAATGTTTACCTGAATCTATATCGCGATAGTAAAGTGATTGATCAGTAACATCTCTACTTCTAAGAAGAGCATGGTTCCCTACAGTTACCAAATTTCCAACATTACACTTCCCTATGATTGAAGAATTTGGTGCCATAGTAACGCCTGATCCCAGGGTTGGGTAATCACCGTCTACAGCCCCGACAGTAGTTCCCTGAAAACAAACCAAATAATTCCCGTATGTTGCTCTACCTAATACAATACCGTTTCCATGTAGAACTAGAAAGATATCAGGTAACTCCGCATTATACATGCAGTGGAATCCATTTAAAATCTTATTAAGCCCAAATATTTTCGAGGATATCTCTTCATCTTCGAATCCCCTCCAAATTTCGTTAGATAAGAACCATAAAAACACCGTGTACTGATCAGCATGAAGATGAGAGAAATAGGTTCTTTTATCTCGATGATACGTTGGCAATGAAACATGTTGAAAACAATACTCTGTACGTTCCAATGCCCTATTTATAGTAGATTCAAATCTCTTCTCTTTGTGCAATAATCGATTATCAGGATAGAAATTATTTAATTGTTGAACAACATATTGCTGAAGTTCATAGGAATTTAAGGAAGTCTCAAACATGTATTCATCATCCTCTCAATTGCATACAGATAAATGACTTTATCTATCCCATATCTTCCACGGCGCTCGCTGGGAGCTCCATAAACTATCCAACATATATTTTTCACGAAGAGTATCCATAGGCTGCCAAAACCCTTCATGTTTGTATACATTAAGCTGTCCATCCCGAGCCAATTCCTGTAGTGGTGCTTGTTCTAATATTGTGCTATCAAAATTATCAATATAATTAAACACTTCGGGTTGGCAAACCATGTATCCTCCATTAATCCAGCCCCCGTCACCTCTAACCTTTTCGGCAAATCCGGTTACTGCATCCCCTTCTAGTTCAAGCCGTCCAAATCTGCCATCAGGTTGTACACCAGTAATTGTTGCCAATTTACCACTTTCATTATGACTTTTTACTAATTGGTCTATATTTATATCAGCCAGTCCGTCACCATAAGTTAACATAAACGGATTATTCCCAACATAAGACTCAATTCGTTTGATCCTGCTACCAGTCATTGTATTTAATCCTGTGTCCACCAAAGTGACTTTCCAGGGCTCAACAGAATTCCGATGCACATGCACACTATTATCTAAACCTGAAGAAAAGTCGTAGGTAACTGCTTCAGACATATGCCGATAATAATTAGCAAAATACTCTTTGATAATGTATCCTTTGTAACCCAGGCAAATAATAAATTCATGGAATCCATAATAGGAATAAATTTTCATAATATGCCATAATATTGGGGCATCACCAATTTCAATCATTGGTTTTGGCTTCAGATGAGATTCTTCACTAATCCGAGTACCTCTTCCACCCGCTAAAATCACTACTTTCATTTGTTAAAATCCTCCTTTGGCAGCAACTTGATCATAATATACTTTGTGTTTATAAATTATTTAAATCCTAAGATGAATTTATTGTTAATAGTGCTGACTATATTAGATTATTCTTAAGGTTTAAGTAATTCTTATGAGTACGAAATTTGAGGTTGTACGTTATTTTTAATATCTTCAACTCTTATAATAGATATTATTTTGTGACCTCACTTCTGTTCTTCATTTGTCTTCTTCACGTGCGACGCATAAGGATATCGCTTTTCCATCTCCCTCTTTATCTTCATAGTCCCTTCAACGTCTATTACTTTTTCATAGTAATTCAAGCTTCTTTCATACGAATCGTATTTAGGATCAAGTGCAAGAAGCTTAGTATAGAATAAATGCGCATCCTCGAAGTAATTATTTCTAAGACAAAGATCACCCAGCAACCGGACAAGCTGAACATTATTGGGTTTAGCTTTGAACATAGTGATTAACATATCAATAGCCAACTCATCAAATCGATAATCACTTAGCAATTTGCCTATGTTCAGTCTTATCTCAGATTTAATTTCTATCATTCTCTCAACAAGTATCTGAAATTGTTCAAACTCTTGCAAAATAATCATTTGTCGGCAATTTTCTAACAAAAGACCCTCAATTACCGGGGTTAACAAGTATTTACCATCTTGACCTATAATCATCTTTTCCAGGGCATTTCTTTCTTTGTTACTTAAGTTCAATAAATTTTGTACATGCACTAAATTACTAACATCTTTCAAAAGGAAAGCTAACAGCAATAAATCTTGTCCATTTTCAATTTCTTTATCCGCAATTTCATTCCATAATATGCTGGCCTCTCTATACTTTTTATTGTAAATTTTAGAAGTTGCCAGCACATTAGGTTGTACTGTTATGTTATAAGTTGTAAGGTAATAATCCAATAGAGGATTACGTACGCCATACATTATATCTAACAACTGTTGTAAATCATCTACACTTTTTAACGTATAGTGCTGTTGAATTCCAGTTTGAATGTCCTGGGAACTCATGTTTAATTTGAGCGTGAGATTTAAATATCGCTGAAGAGCTGGGGCAAAGTTCTTCTTTAGACTTAACACACATGCTAATTCTCTATAACTATCTTCTAAAAGTCCGATTTCCTCATACAATTCGGATAACCTCATATGAGCCATATAACCGCCGCTACCTTCAGTAATAAGTGAACCCTGGTCTCCAAGTTCTATGCATTTACGAAAACAAGCCTCAGCATCTCGGTAATACTCTGCTTTCTGGTAGACCATCCCCAAAATATATCTCATTTCAGTTTCTCTTGGAAACATCATGACTGCATCTGTTAGTATTGATAGAGCATCTTCCATTTGATTGATTTCAGCCAAAGCATAAGCTATTTTCGTAAGCAACTCTGGAAGAAAGAGTCTATCTTTACTTAATGGATATGCCTGTTTGAAAAAATCTACTGCTTTCTTATATTCTTGAATAGCAAAATAGGTTTTACCCATATTGTAAAGATTATAAGCTGTAGCATTTTCTGCTACTTCCAGTTCCATTAACGGCAAATTCCGCTTATGTTTATCTTTCTCAAGCATCTTATCATCGGTATAACCAACATGATTAATTAACAAATTTGATTCACCCATAGTGTATTCTGCCGTGCCATTAATGATGTTCAAATGCTCATGTAGTCTATTTTCAAACTTTAAAGATATGTGATTTTTAAACAATCTAATTGCCGCGAAGGTAAAATTTCTATCCCAAGATATTTCATTTCTTATTCTAAATAAATAGTAATCACAGTTTTTCTCTAAGTCCTTCTGAAAGTCCGCTCCTACTTCCAAATATTCATCTGCATCCAAAACCAGTATATAGTCTGAAGTTGCATATTTTAGTGATTCATTTCTTGCTGCAGAAAAATCGTTTACCCATTCGAAAGAATATATTTTATCCGTATACTTACGAGCAATATCAAGAGTCATATCGGTTGACCCCGTATCTACAATAATAATTTCATTAACGACATCTTTGACACTTTCAAGACATCGACCGAGTACTTGTTCTTCATTTTTAACAATCATACATAACGATATTGTTTTGCTCATTGTTGTCCTCTCATCTCTAATAGTCTTATACTATATGTCGGAAAATTTAATACCTTTTGTTAGAGAATAGAGGCATCAAATAACACGAAATTATAACCAAATACAAAAACAAAAAGCTGCCAGGTAAACCTGGCAGCTTGATGTGGTGATAATTGATTTTATTGAGATTAACGAAGCAATTGCAGAACTGCTTGTGGCTGTTGATTTGCTTGTGCCAACATCGCTTGGGACGCTTGAGCCAAGATGTTGTTTTTGGTTTGATTCATCATTTCTTTCGCCATATCTACGTCACGAATACGGGATTCAGCAGCAGACAGGTTCTCGGAAGTTGTACCCAAGTTGTTGATTGTGTGCTCCAAACGATTTTGGTAAGCACCCAGTTTCGCACGCTCAGAAGAAACTGTTTCAATTGCAGTGTTAATCGTTGTGATAGCAGCGTTAGCAGAAGCTTGAGTAGAGATTCCGATACCATCACTAGCAATAGCAGCAGTCGACCCAGTTGCAGCAGCGTTTGTACCCGTCCCTGTTACTTTAAGAGTCGTAGCATCCATCGCTTTAATAGTCAATGAAATGTTTTGGTCAGCATTTGCACCAATGTGGAATGTCAAGTTCGCAGCACTTGTAACAGATCCACCTGTGCTTGCTGAACCATCCAACAATTTCTTCGTGTTGAACTCAGTTGTATTGGAGATACGAGTGATCTCTTTAGCCAACTCATCAACTTCGTTTTGAAGAGCTTCACGGTCTTTATCTGTGTTCGTGTCATTGGAAGATTGAACAGCCAACTCACGCATACGTTGCAGGATAGAGTGAGTTTCGTTCAATGCACCCTCAGCTGTTTGGATCAAGGAAATGCTATCTTGACCGTTTTTAGTAGCCATATCCAAACCGCGGATTTGACCGCGCATTTTTTCGGAAATTGCCAAACCTGCAGCATCGTCACCAGCGCGGTTGATACGCAGACCAGAAGACAATTTTTCGATAGCCTTGTTTGTGTTAGTTGTGTTCGTACCCAATTGACGGTGAGTGTTCATTGCAGCAATATTGTGGTTGATAATCATTAGAAATTTCCTCCCTGAAAATAAGTTAGTTCCACATCCTTGTGGTAAACGCCGCGACATTAAGGTCGGCCGCCCTGCCGAAGCAGCGTCTAAACTATATATCGACAGGAAGAGAAGAACTGTTAATAGTAAATTGGAATATTTCTATTTTATTTTTATTTTTTTTTGTTTTCAATGCCTTGGAGCAACTCCATAAAAGCAGCGACACTAGGAGCATCGGGTTTTGCAGACTCTCGATTAGCCTCCTGAATAGATGCATATACCTCTTTCCGGAAGATATCAATGTGCTTGGGGGCGGAGATGCCAATCCGCACTGTATCACCTTCCACTGCCAATACAGTTACCTCAATATTATCTTGAATGATAATAGATTCTCCCTTTTTACGTGACAATACTAACATTTCAGACCCCCTCCTTCGCCGAAGTCGCTTCTTCTGTCCATATGAGATGTTTAGTCACATAACCTGATTGTTGAAGAACAACTTGCTTGCCCACCCGATGTGCAGGATTAATTATAACTGGGGCCAAGAGATTCATCGTTGATTTTTTCACATCTGAATGTATAGTGACTATGGAGTAAACGGCTACATCTTTTTCAATTTTGAGTTCTTCTTTATCTTCTTCACTCAGTTCAAAACTATAATCCTGTTTAAACTCAAATGGACTGACTACTAAGAAAGAGAGCTCTTTCTCCGTTAATGATTGTAAGTAACTGAATGGGGTACCTTCCCAAGCAATCAGTGCAAAGCTAGTTTCGTTTTCAAAACCAGGTAGACCTCTTGGAAAATGATATGTGTTGTTTTCATCCACTTCAATTTTACCCCATGTACTTGTCTCAATAAAAATAATAAACGCCTCCTTGGCGGTGATTTTATAGAAAAAAGCTATAGCGGGGTATTATAACCGTCTATAGCTCTACATTATATCTTATAATCCCATATCAATCGTGGGCGGAGTGTATTGTATAGAAGCATATTGCTGCACATAAATATCCAACTTACCACGTTGATATTCAATCTCTGGCTTATTCACGATGACATTCATCTCGGATTCCGCTGCTTCAAAGCGAATGTCTGGTGCTTGCGTAAACACACGTACATCCACATTATCAGAGGAAGCTGCCGTGCGTGTCTCCGGGAACGGTTTGGCTTGCCAATTCGTTCCTACAATATTGGCAATGGTATTGCCTGGTTTGTGAATGGCTGCCATATCATTCCCTTGTTGCACACGTTCAGCCATGTTCTGCAGGAACAATTGCTGAATACCCGAATATATTCGGGCATTCATATCGATCATATTCCCACCATGATAAGCAGAAAAAGCCTTGGATTGATCCACATTCAGCTCTATTGCATGGCTTTGCACCGTTAATTTACTAGGCTTGGTATGGAGCTGAACCTCTGCCTTCGGCTGGCGAATCGAATACTGACCAATGTCCGCATCGATATGTAATAGCGTGGGCGTTGTCTGAATCTGAACGATTGGAAGAGTATTCACCAGAAAGTCTCCCCTTTTATCTCAGAAAATCAACCAATGACTGGGATATGATTTTAGCACCAGTGGAAAGCGATGCATTGTATATATTTTCTTGTATTTTGGACTTAATTGATAATTCAGCGTAATCTGCATCCTCAACCTTGGCTTGCAAATCTGTTAGGTTCACTTCAAGATCACTTAATCTACCTTGCATGAGTTCCACACGATTGGTTTTCGCACCAATCTCCGCGCGGATCGCAAGCATCTTGTTTGTGCGAGTATCAATGTTTGTAAGCTGATTGGACAATTCCTTTTGATCTCCACTGGCAAGAGCCTGGCTAATGGTATTAAAGATTACAAAAAGATTATCAGTTTCCGTAGAGTCACCAAACACCTCATTACCAGTTACGTTAATCGGTAGTTGGATACTCTCACCCACGATAAAATTAATTTTACCCGAATCAGTAACGACGGAAGCAGCATTCGTTGTATCGAACGAGCCGTCAGTACTGACAGGGAAATCATAAGGTTTCACATCATAGGTTTCACCATTGAATACATACTTCCCGTTCAACGTGCTGTTTGAAATATCAACAAGTTGTGCTTTTAACTGCTTCACTTCTTCATTGATGCTATCTAGTGCAGATTGCGGGTTAGTCCCCGTAGCTGCCTGTACCGTCAGTTCTCTCAACCGCTGAACCACGCTGCCTGCTTGATCCATAACTGTATCATTAAAATCCAACCATGATACCGCGCTATCCACATTCTTTTGATACTGTTCATTGGATGAAAGTTCTGCACGATAGCGAAGGGAGTACGTAATCCCTACCGGATCGTCAGAAGGTTTGTTGATCTTCCGTCCCGTTGCCAGTTGAGTTTGTGTACTATTCATCTGTTGTGCATTCCGGTTCAGGTTAAGAATCAATTGCGAGCTCAACATATTATTTGTAATTCTCATCGTCTGCTATTTCACTCCTTTCTATTATCTGCCTACTACGCCGGTAGAGTTAATTAATTTTTCGAGCAATTGGTCAAATGTGGTCATAAAACGTGCAGAAGCACTATAGGCATGCTGGAATTTGATCATATTAGCCATTTCTTCATCCAAGGAAACACCACTGACCGATTGACGGCGAGTGTCCACTTGTTCTACGAGAAATTCAGAATTGGACGTCTGACGTGCCGCTTCCTGAGATTGAACACCCAACTGTCCAACGATAGCACTAAACTGAGCACCAATCGTTGCATTCCGCAATCCATCAACAGATTTCATTGGAGTATCCTTCAAATTAGCCAGCAGATTAGCCAGTGTATTGTTACCTTTAATCACCGTTTCTGCTCCTGAAGAATCCGTAGTGGTTCGGAGTGAGGTTGCAATTTTATTCGGGTCAGCCAAAATTTCGGCATTCAATGAAATATTGCCAGCTGTAATGGCTGTTCCACCACCCGCTGCTGTAAAGAAAGGTAATCCTGGCGAACTAGTTCCGTCCATACTATATCCGAGTTGATGCAAACCATTCAGACCCTTGACCGTAACCTTCAGATCAGTTGCCAGGGTACGTGCAGCCCCTGTATATGTCACCCCACCCAGAACAGTATTGTCTGGCAGGACTGAGCCTGCTGGAAGGGTGATCTCAATATCACCGTTGGCAAGCGTATTAGCTAAGTCATCCATTTGTTTCTGATAATCACTCACCAAAGTGTCTCTGGACTTAATCATGCCGTGAACCTCGCCGTTGGTGAGCGTGCCTGCTGTATACGCAGCATTCAGAAAAGCAGGATCTACCGCTACTTGTACCGCACCGCCTGTAACGAGTGCCTGTCCATTCATCTGAACCTGGTATCCTTGCGGAGAATCCGTAACTGTAACGTTCATGATTTTGGACAGCTTGTCCGTCATCAGATCACGTTGGTCACGCAAATCGTTGGCATTGTCGCCAAGAGACTCAACTTTTACAATTGCACTATTAAGGTTCGCAATGTTACCGAGATAGCCCTGAATTTCATTACCTTTCACAGCAATGTTACTGTCCAAATCCTGACTGAGCGCATCCAGTTGACGACTGATTTGGTTCATTGCATCTGTAAGTGCCAATGTCGTTTCTTTTACGATACGACGTGCAGTAACATCCTCTGGGTTCTTACTCAGGTCTGACCATGATTTGTAGAAATTATCCATAACGGTTCGAAAACCAGTGTTTGATGGTTCGTTTACAATAGCTTCAAGTTTCTCAAGTGTGTCTCGTTGAATAGACCAACTTCCAAAGTTGGTGTTTTCATTGCGGAATTGGTCGTCGAGAAACTTCTCACGAACACGGGTAATAGAGTCAAACTCTACCCCTGTTCCTAATTGTCCCGGTGTTGTACTATGTAAAAATGCAAACGGCTCCATAGGAATAGATGCCTGCATGTTTACCTTTTGCCGGGAGTACCCTTCGGTGTTGGCATTTGCCACGTTATGTCCTGTTGTGCTAAGCGCTGTTGTCTGTGTAAACAAGCTTCGTTTAGCCGTTTCGATTGAATGAAAAGTAGATGTCACCTTGTTTCCCCCTAATTAATCAGGCACGTGTATCAAAAAGACCAATTCGCCCTGGATTACCGTTCTTATCAGCAGGATGCTGATATGTGGCATCCTGTTCCGGCCGAGAAGCAAATATGTCCATTGAGAGATCAATAAACATCAATGATTGCTCGATCAGTTTTTGATTCAATTGATTAATTTCTTTCAATTCCATCAATGTTCCCGCTAGCTTCTTCTGGACTTCAAGTAATCGCTGTTTATCAGCCGGATCAAAGATCAGCTTGGAGATCTCTGTGATATTCAGGTTAAGCATCGATTTTATGCCCCGCTCCTGAAGCAGTTCATGAACTGCACTCAATCGTTCGCTCTCAAGTGGCTCCTGCTGTTTCATAAACTTGGATTCCTTATTCATTACAGCAATGAGTTGATCCACATCGTTTTTGACAATGACCTGTCTCTTGATCTCGCTGATTGCCAGCATCTCGCGGTGACTTTGTTCCATTTGCTGCAAAACTGCAATTAATCTGTCCAGTGCTGCCATTACGTGATCACCTATTCCTTATCAAAAGACTTAAAGTACGGCATTAACTTGTCAGCAAGCTTGCTGCTGTCAACTTGGTAAGTTCCCGAACTTACCTGTTCTTTCAGTTCCTGTATCCGTTGTATACGTCCTGCGTCCTGTGTACGACCTTGTTCCTCAAGCATCTTCATCGCCTCCGGAGAAATGGATACCTCGTCCTTACGGCGGTTCTTTTTGGCATCAGCCTGCTGATTGGATTCAACGTTCCTCTGATATGAATTGATTGCACCAATTCTACTCGGTTCATTGATTTTCATACGTATTGCACTTCCTTCCACCTTAGGATTTTCCACATTATCTTTATGTTCTCGAACGATTAGGATAATAAAAAAAACCGATAATCTTTAATAAGTTTATCGGTACGTTCCAAAACATTTGTTATAGCAAAACTTGTATTTAAGCCCTCGTTCCTATAGATCCCGTAGTTTGTCGACAGCATTATAGGTTCGTCCGCCTATGCTGCCGTTATCCTTCTGACCTACTTCTCGAGCCGCTCCAGCCAAATCTTTCGTCAAACGATTCCGGCAAGAGTCGCACATATGGCCTTCACGAATCAGGGTTCCGCACACTTCACAAGGATACATCATATTGGGGGCGTTTTCGATGGAAATCCGTCCCTCACGAATGAACTTGGTAATATTTTTAATTGAAACTTCTGTTGCATCAGATAGTTCCTGTATGTTAGTGCCCTTGTTTTCGCGTAGATAATCCACACAAGTCTGGTATTCCAGTTCAATTTCCTTGATACAATTCGAGCATACATCCCGAAAATTCAATGCATATAATTTGCCACAGCGCGGACAATTACCCAGATTCATCGCTAAAACGCCCCTCTCAAACTTCCTCTTCCGAATGGATAATAACTATACATTACCTTATTTTCTCTCTTCAAGTCCATAGCCTCTTTGCGAATAAAAAAGGGGTATAGGGTGCATGTATGCGCAACCTATACCCCTGATTTACATCCTTAATTCAATGTTTTGATGCTTAATACAGAAGTCCATGCACTTACATTCTGATCATTCAATGCACGAATGCGATATTTATGAAGACTCGATGGAACCAAATCAGAATGAACAAAGGTTGTATCATTTATAGTCGCTACGATCTGGCCATCTGCTTCAATTTCATAAGAAGAAGCACCAATGACTGCATCCCATGTTAATAGAATACCAGTTCTGTCCGAGGTTCCTTTCAATACTGGGGCGCTCAATTGTGTTGTTCCGTTGATCAAATCACTCCATGTTCCTACTCCTGCAGCATTCTTGGAACGGATGCGGAAAGTGTGCTCTGTGTTGGCTGCAAGGCCACTTTTCGTGTAGGCAACGCCAGTAACAGCAACAACTGTGCCGTCAATCTCCAGGTCATATCCCGTTGCTCCGGTTACTGCATTCCATTTCAAAGCTATTGCTACATTTGTTACCGTGTTTATAGTCAGTCCGCTAACGGAAGATGGGATTGTGCTTTGCGTCAAAATGGCTGTCCATGCACCCGTATTGGTGTCGGTCAGAGCACGTACGCGATATTTATGTGCTGTTCCTGCGAGCAAGATACTATGTGTGTACGAAGGTTCGTTCACTGTCGCCACTACCACGCCATCGGCTTCTACTTCATATTTCGTAGCGTCAGCGATTTCTGCCCACATCAGATTAATAGCCGTCTCTTCCGATGTCGCTTTTAATACAGGAGTGTTCAATTGCGTAGTTCCGCTGATCAAATCACTCCATGTTCCTACTCCTGCGGCATTTTTGGAACGGATGCGGAAGGTATGATCTGTATTTGCTGCAAGACCACTCTTCGTGTAGGCAACGCCAGTAACAGCAACAACTGTGCCGTCAATCTCCAAGTCATATCCCGTAGCTCCGGTTACCGCATTCCATTTCAAAGCTATTGCTGCATTTGTTACGGAGTTTACGGTAAGTCCAGTAACGGAAGCTGGGATTGTGCTTTGTGTCAAAATGGCTGTCCATGCACTTGTGTTGGTATTGGTCAAAGCACGTACACGATATTTATGTGCTGTTCCTACAAGCAAGCCACTATGTGTGTACGAAGGTTCGTTCACTGTCGCCACTACCACGCCATCAGCCTCTACTTCATATTTTGTAGCGTCAGCGATTTCTGCCCATATCAGATTAATAGCCGTTTCTTCCGATGTCGCTTTCAACACTGGGGTGTTTAATTGTGTCGTTCCGTTGATCAAATCACTCCATGTTCCTAATCCCGCAGCATTTTTGGAGCGAATGCGGAAGGTGTGGTCTGTATTTGCTGCAAGGCCACTTTTCGTGTAGGCAACGCCAGTAACAGCGACAACTGTACCATCAATCTCCAAATCGTAACCTGTCGCTCCAGTTACTGCGTTCCATTTCAAAGCTATTGCTACATTTGTTACGGAGTTAACAGTCAGCCCAGTAACCGAAGCAGGCAATGTGCTTTGCGTCAAAATGGCTGTCCACGCACTTGTGTTGGCGTCTGTAAGAGCACGTACGCGATATTTATGTGCTGTTCCTGCGAGCAAGCTGTTGTGCTTATACGAAGGTTCGTTCACTGTCGCTACTACCGCTCCATCAGCTTCAACTTCATATTTCGTAGCGTCAGCGATTTCTGCCCATGTCAGATTAATAGCCGTTTCTTCCGATGTCGCTTTCAACACTGGGGTGTTCAATTGCGTAGTTCCGTTGATCAATTCACTCCATGTTCCTACTCCCGCGGCATTCTTCGAGCGGATGCGGAAGGTATGATTTGTGTTTGCTGCAAGACCACTCTTTGTGTAGGCAGCAGCAGTAGTGGACACTAATGTGCCATCAATCTCCAGATCGTAACCAGTTGCTCCAGTTACTGCGTTCCATTTTAGTGCAATCGCCACATTCGTTACCGAGCTAATAGTCAATCCACTAACGGAAGCAGGCAACGTGCTTTGTGTCAAAATGGCTGTCCACGCACTTGTATTGGTGTCGGTCAGAGCACGTACGCGATATTTATGTGCTGTTCCTGCCAGCAAGCTGCTGTGCGTGTACGAAGGTTCGTTCACTGTCGCTACTACTACTCCATCAGCTTCAACTTCATATTCCGTAGCGTCAGCAATTTCTGCCCATGTCAGGTTAATAGCCGTTTCTTCCGATGCAGCTTTCAATACTGGTGTGTTCAATTGCGTGGTTCCACTAATTAAATCACTCCATGTTCCTACGCCAGCAGCATTCTTGGAACGGATGCGGAAGGTGTGATCTGTATTTGCTGCGAGACCACTCTTCGTGTAGGCAACCCCAGTAACAGCGACAACTGTACCGTCGATCTCCATATCGTAACCAGTAGCTCCGGTGACTGCATTCCACTTCAATGCTATTGCTACATTCGTTACCGAGTTAATAGTCAGTCCGCTGACGGAAGCTGGAATTGTACTTTGCGTCAAAATGGCTGTCCATACACTTGTATTGGTATCGGTCAAAGCACGTACACGATATTTATGTGCTGTTCCTGCAAGTAAGCCGCTATGTGTGTATGAAGGTTCGTTCACTGTCGTCAATACCACGCCATCGGCTTCTACTTCATATTTCGTAGCGTCGGCGATTTCTGCCCACGTCAGGTTAATAGCCGTTTCTTCCGACGTCGCTTTCAATACAGGAGTGTTCAATTGCGTGGTTCCGCTAATCAAATCACTCCATGTTCCTACTCCTGCGGCATTCTTGGAACGAATGCGGAAGGTGTGATCTGTGTTTGCTGTAAGACCACTTTTGTTGTATGCAGTAGCGGTAGTGGATACTACGGTCCCATCGATCTCCAGGTCATATCCCGTTGCTCCGGTTACTGCATTCCATTTCAAACCTATTGTTACATTCGTTACGGAGTTAATAGTCAGTCCAGTAACAGAGGTAGGCAATGTGCTTTGCGTTAAAATGGCTGTCCATGCACTTGTGTTGGTGTCGGTCAAAGCCCGTACACGATATTTATGTGCTGTTCCTGCGAGCAGACTGCTGTGCGTGTATGAAGGTTCGCTCACCGTCCCCACTACCACGCCATCGGCTTCTACTTCATATTTCGTAGCGTCGGCGATTTCTGCCCACGTCAGATTAATAGCGGTTTCTTCCGATGTGGCTTTCAAAACAGGTGTATTCAATAGCGTGGTTCCGCTGATTAAATCACTCCATGTTCCTACACCAGCGGCATTCTTCGACCGTATGCGGAAGGTGTGATCTGTGTTTGCTGCAAGACCACTCTTCGTGTAGGCAACGCCGGTGACAGCGACAACTGTGCCGTCGATTTCCAGATCGTATCCGGTAGCTCCAGTTACAGTTGTCCATTTTAACGCTATAGCCGTATTGGTTACAGAATTCACTGTTAATCCTGCCACAGAACCTGGTAACGTATTTTGAGTCAGTATGGCTGTCCATGCACTTGTATTGGTATCTGTTAAAGCACGCACACGGTATTTATGAGCTGTAGCTGGTGTGAGTCCGGTATGCGTAAATGTCGGATCTACAACATTACCAACAATTACTCCATCGGCTTCCACTTCATATGAAGTAGCACCCTCAATAGAAGGCCAAACGAGAATAATTTCTTCCTGTGAAGGGCTTGATTTCAGTACGGGTGTACTCAATTGAGTGGACACGGTTAACAGATCAGACCAACTGCCTGCCCCGCCTGTATTTTTTGGTCTCAACCGGAAAGTATGTTCTGTATTAGGAATGAGTCCTGTTTTGCTGTATGTGGTACCAGTTACAGCGACGATGTTACCATCAATCTCTAAATCGTAACCTGTCGCACCTTTTACAGCGGTCCAGGATAGTGCAACTTTATTAAATGTTGCTTCTGTTACTTTCAAACCACTGACGGAGTCCGGAACTACCAGTTGCGTTATGGTTTTACTCCAATCGCTCTCATTGTTGGAAGACAGAGCTTTTAGCGTATACGTATGATTTGAATTTGCTGCGAGACCCTCATGCTCATACGATGTCACATTGCCAAGCTCAATAGGCGTTTCATCATCAATCTTTAATTGATAATGACTAGCTTGATCAACCGCGTTCCATTGGGTAATATTTTTACCTTCCTGGGAGCTTGCCGAAATCACCGGTTGTTGGAGCAAGGTTTTGATCTCGTACAAAGAGCTCCATTCACTTGTACCTATTGAATTAAGAGAACGCACTCTATAGGAATACAACGTATCTGGCAATAATCCGTTGCTGACAAAGGTTGTCCCATAATAAGGTCCCTTAATGATTCCATTCTCCTCAATTTCATATTGCACGGCCTGCTGTGCATGCTGCCAGTTCAAGTTAACTGTATTTTCACTTTGTTTTCCTGTGATCCCAGCTGGAATAGCTGGCATGTTGTCAATCGTTACTGGGGCCACCAACTGTTTGGTAAAAGAGGCTGGTTCCGCTTTGCGTGTATAATATGGGTTCAGTTCAGAATAGAAATCTACGACCTCCCCCGTATCCGCATTAACAACCAAACTTAACTGCCTTACATCATAATTGTATACATCAACCGGTGTAAGCTGACCCAAAACATTATAGTTCGAAATGGTCCATTGCCCCACTTCCATGCCGGATTGCCTATACGTCATCTCAGTGAAGTATTCACGAACTTTACTTAAATCAATAAGAAATGCATTATCGATTTGCCCCGTATATTTAGAGGTATACGATCCAAAACTTATATTCGTAATATCACTGGTAAATCCCAAGATAGACTGCCTTCTTGTAAAAGAGTAACCTGTTGTTGAAATGTTGTAGGATCTAACCCAACTGAGGTTAACATCCCTCTGGTTCACCTGTAATTTACCGTTGTTGTTTGTCATTACATACTGAAAGTCATTACTCGATGAGACAATACCACTACCTGTTGCGGCATTCGCTCGGTTTCCCCCGTACACGCCAAACTGTCCGAATACCAGTATCAGCACCAGTAAACGGACGGTCCATAAGTAAAACCCATTTTTTCTTTTTCCTGCACTCACCGTTGTTCTCCCCTTAAAAAAGATATGTTTTGCCACTCCCTGTGCTGTCACCTATGGTGAACGGCAGAACTATCTATTCTACACGGCAAAAATAATTCCTCTTTTTTACATGTAAAAATATTCTTGTCTAATTTATGCTTTTAATTTCATTAAACAACCAACACACAAATTATATGTATGTATATGAAAATCCACAAAAGTGATAACGTCATACATACTAGAACATACTTTCCCTTTTGTATATAAAAGCTATTAATTTTAGTTCATTATCTAACTTGCGTATGATAACCACATAGATAGCCACCTATTAAGTGAATATGCAAATACTCAGGTCAGGATCTGGCCAAAGTCAGCGTGTAAATCTCTATTGGGAGGTTCATAGAAAATCCAGCTTTTAAAATCACCTGTCCACAGGCATCCAGGGTACTACCGGTTGTGTAAATATCATCAATCAGTAACAAGCGTAAGGGAGTTAACGGCCAATCTTGTGTTGTTGATGTGATATGTGAAGAGATTCCTTTTCCAATCGTGTATGAATTGGCTGGCTGTAAATGCATGTTCTTTGGCATGTTTTCATTTGAAGCTCTGTAGAGATCAACCATTATCTCCGTTCCACCCGGCTGCATTGAGAAAGCATCCTGCATGGTCTGGATGCGCTCGCCGCGTGTCTTGAAGCTTTGTTTGGTGGTGTTGATCCGGCGCTGCAGCAGATCAACAACTGGTAGCCGGCAGGCTGCGGCGAGCCCTGATGCGAGCCGCTCTGCCTGATTGAAGCCGCGCTCGGCAAGGCGTTCGTTGCTGACGGGGACATAGGTCACCACGTCTGGCCGCCATCGCGGCTTGTTGTTTTGGAGCAGCGACTGGCGGTTGCGTCGTGCTGCTCCTGGATGAGCATGCGTATAGCTCGCGTAGGGGCTTTGGCTATTGAGTTGCGCGTGTATATGCACGGGCGCAAACAAGTTTGGTGAGTGAACCGGCGTGCTGATTGATTGACGCGAGCCAAGTCGGTGAACGGGCGAATTGTTGTTTACATCGCCCCCGCCAGGTCGGTGAACGAGTGCGTTTGTTAACGCACCCGAATTACATGGATGTGAACTGGCATCCATATGAGATTGAGCAGGCGTGGCGGGACGAGCCGCGGGGGCCAGGGGTTCTTTTGCCAAAACAGGGTTAAGTTCCTCACTCATTGCTTGAAATGCTTGAATCAAAAGAGATGTTAATAACGGCGCGTAGCGCTCGTGACCTCTAAATTTGTACATGCTAATCCATTCCTTCATTAAAGCATTGTACTGAACGGCGCTGCGGTTGAGGATGAAAGAACGGTTTTGCATGTGTGGACGGACGCAGTCCGGGCAACCGATTCCTCGACCACAGCGCAAGCAGCGAATGGTACGAATCCACGGAATTTGCTGTACACATCGGGTACATACCCCTGGATAGATTTTCGAAAGGATCGCTCGGGTTCCACAGGTCAGGCAAGTTGCTCCTGGTGGGGCGAACAGGCTATGCAGACGACGGGTAAGCTCGTGCAAATAATCGGTTAAATCGTTTAGCCAGATGGGCATAGGTGTGAGCCTCCAAAGTTGAATTTATGGATGAGACGGCGGATGCAGATATCCTTTGCGGCGGGCGATAGTATTCATCTTTCGGATCTGTGCCACTGCTCGGACCTGAGAACGTGTACGACGGGATGATGCAAAGACGACTCTTCCTGCTGGATCATCCATAGATCTACCTGCTCTACCCGCCATTTGTACCAGAGACGCTTCGTCGAAAAAGCCATTATCCGCATCCAAAATGAATACATCGCTACGCGGGATGGTGACGCCCCGCTCCAAGATAGTGGTGGTCACGAGCAGACGTATGGTCCGTTCACGAAAAGCAATCACTTTGCTCGCGCGATCCGGATCTTGAGATGATGTTCCTTCGATATGGATTTGTGGAAACATGCGACGCATGAGATTTACAAATGCCTCAATCTGAGCGATCCGTGTCACAAAAACAAATACCTGAGCTTCCCGCAGCAAGGAGGTTTGAATACTCTTTTTTAGTGTGGCGGGCAGCTCTCTCTTCCGAATACATTCGGCGACAGTAGGCATTTTCAGTAAACGCGGTACAGGTAAAGGGTGGCGGTGGAAGCGGACGGGAACTTTGGCGTGAGTGAGTTTTCCTTGCGCTGCTTCCCGCTGTAGCCTAGCTGGCGGGGTAGCGGACAGGTAAACAAAATGACCATCAGGCGTGCATGAGGACGCAGCCGCATGAGCGAGCATGGGATCATTATGGTAGGGAAACGCGTCGAGCTCATCGATAATGACCAGATCAAATGCCTGGTAAAAACGCATCAGTTGGTGCGTGGTCGCGAGTGTGAGCTGTGCGTCTTTCCAGCGCTCGGTGCTGCCTCCGTATAGTGTAGCGAGCGAGATGTCAGGGAACGCCTTCGCCAAACGAGGGGCAAGCTCCAGCACGACATCCCGCCGCGGCGTAGCGACAAGTGCTCGTCCACCCCGCTCCAATATGTATTGGAGCAGCGGGAATATCATTTCCGTCTTACCGGCCCCAGTCACGGCCCATAGCAAAAACCGCCCCGGCCCATCCCCTGCGGATGGCCGGGCCAAAAACGCCAGCGCCTCGGCAGCCGCCGCGCTCTGCGCCGGGCTCAACCCCCACCGGGCAAGTCCGCCCTCGGTGGGGTCAACGGCCGTGCCACGACGCGATGCTTCACCGCGTCGTGGCACGGCCCCTGGCGCTGCGCTGCGCAGCAGCAGCGCACAGGCACGGCTGCGCCCCAGCGCGAGGCAGGCCTCGCAGTAGGCGCACGCCGCCAAGCCGCAGGCAGCGCAGGGCACGCGCTGCCCGGCAAAGCTGCCGCATCGGCGGCAGCGGGGCGCGCTCTGCGCGCGACCAAGCCACGCGAGGCGGTGCCGCCGCGTGGCAGGCCCTTCCAGGGCGGCTGCTATGCTCAGCCGCCCCCATAGGTGCGCGAGCTGCGCAGCCGCGCGCCAAACCGAGGCTAGCTGCGGCGCCGTATCCGCCAGCAGCGCCTCTGCCTCGGCCGCCAGCAATTGGCGGCCGCGAAGCCGCTCAGCCAGCAGGGCCGCGCCCCGCTCCAGCTGAGCCCACTCCCCCGCGGGATATGGCTCTGCCATCCTGCCCACCTCCGCACCTCTTTCAGCGGCAATCCCCACATTCCCCGCCATCTCTCCCCTAGCCTCCAGTTCCCCGGAGGACCGCTCGTACTCTTCCAGTTTCCGTCGCATATACGCCTGCCAATGACGCTCGACCCACTGATTCATTTCCTTCTCCGATTCAAAATTCTCTACCATCCATGAAGCCTGACTTAAAGGCAGCTCCCTGCCTAGCAGCAACCACTTCAACACCTGCTGTCCACTTACACCCTCTAGCCACCACGCCGCATCCACTCGGATATCCAGTGATAGAATCATCTTCCACCCTTCTCTCACTCGACGCACATATAAACCAACCTTCATCTGCTCTCCTCCCTCAGCTTCAATATCCCGAAACGCAAAAAAAGCACATGCCAACCCGACTTTTCGTCGGAGCATGTGCTTCATGTCCATCCCAATCAAATTATTTCCATTTGTACTACCACTATATCAATCGTCGAGTTTTGTTACAAGTTATTGTAATTCCAAATCCTCTTCATCGCATCATTTTACCAATTCTCTTATTAACGATAATCTTTCTTTGAACCGCGAAACTTTTTCCAATCCGTACCGTCTATACTTTTAACTTAAGAGTTCTGATTTCAAAAAGCTTCTGATTGTTAACTAAAGAAGAACAGAAACCCTGCAATAACCATACATTGCATAAAAACCCATATTTAATTTATCAGCAAGCTTGGCTACAATGACAAAAAAAGACTACAGCATAGGCTGTAATCTTTAACCTCGAACTTATGAAATCCAAGCTTAACTTGGCAAGCAGGTATGACTTCATTAAAAGTACCTTCTGACTGATGACATTCTTTAGCCGGTCTGTCTCAGCATTTCGTACGAATAATGATTTTAACCCGAAAAAAGCAACTACTGCTTCGACTCACGTAAATCGATAAGGCGAATAGAACGATTCCCTGTCTGATTCCCCTGCTCCATATCGGAAGGGACAGCAGATAAGTAGGATAACTCCATTCCTTGCCTATGCATAAGCTTTTCAATGATTCGAACCGTTTCGGCTTCCGTACGATCAGCGACAACCGTCAATGTGAAGCTCTTTCCATGGTAAAATAATTCCCGGCAAAGCGCTCTTACAATACCTTCAATCCGCTGCTCCTGATTGGAAGGAATGAGCAGAATCTGCTCGTAGCCTTCGGGGTCTGGACGAGAAAGATGGCGCTGGTGCATGGCATGAACGGCCATTGCCGCCAGGAAGTATATGAGCAGAATCATAGTCAGATGAGCAACCATGGCAACTGCACCTCCTCGGAAGGTCATGCTCACCCATGGCGAACATCCCTGTATACAGCAGTATATGCTGCATCCCCTGAAGGGTTACACTTGCAAATCCCGAACGCTCATATTCCATTCTGATCGACACTGGACGAAGAAGACAGGCCAGGTCGTTCACTCATTCATGCCGAAGCTAACGTAAGTTCTACACAGCTTCACACTTTGATCATTTGCTGTAATAAAGTCCATTAACCCGCTAACCAGTCCAATATCTTGGAATGGGCGCGAGTAAACAGAAGCCTATATTTGTTAACAACACACTACATCATTACAATTGTATATTAGAGCGTAACCCAACCATATTTGATCGAGTTGATAACCGCTTGCGTACGATCGTCCACTTCCATCTTCTGCAGAATACTGCTGACATGGTTTTTTACTGTCTTTTCACTGATGAACAGGAATTCACCAATCATTTTATTGCTCTTACCTTCAGCCATCAGACGCAACACTTCAGCCTCACGACGAGTAAGCGGATTGTTGTCGCCAGCGACAAATTTAACGCCTGCCTCTTTCGAAGCCCCCTCGCTCATTGCCCCTGTCTCATTAAGATACGTCATACGACGCAACTGCATGATCAGTTTGCCTGTTACTTTAGGGTGGATGAATGCATGCCCTTCATGAACGGAACGAATCGCATTAATCAGGGACTCGGCCTCCATGTCTTTCAGCAGATATCCGTTAGCGCCTTTACGCAGCGTCTCGAACACGTAGCTCTCATCATCATGAATAGACAAGATAATGACTTTGACATCCGGGAACAGCTCACGCAATTTCTCCGTTGCTTCAACCCCGTTTTCTACCGGCATGTTGATGTCCATCAATACGATATCCGGTTTATCCTGATTACAGAATTCGAGCACCTGAATTCCATCGCCACATTCGCCAATGACCTCAATGTCGTCCTCCATATTTAAAATGCGTTTCAGACCTTCACGGAACAGCTGATGATCATCAGCCAAAAGAACTTTAATTGATGCTTTACCAGTATCACGGTTTTCCATCCTGCTACTCCTTTCCCTTATCCACGTTTGTCGGGATATGAATCACTATTTTGGTTCCTTGATTTTCCGCGGATTCGATCTCTATTCTTCCTTCTAACAGTTCAACCCGCTCTCTCATCCCAATCAGACCGAAGTGGGTATGATCCTTGCTCTTCTTCGCAAGAAGCTCCGGTTTGAATCCAAGCCCATTGTCCTGCACGACAATTTTGACGAGCTGAGCCTGGTATGTAATTTCCACTACAACATAAGTGGGATAAGCATGCTTTGCAGCATTGGACAGACCTTCCTGCACGAGGCGATAAATCGCTGCCTCCATTGCGGAAGACAAACGGTGTTCCTTGCCTCTCGTTTCAAAAAGCGAGCGGATTTTTGTTTTTTCTTCAAAATCCTGCACGTACTTCCGAAGCGTCGGAATCAATCCCAGGTCATCCAGTGCCATAGGACGCAAATTGAAAATAACTTTTCTCATTTCTCCAAGACTCGAACGAACCTGGCCTTTCAAATCTACTATTTCGGCCTGGACCATCTTAAAATCCTGCTTTATGAGCATTCTTTCTACAATTTCCGTCCTAAGCACTAGATTTGCGAGCATCTGTGCAGGTCCGTCATGGATCTCACGGGCAATGCGTTTCCGCTCTTCTTCCTGGGCCAAAATTATTTTCAAACCAATCATTTGTCGATTTTTGGCGGATTCGATAATACGGGTCACTTGACCCAACTCACCCGACAGATACTCCAGTACAACCCCCATCTGGGAACCGATCGTCTCGGCGCGCTCCACCGAAGCTTCCACATTTTTGGCACGCTTCTGCAGATCATCCCGACGGGCTTTCAGATACATTTCCTTTTCACGGTAAATCATCAGATCCAGCTGTAACTGCGTCGCTTTTTCATACGCCTGCTTGATATCATGCTCGGAATAACGGACGAAGTCACGGCTAACCTCGGTTAGCCGGATCCGGGAGCGGCGGTAGTTCAGCTCCAATTGATCTACTTTCTCGATCGTTTCCGCCGTCTCCTTCAGAACCGACTTCAACTCCTCGTTCAGCGTTTTCAGCTCATTACGGGTTGAGTCCATAATCTCAAACATTTGATATTTACTGTTTTCCATGACTTGAATGGCGTTTTTTATGACGCGGTCTATGGCATCGGCTTGTAAATCCACGTTTGTTCGACTCCATTTCTATCGTTTCCGGTATATATCATACCATATCACGATGAGATGGTAACGGTCTTCGTGTTCTGTTCCCATTTTACAGTCAGTCCAAGCTGCTCCGAAACGAGTCTGAGAGGGACTAAAGTCCTACCACCAGATACGTAAGGTGCGACTGTTGCACTTTGTCTTTTGCCATTTATAATGAATTCTTTCTGACCTACAACCAGATCAATCAGCTTGCCGCCACGCACAACAGTAATCCGTTGATTTTTGCTGTCCCAACTCGCCTGTCCGCCAAAAGCATCCAATACATGCTTGATTGGAACATAAGTTGTTCCATTTTTCAGTACAGGTGCGGCGTCGATTGCCTTTTTCGTTCCGTTCACCGTCATGGATTTCTGTCCAAGCACCAGCGAAGCAGTCCCTGAAGGCAACCCTACTTCACTGGATTTGGATGGCATGGTGAAAGCAATGTTGTCAAAAGCAACCGTGCCTGTCTTCGCACGCTCATCCTGACCTTCTTCCACATTCACCACATAAACCCGTTTCAGCTTCGCCGGATAAGCAATGTTCAGCCCATTCAGGTCCACGTTCAGCTTTTTCCAACCGTCCCAATCAATCGCTTTAGCGAGGTCGGCATAAACTGTTTTGCCACTGGCATCAGTAAATTCAGCACGCAGCCAGTTCAAGCTCTTATCTCCCATAACATCCATCGACATGGATGTTGCTGTTGCAGATACCTCTTTGCCAGTGGAACCGTTCAGTTGGGCATAAGCATACATTTTACCTATTCCCGCGGTCATGTCATAGCTCAGCTGCAGCACCTTGGAGCCCGCTTTTTCACCTGTTCCAGCTGTCACGGAAGCCGATCCGGTTACACCTGCTGCGTTGGTGGTGAAGTTGACCGGGTAGCTTACATTTTCGAAATTCTCCCATATCGTTTCACTTGCCGCAGCGGAGAGCACAACCACCGTGCTGTAGCCGTCATAACGACCAATTGCATAACCAACTTGAGCACCGGAATTCACGGAGGATACGGTTAATTGGTCTGCAGCCACTTTACCTTTGAATCCAATAAATTCCCATGTCAGCGAGTCCGCCGGAACCGTTACACTTTGTCCGTCTTTGGTCTTCGCCGTCACCGGAATGGAGATCGTTGTGCCCGCTTGGAGCGATCCCAAGCCAGATCCTGCTGTCAGTGAAGCCAGTTCACTACCACCCAGCACGGTAACTTTAATAGAAGATGAAGCCCCATTGCTTGTTGCAGTCAGCGTCGCCGTACCCGGCTTCACGCCTTTGATCGTTCCATTGGTCACGCTCACGATGCCGTTGTTGCTCGATTTCCACGTCATCTTGATATCGCCTGTCGCAATCGGGTTATAGTAGGTGTCGTATCCTTTGGCTGTATACTTGCCCTCTTGCCCTACCAGCAACGTTTGGCTGCCACTCACGGCAAAGCCCTTCAGCTTGCCTTCCGGCGCCGTAGAGAACACGCCCAGCGTGTTTACGACCTGACGCTGCTCTGTACCGTACTCCGTATTGAACGTAAGTCCTGCTGCCTCCTCGCCGAGCGGACGAGTTACCATCGTTGTGGAGCCGCCTCCGTCCAGATTCATGCCTTTCCATACACCAATGCTGGTCATGAAGGATTGCAGTTCAGTCAGCGACATGCCGCTGCTATTACTGTTTTTCTCCGCTGCAATAATGTAGACATATCGACCATCCTGAGAATACCCTACTGCCGTTCTGGCACGAACACCACCGATCCCGGAAGCTACAATATCGCGGGAAAACGTAGCCGCCTTGCCACCATTCACCAGAATGGTATGACCACCAATCATCATCTGCAGGTTGCTCGGATCAACGGATTCTCCAGTTGTTTTGGCTTTCAGTTTGTAATCCGCATTCAGCGTCTGCCCGACCGCCAGGTGAGTCATAATCCATGTCGCTGCCGTTCCATGCGCACGCAAAATATACCCATCTTCCGGCACCGTCATGTCTAACGCCTTTTTATCGGAAATCTGGGTAATTACACCGTTCTGCACAAGTACCTCAGTTGGTGTGGTAGAAGGATCATTAGGCCGCTTCGTGGACGTCCAAGCCGGTGTATAAATATACATCGAATTGGCATGGCTGTACTTCACCGAGCCCGATTCGACCGTGTAATCCTCCTTATTTATCCCACGCAAAGCAAACGTTGAACCATCGTCTGCCTTCACCGTGCCATCAAATGAATATTCATCAATCATCGGCTTGCCGTCCTTGGTTACGGTGAGGGCATACATGCCTGACAATTCGGATGGTGTAGACACGAGGACCCCGTCAGAGACCTGTCCACCGATAGGAGCAAGCTCACCGGATACATTGAAATAGTCGCCGTTCACGGCGGCTACTGCTCCGTTTTCCTTAGCCATACCACCCGTGCTTTGTTTACTGTTCAGATTCCCGCCCTTGCCTGTCATGACATCCAGCTTCACATAGGGATTTTGTAAATCCACTTGAATGACGTCTGCCAGTACGTTCACCTTCGAGCCGGAACGTGTCGTTGTATAGTTATATTTCATTAACTTCGCACCCGAAGTCAAAATTTCTTCACTCAGTTTGCTTGTCGTTGTAGATGCCGCAGCGGCTACTGACTGCCATGAACTTCCCGACCAGACCTGTTGTCCCGCTCCCAGAACCGGTGCAATCCAGATCACGCCTGCCAGCGTCACAATCGCCCATTTCTTCGCCTTGCTACCCTTAACGTCGTTCAGCCGTTCCCCTTGTTTCCCCAGCATGTTTGAAACGTCTCTCCCATCTTGTATATCAATCTTAGATATCACGATCTCTACCACGTGGCAGCAGATAGCGAGATTTCTAGTATACTCTTCTATTAATAGACTACTTTTTGTGGAAAAAGTTACGCCCCGAGCCTGAATTCAGGTATTTATTGGGTTATACGACATCTTATGATTATGTTATACGTTTTTACAGTCATAAAAATAGACTTCAGTTATGCTTGAGTTAGCACAATCGAAGTCTATTTGGAGTAGATCTGGCTGTTGAAACAATAGTTGTAACCAAATTAACGTTAGTGTCTACATCTAGGAATGTTGAGCTAATATTTACGGTGACAGTTTTGAAAGGAGAAATTCACCAATAATTGTTATTCTATTTTTCTCGTAAACGGGTATGCTTCTGGCTGTCTTCTGCTGACTCTGCCATTACAACGCTTCTTCAGGTGTTCTGTGATCTAGACCAAGACCAGAAATATCTAGTATTAAATATAAAAAAGGACCATCTCAAGAAATAAACTTCTTGAAATGGTCCAGTATGTTACGTTCGTTATCGTGACTATTCTTGGATTACACTATTGCAATATCATTTCGTTTTACAAGTATCCTAATTTATCCAAAACACGCTTCAACATCACTGCTGCTTGTGCACGAGTAGCATTACCTTGAGGGACAAACGTTTTTGACGTCATACCTTGAATGATTCCTTCTTGCACTGCTTTGGCGACAGAATCCTTGGATTGGATTTTGTTGCTATCCTTGAACTTCGATAATGTGGAGGCCGCTGAAGATTGGAGTGAAACTGTTTTCCCTCCATAATTCATGGCCCGAACCATCATAATGGACATCTGTTCACGGGTAATTGGACGGTCTGGCTTGAAGGTACCATCCGTATTCCCCGTAATGATTCCCGCTTCAGCAGCTGCACCGATATAAGCACTCGTTGTGCCACCGCCCAGAACATCACGGAAACGGCCTGCTGCTGTTTGGTTCCCTGGCAGCCCCAAACCTCGAGCCACTAATTCAGCAAATTCTGCGCGTGTAATATTCTGATTCGGTCCATAGAAAGAACCGTTCGGCGTTCCAATAATCCATTTGGCAGAAAGCTCTTTAATGACTGCACTAGCCCAATGGGATGATGTATCTTGGTAGTTTACGATATGAGTAACAGGAACAACCGTTTGATTGCCATTCAACTGTCCTTGAATAACCACACCATTGATCGTGGTTTTAAACGAACTAGGCACGTTAGATAGGATAAATGTACCTGAATCCATATAGGTTAGCCCTGAAGTTGTCGTTGGTGTTTTCAGGGGCAATTGTATAGCGAGCAGGCTTTTAATGTTCTGCTCCACACGTAGGTTGTTATTTCCGTTAAATGCAGACAAGTAAATATTCGTATTATTGCCTAACTTCTGTGCGCCTGCAGCTAGTAACAAGCCATCCAATGTACCTGATCCGGATACCGGTACTGTCTCGATCTGCACGTAAAGATAGGAAGAACCTACACTCGTTGATCCCCCCACGTCTTGAATCATGGAGGACACATCCAAACCAGACAGGGGAAGTGTCCATAGGCGATCACCATATTTGATTCCGATTGAACCCATGCGATTGCTCGATGCCAACTGAGCCAATGCGCTTAGTGGGAAGCCAACATATGCCGAAGATTCATCAGCATTCATCTCAAATACAACAGGCTGTGCCGTTTTTCCAACCGTCGCTGCATACTCAAAGGCCTGTAGCAATTTGGCAGCATCTACGTTAAATTGGCGAGTTGAGAGATTGTTGCGAGTCATTGCTGACACATTGGTAGCCGTATCGTTACTCATGACAAGAACAGCCTGACCATAACTCGATGCATCTAATTCTGTCAACCAGGAAGGACGCCCATTCGTCTGACTGCCTGTGGAACTGCCATTAACCTGTAAGTTAAGTGGCCCGAAAGCTACAATTGTGTTATTTAATGCATCTCTTAGTGGAACGGCTCCCGGAACGTAACTAACGGTTCCCGTCTGTCCCGAGGTAGCTGAACTTGAAAGCTTCAGAGTTACTACGGAACCGGAACTTGCAGCTGAAAGTACACTTACCGCGGAACCACCAAGCTGTACATTGAACTGCGACGCGGTAAGTGCCGTCTGAGCTTGAAGTGGGTCCTTAAAGTTAATGGACACGGTATCTCCTTGAAGGACAGCCGAAAGAATTTTTCCGTTTCCATAGGTATAGGTCACTGGCGCCAAATTAATGTAACCAGCCGGGTTGCCATTCAAGTCGGTTAATCTCAACGTCCCAGGCACGTAGGACAAACTAACGTTCTGGGTACTGGAAACGGCACTCGCCAATGTCAAGGTAACCAAGTCATCCTCAATCTCTGTATCATTTACAAACACTGCCTTCCCATCTACCAATACGGAGTATTGACTCTTTAGGGGCTTGTTCGTCCTGCTCAGCGGTTCATTGTAACGAATCCATAATGTTGATCCGCTTACTTCTGCGTTTTTAAATTCGGGCGCTTTCGTATCAAGACTATTGCGAACGTAGAATCCACTAAAGCCGGCAAGCGCTTGTCCACGAGTGTCTTTTACAGGCCATGAGCCTGGTTCATACGATACTCTAACCACTTCCCCATTTTGCATGGAACGACTGAGGCTGAGTGTCACCAGAGAACTGTTGTTGGTAGAAATGCTGTTAATTCCCACCGTTGTGCCGTCAGCCGTAACACTAAACTGTCTTACAGCATCACTTGAATTGATATAGACCGTCTCTGGGTAATACAAGCTAATCGTACTATTATAAGCTGTACCTTCACGTGGTTTGGACATGATGGAATCCAGATTATTCTCTACATCTCTGGCAGAGAATGCTGCTGCAGCGTTAAAAGACAAATCTTGAATTTTACGAGTTCCTGTCCCCGGGGCGTACGCAATTCTAACTACCTGTCCTACCGCTACACCCGTGTCCAGTACAACATAGACACTATCTCCTGAGACATAGGAAGTACTCACATTCCGGTTCTCTCCGTTAACCGTGACCGTGAAGCTGGAAGCAAACGGATCAATACTTGAGAGCAACTCGTCATATGTCAAACGAATAATGCTATTACTGTACATTTTTGCGGTCTTTAAAACTGGTGCGGTAGTATCCGAACCCAAAGTCCTGAATGTCCATGAGTTTGCCCCATTCAACCCTGTAAACAGGTTTCCTGCGTTATCCCGCAGAAAGCCTCCTAATATATCCACAGTGTAGGTGGTATTGCTTGTTAGACCATTTAACGGAATAATCCGTAATTGTCGGTTGTTAGTGCTGTTGAGTAATACTGTTGCGGGTATTGCAACACCATTTTCATTTTTTAATATAACCGCTCCAGTAATGTAAGCTGAGCTCAACTCTTTGCTGAATGTCACTGTAAGTTCATTCGTTAAAGAAACATTGCTTGCTCCATTAGTCGGAGATAACGAGGATACGGTTAATGCAGATGGATCAGAAGAAAACGCAGTGAAGTTCCATTCTCCTCGACTAATCCCTTTTACATCATTACCAACGCTGTCCCTTAATACCCCTTCAGGTATCACAACGGAGTATGTAGTGTTATTCAAAAAGTTGTTCGTTGGATCGATGGTGAGCGTTCTACCATTTATCACAATTCGCGGTGCACCTGCAGCTATATCCAGTTCTTCAATAATAGTACTTCCCTGTAAAATCTGAATTTTGCCTGCACCAGCTGAAATACTGTCACTATAGGTCAATTGTATGTTGGACGTAGTCGGAACAGATACTGCTCCTAGATTCGGGAAATATGAGATTACTTTAGCTGTTCCTATTCCCCTTGTACTAAACTTCCATTGTTGTGTTGTCGGACCGTTCACCGCAGTTCCTCCATCAGCAGCTACCAAGGAACCTGAATCGAATTGTACATAGTATGTTCCTCCATGTAGCAGTGGATGAGCAATACTTACTTCTTTCCCTACCCCTTCAACACTCTCAGGTGCATCCGGATCTGCTAGAGTTCCCTTAATCTTCACATCCGAACTATCCATTCTAATTGTAGCCACTTGGGTATTATCCTGAAAACGTCTGATTACTACATTTCCCACAGCGTTCTCAGACTTCTTAACCGCTTCCTTGAACCGAATAACCAGCGGCGCAGCACCATCAACCTCCGTTGCTCCCACAGCAGGAATTGTAGCTTCAATCAATGTGTCGTTAAATTCATCGGCGGCATACACCGTATTTTTGTTCATAAACGGGATACCTTGCCAACCTTGAATAGACATTAGCATGATTAACAGTCCGATGATCCCCCTGCGAGCCGTTCTTTTTAAACTCACCGTTCCTTCCTCCTCATCCTGTTTTAACTGTCTGATGTACATACCTCATTATGTATGTCGGTTACAATCCCAATTTTCTTTAGTTAAAAGGAAATAAAAGGAATCCATTGTGTTTCTCCAAAGTTCTTAATGCTTGCATAAAAAAAACCCTGATTCCATATCGGAATCAAGGGCTTCATTTAAAGAACGAATCGTTAAATTACAGACCTGCTTGCTCTTTCAAAACGTCAGCTTTGTCCACTTGTTCCCAAGGTACATCCAGATCTGTACGGCCGAAGTGACCGTAAGCAGCCGTTTGTTTGTAAATTGGACGACGCAGATCCAGCATACGGATAATACCAGCCGGACGAAGATCGAAGTTGTTACGCACAAGCTCAACCAATTTCTCTTCGCTGACTTTGCCTGTTCCGTATGTATCTACGTTGATCGATACCGGGTTGGCCACACCAATCGCGTAAGCGAGCTGGATTTCCACTTTGTCAGCAAGACCTGCAGCAATAAGGTTTTTCGCTACATAACGAGCTGCATAAGCTGCGGAACGGTCTACTTTTGTTGGATCTTTACCGGAGAACGCGCCACCGCCGTGACGTGCATAACCGCCGTAGGTATCTACGATGATTTTACGTCCAGTCAAGCCCGCATCTCCTTGAGGTCCGCCAATAACGAAACGCCCTGTTGGGTTGATGAAATATTTAGTCTGCTCATCCAGCAATTCAGCTGGAACGACAGGCAGGATTACATGTTCTTTGATGTCTTTTTGGATCTGCTCTAATGTAGTCTCTTCAGCATGCTGAGTAGACACGACGATTGTATCAACACGTACCGGTTTGTCACCGTCGTATTCAATCGTTACTTGAGTTTTACCATCCGGACGAAGATATTCCAATGTACCGTTTTTACGCACTTCAGCCAAGCGGCGAGCGATACGGTGGGATAATGCAATTGGCAAAGGCATGAGTTCAGGTGTTTCGTTGGTTGCAAAACCAAACATTAGACCTTGGTCTCCAGCACCAATGTTCTCTGTCTCGCGAGCCATTTGTTCCGGGTCACGGTTCTCCAGAGCTGCGTTAACACCTTGTGCAATGTCAGCAGACTGCTCGTTAAGAGAAGTCAGAACTGCACAAGTATTGAAGTCAAAACCGAACTTGGCACGAGTGTACCCAATTTCCTTAATCGTATTACGAACGATGGACGGTATGTCCACGTATTCAGACGCTGAACTGATTTCACCGATGACAAGCACAAGGCCTGTAGCCACGGAAACTTCGCACGCTACACGAGCGTTTGGATCATTTGCCAGGAACGCGTCCAACACGGCGTCCGAAATCTGATCGCAAATTTTATCCGGATGTCCTTCAGTTACAGACTCCGATGTGAATAGATGTCGGCCTTTAATAGACATTGAAGTTTCAACCTCCCATAACCAGTAGTATGGCGATTGCCCGAACAAAACATTTACGTTGATTCGTTCACTGTACCCTCGAAAGCTTTCCGGGCGGAATAAGGACGCAGGGTCCGCAGTTACGAAGATAAGGATTTTTCAGGTAATGGCCTCAACAAAAAATCAACCTTTCCCTAGTGGAAAAGGCTGCGTACCTCAACTGCCATCTTAACGTATTTGTCAAGACGTGTCAAACAAATGGGGATAAGGAAAACACCCTATAAGTGCTGCTCTGCCTGGCGAATCAGCCTTTTCGTAATCTCTCCACCGACCGACCCATTTTCACGGGAAGTCAGATGGCCCCAGCCTTTATACTGGCCATAGGAGTGATCACTCACCTCACCTAGTTCAGAACCAAATTCGGTATCTGCACCAGCAAGACTTCTACCTCCATATCCCACATTCAGACCAAACTCAGCAGCAATTTCATACTTCATCTGATCCAACATCTGACGACTTTCCGGTACCACTCTGCGGTTGCTTCTAGCCATATTCCTGCACCTCCGATTATTGTTTTTGTACAATTATAGAGTGAGCAGGAACAGTTCTGGCTAGCCGTATTAATGTTTGTTAGAACTGGTTAATCTGGACAAATGAAATGAATAAAAAGTCTGACAAGTGCTCATCCTATTTCAGAGAATATCCACCGCGTACCATGACAGTCAGACTGTACTTGTTGCCATCCAATACTGTTATACCCCGTCCATCTCTTGGAAAAGAGAGCAAGTGATTGGTCGGCGCCGCCTGCCCATTCGTCAGGTCAATCCCGTCCGTCAGATCAGCTACACCATTCGTACCTTCACTGACGATCACAGCTTTACCGCTGCGCACAATGAACTCCGCGCCAGATGCACCGATCAGCTGTTGACCCGGCTTTACAGTTACAATCTCAACAGCATCAGAAGCTCCTGAGACCAATGGAGGAAGCGTTGTATCTCCACCTGTACTACCCGAGTTTCCAGTTCCCGTAGATCCGCTGTTACTACCTGATGTATTTCCAGACCCTGTGTTCGTGCCACCACCTAGAGCCTTTTGAATTTGCTGATCCACATAACTCTTCGTCACTACCGGATCATCTGCTGTTCCTGGTTGGCTTGTACCTGCACCTATTGCCGTATTGCTGTATACAGACCCAACCCACACGCCAACACCAATCGCCAGTGCAGCCAGGGATACTTTCATATAAGGTTTCATGTGATTTATTTTCCTCCTCTGGTAATCTATTAACTTTAACTATAGAGAAAAAGTAGAGATGCGACAAGCAAAACCTCGTTTCCGTTAGGGTGGAAACGAGGTTTTGTGGATAAATCACTAATCGTAGAAAATTTCGTTTATCTCGAATCTACAGGTTCTTCCTTTGGAAGCTTGGTCAGATCGTATCCATAGCCTTGTTCTGCAAGACGAATACGCTGTCCCTGGAACTGGTCATATACCGCCAAACGATACGAGCCTCCACGCAGTTTCTCGAAGAAGCTGTCTTCTACACTCCAAATGAGTGTTTGATTCGTTCCCGCTTTCAGATCGGTTCCCAAGACTAACTCTTTCTCATATGTTTTACCTGCTTGATCGGTCAGCGCAAGGATTAATTTATGCTCATTCTCACCCATCTCAATCTCTTCATTACGAGACAGACTATAATTCATCTCTACCTGCATAGACGAGCTGCCCGCCAGATATGCACGTACACTACTAGCAGAGAGCATATATGGATAGAGATCAATATTGTTCAGCGTCCCTTGAACACTGATGGAAGTTGGTGGCACTTCGAATGCTAGAGCATTCACATAGGCTGTGGCTTCCCCTTCGCCAGTGACAAACTTGCTATCTGCAATGCCTTCACCCACAACCAAGCGCATATCCGAGAATGTGACTGACTTTGGAACCTTAGCCCAGAATGTAACAATTGATTTCTGGCCTGGCCCAGGTGAACGCTCAGATTGTTTTGCTGTTGCTTTGTAATATTGACCATCAGATGTTTTGAAGTAACCCACCAGTTTGCCAAGCCCACTTTGACGCAACGATTTGTTTGTCATTTCAAATTCGGTATATACGATATCCGATGATGTTCCTGGGTAACGGATCGTTCTGCGCACACCCATTTCAGTCTCTTTATCCGCAGCACCCATTGTATATGTCTTGCCTGTTCCTACGTAGGATACAGGTTGAATCAATCCCGATGTATTTAACGTGATCCACTCATTTGTTTCTTCTTCACTAACCTTTTCGATTAAACTTACTTCCAGACGGCCCATACGAAGCTCAGAAGGAATTTTGGTCAAAAGATAAGCCTCTGTCGTCATACCGGCTCCAAGCAGTTTTCCGCTTTGTGTATAGATTAACTTCTTGTCTCCATCGATTTGAGCCGAGTCAATGGTGAACATCGCTTCGAGCTCTGGAAGCTGCACCGTTTTGCTGCCAGCATTACGAATGGTTACTTTCGCAGCTACAATGTCACTATCTATCCATGGTAAACGCTGCAACGATCCCAACGAAACACCAAATGTTCCTTTACTATTCTTAATAACCGTCTCAGTTGTCAAACCGTCTCCAGTGGATACAGATTGCGGAATCGCATATACGCCTACAGGATAGGAGAAAACAAAGCTACTTGTACTCGTTGGAGTCGTCGTATCCGTGCTTTCAGTCTTATCCACAGGACTCATCGCGTACAGCTTAATTTTGCTTGTATCCCCATCACCTTGTAAGGTCGCATTGAGTTTAATCGTTTTAATATCTCCCGGATTTAGCTTTAATGCGTCCAATGCTTTGGTTTCAATCGGATAAACTGTTCCGTCAGCAGTTCGTGCTTCAAATGTATAGGTTGGTACTTTAACGACTTTCTTACCTTCGTTCTTAAGTACAAATTGCATATTCAGATCATATTCACCGTCATCAATACGAACCTTTGCTGACTCAAGCAATGTGGATAATCGTTGTCCCTCAACAGATATGATATTCGGTTGATTCGCAGCCACCTCTACGTTCGTTGCTTTGCTTGCCTCAGGCAGCTGCAACGCAGCAACAGGTAAGACCGTCTTCTCTTCACCCTGCTCTTCCACCAGCAATAGTTCAGACTTTTGTAGCTTTACCGAAGTGGGTAGAGATCCCATCAGACTCAGAGCCTTATTGGCCTGCGCCTGTATACTGACACTTGTACTATCTTTGTCTGGCGTCAACGGATAGTTCGTACCACTTGGTGTACGCAAAATCCATTTGATATTCGGATTTTCGAGTAATTTGTAACTAATATTGTTTAAATTTACACCAATTTTGACATATTGATTCTTATCTTCACCTGGGAACACTTTAATACCAGACACTTTCACCTTCACGGCAGAATCACTTAGACGAACCGTCTTCGGTTTGCCTACGGGTGTAGTAATACTATAGGATGCGGGTACATTAAACTTACCCAGCGTACGTTCATAGTTAGATTGACTGAAATCCCACTTCACGATGAGGAAGTTTAGATCACTCTGCTTCACTTCGCGACCAACCTTCATGACATAAGTCAGATCTACAGTTGATCCAGGTGAGACTGTTTTCTTCTCCTGATCTTTCGCAATCAGTTTGGGCGAGAATAGCGTTCCACCCTTAGTCTTCACCTTGCTCCAGTAATCCAGCATCATCATCGGGGTACTGTCATTGTTATTGTATGATAGCGTATACGTAACAATGTTTCCATCATCCTGAGATAAGATGTTCACATCCGTTAATCTCACGGAGCTATGTGCGGTTAATTTGACAGGAGACAAGTTACTCAGTGTATGTACGACTTTGTTCGTTGATGTTTTTGTTTTCTTTGATTCATTGCTATTAGAACTGGTGACAGACGTTTTATTTGTTGTGCTCGCTGCCATTGCAATGCCAGCGGTTGAACTGACCAGCATCGCACTTGCGAGCAAGCTCACAACCATTTTCTTTTGATTCACTTCCAAACCTCCCATATGTTGCTTCTTGCTATATAGTATAAACGTTTGGGAAGGCGAGAAAGTTACGATGTTGTTGTGAATTATCAAATATACTACAACAATAAAAAAGACCCTTAGATTTCTCTAAGGGTCTTCTCTAAAAACTTATAAATTAGTACTGTTTTTGTACGGAAACGTTGGAAGGATCTGCAGCGTTACCGGATTTATCAGTTACAAATTTGTTAGTTGCATTTGTAGAGTTGAGGTACAATTCTACATAAGAACCAGCCAATTGTGTAGTAGAAGCAGCTTCAAATGTAACTACCACTTGATTAGTGTTACCAGCTTCAACCTTAGTAACTGTTGCTTCGGATCCGCCAATACGAGCCAAGAAGCCAGTAGTGTTGTTAGCAACATTCAGGTCTTCGTTGAATGTCAATGTAGCAACGTATTGTTTTTTACCATTTACAACAGCACCTTCAACTACGCTGAAGTTGTTGTTTTCTGCCAATTTAGGCGCAATACCATCAGTCAAACCTTTGCTCAGACTACCTGCAACTTTAATTCCGTTAGGGCTAACAGATTGAATGTTCGCAGCTGCAACGGAAGTGAAGTTTGCATTTGTAGGAACAGCAGCCAACTTATCATTGGAAGAAATTTCGAAGTGAGCCAAAGTGTTACCATCTTTAGTCTCAACACTGCTCAATTTCAAACCGTAAGTTGCGCTAGTTGTAGTGATCGCGAAATCACTAGCACTTACAGAAGACAGGTATCCATTGAATTGAACATCAATCTTGTTGTCAGCTACAGCTTTAGCAGACTCAACACCGATTGTTCTTTCAGCTTTAGCTACAACAGGCAGAGAATCAATTACGTTACCAGCGATGTAGTTGTCTTTGGTATCAGCAACGTTAGCAATACGCAGGTTCAAAGTTTGACCAGCAGCCAAGTATCCATTTTCTTTAGCAGGCAAGGAAATGCGAACTTGTTGTGCGTTCACTTGAGTTACCTCAGTGTTGTTAGGAAGTGGCAACAAAGTTCCACCGCTGATTTGGTAGCTATATTTGTTTGGATCGATCGCACTACCGTTACCACTTACAGCCATTTCTTTGCTGAATGTAACGTAGATATCGAGATCTTTCAAAGATCCGTTACCAGTGCTCTCTTGAACGTACCAAGCATCGTTAACTTTTGGTTTAGCAATATCACTTACATCTACAGTAGTAGAGTATGGCAACATTGTGTTTGGAATTGCTGCGATATCACGGATACCGGAGATTTCCAAAGTGTATTTACCTTGTGCCAATTCACCAATTGTAGTGATTTGTACACGTTTGTTACCAGTACCATCTACGAATTTAGGAGTGTTAACTGGGTGACCAGCTGCTGTGAAGCCTCTAGTAGTAACCAATTCGCCTTTTTCGTTTTTCAAAGTGAAGTTAGCGTTAGCTGTTTTCAATACATCAGTAGATTCAACAGCTTTGCTGAATTCAACAGTGATTACATGGTTGTTGTTGTAAACTTCAGCAGTTACAGAAGCTACTTCTGGACGAGTAGTATCGATAACTGGAGTCACTTTAGTAGTACGTGTAGCAGAGTTGTTGCTGTAGTCTGTTACACCTTCCAAAGTGATTGTGTTTTCACCCAAGCTCAGCTTGTTGTCGTTTTCGAAGTTTACAGTTACTTTGTTATCTTCAACAGTAACAGTTCCTGTTTTACCAGAAGACGTGTGGTAAGCTTTGCTTACGGATTTAACAGACTCGTTAAATTCGATTTCTACTTTGTTCAGGTTTGTAGCTTTTGCACTAACAACTTCTGGAGCTGTAGTGTCTTCAACTACTTCGAACTCAACTTCTTTTTGCAGAAGTTTGTAACCTGCATAGTCTTCAACACCATTTACTGTCAATGTGTGTTTACCAACGCTCAGGTCAGTTGTGATAACTGCAACACTTGGATAAGTGAAGTTAACATATCCAGAGATTGCTTTACCGTCGATGCGGAAGTTAGAAGTTGTGTTTACAGAAGAAGCTTTAACTGGCTCAGAGAATACTACTTTGAACGCTTTAGTTCCGAGACCTTTAACTTCTGAAACTTCTGGCAAAGTAGTGTCAACTGGAGTCACTTGTACTGTCTCTTTGAACACTTTGGACTTGTCAGAGTTTTTAACATTGCTTACATTCAGTTTGTAAGCTTTTTGGGAAGTCAAAGTTTGCTCTGCTGGCAGCAACAAAGTTACTGTTTTCTTGTCGGAAGACAATGTAGCAGATTTAAATTTGAAACCATCAATAGTGTAGTTGGACTCAAGCTCAGCACTATCAGCATCAACATCACCATCAAATGTTACAACAACTTGCTTCAGGTTGTTAGCAGTTGCACTAACAACTTTTTGAGCTGCAGTTACAACATAAGTAACTTTTTCAGTGAAAGTTTTATCTTTGTAAGTAAATTTCACTTCAGTTTCTTTGTTAGCTTCAAGAGCTTTATCCAAAGTAACTTTTACAGTTTCACCATCACTGATTTTAAATTCAACTACTTTACCAGCTTCGGATACTTTGTAAGACTCAACTTTAATGCTTTGAGCTTGATCAATTGCGTAAGCAGCGCCTACAAGCAATTGACGGGAAGCGTTAGATTGGAAGTTCAAGCTAGTGTCAAGCAGACCAGCGTTGATTGCTGCTTGAACATAACCTTTAGCCCAAGCTGTTGCTGTGTTGTTAGTTTCAGTTGGAACTTCGAGGTCCAAAGCGATTGTCAGAACTTTCGCCATTTCTTCGATAGTTACTTTACCGTTGAAGTCGAAGATTTTCTTCTCAACGTTTTTACCTTCCATGATGCCTGCAGCTGTTACTGCTTCGATGTAAGGAGCAGCCCAGTTTTTAGCATTGTAGTTTTTATCGTTGTAAGAATATACACCAGTGATTTCTTTCAGGCCAAGCAATTTAGTGATAACTTTTGCGAACTCAGCGCGAGTCATCTCTTTATCCAAACCAGCTGTTCCATCTGGGTAACCAGTGAAAACACCTTTTGCTTTCAATGCATCAAACTGTTGTTGTGGCGAAACCGCTGTATCACCGAATGCTACAGATGCAAACATTGAGAATGCCATTGCTGTAGACAGAGCTACGGATAAAATTTTCTTCATAACCTTTTTTTCTCCTCCTTGGGCGTTCATAACATTGGAATTTTCTTTAATAGGGTCGCTCGTGTTCCTCATTCTATTGTCGCACCCCCTTTCCAGAGTCATGAGCAAGTTAATATAAATGATGTCTGTGAGCATATCACAGAAACTTGTAAACGAGAATAATGATAGATCCATACGAAAATAGAGTAGTTTCCTAATCCTACCTTACGTATTATACAATGGGTCCTCCGTGCCGTAAAGCAATTTTTTCTAATAAATAGACAAGATTCTTCACGAGGTCATTCTTGGTAAGTTCCCCAATGTTTTTGACTCTACATCTTAAACGCAGCAGATTTCAAAAAGTTGCGGATTCAGCAAAAAAAGTTTTGAACTTATTTATGTATTGATACAGTGCGGGTAAATGCGAGGTTCAAAACCTGTAAACCACCAATGATGGAGCAGTCTGAAGGAAATTATCTTGTGTCTGGATTGATGGGGACGTTTATTTATACCCGATAACGCGCTGCATGAAGCGACAAATTCTTCTAATTACAAAATAAATAAAAGGCATTCCATATGGAATGCCTTTCGTAATACTCTGGTTCTATAACTTAGCGAATTTTCATCGCAAGATCAATAATTTGAGCACGCATATTCGGATCGCTGTTCAATCTCAGATACATGTCGTCAATGGGTTGTCTATTTTCCCGGTATGTCTTCTCATGCTTCATCGTGGTGTGAGACCATTCAATTAAGTCATTCTCAGCCAGAACCAAATTGTTATACGCATCATGGAAGCCAGTCGCCTGCACAAGCCCTTCCATCACTTCTTGGGAAACTTCCTGTGTTTTACGTGTATCTTCAATTTTCTTCTCCAGAATGACTGCTTGTTTCTCGAACTGTGTCTTTGCCTTCATGTAGCCCAGCTGGGCTTTCGAATAAATCGGTTTCATTAGCTAACTTCACCCTCTAGATCATTGTGTATTTACCGCTATTGTATCTTAATCTCTAGCAAATTACAAAAATAGTTATTGGTAAAAAACAGTTTTCTTCTATTATAAAAGTGTTCTTTACCAGTTGATTTACAGTCATAAAAAGACCTGCCCCTTTAGTCCAAGGGACAGGTCTTTCAGAGTTCAATATTTTTGCTATAAGGATTAGCTCAAGTTTTTAGGGAACAGCTTCGTGCTCTTCTTAAGTAATTCAACTGCAATTTTGGCAGCTTCTGCACGAGTCATATTACCCTTTGGATTGAACTGATACTGAGCTTTGGTTGCGCCAGGCACTGTGACCGGGCTTCCTTCCATGATTTTCGCTTTGGTTATCGCGAGCACAGCAGGACGAGCATAGAATTCAATAGAGCCTGAGTCTAGGAATGACTTTCCAAGCGTAGCAGCTAGCTTACTGTCGTTCGTTGCCAATTTGGAGTTCATTGCACGAGCAATCATAACGGCTGCCTGTTCACGTGTAATTGGCATTTCCGGTTGGAAATATCCATCACTCAACCCCGTAACGATACCTGCCCGAGCAGCTGTCTCAATAGCTTCGTAGGTCCAACGATCGGATTTCGTACTGATGGATACGTCCTGAAACGTTTGTTGGTTGGCATAATTCAACGGAATATCCAGACCTCTAACGAGTAACGTTGCGAACTCTCCACGAGTTGTCTGATCATCTGCTCCAAAAGAACTTGCTCTCAATGGATTCATGATTCCTTTGGAATACAACGCATTAAGCAAATTACGAGCCCATGGGTGGTTTGTAATATCAGGATAACTTCTGCTCAATTTCATTACTTTATAGTATCCGAATTCATCAAATGGTACTGTAATCGTGTGTCCTTTTGTATCAACGACTCCCCCAATAGGAATCCATTTGCCTACATTGGTTTTGTCTGAGTATCTGAATACAGTAATCGTAGAACCTACATCGTCTACAATCGAAGGATCATAAGCGATCGTCAAGCTTCCTCTTTGTGAAGGGGTTAAGACCCTCTCAGCAGCATATTGCGTGAAGTTCCCTTCCAGACTATAAGGAGCCAAACCATTGGTTCCTGCGCTATAGCCACTCTCTCCTTTATCGCCAAGCTCACCAATACCACCATGAATCCAGTAGATATCAGAGATTGGCGTAAAATTGCTTGTATTGAGTGTTGAACTAAACAAACCCGTAAGCTCAGGTGATACAGTTATGAAACTTTGTGCATTTTCACTACCTTCATCCGGAGATCCGATCCAGTTACCGTAATCATTCTTTCTCTCTACAATCCCTTTATCTGGATCAGCAATTCCGAACAAAATCTTGTTATCTGGGTAGAACTTGGTCATATTTCTTACAGTTGTGGATTGCAAAACCGTTCCTTTCGGAATTGAAAGCTGCAGTTCCTTATTAAATACAGTGTATTTATTGGCCACTTTCGGCGCCATGTATTGCGTATCTGTTGTAATTGTAGATGTGTAGAATACATTGACTATGTCATTAATTGTTCCGCCAGGACGAGTAATTTGAATCTTGATTGCGTTATTTTTGTCCGGTTTCAAACCTACGTAGTCCAGTATAAAACGATTGTTAGAATCGGTACGTTTAACGGCAGGCTGCTTATCGATCAAGACCTGTGTCGCCCCTTCTGCCTCAATATCGAATCTCACAAAGTTTTTATTTACAACAATCTTATCTCCTACGGTTGGCTGGGGAGCAAGAATGCGATAAGAGGATGGTTCACGTACAATCTCTAAGCGCTGTGTTGTTCTGGCACCTGTTCTATTAATAAGTTCAAGTGTATATACGTGCGTTCCTGGTGCATCAAATTTCAGGTTTTGAATTCTTACGAAGAACTGATTTTCATTACCTACAAAATCAAATGTAGGCATCCCATTTTCACCTAATTTATTCGTTTGTAGCACACGATCAGTAGCTTGTGTATGGGTGAACACTAATTTGGAGCCAAAATAAACGTTAGCAATTTGTGCTCCACCGCCATTAATTACAAGATCATAATTTTCTTCACTTGTTACATATTTATCTTCTTTGAATGCAAATTCAGGCGTAACCGCGAAGATTTTCTTCAGTTCGTCCTGTGTATAACTTGTTAGAGCTTTATCAACAAAGGGTTGTCTGGAATCCTTAGGAACCAGAGTAGGCATAAAGGTTGTAACTGTTGATTGATTCGTATCAATAACATTGATTCTAAGCGTTGTTGTTATAGTTGTAGGCTGTTTGTTGGCATCCTCATCGATTGCACGAATCACAATCGTGTTCTCACCGTAAACAATCGGCCCTTCTTTCAGTACTTTTAATTTAATGAAAAAATCACCATTGATGTCCGGGAAGCCTGTTGAAACCTTTGTATATTCAGTGTCTTTAAGCACCTTACCATTCACTACAAGCTCAGGTTTAAAATCATTCCCCAGCGTCTTGAAGCCGATAAATTTACCTTTAACAGACATGGTCTGTTCCGTACTCTTCGAGTCAAAACTATAAGTCTGTCCATCTTGCAAATTCTCTACATAGATTGAACTAACAGATGAATAAGAAATCTTGACTACTTTTGGCAAGTCGGTCGGTTTACCGAAATAAAAACGGATTTGTTGTTCTCCACTTACAAATCCCGTAATTTGATAAATCTGTTGTTTTGTAGACAATCCCATTGCGGGTACAGTTGGAACAGCATCAATTTTCAGCTTATTTACACCTGTAGGTAAATATTCACCAAAAAGAGTTGCTGCATTAATATCTTTACTGGATTCAACTAAAATGAAGAATGTATCGCTTTTCACTCTTGATCCATCCAGTTTGGTCTTGGACTCTACCGGGCCACTTTTGTAATCCGGGAGGTAGTACATATTCAGAATATCTTGAGATCCTGGTGAATACACGTATCCTCCAGTAAATCCTGTGCTGAAGTTACCATAAGTGAGGCTCACTTTCAATTCCTGATTCTTCTTGACATCAGTCCCGCCCTCTTCCAGCTCCATTTTGAATGGTGTGTCCACTACAAAATCCACCAGTCGATATTCCAAACTAATTCCGTCCGCTCCTGCGATTGCTGTTGATTTGGTTACTCGAAAATTGAATGTTGTAGGTTGAGCTATATTACTATTTGATAATGTAATCGTTCCGTTTGTTGGACTAAAGTCTGTGGTACTTGCTGAATAAGGCAATAATGCTTGTCCAGACAATTGGCCATCTGTTTGTCCCGCTATTGTAAAATTCGGATTTGAGTCGTTCAATATGGATTGCGTTTCTGTTCCTACTGTTAAGTCGAGCTTGGTAAACGGTTGGTTTTTATCAAAATAGTACACCGACCGCTCTGTTTCAATGGAGTTTGATGCACTTGATATTTTAAACTTCAACGTATTTATTCCTGCTTTAAGCTTAAGCTGCGGCAAGAAAAATGATCCATCTTGTAGCATGGCCGAATCAAAAGAATCGCCACCATTTACCGTAACGGTAACCTGCGTAGCATTCTGCACCTTACCCTGAAGTGATACACGTTCCGTATTAACGACTGTCTCAGAACCTGCGTTAAGGTCGTAGGTTGCATTCCCTGTTCCTCCAGAAACAACCGTGGAGATTTTGAAGTTCTCTATATATGGAGCTTGGTCATATAAAACATAAAATGTATCCGAACGTTCAACAGAACCCTGTACTCCTAAGAAGGTAATTTTGTTGAATCCGGGAAACAATGTAAGGTTGTTTGCATTGAATTTGTTGTTACCACTGCTATCTGCAGTGACAGCAGTTGTAATGGATTTCGTTTCATCTGGAACCCACTTATCCACATTGCCTTCAGTCGTGGAATTCAGCTGTTCTACTTTCACTTTCATCGTATCTTTGGAAACAAATGCATATGAACCTGAGATACTAATGGTTGATGTTGATGTGGTATATGCGTTACTTCTGGAAAGGAACTCTTTGCCTGTCTGTCCTGAAACCAAAGACAAAATGGATGTTTCCCTTAATACCTTAATATCTGGCGTAAAGTAAGTTGAATATGCGTTAGATCCTGTACCGTCACCGTCCGCAGCCGAAGCAACGGCCCCACCGAACAGACCCTGTGGGAACAATGAGAACACCATAGCGACCAACATGATCCATGCCAACGGCCGTTTCTTTTGTTGCATTACGTATCATCTCTCCTCTTTTTAAGTCAGTTACCGTTATATATCGGCCGAAAGGTTCCAATTATTTAGTAAAAACAGCAAAATAAACAAAAAACCTTGTCCACGAAGGACAAGGTTTGGGTGGAAAGAATATTCAATAATATCAGTAAACGAGCGGTTCTATTTAGGATTTCGAGCGGGTTTCCGGGTTCATCTTGACGCGCATTCGCATCAGGAAGTTAATAACCGGCCTTCTGGTTTTGCTTACAAGTCCGATGACTTCTGCTCCCACCTGGAGGAAGAACATCATGATACAGATCACGACGAACGTTACCCAGTTGGCTTCGAACATCGCAGCAGAAGATTGGATAATCGCCAGTACACCGAAGAATGCGGCAATACCGTAGATGATCAATACCGTCTGACGGTGACTGAATCCAAGTTCACGCAAGCAGTGATGCAAGTGACCTTTATCCGGTGAGAAAATCGGTTTCCGTTGTACCGCACGACGAATGATCGCGAAGAAGGTATCCGAGAGCGGCACACCGATAATGATCAGCGGCGTTATGAAGGACACGACAGCAATTTGTTTAAATCCGAGCATGGACAGCATCGCCAGAGAGAAACCAAGGAATAGTGATCCCGTATCCCCCATGAAGATCTTGGCCGGGTGGAAGTTGAAGAACAAGAATCCAACAATACTACCAAGCAGTACAAGACACATCAAGGCAATCATCATATTACCCATCAGGAAGGACATCACAGCAATGGTACCAATGGCAATACCGGATACACCGGCAGCCAGACCATCCAGACCATCAATCAGGTTAATCGCATTTGTCACACCAACAATCCAGAGGATCGTCAGCGGAATGGACACCCAAGCTTCCAGTGAGGAGTATGCGTCCTGAAAAGGAATATTTACGAAGTCTACACGAATATTGAATCCGAATACGACTACAGCAGCAGCAACAATTTGTCCGAGCAGCTTCACTTTGGCTGACAGTTCAAAACGATCATCCAACGCACCAATCAGTACGATGATCGAGCCACCAATCAGAAAAGCACTGACAAAGCTCATATCTCTTGTAGTAAACCATGATGACACAAAAGGAAGCAAAGCAGCAACCGTAATGATAAAGGCCAGGAAAATTCCTAAACCACCAAGACGCGGCATAATCCGAGTGTGCACTTTACGTGCATTCGGCGTATCCATTGCTCCGATTCTGACTGCGAACTTTTTGACAAGTGGTGTCAGGGCAAGAGCCAGTCCCATTGACACGATAAATCCAATGATAAAGATCGCTACCATTTGAACATTCGACCCCCAATTATAATACCTGTAAGAAATTATAAATCCCCTGATCTCTTTTATATATAAAAATGTTTTGTTAGTCATTTTTGAAAACTTGTTACACGATAACGAAGAGGGCAAGGAAAACCTGTAGAAGCGAAGCGTTCGCCTTTATCACCTGATTTCACCCTCATAAAAGGGTAATAAAAGAAATCTGGGGATAACAGCGATCGAAAGGTTG
>NZ_AWUK01000025.1 GCF_000499205.1 Paenibacillus sp. MAEPY2
TATATGGGTGGACTAAGATTACAGTTATATAATAGGAATACGTACTATTAATTTTGGGACTTCTATTTATTGAAACATAGAGCCAGAAGAAAAGATTACATACATCAATTCATAGAGGAGTTGAAATCATGTTAACCAGAATTAACGTGCAGGGAAGCTGGGAGCTTCAACTGGATGAACATAAACAAGGCGTTCTAGGCCCATTTGACGACACCATAACACTGCCGAATACGACCTCTCATGCACGTAAAGGAAGAAAGAGTGATGCGGCTCACATCGGGTCTTTGACCGATGAATATTCATATGAAGGCTGGATTTGGCTGAAACGGGAGATTGATATACCCGCAGCGCTTGCTGGCAAGAAATGCGATTTGTATCTGGAACGCACGCGTATAACCAAGTTGTGGGTTGATGCTGAAGAGTATGGAGCACAGGATAGTCTCAACACCCCTCATGTGTATAGCTTGCCTGAAGGGCTTGCCGAGGGAAAACACACCCTCACCATCCGGGTGGATAATACGGACTATCCGACGAAAGGCGGTCATCTTACATCCGTCGATACTCAAACCAACTGGAACGGAATTACCGGGAAGCTGGAGCTTCATTTTTACCACGAGCTGCACTTGGGTGAGGTACAGATCTATCCCAATGCTAAAGAGCGAACATTCAGAATCACAAGTACATTGTCTCAATCCATACCAGGTACGGTACTGTCCGTTACTGCGCAAACCTTCAATCCCCTTTTAAAAGAGGCTCATGGATATGTGCCTTCAGACAAAAATCATGTGGTGATTGAGCAAACCTATCCATGCAACCAGAATGAGGTTAATGTGCTCTACAAGATGGGTGACGACGCATTGCTCTGGAGTGATTCGGACCCCAATCTCTATGTGCTGACCCTCACTCTGTTAGGGGAACAAGGAGAGGTGCTGGATACAACTGAAATCGTAACAGGACTACGAAATTTTGAAGCCAAGGGAGACGCTTTTACCATTAACGGCCAAAAGACCTTTCTTCGTGGAAAACATGATGGTCTCATATTCCCGCTTACGGGTTACGCGCCAACCGATGTGGAAGAGTGGCTACGAATCCTGAGCATTTCCAAATCATATGGCATAAATCATTATCGTTTCCATACCTGTTGTCCGCCTGAGGCAGCGTTTACTGCTGCAGATATACTTGGTATCTACATGGAGCCTGAGCTTCCATTCTGGGGTACGATTACGGATGAACTTGATCCACAGCATAATCAGGCTGAACAGGACTATCTCATTCGTGAAGGCTTCGCCATGCTGAGGGCGTATGGGAATCATCCTTCTTTTGTAATGATGTCACTCGGTAATGAACTTTGGGGCAGTAAAGAAAGACTCAATGCCATTCTAAAAGCATATAAAGCATTTGATCCACGCCATCTGTACACCCAGGGTTCAAACAATTTTCAGTTCACTCCGCTTATTCTGGAGGAAGAAGACTTTTACTGTGGCGTACGATTCTCCAAAGATAGACTTTTCCGCGGGTCCTATGCCATGTGTGATGCCCCGTTGGGTCATGTGCAAACTGATGTGCCTGGTACCCTGAAGGATTACGACGACATGATCTTGCCGGATGGGACGGCTTCGGAAAAAGAGGGAATTCAAGCAGATGAATCGGAAATTCAGATTCAATATGGTACGGAAGCGAAGACCGTGAAAGCCGCGTCGGCTGAACAACAGCTTATTCCACAACTACCCGTCATATCCCATGAAATTGGACAATATGCCATGTACCCCAACTACGAAGAGATCGAGAAGTACACCGGGTCGCTGAAGGCAAAAAATTTCGAGGTGTTTCGTGAGCGATTGCAAGCCAAAGGAATGGCACATCTGGCTGAACCATTTTTCCAAAGCTCTGGCAAGCATGCTGTAGCCTGTTATAAGGAAGAGCTTGAAGCGGCATTTCGATCCAATCATCTGGCAGGGTTTCAATTGCTGGATCTTCAGGACTTTAGTGGACAGGGGACAGCACTGGTAGGCATTTTGGATGCTTTCATGGATTCCAAAGGATTGGTTACGCCCGAGGAGTGGAGAACATTTTGCTCCGATGCCGTACTTCTGGCTCGATTCGAGAAATACAACTACACTTCGGGAGAAGATTTTAATGCCCGCATTCAATTAAGGTACTTCCGATCACAATCATTAAAAGGTCATACCGTGGAGTGGGAGATGCGGAATTCGGATCATCTGATTACATCAGGAACAGAAGAGATTCCCTTTATTGCTGGAGAAACTTGGTTTGAGATAAGCCCAATAAAGCTCAAGCTCCCTGCTGTGAAAAAGATGACGTCCATCGTTCTATCCCTGTATATTCCGGGTACCGATATCCGGAAACAATATGAACTTTGGGTGTACCCTGATCATGATGTGACAGCTATGGAGCATGACCCTATTTATAAGGAATTGTCCGATGAAGTTATTAATTTACTGGAAAAAGGCGAGAGCGTGCTGCTGCTTCCAACATTGGAAGTTAACGATAGTTCAGTCGAAGGTACATATTGTACCGATTTCTGGTGTTATCCGATGTTCCGATCCATCTCGGAAAGCATGAACAAGCCCGTTCCCGTCGGTACGCTAGGCTTGCTTATTGATAATTCGCACCCGGCATTGAAGCACTTTCCAAGTGAGACCCATTCTACTTACCCTTGGTGGCATATCGTTATGAACTCACGGTCTCTAATTTTGGATGAGGTATCCACGAATGTTCAGCCTTTCGTTCAAACCATCGATAATTTTGAACGTAATCATAAGCTGGGTCTGTTGTTTGAATGCCAGGTTGGAAAAGGGAAGCTGCTGGTTGGGGCACTAAATTATGATGAATTGATTAACAAGGCGGAAGGGCGGCAATTACTTTACAGCCTAGCACAATATGTAAAAAGTGAAGAGTTTAATCCGAAAGCCAAGTTAGGGTTGGAAGAGCTGCAGCAGTTGTTGGGCAAAAAATAGATTCACCATAATCAACGAAAGTCTGTTCTCAGGAACTAATATTAAAACCCTTCAAGCTGTTTTTCAGTTTGAAGGGTTTTCCTTAATTACAGACGCTTAAATAATTTAACAGAATTATTGTTATGTAAACCTATTGCCATCACTTTTATTTGTTTTTCCCAGGATGACATAAAACCTCCATCATATGTAAATCGTAATGGTGAACGCAAGAAGGAGGATACATATGAAAAGTCACGTGCATCGAAAAGAAGGAGAGAAACTGAGCTGGATTAGTCTTTCATTATTTGGAGCGGGATGTACGCTGGGAACGGGTTTTTTCCTTGGAACAAGTCTGGCTATTCATTGGGCCGGTTTATCGGTGCTTATCCTTTTGGTGCTGGCTGCTGCCGGGACTTACTTTGTATTTGGCGCATTGGCTCAGATGACGGCAGAAGATCCGAAGGAAGGGGCTTTTCGAACCTATGCCGGAGAAGCGTTCGGGCCATGGGCCGGTTTCGGAAGCGGCTGGATGTATTGGTCTTCCGAAATGCTGATTATGGGGAGTTCATTAACGGCACTCGGGTTGTTCTCTCAATTTTGGTTTCCCAAGTTTCCATTATGGGCGTTTGTAGCGGTATATGCATGCATTGGATTGTTCATCGCCGCATTGGGAGCCAAAGGGTTAACCCAAACCGAGAATGTGCTCGCAGTAATCAAGCTGGCTGCAACGGTTGCTTTTATTGTGATTGCGGCAGCGGCTTGCCTGGGCTGGTTAGATGTGAAGATTACCCCGCAGAAAATAACTAATGAATGGTTTCCTCACAAAATAAAAGGCTTATGGACCGGATTTATTTATGCCTTTTTTGCTTTTGCCGGGATTGAGATCATGGGTTTGATGGCAGCCAAGCTGAAGGAACCAAAGGATGCAGTCAAGTCAGGCCGAGTCATGCTGTTAACCGTCAGTGCGCTATATGTTGTGGCGATTGCTTTAATTCTGCTGCTGGTGCCCGCCGCGAAGTTAACACCAGATGAGAGTCCACTTGTCAAAGCGATGTCATCGATTGGATTTACGGTCGTGGTTCATATTTTCAACGGAATTTTGATTATAGCCGGGTTCTCCACGATGGTTGCTTCAATTTATGCGATAACGTCCATGTTGGTTAAATTGGGTGAAGACGGAGATGCACCGAAGATGTTTACGAAGACATGGGGAAAAAAGAACATGCCTCTTCATGCATTGGGATGCACTGCTGCCGGATTAATACTTTCTACCCTATTGGCATTATGGATGCCTAAGAGCCTGTTTGAATATATAACTACCGCAGGCAGCTTGGTATTAATGTATACCTGGCTTCTGATTTGCATCACATATATCAAGAAAATGAAACCGACGAAATGGAATCGTGTCAAAGTGTGGATCGCCATGATTCTTATTGTTGCAGCAGTAGCAGGGACCGCCATGGAAAAAGCCAGCAGAACAGGTCTGCTGGCAAGTATAGGTCTTGTTATATTGATTGCCTTGATTACCTACATTGTAAACAAAGTACGAAAACCACGACCATCAACATCCACTTAACCGTCAACGTTTTGATTTCTTGGGTACAACTCTTCCATTGCGTCTTAGCCAATCTGCTAAGTGATAGGTTCTTGAAATGGCTTTACTGAGGTGCCTTGTTTCAGCTATTTCGTCAACTTGCCAATGGCTTGCTTCATGCGCAGGAACGGGCATTTGGAAGGGGTCTGCTCGTCATCGGGCAGGAAATATTGTTTCCATTCCAGATTATCCTGCTGTCCATACCACATGAGTGATGGGTGAGCCGGAACGGCATCATAAGCTGCCAGGCGTTTACGAATCAAGGTTTTCATTTTACGGCCAAGAGGTGTGTTGTCATTAATGGATTCAAACACCCACCGTGGTTGAAATGCAAACATCAGATAAGGGAAGTGCCTACTGGCTCTAAGCTCGTGCGCGGGAGTGGCACAGAAACAAAAATAAGGTTCCCCGCCAAAGCAGAATTCCCACGTGGCTTCATGCGGGTCCGTCGAAATATGTTCAGGCCAAGCAGCCTCATCGAGTGCGCTCACCCGGTTAAGCATTTCCCAGAACAAGGACTGATACTGTTCCACCGTTGTGTTGTTTTTCAAATCATCCGGTGTCTCGCAAATGACCACCAAGGAAGCATATTGTCCCGTGTTACGAGAAACAGGTCCATATTGACTAAGTAATTCCGCCATGTCCATAGCAGCAGCTGGTGTGCGCGGATCACATGTGAATCCGTATCTCAGATGGCCGGAGAGAAAACCCATCCGTCCGGGTACACATGGATACGTATTCCCCTCATCTGCTATCATATTGGCGAATTGTGAATAAGCGTCCTGCTGCCATTCGGGCAGACCTTTAAATAATGGTTTTATTTCATCGGCACTGTACAGCTCTGCCATGAATTTCCCAACTCCATTCCACATGATACCGTTAACGTATTAATGTGGATGGCGTTGGGTGACTGTCCAGTGTCTTTTTTATGTCAGAAAAAGATGGAGCGTACAGCTTCATATCCGAAGTATAGGCCAAATCCGATCAGGCAGATGCCTGAGATGATGGAGATCCAGCGCAACACGGCTTCGTTGCTGTGTTTATGAAATCGACTGGCCATGCCAGCCATGATGACGTCCCATACAAGAATTCCTATGAATATTCCAGAGCTGTAAAGTAGCAGATGAGCCGTATCGGTATGCTTAACGGTTGTAGCAAGAATAGAGCCGTAAATTCCGAGCCAGAATAAAATATTCAGCGGATTGGATAAGGCCATCAGGAAGCCAGAGACAAAGGATTTTCCAACTTTCGCTTCTGCTGTAGAAGAGGCCTGAATGCCGTCTTTTATCTTGGACAGTGTTTCCACACCGGTATACACCAGAATAAAGCTGCCAAAAGACCAAAGAAAAGAGCGCATAAACGGCGTGTCCAAAAAATGGGCAACGCCAAAATATATCAGGAGCATGTACACCAAATCGGCAAACATGGCTCCGAGACCCAAAATCCAGGCATGCATGAATCCATGGCGGGCCCCGCGATCCAGTTGAGCCGCATTAATCGGACCAATCGGAGCTGATAGTGAGATTCCCAGAATAATATAACTAAACAGTACAGACATATACGCGTTCACTCCTTAACGGGCTAGACGAATTGTACCGTAAGTCACACACATATGGGTACAAGTCATCGTATTCCCGTTTGGAGCCAATTAGAACAAGCTGTTAGCATATTATGTCAGTACATTAAATGCTCGGAGATTCCACATCGAGTTGAACAGGAGTGCAATGGTAACCGTTACACACACTCTCTTCGCATGGACAAGCAGACAAACCAATGATCAGATCCATCAATGCTTCCATTTCGACATAATCTCCAGCACTCGATTCGGGTGCGATAACATCAATTTTCCCCTCGCCATCTACAACGGAATTCATAAACAGGTTGAAAGGATAATGTTGATCCGGGGGAACGATGCCGAACGGTTCCAAGGCCGTATTCAGATTATGATAACAACTGGGATGATCTTTTTTATCATACAAGACCTCATACATTTCCGGACGACAGGCCGAGTTGAAAAAATCATGAATACCTACAGTTTCTTCGACAATGGAAATGAGAGGTTCATACCGGTTGGAATACAGACATTGCCCCGGTTTAATCCTGTAAGTGCGTAACACATCGAGTGTAACGCCAGGATCAAGCCGATTATTGATATTTTGCGCATCATAAGCAACAAAATCAACCACCTGCTGTCCCTCCAAATCGGTTATACGTATCCGTGACCCTTTTTTTACTCTAAGCGCATAGCCTGTTTTGGCAGGAATATGAATGGACTGCTTATAGAGACCCTTAGAATTCATCCGTATTTCCTCCATTGCTTTTAAACTCAGTATGCGGAAATGAAGTTACTTTCATGCACTTTATGAGTGATGTAGACGATGATTCTAAAGGATTTGAGTATCTCGAATTTGTTGCAAAAATGTTAAAAACTAAATTTTATACAGGAAAAAGTGGATTACCTTTCATTCCGACCCAGAGTTCAGATGACTCCAGCTGGCCCGCCAAGTGAAGCAGCCAGTCTTCACGGCCTTTTGTTGCCATAATTTGAACACCCATGGGCAGCCCTTCAGGAGTCAGATGTACAGGAACACTCATGGCGGGTTGACCCGTCAAATTTGCGAGCTGTGTGAAAGGTGTGTACGTGAGACTTGGTTCAAACATCTCGTAAATCAACTGCTGCTGTTGGATCTTGTCCAAATCGCTTATGCGCATCAGATACTGAATCTGTTCATCATGAGGCGTCAGCTCTCCGATCTGGGGTGCTGGAAAAGCATTGACGGGTGTGACATAAAAATCATACCGTTCAAACAAGGTGGACATCTGGGCTGCGGCAACATCCCATTCGGCCAGACTATGTACGAATTCGGCAGCTGAAACCTTTTTGCCGGCTTCGGCCAAAACCCAGGACTCGATCTCCATATCATCCGATGTTAATACTCTGCCCATTGAACGTTCCATGGAAGAAATCATCGCCGCCATTTCGCCGCTGTTCATCATGTAATAGTTCTCCATCAATTTGACACCATTCACCGGACTCAGTTTTTCTTCAACTTCGTGACCTTGTTCTTCCAGCCAGCGAACCGTCTTATACACCGCTTCTTTGGCTTCATCACTCACAGGTGTACCTACAGGTGAAGCTGTCGTGTAAGCGACTTTCAGTTTGCGTTGATGAGGATAGTTCATATCAGCCAAATAGCTTCCCGGAAAGAGGGGAGCATGAAATGCCGCCTCGGGTTGAATGACTTGCAGTGTATCCAGTAAAGCAGAGCTGTCGCGAACAGAGCGGGATAGGGCAAAATCAATCGATGCACCCTGCCACTGACGACCGACCCCCGGCCCTACGGGTGTACGTCCACGTGTAGGCTTGAGTCCGAACAATCCGCTGAATGAAGCAGGGATTCGGATTGAACCGCCGCCATCACTGGCTCCCGCAAGCGGTACAATACCCGAGGCTACTGCGGCAGCAGCACCTCCACTTGAACCACCTGGCGAGTGATTGGTATTCCATGGATTACGACTTGGCCCGTGAAGACGGGGCTCGGTAATATTTTTCAGACCGAATTCCGGCGTGTTGGTATGACCAATGATAATGAATCCTGCATCACGCAGGCGGGAAACGAAGTTGGAATTCCGCTGTGCACGATGCTCACGGAGAAGACGTGAACCCGAGGTGAGAATTTCACCCTCCATGGATTGGGATATATCTTTTAAGAGCAAGGGCACGCCTGCAAAGGGCTGTTCTCCCGGGCGAACCATCCCCGCTTCCTGACGTGCACGTGTTTCATATGTACGAATAACCGCGTTAAGCTGCGGGTTCACTTCTTCCAAGCGAGCATATGCCGCTTCCAGCAATTCGACCGGAGATATCTCCCTGGCGCGAACCAATTCAGCCAAACCTATGGCATCGTAGGATGTATATGAAAATGATGAAGATGGAGACATGATGATCGTTCCTCTCTAAATTGACTTGATCTACTATTCCATATGTCATCGTACCACCGGAATAGTGAAAAGACAAAAGGCACTGTACATCTAAATGGATGTGCAGTGCCTTGACTAATTATATTGTAAGAAATTCAATTAATTCGTACGAATCTTGGGTGCTGCGTCAGCAGGACTCGCTGAGCGTTCCTGTTGTTTGGAGATAGCGAACAAGGTAATCCAGATGAGGATGAATCCAACCAGCTGCTCCCATGTAATTAGCGTACGGAATGCAATCCAGTTTACCAGCACACCAGCCATCGGGAAGCTCAGTTCCGCAAGCGTTGCAACAGAAGCTTTGGTGGAAGAGAGGCCTTTGTAATATAACAGAAGACTCAGCAGTCCTGGCAGCAATGCCTGGCCTAGAATATTGAGTGCCACAGCCGCCTGTTCACCTGTAGCCGATGGGAATGTCCACGCAGCACCTTCATTCCACGTCATGAAGATCAGCAGTGGCAAGGCGACGACAAAGCGCAGGGAGGTGACCGTTTCATAACGGGTTTGACCCAGCATAAGCCGCCCCATAACGGTTGAGCCTCCCCACAGGGCAGCGGCTCCCAACGATAACAGACTGCCAGCATGAACCCAGTTGTCCCAGTTCCCAAGTGGAAGGGTGAATCCGAACGTTAGCAGGTAGGTTCCTGCAAGTGCTATGATAAATAGTCCACCGAATCGGCGTGGCAATGTTTCTTTTAAGAGAAACTTAGCCAGAACAATGGCAAATAACGGCTGCATCTTTTGCAATAACAAGACGGTATTGGGATCGTTATGTGTAAGCGCAAGAGTAAATAATACCGTAGCGAGAGCAGATCCTCCCCAGGAGATAAAGATTACGGCAATCCAGTGATGTGCGCGCAGGTTTTTCAGATCAGCACGGAACTTCCACAGGACGGGAATCGCCACAAGGCTGACAATAATATGTTCCACCAGCACAATCTGAGTGGAGGTCATCGTTTTGAGCAAAATAATACGAAACAGTGGATCTACACCCCACAGGGCGGCTCCGAGTACGACGAGCCAAAATCCGGTATTGCTTCGTTCCTTACGGTAAACGGTTGATGCAGATTGGGTCTTTTCCATATTCAGGACTCCTTCGTCAGAACACGGAATCTTCAGTTGGCAAAATCGACAAAAGCCCCCGTTTTGGTATACACCAAATAAACGGGGGCTCAATCATTGACATGTCATACGGAAAGAAGCCTATCCGTAAAGGCATGCCAATGTGTTGATCTTCTCTCATCCGGACTGTACCGTCGGCCTTGGAGTCACACCAAGTCAGTCGCTGAATGACCTAAGTTGAGTCAAACAGCGAGTCGCGGGCTGGTTCCGAAGAACATCACCGCCGGTTGGGAATTGCACCCTACCCCGAAGATCCTATTCAATTATATGTGTATTGAACAAGCTGTAACATTAATAAGTTCATCTTATTCCTGTAAGCGCTAGCAGTTCAAGTGTTTTTTTAGAATATGATATTCCAGCTTCCTTGTTGTCTGCGTAGTAATACAATCTGACCTGCATGATAGGCATCGTGAAGTATCCAGCGGGCAAGTTCATGTGCCCATTTTTCATTCGTATCCATGTAAGGGGCTTCGAGGTCGGAATCCTCTAATGAAGCGAGCTGATCACGAAGCTGCTCGGCTAATTGTGTTGTATTTTGCATAAGCGTACTCCAGCCAGCGGCGTCGGAAGGGTCCCCGGAGTCTCCGAAGGTAGATTCATTGTTTTCGGCAGGTGTACCGGAAGGAGGTGTGCCCTGAATGCGACTCAACAAACGAAAATTGTAATAATACATATGGTTAACCAACTGCCAGATGCTTAATCCACCGGTTGATGGAACCCAGGCTGCCTGTTCGGCAGTCAACCCATCGAGCGCCTTGGACAAAGGCACAATCCAATTACATTGGTTCCAGGTGTCATCTTTCTGAATGAGCAATAGTTCTGTTGCTGAGGTAGTCATTAATTTTTCCTCCCTAAAATGAATTCATGGTAACTAGCTAAAGTGCTTAAAAGTGGTTACAATTAATATAACCCAAACTTGAATATATGTAACTATCTTTTTATATTTAAATGGTTACAATTTAGCGGAGGTACTATGAATAGACTATGGACCGATTTTGTGAACAGTGATTATCATGACTGGCGTGGCGGAGATCGTTCCGAGGACAGGCTCGGCAAAACCGAATGGCAGGAAGCATTCATTAAACAATGGCAACTGAACGCACCTATACCTGCTCCTCCTGAAGAAGAGGGGACACTGAGAAGCTTCAGAGGCGAATTGCAGGCTCTTGCAACTCGTTTATCTGCCGGAAACCCATTATCGGACAAGGATCGGGAATGGCTTAACGCCATGATGGGAGAAGGTCAGGTTACCAGAAGGCTGTACTCTGGAGAAGAGGGACTGAAACTTTCGCTGGTTCCTGTAAAATTTCATTGGAAGCAGGTTATGGCTGAGGTCGCAGCTGATTTTGCCGTCACAGTGGTTGAAGGGGATGCAGGAAGGATTCGGATCTGTGATAATTCGGACTGCGGGTGGTTTTTTTATGATGATACGCGCAGTCGGACCCAGAGATATTGTGATGACAAGATGTGCGGTAACCTGATGAAAGTTAGAAGATTTCGGGCAAAACGGAAGGTGGATCAGCAGAAAGAGTAAGGCGTATGTACAGAGTGTGTCATTTGCTGAACTTTGCGGAAGACAGGGAATTATTCGAAGGGATTTCTTTGAATTCAAAATTGCATGTTTCCATTTACTGCTATATAATATATATGTACTTAAAATAATTTAGTGGATTATTCAGTTAGTCATTCAGTCAGTCAGAGATCAACATCCGGGATTCAAGCGTATATCCAACAAAAAACAATGATTGGAGATGTGTCTTGTGGGGGCAAGTTATCTACTGAAAAACGGTTGTGTATTGTCTATGGATTCGTCGGTAGGTCAGTATAAGAGGGCAGATGTTCTAATTGAGGATTCTCTTATTACAGCCATCCAGCCCGATCTGAGTTGTATGGAAGCGGAAGTGATAGATGCCTCGGAGATGATCATACTTCCCGGACTTGTTGATACGCACCGTCATGTGTGGGAGTCGCTCGTAAAAACAGCGGGAACCAACTGGTCATTGCCGGTCTATCTGCAAAACCTCTACTATGGGGCAATGGGAAGCAAACTCCGCCCACAAGACGGCTATATCGCCAATTTGTTGGGTTCTTTGGAAGCGCTTAATGCAGGCGTAACCACGGTGCTTGACTGGAGTATGCCGTATTCAACAGAGCACACGGATGAACTGATTCACGGACTTCAGGATGCAGGTATTCGGGCAGTTTTCGCTCATGGCGTACCCGGTGAGACACCCTACTGGAACAGAGAGAGCCACCTAACCTATTCGAATGATGTGAGAAGGGTCAAGGAACAGTATTTCTCTTCACGGGATCAGTTACTGACGTTCGGTCTTGCCATTCGTGGTCCGGAGTTCAGCCATTGGGATACCACGGTGAAGGAAATTCAGCTTGCGCAAGAGCTGGATGCGATATGTTCGATGCATGTTGGCTTTGGAAGCTGGGGATCTGTAGATCGTTCGATAAGTAAAATGTATGAAGCTGGTTTACTGAGTCCGGGTCTGAACGTTGTACACGGAAATACGATGGATACGGATGAGTATAAAATGCTGGCCGATAGCGGTGCCTCACTGTCCGTCACACCGGAAGTGGAAATGATGATGGGGCATGGGTATCCGGCAACGGGTTACTTTCTTGAAAACGGAGGAACGCCAACGCTTGGTGTCGATGTTGTAACATCAACGGGTGGGGATATGTTCTCCCAGATGAAATTTGCTCTTCAAGCAGAGCGTTCCAGGGGGAATGAACAGCTTTTACTGCAGGGTGAAATGCCTGGTGAGCTTAATCTGCAATCCAGTCAAGTTCTGAGATTTGCAACTTCTGCCGGGGCGAAGGCGCTGGGACTGGACCGGAAGATTGGCACGCTTACTCCAGGTAAAGAAGCCGATCTGATTATGATCCGAACCACAGACCTTAACCTGTTCCCGGTGCATGATCCGGTTGGAGCCGTCGTTCAATTTGCCAATCCATCCAATGTGGACACAGTGTTCGTAGCAGGTCGTTTGGTGAAGCGCGAAGGCAAGCTGCTGCATGTCGATCTGAATGAGGTCCGTCGGAAGGCTTTGGCAAGCAAGGAATATTTGCTATCTCAATATCGGATGTCGGATGCAGAGCGAATTGTATTTTCATAAGTTTGGTGTTCCATGCGAGTGAAAGAGAAATTCTGTTACGGAATGAAAAGAATAGATGTTCTCATCTATCTAATAGATCTAATAGCGTTTCAATCGAAGGGCCGCATAGGGATATGCGGCTCTTTAACTTGCGTGTTTATTGTAAACCACGCAAAGTTAGCTAGGAATGGACAGCGGAATAAGGCGAAAAAATCCTTCATTTTCATAAGTACATCTAACAACGAACAAACAATGTTTAGGCTGAGAAAAGAACCCTCAAAAAACTGCGCATAATTTATATTATACGCAGTTTTCTTTTAAATCGATTTTCATATTCATCCCTGTCCAACAGATCATGATAAATTTCGTCTGTAACGAGCAAAATATACTATAATTTCAAAATAAATTTAACAAAGCAACGCGACAAAGTGTAGAAATCGATAGTTTTTTATAGTTGGTCGTTAAGATAGAACAAACGACTTTTTCATAGAACAGATGAACCCAACAAAAATATCTGAAGTAAAGAGACACATTTATCATTTTTCAATACGAGAGGAAACAGTGTATGAATCAAAACCAGAATCGATCTTCCCTATTTAGAAAAAAGCCGATTGCCACCGGTGATAACGAAAGCAACATTTTGAAAAGGGTACTGGGCCCCCTAGATCTGATGACTCTCGGGGTAGGTGCGATTATCGGTACAGGAATCTTTGTATTAACAGGTGTTGCTGCTGCAACATATGCAGGTCCCGGTTTGGTACTGTCTTTTCTGCTGGCAGGTATAATCTGCGCCTTCGCTGCATTGTGTTACTCCGAGTTCGCATCCAGTGTGCCTGCTTCGGGAAGTGCGTATACATATAGCTACACCGCTTTTGGTGAAGTCATCGCCTGGATTCTCGGATGGGATCTTATTCTGGAATATGGATTTGCGAGTGCGGCTGTGGCCAGTGGTTGGTCAGGATATTTTCAAACGTTATTGTCCGGATTCGGATTGGAATTACCCCATGCGCTCACCAGTGCATTTAATCCGGCAAAGGGAACCTATTTTGACATCACCGCAGCGATGATTACGTTAATCATTACATTCCTGCTCACCCGAGGCGTAAAAGAGGCTGCACGTGCCAATGGAATCATGGTAGCGATTAAAATTATCGTGGTGTTGATCTTTATCGGTGTGGGTGTATTCTATGTCGAGCCGGATAACTGGCAGCCGTTCCTTCCGTTTGGAATGTCAGGGGTAACCGCAGGGGCGGCAACAGTGTTTTTTGCTTATATCGGTTTCGATGCTGTCTCTACAGCCGCTGAAGAAGTGAAACGTCCACAACGCGACTTGCCCATCGGTATTATCGCGTCCCTTGCGATCTGTACCGTCCTCTACATTGTTGTATCTTTGATTCTGACAGGGATTGTACCTTATCACATGCTGAATGTGAGTGATCCGGTTGCCTTTGCCTTTGAATTTGTTCAATTGAAAGGATTGTCATGGATTGTTTCACTTGGGGCCATTACAGGGATTACCACTGTATTACTTGTTATGATGTATGGTCAGACACGTTTGCTTTATTCCATGTCACGGGACGGTCTGTTGTCTCCGGTATTCTCCAAAGTCAGTGGCAAAAGCCAAACTCCTGCTATGGGAACTTGGGTTGCTGGGATCATCGTCGCTTTATTCTCGGGTTTCATCTCACTTGGCCACTTGGCGGAGTTAACCAACATTGGAACACTGTTTGCGTTCGCGGTTGTGAGTCTGGGCATTATCGTGCTGCGTAAAAACAACCCGGAACTGAAAAGAGGATTCCGTGTGCCTCTCGTTCCACTGATCCCTATACTGAGCGCTGTTGGCTGTATGTATCTCATGACACGTCTTGCGGCTCTGACCTGGATTACGTTCTTTGGCTGGTTAATTATTGGTTTAATCATTTACTTTGCCTACGGTCGCCATCACAGTCACTTGAATCCGGCACGGCGAATTTCGGACACGTTCAAAATAACAAAAAGAAAGTAGAAGTCATAGCTTAAGCCACATCGTAGAAACATCGTTGAGACATCGTGATGAGTTATTAAATTTATTTACAAAACTGGGTTTTATATTTAAATGTAGTCAGCTAATTAGTCTCATGCTGCGTCGCCAAAGCGACGTGGTATGGGGCTTTTTTTGTAAAAGCAGTTCATGCATTACGAAAAAAAGCAAGGGTGGATAGGGAGAGCTATGGGTGTCTAAAACGTGATAGATCTGTTCTTGTCAGCGGAACCAGGGTTGCGGTCAGGCCAAATATGACATATATTTGGGGGTGTGACATGCCATCAGACACAGGAGAGGGGATGTATCATGGACACACCATTACATATCAATCAGTATCACCGAAATTCGAATTTCGGCTTTGCTTTGGCTGACTCATCCGTGCTTGCTGAAACAAAGCTAATCATTTCACATCCAGAAGACAAGAACGAATTTCAGTTGGAAATTGATCCGCAGCGCCGTTTGAAGGATGGACGCAAAGTGTCGGTTGTTGCGCAACATATGGAGACACCGCTGGATCGAAAAGATGCCATTATCGTATATGGAGAAGAGCTGGGGTTTGTACAATATACGGTTGCCTTGGGACCAAACAGTACATGTTCACTCGCTCCTATTGAAGGAATAGATCATCCGATCATATTGAATTGGGCTGATTTTGCAGAAGGAGAATACGAACTGCGAATTTCCTTGCACATCAAAACACCACGTATTGCAGAGGGACAGCTGGAGCCGGAACAGCATGCCATGGTGAAATATGCTCAGGTCGTAACCGTAGCGATCTGTCTGTTTCAAGCTGAAGCTGTGCAGATGAGTACAGCACCGGAAGCTGTATGGACACGGGAGAATCATATATTTGACTCCTACGGAAGTGGTGGCTTCATTCTCGCAGATCTGCCTCGTATGGAGAAGCGTGTAGAAGAGCTGATCGGATCTGGAAACCATAATCTGATTGAACAATTCGGTGAGGGCGACCTTTCGGACACCTTGCTGGAAGAAGGTCTAATGGCGATTGTCTGGGGAGCTACGCCATGGTGTTATTCAATTTTTTCGGCCCCGGATGAAGATTCCAGAGCCAAACTTTCGATAGACAAGCTGGGTGATGAACCTCAGACCACGGGAATATACCGTGTGCATCCCGAAAGTAAACAATTAAGCATCGTGCCCGTGAACGAATTGGCTGATTGGTCATCCTGTTCAAAGAAAGAATGGCCTGTAATCGAGGTTGCGGGTGAAGGAGAGACGCTGCGTATGGATCTGTATGTTCAGATCTGTGAATCCGTGAATGGACTGCATGAAAATCCATTGCCTTCATTTGTACTCACTCGTAGTAAAGGACAGCCCGAGGCGATTATCCCACTAATCGATGTCGTAATTGTAGACTAATAAATAGAAGTGTGGTGACGAACATAGATGTTGACCGAAGAGATTCAGGAGCAATACGCCGATGAGCTTGAAGCTTTTCACATATGGATGAAAGATGCAGGGTACACGGAACATACGGTAAAATCATACACTGGTGACGTTGCTGAATTTCTCGTCTCTATTAATGGAAAGTCACTGGAACAGGTTAAAAAGCTTCATGTGTTATCCTTTTTGTCCCGAGCTCGGGAACGCGGGGTGAGTGATTCGACGCGGAATCGGAAACACGCAGCTGTGAACTGTTTTTATAAGTCATTAATTGAACTTGAATTGGTGACCAATAACCCCGCTTTCGGGATCAAGAAGTCCAAAACCGAGCAAAACCGTGCCCCCGTCTTTCTTGACGAAAACGGTTTGGAACGATTTTTGCAATCGGTCGAGGGAAAGTACCGTACACGAAATCTGGCTATTTTTCTGTTAATGGGATACATGGGATTGCGGGTCGGAGAGGTACATGCCTTGAATTGCAAAGACTATAATGTGGAACGGCGTACGCTGGATGTGTTCGGTAAGGGTCGGAAATGGCGTACACTCCCGGTGCCTGAGACGGTTGCTGAGCTGTTATCCCAAGCTCTTCAGGAGCGCCTGGATCCGTGGCGGGCGAAGGAAGAAGCATTGTTCGTCTCGCAAAAAGGGAAACGGTTGTCGATTCGCAGTATTCAGCTCATATCAACTGAAACCTTTGAACGTTTTCAGCAGGAATCCGCCTCCAATCAGCGTATAAACTATTCCAGTCACAAACTGCGTCACTCATTCGCAACCATGATGCTTAGACGCGGAGCAGACTTGCGAACGGTGCAGGAGCTGCTGGGACATTCCTCCATTCAGACCACTACGGTATATACTCATGTAACCAGCCGCGAGAAGGAGCAAGCGATGGCCTTGCTGGATGTCAAACTTCCTGCATTTGTGGCTGATATGTAAAAGGTAAGCTTCGTTTATATATATATTGAACTAAAGAATATTTACACTTGCCACTCCGATGACAGAACAACCTTCCGATCGCTGTTATCCCTAGATTTTTTTGAATCCCTTATATAAAGGGGGAAATCCAGGGATAAAGGCGAACGCTCCGCTTCTTCAGGTTATTTCTGTCCTCTCCGTTATC
>NZ_AWUK01000026.1 GCF_000499205.1 Paenibacillus sp. MAEPY2
TATAACTGTAATCTTAGTCCACCCATATAATAATAATTATGCTGAGTATAACAATACGGAAATAATTCAAAGAAAGACGTTAACCAAATTTCACCTCTACAATTACTTAGAAATGAAAAAAAAGTCGCCAGAAAGGCGACTCGTGTGATTCTTTATAGGGTTACCTCCGTCAATGCCGACATGTTTATTCCGATGTATGGGAGTTCCATTCCTCATACAAATCCGCTAGCAATGCCTGCACGAAAGGCGACCAATCGCCTGTCGTGTACAATTGAAGTCGATGCATAGCTCGCGTACATGCCGTATAAAGAAGCTTGCGTTCATTTTCTTGACCATACATCTCAGACGAAGCATCGTAGATCAAGACTGCATCGAACTCAACACCCTTGGCGAGATACACAGGAATGACCATTACGCCTTTTTCGAAGTTGAACGTCTCTTTAGTAATGAGCTGCAAATCTGCACCTCCTTGAATCCGTAACGATTCATGGGCCTTCTGGCTTTCGGCGGCAGTCTTCGTAATGACGGCAATGGAATCAAAGCCCTCTGCCTTTAGAGCAGCGATATTTGCCACCATTTGTGCAATTAGGTCATCTTTGTCGTTGAGCTTCGTCAACAGTGGCTTCTGGCCTTTTCTTTCAAATGGTACAATTTCATCTCCGTCTGGAAGCATCACTCTTGTAAATTCAACGATTTCTCTGGTTGAGCGATAACTGCGTACAAGGGAGATCAGATTGGTTTCGGCTTCGCCAAAGAGGCGGATCAGGGGTGAATCGGCTGCGGCCAAATTTGTAGCCTGTGTGAAGATCGCTTGCCCGAAATCGCCAAGCACCGTCATGCGGGCACGTGGAAACAACTTTTTGAGATATTCATATTGAAACGATGAATAATCCTGACCCTCATCAACGAAGACATACCGAATTTCCGTGTTTGTCCGGATGCCTTCAATCATTTCTTTTACATACAAATAGGGAGTCGCATCCTCATGAAACAACTCGTTCCGGTGCATGCTTTCCCTCGTTTGCTTGCATATCTCAGGCCACAGCGTGGGGGTAACAGCACCATTTGTTTTCTCCCGATAAGCAGCTTCGTCTACAAACAATTGTTCATATATGCCTTTGACATCTACAAATGAGAATTTCCTCACACTTTTCCTTAGCGGTTTAAAGCTTTCTTTCACGATCTTCCGGCGGAGCATATCTTCTTCCTTCCCGGCAAAGTCAAAGTCGCCTTCATCTTGCCGGCGCGTCTTGCTCATTATCTCACGAACTTTGGCATATTGCTCCGCAACGTCGAATACTTCCCTATCCTTATGCAGCACTCCGAACACTTCTGCATATTGCTCGGTGTCGAGATAATTCATTTCTTCCTGTACCCAAGGCGCCTCCCGTTCCATGCGTTCCAACATAGTCAGTTCATTTTGCAACCATTCCTGCAAGAGAACGACACGATTGGACAGCGGCAAGGAAAGATCATAACCGTAAAATTTTGCTCTGATCTGCTCTGCGGTAATCAAATCGTGGTCCCGAAACCGAATACTGTTGAATTGCATGCCTTCCCGACCCAGCCATATTCCATAGTTCTGCAAAGCGTGCAGGAAAGCATCGGAAGCTTTATACTCGATTCCCTGAAGACGAGCTTCATACCCTGGCGTTCCTTTTGCAGTCAGTACATACTCAATCTGATCAAAGGCATCCTCTGGCCGTAACGAAGATCCTAACCAATAGTCGAGATACTCTTGAAATGTGGTCTGCTGCATATTCTCTTCACCGAGCTCCGGAAGGACGGTGGAAATATAACTCGCAAACATCGGATTCGGTGAGAAAAGAACAATCTGATCAGCACTGATCGTTTGACGGTGTTTGTACAGCAAATACGCTACCCGCTGCAGGGCTGCGGAAGTTTTACCGCTGCCGGCCGTTCCCTGTACAATAAGCATCCGGCTTTTATCATCACGAATGATGGCATTTTGTTCCTTCTGGATGGTTGCCACGATACTCTTCATTTGCGAGTCGGCTCCTTTGCCAAGCACCTGCTGCAGCAAGTCGTCTCCAATCGTTTCACTCGCATCAAACATGTTCCGAATCTGACCATATTGAATTTGAAATTGCCGTTTGAGCTCCATCGTTCCGTCAATTCGTCCGATCGGCGTCATATAAGACGCCAGACCTGGGGAGGAGTCATAATACATGCTCGCAATCGGCGTACGCCAGTCATAGATCAGAAAGCTCAAGCCGTCTTCGTCGACGAAAGAGGATACCCCGATATAGATCTGCTCGCTGATGCCAAGCCCCTTCTCCTGGAAGTCGATGCGTCCGAAATAAGGAGACGGGAGCAGACGTTTCATGCTATTCCATTGCTGCGTCAAACGCTTGTGACCTCTTTCCCGCTCGGCCAATACCGCTGACTGCTGGTTAATCGTGTAAAAGGTCTCTTCGAAATCTTCATGAGTGCTTGTGTTAATCGTAACTTCTTCCCAAAACCGCTTGCGGATGTCCGCAGCCTGATCGTGCATTCCCGTAACTTCAGGCTCCAGTTCGGTAATTCTCGCCTGAAGTTTCTCTCTTACCCATTCCAACCGTTCCTGTTCCAATCGCCAATCCTTCGTTTCCATCTCTCCCAACACACTCCTTATTCCTTTTTTTGGGATGAAAAAGAGCATTGACAAATCAAAGTTCCAGATGTAAAATTAAATTAGGAATTAGAATGTATACACCTTTTATGTTGAATTGCCGATGACGCTAATGATTATATCATAGCGTTATTTCTTGTTCAATTTTTATTTTTGTATCTCCTGCCAGCTAGAAACAAAAGGGCAAGCGATCGCTTATGATCGCTTGCCCTTTTTGTCTTTTATTGGACGAAGATTACTAGTCTTCATTATGCTGCAGAAACAATGAAGCTAGAGCTGATAGTCCACTAATTACGCCGCATGCCAGGAAAGCAGCATGATATCCGGCCAGCTGTGAAGCTGCAGTTATATCACCTTGATTCGTTTGTCCCCCTGCCGCTATATGCGTCACCGTTACAAGTACCGCAATTCCGAGCGCGCCGCCGAGCTGGCGGGCTGTGTTTTGAAGTCCTGCGGCGATGCCGGAGTCTTGCGATGGAATGCCTGCAAGTACGGCATGAGTAGCTGTCATCAACATCAACCCCAAGCCACCTCCAATGAGCAAGCTCGGAAGAAGTAATTGAGTAACATAGTTCGGATGCATTGGCAGCTCATTTAACCAGATGAATCCAGCCGCAGCCAGAAGACCACCAAAGAATGGAAGCTTATGAAAGCCTGCATCTTCCAAACGCCGGGAAAGAATCGCGGCAATAGCTAGTATACTAGCCATCGGCAACAAAGCAAGACCTGTTTCAAACGGAGTGTAGCCTTCAATCTTTTGCAAGGTAAGTGAGAGAAAGTAGCGACAAGACAAGAGAAATAAAATTGCCCCTGGAATATTTCCAGGGGCATTTCGCAACAGGCTGAGCACTGCTGGAACGCAGTGCGGCAGTATGTAGCATCTTTATTTAATTGGAATCCAGATTTGCGGAGGATGACCCGGACCTGGATATACTTCTAGTTCGGGTATGCCCGCATGCTCATATGGATTCGAAGGGAACCATTCGGAAATAATTTGTTTCCATAGGCTCTGCATGCTCTCGGGCATCGGTCCTTGCACTTCAAATACACTCCATTTGCAAGGAGGGATCGTGAATGAGGCAAGTCCTTCCGGCACTTTACCTTCATAGGCTGTAGCAATCCAGTATTCCATTTGTTTCTCCTGGATTTCGCTCTGATCCACACAGACACCAAGTAATCCTTTGATCCCATCATTATTTAATTCAAATAAACGATCTTCCATACCACTCGTATATGCTTCTTGCCACATCTGCCCGATTCCTCGTAAATGTTTACCCTCTACATAGGAGAAAGTTTGCTTTATTCCAACTAACGTCATTCCGGGATGTTCAACAATTTTGTAATTCATGTGCTCTGCTCCTTTCAGACTGACTTGAATAACCAGACGATTATACGCTTTGACGGAGGTACTATTTTTACGTGCTTCACTAGGTGAAATTCCATGTAGTCTCCGAAAAGCTTTGGAAAAAGATTCAGGAGTGTCATAGCCATATTTGTACGCCAGATCAATGATTTTTTGATCGGTCAACAGAAGATCATTTGCCGCCAAAGTCAATCGTCTCCGCTTTATATATTCGCCGACAGTAACATCCGTTAACAACGCAAACGTACGTTGAAAATGAAAAGGAGAGATATGCGCTTGAGCCGATATCTGCTCGATAGTCATATTTTCCAGTAAGTGATCTTCCATGTATTGAATAGCTTGTTGTAATGATTCGATCCAGTTCATACGGTTAATCACTCCTTAATTTCAATAATAGACGAAGGGGTATGCAAGAGCCTGTCAGGATGTGCTTTGATTTGTCCGGTTAGGGTCTATGGATGAGAAGAACTTCACTTTATTATAACTTTATGGATATTCCTTTTGGAATCTATGGTGGAGATCTAAAATTCAGGACAAAAAACAAACAAAGAAAGCCGCTGTTTTAGCGACTTTCCATTGAAGTTGATAGATAAAATTAAACAATCTGATGAGTTCTCTACAATCGTGTTCTGAGCAATGGTAACTATCAACGTTGCTCCTGCACGAATTGCTAAATAGTTTTGAAGCTTCTTTGGTACAAACCTTACTTCACCGAAAGAAGGCTGTCCGAAATAAACTTCAACTGGCCTTCCAGTGATACAGGGTCGTTGTATGTGTCGGATGTCGGATCAAGCTGGAACACATTGCCTGCCTTGACTGAAGGTAGATTTTTCCACAGAGCATTATCGTAAACAATCTGCGGATCGCTTGTATCTCCCGACCACGGGCTGGTGAAGATGATGTCACCGGCATAATCCGTTAACACTTCCATCGAAATGGAGGCCCAACCTGTACCACTGTCAATCGCCTCTGTCTGAGCTTTGGCTGGGGCTTTAAGGCCAAATTCACCATAGATGATTTCGCCGCCACGACCGAAATTATGGCCGAAAACATACAATCCCTTGGTATATGGATTCAAGATCGAGACTGTGCGATTGCCTACGACCTCCTGCACCTTCGGCTTCAGCTCGTTAATCTGTGCTTCCCATTTCGTGATCCAGTCTTTCGCCGCATCTTCTCTATTCGTCAGCTTACCTAGTTCCAGCATGAGGTCTTTATAGTTGCGCTCACCATACTTGATCTGTACTACAGGTGCAATTTGTGACAACTGATCAATTCCTTCTGCACCTGTATAAACGATGATCAAGTCAGGCTTTAAGCTAACCAGTTGCTCGGCTGTTGGCTTCTCACCCAGATCTGTTGTACCTTCATTAGTCAGCTGATCCTTAATGTACTTGTTGTCCATCGCACCTGACAGCGCCCCGACTACCGGAGCGTCCAGAGCAACAAAGTATCCTGTCGAAAATGCAGTTAGATCGATAATGCGCTTAGGGTTTTTAGGAACTTGTACTTCTCCTGCATCCGATTGATACGCAATGGTTTCTCCTACTTCATCAGCTGATGCTGCATCAGTCGTTGTACCTGTCTCCGCAACTGCATTTGTGCTGGTCTCAGTCGCCTTATCCGTCGTTGCAGACTGGCTGCACGCACTCACTATGAGAAGGGCCATCAGTGCAAGCACAAGAAATATCGAATTAGTTCGTTTCAGCAAAATAAACCCATCCTCTTCATTGATATTGATAATCGTTATCAACGATATCACGATACGGATGATTTGACAAGATTATTTTACTAGGAACGCACCACCTTTAATAATTCCTCTGCTTGCCTGTAAATAACACAATAACGGGTTCACTTCGTCAAGCTTCCCTTTATTTCATTCCAAGTTGGATTATCTGCCTTACTGCGGGCAGGCAGCTCCCCTTTTTCAATCGCATCCCAATACTTCCAGTTCGGCTTCTCATTGCCTAATTCATAGTCCATCCCGTCCCACGTATCTTCACGAAATGCGTAGAAAGCCCAATGCCATCCATACTCATTAAAGATAGAAATCAGATCTGCCATGTAGCGATCTGCACCTTGAACCATTCGGTTCGTTCCGAATTCCGAAGCAATAATCCGGTTCGCAGGTATGTCATGATCTGATGCCCACTTGGCAACTGGCTCAACAAATTGTTTGAGAGCCTGGCGGTTAAACTCTTTTTCAGTCTGGTCATTCCCGACCTTTACACTTCCCGGATAAGAGTACGTAAATCCTTTTTTCTTGTTTTGGCTTGTCATTTCATAAGGCTCGTACATATGAAAAGCATACAGCACGTTAGGATCATCAATCGGCTTCAAATACGTAAAGGCCCAAGGCGTTGCATAGAGTCCAGAATCTACAATAATGGGGGTCGTCTGGTCAACCGTCCGGATCTCTTTTACGATTGTGTCATAGAGTGAATTCAGATCCGCTGCGGTATGTTCCACTTTGGTATACCACTCCAAATAATCCTGTGTCCAGAAGTCGTGGAAGCCCGTTGCCGTTTCCGGATGAGGCTCATTAATCAGGTTATAGCCGATGACGGCAGGATGATTCTTCAATCGTGTCGCAAGATCCTTCCAGAACTGAGCAGCTTGCTTGTGATATTCAACATCATTCCAGATCCGATCATCATTTTTGGCTCCATTGAACTGTCGCCAACGGTCTCCCGGCAAACTAAGCACTGTAACCACAACCTTCATCCCTTTAGCCTCGGCGGCATCCAGGTCCGCTTTGAGGCGGGCAAAATCCGCTTCCACGATACCTTCGTACTTATCCGAGCTCCCGATCAAAAAATCTGCATTCATATGTTTATCCGGCTGATCGTTAAACAAAAAATCCCGATCTTTGCTCCACTTATCCGGCGCGAGCCGGACGAACGCTATGCCTTCATCCTTGGCCGCTTCATAGTTTTCGGGAAGAGACGTGGAATTCATAAAATTTGTCCCTTTCCGCTGTTCATTCCAATAGCTCATTTTCTCTGAAGCAACTGCGGCCTTCTCCTCCTGATGGCTGTTCATCCCTGAAACCTCCAATGGTTTCGGAGAGGCTGAGTTAGAACTACAACCAGCCAATGCAACCATAATGACCGCCGAGAGTAAAACATTTTTTCCGATTGGCCAACTCGATTTCGTTGATATTTTCTTCATAATCAATCACCTCGATAGCCATCTTACCCGTTGTCTGTTACACCAATATGACAAAACGCTCTATTAACCAATCGGTGTCCCATCGAGCAGTTCGATATCTGGTTTTAATTGAACAACATCACCTTTTTGGGGTATTCCTCCCAGAACCAATACTCCTGAATTGAAACCGGCGATTCGACGAGGCACGGATTTTGCCCAAAAATACACTGCCATTCCAACTGCTATTACTTAAAACCAACATTAAGTCCATATACCGGATGAGGTACATAATGCTCTTCCAGACATGCAATTTCTTCAGAAGTTAACGTAATCGCCAGAGCCTCAGCTGCATTTTCGAGATGGGATATCTTCGTAGCGCCAATGATTGGAGCTGTAACCGGATCCTTGTGCAGTAACCAGGCAAGGGCGATTTGGACCCGGGGAACGCCGCGTTTTTCTGCGATATCTGCAACCTGCTCTACCACCAACCGATCGGTACTGGCTGTTGCATCGTATTTTGCCTTTTGCACCTGATCCGTCTCAGAACGTTTTGTCGTTTCCGCCCAATCTCTGGTCAGTCGACCAGAAGCAAGCGGACTATATGGAATCACACCGATTTTCTCTTCCTGACAAAGAGGCATCATTTCTCTTTCCTCTTCACGGTAGATCAGATTATAGTGGTTTTGCATTGATACAAAACGGGTCCATCCATTTTTCTCAGCGACATATAAAGCCTTTTGGAATTGCCATGCGGACATGGCAGAAGCGCCAATATATCTTGCCTTCCCTGCTTTCACCACATCATGTAATGCTTCCATAGTCTCTTCGATCGGGGTATGGTTGTCCCAACGGTGAATTTGATACAGATCCACATAATCGGTTCCCAGTCTCTTGAGGCTCTTGTCGATCTCACTCATAATTGCTTTTCGAGAAAGTCCAGCGCCATTCGGACCATCATGCATGCGGGAAAACACTTTTGTCGCAAGGACAATTTCATCCCGATTTGCATAGTCCTTGAGAGCCCGCCCCAGGATCTCCTCACTTGTTCCACCTGCATATACATTTGCCGTATCAAAGAAATTAATGCCGATCTCCAAGGCTTTTTGAATGACGGGACGACTATGCTCCTCATCCAATACCCATTGATGAAATCCACGCCCTGGTTCACCAAAACCCATGCAGCCAAGACAAAGCCGAGATACATCCATACCTGTATTTCCTAATTTAACATATTCCATTAGTTAATCCTCTCCTCAGTTCTTTTTGGTTGCTACAACGTCGTACCCATGAGTCAAGAATAACAAGAAAACAGATACGTTTCTTTGCTATTAAGTTCATCTGATTTGTTTATTTAGCCCATTTGTCTCTATAGATAAACAAAAAAGCGCTTCACGACATTTTATCGCGAAGCGCTTTACACAGGAACGTTACCTAACGATAACTATCTTTTCTAAAGGCTGAAGAGGTCCAGATGAGCTTATTTTATCTATTCCACACTGTGCTTGCATTGCAGCCTATACTCCGACGGTGGAAGCCCGAAATGAAGTTTGAATACTTTGGAAAAATGGGCAACGTTTTCGAAACCTGTTGAAAAACAGACATCCGTGACAGACAGAGACGTCTCTGCCAGCAGTTTTTTGGCTTTATACAGTCTCTGATTACGAATATATTTCAGAGGTGAAGTATGGTATACAGCCTGAAAGTCCCTTTTGAAGGTAGACAGGCTTCTGCCGGACAAATAAGCCAGATCACTTATGGATATGGGATTGGTGATATTCTCCTCTATCATTTTGCCGAAGTTACTGTTTTTATCATGATTCGGCTGTAGGAGTTGCTGTAAGAAATGCTCATTGGCATTCGCCAGATGAAACAGGAGTTCCATGAATTTGATCCGTACCAGCCCGTCATTTACCTCTTCCGGTGTTTCAAAATAGGGTTTCAATGACGTTATATAAGAGCGAGTGAGCTCATTGACCGGAATAACGGATACTGGAATGAACTCATTTACGATCTCTGTCGGTTTGAAACCAGAGAACTGAACAAATTCCTCAAGCATATTTTCGTTCAGGAAAAACATCATGTAGTCCAGCATGAATTCAGAGCCGGGTTCTCCCGACTTTATGTAATCAATTCGAATGGATTTGTGAAGAAAAACCATTTCATTACTGCGCACGGTGTATTCCTGATCCTTGAATCGAACCGTGTACACGCCAGATATGACGAACAGCAACATGTGTTCTTTCAGAAAATAGGAACCTGTTGTCCCTTGTGTGTGCAAGCAAAATTTAATGACGGATAACCCGTTCTGCTTTAAGCTTCCTTGCTTGTCTGGTGCACGTTCCAGCTCTTGTGGTGCCTTGATGACATTTTTGCTTCTCACGGACATGAGCAGACCCGCCTTTTTAGCTTTTCATTATAGAATAACAGGAAACAGAGTCACGTTCGACACACTGTATATTGACCTTATAAGTCGATTCTACAGCCTCACCTTTTAACATTTGAAATAATACGTGTCCGGCCAGGGATCCGGCATCTGTTTTGGGTTGTCGAAAAGTGGTAAGCGGTGGATTTAGGTATTCGGATAAATGTATGTTGTCAAAACCGATGATGGATAGATCTTCGGGTATGGAGACCTGATTTTCTTTAAATGCCTGCAAGCCTCCAATGGCCATTTCATCATTTGCAAAAAAGACTGCGGTTGGAAGTTCTCCTTCCAATAACATCTTGGCTGCGTTGTAGCCGCCTGTTTTTATAAATTGTCCGCCTAATCTCCAATTCTTATTCTCTTCCATTCCTGCTTCATGCATAGCTCTCAAATAACCCTGATATCGCATCAAATTGCAGTCCGAACTTAAAGGTCCACTGATATACGCTATTGCACGGTGCCCTTTATCCAGCAGGAAACGGGTTGCCATATAACCACCCTGCTCATCATCCATCAGAACATTTACTATATGTTCACTGTGCAGTTCCCGATCCATCACAACAATAGGAAACTCCGTGTCAGCAGCCTGCAGCAACAATTCATCTTCAATATTTTCAGCGATTACAATCACGCCGTCCAGCCTTCTCTCCCTGATGAAGCGTGCGGCTGTCGATCGTTCTCCACCTAAAGAACTGCATACGATCAGGTCATATCCCTGACTTATGGCGACGGATTCAATCGCACTGACCAATTCGGAAAAATAGGGGACGGACATATCGTGAACAATAATACCGATGGTTTGTGTATTTTTTCGCTTTAATTCGGATGCGGCTCCATGCTTGATGTAATTAAGCTCATTTGCCGCTGCAAGTACTTTCTGTCTTGTGTGCTCACTTACATATTTCTTGCCGTTAAGTACACAGGATACGGTTGAACTTGCGACACCCGCTAACCTTGCTACATCTTTAATCGTTATCATGAAATACTCCCCAAGAAGACTGTTATTGGTTCACTAGTAAATGCATTTTATCTCATTCACCGCATTTTAACACGTCATCTTGGGAAATGCACAAAAAGATACAATCGATCAAAAATTTCAAGGATATATTATAGATCAGGTCCAAATACAAGATTCGCGGACTGTTTGGCTTGTTCAATAACCTCCATCACCTTCTCACTATGCTTAAGCATAGCGGTAACCTTCTCCAGATCTTGCTCACGGATTATACGCTCGAATTCAACAAACTCGTCATACATCCGATGAGGGTGATCCTTATGATCTACTCGAACCAGTGTTTCCATATGAAGCGCTAGATCAAAGGATTCGCATTTATTCGCCGAGCTCGTCATGTGGATATATCCTTTATTACCTTGTATGTTCATTGCATTGGGAGCTGAGCTGTCTTTAGAGCCTATACAAACGCACTTGAATTCACCATAGTCCAGAAGCAACATGCCTGAAGTATCAATCCCGCGTTCCATATTAGCCCAGTAATCGACCTTCTGCGGGCTCCCGAAAAGCCCCACGACCAGATGAATATTATATAAATTAATGTCCATTAAGGCTCCACCAGACATTTCCGGATTAAATACCGGCAGCACTTCTCCAGCCTGGAAAGCAGCATAGCGGGATGAATATTGGGAATAGTTGCACTCCACGATTTTGATGTCACCCAGCTTGGGCAAGTACTCCTTCATGGACAAATAATTCTTCAAGTATTGGTTTGAGATGGCTTCAACCAACACAAGCTCATTTTGCTGTGCAATCTCTTTGAGTTCAAGAAATTCTTGCAGATTGGAAGTGAACGGCTTCTCACAGATGACATGTTTGCCACCCAATAACGCTTCTTTGGCATAGGCATAATGAAGATGATTTGGAAGTCCGATATAGATCGTATCTACTTCGTCATTGGCAATCATATCGCCATATTCCGAATATATACGCGTAATACCATACTGCTCTTGCAGAGACAGCAATTGTTCCAAATGACCGGGTCTGGAGCATATGGCCTCCAACGTAATCGCAGGAATTTCATGAATAAAGCTTAATAGATCCCTTACAATCATTCCGGCTCCGACAATTCCTAATTTCATGTTAGTTACACTCCTTCATATCTTTTTCCAATATTTCAATAACTGCTATGTTTTCTTTGTATTGAATCACTAACCTATGGTCAACATATGAATTCCCCCTGAACCTCTTTTTCAATTATTATAGAAGAACAAAATCCTCCATAGGAGCTTTGAAGAAATTACGGTACTTTTGACCACTGTTATGTATTCCTAATGCCCTTTTTTCAAACAAAATGTTTACTGAACGCTCTACATCAACGTTATTTCAATGAATCCGGGGTGAACCTTTTGAAAATATTGACTCAATTAACAGACATGACCAACTTTACACCAAATGAAAAAAGCATTGCATCTTATATTCTGACGCATAAGGAGCTCATGCTTCAATTCAATATTCAAGAGCTTGCCAAAGCTACATACACATCACATTCTGCCATTAACCGATTGACTCATAAGCTTGGACTGACGGGGTTCAAGGAGTTCAGCATTAAGCTTGCTCGAGAGTTTCAGCAGGATGCTCAGAACATCTCCAATATCGATCCCAATTATCCATTCGCTCTTGGTGAATCCTCACTCCAGGTAGCAAAAGATATTGCTGAATTAATGAAAGAAACGATTGAGAAAAACTTTGCCTTTATGGATGAAACCTCTCTATCAGAAGCAGCACATTTGCTGGATCAGGCGAAACGAATTTTCATCTATGCATTGGGTGATTCTCAAATTCGCGCGAAGAGCTTTCAAAATAAACTGATTAAAATCAATAAATACGTCGTGATCACAACAGAGCTATTCGAATGGGCCTACCACACCATCAATCTGACGACACAGGATTGCGCCATTTTTTTGACCTACCATGAAAAATCGCCCATTTTCCTAAAAGCAGCTCAACATTTCTCGCGAGAAAAAATTCCATTCATCACGATTACCGCTAATCATCAAAGTGAGTTGGCCAAAATGAGTACGATCTGTATTCAGGTGCCGAATGATGAAACAAAACACGCAAAGATCGGTACATTTTCATCACAAATTGCCTTCGATTACGTATTAAACGTGATTTACTCCTGTATTTTTCAAATCGACTACACCAAAAACATGCAAATGACTACATATTCGTTGAAGAATTTCCATTTGGAAGAGTAATTCGCATTCATGTGATACGCCTGCATTGCATCATAAAGCTTCTGGGAGATGGGAGATATCGCCCTCCCCTCACTTGTTCGCAACCGATTGGTTTATGCGACGGCCGAAAAGGCCAGTGTTGATTGAAAAGAATGCTAAATACACCCCTCAGAATTTCATCGGTAACCTGACGGTTTATCCAATGTCTATTCTAAGGGGTGCATTTCACTGATCTTAAAAAGGGTTTTAATTTGGCATTTTAGAGTACTTTCTCTAGGAAGCTGATCGTGCGCTCATTCTTCGGATTTCCGAATATCTCTTCGGGAGTCCCTTGTTCTACGATAAATCCACCATCCATGAAGATAACCCGATCCGCCACTTCACGGGCGAACCCCATCTCATGGGTGACGATCATCATCGTCATGCCTTCGCTCGCAAGATCTTTCATTACACCGAGTACTTCGCCTACCATTTCGGGGTCAAGCGCCGATGTTGGTTCGTCGAATAACATAACATCCGGGTTCATGGCAAGCGCCCTTGCGATAGCTACACGTTGTTTTTGTCCGCCTGATAGTTGATTTGGATAGCTGTCTGCTTTATCCGACAAACCAACACGATCAAGCAAACGAAGTGCGGTATCGCGAGCTTCTTTTTCATTTAATATCCCCAGTTCTCTGGGTGCAAACATGATATTTTTAAGCACGCTGAAATGGGGAAACAGGTTAAAATGCTGAAATACCATGCCAATATTTTCCCGTGCTTTGTTAATGTTCGTTTTGGGATCATTCAGATCCCGATCATCCACAATAACCCGTCCAGCCGTAATCTCATCTAATTGGTTAATGCAACGCAAAAACGTACTTTTGCCCGAACCTGAAGGTCCGATGACACAGACAACCTCACCCTCGAGGACGGACATATCGATTCCCTTTAGAACCTGATTCGAACCGAAACTTTTCTTTAATCCTTCAACCATAATTTTACCCACGACGAACCTTCACCTCCAGATAATCAGCGATTTTAGTCAATGTGATGATAACAATCAGGTACATGACCGCAACAGTCAACCAAATGTCAAAAGAGGCGAACGTTCTTGCGATGACAATTTTACCGGATTGCGTCAACTCCACAAGGCCAATGACGGATAAGATCGACGTATCTTTCAGTGTAATGACCATCTGATTAATAAATGAAGGGATCATAACCCGTATGGCTTGAGGAATTACGATCTTTATCATTGCTTTACGATAAGGAAGACCCAGTGAACGGGCGGCTTCCATCTGTCCACGGTCAATCGATTGAATCCCGCCACGAATAATTTCGGTTACGTATGCCCCTGCGTTCAGACTCAGTGTCAGAATGGCGGCCAGGAACAGCGGCATCGTAAAGCCCATAGCCTGCGGAATCCCGAAATAGATAAAGAACGCGAGGACAATCAACGGAATTCCGCGGAAGATGTCTACAAAGACCGTAGCAACCCCACGAAGGAATTTATTTTGTCCCACTTTCATAAAGCCAAATATCAAGCCGATGATAAAGGCAAAAAACAGAGATACAATCGTATATAAGAGTGTGTTTCCCAAACCTTTGAACAGCGAAGGAAGCGATTTCTGAATCAATTCCCAGCGACCCAGGTTAGCAGTTGGAGCATTTTCACCAAGATATTTTTCAGTAATGCGCTCATATTCACCATTAGCCTTGATATTCGTCAAACCTGTATTAAACATCTCAAGTAGTTCCTGATTCTTACCCTTGCTTACCGCAAATCCGTAGGAGGCTCCCTCTTCTTTCTTCGTAACGATTTTCAAACCGTTGTTTTGGTTCACCCCATAGGCCAATACGGGATGATCTTCAAAACAGGCTACGGAATTTCCGGTTTTCACATCATCATACATTTGCGCAGAATCATCAAACGGAACGATCGTAAAGCCGTATTTGGAGGATATCGACTCTGCGAAACTGTATCCTTCTGTCCCTGTTTTCACGGCAACCTTTTTTCCTCGAAGGTCTTCATAACTTTTCACGGTATCGTTATTTGCGCTAATACCCATTACAACGCCTGATGGATAATAAGATTCTGAGAAATCAAACTTTTGTTTTCGTTCATCTGTGATACTCATCCCGGCAATGACGCCATCCACCTGATTGGACTCAAGAGCTTGCACAGCAGCATTGAATCCCAGGGCTTTAATTTCATACTTGAAATTTTGGTCCTTTGCAATGGCATCGAGCAAATCCATGTCGATACCCACAAAATCTCCATTCACATCTTGATATTCAAACGGTGCAAATGTAATGTCCGTGCCGATCACATACGTTTTTCCTGAATTGGAGTTTGCATTGGCATCCCCCGACCATCCGGATAACCCCGCTACTAGGAGCAGAATTAGTGATAGTACAAAAAATGAGACCTTGGTTTTTTTCATATGTCCTCCTCATCTCGGTGTTCTCCGAATTCTGATCATTTTCTTGTCGTTCATGTTACTCTCGTACATTTTCAGGTGTCTTCACACATTATATTGTTATTATTTGCAGGATATTAACAAATTAACAATCAATGCTCTCCCTTACACTCTTCACTTTCCTCCGCAACGTTATATTTTACATCCATTTAAAGATCCACGTTATATTTACCCTTCAGGACAGCTTTTAAAAACCTAAATTCAACTTAAATAAAAAAGTCGCCATATAGGCGACTCTATAACAGATGATATTATGATCTTCCCATAACAATTGCCAAAGGATTTTAATCTTTCTTTATTAGATTGAACACTTCGAATTATTCTTCAGCAAAAAATTTTGAAAGAGGATTTTCCACTTTTTTCTCCAGAGCTACCTTGCCGGTCTTATCAAGTACATAGTACTGATAATAAGCATTCGTGAATCCAATGGATTCCTGCATTTTCATCATAAACGATTCAAGACTGCCACCGCTAAGAAGATCTTCATTCCAGAAATAGTGCAGCATTAAGCGATTCTGATTATAAGGATGTTTGATTATATACGCTCCGGCTGCCGACGGTTGATTCATGGTCGTCTTCCATTGAAAGCCGATACGGGTGGCACGGTCCATGATGCTGGGTTTCAAAGCTTGTACAAAACCATTGGATTTGGCATTACCAATTACAATCAGATTGCTGGTGGCCAGCTCCTTTTTCATTTTTTGCTTTAATACCGAACGGTCCCGAATCACGTCATACTTCACTCCGCTCAAATCCAGAAGAGTTGTCAATTGGTTAACCATAGCTTCCTGTTGTTTGCTCGCTGACTTGCTAACCTGATCACTCAGCACAATGGCTAATGGCTCACCTTGAAGGGTTTTATCCATCACGCGGCTCATGGTTTCAAAAGGTAAATTCGGAACCTGAGTTAAGGCTGATTCATACAGCAATTGAAATTGATCATGCAGATATGCAGCTTTCTCCTCCTTGGACAGTTGATATTCAGACTTCAGCACAAAATTGGGCTCATACAAAGCCGTCTTCATTTCCTTTCTCGCCTCTTCCCCCAGTACATCTTCTATAGTTTGGAGAAATCGGTCAATCGTCGCGTTTTGATACACATAGCGTTTAAAATACTCTTTCATAAATGCATCAAATTTCTCTTCCCCGACGGAGCGGTACAATTGGTATATCGCTTGGCGGCCTTTATCGTAATAGACAGGACTTGCCAAATCTCCTACCTCGTCATTGGTTGAAGCAATGGCCTTATCCACAGTGGAATCGTCAAATTGGATGGATTTAAAGCCATTCAACTTATCTCCCAGCTTCTCAGCAAAGTAAACTTTGGAAAAATCCGCAAAGCCTTCATCCAGGAATGACTCCGTCTCCGAATCATTTCCGATTAACGCATGGAACCACTGATGTGCAATTTCGTGGACAAATACCGTGTCCTGTTCAGGAGCCGCGTTTATTCCGATTTGTCCCATTTGAATGGCCCTAGAATACTCGATAGCCACACCTTCCACATACGATTCAACAATGCGGAATTCAGGATAAGGGTATTTACCGTATTTGTCGCTGAAAAAATCAATGGCTTTGAATGCTTGGTCAATATATCCATCAACGATCTTTTTCTTACCTGGCTGGTTATCAAAGTAATAATACTCTACTGTGAGGCCATTCCGGGTTACGCTGTCCACTTTGAAGTTGGGGCTGGCAAAGAAAACAAACTCCCTTGTATTCTTTGCCACGGTGGATACCACTTTCCGTCCTTTCTCCACGTCATCTTGTGTTGTTAACGCACCAGGCATCATTACCTGATATTGATCGGGAACATTGAACTGAACTTCATAATCCGCGGACGTATAATAATCCGTTTCAAAGGTTTGACTATATGGTTTGCTATCCCATTCATGCTTGGCCTCGTTATAAACTGACATTACAGGGAACCAGTGAGCCCCATTAATAATATCTTTGTAATACGACAAGCGCTGTGAGCCATAGGGAATCTTCAGATTGAAATGGACTTGAACCGAAACGGATTCTCCGGGCTGAATAGGCTGCGCCAGTTTCACCTTCAGGGCTTGGTTTTTATTACTAAAATCAAGGGCTTGCCCACCGGTCGTCACCTTCTCAATATCAATGCCTCCAAGAAAGTCTTCCGGCTTCTTATCAGGATTATTTTTGCTGATTTCTTCATTTGAACGTGTAAACATGGTCGTCTGTGTCGACTTCGAAAGGTTGGCATCCGCGTAAGTATGAAGAACCAGCTGATTCAATGTATCTTTGCTTGTATTTCGGTAAGTAATGGATTCATTGCCCTGAATCGTCATCTTCTTCTCATCCAGCCGGGCTTGAATTCGGTATTGAATAGGCGCCTGAGCATTAACGTCTTCTGTGGCTTGTGAAATAGCAGATACAGGAGATGCTTGAGCAGCAGCACTACCCGTACTTATTAATGGGCATGCGGTCAGAATCAAAGCGAGTGCGGTGACTGCTGTTATTTTGACTCGATTGGATGTTAAGGAACGTGAATGATTGATATAAATCTCTCCCTCGAATGATTTTTGAAGCACAAATGCAAGTATAGGAGACCAACCTTACACTGATTTAATGTGTATCTTAAATTTCGTTTAAAAAAAGTGGCTATTTGTATTAAATGAGCATGATGAACGATTATCCAGGTTGGGAGAAGTCGGTTTTCGTTATGCTCCGTCCTTTTTTCAGTTACTCATAATGATTAATTTAACGCTATAACACCTGCGTTCCTGAAATTCTCTGGCGTCGTACGGTCATCAAGATTAAAGATGCAGCTAATATCGTCAGGATGATTCCGAGCGTTTGGAAACCGATAAAACTGAAAGTATCTCCCATGACAATGCCAATCAACAATGACGACAAAATAGTACCCAGATATCTCGATGTATTAAAAATACCCGATGCGACACCAATCATTTCTCCGGGTGTGCTCTTAAACAATGCCGCCTGCATACCGACACTGTTCAACCCGTTACTTATACCAAATACAGCTAGGGGCATGATTACATTCACAACCGGCGAAGCTTTATCCAATATCACAATCATGATGGACCCGAGCGTCATTAACACGGCAGAAACGATCAAGGCTGGTCGTGTCCCTGATTTGTCAATCCAGCGTCCTGCTAGAGGAGAGCTGATGAGTGAACATAAACCGAGGGTGAGCATGATTATTCCTGTATGAACTTCGTTGAGATGGCGAACCTGCTGCAAATAAGATGGTATGCCAAAAAACAGAGCGTAAAACAGAGTGTTAACCAGCATAAATTGTACATTTACCCATGTCATCTCGGGATGTTTGGCAAATACCCGAAGCGGAATAAAGGGGGACGCCGTTTTCCATTCATGCCGTATAAAAGTCGCTAATGCAATCAAACCGACTCCGCCTACCATAAGATGCCATGTTGAAAGATGTCCGGTTGAATTAACTGAAAGCAAGCTCATTAGCAGAGTTACCAAAGCGATTGTGAACAAAAGTATGCCTGGCGCATCAATCAGCAGGAACCATTTCCTGATGGAAAAGTCATGGTTGGATTTGAGTGCTCCATCTTTGGGAATCGTTTTCCAACCGATTATAAAGCTTGCGATTACCAATGGAATATTCACAAGGAAAATGCTTGGCCAGTCCCACCAGTGAATCAATACACCACCAATAAAAGGGCCTACCGCTGCTGCACCAGACAGAAACATTGCGAGGACTGACAAGGCGGCAGCCTGTTTCTCAGTAACATGGATTTTTACAATCGCCATGCCAACGGCTACCATCATGCTTGTGCCAACAGATTGAATGATGCGGATTACGATGAGCCATGAAAAATTTGGAGATAACGGAGCTAACATGGAGGAAACGAAGGCAACAACAAGACCAGTAAGGAATATCTTTCTGCGGCCGAACAGATCACTGCACTTGCCCATGACAGGTTGAGCCACAGCACTGGCAATGTAAAAGGAAAAAATGATCCACGAAACTGCTGTAACATCAAGTAGATATACTTGTTGAAGTCTTGCAATCGCTATAGATATCATGGAGGAATTTAACGGATTCAGCATGATTCCCAAGCCGACAGCTGACATTAACCATATATTTCGAGTGTTCATTATGTGTGCACCTCCTTCATCTGTTGTCATCTTAATGGAATTTCTTTATTTATTCCAACGCATTTTATGTTATGATTTGATGAACTAAAAGGAATAAGAGAGTGGTGCGAAATGGAGCTTCTTCAACTACGCTATTTTTTGACGTTAGCCCGGTGTGAACATGTTACGGAGGCAGCGGGTAAGTTGCATGTCACTCAATCTTCATTGAGTAAAACGATACAACGATTGGAGGATGACTTGGGAGCACCATTATTTGATCGATTGGGCAGAAAGCTGCGTTTAAACGAATTCGGAAGAACATTCCTTCGACGGACCGAAAAAGCCCTATTCGAATTAGAACAGGGAAAACAGGAAATAGCGGATCTCTCCAACCCGGATCACGGCAAACTTCAGTTGGCGGTCACTACAGCAAGCACATTACCAGGGATCTTGCGGGAATTCCGCAAAAATAAGCCGAATGTTCAGTTTCATGTACAAATGGTTACTTTGGAAGACATGTCCACACTTCTTCATCGAGGCGAAATTGATTTTTGCCTGTCCTCCCCTCCAATCCAGGGTGATGACATCGAATGTCAGATGCTGTTCTTGGACCCTATTGTCGTAGCTGTGCCTCTGGGTCATCGATATGCGGATCGAAGCAGCATAACATTAGCAGAACTTAAGGATGAGTCGTTTGTGGGGGTGAAAAAAGGATATGGTATTCGTGATCTGGTGGACTCCAAATGCCTGTCGGCCGGGTATGTACCGAAGTATGTTTACGAAGGAGATGAACCTGCAAGATTAACTGCACTTGTGGAAGCCGAGATTGGGCTTGCCTTTATACCAGGTACAGCAAGAAATCCACAGGAACGCATTGTATATCTTCCAATCGAGGATCAGAACCTTGTGCGGGAAATTGCTTTATTGTCGCTTAAAAACAGATATATCTCGAAAGCAGCTGTCGCGTTTCGCAGCGTTGTTATAGATTATTTTGGTGCAATGTACCAACCAATTTATGATTGACCATTGCAAAGACCCCGCTCATCATTGAATGTCTGAGCGAGGTCTTTTCTGATGTAGTATCCGCGATGCCTATTTCCGCCAAAAGGTTGAACAGTCTGCCTTTTCCGTAATATTGAATTCAATCATTTTCCCCAGTAATGAGAAATCAACCGGGCCATCCCACCGAATACGAACCAATTCTTTGGTATGATCGTAGCCGGCCTTCACAATTTCATCGGAAAAATGATTAATGCCAGCCTTTTCAGGCGCCACAGCCAAATGATGCTTCGATACACTAAAACCGATAATAAATGTGCCATGATCGGTAAACATGGGCTGATTCCACGCTATCTTTGGCACTAAATTTGGGTACTTCTTGGTAATCCATTCTAGAACTTCTTCCGTTCGATCCCGATGTCCAAGGTTATCAATACGTGCTAAATATTCCGCAAAAACTTCCATCATATCTTCTCCTAACCAAGATTTATTTCGCATACTTCATCTCATATTATCATGAAAATGATTTTGAAAAACCCTTTGGCCTACATTCACCAAAGGGTTGAAGTACATTAATCATTTAAACCTTTTCCGTCCAGAATTTGCTGCGTATATTTCTCAACCCTTGAGACCCGGGTTTTGGATTGCTTGGGTTGGGAAAAATAAAACAGGTATGCTCGTTGACGTCCAGGCGTCAGTGCTTCAAAAGCCTCTTTCAAAGCAGGATTTTCATCCAATTGATGTTGAAACTCTTCTGGAACATCATAATCTGTATGCTGTTTAAGAGTTACTTTCAAGCCGGCCTTTTCAACCTCAATAGCTTCTTGAATATACTCTTTCAAGATGTTTTCCATTTCAACGATCTGTTGAATATTGGTGAACCGAATTTGCCGGGCGGACTGTACATTCTCTGTTTGTTGGACTAGAATGCCCTGCTTGTCCTTTAATAAGGCACCTTTGTGAAACAGCAGCGCACAATATTCTTTAAATCCATGAATGATCACGACGTTTTTATTCTCCAACGTGTAACAGGGATGCATCCACTTAAAGTCTTCGGTCAGACCGCAGTCAAGGATAATCTCTCTTAACTTTACCGATTCTTCCTTCCACTTCTTTGCTTTGTTTAAATATCCATCAACTTTGGGGTTTGTTTTATTCGTTGTCATCAGGGACCATCCTTCATCATTCTAATCATATGGCGACAAACGCATCCAGCGAATGGTTATTCTCGTTCGTAACGTGCTCTCTACATATGATTGCCAAGAAAAAGCCGTTCATTTCATTCAACACCATGTAGCGTCGCTTAAATATTATGACACCATTTGCTGTCTGGTCAAGACTAGCTGTGATTCAGCTTATATACAAAGTGTCCTTTTCCCACCGCATGGCGCCAAGCCCTGAGCTCTCTAGGCTTTTGCATATTGCAAAATTGCGGTTGCTGCACGAATTCGCAGGTCTTCTTCTTCACTCTGCAATGCCTTTTTTAGAACATGGAGTGCTTCTTGAATTGTGTCTTCAACTACCCTAACTGAAGAATGATTTTCTCCTGCAGTCGTTGCAGAGGGGATTGAAATCCAGGGGTCCAATTGCGCCTGAGTAATTGCATGTTCGAATTTCGCAATGATTGAATCATGACTAACTAGTGCCAATACTTTATCATTTAACTCTGATAAGGGAAGACGACCTAGCCAGGTAACTCCTCTTCGGTGGCATATGTATTCCTCTCCGGTACCATTGGAATCATCGTAAAAATAATCGCCCAAATCTCCAACGTAAGCCCATTCATCATCGTTTACCAAGACGTAGTCTCCATCCTGCATGATATACACAAAAGTATGGAGAGTTTCCAGGACATCACTAAGTTTCGTCTCTCCTATCCTATAGTGTTGAACCAGTTGCTCTTTCCATTCTTCTGCAGGCTTATGCTCCAAATCTCCTGTTGCAGGCCAACCAATGCCGATAAAGTTATTCTCCAGAAACGAAGCATTCCAGTCGATCTCTTGCAGTATGGATTGTATATGAAACAGATTCATGGGGTTCCTCCCTATTGTGATTTCAGGATGTATGCCTAAGTATATACTCCAGACATTCGTCTCTGCATTAAAATAAATCGCTGATTGAGCTTACTATGTACACTGATACTCCCCTGACCGTACAACCTTCCGATCGATATTTATAGCTATTACAATCCATCATCTGTTGCTCCTCAACATTTTCGACACTTGACCATCTACTACGTGATGTAGTAAATTGGTCGTACTACGTAGTGTAGTAATACCATTCGTTATGGACGCATAGCGATGTAAGGAGTGTTCACCGTGAACCAACTTCAAAAATTATCAGATACTGAAATGGAGCTGATGGAAGTCATCTGGGAGTGTGAGCCACCTGTCACCTCCACCGAACTATTGCACATGTTTTCTGAAAGAGGTAAAGCATGGAAAGCACAAACGATCTCCACGTTTCTTTCTCGGCTGGTAGACAAAGGGGCGCTAACAGCTACAAGGCATGGACGTACCAATAAGTATGTCCCCCGTATTTCCCCCGAAGATTACAAGCTGTTGGAGACACAACAAGTCCTGGATGGATTATATCAAGGCTCGGTAAAAAATTTGATTTCAGCTTTGTATGATGGCGACAAGCTCTCTGACCAAGATATTGCAGAGCTGAGACAATGGTTTTCGGAAAAGTAGGTGTAGTCTATGAATACCCTTCTTGTATTACTGTCTACTCTAACTGTTGCCGGAAGTGTCATCGTTGCTTTCATTTTGTCATTAAGCCTTGTTCCCTTTCAAGTCTTCCCTGCAAAATGGCGTTTTGGAATTGGGAAAATGGCTTTAGGTCTATATCTATTGCCCGTCTTTCTTGTTTTTAACTGGATTTTTTCATTATTCACATCTAGTACTACAGTAAACGAGGCACCCTTAAAGGTTGATCATGTATTGCCTGGAGCATTAAATCCGGCTCCTGCCATTCAGGTACAGACCATTTCGGCAAACGTTGCTCTCGCTTTTATATGCTTATGGGTAATCGGAGCCATAGCTTTTATAGCATGGCAAATCTATTGTTATCGCAGGTTTCTCAAGAAATTAAAACTTACGCGAACCACTGTTCCGAATAACAGTGAAGTGGCTATGCTGCTCCCGGTAATCAAGGGCAATCTGGGTCTCAAGAGCGAGGTTAGGCTTGCTTACAGCGCTATGATTCGCAGTCCTTTTCTAATCGGGCTGAGAAAACCTACTATTTATCTGCCTGCGAAGAATTCTACAAATGTGGATATCGGTATGGTGTTCCATCATGAACTGATCCACCTGAAAAGGAAAGACCTATGGATCAAGGCGCTCATATTAATAGCTCGTGCATTGCATTGGTTCAATCCATTGGTTCATATGCTTTCCAAAGATATTCACACATGGAGTGAACTGTCCTGCGACGAAGAAGTTGTAAAGGGAATGTCCTATGCGGATCGTAAACGCTATGGAGAAACAATTCTTAACGTAGTGGCCGGATCAAGGAGTTTACCTTTACAATTCTGCTCCTCTTTATCCGGGGATGGGAAACAACTAAAAAGGAGATTAACTATGATGCTTAACGTAAAGAATGTGAAAAAGAAAACCTTTGTTATAGCGATATCAACACTATTTCTAGTAACTGCAATTACTACGGTGTCAACGGCTTGGGCTTCCAGCAATACTCCCAGGGTGGTTGCGAGTGAGGAAGCTTCCCAGGTAACACGTCCATCACAACAAGCGGCTGCCCGTGAAGAGGTTCCTGTAGTAACACGTTCATCGGAACAGGCGGTGGTCCGCGAAGAAACTCCTGTGGTAACTCGTTCGGCAGCACAAGCGGCAGTGCGCGAAGAAACTTCTGTGGTAGCACGTCCGTCGGCACAAAGGACTGCTCGTGAAGAAACTCCTGTAGTAACACGACCATCGGCACAGGCGGTGGCCCGTGCGGAATCTTCTGTGGTGTCACGTCCATCGGAGCAAACAGAGGTCCGTGAGGAACCTTCTGTAGTCCGTAGTCCAGCGACAGAAGCTTCTAATAGACATTAAAATCATTTTCCACCGAATTGCAAATAACTAGGCATTGTATACAAAATTGAAGCAGCCTTCGTTCAACAATTAAACGAAGGCTGCTTCATTATTTTAAGAAGAGAGATACTATTTGAATTGAATGGCTTCCCTTCTCAAACAGTAACAGTTATGGTGAATGACCTATACACCACCGCAATCGTGGAGACGTCTGTCTTATTACTGTGTTTTATACACACGTACATAATCCACTTGCATCGTTGCCGGGATATCGGACGCGTTCGGAGTACGGCCGCCGTCGAAGTTCCCGCCGATTGCCAAGTTCATAATAAGATAGAACGGCTCATCGAAAGGTGCGTTCGGATTATTCGGTGCAGCTGCGGAATACCACTGTTGGTTGGTGACTTTATAGAAAAACTTGCCGTCGACATACCATTTAATGCTGTCCTCTTCCCATACTACCGAGTATACATGATAATCATTGGCAAAAGTTTGGCCTTCTGGGAAGTGATAATCGCCGCCCGAAGACTGGTTCACAGGCCATTGTCCACCAAAATGTACGGTACCGCTTACAGAGCCAGGCAGACGTCCTCTCGCTTCCATGACATCGATTTCACCCGATGCTGCCCATGTGCCATATACAGAATCTTTAGGAAGCATCCATAGTGCCGGCCAAACTCCATCGCCCGTAGGCAGCTTGGCACGAAAATCTACTCTGCCGTACTTCAAGGAGAGCTTATCCTTGGTGTTAATCTTACCGGAGGAATACTGTGCATACCGATTCGGATCCTGCGGGAAAGATTTGCTGTCGTTCATGGCTTTGATATTCAGCTTTCCGTCCTGTACAAATACATTTTGGGTGCTGTTCGTGTAATGCTGCAGTTCTGCGTTGCCCCAACCCCAGGTAGCAGGATCGTTATTGAGATAATAGCCTGTTTCATAGTTCCATTTACTTGTATCGAGCGTAGTTCCGGTGAATTCATCCTGCCAGATGAGATTCATACCCGAGATAGCCGGGTCGGTTGGTGTTCCGATGGAGATATCCTCTTGATCCGATACATCCGGGCGAGGAGCATTTGGATTACCGATGAAGGTATAGTTCACGAAGTTGTTGCCGATATTTCCACCCACCTGTCCGTTCAACGGATAGCCGATACGGATTTGCATATTTTCCTGGATTGGCTGGAACCAAAGGCCATAGATATAATCAGCCCAGTATCCCCACTGATTGGCATCAGACATATTGTTGTAGCCATTACCGGAGTATGCAAATTTGCTCTGACTGGAGTTGCTCAAATCCACCCATTGACCATTAATGTTAATCTGGTATACGAAATTGCCCAGTTCCTTGGCTATTGCCGCACCCCCGTCAATTTTGGGAAGCGGTAACCCAATGGAACCATTTGCATCTGCTGTAAAAGTTGTTCCTTCGTATGGCGTAATGACATATGAATTTCTTGTCGGTTCATTAAAGGTAATTGTATAAATGAGGTTAGTCGAAGAAGTCTTCGATTCCAATTTGACATTGATCGACTCCGTTACGGTAAACCAGTATCCGCCCCCACCATCGGTGAATTGGCCGAAGTTGTGATCATAGATCCAGCCACTGGCTGCGTTATTGTCAATATCAATCCATGTGCTGCTGTTTACAGGTTTTACATACACCTTCAGATCATCAGCTACGGCTTCATAGGTTACCGCAGAATCATTGTTGAACGTTGGATATGTAAAGCCTGCACCACCTGTGAAACTTGCTGTAATCTGCGGCCCTTGTGTTGGGTTCATAGCCGTAATGGTTGTTTTGTTAATGTTTTGGAATACAAGTTGATATTCTAGCTTAACACCATTGTTGGCTTTGGAGTACAGTTGAATTTCGGTTGTTGCAGAAAGCGTGAACCAATAGCCATTGAAGCCGCCATCGCTCCAGTGCCCCCAGTTTTGGTTATAGATATAACCACCTGCCTGGTCAATATCAACCCAGTTGTTACCCACTTTCACATTGACACCCACGTCACTGTATACATCGTTCCACGTAGCGGAGCCTCCATTGAACTTAGGCATAACAAATCCGTAGCTAGCTTTGCCAACTCCAGATTTTGAAATAACAGGTCCATCTGCTGGTGAAAAGTACTCCATTGAAGTAACTGTGGTTCCAGCTGCTTGAACTTTCGAAGTTGGCAAAATGCCAACACTAGCCAGCATCACAACCACTAAGAATAAACCAAATACCTTCTTCATCAACCGTTTCTCCGCAAAGTGAGATGGTTTCATAATTGCCCTCCTTTGATAGAATCATAGTTTCTCCCAATCTATGCGTATAAAGGAAATCGCTTACATGGGGGAATATCTTTATTCTATCGAATAGGATAATCTGCTGAAAAGGTACATTTATTTTTGTTGTATCCCATTTTTTTGGGTTTTGATGCATATGCATACTCACCCCATGGTATTTCCCAAGTAAGCATGCTGCCTCAGGGTGTTGAGCTGTGGTACTTCACTTCACGTTCTGCCTTTCGCCTCATCATTTGTCGGTACTCTGAGGGTTGAATCTGCATCACGAGGCGAAAAGCCCGTGTAAAGCTTTTGTAGCTTTCGTAGCCTACCATAGAAGCTACCTCAACAATTTTATAATCGGTTTCGGCTAGGAGCCGCCGCGCTTTATCCAGACGCACATCTCGCAAGTATTCGGCAAAGCCTTTGCCAACATTCTTCTTGAACAGATTTGAGAAATAGGCATAATTAAGTGACACATGATTGGATACCATTGCGAGGTCCAGCGGCTTATGGTAGCTCTCATGTATAAAACGTATGGCTTCATTTAAGTCCTGCGAATTGCGATAGCTGCATTTATATTCAAAATAGAACTGATTTAACCGAAGCAGCTGCTGCTGCAATGCTTGAATATAATCGCGCATCCCCGGATAATCAAAGAGATTACGCAAAGACTCAAGATCCAGCGCCTCCTCCCCCATATAGGGGCGAATAACACGCTCGTATTCTTCCATCATCTGCACGGTAGCGCCACAGAGCTGCTGCGTATAGCGAATATGATAGCGCTGCAGCACATTTTTGTGAAATATTATGGAAATGCCCTGAGCGATTTTACCACTGTTGTCGGTCCCAACGGACTGGAACAGATCATAGAGCTCCTCATAGGGAAGCTGCCACTGCTGCTCCATATGCTCAATATGTGCTGGCAGGATGCTGTACTGATCTGGAAACAGGTAACTATGGCGGTATAGCTCAAGCACTTGTGTATAGCTGCCTGGCAGCACCTTTAATCCCTGCTGAGGGTCAGTCATAATGGTTACGGCATCGATCATTCCTTCCTTAAGCGCCGCTGACAAAGCATCCGGGTCTATGGCTGCATCCACTGCGAGGATCAGATAAGGGCTGTGTTGCAGACAAATACAACCTTGTCTACCGAACACACCATAGGCAATAGCTTCCATGCTATGGACGTTGCTCGCCCCGGGCTGATTAATCCAACATTTCTCCCGCAGCAGGCATAGACGATAATTGGACCATAAGGAAGGATTTTGTTCCTGGATTTGCAGAATCCAAGTCTCCTCGTTTAATGCTCCCTGCATAAACATTCGTAATTCTTTACGATCTGTCTCTCGGGCGAGACGGGATACATGCTGCATATTATGCCTAAGTACCAGCCGTGTTTGGAGTTCTTGCCATATATGCTCTAACGAAGTTTGCAGATCCTCCCGTTTCAGGGGTTTTAGCAAGTACCCCTTTGCCCCCAGTTCAATAGCTTTTTGGGCATATGTAAAATCACTATAACCGCTAATAATGAGGTATTCCACCTCAATGCGCTCCTCTTTGGTTTTTGCCATGAGAGCAAGTCCATCCATATCCGGCATCCTAATATCGGTTATAACGATGTGGACGCTGTGCTGGAGCAAAAGGTTTAGCGCCTCAATTCCGCTCGCGGCACAGTAAATGTTGTTCAGTTCCAGAGGAAATTGAAGCAGCATCGCCTGCAGACCATCACGTATATGCTTTTGATCATCCACAATCAGAATATTCATCATTTCCTACCACCCTCCAAGATTTACATTTTCCCAAGGCAGCCGTATTGTGACACACGTATAATTGCCCTGCGTGCTATCAATCCAAAGACCGCAATCCTTACCGTAATGAAGCTGCAACCGCTTATTCACGTTTTCCAGACCTAGTCCGTTCTTACTGGTAACAATAGGCGTATCCAAATCTCCCCGCAGTGCCGCTTGCAGTCGGACTAACATCTCAGGATCTAGCCCCACTCCATCATCTTGTATCTTAATAAGGAGTACGTGGTCATTCTCCACTGAAACCGTAATCTGAATACACACCTTACCGCCCGAAGGCGCTGCGTGATGAACTACATTTTCAACGATGGGCTGCATGCACATCTTCGGAATAGCATAGCGGAGCACTTCCTGTGGGAGATCTGACGTCAATTGGATGCTGCCGCCTTCCATTAGATTGATAAATTGAATGTAGTTTTGGATATTAGCAAGCTCCTCACGAAGGGCAACCGTATCGCTGCGCCATTGCATACTGTAGCGAAGTTGCGAACCTAACGATACCAAAGAATTGGCAATAGCGGGTTGCCGTTGAACCTCAGCGAGCATACGAATAGATTCCAGTGCGTTATACAAAAAATGAGAGTTGATCTGGGAATGAAGGGAGTGCAGCTGCGCGTTTTTCGCGATTAACTGTTTATCCACGACCTGTGTCATCAGACGTTTGACCTCATATAACATTTTGTTGTAGCTCACAGCCACCTCGTCGATTTCATCCCCTCTTTCGTTCTCATCAAGGCCTGTATCAATCATTGCATCCAGCTCACCTTTCCGTACCTGACGCATTGAAGCCAGTACGCTATCCAATCGTCGGAAAATGCGCCGAGTTGTATGTGATACAAGTAACATCAGCAGTAGCAGTACACACAATGTAATCGTTACTACAAATGCATACCAGCTGCGCGGCCCCTTCATCAACGCCTGATGGGAGACAATATCAACCACATAAGTGTTCAGCGGAGCAATGTAGCGGTATAGTGCATAGTAGCTCTGATCACCTACCTTAATCTTAACGGGACTTTCCTGCGGGAGTACATCCAGTTGACGATGAATACTGCCAAGGATCTCGTCCAGACCATCCCCGGCCTTTCGAGAAAACTCATGCTGGGAATTGTATACATATTGCGGAGGGTCGCTTTCATTCATCAAAACAGAGAAGAAGTCTCCCTTGCTCTCCTGGAGCAGGTCGCTGAAAAACATACTGTGCTGAACACGAATTTCCATAATACTGGGACGCTTCTGCTCCTGTCCCTGTAGGCGAACCAGCCGGTAATAGGATAACGTATGTTCACCATCCTTAAAGGAAAACAAACGGTAAGCGGCCCCGCCTTCATCCCGAAGCTTTGCCCAGTAATCCTGCGGCCAAAATTTCTTGTAATGATAGATTTCAGGCCAGATTTCATATAAGTTCGGATTATCCACGTAAAAGCTGAGCTCACTGATCATCGCATTGCTTTGAATGATATTTTGCATCTGCTCAAATTGGTTTTGTTTGAATTTCACCAGTCGCAGGCCATCCACAATCATGTTGGAATGAATAAAATCCACAAATGCCTTTTGAGTAAGTGCAGTTGTGGAAGCGCTCTCAATGATGTCCATTCTGCTGCGTAATTGTTCGTTTAGCCATGAAACGTGGCTGTTGCCCGTCGCCATAGCGTCCTTGTATAGCTGGGTTTCCTGCATCCGAATATATAAAAAGGATACCAAAATAACAGGTATAGCAATCATCAGGCTAAACGCAAGAAACAGCTTTTGGGAAATACGGGAATTACGGTAAAGCTTCCTCAGTCTAGTCCGTAAATATTTCATTCTGATGCCCTCCCCACCTTTGTTATACCATATATTACAAGTTGTCTGATAGGTAACGAGGCTGATAGGGAATGGTTATTCCGACATCTTGGCTTTTCGCGCATCTAGCTCGGCCTGACGGTATTCCATTACCTGATTAAATCCGTAATTCACACGACGGGCTAGGAAATTTTCGAATATCTTATCAAAAGCAGCTTCATCCTTGGCGGTTATCAATTCCGGTAGTACTTCCTCCCAATTCTGTGAAATACGGGACCAGGCTAACGCTATATCGGAATCTCCTACAGGATCTATTCCCTTATAGATGCCGCTGTCCATATCGGCCTGTTTGTTAGCGAACTCCTCCATTTGCTTAACGGATGGGGCCTTCTCTGGTCTCCATGGGTTAACGAAGGCAGGGTTTCGCAGCATCCAGTAGGTATCCATGATGCCGTACTCCTTTTCCAGCCTCTCTCTGTCCGTATCAAGCAATTGGACCATCTCGGCTTTCAACTGCGGCTTACCATTCCTCATCACCCATGTTTCGCTTTCTTTGCCCAGAAATACATCCCTTTGGCCTTCTTCACTGGCGAGATAGGTCAGGAAGCGGATGGCTCGTTCAGGGTTTTTGGTGGATTTGCTAATCATCGTAACCATCCAGCCGTCCATATTGCCCGGGAACAGTGTTGCGGAATCACCGTGTCTGTTTTGCGGGCCATCCACAGCGATGTAGTACGAATTCGGATATGCACCTGCGGCCAATATCGGATTGATCGCCGCCATGCCAGTCCACTCACGAATCATCATAAAATAGCGGGCATTACTGGTTTTTTCCTCTACCTGAGCATTCGAGTCCACCAGAAAATCTACATTAATCAAGCCACTCTCATAGGCTGTGCGAAAAGTTTTCAGCCAGGTGATATAGTCCGGGTCGGTCATACGGTCGTTATATTTGCCGTCCTTTTCATGTGGAATAGCCAGCAGGTTCTGCAGGTACTCGGTCATCCCGTAAGAGACAGTTCCCTGAGCAAAGAAGGGACTGATGAGCTGGCCTTTATACACGGAATACTGATCCTTTAACAATTGCAATGCGTTCAGAAAGCCTTCCGGAGTACTCAAATCCGGTCTGCCCATAGCTTCATACAGATCTTTTCGCACCAAAAAGGTTTGGTTGGCAGCCGTCAAACCAGTTGCTTGCATCTGGCTGGGACTGTATGAATCATTTGGAATGCCATATGTATTTCCGTTCTTCTGCCGATACCACTTCAATGTACCATCGCCTGCGACCTTGAAAAAGTAGGGATCATACTGCTCCGCCAATTCATTTAAAGCATATACCTGATCGCTCTCCAACAGCTTATTAATCGCACTTTCCCACGAGCCCATTGTCATCAAATCCGGCATTTTGCCGGAGGTCATCATCAGCGTAATTTGTTCGCCCGCTTCCCCGGATGGCACTTCAAATTTGATATGAACGCCTGTTTTTTCTGTTACATACTTGGAGGTCATACTTTCACCCCAGGTGTGACCATACCAATTCGCGCCAACAAACCAGGTCAAATCCACAGGCGTGGTATCAAGCTTCCATGCAGGTTCATCGGGGTTCGACTTGTATTCACCTGACTGTTGTATAGGATGAGCAGGTTGTGGGGGTGACAGATTTCCACTTTGCTCTGACCCGGAACACGCTGCCAAGACTAGCATCAGGATTATGCTCCAATAGATGAGCATACAGTGCTTGATCAAACTGGTTTTCATTTCATATATCCTCCTTTCTTTGTTACAGTTATGAATTAACCTTAGCATTAATTATGCTATACCAATTTTACTATCCATGGATCGAAATGGAAATGCAGCTCCTTACCTAAATATTGTGGTTTAGGTAGGGTCTAACACAGGCACAGCCATATAAAGAGGGTTATTTATATTTAAATAGAACAAAGACAGCTGAGTAATCAGCTGCCTTTGTTGGATCTTCAGGGAAGAATATTTCGTTAAATTATACGTCTCACTCGTAGGCGCCGATATTTACAGCAGCTCCCTGTACTCTCGGTTTCCCCTCAATGTCCAGTGTTCCAATGATTGCATTGTCCGTGTTCCCGGCATCGATCGCTGGAGACGAAGTTTGGAGATGGAAATCGTAAGCTGCAGCATTCACAAATTTGGGATCGACGAACAAGGAGTGTGCGTCATTGCCTGTTCCCGCTTTATAAGCGGAGAAACCGGTGTAGTCTTTATTTTTCCAAGTCCAGTTCGCCCCAGTGCTGCCCGCAGGAGCAAAATAGAGATTGTAATCCACAACGTTTCCAGAATTTTTGGTGTATTCATTGTAAATCAACACATCTGTGGAACTGGCTACGAAAATGTTGTTCTTAATTACATTATTTTGTGTATCAAACTGAACGTAAAGCTGGCCGCTGCCATCGCCAAGCGTGTCATTTTTGTAAACCGTATTGTTGACGATCTTGCAGTTTACTGTGGAGCCACGTTTGGTATCATAGCCACCCATAGCAATGCCGGTGAGTCGGTTGTTGTAGACTGCATTGCTGCGCACCGTTATATTGCTGGTGGACTTACCGGCATGCTCGGATGCAATCTCGATACCGATATCGTTGTTATAGCTGTAGTTCTGCTCAATAATACTGTCCTTGCCGCCATCGACATAGATACCATCGGCCGCATTACTGTTATTCGGAAGTGACTTCCCGTACGAAGGATTATTATTAGAAGAAATATTATATACCCGGTTACCCTTCACGAGTCCGTTCCGCACCTGATCGTATGCCGTATTTGGCGCTTTACCCTCATAACCGATGAGATCAATACCGATGTTATCGTTATCGTGAATGACATTATTGGTCACCGAAAAGGTATCTACGTTACCATTCAGAACCAGTGATTCGCTGGAGCCGAGAACGAGATTGTACAGTTCATTACCGTTAATCGTAATATCGTGAATGGAGTCCGGCGCTTTTGTGCCATATACGGCGATCCCATGTGCGTCACGTCCAAGCAGATCACTACCGGTTGGGGTGGCTGTGTTTTTGATATCATGAACTTTGTTGCTGGACAAATTGATAAAGCTGCCTGATCCGTGAACATAGATGCCTACGGGCATAACGTCCTTGGTTGCCGTGGTATAATTGCGAATCTCAAAACCCTGAATGGTAACGTAATTTACATCGGTCAGGTCAATCAACCCTTCAATCCCGCTAACGGAAAGTCCGGTGCCGTCAATGATTGGAGTCTCTGTGCCGTCGTTAGTGAATACAATCGGTCCCTGTGAAGCAGAGCCAGAGCGGGTGATCTTCAGCTTCTGGTTGTAAACACCGCCACGAACATGCACTGTACTGCCTGCAGGAACAGCATCAGCTGCGTGCTGAAGTGTTTTCCACGGCGCGCTGCTCGTGCCCGCATTGGAGTCATTTCCACTTGTCGCCACATAGTAATCCGTGCCTGCTGCGGCAGCGGATGAGGACCATTCAATCCCTGAAACCATTCCTATACCTACTGCCATACTTAATCCTACCAGCAATGTTTTACCGAATTTCAACATACCCTCAACTCCCTTTGATTAATGGGTTGCGCAGAATAAAGCCAGACTTTACGATTTAAGCCCTTCTTGTAAATGAAGTACAGCCTCCATCGTCGGCAGGCTGCCTGTGCCACCGATGCCAAGCGTGGACAATGCACCACATGCATTGGCAAAGCGCAGCAGTTCGCCCCCTCGCATTCCCAGTAAGTATCCATATATGATCCCAGCATTGAAACAGTCGCCTGCTCCCGTCGTATCGATAGGAGACAAAGTGTAAGATCCAGCAGATATTGTACTTTCGTCCAGGTCGCGCAGTGTAGCACCTTTTGACCCTTGTTTGACTGCTACAATTCCCGCCACAGCAGGAAGCATGGAGTCAAGCACATCGGCTACCCCATCCGCAGGGTAAATGTGCAGTAGTTCATCCTCGCTGGGAATAAACAAATCAGTTACCGTCAGTAGTGCACTTATTCCCTCGCGGTCCCATTGATTGGATACATCCCAGCCTGTATCAAAAGATGTGCTGATCCCATTGGCCCGCAGCTTTGCAAAAAGCCCAGCCCAATGGGGTCTCATTCCATCCTGTAAATAATAAGAACCAAAATGAAGATGCGTGGCCTGCTGCAACAGTGATTCTGGTATATAATCCGGTGTCAACAACGGGATGCTGCCAGCGTACGTTAACAGTCCGCGGTCCACAGGTGTGGAGAGGGATAGGGTTACACCTGTTTTGATGCGAGACAATCGGGTTACATGCTCTGTATTTACGCCCATACGTTGTAACTCAGCTATACAGAACTTTCCGAAATCGTCATCCCCCACGACGCTGACGAATCTCACATCCGCTCCCAAGCTTGCCAGAGCACATGCGGTAATTGCCGATGAGGAGCCCAGTACCACCTCGAAGCCATCGACCATTTTTTCCCGATTCCATTCCGGCATCACGTCCCTTCCGGATACAATGACGTCTACATTTAGCTCACCAGCAATGACAACAACGGGACTTGTTTCCTGTTTCTTCATCATTTCAATACCGGAACAAATCCCTGTTCCGCCTCGTACAGTTCATCGAACATGCTTCCGATCTCCTCCAGGGAGCATACGGCAGCAGTTAGCGGGTCCAGCATCAGTGCATGGCGTGCCATTTCCTTGTCATTTCTCCGTACAGCTTCCACAGCCAGATCAAAAAAAGCCATATTCGAGCGGCACAAGGCAGCCAAATGTTCAGGCAGTCTTCCGAAGCGGCAAGGCTGAACGCCTTTCCCGTCAACGAGGCAGGCCACTTCCACCACACCGTCAGGCTGCAAATTTTCAATCAACCCTCGATTTGGAACGTTACCATAAATGACCTTCGGCTCATTTTTCAATACCGCTTCGATGATAATGGCTGCATATTCATTACTCGATTGAAGCTCAAGCGGTACCGTACCTTCAAGCTGCGAAACGATCTGCTCATCATTTTCTCTCCGCCAGATCGGCCAGTTATCCGCATAGAACCCTGTGGCTCCGTTATAACCTGAGCTGCAGTGCTGATCGATAAGCGATTGGCGTTTTCGGTAATACGGGATATATTCCGAGAAATGGCCGCTGGATTCCGAGACAAAAGCGCCTAAATACTTCATGGCATCCAAGCGGACCGGGTCTTGTCGCAGCAGTTCAGGAGTGGTTTGTATTTTCTCCAAAAGAACAGGGTACAGATCTCTCCCCTCGTGAGACAGCTCCACGAACCATGACATGTGGTTAATACCTCCGGCTTTCCATGACATCTCTTCATAAGGAACTCCGGCATATTCGGCCAGTTGAGCCGATGTGTTCTGGATGGAGTGACATAATCCCACTACCGGAATGTCCGTAATGCGGGAAGTCAGGAGTGTAACCGCAGACATCGGATTAGTATAGTTCAGAATGATGCAGTCTGGACAGAGCGCTTCAATGTCCCGAACAATCTCTACCCAACTGGGAAGGGTTCGGAGTGTCTTGAATAGTCCTCCCGGTCCCAACGTATCGCCAATACATTGCTTTACCCCGTATTTCAGCGGAATTTCATATTCATAACGAACCGTCTCCAGCCCGCCCACTTCAATTTGGTTAATTACGAACTGTGAACCGCCGATTACTTCTCTGCGATCCGTGGAGGCAAGCACCTCCCACGTTTTCCCTGTCATTTCCACGATCTGAAGTACAAGCCTGCGTGCCAACTCAAGCCGACGTTCGTCAATATCAACCAGGGCAATGGTACCACCCTCCAAGCCTTCAATCAGCAGAATATCCATAGCGATCTCGCGCGTAAATGCACTGCCTGCTCCGATAATTGAGATTTTAGTCATCACTTTTCTCCTCGCCCGTTATTTCATGCCTGTCATCGCCAGGCCTTTAATGAATTGCTTCTGGAAGATCAGGAATATTATAATAACCGGTATCGTAATCAGCACCGCAGCTGACATGACGACGTTGTAGTTGACCTGATGCGTTCCGTTAAAGTAGACCAATGCCAGCGGAACGGTCATTTTGCTCTCATCATTTAATACAATCAGTGGCCACAGGTAGTTATTCCAGGAGTTCATGAATGTGAATATCCCCAAGGCTGACAGCATGGGCATAATAAGCGGCATAACGATGCGAAGCATCAGCCTGAATTCGCCTGAACCGTCCATCCTGGCTGCTTCCAGCAGCTCTTGTGGAATCTCTTCAATGAATTGTTTAGCCAGAAATACACCGTAGGAGCTGACCAGATTGGGCAAAATGATCGCGAGCAAATGGTTAACCAGTCCAAGCTCAGCGGTAATCAGATAAGTTGGAATCATAATAACCTGAAAGGGAATCATCATCGTTGCCAGGATCAGAATGAACAGCAGTTTCTTGCCTTTAAACTGATGCTTGGCAAATACATATCCGGCTAGAGCACTGGTAAATAAGGTGACTACCGTTATGATGACAGATGTCATCAGGCTGTTAAGCAGCCACGTAACAAATGGCGCCTCGCTAAAAACCGTTCGGTATCCGTCGAGGCTCGGCTTGCTTGGAAACAACCCGCCAGAACCCGAGACGATGTCCATGTTGCTTTTCAGAGATGACAACACCATCCAGGCATAAGGCAAAAGCATAATACAGGCTATGACTGCAAGAACTGCGATCGTGACGCCTTCCCATAGACTTACTTTACGTCGCATCGGCTTCTCCTCCTGTTCTCCTCAATGTTCCCATTGTGTGCGTCCCCATCGCAGCTGCAGCAGTGTCACAAGCAGGATGATCATTAGAAACACTGTTGCCATAGCGGAGGCGTACCCCATGTTGGAACTGGAGAATGCCTGCTCATAAATTTGCAGGGATAGCACTCGTGTTTCGTTGAAGGGTCCGCCCTTGGTCATAATCTGAAATTGCGGGAAGGCCTGAAAATAGGAAACAACTGTCGTGATAGAAACAAATAGCGTCGTTCTGCGCAGTAAAGGCAGTGTGATGTGAAGAAAGACATGCCATCGGCCCGCCCCCTCCAGTGTCGCTGCTTCATAGTACATATCCGGGATGGAATCCAGTCCGGCAATGAAAAGAACGATGTTATACCCAATATCAGCCCACAAGGTCATCATAATGACGGAATAGAGCGCATAATGTGGATCACTGAGCCACTGGATTGGAGCCATATTCAGCTTGGCAAGAATCATGTTGAACAAGCCGTCATTGTAATTGAACATGGTATTCCATACGATGGCTGTTCCCGCCAGCGGAGCGATTGTGGGAAGAAAGAATATAGTTCGAAAGCCATTTTTGAGCCACGGGATGCGGACTCGCTGAATCGCTGAAGCGATCAAAAGCGTAATGACAATGTTGATCAGTACAGCGATAAATACAAATTTGAAGGTTACCCATAGTGACTTCAGAAATATGGAATCCTGGAACATACGGATATAGTTCTCCGCCCCCACGAATATCGCGTTTGAGCTAAGCGGGTCATACTTGAATGCGGACAAGCCCAGGCTCCATGCGATGGGAAGGAAAGCAAACACCCCGAACAGAAGCAAGATCGGTACAAGTGAAATGATGATGAACCTTCGTTTTGCCCTGTAAGCTGTCGACTTTACCGCTGGGTTACCCTTTTCGGCCTTTTTGGTAGATATAGCAGTACTCATGCCCCAGCACCCCTATCACTTATGTTGATCCTGATTATCGTTGATCGTCCGTTCAATGTTCATCAATCCGTCTTCAACACTTTGCTGTCCACCAGCCATCAGTTGAAAATTGTCGTTGATCTGCTTGAAGAAGAAATCCCGGTCTGCTATAGGACCAATCCATTGACCTAACGCCAATATAGCCAGTGAAGGCTTTAAATGGGGATTGTTCTTCAGGAATTCCGGATTTTCAGCAATTTCCTTTTTGGCTGGAACGGTAAAGGTGTCCGTATTCCATGTCGTAAGGTTGTCCTTCTCCGAGATGAATTGGATGAAATCAAGTGCAGCCTCCTGCTGTTTGCTTTGCTTAGATACTGCGAGCCCCCAACCGGATTCGGCAGCAAAAACAGGTGGATTCTCCGTAAAGGAAGGCACGGAAACATATTCAAAATCATCTACCTTATAGTTGTTCTGCCCCGCAGCAATGGTCCAGGGGCCGCGATAGGTCATCGCTGATTTCCCCTGAAAAAAATAGTCAGAGGTATCCAGCTCACCACCGAAAGTGGTTAAATCCGCAACTTTGTCATCAGCCACGAGCGAAACCAAGGTGGACATCGCTTTCTGAGCCTCCGGCGTGTGAAAATTAACATGTCCGTCTTCACCCATAAAACTTACGCCCTGCTGTAAAATGAGCGATAGGAAAGTGAACGTAATATTGTCTGCCGATACAAAATCGAAGCCTTTCACTTTGATGACACCGCTTTCACGTACGGTTAGTTTTTGGGCGTAATCCACAAGTTCTGTCCAGCTTGTAGGTGGATGATCCAAGCCTTGTTCTTTGAGCATTTGCGGATGAATCAGCATGCCACCGTTCTCAATGTTGTATTCGAGCGGCAGCCCATATAACTTGTTGTCTCGCAAATATCCCCCCAGGGGGGCATCATAATATGCTTTTTTTACATTTTCACTATCAGGAATTTCAACAAGCAGGTTGTTCTTGGAATATTCGGGCACCCAGGTGCCGAAGAATTCGGCAATGTCGGGTGGTTTCTTCGCGGAGAATGAAGCTTTCAGCTTCTGGCTGTACACATCATACGGAAAGGTCTGATACTCGATCGTTACATCGGGGTGTAAGCTCTGATATTTGGATATTAATTTCTTGTAAGCGCCCACTATAGCGTCTTCCTGATGACTCCAAAAGACCAGATTCACCTTGCCTTGCGAGTCTGCAGATGGTTCGCCGCCGGAAGTGGAAGAACTGGAACAGCCCGCTTCAGCGATTACAACGCAAATCATCGCAAGGATCAGCATAAACTTGGAAAAATGCATTCGCATATCCTCCCTTGTTCTGCAAATTAGCCAGCATCTGAAGAGAGGGTCGTTTGAGAATCAGGCGTACTTATATAGAAGCATTGTGATCTGTAGTTGTATGTATAGCAATCTGCTGCTCCCTGCACGCTTGCTCAAACCATCCCTCCGGCTGCTTATTCGTAATTACTCCTGTCACCTGATTCAAGGGAGCAATGGTAAACAAAGCACTTTTCTCAACCTTGCTTTGATCGAATACAGCATAAACCTCGCTGGAACGTTCCATTGTTAATTGGGCTATACGGGCTTCAAGCTCGGAATGCATCGTAAAGCCGAAATTCTGCGTTACTCCGTCCACCCCGAGGAACATTTTCGTAATGTTAATTTTATCAATTACACTTTCCGCCAGCGGACCGCATAATTCGTAACTTTTGGACCGCATAACGCCGCCAATAACCACGACCTGAATATCTTCGGCATCAGCCAGTTCATAAGCAATATTCACCGCGTTCGTGACAATCGTAATATTACGGTGCTTTTTGAGTGCTTTCGCAATAAAGAACGTCGTTGTACCTCCTGTCAGGCAGATAATGTCCCCCTCTTCAACGAGGGCGGCGGCCGTGGCGGCGATCCGTTCCTTATCCATCCGTCTGAAATCGCGTTTTGCTGCAAAAGGCAGCTCCGATACCGCCGACGTCAGACTCCCTTCATAAATGGCTCCCCCATTTGTTCGAATAATCTCGCCCGCTTTTTCCAGCGCATCCAAATCCCGTCTTGCGGTAGCTTCCGAGCAACCGACCGTTTGGACAATCTCTAGCAGCGATATTTTCCCATGCGATTTAATCAGTTCCAATGTTTGTGCTCTGCGCAGTTCACCCTTTGAATATTGCATAAGTCTCTCCTTTATTATGTCTGGGCTTGTAAGAATCCGTTAACTGCAGCCCGTGCTAGCTCTATTGTGTAGGATGAAAGGATGGATTGCAATATGCCGACGTGAACTGCATTCCATCAGAAAAGCATCTCTCTGGCGATTATTCATGCGGGATGTGAAGCTGATTTGTACAACCTTCAACTTTTATAAAAGTATAATCTGCACCTGTTGTTCGTACTCCTCAAAAAGACCATAGTCGATGTCACCTGCTTTGGAAGACATGGCATTGACCGCTGCCGCCGTGACAGCTGTTCGCAGCCTGGACTCAGCCGAATCGCCGCGCTCTGCCGAATATGCCATGCCAGCAACAAAGGCATCCCCGCATCCTACCGTGTTTACAGGTTGAATGGCTGGAGGCTTCACCATATACGCTGTTCCGTTTAGAATGGCCAGAGCACCGTTACTGCCTAGTGTTATGCACACCTCGTCAATTCCCTGATCCGCCAGCATATGTGCTGCTCGAGTCCACTCACTTACGTCTCTCGGCTTCTGTCCCAGCCATTCGGCTAGCTCGTGCTCATTAGGCTTCACGAAATGAGGCGTTGCACTCAACCCAATGTTGAAAGCTGTTCCACCTGTATCCAGAAAAGCTCTCGCGCCTGCTGAACGGACAATGCGAATCAGTTCTGCATACAATGTGTTCGGTGCGCCTGGGGGTAAACTCCCAGACATGACGACCACACTGGACTGGATGGCAAGCTCCTGTACTTTGTTCTTGATCGCTTCAACTTCGGCTTCTGACATGGTTGGACCCTGCCCAAGCAGCTCGGTAGAGCTCCCACTGGAATCGTCCAGAATGTTAAAGCAGACTCGCGAGTCTCCTGCGGATTGGATAAAAGCAGTTCGTATCCCCCGTTCAGTCAGACTGCTCTCAATAAATCCGCCGTTATTGCCTGCAATAATGCCTGTAGCTGTGACTTGACCGCCAAGCTGCCGAATCACTTTGGCTACATTATTACCTTTGCCACCCGGTTCATTAACCTCCCGTGTAACCCGATGCACCTTGCCTACGCCAAACTTATCAAGGTACAACGTCCGGTCAATGGCCGCATGGAGTGTGACTGTGGTAATCATCGGGCCACGCCGGCTCTGCCAGTGCATCCGCATAACCGCATTTTCTCCATGGCAAGCCGTTTAACTGCTTCCTTCGCCGGAGCCATGTATTTGCGTGGATCATCCTCTTCCGGGTGAATTAAGAATACATCCTTGATGGCTTCGGAAAACGCAATACGCAGCTCAGTAGCTATGTTTACCTTCGACATCCCCAACGCGACCGCCCGATGAATTTGTTCGGCTGGAATGCCCGAACCACCGTGCAATACCAGAGGAACCGCTACACGATTCGCAATGGTTTCGATTCGTTCGAAATCAATGTTCGGCAGGCCTTTGTATATACCGTGCGCAGTTCCGATTGCCGGAGCAAGGGTAGTTACGCCGGTACGTTCAACAAACTGTACGCAATCTTCGGGATCAGCCAAGGACGCATGCTGTTCCTCAACGACAATATCGTCTTCAACGCCTCCGACTTTGCCAAGCTCCGCCTCCACGTTTACACCAGATGCTTGGGCAACCTCCATCACTTTACGAGTTAGATTCACGTTTTCTTCAAAAGGGTACATGGATGCATCGATCATAACGGATGTATAGCCTGCTCGTATGCATCGAATAATTGTCGAAAAATCAGTGCAGTGATCCAAATGAAGTGCGATGGGGATATCCGTCAAGTCCGCTGCGGTTTTAGCCGCATGGGCGATGTATTCCGGACCCAAATGGTTGACTGTGCCCACCGTGGTTTGAATAATCAGCGGTGATTCGGTTTCTACTGCTGCTTCAACGACAGCCTGAAGCATCTCCAGAGTGTGTACGTTAAATGCAGCAATGGCGTAATGGTCCCTGCGAGCTGTTTGCAGCAGTTCAGTGGACGAGATCAGTGGCATATCCATTCCCCCTTAAAAGGTTGCGCCGCTCCCTGCTTCTAGGAATCAATGGTTATCCTCTATCAGCAGGCTACATAGCGACGATTAGAACGATCCTGCACCTCCCTTCACGGGTCAGATGAGATTGGAAAACATTTGAACTTTTCTTGCTTGTGATCATAATAATCTTTTTATTTGATTAAATCAATCATTATTTTGGAAAACTATTGCAATTTAGAGAGTTATAACGGCATAATTATGATTAACACAATCATACAACTATATATTTGATCAAAAAGATCACAAACTGATGTTATCAATCTAAAACATTCCCGGGAGGTATTTTTATGAGTTTGACGTATCGTGAAGTAAAAGAACAATATAAGGCCTTGCAGCAGACTTACAACTATTTACTGGCCAAACGCACGGAATTTACGGCCTTTGTCCAAGCTCAAGCAATTACCTCCGTAACCTTTGTTGGCGCCGGGTCCAGCTATTGCTTGAGCGAAGCGGCCGCTTTTTCCTTCCGTTTGCGTGCTGGCCTACCCTCAATGTCACTTGCCGCTGGTGATCTCATGCTCCATGCAGATCGGTACCGTCCCATGTTGGAGCGCAGCCTGATCATAGCGCCGTCTCGATCTGGCAGCACCAGTGAAGTGGTTGAAGCGCTGCGTTTACTTCAGTCGGATCAACGCATTCCTTTATTAACAATTTCTTGTGTAACAGACTCGCCATTATCTAAAAGCGCCGATTTCCCTTTGGAACTGCCCTGGGCTTTCGATCATAGCGTTTGTCAGACCCGCACAGTAACCAATCTGTATGCAGCCAATCTCCTTCTTGCCGCTTTTCTTGCTGGAGATGAGGACCTGATTATCGACATGCAGGAGGCGATTCATCAAGGCGAAGCCTACATGGAACGTGTAGAGGACAGCATCCGCCGTGTCTCCGACTTCAATTGGACGAACGTGGTCCTGCTTGCAGATGGTGAACTACAAGGAATGGCAGCCGAGGGCGCCATCGCTTTGACCGAAATTGCCAAGACACAAGCACACGCATACCATCTTCTTGACGTACGGCACGGGCCGATGGTCACAGTGGATTCGGATACGTTAGTGATCGCAGCCTTGTCGGACAGCGGTATTGAGCATCAGCGCAATCTGTTGAGGGATATTAAGGAGCGCGGAGCCACCATTATTACGTTTGCCGATCGGGCGAAGGACATTCCGCAGGAGTTCTTTGACCTTGAGATCACGACAGATCGCCCACTTGATACAGCGGTACGAGGTATCCCTTTCATTTTCATCTCGCAGATCGCTGCTCTGGCCAATGCTGAACGCCATGGGATTAACCCGGATCAACCCGATGGGCTGGTGGCCTGGGTCAAGCTGTAAGAAGCAAGCTTATTTCTTTCGATCCGCTTTAAGGATTGGCTATTTATATAAAAAAGTCGCCATTTCTGGCGACTTTTTTTCATGTTTATGCCCTTTTATCCAGTATAACGCCAGAGGATACTCAAGACGTTAGATAAACTGTTTACTACAATCCAATAAACATATTTCTGCTAAACGGTCCCCAATTTCCACCAGTGTATCCGGATCTCCCTTCCAAGTTCACAAAGCATGGAAGCAAAATATAAAGAACACCCATCGTCGCGTTAACATTGAAGGTTATAACAAATCTCGTTTTGGAATTATTGATTGGAGTTATCATTCCCCGATCAGCACGAATCGTATTTTCTTTAGAAATGGCCTCTCCCATTCCTACACTGGCTATGTCTGATGGACTAGACATATTACTTCTTATCCAATAATTCGAAATGTTTGTTGCTGATGCTAAATCCGCTGGCTGATCATACGTCACTACAATTTGATTGGATGCAACTTGCCTAACCTCCACAATAACAGGATGAGGCATCACGGCTTCCCTTTCTCTCCCCCCCATATTCTCGATCCAATAAGGATGTGTTGTATTGGAATGATTATTAACTGACATTAGATTCCCTCCATGGCTGACTTCAATAGTCATTTGTCCTGAGATAATGTATGTAGGTGAATGACTATTGGTGCTTTGAAACCCGCCAACTCATTTTCCGGGAACGTAAATGACATTATCGATTATTTAAAATAGGTATCTCTCCAAGCAAATTCTTCAAGTTAATCGAATCCCATGGCATATGCTCAGTTATACCCAAACCAACCACATCTGTTTCTTCCGATAGCTCTTTGAGCAGATGAAGAAGCTGAGGAATTTGCAAGGCTCCCGCAGGAGAAAAGGTGTAAGGTCCTTCAGGATTCGCAAATAATAAAGAACGAAAAGCTTTAGGATCCAGCACATCCAAGTCAAGGTGAATAGCCAAATGCTTAATATCGCTTTCTTTGATCCACTCTTTTATGGATTGTGTACTTCTCATTAATTCTTCGGCTCCGGCTGTTCTGATGCCGAGTCTTTGAATCATTTCTGTATCTGACTCTGCAGTAGTTATACCTAATCTTTCTAATGCTTCTGAGATGACTTCGCTTTCTTGCTCCGTAGGCGTTGCCAACCCCGCGATAAAGATATTTTCAGGTTTGAGAGGGATTTTCACATGTTTTGCAAACTCCTCATCCCCTTCTCCCAAAAGGTTCCCCAGGGGTAGCGTATGTCCGTTATCATACCCCGTATATCCAACCAAATCACTGTGCGCATCAATCCAGATCAATCCTAATTCCCCGTCGTATCGTTCGTTTAAATAGGCAAACGGGGCTTGTTCAACCAAGCAGTCCCCACCAAACATGACGATGCGGTCCGGCTTGTGAGCATCAATGATATGTTGGGCCGCCTCCAATTGTTCAATGAGCTGTTTTCTGCCATGTACACCATTCTCGTTTTCCAGTGGAGTTCCATCATATGCTTGTACAGGCACTTGAATCAGTGGTTGATCATTATCAGGAGCCAGCCAGGCAAGCAGTTCCGCCCCAAAAGAGTAATTAGGATTGTTTCCCCCCTGCCATTGTGGCATTAACAGACGTATTGTTTTTTGATTCATGTTTTTCTCTCCTTTACTTCAAAGTAAGGTTAGTATAAACTGAACCCAAATCAAAAAGTAGTACGCACTATTATGACAGGTACTACCCGAAAGGATAGCATAAATATGAGCATGGCTGAATATCAAGGTAAGGTTAAACATATTCAAGATACGCCTTTTGGCTACACATTGTCTGTCATTGGCGGCAAGTGGAAGATGGTCATTATTTATCTTTTGGCAGAAAATCAACCGGTGCGCTTTAATGAACTGAAAAGACAAATTGGAGCGATAACGTTTAAAACATTGAGTTCACAACTCAAAGAATTGGAAGCGGATGGTATGGTCGAACGGAAAGAGTATCCTCAAGTTCCTCCTAAAGTGGAGTACAGGCTGACAGACAAAGCGGAAACGTTACTGCCCGTTTTGGAAGGCTTATGTGAGTGGGGAGTTAAAAATCAAAGTGAAAGAGATGTGCTCGAGAATGATTAACTTTAGAAATAAAACGTATCGCTGCACCTCCGAGATTGTTATGAGCTTACTGAGTGGTAAATGGAAAATATCTATACTGAATCACTTAACTAAAGGTCCCGTTCGGTTTAATGAGCTGCAGCGACTTCTGCCTGACGCAACCCAACGCATGATTACGATGCAGCTTAGAATGCTTGAAAGCGACGGTCTCATTATTCGCAAGGTCTATCCGGTTGCCCCACCAAAAGTAGAATATTATTTGTCCGATCTGGGGGAGGAACTGGCTCCCATGCTCCAGATGCTGTGCAAGTTTGGATCGACCTATATCGAGAAATTTCCCGACGAAGTATCATGCGACAATGATGACTCTCGCCGTGACACCGTTAACATGCGGTAAACCCGATGCCCCTAGCTCTCTTCTCTTTGAGAAACCGTTTTATCGCAATAAATTAATCAAGCAATGTTGGCATGATTTGACGGCAGCAGCCCTACACCCAAAGCCCTGCCGTCAATATTGTGACATGGAAGGTTTAAAGAATTATAGCACTAAAAATTGCGTGCCAAAGCCCTTTCCCGAACGAAAAGCTAATTCCAGTTCCTCTTCATTTTCCTTCTCCAGTAAAACCACATTTTCGGGATACAACCTCCCTAACAAAGCCCATAGTACAAGCTCATTGCCTCTGGTCGGAATGAAGTGAATTCCATCATCCGTGTTCGTTACCAATCCGGTATGGGACAGAATGTCTGTTACCCGGTGCAAGCTAATAGCTGTGCGATTCACCTTTGCACCGTTGGAATGGTTTTCCCCTTTAGGCCGATATGAAAATCGATGTCCCCTAAAGAGCTGACCGAGATCTACAGTAAATGCATGACCCTCCCTCTCCAGACTGAAAAGCACGGTTGTTCGATCAGTACCTGTATTCGGCACCAACCTTGCGATGGATGGAAAATCCGTATGCTCTCCTGAAAATTGAAGATGATCCTTGCTACCCGATATACCCGCTCCTGCTTCGTTACGCGGTGCAGCATAATAATCGTCATATTCATATTCGAACGAGACAGCAACTATATTTTGTGTATCTTCTGCCTGAATGGTTTGTACAGGATGCCATTTCAATAGATAGCGCGCGGCTGAACCGGCCGACTCTCCCAATCCAGCTGGCAACACGGTCCCCAAAAGGTATTGAAAACCATAACCCGCAGAGGTCAAACCCGAGCTAAGCACACTCTGTGCATACTGGACAATCGCTTTGTGAGTTAATTCCTTCCCAATCAACTGAGTTAGAAATACCTTACGGGCAGGCTCTAGAAAACGTAGTCCTTTGAATTGCGTGTGTTCCATGACTTCAAACGGTACTTGTTCCCAATTGGCAAAGGGAAGTAATGCATCTCGCAGCAATACAAACTGGTGCAGGTATTCATTATACAACTGCATGACCCTTGGTCCCCCAACAGGTCCCAAAACCTGAGCAATAGCTTCTGGTATCAGGGTATGACCGTAGCAATGACTTCTAAATTCCAGTTCACCAAGAGTTTCCCGTCCATATTGTGCGAGTGCCCTCTTTTCTGAATTAATCTCTCGTGCCCAGAAAACCAATTGTTCACCAATGCGTGCCGCCTGTGCTGTAAGTTCGACGCCTGCCTTATCCTTCAAAGCCAACGGTCCAAGTGGTAGCGATGACACATCGCCAGAGATCGCCAAATTGGCCTGAAGACTGTCCAACAACACCGAAGGATTACCGTTTATCGGTCCTCCCAGCTGAACAAGTATCGCCTCAAGCAGTTTATCCAGCTCAATGACGACCTCTTTTGCTCTATATATGCCATCAGGCAATTTCCAATCCAAAACCGCATTCTCGCCTGGTCTAATTGAGTCCTGTGGATATGTGCCAATGAGAGACTCTACATCTATTGCTTTCCCCCATACGATACGTTTATCTTTCAAATGAAGTTGATACTCTGCCATTTTTCCCACCCCATCAGTACGATTTTATATTGAACGACAATTCAACTTACCGTTCGATTGTTAGATTATCAGGTTCTCTGATGGTTGAGTAGTACGCACTTTTTTGTATGATCCGATCATTTTTGTGTCGTAGGATACTTTTTGATCCTGCTATAAAACGAAGAAAAAAGCCGCTATTAGGCGACTTTCTGATTGACCGTTCTTGTCTTAACGTTTGGTGCTTAACCTGTTTCTTTTGATAGGGCTTGCAATTGTTTTAGGCAGTTTCCCTTGTTCCTTAGCTATTCTCCGCGAACAACACGAAAACCCTGATCGGGACCAAACCCATTGGCATCAAATTTCCCTCGAAAAGCGATCTCGTTATTGTTGATACCACCGATCCAGCCTCCGCCCTTCACAACCCGGAAGGAAGCAATTTGACTCTCCGCGTCGATGTACCAGTCCCAGCACCATTCTCTTACATTACCGGACATATCGTAGATTCCAAGCTCGTTCGGCTTTTGTGTACCAATCGATTTGGTTTTGTTTTTGTTGCTCTCTATGGCAGGCCAGTTCCAATCTCCAGTTAAGATTTTGTCCCCGGCGTTCTTCCAATACCATGCTACTTCGTCGGCATTATTACTGCCGCTGTATGTGTAATTCTTGCTCTCCTGACCTCCGGTTGCGGCATACTCCCACTCCGCTTCTGTAGGCAGTCGGTAACCGTTGGTTCCCTCATTAATGGTTACGGTCCACTTTAAATTATCGTTATCATTCTTATTATTCAGGTCTTGGGTATCCTTATCGATGTTGTAATGCGGCTTCAAGCCCTCTTGTATACTTCTTTGGTTACAAAACTCTACCGCGTCATACCAACTCACCATTTCTACTGGCAATTGATCTCCTTTGAATCCGGAAGGATTATTTCCCATGACATCCTCCCACTCTTTTTGAGTTACCTCATATTTCCCGATATAAAAGTTCGACAGGGTCACATTTCTTCCAGCAAAATTAGACTTGTTGTTCTTAAACGTCCCGCCTTGCACGAATACAAGGTTATCCTTCGGTTCGGGTTTATCCTGCGAACAAGCGCTGATTACTACCATTGTTGCTATTAAAAAGAACATTAATAGCTTTTTCATTGAACGATCTCCTTTAAGCTAATGGGAAAATAACAGGCTATGATACCTGCCATCCGTTAACGTTGAAGGCCATTTGCTCGATAAGAAACGGCCTTCAACGAATTAGGACGGACTGGCTGAATCTGAGGGGAAGGCCATGGGCCTGCCCTAATGTATAAAAATCTGTTTTACTTTCATAGAAAGACTTACCGTGGATTGGTTACCACACCGTTACGTTGGAACTTCCGCTGCTCTGATATCCTTCTGTCGCTAACACCTGATAAGACCAACTGCTACCCAGATTCATGCCTTTGCTTGCCCATGCGTTCACATGGTTGCTGAATGTAATAGCGGAGTTAACCCCGGTCGCTCTCTTCGACTGTCTTACACTCCAGTACTGCGCAAAGGTTTGTGTCCCGTCAATGGAAGGTGCGTTGTATCGCATGGTTGTATAGATGTCATAGGTACCCCCGTCACTGGTTACGGTACCTTTAAACGTTCCGGTTGGTCGATACGTACCCCAGCTATCCACAACGTAATATTCGATAAGTGCATTTCTCGTCCATCCGTAAAGGGTCAAATACCCATTGCCAGATGGTGCAAAGACACCTGCATTATAATTAATTGTCCGGTTTGGAGATCCGACATTCCAACCTTTACCAACTACAAAATTCCCTGTATTCTGCCACGTTACACTGTAATTACCGCCTGATCCATTAACAGCATTGACTGTTCCGCCGCCATCGGTCCAATTTTGCCAATAATCTGTTGCCGCACTTGAAGTTGCTGCAAACACACCAAAACTCATAGAAGCCGCAAGAACGACCGTCAACAATTTTTTACTGAATTTAAACATACTCTACCTCCCGATATGATTGTATTTTCACTATAAAACTCGTTTAGTTTGATTCTCTGGGATGTGTCCGGTCCGGTTTACTCATTGGACTTTTTTTTACTTTTACCTCCTTTCTGACTAAATTATAGAATGATAGCGTTTACATAAAAACCTGACAAACTATAGAATAATCTCTAATATGTTTATATATGTTCTGCTTGTATTCTAAAAATCGACTTGTATCTACAAGAAACAAATATGCAAAAAGCCGCCCATTCGGGCGGCATGGAAATTATAATGAGGGTATTGGTGATCTTTAGACTACATATTAATAAGTTATTTTAACAATACAGACCAGTCAGGGTCTTTGTACCATTTATCGACTACTTGTCTTATCAGGATAAGTTCGTCCGGGATGTAGTCTAATCCCGTGATCCGGTATTCATAAGGCTGCCGCATACTGCGATCCCCCATGCTAATAACTCCCTCTCTCCAATTATCTGCAAGCGCACCCTCTAAGGATGATGCTCCTCTCTTACTAACTTCATACTGCTTGCCTTCTGAATCGTATGCTTTCCATTCTTCATTTCGTATTTCATTATCCATTTCCCCATAGAACGATACGGCCGTTTCATATGTGCCATCGCGGTTTTGTGAGTCCTTAAGCGTAGTCCCAACCACCTCTATGCGATCTGTTAATATTTGAAAAGATTTGGGTTCTATCAGCTCTGAAGGCTTAAAGGAAATTCTGCTGCCGTCTGTTTCCGCGATCGAATATCCATCCAAGATAAAACGATACGGTTCATGTTCCGGCAGGTACTTGAAAATATAACTCCAACGAATCTTTCCTTCTTCAATCACTGCATGATCAGTTGACATCAAGCTATCCATGTAACCCATTTTCCTCGGGTTAACCGAATGAATCTCTTCATTCTCTATAGTTTCAAAGTGAAAGCTCAACATCTGCTTTTTCCATAAATCACCGGGAGATCTTGCCATTGCAGCGGCATCAAGTTCAGTCTCCAGTTCAAAACGGACCCCTTGTACCATTCTCGTTAACCTTTTTAAAGTGACAGTCATTCCGTGTGGCGTAGAATAGCTACCGGACAGTTCCTCTATTTTTGTTTGCTGGTTAGCCTCTCTCATATCTATATCAAAGCTAAAGTCCCAATCTCCTTCAATGAAAGGCTCGTTCCTGTTACCAAGCGTGCCAATATTTCCTTCTATTGTAATCTTGTCTGTTTGCAATGGCTCATTAAAGAAAGCAACCATATAATAAAAATCATTTGTGTACCCCATATCGTACATGGTATCCAATTCGTTACCTTTATCATCTTTAATCGTAATGTTGTTCAGATCTCCAAGAAGTAACTTATCACGATTGTGCTTCCCCTTTTTATCAAAGAGTTGAAGAGCCAGCGTCACTCGGGTAGGGTCTGCAACAGCTTCATCAATTACCAGCGTATAACCTTTGTCCCTTACTTTGATATGAGGATTATGAACTAGTCCCAATTCTTGTGCCCGCATAAGTCCAATATCTGGGTTATCCTTGGCAAATAAAGACCGGATCATTTCACCAAATGTGGGCACTGAATAAACCGAAACTGTTCCTAGGATGAAAAAGAGGGCTATGACAGCTGCTACCCACCTCCATCGTTTATGGGGATATCTCTTTTTTGTATTCTGCTCAGAAAGGGAAGAAAGTGCGTTCTCCATAGCAAGTTGTACTGTATCAGGAATGATCAGGTCTTTTCTTTTAGCATTAAATAATTGCTTGATCTCACGGTCAACCGGATCATGAAAATTCATATTTGCCCTCTCCTTTCCCTATAACCAGCTCGGATAATTGCCGTCTGGCCCTGAATAACCGTGATTTTACTGTTCCTTCGGAAACTTCAAGCACTCTTGCTATTTCTTTGACCGATAAATCCTCGATATAAAAAAGTGTTACGATAGTTTGAAGCTGTTCATCCAATTCGTCAATCACCTCAAACAGCTCAATTTGTTCAAAATCCCCCTTATATGATGTCTTTCTCAGATCATAAGGGACAAGGGATACTCGCTTCTTTTTCTTAATAATTTGATTACACTCATTAATTAAAATCCGAATAATCCAAGTTTTAAAATAAGCGGGCTCTTTCAGTGTATGTACATTAGAAAAAGCTTTGGCAATGGTCTCCTGTATCGCATCTGCACAATCTTCATCTGTTTTAACGATTGATCTTCCTATAACAAATAGGCTTTGCTGGACAGCATGTATTAAATACACAAAAGCTTCCTTATCCCCATGGCTTGCAAGTTCTGCTTTTTCTGATAAATCCACTAGTGGTTCCCCCTTTCTTCTCATTCCTTCTATCCATTAGATCATCCTATACTTGGTTTGGTTCACAAGAAAACACAAAATTTAACAAACCGTTCGCAAAATTTCTACCCCCGTATCTTTCTACGTACTTGGTTCGTTTACAAAGAGATACCTTATTTATATATTTCTTTCTATGGAGGACTAATAATATGGAAATTTCAAAGGGAGTCGAAATGCTTCATCTGGATTATCACGGGAATGTCATCCACCCCATTCTTTTAAAGGATCAAGAAATGACTATTCTAATAGACACTGGTTTTCCAGGTCAATTCAAGGATTTATGTGTGGCAATGGACATGGCTGGCGTTCCTATAGTCAAACTAAATACGGTGATTTTGACCCATCAGGATGTCGATCATATAGGGAATCTTCCGGAGATTTTGCAAACGTGTGGAAATGAAATTAAAGTATATGCACACGAACTGGATAAGCCGTACATAGAGGGAGAACTACCTCTTTTAAAAGATGGTCACCTGGAAAATCCCCCGACGGGTACAGTGAACAATACCTTAATAGATGGTCAGGAATTACCGTTTTGTGGCGGGATTCGTGTTATTCACACGCCTGGGCATACGCCAGGTCATATCAGTCTTTATTTGAAGGAAAGTAAAACGCTGATTGCCGGGGATTCGATGTATAGTGTAGACGGAATGCTTGGGGGAATTCATGAACCGACCACACCGGACATGGATTCAGCAAGGCTCTCGTTGAAAAAGTACTTAGATCTAGACATCACATCCGTGATTTGTTTCCACGGGGGATTAAGTCATGTAAATGTGAAAGATCAGATATCAGACCTCATCCAAGGTTGATCTTTTGAAGAATCAATGTTGTTCTGCGCTTATGATAGCTCGGAGATGTATAATTATTTTGACAAGCGCATAAAAAAAGGAAAGACAATCCCTTTCAAGGCATGGTCTTTCCTCACTCATTTAAATTCTCTTCCCTACATCTTCACCACTACAGCAGTTCGAACTGAAGCTGAGGTTCAGGTACCTGAGCTTTCCCTTTGGGCTGTTCAGCAGCGTATCCCAATTCCAGAACCGCAGCAATACGCTCGTTGCCAAGTACGCCAAACGTTTCAGCACGGCTCCGGTCGTACATCCAGTCATGCAACGTGCTGCGTACACCAAGTCCCTGTTCATAGGCAAGCAAGCGAAAATTTTGGATTAGGCAGTATACGGCTGCAAAGTCCTCTTCCCGCTTATGGTGATCCGCCTCTTCCTTCACTAAGACCAGAAGATACGCTGGCGCGTGCTCCTGCAAACCCTGCATGAGTATCCCATTATGGTTATCGGCAAAAATAAACCGCCATGGCTCACGGAGCCCATCGTTCGGTGCCCATACGGCGTGATTGAGCAATTCAAGGATTAACTCTTGCGATACCGGTCGATCTAAAAAATCACTCGGACTGCCCAGATCCTCTTCCAGCTCAGACAATTTCATTTTTACACCTTCCCCTTTTACGTAGTCTGGCCCTGCAAAACAGTCCACTTCTGCTCAGCGGGTGTTCTTTTCCGGCTTCTTGGCGCTTTGTCAAAGTATCCTATATGAAGAATGCCAACAAATCTTTCATTCTCGCGCAGTCCAATTCCTTTAAAAAATCCTTCATGCTGAATCATGGACTCTGTATCCCACAGCATGCCTAACCCTCGTTCCCATCCCAGCAGTTGGAAGCTCTGCATCATTTCGCAGGCAGCGGCATAATTGCGGTCATTAGTCAGACGATCCGGCCCTACAGCAGACATAACAATGACATGGGCAGGAATATCAGTGAATCTCTTTTTAAACACATCCAGCAGTTTTCCCGGAATCAGCTTACCGAGCTTGCTCTGCGACATCTGTTCCAGCATGCAGTCCACCAGCCGTTTGCGTGCTTCTGGAGTTCCGGCATATACAACACGCCACGAACCAGCGTCAACGATTGGTTGAAGCCGTGTGGCCCTGTGCAGCAATTCAACAACCAGCTCCTGTTCCACTGGGGTTGCATTACATTTACGAATACTTCTGCGTTCCCTAATCAATTCCGCCAGACTCAAGCGCTTCACTCTCCTTTGGTTTATCTGGATTCCATATCCATACTGTTGTCATGAAGAAATTGATGAATTATCTTTAGCTCCACTTCCGAATATTTGTCCATGGAACGATAGAAACGTTCAGCCTCATGTACATGCAGACGTTCATGCAGTTCAAAAATCTTCTTTCCTTGTGGGGATAACCGGAAGTAGCTCTCCTTCTTGTTGTCATTCATTTTCGTGCGTTTAACGAATCCTTCCTCCAGCAGTTTGTTGCCGATCTTGGTAATACTTGCTTTGGACAAATTCATCGCCTCGGCAATGCCCGTATTGTTAATGGGCTCATGCCTGCCGATGCAATCTATCATGTGAACAGCGGTCAAATGCTGAGGGATTTTGTCGATGCTTTCCCGCTGGGCGATACTTAGAAAATGTTCAATTTCCGTATCCTTGTGATTCTCATATACATGTAAAAACCGGATAAATTGGTCATACAGTAACTGTTTTGTTCGATCTTTTGAATCCATTCTGCTATCGCTCCTTATTTACTTGTAAACAATAAAAAAACCTCAAATGATAAATCTTATTCACTAATTTAATCTTAAATAGTTTACCTGTTAACAATATATCACGAGTGATAACGGTTATCAACTTTAAACTCTGGCCATGGAAATTTGGGATTTTAGAGAGATCCATTACCTATTGAACATTTGCTCTTTTTCAAGTACTATCAATTTAAACAATTCAAATGATCATATGTAACTGGCGAACACGGTGAACCGTGAGGGAGCATATGGTTTGTAATAAGCCGTACGCCTGGGCAGAGGTAAGGAATATTTATTTCCTTGCCTCTTTTTTATGTTGAAAGGGCGATGTGAAAATGAGTACAGACACACTGATCTTGAATGGACAAACGGTAGCAGATTTTATGAAGGAAGACATGGCCACAAAGGTTGGCATCCTTAAGGAAAAAGGCATTCAGCCTTGTCTCGCTACAATTCTCGTCGGAGATGATCCTTCCTCAGCGACCTATGTGCGTATGAAAGGAAATGCTTGTGCTCGCTTAGGCGTGCATTCCATTAAGGTCGTTCTTTCTGCGGATACCACCACGGATGAATTGATTCAAGAAATTAACAAACTAAATGATGACCCTTCCGTACACGGTATTTTGCTTCAGCACCCTGTCCCGAATCATATCGATGAAAGAGCAGCTTTTGACGCCATTCGTATCGAAAAAGACGTTGATGGTGTAACGACCCTCGGTTTTGCACTTAATGCTTTTGGAGAAGCCGAATTCCCTTCCTGTACACCACAGGCTATCATGCGTATTCTGGATTTCTACAATATTCAAATTGAGGGCAAACACGCGGTTGTCATCGGAAGAAGTCCCATCCTGGGCAAGCCTGTGTCAGCCATGCTGCTAAACCGAAATGCAACGGTGACGACCTGCCACTCCAAAACTATGAATCTGGAAGAGATCGTGAAGCTTGGTGATATCGTCATTGCAGCCGTGGGTAAACCCCTGTTTGTCAAAGGAGACTGGATTAAACCGGGTGCTGTCGTTATTGACGCAGGTTATAACAAAGGGAATGTCGGAGATGTGGACTATGAAGCTTGCTTTGTTCCTTCTTCAGCCATTACACCTGTACCGGGCGGCGTTGGTCCTGTAACAATTGCAACGCTCATCGAACATACGATTAAATCTGCCTATAAGCTATCTGAAAATGCATAAATGAAATAGCGCAAAAAACAAGGTCCCTCCGATTGACGAGGGGCCTTGTTAGTCTTTGAATACGGCTATAATTGAAAATAAGAACATATATATAGCTTTTTTTCTCTTTTTACAAACGGATCATATCTATATTATTATGAACAAGGCTTGGGAAGGAGATAAACATAACTTGAAACCTTTAGTACAGCTGCTGCATTTTGGTTATCATCAAGCGATGAGTTGCATTTTTCCTGTGGCGATCTTTGGAACGTTGGCCCTCTCTAGCGTAATTCAGATCCCCTTTTTTTATCGCTATGATGCCATTCTGCTGATTTTATTAGCAGTGCAATACCTTATGTACCGGAGCGGATTGGAAACACGTGATGAAATCAAAGTCATATGTATATTTCACGTGATTGGTTTGGTGCTGGAGATGTATAAAGTGTGGATGGGATCCTGGTCATACCCTGAGCCTGGATATACCAAGCTCTTTGGTGTTCCCCTTTATAGTGGATTTATGTATGCAAGTGTAGCAAGCTTTATGTGTCAAATATGGCGCAGATTGCGTATGGACATGACTGGATGGCCCGGGTTTGCATCTTCGGTTCTGTTAGGAGGAGCCATCTATATCAACTCTTTTACACATCATTTTATTCCCGATTTTCGTTGGTGGTTGACGGCTCTTGTATTTATAGTTTTTCGGAAAACATGGATTATCTATCGGGTACGATTGACGACCTATCGAATGCCGCTTACGCTCGCTTTCATCATCGTAGGTTTTTTCATCTGGACAGCTGAAAATATAGCTACTTTTTTTAATGGCTGGAAATACCCTGATCAACATGACTCCTGGCAGCTGGTTAGTTTTAGCAAAATCAGTTCGTGGTTCCTACTCGTGATTATTAGTGTCATCATTGTTGCCCAGCTTAAATATGTCAAAGCCAATCGAAAATAGGTTCTATACATTTGCAAGTTCTGAAAGATAACCGTTATGATTGTATGGAATGCTGAGTTGGTAAATGAAGAAAATATGAGTAGGAGGATACAATGGAAGACATTATTTTGTGGTTGAAATATGTATTATTAGGTATCGTACAAGGGGCTACTGAGCCTATTCCGGTTTCTTCAAGCGGACATTTAATTATTGCTCAACGATTGCTTGGCATGAAGCAGAATGGATTATCCTTTGAAATTTTGACAAACACAGCCTCACTGATTGCCATTATGTTTATCTTTAGGGAAGATATCAAAAAACTTATTGTCGGAGGCTGGCGATTCCTAATCTCTCGCAATGCAGCGTACAGAGCAGATTTCATGTTTTGTCTATACATAATCATTGGTACTCTCCCTGCTGCGATCGGAGCTGTGCTATTCAAGGATAAAATTGAAGAAATATTCACTTCTGTCTATACGGTTGCGATTAGTTTACTGATCACAGGGGTTGCTCTGTGGCTCATTCGAAACCTTCGCGGGCGGAAAAGAGATGGCGATTTGTCGGTGAAAGACGCAGTACTGGTAGGTCTTGCTCAGGCCGTGGCTCTTATTCCGGGGATAAGCCGCTCTGGTGCAACAGTCATTGCATCTATCGCTGTCGGGATGAAACAAGAAACGGCATTGAAATTTTCCTTTATGCTCTATATTCCGATTAGCATCGGCGGGGTAATATTAGGTGCATCTGATATCGTAACCGATCCGCACCGTACGCAATTGGCTATACCTTACATTTTAGCGTTCATCACTACGCTTATCGTTACATATTTTTCAATGAGATGGTTCATGGGAATTATGGCTAGAGGGAACTTGATTTATTTTTCATACTATTGCTTCGTAGTCGGAATTCTTTTACTTATCTTTTTGTAAAACAGGAGCTAAATGTAACGTAAAAGGGAACAACCTCTATACAATGGGTTGTTCCCTTTTTATTACCCTCCGTACGTCCACTCCTTAACTCTCTCCAAGAACCATGGAACCCATATCATTCGAATCTTCAATTTGTTTATGGTTTATAAGCTCTCCTCTGTCGTTGAATCCCTTGATTTCATACGGAATAGTTGCAGAGGAGGGCAGGAATACAAACCAGATTATGCTTTCCGGGCCCACCTCCACCAGCTTGGCTTCGGTAACTACCGGTTTATCATTTTCTTTGAACTCGACGGTAACACGCTTAATAGCGGGGTCTAATATATGTCCGAACATCATAGGGAAAGGTTTCGATATATGACTCAATTGAGGTATGCTCATATAATCCAGCGCTGACGTGAATTGAGATGATTCACCAATGGAATATCCGCCACCCCACGCCCACTTCCAGCCGAATACTATTTTACGCGCATACTCCATCTGAAGATTGCTGCTATTTGCCTGACTCGTTTTTTGTTTAAACAAAACCATTCCCCCGTCTACCGGTTCTTGATGAATGATCTGTAATGAATCATTATGACCTCTAAACCGCTCAATCGCTTCTTCAGGAGTTTTTCCTATAGGAATATGCATGGTTTCACTCATTCCCATTGCCTTGGACATACGCCAATCGGACAATCCACCAGCCTTGTCATTAACATAAATAAATGCGATGCACACTATGAGGAAAAGTAAGATGACTATTGCTGTAATTCGAATGCTTCGTTTGCTTCGCATTGTTTGCATTACTACGTCCACTCCTTCAGATAACGCTAATTACTATTCTCCCGCTTTTTCCAAATCCTCTCGCCCTGTTGTCTCAAGTTTTTTTAGATCATAATCAGAGGGCAGTGGTTCAATATCCACATAGTAGTCCGAATTGCTTGTCAGCGACAAGCGGCCTTTGGCAGCGTCAAAAGAAAATTTCTCGAACACGTACAGTGAAAAACCTTCTCCTTGATGCAACGTTGCCGTTTGTGATGTATTCCCCTCCCCTGTCATCAAATCAAAACGTTCAGTCTCCGGTCGCGGCGTTTCAGAGGTTACCTCATTTTCTGTCGTGGGAGTTGAAACTGACTCATTGGTTACTGCGGATGGTTCAGGGCTTGCCGACGGCTCTGTTTCCCCAGAGCAAGCTGTAAGTGCAAGTAACATGACAAACATCGGGATCTTCATATAAACAGAACGAAATTCATTCATTTGTAGTACTCCTTCCAAGTTAATTGTTAATACGTTATTACCCATGGAAGCGGCTGGAAACCCGTATTTATACTTTATAGATTTATACACATACTGTAAATCCCTTTAACTTACTTATAAAATATCGCAAACATCTCCCTATTCTCATGATATGACTCTCCCCTCCTTCTCCATTCACCACTTGCGGAAAGACTCTATTGGGAGAACAAACCCTGCTTATAACAAAAAAAGTCGCCATAATGGCGACTTTTAGGCAAATTAGATGTTGGCAAACTGTAGTAAAATTAATTGAATTTATACGTCCAGAATGCTTCTCTTCCAAATCGATTCCGAATTTGTTCATCATCCAATTCCCGCTTGCCGACAAGTTCCGGCGCCTGGAATTGCGAACGGTGAGCTCGGATCGACGCCATTTTCTCGGCAAGGAATCCGCTCACATCTTCAATCACATCCGCTTTCCCGATGCTCTCCTCATGATTGTTGGAGAATGCACAGCAGTATACAATAGGTCTCTCTTCAGCGGGTAATCGACCAATCGTTCGCGTAACCGCAGCTCCGGTTGCATCATGATCGGGATGCACACTATACCCCGGATAGAAAGTAATGACCAGTGACGGATTAAGCTCTTTGATCAGCGCCAAGATATGGCCATCTAGCAGTTCAGGGTCTTCAAACTCGATCATTTTATCGTGAAAACCGAGCATCCTTAAATCTTGAATGCCAATTGCGTTGGAGGACTCTATGAGTTCATCCTTACGAATTATTGGCAAGGTGACACGGTTGGCAAATGGAGGGATGCCCATATTACGTCCCATCTCCCCTAGAGTCAGGCAAGCATAAGTGACTTGAGCACCGCCTTTTATGTATTTCGCCAACGTTCCCGATGCAGTGAACGCTTCATCGTCAGGATGGGGAAACACAACTAAAATGCGTTGATGTTCAATCTGTTTGTTATTCATGCTTATTTGATCCTCCGCTTTCATCAGAACAATTCCCGACTAAGTTGTAAGGCTACAACCAGCTTTCCTTGACTATCGTGACCAGCCAGAATGAGTCGTTCTTGTTCCAGCTCGTCAATGTGTGTAAGTCCCTCAGCGTAAATCCAGCCGTGAGTAGTCTTTAAGCCAACTCGGTATGGGCCCGTGCCCGATATAGATCCTTGCGTATATCGTATGACCGCATTGGAAATGAATGCCGACCCCGGGTGCCTGGTGCTATCAAAGTGACTGGCGTAAGCACCTGACGTGAGTTCGAGGTGTAAATATAGGTCCTGATCGAGAAGTTGATTGATCCGGTGTTGGATGTCTTGAGGCTCTATTGGCTGCATGGCGGCCTCCTTTTGAGTAAAAAGTAACGTGCTACAACCATTTTAACATATGTCCCGTGAGAATAAACATGGAATGAGTGAGCGAATGTTTTTAGCACTCTTTACTGACTGCTTTCTATAGAATCCTCTTCTTTTTGCACAGGTTCGGAGCACTCTCTTCTTAATAGCGCAATTTCATGTCGATAAGGAGCATTTTTATATTTTATTTTGCCAATCGACGGCGTCTCGAGTAGTTTCGGAAGCGACACGAGCTGGGGATGGTGCACGATATAATCCAAAGCCTGAAGCCCGATATGTCCGTGCCCGATGTTCTCATGGCGATCTTTCCTCGATCCCCGCACATTTTTGGAATCATTGATGTGCAGTACTTTCAATCGCTCTAGGCCAATGACCTTATCAAACTGCTCCAGTACCCCGTCAAAATGATGAACGATGTCGTATCCTGCATCATGAACATGACAAGTATCCAGACATATGGAGAGTCGTTCATTCCGTTGCACGCCATTGACAATCTGTGCCAGTTCTTCAAAGCTTGTTCCGCATTCTGTTCCTTTTCCGGCCATCGTCTCCAACGAAATCTGGACCTCAGGGTAATTGTCGTCCTGTAATACTTCGTTTAATCCCTGGATAATTTGCCGAATGCCGATGTCTACCCCAGCGTTAACATGGGCACCGGGATGAAGAACAAGCTGATTTGATCCAAGTGAAGCCGTTCTCTCAATCTCATCCCGCAGGAATTGTACGCTAAAATCAAATACCTCTCGTTTGTAGCTATTAGCCAAATTTATCAGGAACGGAGCATGCACAACAATGTTGGAAATGCCCTGCTGCTTCATGTGCATATGGCCTGCTTCTATATTATATTGCGAAATAGGTTTTCGTTTCGAATTCTGCGGTGCACCTGTGTACATCAGAAAAGTAGATGCCCCATAAGAAGCGGCTTCCTTACTCGCCTGCAGAAGCATCTCTTTCCCGCCAAAGGATACATGAGATCCAATGAGCAGATCACACCTTTTCATTACCAACCACTTCCTCCTTGGATTCCATCATTTCATTATCAGTGAAATTTGATGAATTGGCTAATGGGAAATGGCGGTGGTGAAGGAGATCAGAGGAAGGCAAAAAAGCCGCCGATTGGCGACTCTTTTATACACCTCAATTCTCAGAACAACCGTTTCATTCTTGATTCTCATGCTGCTTCCTCAAGGAGAAACGGATACGTTATCGAAATGCGTGTGTTTATTTGCCGTTCTGACACCGATTTTGCCATGCGTGAACGGATTCAAGCTGTTGTCGGTATAGTCGATCTTCGGATTGACCATATCGTCGACAAACACCTTGATGTTGGTGCCCTTAACGACAACTTTCATATGATACCAGGTATTGGTTGAATACGATTGCGCATTGCTCTTGAGCAGCGCCCAATTATAATTCATCTTGCCCAGACTGACTCCGCTTGTAGTCAGATAGGCATAATATCCTTGTAAAGCATCATAATTGTTCTGCCCTCGCTCCGTACCGTGGGATGCATTGGACACTCTGACAAGCAAGCCACCGTCACCGCCTGTATCGATCATCTTGATATCGGACTCCACCGTATAATCTGCCCATTGCGAATCCCCGATTGTAGATTTGGCAGGCCCAGTGCTCGCTGCACTGTATTCACCGTTCTCTACCGCCCAGGTTCCTTCAAACCGGGTCCATCCATTATCGTCCCCGTCGTTAAAATTATCGCTTACGCTGGTCACATCGACATTTTTATGAAACGTCATTCTTGAGAAGTCGGCCTCACCTGTTACGAATTCAACCTTTAATTCCCGTTGCCCTGCATTTAAATAGACCTTTTTCTTGGATATGTTTCTCCAGTTCTCCCAGTCACCCGTATTAGGTACATTGACGATACCTGTCAAGTCAGTCGCACCATCCCACAGCCGGATTTGAGCCCCGTCCAACGCGGTAGCCATACGAAAATCAATATCATAATATCCGCTTGTCTCCACGTTTACTTTGTATTTATACCATTCTCCGGTCTGATTCCAGCCTAAATTAAACAGTGCTTCACTATTCAAGCGAATATCACCGGCATCAGTCCGATAAGCCCCACCAAGATTAGCAGGCGTTGTATCGTGATAAGCGACACCTTCGCCACCTTTCATATAATGAACAGCCTCGATCGTGCCCGGAATCGGCTTGGAAGCGTTCCATGCACTGCTTCCATTCACATCGTTATTAAAGGCAGTGTAGCCGAAATCCGCATGCGTATCCTCTGTTAGCACACCGATTTTGCCTGCTCCTACATTGGCTGAACGCGTAGCTTTGAACATGCCGTCTACATAGTATTTAAACGTTGATCCCGACTTCTCTATGCGTATGTTATGCCATTTCGCATAATTGAAGTCCGCGGGCAAATTGAATGTTTGCCAAGCCTGATCCACTCCGTTAACCCGGAAAAATGTTTCCAGTCTCTTGTTCTTTGAACTGATCAGTGCAACACCATAATTGTTCTCATCCGTATAGGAGAATGTAGCGCCATATCTCGGATTGGTGGAAGTTCCCCGATTCATTTCCTTCATGTTAAATTCTGCCGTATAATCGGATGCGCTGGTCGAAGCTGTCACTTGTTTGTACCAAGTTGAGCTGCCCAATGAATTTTGCCACATGAGCTCTTGATTGAAGATGCCCCAATTACCACCGTTCACGTTGTTCCAATTGCTCCCGATGGCAGAACGGTCGAAATAGTCGTAGAAAACAGGCATTTCCGGATTGGGTTGATCCGTAGAAGTTGGACCAAGCACGATCATCTTATCGTTGTTCCATACAATTCGGTCCATGTTCAGATGCCGCAGCGGTCCAATTATTCCGTTACCTTCCAAATTATGATACATCATATAGTGAGTGTCCAGATTGGGTCCCGTTACTACGGTATTGTGTCCCAATCCCACGGTTGGGCCCTCCGTACGAATTAATACCGGGTTGGTGCTATCAGTTACATATCCGGATCTCGGATCTGTGGTACTAACCGCCACATCCACCCGATATCCTTTGCTAAATACGTGGTTGCCTGTATAGGTCATATAGTATTTTCCATTCCGTTTGAAGACGGTCGAGCCCTCCGTCCAGCCTCCCATGCCCACTCCTGTTGACGCACTCGTTCCGATCTGAGTGGGGCTGCTCATCGGTGCAGCATCTATGCGGCCTTGCGCGGCATGATAGAAGCTGAACGAGCCATCATCGTCAATGAACACATTACCGTCAATCGACTTTCCAAGATTGCCAGTCACTACATTGAAAGGTCCGGTAGGACTCGTGCTGCTCAGTACGTAATGTCCTTTTCCGGCAGGTGATGTATACATGTAGAACATTCCGTTCCAGTAAACGACTTCAGGAGCATAAGCTCCATGCGTAATGGGATCTGTTGCAGCCAAGCCGCGGTACGACCAATTCACCAGGTTTTTGGAGCTCCATACTTTGACACCATCGTCCGTATCTCTTGTGCTTACATACAGATAATAGTATCCATTAAATTTCAATACATAGGGATCTCCCAATCCGTATTGTCCCCATTCATCCGGTAACGTTTGTGGATTTTGATACGCTGTGGCAGTGATCGGCACCGAAGAAACCATTAATAAAATGACCATCAGCGTGAACATGAATCGACTCTTCCTCACGTTATTTCCTCCTAGTCCGTGTTTTGTTATCCTTACAAATACATCAAAACTCTTTACGTGCGTTTGCATTCTTACGTCTGAAGGTCTTGTTCTCATCTACCATTGATTAACCGTCATAGCAGTATTAGCAGAGAAAATTCAGACTCTTCAGTCGGTGTTAAAATCTAGCATAAAGTAAGCCGTTACAAATAGAAATAACATTTCGTTGTCATTTATTTGGCATTTTGTTGGAAAAAAGTGCTTATCTTTAATTTAGAGCTCGCTCGTTCATACATACAAAAAAACCCTCAGGAGAACTCTCCTGAGGGTTTGACGTCTATCCAGTTACTTACGTATTAATCCACGAGCGGGCTGACAGTGAGGCATAAAAGGTTGATCTCCCCATGTCCACCTGATATTTTGATTGTGTTGACATTTCCCGGCTCCAAAGGAACGGTAATATTCGTAATCCCGCCAAACTCCTGCAAACCGCCAGTAGATAGCGCGTTCAGCAAGGAATAGTCCTGGTCATTGATCGTCAGATGCAATTTAGCCAGTCGCTCGCCTGTTGCATAATGAAGCTCAACGGATGCTCTGCCGCCTTCGCCTCCATCCACGTTTTTAAATAAAGCATACGCTTCTGCGGATTGAAGATTCCCAACCACAGTTTGACCGGATTGCAATTCCCTGATTTCAGCTCCTCCAAAAACCTGACTGGCTGCACCCGCATAAACCTTCCGTTGCTGGGCAGGGACCGGAGCTGGACCGACGGAGGACACACCTTCCCTTGTCTGAACCACAGGTCTGATGGAACCATCCTTATCGAACTCCAGATAGTCAATACATACGCTGCGAAGTGTACCTTCACCAGAGATAGCTTGATTGTGATAAAAAAGATACCATTGTCCTTTGAATTCCACTACAGAGCCATGGGTTGTAGAACAGCCGGTCGGCTCCAGAAAAATGCCTCTGTACGTCCATGGACCAAGCGGATTCTCGCTTGTTGCGTATCTCATGCGGTTGTTACCTTCCAAATTATCGGCATAGGTTAGATAGTACAGATCGTTTCTCTTGAACACCCAGGCCGCTTCATGAAAATCCTCGAGCCCTAGCATTCCTGTCATGCCATCTTCCAGGGACACCATATCTTCATTGAGCTTGCCTCCCAGACAGACACTTCCGCCACCATAATAGATATAAGCACTGTTGTCATCGTCTACAAGTACACACGGGTCAATCAATGCAAACCCGCCAAGACCCTCGATATACCCCTGATCCGTATATCCATGTGCGGGGTAACTGCTCGTGGCAACCCCGATTTTCCAGGAATCGTTCCAGTTCGAATCGCTCGGATGCGGATAATAGAAGTAATAGGTTCCATTCTTGTACGCACAGTCTGGCGCCCACATGAAACCTCCCTCTTGCCTGCCCCAGGAAACATCATCCGAACGAAGTATTTCCCCTTCGTCTACCCAGTTAACCATGTCCTCCGAGGAGAATACATGATATCTGTCCATGAGATCGCATCCTCTGGCTGGGTCCATATCATGAGATGCGTAAATGTAAATTTTACCGTCATTCCATACATGAGCGGACGGGTCCGCTGTATATATGGATGTAATTACTGGATTCAGGGATGTCGTCTTTTGGCGTGTGGTTTCAAAGCCTGTATGGTTCGTAGTCATTTTAAATCCTCCTGAACGTATATTTCCTTGTTAAAATCATGCATACTTTGCTCTATTGATGACTCGTTGGATGATTTGCCGTCAATGGAATCTGGTTTTTGAACATACGGTTAATATCCCCTGCAAGTCGGAGATAAAAGTCCGATGATACGGAAACACCGTCGGCATCCAACGTCAGAAAATATTGATTGGTTGGAATCATGGAGCTGTTCTCTGCCATCTTGGCAATGGCTGTACCTTCATCGTATTCGTCAAACATTGCAATATATCCGGTATTGATACCGATGCTCTTCAGATTGTAGGCCTGCCTCCACATAAAGTCCCCATGCAGACGCGGGTTCTCATTTCTTGGGCCACCAGTCATGTTTGACCAAGCTGAGCCAGGCCAGATCACTGGTTGATAGTCAATTCCATTCTGCTGGGTAAAGGTCAGATCGGGCTGAAGCTGATTGGTTTTGAAGCTGTCCGCTTGCTGAATCGTGCCGAAGCGGGCAACAGACCAAGGCGAGATCATATCCAATGATTTGTAGACATTCATAAAATCAGATCGGGAGTCATTATTGCCCGTTCTCCAATACGTAGGCACGCCACCAATGACATAGATTCCCTGATTTTTGAACCAACCGATCAAATCGGCTGCTTCTGCAGCAGTACCAGGACGATCCGTAAACCCAATACCCCAAATACAGACAACCATCTTGCCGTTCTGCTTCGCATAGGCGGATGATGATGGAAGGTGCATGTTGTTCACGACATTGGTCGTCCAGTCATGCTTAACCGCCTGCACCCAATTACTCGCATTCATTCCTGTAATGTCGTACATGACATAGAACTTGCGATTGTAAGCTTCCGCAGCATTCTTAACCTTGACGGCTACGCTGTCCCGGTTGCTCTTCCAATTGTTAGGTGTGTCGCTCTCATCTGCGCCGAACCGTTGTAATGCTGCACCGTCAATATTGTAGGTTTGCATCCATTCAAAGTGCTTGTTGACCGTCTCCTGATCATATGTGGAGAACAGCTTGGCAGGAGAACCATTGCCGAGGTTCGCCAAACTTGTCTGATACAGCTTGGAATATTCCCGAAGGTCCGGGTACAGTTCGAAATTCACATTGTTATTTGCTGATGGAGCACTGCTATTTTTGGACCAATGCACCCAGCCTCCGTTCGGCGAACCGTCTCCCGCTGCGTTGAACCAGCCTTGATACCCGGCATACAGTTTGCCTACGACATCTCCTCCGCCGCCAGCGGCGGAGGCACTGAATTTGAACCAGAGCAGATTGAACAAATTCCCGGTTCCTCCAGTGAATTTAAGGTAGACCGTGTGGACACCAGTGGCACCACTGATCGACCCCGACTTGGTTTGCCACGATTGCCACCCGCCCGTACTCGGAACAGCAACAGTTCCTGCGAGTGTTCCATTAAGGCTATCCAGACGAACCTCAATGGTACCGCCACTGTTGTTGCTGGCCACTCTCACGTCGATCGAATTGGCACCGCTGCCAAAATCTACATTGTTAAATACGATGTAATCGCCATTGTCTATAAATGCGACGTTTTGCCCGCCCTCGCTGGAGCTTTCCAGTTGGACTCCGGATTGGCTGTTGTAGCTGGAAGCCTGCGTTTGATTAAAAGCGGATGCTGCCGACACGATGGAAGGAGAAATAGACAAACACAACGTAAGAATCAATAATGCCGCACTTGCAAAAGCCAATACTCTCTTGCTTTTTTGCATGAAATTTAGCATAATATCCCCCTATTCATTTTAGTTGCGTGCGAGTTACTCCTGTTGATCATCTGTCCACGAATGCTTCGGACCCCAAGATAGAACCTCTTTCGCCAGTCCATTGCTGACAATGGCTTCTCGATTAGGGAATTTTGTCCGCAGGTCGTTTACATCGGAATAAAAGGTGCCCAGCAGTTCTGCCGTTTGGCGATCACTTAACGTATCATTAGCGGTAACATTAACATGAACAGCCCCATCATAATCGACATGCAGAGCAGCCAGACAAGCATCAACCGCATCCCTGATATCAATGTAACTCCACAATATATGCTTGAACGTTTCGGCCTTCGCAATAGCCAGATGTCTGTACTCTCCCGGTCCAACAATCATCGAAAAACGGAGTGAAATCACCTGCATCCCGCTTCTCCGATGAAACATTTCGGCAGTGATCTCATTTACGATTTTGGACAGACCGTAACATTCCTGTGGCTGCTGCGGATGCTGTTCATCCACCGGGAAATAATCGGGCGAAAAACGTTTGTTTGCCCAGGCAAATCCGTAGGATGATTCACTGGAGCCCATGACCACCTTTTGTATACCGAGCATAGAAGCTGCTTCCAGCACATGGTATCCGGAAAGAGTATTATTGGCGAAAATGTAGGTGTGAGGGTAGTGAAGCGGCGCAGGAATCGCGGCCAGATGGATGATGGCATCCACTCCGGCAAGCGCTCCCACGACTTGACCGTAATCGTTCAGATCGACATTGATCTGCCTGCAACGGACCCGATCAGACAGATGATTATCCAGCGATACGACATCATGACCCTGTAATTGCAGCTTCTCAATGACCTGTGAACCCAGCTTTCCGCCTCCGCCTGTAACTGCAATCGTCTTCATTCCTATATCTCTCCTGTCTGTTCTTGTCACTTGGTTATGGTCGCACCAATGTCCCGTCTGCTTTGCGGTCCAGAGGATACGGCCGATAGTATTTGTTAGGATCCCACGAGTCGTTCAGCAGCGATTTGGCTTTCACTTCATCCAGATCAATGCCCAGCCCCGGCTTCTCGGACGGGTAGAGATATCCTCCTTCTCTCACGACGTGTCCCGGGAAAGCTTCCAGCTCATGGGATTTAAAATGATTGATTTCCTGAATACCAAAGTTCCACAGGGCCATATCCAGATGGACAGCTGCCGCCTGGTTAACGGGATCATTCTCCCCGCCCTCCTGCCAGGCTGTTCGTACACCGTAGGATTCGCCCAGCGTGGCAATCTTACGGCAAGCACTAATTCCGCCTGCCTTGGATACGCGAACTCTAATGAAATCGATCAACTTCTCCTGAATCAGACCGGTCCACTCCTCGGGATTAACAAATAATTCTCCCACTGCCTGCGGCGTCGCGCTCTGCTGACGAAGCTGTCGATACCATCCGATCTGTTCCGGAGCAAGTGCATCCTCCAAAAAGAAAAGATGATAGGGCTCAAGTCGTTTCGACAGCTGAATGGCATGAATGGGAGACAGATGTTCATGCACATCATGGGTAAACTGAATCCCATTGCCAAATTCCAGACGAAGCTTCTCGAACATGTCAGGGATGGCATGCAGATACGCATGTTCATCGAATACAGGACCGCTGCTCCATGGCTCGCGTGGTAAATTCGCTTCCTTGCCGCTGATAAATCCCCCGCCACCGTAGCCTCCCATCTGCACTCGAATGACCGTATACCCTTCTTCCATAAAACGAGATACATCTTCTTTCAACTCGCTGATATCAGCGCCTCCGGCATGGCCGTAACAGGGAACCGCCGCACGGCAGGCGCCTCCTAACAATTGATAAACCGGCAAATTCGCTTCCTTGCCCTTGATATCCCACAGAGCCATGTCAATTCCACCAATGGCTGTATGAAGAATTGCCCCGTTTCTCCAATATCCGCTCATATGCATGAGATGCCACAAATCTTCAATTTGAGATGCATCCCTCCCCAAGAGTAATGGTGCCAGCAATTGTTCTATGACCTGTACCACCGCTTCGGGGTTATAAAGATCAGAAGCAGACCCCAGTCCGTAAAGACCATCCTGATCTGTCGAAATCTTCACAATTGTCCAGCTTCCGTCGTGCCTTGTGCGTATACATTCTATCCGTGTAATTTTAGCCATGCGTTCACTCTCCTCTGCTCCATTTCGATCCTCCTGAAAGATTTAAGGCAAACGGTTGTATAAGCGATACAGTAGCACTGCTGTCTCAGCACGAGTCAGTGTATTTTCCGGATGGAAATGGCCATTACTCCCTTCCATAATGGTTGATCTGGTTAACGAATCAATGGCATCGCGGGCATAAGCCTTGATCAAGTGCTTATCTTTATAATCATCCAGACCGGATTCACCTTCAGGAAGAGGCTGCATCCCGATAACTTCCATAGCTCGGTAGATCATAATCGCTGCTTCTTCCCGGGTAATTGGAGACGCTGGCGAGAATAGATTGGCCCCTGATCCTTGAATGATACCCAGTGTTCTGGCGGTATTCACGGACTGTTCGTAATAAACATGCTCAGGAACATCCACGAAGCGTTTCACGTTTGTTGCCTGCTCTGAATATAGTTCCAAGGCATTGGTGAGCAACGTTATGAAATCCGCTCGGCGGATCATGGATTGAGGCTGATATTCTGCCTTTGACATTCCACGAATGACCCCTTTGGACACCAGAACTTCGATGGCATGGCGGGCCCAGGATAACTGCCGGATATCCTGGAATGTTTGATTATCATGTGTAATTGTGTAAACCCCGTTTTGCCGTGCTTTAAATACCATTTGCTCCGATTTTTCATCAAACTTCCCATTCGGAACGGAGATCACTTGTCCGTCCTCCGTTATACGTCGCACTGCGAGTTTTTCCGGGTCCAGAAGTTCAGTTTCGTTAGGCTGATAAGGTAAACGTACTGTGATTGGCGTCATGGGATTTTGCCAGGCAACAGATTTGCCATTCGATATCACAGATAATGTAATCGCAGGCTTCTCTCCGAAGTCTGATTTCATTTTGGCACTCCAATGGCTTTGGTCCGCCTTGCTTAGTTCCAAGGTAATACTCTCTCCAAGCTTTTCTTTGGTATTGACGAGCAAACTGCTCGGAACCAGAAGTCCTCCCAATGCTGTTCGAATTTCCAGCCACTGAGTAGACGATGTTTCCTGCAAAAAGCTCGATGGAAGTGTCAGAGCATAACCTTGAGCACCATCCACATATTCCAAATCCACAATCAGCTTCTTTTTCCCGTCCTGATCAGGAGTGATGCGCTGGAAGGCTTCCTCCATCATCTTGTTGGTGAGCTCGGCTGTTGCCAATGTAGCAGACTTATCCAGCTTGGGCTGGAGCTGCAATGTAGCCTTAGGAGTGGCAGGTGTTTCTTCTTTCTTCCCTCCAGTCGTAGAGCCTGCCCCAGCGCCTGGTTCTGATCCCGAACCCGAGCCAGGGTGTGGATTTGGTCCCCCGGGGTTTGGATTGGAACCTGATGTAAGAGCAGCGAGTCTCGCAAGTAATGATGACTTCAACGTTCCACCCGGTAGCAGATTGACAAAGTTGGATGCTGTATCTAAAGAGGTAACATCTTTCTTTTGCTCCGCAGTACGAACACTCACCTCAGCCGATTTCTCCAGCAATGTCACATAATCACCCGTGAGCAGGTACAAGTTTCCGAATAATCGTGCATCTTTACTTGTACCGATTCCTCCATTAAACTCCATAAAGCCTGATCGCCCTTCCCCATCGTTTTCATTGACAAGCAATGCAAAGCCTATGGGTTTATCCGGTCGGAACGTGTACCCTTCCTGATGAAGTGCAGCGAAAGGCAACGTAATTTCATAATGCGTAATATGGGTCGTCTCATCCCGGATAATGGTAGCGGAAGCGGATTCCAATATACCTGTAGCAACACCTTCCGGAGCTCTCCATCTCCATTTCGTGATGACACCTTCCTGATTCACTGCAAAACCAAGCTCATTCACCTGTTTGCTTGCGGCCCCATCTTCTTTGCCAAGATCAATACCCAGCTGCAAGCTGTCCCCCTGCCATATGTCGCCATTAGTATTGGATTGATGGTGAACATCGTCCTTGACGTCTACCTTGAGTACCAGATTTTCCGAATCCCAACTTGCTTTAGCTTGAATACTGAGATCATTCGGTCCTCCCCAGCTTCCACCGACGCTGTTGTAATGCTCCGGACTGGACACCTCAATGAACGGCAACGTTCCAACAGCATCCTTCTTCGCAGCAAAGGATTGTGAAAGCTTGACTGAAGTGTCATAACGGAACCCGTTCTCAAGCGTTACTCTGAATTTGAGCAAGTCACTTGATATATAGGGAAGCGCCGCATCCATGCTTTTTCCAATACCGAGTCCTTCAAAACGAACTGGCTTAAACATCCCATGATACCCACTCGGCTCAATCAATTCGATCTGCCCTTTCAGCAAAGCCGCACCTGCAATATTCGTCAAAGTCAGCGTGCTTCCAGGTTCACCAGGTTTGGATGGATCATACCCCAGCTGGTTCAACTTGAGCCCTAAAGGAAACAGATTTGTACCCGTCACTTTTCCAGGAGGTGCCTCATTCTCAATTTGAAAACCGCCATTAAACAGGTTGTTGGATATCACCATCTTCTCTATATCTGGACCTGCAACCACATGATTCGTACGAGGCTGTTGAAAATAGGAATTGTAGAGGGTAATATCACCACCAATGGCGTTAATGCCGATTTCACCAACGTTCGTGAAGTTGCCCTGCTGTATGCGGATATCTCCTCCGTGAATATCAAAGGACCTTGTTGTGTCTCCCCACATGGACGTATTGAAGAACACTGCTTTCGATCCAAAATTTGGCCCAACCTCCACGTAAACCTTGTCTGTTGTACTCATGGAAACAAGCTCTGTGTTGATAAACGAAAGACCTGCTGATCCCGCATGTTGTAATACGGCTCCCTTTTTGCTGCCATCGGTGCCATGACCAATAACGACAGCTTCGGGCCTTCTTCCATTCTGTTCTTCAAAATGAATACCGTACTTTGAACCGTACACAAATGTATTGAAAATAACCTGATTGGTAACATCACCAATACGGAAGGCGTCCAAATTCTCTTTTTGATAATTCCAAATTTGATTAAATTCTTCATCATTGGATGGATGATTCGGATAATTGTTCCGACCATAATAATGCGGGTTGAACTGCACATTCCGCATATATCCCCCGTCAGACCCGCCTCCAAGGTATATGCCTTCCTTGAGCGGAGATCCAGCTACATAATCGATATAATGACCGCTTGTATCATAAGTTCCGAAGTCAACAGCCTGATATGGATTAACCAAGGTTGTATCGATCAGATATATGTTCTTCCCTTGGCCTTGCACAGTCCAGGCATATGGCTTCACTGGATGGGTATCAGACCATGTTTGCTGATCGTAATAAACAGATAATCCGCGTAACCCTGCTGCTTCCTCCAGTTGAATGAATGCATCGGCATCGGGGTCGTTTTCTCCATAATTCGTGAAAATTACCGTTCCATTACCGATGGTATGATGGGGCACATCATAATTACCCCTCAGTTCCACAGCCGTTGGGACCACCAATGCCTGCTCAACGCGGTATATGCCAGCCGGCATATAAACTGTTCCCCCACCTGCCGCCTCCGCATCATTTAATGCTTGTTGGATCGCCTGGGATGAATCAGCACTCCCTGTGTTATCAGCCAGATAGGGCTGGCTCACCACGTTAAACAATTCACGAGTACCTGGCTTGGGTTGTGCAGCAATGTCCACAGAAGGAACGTCAGGGATGGTTTCCAATACCAAACCTTCTTCCTGATGGATGTTCAGTTCCGCCAATGTACTTTGGTCGTTCACCGCAAGATTCCCTTCATATCCGGAATGAATGGCATTAATTGTTGCCACATCTCCCTGAAGAAGCAGATGCCGATCTGGCTTGGCGAAGGTAGAACTGCCCAGTATAAGCGAACCACTCTTGGCAACGATGGCATAATCTCCGCTTCCTTCACCCCAATTCTCGAAGGAACTACTCTCAAAAGACAGCGTTCCACGCCCTTCATTCACAACCGCATGTTTGGGCTCCCCACCCACCGTAACGCTGTTAAACTGGGCAATGGAGTGAAAACCTTCCGTTGCATAAATGGCAATAGGATTCTGACCAGCACTCGCTTCGAATTGACTGTCCGTCACCAGCAATCCATAATCATTGACACCTTCAATCTTCAGCGCTACATTGCAATCGTCGATCTGGATCTTGTACAGCTGCGCATTGGCTGTTTCGAGGCTGCCTGTTCTCGTCGTAATTCGTATACCTATTTTATAACCCGAAATATGAATATTCGACATGTACTCCCAATCCGAACGTCCCATTACGATGCCTTCTGACTGCTGTGTCATATATTCACGCAGTTGTGTCCGTTCAGGAGCTCCTGGCAAACCTGAGTTCGCCCATACATCCGGGGACAGGTGAAGCTCTTCCAGTCTCCCAATGTCTGTTGTGAAATCCAGAAAGATACCGGTTTTCAGTGTAGTGCCGTATACATCCTTCACATAATGAAGTTCGTTCCACTCCGGGCCAATCTTAATCCCCTGGTACGCATTGACGAGTGTTACATTTTTCACCGTGGCACTGTCACCAGGTAGTTGCTCCATCGTCCATGGATAGGCCACCGGATTATTCATATTCTGTTCGGGATACCAAATAGACAAATGTGTTACCCCACTTGAAGGCTCCAGCTTAATGAAGCTGTTCCCGTTAGATTGACCTTTGCCACCATATACAGCAAGGATCGTTCCTTTGACTAATCCGTCATGCTCATCGGGATTCCCCCAATCTCCGCGAAGCGTAACGCCTGTTGGAATAACCAGCTCTCCGGTTAATTTATAGGTTCCGGATGGCACGAACACAACTCCGCCGCCTTGATTTCCCGCTATTGCCAGCGCTTCCTTGAACGCTTGAGTATCGTCTGAAACTCCGTCCCCTATTGCTCCATAATCGGTTACGCTCCGATCTGCAATGACGATATCTGATGTAGGGAATTCCGTTTCATAGACCTTGGTCTGAGCACCCGCCTGCTGCTGAGGTTGCTTATGGACGGTTACTTTGGCCAGATGAAGTTCCGGATTGTTGGCTGGCGCGCCTGCGCCGCTAACCCCGATTCGAAAATCCGCTTCATGCGTGCGGTTACCGAAATTGGCATCACTCAGCTTGAAGGTATGCGACTTCCACGTTCCCGTGTTTTCATACCGGAACAAAGGGGCATCCTTGAAACTGGATTGCTTCGAATCGTATTGGAGAACCATAGCGCCACTACCGGTATCGTAATATTCAACAGTGACGAATACGTCCTGATCGGTATTTTCAAACAGATATTCATCTGCAACATTGAAGTAAAAATACAGGATATTACCCGCCGGATTCGATGGATTCACCGTCTGATTGGTTTTCCAATACGCCTTACCGTCAAGCGCCCCCACTTGAAGACCTGCTGGAGGTCCATCGCCGGGACGAGCAGCTATACCCTGCTGAACAGGGGCTTCTCCGAGCGTTATACTTACCGAGTCAGAAGACACATCATTTAGAGGAACATCTCCTTGTTCAATATGATCTTCCCTCTCTGCTGCCGCGTGTGTGGTTGCTGGTGTGATGTAAAGTCCCGAACATAGCATGACAATCGTCAACAGCACTGAAATAGTACATCTGGCACCTGACCTTAATCGTTTGTTCACAATATACCTCCCATTAACTTGATCATGTAATCAAGCTGCACGAAAACAGGGTTGTCGTATGTGGAACATGATGCATCCGTTTTCAATCCGCAGCAGTGGAGAGAACTCTCTAAACTGGCTTGCTTATATGAAACTTGTTGTGGGTTGAATGCCAATCGTCTGAATTTTTGCCGATCCCACTCCCAAAACATAACGTCCATTATCAGCTGCCTTTATGGCTCCACCTTGCTCTTCAACAATGGTGCTTTCGTACACTTCCTTAGCTTTAAACGTAGGCGTTACCTTCAGTGAAGTGGTCTCAGATGATACATTGAACACCCTGAACAGCAGGTCATCATTGGCCTCGCCCCGTTTAAGTGCACTAAATGCGAGATGATCGCCCTCCCATTGCAAAAACTCGTGGGTAGCGGGTAACGTGCCGCCGTGTACACCTGTCTGTTGAACAGTCCAGGGTACCGGGAATTGGTACGCTTGCACATAAGCATCGGACTGAATAACATCCAGATCATGTGAGATGAGCTCCATTTCCAGCATATGCTGTCCGAGACATTGGGCCTCAGGTGTTGCAAATACGCCCCAATCTCCAAGCTCACGAACACCGCGAAGCAGTGTCACAGCTATGGTGCTCTGATTAGCCAACACTTCATATTCATTCAGACCTTTATTCGCAATCGTCAGCCCTTCACGACCATTACTGATGCTGACAAACGCGTTTTGATGCTGTGCATTGCTAGGATTGCTCCATGCTGCTTCCGGCTGTATCGGACGCTGCGCCAGTTCATAAATAGAGTCAACGGTAACGTGACTTGCTTCGAGTCCGGTTTGGAACAGCATGCGAATACGATGATCCTGAACCGTGTTATCGATATAGCTTTTAATGCCAACGGAACGACCCGTTTTTTCAAGGCTCAGCTCTGTACGAATGGTCACTTCCCTTGTTTCATCAAGCCGCCGGGATTTCCGGTAACGAAACGGAACCATGGAGCGGATCTCTTCATCCAGCAGTTTATCTGCGCCGACCGGGAGCTTCCAATTATGCACGATCTCATAAACGGCTTTAAGAGGTGTATGATGCACCAGCTTAATTTGGGCAGGCAATCCCTTCGTAGTCAGCGGTGCTTCCTGATCCGGTTGTCTGTACATGTACTCATTTCCGATATCCCCGGTATCCTCATAAATGCCAAGCCCTGTATAATTACGACCGTTCACTTTATCCAACATAGTAAACGATCCATCCCCCGCAATCTCGACACGCAGATAAGCGTTTTCCATCCCTTGCTCTCCTGCAACAAGTTCAGGGGTTATTGACTCATTTGCCACAGCATCTGCAACGGCACTCTGAGGCACAAGCGCAAAAGTGTGATATGCAAAACCCGGGATGTTCTGGACGTGAAGCTCCACATCCACTTGATACGCCCAGTATGGTTGACGGAACCGGTTATCCGGCAAATCATATCCAAATGTCGGTCCAACAGATGTGATTACGGCTTCCACTTGCTTGCCTTCCGAGTTCAATACCACCCATTCGTTCGGGTTAAAGGCTTCATATTCATGCTTGAATTCCTGATACTTTTCATGCGGAGGCTGGTGATCGAAGTAACGTCGCTCAACGTCCACCCTCGCTACAATTACATTGGATCGAAGATGTCCCGAGGTGTTAAATACTACAAAAGGCAGCGCAACATCTGCGGTAAAGCCAGAGGTATCCACGGATTCAGCTATACTACGAGCACTCTGAACCGATATAGCTTCAGCCACTTCTTGCGACTTGGCAAATCGAGTCATCATTTCCCTGTGGACTTCGTCCACACTGCACCCGCAGATGCTGTCATGAGGATGATTTTTCAGCAGCGTTTTCCAGGCATATAACAGCTCATGGCGTGGATAAGTGCCTGTGGACAGAGAGGCCATGACTGCCAGCGGCTCAGCCACTTTCTCCAGTAACGTCTGGCTTTTTACATTTTGCTGCTTGATATATACCCTTGCTGAAGCTGTATTTACAAGTGTGATCCAGCCGTCATCCCATTGGCTTCGAAGTTCACCACGAATGACGTCCAGTGACTGTGGTTTCGCTTTTTGCAAAGCCTGAATGTATTCAGGAAAGCTGGATTGACGAAACGTCACATCTGGCATAATCTCGGCGGCCGTCTTTAACGCTTGTGTCAGATCCTTTTGGAGCGGCTGATGGTCACATCCGTTCATGAACAAGAGTTCCGAACTTGAAGCAAACTCTTCTGTCGCAGCCAGCTGTTCGGCCCAGTAAGATTTCGCCTTCCCAGGTTCCACCGGGATCTCCATGCCATTGTTGTACCAATTGGCGAACAGGATCGCCAGTACACGAGTACCGTCGGGTGATTCCCAATACATCTCCGAGTATTTGGAGGTATGTTCGTTGCCAGACTGAATCTCGTTATTGAACCCGACCGGCTTTACTCCCCGTCCATATACAGCTACCTCAATGCCCGCCTGACTAATGAGCTGTGGTGCTTGACCCATATTGCCGAAGGAATCCGGGAAATATCCGATTTTGGCATATCCCCCCATTTGTTCAGAGGCCTGAATACCAATTAACAGATTCCGCGCATTAGCTTCACTGCTGACGAGGAATTCATCTTGAAGGATGTACCAGGGACCAACGATCAACTTGCCCTGTTCAATTAACTTGCGGACCTGATTCGATCGGTGCGGCATAATTTCCAGGTAATCCTCCAGCACAATAAATTGCCCATCTAGGTGAAAGCTCGTAAATTCCGGGTCTTTTTCAAACGTCTCAATTAAATCCTCCATAAGCTGAACGAGTAACATTCGGTGCTTCTCGAAGGATAGATACCACTCCCTGTCCCAGTGAGAATGTGCGACAATATGCGCGGTTTTTGTAGTCATTCATTTCATTCCAATCTTGTATGATTTAGTTGTTGTGTATTTGCTATAACGCACCATCAAAAAATTACATTTTCACAGAACCTACCGTCATTCCTTTGACATACATCTTCTGCATGAACGGGAAAGCAAGCAGGATTGGAATGACTGTAATTAAAGCCCCTGCCATGAGTTCATTCCATTTCTTGAATGAAGAAGAATCCAGATACATGAGTCCCATCGGCAACGTAAACATATCCCGGCTATCCACAATGATCATCGGCCACAAAATATTGTTCCAGCTTCCGATAAAGTTCAGAATGGCAATGGTTCCGATCGCAGGCAAGGCCAATGGCAAATAGATTCTGTAGTAGATTTTAAAATTGTTGCATCCATCCAGCACGGCACTCTCATATAGCTCATGTGAGATCGTGCGGAAATAACTGGTGAATAGAAAAATGGCGAATGGTGCAGCACCGTTAATCATGGGCAGGATCATACCAATGTACGTGTTCTGCAAACCCAGATTAGTCATGTTGATATAAAGCGGAATCAATGTCGTTACACCTGGAACGAGCAGTAATGCAATAAACGTATAGTAGATAAATTTTTTGCCCCGATAGACAAATTTGGCAAACGAATAGGCCATCATGGTATAGATGAGAATGACACCTATAATTACGACTGCACTTACGATCACGCTGTTTATAAAAAACTGATAGAAGTTCAATTTATTCCATACGTCCCCGAATGTGGACCACATCGGTGCGGCTTGTGGAAACGGACTCTGTGGATTGGCTAATGCATCCTGTGATGTCTTCAGCGAAGTGCCGATCATCCAGACAAAAGGATACAAGCAGGTCAATCCGTACAGGATTAGAATGATATGCTTAATATATTTGACCATGTGCTCCTCCTTTTAGATGTCTGCCTTGAATGAGCGAATACTGAATATGGCGATGGCACCTGTAATCAGGAATGAAACCCACCCGATTGCGCTGGCCAGACCATAATCATTGTTGAGGAAAGCGGTACGGTACACGAGTGTACCAATAACTTCCGAACTGCCAGCCGGGCCGCCGCCTGTCATGATGAACACATTCTCAAAGGCCTGGAATGCCCCGTTCACCATCTGAATGACGGCAATCAGTGTGATTGGCTTCAGTAACGGCCAAGTAATTTTCAATATCATGGTTGTTTTCTTGGCACCATCTACACTTGCCGCTTCATAGAGTGTTGGATCAATGGAAGTCAGACCAGCGTAGTACAGAATCAGTGTTCCTGGCAGACCACCCCATATCGATGTCAAAATAATACCGAGTAAAGAAGTGGACGAACTCCCAAGCATCCCACCAGGTACCGCTAGGAAATCCAAGCCCATCCATAGGAAGAGAGAGTTGAATGCTCCACTTGGTTCAAACAAGCCTTTCCATACATAAAAGATAGCTACGCCAGATGCGATCATCGGCAGAAAATAAATCGTCCGGTACCAAGTGGCTGCTTTTGTATTTTGCAGTACAAATGCCAGCACAAGTGCGATCGGAACGACAACCACAACCTGTGAAACCGCAATGATCAGATTGTGCAGAACGGCATTATAGAAATTTCGGGTTACAATCGGATCATCACCCAGCAGGAACTGACGAAAATTCGCCAAACCTTCAAACCGTGCGGTGGAAAAATCGATCCCGGACCAGTTATAAAAACTGAGCATGATCGAGAATCCGACCGAATACACGCCGATGGCAAGAAACAAAAGCACACCGGGCAGTAAAAAAAGATACGGCATCCACTTATTTCGACTTTTTATCATGATCAATCACCTTTTGCTCTCAATTTGGCAATCGGGAGACCCTTGCGGGTCTCGCCAATTACTTTGGTTGTACTAGTTCCCGCTCGCTTTCAAACTTTCCATGGTGTCGTCGAACTTCTTGGCGACTTGTTCAGCAGTCATCTTTTTCTCGATCATGGATTGCATGGACTGGGCGTACACTTCCCACTCTTTATGCTTGCCACGATACGTATTAATCGCCGGTGAAGCTTGACTGAATGGACCAGGTTCGGCAGCGAACGCATCTGAAATTGATTTCAGGTTCGGATCCAGATCCTTGGCACGATCACCCAAGTTCAGAGCAGGTACGGTATATGCCGCATTGGCAAAAGCAACAGCAGCATCCGGATCACCCGTCAGGAATTTAATGAAATCAAGCGCTTCAGCCTTGTTCTGCGAATCCTTGTTCACCGACAACATCGTTAATGTGAATGGATCAGTCGTCCAGCTGTTCATTTTCGACCCTTCAAGCGGTGGTACAGGGAAGGTGAAAATATCGTCAGGACTCATTCCCATAGCGAGTAACGTAGACATCGTGAAGGAACCACCAAGATCGAAAGCGGCTTTGCCAGCAGCAAAAGCCTGGTCTGCTCCATCAATATCCGTTGATAAAATTCCCGGCATAAGCAAATCCTTATTTGCCAATGTCTCCATCGCTTTCACAACCGGCAGATTGGAAGGGTCGCTTAGTTTGGATTTTCTTTCGAGCAGATCAATATAACCCTGAGGTTCGTTCAGCATGATGGACAGTGCCGAACCGGCCCAGTTTTCCCATAGGTCAGGCAGCTTTGCACCAAATACAAGCCCAGGAGTGCCTGTTTTCTCTTTGACGGTCTCCATCATTGTGACGAATTCTTCCCACGTTTTTGGTGCTTCCGCTGTCAGCCCTGCTTCTTCGATCAGCTTCTTGTTTCCATAGAAAGTAAAGAATCCTCCGATATCGAGCGGCAGTCCGTAGAACTGACCAGTTTTCAATGACTTTTGAATCGTAGTGGCATTCTTGTCTTCTTTCCAGGAGTCAACCTGACTTTGCGTAACAATGATCGGGTCCATTGCAGCACTGTAGTAACTGTTCAACAGCTCATCATCCACTTCACCAGACAGTTCAAGCACCGAGTTCTCAATGGAATCTCCCGCCGTTGCCCACCAGTTGACGATATCCGGCAAATTTTTGGAGTTCGCTGCTGCCTGGAACTTTTGGCGGTACGTATCATCTGGTGTAAAGGTCTCCAGCTTCACTTTGATCCCCGTTTTCTCTTCATACAATTTTGCTGCAGCTTCAATTCCTGGCGTGTAAGCAACCTTCCACGTCCACATCGTAAGCTCCTTACTCGAATTGGATTCTGTTCCTCCGGATTGCGCATCACCGCAAGCGCTTACAATGAGTGAGAAAACAGTTAACAAAGTAACGATCATGCCTGCTCTTTTTTTCATCCTGCAACCACCCTTATCTTTGAATTTTGATCATTCCTAGCTTAATGAATATTTCACGGCTACCAATTGCCATTAAGAAACGCTGCACCCCCTTTTTGAATTCAGGAACATGTGAGATAAAATTTTTGGCATGGATAAGATTGTGAAGGATCGTTGGAAACGCTTCATCCAACAAACTTTAAAAACAATATAAACAACATACTTTTACTTGTAAATGTTTATTTTTAGATACAACCTTAGATGGAATATTCCTAATAAGTTGTTTGTTCATAAGGTTTTTTTATCATATTTGTTTGTAATTTAAATCTTCTTGTCTTACTCACTTGATATTGATTTTTAGCACTTGTATATGTTGTATTAATATAATATATTTAGAACGAACTAATAGTGAATGGAGATAAAATGCGATGGTGAGAACCTTCAAGCCAATGTACAAGAAAATCGAGACATATATCATTGACCAGATTCGAAGCGGGAATTGGAAACCAGAGAGTAGAATTCCTTCCGAAAATGAACTGGCTGAACAATTCAGTGTGAGCCGTATAACGGTGAAAAATGCGCTTACCGCTCTGGTCGATAAAGGGGTGGTCTACCGACTTCAAGGTAAAGGCACCTTTGTTAACGATCACAGCCCGGAGGAAATTCGCAACATCACTTCAGCGGTTAAAGAGCAGCTCACTGTGCCAACAATCGGGTTCCTTCTCCCCCGTCTCGACAATCGGTTTACCGCCAATCTGCTGAGCGGAATTGAGGACACCCTTTCAGAGAATGGCTATCAATTGTTATTCGCCAAAACAAATGATTCACAAGAGACGGAGATTATCAAAATCCAGGAAATGAAACAGGCAGGTGTCAAAGGACTAATTATCTATCCCGTTGAGGGTGAGCACTATAATAATGAGATTCTTGCGCTTACGCTAAATCGCTTCCCCCTTGTCCTGTTGGACCGCAATCTAAAAGGGGTGGAGACCAACTCTATCAGCTCGGACAACCATGAGGCGGCTATTCAGGCAGTTAACCATCTTCATGAACTTGGACATAGTCGAATTGGCTTTATTTCCACTCTAGCTGAGGGCACATCGAGTATTGAGGATAGATTGCATGGATATGAGAAAGCCTTGGAGGACCGTCATATTCTGATTGATCGGAGTATACAGATGACACGTCTGGCCATGAGTGACAGTGATGAAGAGGTTATCATGATGATTCAGAAGTTTTTACAGGCGAATCCGCAGATGACAGCCCTTCTTTCCTCCAATTTCAGCCCTCATGTTATTCAAGCGGCGATGCAGATGGGAATCTCTGTACCGGAAGATTTATCCGTCGTGTTCTTCGATGATGTGGAATTTCCGGACTACTGTATTATTCCGCCTACGGCTGTGGTCCAGCAGGAACTTGAGCTTGGACGAGAAGCGGGCAGAGTCATCCTGAAACAAGTAGAGAATCCTAGCAGCGAGTACCTTCAGGTTAAGTTACCCACGATGCTTATTCCCAGACAGTCAACAGCAAAGGCGAAATCATAGAAACCTTCGCCTGAAGTTAAACAAGCTCAATTTTCTGAAAACGTTTATAGTAAACGAATGAAATCTACTTTTTTGACAGTTGCAGTGTGTATTAAACTGCGATTTATTGTCTCTACATGATGTTCAGTTCATTTATTGAAGAAGGACCCTTCCCGAAATGGGAAGGGTCCTTCGAATGATGTGAACGATAACTATTGCAAATTTGCGGAAGTAACGTCCTTCCAATGATCATTCGCTTCTATTTCAGCATTATTGCCAACAAAAGCACCACTTGCCTCCGAATCATCCATTAATTGATATCTCATCCAAGCTGTCAAATAACCTCGATGCTGACCGCCATCCTGCTCTATCGCTGTATGTGCAGCGCCCTTAGCCATAGCCATTAAGGCCGGAAGATCCGGTTTGGCATTACGTAAGGCCAATTGGTTGGAATCTGACGGGGAGATGATAAAATCTCGGGTTCCCCCTATAACAAAAAATGGTACCTTCAGCGCTGATGTATCATACACATCCTCTGGATCACAATATTTCAGATCAGGCAGAGCAATCGATACAACCGTTTTGATGAGATCCCCATTCTCAAAATTCGTATGAGCGTTAATCACACCCGTTGATCCCTGCGAATGCCCTGCCGCACCAACTCGATCTTTTTGGATCCTGTGGTAGAACGGGCTGACCGTCGCTTCATTTTCACTGAGCATATATTCAATCGCAGCCATAATTTCTTTTCCTGTACCCGTGGTTTGGCTATATGTATCGATGACAATAAATCCCCAACCGGCCAGGTGTCTTAACAACTGATCATAATTGTCAGGTAATGCCCCCGTTCCATTGCCCCAAGCGATGAGCGGGTGCAAGACATCCGTTGATTGCGGAGAATAAACCCTGTAGAGCTTCTCGCCTTGTTTGTCCTTGATCTCCAGTGTATCTACCTCGTATGTGCCGGATAGAGCATATTTTTCTTCAACACTTCCGACTTCGAAAGTAGCCGATACCGAATTTACGAGGATGAAGGATAGTACGCAAAATGCAGCGATCAAAATACCGACAACACCCGTTATCCATAGGAACCACTTGCTTCGGATTACCTTTTTCACTTGTGGCATACAATCTCCTCTCACATTAAAGCGGGATATCCCTAGGTAAAACATACCACAGGTATAGCGCTTTTAGTTCAACAAAACGTGAAAGTTATGTCTTGCAATATTGAGAATAAGTGCTAATATGAGTTTAAACAACGTTTAAAACATTGTTTAAACCACTTGTAGGAGGGTTACTATGGAACCAGACAAAAAAAGTGAAACCAAAGAAAAGATCATGCAAGCTACGCTGGAGTTCACCAAACAAAATGGCTTTGAAAGCATCACCATACGGAAAATTGCTGAAGCTTCCGGTACAAATGTCTCCCTTGTTAACTATTACTTCGGCTCCAAAGAAAATCTGATTAGCGAATCTATTAAAATGATTCTGAGTAGCTTTCAGCATACCTTTGATATACTTGACGAATTTTCCATCCCCGCCCGAGAACGATTAAAGCAATTTTTGGTGAATTATTTGCAAGTCATCCGTGAGTACCCCGAATTGTTATCCAGAATTATTCTCATGGGTTCAGCAGACCTCGATTCTCAGCAGGAGTACGGTTCAATTTTAAATGTAATGGGATTCCCCAAGGTTCAAAATACGTTAAAAGAGTTAACCGGAGAACAACAACCGGAGCGACTGACCACAATGATGACGCAAATTTTTGGAGCGCTTTTTCTCCCAGCACTAATGAGTCCTATTCTGGAAAAAGGAGCCTCTGTGAAGATCGCACCGATAGATGAACAAATTGACTTGCTCTTTGAAAAATACTTTCATTAAAAAACATTTTTGGAGGTCATTCAGATGAACATGTTACGAAAACATTGGCAGGACTTGGGATTGATCATTGCATTACTTGTATGCATTTATGTCACTATGAATTGGGGAACGTTGCCGCGTGTTAACAGCATTTTATGGTTAAGTTTTGTTGCCATACTCCTGCATCAATTCGAAGAATACCGTTGGCCGGGTTATTTTGCAGGCTTATTTAATAAAGCTTTGTTCCATAGTGATGCACCTGAGAGATATCCGCTAAATCAGCAATCAGCTATGATTATTAATCTGATTATCGCCTATATATTTTATTTGCCGGGTGTATTCTTCCCTTCCATTGTTTGGCTGGGTCTGGCGCCTATATTGATGGGTTTTTTTCAGATTATTTGGCATGGCATCTTCGCTAATATAAAAACAAGAAGCCTGTACAATCCCGGATTGTTTTCAGCGATATTTCTGCATTTGCCCATTGGGATCTGGTACATTAAATATACCTATGAACAAAATATATTAACACCAACAAATTGGATTTTGAGCACCATTTATTTTGTCGTAGCTGTGTATATATTAATTGTGAAAGGTAACATGTGGCTTAAAAACAAGAACTCCAGTCATCCATTTTCACAGAAACAAGTAGGACCTTACACTAAAAATTAAATCTGTTACTTCTTATAACTTCATAAATACAAGGATATAATCGAGCAATATAAGAAGCTGATGCGCTGATTTCAGGATATTCATTTCGGTGATAGTTGTCTATCTTGTATTGCTCCGTAACGATCTGTTTATGAAAAAAGCCACCATTTAGGTGACTTCCTGCACTTCTATCCCATTGAAGAGAAATGGAGCATTCATTAAATATTCTCTGATACATGCTTGTGCGTACGGTTGCTCATCTATTATTCGTGATGTTTCTCTAGGGTCGGACGAATGATGGCTGTAGTTCTCAATCATGCACATGATAAAGAAACTTTCCAGAACCTCAGCATAATCTGTTGGCAGTGTTCTTACACTTTCATAACCTCTGATGAACTCCCAACGCTGTGCGGGAAAAAGCCCTAATATCGTGTTTGCTATATCGTAAAGATAATATCCATAGCCACATCGGCCAAAATCAATTGGATTAGGTTGTTCATCGTTGAATACGATGTTACCAATATGTAAATCTCCGTGGATGATTCCGTAATGCTGTGGATTCTGATCCAAGTCTGCAAGTTGGGATAATATTTTACGGGATGCTTTCTGATACGTCTTCCATGCCTGATCGGATAAAAACCTTGTGTAATAACGTCTCAGCTTGGCCATATCAACTTTAAAACTTTCTTCGCCCCATGTGGGCCGAGCAAAATCAACAGATGGTACAAAACGGGCTGTTGCTTCATGGAGATCTGCGGCCATAGAGCCTATACGGTATGCACAACGTTCATTAACCTCATTTCCGTCCATATGCTCTCCGTCTACCCATTTCATCATCGTAACATAAAAGTACATTCCCGCTTCTTCTGCCTCCATGAACAAAACATACGAGCCATCGCGACTCACTACACCCTGAGGTACGTAGAGATTATTGGATGTGCCCAGTGATTGAAGCAAAGTAAGTTCCGAACGGATAGCCTCTTTACTTAGCCGATTGGAATGAATGCGAAGTAAATAGCTTTTCGATGGAGCTGTATCGATTTTGTACGTGATGGTATCTGACAACTGAATGAAATGTATACAATCCCATGCTAATTCATACTGATCTAATGCCCTTAGACAAACACTTCTCGCCTGAACGAGCAGTAATTGTAGCTCCTCATTCGTTCCATTTTGAAAAAATGTCATCATTGGCCTCCTCCATAAATATCCGCAAGCGAATCCAAGCTACAACGAATTATACGGAATAGACCATTGGAGGCATATATAACAAACGATTATAAAACATCTATTACATAGAAGCTTTCTCTCAAAAGGCATCTCAACACAAAAAAGCCCGGTTCATCACCGGACTTAACATTTCAAAGGTATTCAAATTATATTTTGATATATTCCACCCATAGCTTATATAATTCAGACTTAGTACATTGAAAGATCCCTTCGAAATCTTGAGGATTACGTATCAGTTTGTTTAATGCCTCTATTCCGTATCGCTCAACCACAAATTCCACCATCATATAAGAGAATTGAAAGCCTTTCATCGTTTCAAAATCCCACGTATCGTTATTTAATTCATCAAAAGATGGAATGGTCTGGTTGCGAATGCTATCTTCCGTCGAACCTTTAATGAAATCTTGGGACATCTGTTTAGCTTCATATCCACCAATACCCTGTCTGATCCATTTCGGAGCTGCAGGATTAATATCGCTGATTAGCCACATGGCGAACAAGTGGACTGTGCCTTTCAGAATGGATTGATACGTATGCTCCGGTCCCGGGTTCAACGGAGATACAATTTTCAGAATGCGCCCTTCATATGTGCCCATAAACCAATTGGGGGCATCTGTTTCGCCGACAGCTTGATGGAACGTTGGCAAATCAGGATAAATTTCAATAACTACCTTTTGTGATGGATGATGTTTATATTTGGCCGACACTCGTTCAACACTATTGTTGAGCTCATCGAACAAATCTTGATGCATTTTCTTTGTACGATCATTCGTTTCGTGGCTTACACCTTTATTTACAATAGAAATCAGGTCTTGAATAGACATGATGGCAATGTCCCCCCACTCTTTCAGTTCTTTTCTTAATTTCTCCAAAGCTCGGTATAGTCTGTTCTTTACTGCACTCTCCCGTCTTCCAACAATCTTGGATATTTCAGGCAAGGTGCAGTCAACGAAAAAGCGTAAAGCAATAATTTCTTGATCAATCTCATCCAGCTTTTTTAACGCGGAGCCAATATCAATTCGGATATCAACATGTTTCGTAAATTCAAGGGAGATGGATTGGGATTCATAATCTGTAAAATCATAAGGAGATTCTTTTTGTCGCGATAACCTGCGATATTCGTTTTTCACCGTATTCTGAGCAATCTTAAAGATCCAGGTGAATAAATTTGAGGACCCTTTAAAGCTATGAATGTTTTCGACCGCTTTCAAAAACACCTGTTGGGTCAAATCATCTGCAACCAACGGATTCAATTTCAGTGAGAAATATTTACTGATTCTTTGACGATATTGTTCATACGTGTTCTCAAAGATGGTGATGCTTTCCTGTTCATCCGGATAAACAGGTTTCGTGTCATGAGCTCCTGACATGGTGGTGAACCTCCTCTTGATTTACATTTAATTAGACACCGGAGGAAGCGAAAAAGCCACGCATGAGGAAAAATTTTTTTGGCTTCTTCTTCGCTTTAGTATGAATTCTGCTTTTATGAAGATGAAAAACAAACAAAGGCAACCGTTCGCACTGACCGGCTACCTTTATTCTTTTCTTTTATGGAAACACAACTAGTCTTTGCTTATCTCAGCGATGCGGGCAGCTTTACACCGAGGAGTTTACCCTCCGCCTGTATTATGATCATACCGTCTGTCTTCAGTGTCGCTTCGTGTAAATCTGCCCCGGTGGTTACCCGAAAGACTGGTGTAGTAGTCAACATATTAATCCCGAACATTGTTCCGTTACGCTGCGTCCGGTACATTCCTTTGCCGTACACGCTAATCTGAGCAACAGGTGCGTCGCCATACCACTTGATTTCCTGTCCATTCACCAGCTTGATGCCCGCTAGTTCACCCGTTGTTTCATTTTTGTATATCAGCCTTTCCTGCACGATACCAAGCGACACCCCGTTTTCTTTATAAAAAGGGCGAGGATAAGTCCGAAGTGGATCAGCATTAGATGTATATTTGTCGAAGTTGTATTCCGCTACCCGATCTCCTTGTTCAATGTATAACTTTCCATTGCTTGCAAATACACTCCCATACCCATAGTCATATGGTGGATCACCGTTCATTTTCCAGTTATATTCAAGGCTCCCCTTTTGTACGCCAGTGTTGAGGTTATAGGCATTTACACTCACTTTACGTTCCGGTTTTGATTGATATTCTGTCAGTCTGGAAGAATGATAATCAACCGAATACACGAGACCGTCTTTAATTTGAAGTGCTTCTCCTTGACCGAAATCGTCCCATAACTTTTTGCCTGTCTTCTTGTCATATGCATTTAGTTGGATGGACGTAAGTGCCCCCTGTACATAAAAGGTTCGAAGCACGACGCCATTAGATTCCTCCAGGTAGTCGGTACCGTTTCCTTCACCAAGCGGCTCATCAGCCCTCCACTTCAGCTTTCCCGTCTTCATATCAAAAGCAAATGTTGTACTGCCTTGGATAATATAAAGCGTATCACCAGTTGGAACTAACATTTCTGTACGATTCCGTGTATCGATCCAGGTGGATGAGCCTGATAGCCATATCGCTTTTCCTGTCTTCGCGTTCAAAGCATAAGGCTTATGATCCCCAGTGAGACCGTAAATGACATTATTATGATAAACAACATAGGGTGTTAATCCTTTTCCGTAAGACCATAGACGTTTACCTGTCTTTGCATCCAATGAAATCAGTTTGCTATCGGCGAAAGTGAATACCTTACCCTCTTCTGCTACTGCATGATGACCAATATAAGGTTCGTTCATATTCAAATAATTGTCCACTTGTGCAGTCCAGGAAGGCTTAAGTTCGGGTACCGATATCCCCATATAGGAATACCAGTTGCGTACCGAAACATCAGGTGCGTCTGCATGTGCCTGAGACAAAATTACGGCGTTCATCCCCAGAGCAAGAAGCCCCACAGCTGTAAAGCTTGCGACGATACAGCGGAATAGTTGTCCTTTCCAATTCGTAAACTGTTGATTCTTTTTCGTTTTGAGCATATTACCCTCCATTGTAATGGTTTCTACATTAGTTACCTTAATAGATGTGTATTTCTAGAGAGCTATCGCCTATAATCCTTATGAATATAACGCATTGAATTGCTTAATAGTTACACTCTTGTTAAACGATTCAAATAGATTTCAAAACAAAAAAGTCGCCCAATTGGCGACTCCTTGTTCAGTGGGATGAAGCTTTTAATTGAGTCTGCATGAAGACCAGTTCCTCAGCCAATTTTTCCAGCCGACTCAGGGCTTCCGTATCTTTAATGTTATTCTCAGCATCAAAATGATCGCTATTCAGATATACATAGCTTGGGGCGACATAGGAGCGGAAAAAGCCAGCAATGGGCTTTAACTGATTTTCCACAACCAAATAATGCTGATAGGTGCCACCGGTTGCTATAAAACCCATCACTTTATTGTAAATGCTCTGCACAGGCAATAGGTCAAATACATTCTTTAGTACACCTGTCAGAGAGGATTGATATATTGGTGTGCCGATTACGTAAAAGTCAGCATCCATCAATTTTTGAATCACCGACTGGGTGTCTTCATTATAATCCTCCAATTTGCGGCCATCGCAAAATTCGATCCCTTTATAATCTCTTAAATCTATGAGTTCAACTTCAATTTCTGGATGATTATTTTTCACGAATTGGAGCACAGCATCCACACCCACTGGTGTCTTTGATCCAATCAACGACCCGGACAATCCTATTAATTTCACAACATAACCTCCAATAAGTCTTAGTCATCTGTTAAGTTTTCTGCCTACTCTCCCAAAATAATGACTTCCGTCTCCAATTCAATATTAAATTGATCGTGCACTCTTTTTTTAATTAATCTAATTAATTCCAAATAATCCTCAGCAGTGGCGTGATCTGCATTAATGATAAAACCCGCATGTTTCTTCGAAATTTCAGCTCCCCCAATGCGAGTGCCTTGTAAATTACATTCTTGAATAAGTTTCCCGACATAATGTCCCTCTGGACGTTTGAATACACTTCCGCAAGAAGGGTACTCAAGCGGTTGTTTGGATTCCCGTTTGAACGTTAAATCCTGCATGACACTGGAGATAACATCCTTATTGCCTTTTTTGAGATTAAATTCGACTTCAAGTATGATGTATTGATCTGTTCGGAAGATACTGTTTCGATAACCGAGCTGCATATCATCTCGGGCCATGTTAACCAGTTCTCCATGTTTAGTAACAACCAGCGCTTGCTCGACGACCTCTTCCATCTGACCGCCATAAGCTCCCGCATTCATATATAAAGCACCACCTGTGCTCCCTGGTATTCCACATGCAAACTCCAGACCCGTTAGGCTGTTATCCAAAGCGATCCGTGAAACGTCAATAATATTGGAACCGCTTTGAGCGACAATCTTGTTACCATAAACCTCAATTTGATCGAATTGGCTCAGAGAGAGCGTAATTCCACGCAGCCCCTGATCTTTAATAATGACGTTTGATCCTTTGCCAATGACAGTCAGAGGTATTTGATGTACTTTTGCAATGTTAACTATGTTAATAATTTCTTCTTTCGTAGTAGGATGAATAAGTATGTCTGCTTTACCACCTAGTCTTATATAGGTATGGTCCTTTAATGGCTCATTCAATTTCAATTTTTCCAAAGGTATGTGATTCTCAAAAATATTCATGACATTCTCTCCCTGAGTTGAAAAGACGTGATTGCACAATCGGCGAACAGAAAACTCCTTCATTGTATGTTTAATATGAGATTTTACTTGGAATTATTCCGAACATCATATCATTTAATCACATTTTTTAACCTCGCCACGGTAATTCGCCATTCTGAAACTGGCCCCGCAGCCACATGACACTTTTGCATTAGGATTATTCATGGTGAATCCCCCCAACATCCCGCTTTCTTCGTAATCAATCTCAAGTCCTTCAATATATTGAACCGTATTTGAGTGAACCAATATACGAAATACACCTTTATCTAATAAGATATCCCCTTCTGCTTGCTGTTCATCTACGATAAGGGTATAGGACAGACCACTGCAGCCCCCCTCATCCACCCCTACTCGAAGAAATGAATTCCGGCTATCCGCACTTGCCAGAATTTCAACGATCTTTTCGGATGCTGTTTCACTGACCTGAATCATCGTTTATACCTCCTTGAAACGTATTTTGGGTTAGATCGGTGTTGTTCAAACGCTGCCCATTAAAATTCTAATGATTTCTTCAGGACTCGTATAAGCATTAAAACATCGATATTCTGCTGCTTGCAGATGGTTAGGAATATCCATGATTTCAAGAGATCCGCTATATAAAACGATCCTATATTTCCCGGAAAATTGTTCTATAAACGGCTCAATATTCTCCAAATTCATATCTACGATGATCACAGTATTATCCGGAAGATGGTTAATGTCACAGACCACATCACGCGTAGCGTCCAGGACATGCAAGGAGGGCTCGGTTCGAATCAACAAACTTAAACTTTTAACGATGTGATGCGTATTTGACAAGACTAACACATGGTTCATTCAGAAAACCTCCGGATAAATGATCGCAATCGCAGGATATTTCTCTTTCTAAATTCATGTTTTTAGTACACCAGTCCATCAAACAGGGTATGAGAGCGGCTAGAGCGGCGCCGTTGAGGGTAAATTCATACATGATTTGTATAGGATACCGGATACTTAGTAAACATTTTTATTTATAAAGTATAAGCTACAGCTCGCCTTTGACTTTGTCAATATTTTTGTTTAAAATGTATGAAATCATGCAAATTCTGTTGCTTAAAAAGGAGGTTCACCATGAGCCAGGACCAAACGAAAAAGGCTGCCTCAACCAGTACCCGAAAAGCAATCATTAACCTGCTTAAGCAGCAAGGTGGAATGGACGTTGTGGCACTCTCCTCCCAATTTGCGTTATCTGGAATGGCTATCAGGCAGCACTTAAATGCACTGAAAGAAGAAGGATTAGTTACTTTCGAAGAAGAGGCTCGTCCCATGGGTCGACCAACCAAGCTATGGAGACTAACCCCCGCGGCTGATCGTTTTTTTCCTAGTGGATATTCAGAGTTATCCGTCAGTCTGATTAATTCCATGAGAGAAGCTTTTGGAAATGAAGGGCTGGACAAGCTGCTGAGTGTTCGAAATAAGAACATGCAAGACCAATATCTTCAGTACATCGGTGATGTCACTGGCGTGAAGGAAAGACTGGAGAAACTGGCTGAAATCCGAACAAATGAAGGTTATATGGCCGAGGTCAGGGATCAAGGCGATGGTAGCCTCTTATTTATAGAGAAGCATTGTCCCATCTGTGAAGCCGCCGCCGTATGTACCGGGTTATGTAAGAACGAATTACATTTATTTAAAACGGTGCTTGGAGATCATGTTCATATTGAACGGGGAGAGTATATTATGGCAGGCGGAAGAAACTGTATATATACCGTAAGAAAAAATATGTAGTGACAAGACTGTCGACTTTCCCCTTCTATAAAAATGTGCATCGTTATAACAAAAAAGAACCCTGAGATAAGTTCTCAAGGTTCTTTGCGTTCAGTAATGAAAGTAACACTAGAAAATGGTTGGCACCATTCCACCATCCATGCGAATTGGGGAGCCTTTGAATGCGGATGCATAAGGACTGCACACAAACGCAGCCAATCTGCCTATCTCCACAGGCTTGATAAATCGCTGTATTTCGGATTGTGGAAGGTTTTTCTTCATAAAATCCTTCTCTTTTTCTGAAAAAGTCAACGATTCATCAGGGTAGATGCTCTCAATAATTTGTTGCACATTTTCAGAGAGGGTTGGTCCTGGCATGATCGTATTGACGGTCACTTCTGTTCCTATGGTTAACTTGGACAAGCTTTTGGACAAGGATAATAGCATGGATTTGGTCATGCAATACTGCGGCATTTGTCCTGAAGGCATGACCGCTTCTTCGCTCGCGATAAAGATAATGCGACCAAAATCATTGTTCACCATTTTAGGCAGATAAAATTTGGATAATCCGTTTGCAGCGAGCACATTCGTACGGAAGTATTTTTCCCATACCTCATCATCTACGTCATCATATGACATGATTTCATAGATCCCCATATTATTCACTAGAATGTCAATCTGGGGGTATTTCTCAAATAATGCTTCTCTTTGCCCCTTATCTACCAGATCAGCTGTAGCCTTTTGGGGCGAGGTAGTCGGGTAATCGGATTTGATTTCATTGACCGTGCGCTCTACGTCCTCATCATTTCGTCCATTAATGAGTACATCTACTCCTTCTTTGGCAAGTTCAATGGCAATGGCTTTTCCTATCCCCTTCGTCGATCCTGTAACCAATGCTTTTTTACCGTGTAAGCCCATATCCATATCACACTACTCCTTTTATTTTTACTTGTAGCGGCAAGCTGATTCGTAGTTATTTATAAAACAGTCTTGTGCTCCGGATAGGTTTATATTACAGGGTCCGCATGGTTCAGTAACTAGCGTATTCCGCCAAAGTTCTTGCATAACACGCCAAATGTTAAAAAGCATTCATTTCATGAAGCGTTGATGATTCTGATGATCCTTCGGATAGGGAATTCGTTCCCAAATATGCCGTACGCCAATTCGTAGGCGTATCCCCTTCCCATGAACGAAAGGCTCGGTAGAACGAGTTTTGGTCTTCATATCCAATCAGGAAAGCTACTTCTTTAATATCCAGTGTGGGGTCCGCCAAGTAAGCTCGTGCCTGCTCATGTCTGGCTTGCGTCAACAGATGTTTGAAACTTGTGTTTTCATCTGTTAGCCGGCGCTGCAAGGTACGATCGCTCATACCCAATTCCTTGGCTATAATCTGAATGTCGGGGCGACCACCTGTGAGACTGCGTTTCATAATCCATTTGACCATCTCGGAAATGGAGCGACTGCCCTGCTGTTCATCCAGCGATCGGTCCAGAATGGGAGTAAGGATCTCCAGTAATTCTTCGTTATATGAAAGAAAAGGCCGGTCCAAATCTTTACGATCCAGCGTAAGCCGATTACATGCTGCACCCATCCGAATCGGGCAACCGAAATAATCCTCCAGGGCCTTTACATCACCCATAGGGAGCGAAAATTCAACAAGCCGCGCTGTTAAGGGTTGACCTGTTCCCCGGCGTCCAAGTTCCAGAAGAAATGCCAGTGTGACGCCAACCAATAAAGGTGGACCTGTTTGCTCACCAGACAACCAATTCAGTTCAATGGAACAGTCATCTCCTTCTTCTATAATACGCAGGCTTTCAGGAGGACAAAGCTGCTTGTAGCGAGCCATTCGATTTAATGCGTCCCGGTAGTCACGAGCATGATAAGTCGCTAAAACGCTCGGCGGATATTTCGACGTTTCAAAGATAGTCGCAAGCTTGATGATCCCTTCGGCAGTGTCACCCACCAGATCGGAATAAGCCTGCCAGATTGCAAAATATTGAGCGGTGGTGACGCTTGGTTCAGTTATGATGGTGAGCGGCAGTTGTGCTTTCCGAGCCACATCGTGGGCGACAATCCCTAATTGATGTAAACCTGTCCAAAATCCCGCCGGGAGTTTGATGCGCGCAGAGGTTTGAGATTTCATTTATGTCCTTCCTTATCTTAACTATTGTTTAGTTCGAAATCAGATTTACAAGTTCAATTAACGATCCATCCACTGTACAGGGACTCTGATTCTTTTGCAACGTCTTCATTATTATCTCCAAGTCTTCTAAATAAGCAAGAAACCAATGCGGAAAGTTCCACATTGGTTTCTAGGAGGCATTATTTTGACGTTATTTTGTTTGTTCAAGAAGACCGATAATAAGCGTAACGGCCTCACCCCGGGTGGCTGTCTGCATTGGGGCAAATCGATTGCCACCAACACCGCCTACCAGACCTGCCTCCACGGCAGAAGCTACATGGGATACTGCCCATGCCGGAACATCCTTTGCATCTTTGAAATCCAGCTTCGCATTGGAATCCGTTGGGATCCCGCCAGCGCGTGCAATCATGGTCACCATCTCCGCACGGCTCAGCGTCTTGCCAGGACCGAACGAACCATTAGCGTAACCATTAATAATGCCAGCAGATGCCGCTGCTGTAATATATGACTTCGCCCATGAAGGAATCTTGTTATCATCCGTATAGTGAATGCTCTCGCTTACGGTATTCATATTCAGGGCACGACCCAGCATCGTTATGAACTCGGCCCGTGTGACTTTTTGATTCGGACGGAAGGTCTGATCGCCGTAGCCATTTACAAATCCAGCCGCCAAGGCTTTATCAATTGCAGATTTTGCCCAGTGCCCGGCTGTATCTTTTATCGTTGGCGTAGTCCCTGCGTTCCCGTTATTGCCTGATCCAGTAGCCGGCTCATTGCCTGACTCAGTTCCGTTACCGGTACCGTTGTTTGAACCGTTACCGGTTCCCGTGTTGCCGCCAGTGCCTGAGGAGCCATTACCGCTGCCTGATCCGTTACCGGAGCCTGAGCCAGAACCCGGATTGGATGTTCCCGGATTGGATGGATCAGTCCCTGGATTTGTCGTTCCCGTTTTCTTCACGATACCGAACTGGTCAATAATAAACGGGGTTGCTTCATTCAGATTTTGGTCGATTTCGTACGTGATAGCTGTCAGTTTACTGCCGTCAATCGTAATGCCCACAAAATTCTGGACCTGACTACGTTTTGGACGGCGGTCGTCGTTCGGATCCGGGCCATATTTGGCTGCATGATTCTCCTCTGCCAGTTCGAAGAGACTATAATAGGCATCACCGAGACTTGGGCTCGGATTTTTGTAATACACTTTTGGACCCGCTGTTGCCGGAATCAGATAGATTGAGCCATTCGGATTCACTGAGTACTCGATTTTCTCTCCATTTTGCATCTCCGTGATGATCTCTGGCTGACGTGCTTTTCCATTCTGATCGATCGGTTTTGTGCGGGCATAGATATGATCATGTCCCTGGAGAACAAAATCAATGCCCAGCTCCGCCATGATCGGTGCAATCTTGGTACGTACACCGTTTGCTCCCATGATGTCGGAATCCGTTGCGTGATTGGAGGTCGTGTATGGGCCCTTGTGAATGTTCACAATAATCCATTGGGCTCCATTTTTCTTGGCAGCCTGGACATCTTTCTTCAGCCACTCGACCTGCTCTACTGAGAAGTTGTCATACTCGTCCGAATCCTCATTCGAATTCAACACAACAAAATGTGCATTGCTGTAATCATATGAATAGTACGCTCCTGTCTCCGTTGCTGAATCCTCTGGTGACTGGATATTAAAATGATCAATAAACGCATAGTTCTTGTCTTCATGGTTTCCTGCGGATGGAACGATGGTTGTGTTCAACAGGCTTTCCTGCGAATGCCCAAGCAGCCAATTCCACTGTTCCTCTTTGATACCATTATCCACGATGTCACCGTTGTGTACGACGAACTGTGCATCCGGTAAAGTGGTGAGCGCTTTAGCCAGTGTCTCGGAGGAAAGGATGGCTTCATCTTCTTCCTTGGCTTGTGTATCAGCCAGATCGATGAAAGTAAATTTGCCTTTTTCCGGTGCCGTGCGGAAGGTTCCTGTCTCGCTCCATACTTGCCGGGAAGCATCCCCTACCCGGTAATAATAGGTCGTATTCGCTTTGAGTCCCGTCACTTCCGCTTTGTGCATCAGCTCCGATGGAGCATTCGCAGGCTGGGCAGAGCGCCCTTGAACCGATTTAGCTTGTGTAAAATCAGGTGCTGCAGCTGTTTTCTCCACAACTTGAAGGTTGCTCTCTGTCACTTGATCAGAGGTATACCACGTAAAACCCTTGCTATTGGTCGGATCTCCATGGAACGTTACCGTTACTTTGCTGACTTTCTCAGGAACAGGTACCGTGTCCGATTCCTTGATAATTCCAAAAGTATCCACAATAAATGGTTCTGCATTATATTTATTTTGGTCAATCTCATATGTTATGGCGGACAGCTTGCCTCCATTAATGGTCAAGGAGACAAAGTTCTGCACATGACCTCTGGCCAAACTTGTAGTGTCGCCATATTGCCGTGCATGGTTTTCTTCCGCACGCTCGAACAAGCTGAAATATGCTTCACCCAGTTCTGGCTTTACGTTTTTGAAATACACTTTGGCCCCTGCGGTTGCGGGAATCATATAAATGGTTCCATCCGGTTTGACCGAGTACTCAATACTCTGACCATTAAAGGTCTCCGTTATTTTGGACACTTCTTCAGCGGTGCCATCGCTCTTGATTGGCTTGGTGCGAGCATATATATGGTCATGTCCCTGGAGGACCAGATCAATTCCCAGTTCGTTCATGAGTGGGGCAATTTTTTTCCGTTCACCGTTTGCACCAATAATGTCGCTATCCGTGGCGTGATTCGATGTCGTGTACGGACCTTTATGGATATTAACGATAATCCACTCGGCTCCTGCGGCTTTCGCCTCCGCTACATCCTGCTTCATCCATGCGACTTGCTCGTTTGAGAAATTGGCATACTCGGTTGAATTCTCGTTGGAGTTCAGTACGATAAAGTGGGCTTTACTGTAATCATAAGAGTAATATGCGCCTGTTTTTGTTTCAGCACCCTCTGGCTGCTTTACGTTAAAATGCTCGTAGAACGCATAATTCTTGTTCTCATGATTACCAGCGGATGGTGCAATGGTCGTGTTCATCAGACTGTCTTGTGAGTGACCAAGCAGCCAGTTCCATTCTTGCTCTGACGTGCCATTCTCTACAACGTCTCCGTTATGGACGACAAATTCAGCATTCGGAACAGTCGCGAGTGCCTTGGCAAGTGTAGAGCCGGACAGAATCGCCTCATCTTCTTCCTTTGCTTGCGTATCCGTCAGGTCAATGAAGGTAAAATCTCCATCAACCGGAGCCGTTTTGAACGTTCCAACCTCACTCCATATGTCCAGGCTCTGATCACCAACGCGGAAATAATAAGCGGTATCTGGCATAAGACCCGTCGCTTCCGCCTTATGCACCATTTCTCCCGGGGAGTTAGAGGCTACGGATTCACGTCCGTTGAAGCTTTGAGCCTGACTGAAATCTGCAATACCTCCCTGGTTAGGTACCACTTGAACAGTGCTCTGTGTAGATGCAAGAGGAGTATACCAAGTGAAACCTTTGGCACTTGTCGCATCACCATAGAAAGTAACCGTTACTTTACTGATATCCAGCGTCGGTGCATTGGCCAGCGCTTTAAGTTCCATATCAAAATACAAATCTGAGCTGCCGTCACTCTGTTGATGTACTTCGACGGCAATATCGTTTGAGCCATCATGCAAATTGGCTTTCATCGGCTCAGTCAGGTCGATATTCTCATACATTACAGGCAAGTCCTGACTCGATGCTGCTTTGGTAGAGTACTGAACCTCGCCTTCCGGCATGCCAAATCGGCCAATTTCCACACCATTGACATAGATAACTGCCCCGTCATCAATGCCGAATGTGCCGAGAATTTGTCCGTAGCTGTTGATTTGATCTTTGTTAACATTTAGATTTGTGCGGAAATAAGTAGTGCGTGGTTTTAATTCTTTGTCCAGACCGTAGCTAACTTCTGTTTTGAGAGCTCCAAAATAGGAAGTGCTTATGCCATTACCGTTGTCTTTGTACCCAGCAGGAGCCTGTCCCGTTTTCCAGGAGGACAAATCATCGTAGGTACGCCATTCTGTCATTAAATCCTGACCCTGATCAAAATAATTCCATTCGGCGTTGCGCTGTAACAGAATATCCGGCTCGGAAGACGATGCGGCTTGGGCTGAATTGACTCCCCCAAATCCCGCGAACCATCCGAATACCAAAGAAAGCGATAACAGGATGGGTAAACACTTTTTGTAGAGGTGACTGATCATAATTCTCTCCTTTTTATGTATGATTAGTTGGATTATCAAAATCCAAACAGGCCAAGCATAGCAAGTGGAAATCAGCATCCAGTCAGCTTGAAGTAAAACGTATGTAAACTCTGACATTTATTTATTCTGTTCACGTATGATACTTTTAAGTTAACATAATAATTAATATGGTCTTTAACATCATCGAATGAAACGATACGTCTATTGATAAAGGTTTGATGAATTGGCTTTTAGGAAGTAGACTAATGAGGATAGACTATATAGAAGTTAACACGTTCTGGGAAAGGAGAATCCGAATGTCCTCCAGTGTCATTGATATGCTACAGCTTGAATACCAGCGCTTCTCAGCAAAAGAAAAGGAAATAGCCGATTATGTTATGCGCAATAAATCATCCATTAATAACATCAATATTAGGGATCTGGCTACGTACACCAATGCTTCCATGTCCACCATTACTCGATTTTGCAAAAAAGTAGGTTGTTCCACCTTTGTCGATTTTAAAATTCGGCTTAGCCGCGAAGTGCACCAACCCCGCAATGAAACGGATTTTTTTATACGAACACAACAGATTCACAATGATATTATAAATGCGACCGCGGAAATGCTGGATACCGACAAAATTGAACAAGTGGTCCAGTACATAAAAGAAGCTCGCAAGATTTATGTCTATGGTTTGGGAAGTTCAGGCTTGTCTGCTTTGGAATTCAAATACAGGCTCATGCGGATGGATATCGTAATCGATGCGGTAACCGATTCTCACATGATGATCATGAGTGCTTCTCTTCTGGGCGAAGACGATCTGGTTATTGGTTTATCTAATTCCGGACGAACATTAGAAGTCAGCGACGCATTAAACACGGCCAAAAAAAGAGGAAGCAAAGTCGTGGGAATTACTAATTTTGATCATACACCCCTGTCTGAAATTTCGGATTTGTGTATTTTCACCCCGGATATCGGGCGAAACGGAGATGTGAACTTCATTAACAGCCAATTGGCCATTATTTACATCCTGGATGTAATCTCGCTTCTATTACTTGAGGATGAACATTTACTCCATGCGCGGCAGCAAACGTTAAAAGCTCTTTATTCTGCTGAATAAACAAACAGCCAACTTGATTCGTTGGCTGTTTTCATGTTTTCTCCTTTTATTTAGCAGAAGCAGAAGACTCCTTCAATTTTGCAATTTCAGCGACAAAACGTTCCGTAATTTGTTGAGGACGCGTAATGGCCCCACCGACAACAACACAATAGACTCCAGCTTCGAGACACGTTGCTGCCATCTCCGGCGTCATGATATTCCCTTCCGCAACAACAGGTGTTTGCACACTTGCCAGAATTTCCTTCAAGGCCGCAAATTGATTATCGTACAGCTTAACCCCTGCTGTCTCCTCTGTATATCCGACTAATGTAGAAGAAATCAAATCAAAGCCGAGCCGTTCTGCATTTATTGCTTCCTCTTGGGTCGAAATATCCCCCATTAATAGAAGTTGAGGATGTTTGGTACGAATTTCATGCACGAATTCATCCAGTGTTTTACCATCCGGCCGTGCTCGCAGCGTCGCATCAACCGCAACGATCTCCGCATGCACCTCGGCAAGCTCATCCACTTCCACGATCGTTGGTGTAATGAACACCGGATTGGTTCCGTAATTTCTCTTCACAATACCTATGACCGGAAGATCAACCTGTTCCTTAATCTCTTTCACATCAGCCGCCGTATTGGCGCGAATACCTATGGCTCCACCTTCTTTTGCTGCGATTGCCATGCGTCCCATGATGAACGAACTATGAAGCGGCTCATGCTCCAATGCCTGACATGATACGACGAGACCGCTTTGTAAACCCAATTTATCTATATTCATTGCAATTACTCCGTTTCCATAATTTCTTCGATTTCATTTTTGATCACCGTTACCTGAGGGCCGTAAATAACCTGCACTCCGTTACCGACCAGGACGACCCCTTTGGCCCCCGTAGCTGTAAGTGCATCCTTTTGAACCTTCTCGATATCCTTCACGGATACGCGAAGCCGCGTTGCACAGCAATCCAATTCATTGATATTGTCTGCACCGCCCAATCCATTCAGGATGGCTATCGATCGTTCTGCCCCTTTTGCGGATGACGGTGTATTCGTTTGCTGACTTTGTGTTTTGGCTTCTGGCTCCGCTGTTCCCTCATCCTCACGTCCTGAAGTTTTTAAATTGAGCTTAACGATCAGAATTCGGAAGGTAAAGTAATACAGGAAGAACCAGACCACACCGATGATAGGAACGATAATCCAGTTGGTTTTCGCATTACCCTGAAGTATCCCGAATAAGATAAAGTCGATTAATCCGCCTGAAAAAGTCTGACCGATTGTAATCTCGAAAATATGCGATAACATAAATGCCAAACCATCAAATACAGCGTGAATCACATACAGGATTGGAGCAACAAACAGGAATGAGAATTCAAGTGGTTCTGTAATTCCTGTCAGGAACGAGGTGAGCGCCGCAGACAACATCAGTCCGCCGACTACTTTTTTACGTTCAGGCTTGGCTGTATGATAAATAGCGAGTGCGGCACCCAGCAGACCAAACATCATCGTGATAAAACGTCCTGACATAAATCGGGATGTACCCGAGAAGAATTTCTCGGTTGCAGGGTCTCCCAGTTGAGCAAAGAAAATATTCTGTGTTCCTTCGTAAACTTTTCCCGCAACCTCCATTGTTCCTCCGACTCCAGTCTGCCAGAAAGGCAGATAAAAGATGTGGTGCAACCCAAGTGGACCCAGCATCCGTAAAACAAATCCGTACAACAGTGTTCCGATATACCCAGTTCTATCGACCAAACCTCCAAGCTGCGTTATGCCGAACTGGATGGTTGGCCAGATCAGGAACAAAGCAATACCGATAAAAATGGCCGCAAAAGATGAAACGATAGGAATGAAACGTGAACCTCCAAAGAAGCCAAGGAATTGTGGAAGTTCTATTTTGTTGTACCTATTATGAAGCCATGCGGTAACCAATCCTACGACGATCCCTCCGAGCACACCGGTTTGCAGTGTCTGGATTCCGAGTACCATACCTTGACCGGCACTAGCCAAATGATCTGCGGCAAGTTTCCCCGAATTGACCAACATCGCATTAATGGATGCATTCATCACCAGATAGGCAAGACCTGCAGCCAAACCTGCTGTACCTTTGTCCGCTCTGGCAAGTCCAACCGCCACACCAATGGCAAAGATCAATGCCAGATTATCAAACACAATACTTCCTGCACTGCTCATCACTGTAAACACTTGCTGCAGCCACGTGATCTGCAAAAACGGATACGAATTAACTGTATTGGCGTTGGATAAGGCGCCTCCAATCCCCAGTAATAGACCCGCCGCAGGTAAAACAGCAATAGGAAGCATGAACGATTTACCAAACTTCTGAGCCTTCTCAAAATATTGCTTCACTGTGATATCCACCTCTCTAAAACTATTTTCATTTACATAATAATTATGAAAATGGTTTTCGTCAACACATATTTAAATCGCTTTCATAACGTGTGAGGTCCAAGGATTTAATGAATAACCTGCTATAAATATAATTATTTCCAGCGCAGCAAACTTCAGTCTTTCCTGTTCAATGCCAAAAAAGCCGCCAATATGGCGACTTTTATGTGTGCGTATTCTTGCTCAACAGTTACTTGCCCAGAACCGGAATATTGCATTATTTTAAGGTTCTAGCCACCAGTTTTACTGACCCGTTCATGCCTGAAGGCTGTGATGACTTTCCGTATACATTTTCCAGTGTATTGCCCACTTGAATGTCGATTACATTAATCCCCGGCAAAATATAAGACGTGACATTCCAATGATAGGGAGGCCATAAGCGGATGCCAGCATCCTCCCCATTCACATACAGCCGTGCCGTCTCTCTAATATCTTCCGCTTCCAGCCACAGTTCATCTGCCGGATTCAAGCTGACATTGGACAAGTCCACCTGCTGCGAGTACGATGCTGCTCCCGAATAAAATGGATAACCGGCGGCATTCCATACCCCTGCCAGTTGTTCCGATTCCACGGTTAACGTAGTCTGATCTTCTATAACAAATAAACCAATCAGGTAAGCAGGAAAGGAAATGGCAGGCATAGGCTCCAGCAATGAAACCGTGAGAACTTCAAGCTCATTCTCGCCTTTCACGAGGTATTTGCTAATGTCCACACCATTGTAATGAATATCTTGCCACGGTGATGGCCGGAGTGCTTCCATCCTTACTCCATTAACAAAGATTTCAACATTACGTCTGCGCTGCAGAAAACCGATATGGGATGGAATCTTCTGCTCAATCTCGTCAAGAATCAGCTCCATCTTGATGAAGCGACGTTCCTCTCCTGATTCGTTTGCATGTTCTGAACCCTTCTGCGAGTTCATAAGCTCGATCCATTTCTCTGTCACGACAAATGTTGTACGGTACGTATTGACTTGACCTGGCATCGCTGCATTCATCCTGGACTTGCGGTCATTCAACGTTACCTGCCATTGATCCAGCACAAGTACGTTGGGTTCTACGGTCTGAAACTGCCAATAATCACCTAAAACCATCACCTCGGTGGAACACTGAGCTTTACCCTTCACGTGCTCTTGCGGTAAGGAAAATCTATGATCATCGGGGTCAAATGAATCGGTTGCTTGATCATATCTAACCGATAATACACGAAGCTCCCCCGGTACCAATGATAGAACAGCATCATGACTTAGCGGGTTCACACTCCCGTTTTCCAAATCCCATTCTTCCATGTAACCGTTCATTCGAATCGGATCGAATTGAATGGACACGGGCTGCTCCGACCAATTCATCAGCCATGTATACACATGGACTTCGAATTTGCGTTCAACGCTAATTAGATCCTCGGCGTGCCCTTCAACCTGTGTCCAAGCAATGGTCGGTTGTACTGTCATTAACTCTCTTAACTGAACACAAAACTTCATAAGCGTATCATTATGATGTGGGTCCTCCTCCGCTTCTTCTTCCACTCCCTCATCTTCATGAGCTGTATTGTTGATGGAATAGAATAGGCTGTGCCCTTTGCCGACTGCTTGTAATTTTCCGTGCTGAGGACTGGAACCAAATAGTACATTCATAGGTTTCAATATTTCCGGATCTTGCCGCAGGATTTCACTATCACGAGGAATTGCCCCAACCGCAATCAGCGTTCCGCCATTGTTGACAAAGGATACAAGCTGTTCTGCGATATCCGAGGACATAACCGTAATTTCAGGCAAAATCAAAATCGAATATGCGTTTAGATTACCAGCATACGGATATCTGTCAGCATGAGCATTCTTTACCTCTCTCAACTGGCACTCATCTACATAATCGTAATCGATGGAGCTGCGCAGCATACGATCAGACAATAAGGAGAACAATTGATCCGCAGTTGGATGCTGGTTCGATTCACCGGATACGAACATATGCTCATACACCGTATGGATCGGTGACAATAGCAGCACTTCCGGCGTGCGCTTCGTGGAAGCCCCCAGTACACTCAGCCGCCCAAGATAATCGGCAAAAGCCCGATAATGAGGCCAGTGCGGAGCATGCTTGAATTCAGTAGGCGGGAAATCCGTTTTTCGATATCCTGCAAACGAATAATAGAATGCATGCGGAATAAACAGATTCACACCCAGAAATGCCATGAAATTGGCATCAAGCCTCCTTTGTCGCATCGCGTAGGCATGACCACTCGCACCAAAGGACTCGCAGATGACTCTCTTTTTCCCATTCAGCTGAGCGACAGACGCTGCGGTCTTTACGGATACGATACGATGCGGATTCTCCCTTGTGCCGATCCCGTGTGTCAGGTAGTCGACACCTGCATAATGGAATTGTTGCAATACGCGGGTTTGATTGCCCTGCGACCGAGCCTGCCCCCACACTGGCTCCTCCAGTGTATGGCCAATATACAGCAGACTGTGTGACTCGCACCACGTACGAATAGCCGCATGATACCCTTCGACATACCAACGGGTAATCGTATCATAATAATCCTGCCTCACAGATCTGTTACCATCAGCCATCCCATATAACAAAGCGCCTAAGCAGGGAATCAGCTCATATCCGTTCTCCTGTTGATACCGTTCCGCCATCCCGTGTGTCCAGGCAAACACCATTCCGGGCAAAGTTGCGTTCACATCTTGAACCGACGTTCGAATGGCTTCTACGCCAAAAAAACCATCGTGGATCATGAGTCCAGGTTCATCCGTAAATACGCCTTGAATGGTCGCACCGAAGTGTGACTGTAATTGCTGAAACGGCTCATAAGCCAATTGAATGAAAGCCTGAACGGCTTCCGGATTCAAGGTGTCCAGGTAATAGCCTTTTGCAAACGTGATTCCTTCGGCAATTTCACAAGACCAACAGGCGAGTATGATATAATCATCGTCCGTATCCGGTTTCCATTCCTGCCCATATAACGCTGTAATATCTTCCGGTTGATCAAATATCAGCCATTCCCCATCTTGCTGGATGGCACGATAAACGAGAATAGCGATGAGTTCATTGTTATCGTAGGAGACAAAATCGAGAGGTAACGTTCCCCGTTGTGCTTTGTGTAAGTATCTTCGTTCCTCCACCCTCAAGTATCTCATCCGATATTCGGGATGCTGCCTTGTCAGCTTACCGCCAAGCGTTCCGCTCGGCCAATTGTCCTCATCATACAGCCAGACCATCATATCGCGCTTCTCGCATTCCTTTGTGCAAAATTCCAGCGTATCCAAGAACTCTTCGGACAGGTACGGGGTCTGCATTCCATGACGCGCATGCAAGACAACGCCGCCCACACCCGCTTCATGCATGGATTGAATTTGGCTTTCAAGCTCAGCCTTGATGAACTTATGATTTAGAAACCAAAAGGGTTGTGGCCGATACGTCGCCTCAGGATTTTTGAATTGTTGCAGTAATTTGTGAATGTCCGTGATTTCCGATTTCACATTCATCACCTGTTCTCATGTTGATCTGATGCAGATGCTGTTGTTAGCAATGGAATGAAAAATCCACCGACGACCGAACGATTTTGGAAATTCAACTGCTTTCCGGTGATGGTATCATACCAGTCCGTTACCGGTACACGGCTCGGTGTCTCATTCATAAAATCCCAAAGTGGTGAGATCATCTGCTCAAACTGGGCTTGCGTTTCACTCATGGAGGCACACCATACGAGCCAATCGGACTTGGTATACGTCTCACGGCTATCCAGCGGTATGCCGTATCGATTCTGTTTTAGCTGATAATATGCCAACTCTTTGGCAGCTACTTCTTTCGGGAAAAGGTTGAAGTCGAGCAGACGGTCCCATACCAGATTGTATTTCATGCTCCACGACTCATTAGAGCTGTCAAAAGTCAGCTTGTAGTGATCTTCTGCACTTGCCATGGATGCCCACTCATCTGCCATTTTTTCAGCTGCTTCACGGTAAACGACACCATCGGGCAAACCAAGTTCAGCGCTCATGTAGGCATAAGCGGCAATACCCAAAATCGCTTTAATCGACAGGTTCGCATTGTGCGCAAGATGTCCAGCAAAGTCGTCTGTGCACAGCTGATTGTCCGGATCCAGACCATGCTGCAGCAAATACGAAGCCCATGTGGTAAGAAGCCCCCAATGCTCACGTGCAAATTCCACCTGCTGCTCATATTTGCATACCGCTGCTGCCATCAGGAGCATATTGCCACATTCCTCGATAGGCATCTGATATTCAAGCTTGTTCTCTCCGTAAACCTGACCATTGGCTTGAGGATAAGTTCCGACGTCATGCGGAGCAAAATCAAACGTCCAATCCGTGCTCTCCGCATACCTATAGATTGGACGCATCATGCCTTTGACCAATTCGGTGTTATACCTGAGGAACAATGGAATTGACGGGTAGCTCACATCCACCGTAGCGATGCAGCCGTTACTGAAATTCTCTTTGGAGAAAAATAATACTTCTCCAGCTTCATCAGCAACCAATTTATGTGCAGCAATCGCTTGCCTATAGGTCAGTGCCAGGATGTCTCTATATTGGTTCCCGCCTGCGGCCTGACTTTCCGCTAAGAGCTCCTGATTAAAGCGATTGCACCGCTGTACAATCTCTTCATATTGCTCCGCTGCTTTTGCCAGCATTGCATGGAATGTCATACCATCTTTCTTCCAATACGCATTTAGCGGTTTGTGAAAATATTCAATCGCATGAATATCATCATAGGCGAGCATCAAATAGCGTGAGGCTGACTCTTCATGGATAGATCCCATATCCATTTCGGTTGCCATAACAGGCATATCGCCAGTGATGGACCGCGGCTTACGAGAGTCATCTTCTGTCTTCAAACGACCCGTTCGGGCATACTGTTCACGGCTGGATACCGAATGAATGACCAATTGACATTGAGAAGTCTGCTGAACCACCAGATACATATGTCCCCAGTCAATTCTCGTATCATCGCCGGCACGTTTTAATACAGGCTGTTCCACTGTTCCCATGGACAATGCAAGCAACTGCTCATTGATTACATGAGATGCCCAGGTAACTTGCTGATCAGGGGTATGTACACACCATTCACCTGTCACATCAAAATAGATTTTCACGTGATGTCCCTGACCGTCTATCGCTCTAACATGGAACGTAACATACGTCACTGGTCTGGATAACAACTCCAGATCATCGAGCAATAGTGGCGTGGTAAAATGAACCTCAAGCTCTATGCCCTCTCCTTCAAAGGTGTAACGGGTAGTTACAGGCTCAACGGTAAGATTCGTCTGCATGAGCGCATCCGGCTCGTCAACGGCTGAATCTTCACGAACACCTACTTTCCCCATAAACCTTCTGATTTTGCCGTCAATGGCAATCATGCCGACCATGCCCTGCGGATGATTCGTCCAGTGCCGAGTGGTATCATCATAGAGGTGATCGGCAGCAGACCATACGCTAAAATAAGGGTCTACCGTGATCAACGGAACCGATGGTGGTCTAAACGTCGTCATTGGTTACATCTCCTTCAATTCATTTTTTCCAACATAAAGTGTGCTCCTGATTCAAAAGGGATAGGCTTTGCTCGACTTGTTGACCAAGGCGCTGCAAAGCCTATGTAATTCCCGTGCTAATCGGTAACCTGCCCTTTCGGTATTAGTTCGGCATTTGAACAGTTACGATATCTTTTCCTTTCAGGTTCTCATTGGTGAACTGCATCGCTTGATCGTATCCGGTCTTCCGAAGCTGATCCCTGAGATCGTTGATAATGCTAAGGGCCGCTTCATCTGATTTTGCGAAAATGGCTTCCTTCCAGGCATCTCCCATCCGGTCCATGGAAGGCTTCAGCATTTCCCATTCCGGTGACTTGGTAATCACATCGCCCGGGTTATAGGCTGTTATTACGTGGATACCATTGGGACGCAGGATTTTCCGGGCATTTTCCATGGCATCGAGCCGATCCTGATCTGCCCAGATGTCTCCGCCTGCTGCCGAGTTGATGCGATCAAGTCCTGTGATCGATTCCAGTCCGATGGTAATGCCCTCGTTCTTGCGAGCTTTACCGGATTGATCTGCTGTAAACTTGTCGAACCATTCCTGGTTCGGTACGGGTTTGCCATCCTTCATATCCCAATGAACCCCTTGAACTCCGTACCGGGCCAGCATGAAGCCTTCGTCAGATGCCATGTAATCGAGGAACTTGAGTGCTGCATCTACACACGCACCCTTGCAGCTACTGGTGATAGCCGTGACGTTGTTTCCTTGAATGCCAAGATCGACAGGCCGGCTCGGCTCAACATCTGCCCGTTCCAACGGTCCGATTGGGATGTAATCGCTTCCAGGATGGGAAGTAACATATTCTTTGGAGGCGTCCAAAATGGCCGGGTAATGTGCAGCAAGGATAGCAATGCGTCCTTGATTGATTTTTTCCTTGGCGATGGGATCGGTCTGAGTAAAGGCTTCAGGGTCCATCAGCCCTTCTTCAACCAGTTTACGATAGAACAGCGTGTATTCTTCATAACCTTTGGTGAAAAAGTTATGCTCTACCGTTCCGTCACCTTTGTCTACATAGCCTGCGCCCGAATAGAACATGGTGTTGCCGATACCCACGGACCATCCGTTACTGAAGCCGCCCAGTGGAAATACGGGCTGACCGCTCTCCTTCAGATTGGCATCTTTAATTTTTTGGAGGAAGTTATAGAAGTCTTCCTTGGTCACGACAGACTGTGGATCAACGCCGACTTTCTCGGCAATGTCTTTGCGAACATAGAAGCCATACAACCAATCCATGCCATCTTCGTTCGTCGCGGGCTGATTTTGTAAGAGTAAATATTTCTTACCGTCATACGCATCTATTGCTTTCTCATAGAGTGCTGGCGGTACATTCTCTTTGGCAATGGATTTGGCCAGGTTCGGATAATCTCCCAATTTATCGGATATATCAACCAGCTGCCCTTCTTTGGCAGCCTTGATGATTCCGTCCAGCTCGCCTCCCCATGCAGGCCCGGTGTAGATATCCGGCAAATCCTGTGTAGCGAAAATCTGGTTCACTTTCTCCGTCTCGCTGCCTTTTGTATATTCCCACTCCAAGGTAACACCCGTTTTCTCTTTGATCACTTCCTCCACAGGTGTCATTCCATTATCCGATCCGCCTGAGCCATTCCAATTATGCAATATTTTGAGTTTACTACCGTTCTCCCCTTCTGCACCTTCCCCGTTCCCGGATGAACTCGTGCAGCCGCTCAGTAAACCTCCAACCATGATGGACACGAGCAACATGGATACACCTTTTGACCAAATGCTGTTCAAACCAATCGCCTCCTTGAATATATGATCTGGTCAAGCTCTAGCAATTTCAGGCCAAGATGATCTAACCTTTAACCGAACCGATCATAACCCCCTTCACGAAATATCGTTGCAGAAACGGATATATACATAAGATCGGGAAAACCGTTATGACCAGTAATGCCATGCGAAGGGATTCAGGAGTTGCTCCTGCCCCGCCGACACCACCAACGGTCTGACCACCCTGCTGTGCTGCACGCTGCATCGAATTGGACAGCGCCTCTGCTTCTGTCAGCATTTCTTGCAATAGGGTCTGCACCGGGATCAAATCTTTGTTGGATACGTAATAAGCGCCCGAGAACCAGTCATTCCAGTGGGCTACCCCAATAAAGAGCGAGATGGTTGCCAGTACCGGTCCGGAGAGAGGCAGAATGATTCGTATAAAAATTTGAAAATCACCATACCCGTCAATTCGGGCGGATTCCTCCAGCTCTTCCGGTATACCTTGCAGAAACGTTCGAATAATAATGATGTGCATGAAGTTGAACAGCATAGGCAGAACGTACACCCAGAAGCTATTGATCAGATGCAGCTTTTGGAGCGTAATGAAGAACGGGATGAATCCCGCACTGAAAATCGTGGGTAAAAAGATGTAAAAGGTAAAAAAGGAGCGACCAGGCAATGATTTTTTGGAAAGTGCATAGGCCATGAGTGTACACAACACAACGTGAAGGAAAGTACCCAGCACGGTGCGCATAATCGTAATTTGATATGCCTTCCAGATTCGTGCATTATCGAATACCTGGGCATAGTTATCCAACGTGAATTGGCGAGGAAGAAAATAAATTGCCCCTTGCATCGAGTCCTTACCGTCATTCAGTGAATAAGCCAAAATGTAAATAAATGGGTAGATCATGGAGAATCCAACTAAAGCGAGAAAGGTATAGTTAAGCACCGAGAATAAGGACCATTTTCGTTCCATAAGGTCACCTCCTTAGAACAGGGATACATCACTGACTTTGCGGGCGATGCGATTGACGGTTACAACCAGAATGAGTGCGATAACACTTTGGAATAGTCCGACAGCTGCAGCGTAACTGAGACGCCCTTCCCGGATCCCGGAGTTAATGGCGTGTACGTCCAGTACACTGCCCAGACTTGCGGTCGCCGGTCCATTCAGGAGAAGCAGTTGTTCATACCCCGCGCTCATAAGACTGCCCACGGCGAGTATGAATAATATGATGGCTACATTGCGGATACCCGGAAGCGATATGTGCCACATCTGCCTGAAGCGTCCTGCACCATCCATTTTGGCAGCTTCGTAAAGCTGCTGATCAATACCCGCAATAGCAGCCATAAAAATGATGGAATTCCAACCGATATTCTTCCAGATGTCCGAACCAACGATCATCTGATAGAACCACGTTGGATTGTTCAGGAACTGGATCGACTCCGCTCCAAATGACCCCAATAAGTCGTTGACTGGACCCCCATACGGCGTTAGGAGCCGTTGCATCAGGGTGACCACAACGATCCAGGATACGAAATAAGGCAAGTAGGAAAGGGTCTGAACCGTCTTTTTGAATTTGATCATTCGGACTTCATTTAACAGGAGTGCAAGAATAATCGGCATCGGAAAACCAATCAGAAGTTTCATCAGACTAATGATAATCGTGTTACGGATGATGTCACCGGACTGGTAGTAATTGAAGAACTGTTCGAAATACTTGAGGCCAGCCCAAGGACTTCCCGTGAAACCGCCAATGAAGTTGTAATCCCTGAAAGCAACCTGGATTCCATATAGCGGCACGTAAGAAAACAGGAAAAACCAGACGATGCCGGGCAGCATGAACAAATAAAAGAGCTTATGCTGCCAGATTCGCTTCATCAATCGATTGTTGCTCTCTCGTGTCTTGATCACATTCCCACCTCTCCTTTCTCATAAGGGACGGAGAACCGCCCCAGCTATACCTGGCTTAACTTCAGTCGTATCGTAATGATTTCAAATGGTGTAAAGGACAGAGCGATCTCGGATGCTTCTTCAATTGGAACGGTTGAAATCATATTTTCCATAAGATCCGTCGTCCAAGCCTCTGCTACCTGAAATCCAAGGTGTAATGCTGTGGAGGCATGGGTTCCTGAAGTTTCAAATAGACGGACGATGATGTCGTCACCCTCTTCGGCTTTTTTGACCGATTCCACCATGATGTGCGGATGATCTGGTTGAAGAAATGCTTTGGAATACGGGAGCTTGCCGTTCTGCTTCGCAGATCCAGATGATAAGGAAACCGTACGAAGCGGGATGTTCAGTTCATTACCTCTTCGATAGACCTCAGCCTGAACATGATTGCCTTGATGCGGGTATAACGAGTAGGTGAACTTATGCTCCGCGCGATCTGCTTCGGGGTCTGGGTATGAGCTGCTGCGCAGCAAATTCAGATCAAGCACATTATCAATGGCTCGATGACCATATTTACAATCATTCAGCAGGGCAACTCCATAATCCGGCTCCGATAAATCAATCCACTGATGAGCGCATATCTCATCCTTGGCGAAGTCCCACATGGTATTCCGATGGGTCGGTCTGGTCAAACTGCCAAATTGGATCTCACAGTGAACCTGGTCTGTACGGATATTCAGCGGGAATGAAGTACGGAGCATTTTCCCATGCTCCCTCCAATCGACAGTCGTCTCAAAATCAATGCGTCTGCTTCCCTCTGTCAGAACGACAGTCTGGATCAGAGCGGATTCTCCATAGTGATACTCGAAAATCAACCCAACTTTGGGACTATCACGAAGCTCGTGAATGTTATGAAGTGTTAATGGCATACCCGTATGGGCTGAATAGTCATGACTGAAATCCCAAGCATCTCCCTCGTCGTGATACACACGAAGTGCATTTCCCGGATAACCTTGCGGAATGACTTCTCGAGCTTCTGCCTTGTCCCGCATGGAGATGATAGCTCCGTTCCGATCAAACCTTACGATGAAGGTGTCATTCTCCACGACACGCTCATCAGCAGAAACCTGAAATCCCGAATCCCGCATTCCCGGGACCACCTCAGTGGAGGATGCAATTTCATCCATAGCATCCTGGCCCACATGATCAGCTATCACGGTGTATCCCATGGATGGAACCTGGATTTTGCGCCATCTTCCATTCGTGTGAAGCCACTCCTGCCGCTCCCAAGGCAATGAATTGAATATCACCATGGAGGAGTTGGATAAGGAATCGATATTTGAAGAGATCTGGTCTGCCAAATGACTGTAGGTTGCGTTGATCATATTTTCTGTCTGCTCCAAAAGTTCTTCGTATCGTAGGAGTGACTCATCGTACACTCGCTTGATTGAAGACCCCGGAAGGATATCATGGAACTGATACAGGAGGACTTCCTTCCATATCGTTTCCAGTGTCTCCGACGGATAAGACTTACCTATCTGGGCAGTCACCAGTACAGAGGCGAACTCCAATTCGCGCAGCGCCTTCTCCATCTTTCGGTTATATCGTTTGCTTCGGGCTTGACTGGTCAGCGTTCCTTGATGTTTTTCCAAGTAAAGCTCCCCGCGCCACGTTTGGAATCGCTCACGCTCTTCATTAAGTCGTTCGAAAAATTTCCACGAAGGTTCCTGTATAACAGGAGACAAGCCAAGCAGGTTTTTCTCCCGTTTCAGCCGCTCCAAATGTTCCTCACCTGGCCCGCCGCCCCCATCTCCTATACCAAAGAGCATCAGTGCATGGCTGGATACATTTTTGTCCAGGTATTCCCGCTCAGCTTTGACGATCGAACGCGGAGCTGCCGGACTATTGTAGGTATCCTCAGGCGGCATATGTGTTAATACCGCTGAACCATCAATCCCCTCCCACAGAAAGGAATGATGGGGATGTCGGTTGTACTCACTCCAGGACAACTTCTGGGTCATCATATAATCCACACCTGATTTCTTTAACAACTGAGGCAAACTTGCCGAGTAACCGAATACATCAGGCATCCAGAGTGATTTCATTTCCAGACCAAATTCCTGTTGAAAATAACGCTTGCCATACAGAATCTGGCGTACGAGTGATTCACCACCAGGCACATTGGTATCCGATTCCACCCACATGGCCCCCTGCGGTTCCCATCTGCCTTCACGTACCCGTTCCTTGATCTGATCGTACAGCTTGGGATAATGCTGCTTTATCCAATCGTACAGCTGCGGTTGGCTTGCTCCGAACACATAATCGGGATAACGCTCCATCATGCGGAGCACTGTGGAGAACGTTCTAGCTCCTTTCCGGATCGTCTCACGGATCGGCCATAACCAGGCCAAATCAATATGGGCATGACCGACAGCGCTTAGGGTTAAGACCGGATCGCCTCCCTTCATGCTCAGCTGTTCATTCAGTCGTTTCTTCGCTTGCTGGACATGATCTTCGGATAATTCTGTCAACTGCAATGAAATGTCATAGAGCGTTTGAAAAATTTTCTCCTTACGAGCGGAACCTTCATGGAGCTGCTCTGCCGTTTCCAAAAGCACCTCGGTATCATAATAGAGATCCCGAATATCTTCCCTGCAGAAGGCGATGACGGCCTCTTTCAATGTTCCTCCCCGATACTTGCCAAACAGATCATTATTGCCTGCATCTGCCCACACTTCAACTTCCTGCCCATTCACAGACATCTCCTGGAGCTGCACGACTCGTTTACCAGGAAGACCTAGTGAAAAATCAAACTCAGAGTTAATGGTAGTTAATCCCTGGATCGGTGAGCCTTCATGGTCAACCAGACACAGCTCACCGCTGACATCCAGCAAGAGGACTGCATTCTGATGTCGTTCGCCTGCCCGTAGACGGCCCGCAAAGCGGAACCAGGCACAGTCCCATAAATCTCCCCATTGTTCTCCTTGCGTGAGAGTCACTTTTGTACCGGACATCCGTTCCTCGTATGATACGGGCTCTGGGGTAACCCATGCCGTCACTTCCAACTCGGCAATCGGCTCATATATGGCTTCCCGAAGTTTGTTTAACATCTGTTTTAACCGTTCAGGCCTTATCGGTTCGTATGGCATGCTAGTGTACTCCTCTCTGTTACATCAATCAGGTTATATAAAATCAGGAAGTCCAGCGGACAGAAACCTCTGCGTTGTTCTCATCACCATGTTCGTACTGAAGAAGAACGGTCTTTGAATCCGGGTCCCATTCCCACACAACGGGTGCCGTCTGCTCTTGAACGACATACTGGGCAGAAAAGGGTCTGGCCTTGCAGTACAACCTTGCCGTTGCCTTCATATTGGCAGGACCTTTCGCAATGAATCGAAAACCTGCGGCAGACTGTGACAGACCTTCTATTCGGGAGGAAGCAGCAATAACGGATACTTCTCCATCTGTTGGACGGCCCGCTTCAATATCGTAAAGCAGGGCTTGCTCTCCCGGTTTTAGAGCCACTTGACTCAGAACGGAGAGCTTTGAATCAAACAAATCCACCATCGGACCTGAAATGACCACCTGCTCTTCGCTGACCGACTCATCCAGAATCGATACGATTAGATAAGGACCTCTTCTAATTTTGAAATATGGCTTCAATTTCCACTCTAGTTCTGGTCCGTGAAGGGTCTCCATCGTTTCTTTGACGGATTGGCGCAACCGATCAGCCCCTGCCTTGGATAAAGTGAATTCAGCCGGATGTTCATTCAGCCAGCAAACAATCCCTTTTCCAACCTTATTGATCCCTTCTCTCTTATCTTTCAGACCTAGCTGCTCAAACAAATGTGCTCGAGGAGAGTTATGCGCTGGATCTGACTGCCCTTCCTTGCGGTCAGGGTTCCACCATGCACGAATATCATGATACGGATCGCTGTCGTCGCCAACGTAGATTAACGCTCCGCCATCCTGCACCCACTGTGCAAGGGCATAGTGAATGTCCGGATATTCCGGTTTGATGAATTCATAGCTAAGTATGAGCACACGATAACTTGCCAAGTAACCCGGATACCGCCTTACATTATCCAGTTGAAGGGGCCTCACGGGAATCCCATGTTTCAATAAAGGCAGTGTAAGTCCGTAAAAAGGAGAGAAATCGAGCAGCTCGGTATCCCCATCCTCCTGAAATCCTTCAGGGTCTGTTCCATCGTATTTACCGGCATGGGGTGCATTGGGGTCTGGCTTCATTCGTTGATACATCGCCGAGTCTGCAATGAAAACGCCAACTTGTAATGGTTCCTCTGCTGTTTCAACCACATCCTGATCCATGTTACCAAGAGTGTGCATGACTTGAAGCAAAGTTGTGGCATAGTCTGACGGAATTTGCTCCTTGCCAGAGCCGTCCTCGGATGGGTAAGTACCTTGAAAGATTCGTCGAGGCCAAGGAGAGACTTCATAATGGGCAACCCCGGGGTGCAAGAGCGAGGCAACCACAGTCTTTAAATAGTTCTGTCGGTAATCGGCCCAGGAATAATTCGGGTTATCTTCAATCGGATCATGCAGGAACCACATTCGTCTGTCGGTCCCACGAACCAGCTCTTGCATTACGCCATATTCAAGGTAAGCGGTTTCAAATGTGCGTTCTTTACGCTTGCCTTCATACACATTAGGGGTTCGGGATGTCCCGGTCCAGATCTGTGCAATGTATCCATCGATGGAAGGCAGCTCTAAAAGCTGAGATTGTGGACTGACTATTCGCCACTGTGTGTAATTAATCAGACTATGGGTCGGGACATAAAAGCGAAGAACACGACCATAACGTTTTAACGCGTAGTCCTTCATCTCGGCACATAATCGGTCCAGGACGCGTGTATATAAATACGCTTTTAATTTGGAAGCTCGAAATTGTGCATCTGGCGAAGCATGGGGTGGAATCCAGGGTTCCTTGTAATACAGCTGCCATTCCCGTTTAAAAGCTTCCGAATATCCTCCGTTTACCCAAAATTCAGGTTCCTCCAGATGGATGGCCTCTACACCGGCGTCAACAGCGAGACGTATTCGCTCTGCTATGTAATGGCCAAAGGAAATCGTAGGCACCATGTATGGAATGACCGGTTTGTCCCCGTGAAGAATCATATTCCCCTGACGGTCCGTTTGAGCTTCATCCCAATGCGTTGCGCCATCAACCTCGCCATCGAGATAGTTGTTGTAGGTCCCCCAGGCAACACCTGTCATCAGATGAACGATATACCCTTTTTCTTTCCACTTCTGAATGCGTTCCTGCATCGACTCGTCAATCCCGTAAACCATTACAAAGTCAGTCTGCAAATCATAATCGGCATGATAAGGAGCGGATTCTTGAAATCCGGTACGCTCTTCCTTTCGATCTCGTGCCACATTCTTAGCCTCCCTTGCTCGTATTTCATTTGGGTTGCAATGTATGACTATCCATCATTTTCTAGACTATAATATATGATATGAATATATTCAATATGTTTTTTTGTATAAACACAAAAAACCTTTCCCGTTTCTGACGGAAAAGGTTTTATTTTTTGTGAAATTCAGGCTTGAGAAACCGTTCCGGTGGTTTGACGTATGACCAGTTCGGGTTCAATCAGAATTTTGCTGTAGCTTTTCACTTCCCCATGACCGCGCAATACTTCAAGTAATTTAACAGCTGCCTGATATCCCATATTGCGCTCAAACTGCTTCACATGGGTAAAAATGCTGAATTCCTCCACGATGGATGTCGGGTCATCGAAGCTTACAATCGATACATCTTCAGGCACCCTAAGCCCTGCTTGCTTGGCCATTTGATAGATTTGTACACCCAGTCTACCGTTAAGCGAAACATATGCCGTGACCATTCGGTTTTGGATATATCGGTACAAGGGGTGGGCCTCCGCATCCTTAAGTTCGCTTAGCGGTTGGAAATCCGTAATCATATGCGCTGGATTGATTAAAGCCCCTTTGCCTTTTAAAGCCTCAATATAACCTTCAATCCGCTCCTGAACCGTGACCGTCTGCAGGGGAGAATCCGAGCAAATGGCGATATCCCGGTGTCCAAGCTCCCACAGATGCTCCACGGCTAGTCTCGTGCCCCGTCTACCATCTGCCGCAATATAATGCGTCTCCACCCCTGGCAAATAGCGATCCATCAGTACAAAAGGAAAACCAGAGAGCTTCATACCGAGGATCTCCTCGTTGTAGTTCTCCTCATCTACAGGAAAGATTAACAGACCCTCTGCCCCAAGTGCCTTCATCTCCTTGATGACATCTTTCTCTTTATCCAGCTTGCCATGGGTAAACATGATCATGCTGCGGTATCCTTCCTCGCGCAGTGCTTGCTCAATTCCCTCAACGAGTCTAATGGCAAAATAATCATGAATTGAGGGCATTATGATGCCAACCATTCCACTAGAAAGTATCCCTTCTCTGCCCTTCATCGTGGCAGCTTGCGTTGATGTCACAGAAGCACTATCGGCTTCTTCTGCAACAAAACTGCCTTTCCCCGGCACACGCGCAATTAATTTTTCATTTGCTAATCCGGTCAGCGCATTGGCAACCGTAATTTTACTGACCTGAAACTGATCCATCAGTTCCTTCTCTGTCGGTATGCGATCACCGGGTTTCATATTTTCTGAAGTTATGACATGTCTGATATAGTCCTGGATTTGTTGATACAACGGAATTCGATCGTTTGTACTCATATTGATCACATCACCAATTCATTCATAATATTTGAGATATATAATATATCCTTTCACATACAAGTGCAATAAACAAGCTGGGCTTATCTGCAGTTGTAAAGATCATTCTCCTGATATCACCCCATTTATTATGCCTGATTTCCAGGAATAATGGGAACTTTTGTCGAACCCCTTGTAAAATTATATATGAATATATTTAATATGTGTTGGATAGAGATGTGTTGATCGGCTTTCTGCCGCGAAAGGAGGATGGGTATTACGAAGGCACACGCTCTAATTTCTGACTATAACAAGGAGTGAATTCGCCATGGCTCGTAGATTCACGATTCTCTGTTTAGCCTTCCTATGCGCTTTTTCATTAACAGCCGGTGCAGCTTCCGCTTCGGAAACAGATGTACAAAATGCTAAACCTGATGGTTCCAAACACCGTGAACTACCAAGCTTCAAAAAGCCGAAACACCTGGATGCAGCCGACATCTATGATGCGCCAGGTGACATCAAATTGTTGATGGGAACTTTGCAGGGAATCGTTAACAGGGAACAACCCCGAATCTATCTCATCGAATCCCAGGAAGAAGGGAAATTGACCTGGCTTAAAGATATCAACGTGCCGTACACGCTCCATCCAGATTATTGGGAGGTATTCTCTGCTTATCGCAGCGAGGTCAAAGGAATGATCGTATATGATCCCAATGTACCGGATACGATTAACGTAGCAACCACGCTCGCAGGACTGAAGAATGCTGTTGTGGCCAGTCCCGAGCTGGCAGTCAAATTGTCCAAAGCGCCTTACAAATTAAAGATTATGGATGATCTGCGAGGTAAATTCAATAGTCGGATGGATGCTTATATCTGGCAATATGAGAATCTGTGGAAGAAAACGAGTCATCAGATGTTAGTTGGACTTGATCCAGATACAGCGATTCGCATCCCTTCCGGAATGCCAGAATCTTTTGTGACGATTGCAGAGGAAAAGCAGCAGATCCGGGATGCAAGCAACCGTGATACGTATTCTCTGGACCTCTCCTCACTTCTGGGCAAAACTTCGGTATATTTGCGATTTGATGATGCCTTCACTCAGGATGGCTGGGGACCAGCTGTGCATGAGATTACCGTTAAGGCTGATGGAAAAGAGATTGCAAAATTCGTCGCAGGAACACCGGAAGAAGAATCATTTCTTTACGACAGACAGAATTCCAAGGTTAATGAAGGTCAAGGTGGCCACCGTTTCGCCGATAATGGCAACTATTTTGTATATGAATTCAGTCCTCCTGCGGGAACTCAGAACCTGACGGCTGAGGTGGATATGTGGAACCAGTACAAAGTATCAGCGGGTAATATCCGTCCACTTTCAGCTGAGCAGCGGGAACCCTATGCCTATTTAAGAGATTATGCAGTCGCGAATAAAGCGATGGTATTCTGGTTGGATTCCAATGTGCCTGAGCAAAAGACACTCTTCGAGAAGATCATGTCTGACGTAAAACCGGGAACTCCCTACCTCGGCTGGTTCAGCAATGATGTTGAGGGTGAGTTCAGTTCTGTTGAAATTGCTTCACGTTATGGTGTCTATGTTCTCGCTGCCGACTGGTTCAGTAACCTGACCGTTTTCTCGGGAACACAGCCTCAGCTCACTCCGGTGAAAAAATCTCCGCGACCTGCGCTGGAGAACAAAATCTATGTAACGTATACTTTCACGGAAGGTGATAATTTTCAGTATAATCAGCATCGCATGCGTGTGATGTGGGATGATCCGGCCAGGGGAAAAGTTCCGATCAACTGGACTTCGAGCCCGCTTCTCTACGAGGCAGCCCCGGCGATCCTGAATTATTATGTGAACACCGCAACACCGAATGATCTGCTGATCGCAGGGCCATCCGGTGCAGGATACTTCTATCCGGGGGCATGGCCCGACTCAAGCTTTCGACAATTCTTGCAGCAGACCGAAAAGTATATGAAAAAGACAGGCATGACGATTCCTTATGTTTTGAATCGTGCAGACAGCGAGAATATACCTCTCACGCCATTTAAAGCAAGCGCTTACGAGCAGGATTATAAGGCACCCGGCTTATTCATTAGCTATGAAGACAAGTATGGTGTTGAGATTGTTGGCGACAGTCTGCCGGTATCCACGATTCGTGGGATAAGTACCGTGCAGGACGGATTACAAGTGCTGAATGACGCAAAAGCAAATTGGGACGGCAAGTCCCCGTTGTTCGTTTCTCTTGGATTGCTTGCATGGAGCACGACCCCATCCGATGCCTTGGCGATCACGGAAAAGCTCGGATCGGAATTCAAGGTTGTCCGTGCTGATGACTATTTCTCCTTCATTCGAGAAAGTTACCACTTGCCCGCTAGCAAGTAATAACGATACTTACAGCAAATGTGCAGACGCATAAAAGCATCGTACCCCCGTGATGTCGGGTACGATGCTTTTTTTTCATGACGGAGCCGGTTGCCATTACAGACATCTTAAGTCAGCAGTATATAGTCTATCTCTCGGAAAGATTATATGCAGTTGACGCTGACTTCTAACGATTGTTATACCGTTGACGATCCTCAATTTCAAACAGCTACTTCTTATCTGGTTTATCTGGTTTATCTGGTTTATCTGGCTTATCCACTTTGCCTGCTTCCAGCTTTGCAGCTCCTTCCAGAAGAAATACCCCGCTGAGCTGAGCAGAAAGGTCGAGCGGATTCTGGGCGGGTTTGCCCCAAGCCTGACCGAATAAACCGTTATCCCGGCTGCCCTTCAGCAGGGCATCGGCGTTGCGATAAATCGCCTTTTTCAGGCTCTTGTTATGCCCGGTTTCATACAACTCAACCATATAGCGGATCAATATGCCTTTGAACAAAGCACCATCTCCGTCGCTGTCCTCTTTAAATATGCCCGTCTTCTCATCTGTTAAGGCCTTCAAAGAACCGGCTGCCGTTTTCTCGGCATCTCTCAGATACGCCTTCTCCCCCGTTATCCGGTAGAGCTCGACACCCGCTCCAATAAACGTGCCTTGATTGTAGGTGAAGATCCATGCTTCATTCACATCCAGTGTGCCATCCTCCCGCAGTACCAAACCATCTGCTACCAGGCCTGTTTGCGAATGAACCAGATATTGTTTCTCCCAATCGTATATCTTCTTGGCCCATTCCAGATCCCCCGTATCGCCAAAACGTTCGTACAGTCTTGCAGCCAAGATGGCGGCAGGACCGTTGGAGCACGCGTTTCGGTTATCACGCTGATCCTTTTTCCAAGCCATACCGCCAAGCTCATCTTCCCACCAGGCGGTCTTGATGTCATCCCACAACTCCAGAACATATCCCTTCATTTCTTCACTTCCTGTTGCATCATACAGACGAAGCCCGGCAAGCGCGAGCCATTCCATATCATCGTAGAATTCATTGTGAAGTGAGCCATTGCGGGCAATGATACTGCGAACGAGTTCTTCTGCACGCTCGGTGTATGCCTTGTCTCCTGTCCGTTCGTATCCGTCCACCAATGCATCGACTGCATGAGCCTTCCACCAGTAATTCAAGGCATGCTCACCTTCTGGTGTGGATGGATAAGCATTATTCATCATTTTGGATGCATCGTTCCAGTAGTATTCATGCAGCTTCCCTTGCGCCCACTGCGCCTGATCCGCATAACGATTCTTGCCGCCGCTTGTTGCCCCCAAGGTAGTAACCAGAATAATACTGAGTACCAGCGTGAGGCTCACTATTTTCCTTTTGCTCATCAGATCCATTCCCTTCTCCAGTCGACTTATAACGAACGGTTCACTCGTAAAACAGGGACATTCATGTATGCTCCAGCTCAGATTGTCCCTCTCCCCTGAATGTGTGTTCCTTCACCTCCTTTCGAACCAAGCCAAGGCGGCTAATCATGCTTGATAGCCCGAGCTATTCCTTCACAGCACCCAGAACGATACCGTGGATTAAATAACGTTGGAGAAAAGGATAAATCAGCAGAATGGGAATCATGGAGACCAGAATTTTGGCAGAGTTCAGTGTGGTGTTAGAGATTTTATTAAACTGCTGCAGCTGTTCGACCGAAAGATTTTGCATCTGATCACGTGTGAGGCTGAGCCTCTGCAGATAGGTCTGAAGTGGTATTTTGGAACTGTCGTTGATCAGAATAATGCCGTCAAAGAAATTGTTCCAGTGACCGACAATGACAAACAGCGTAATGGTTGCCAGACTCGGCATGGAAATGGGAATGAAGATTTTGAGCAGGATTTTAAGCGGACTGGCTCCGTCAATAAATGCGGCCTCCTCCAGCTCCTTCGGAATTCCCTTGAAGAAGTTCATCAGGAGAATTACATTAAAGACTGGGACTGCTCCCGGCAGAACCAGCGCCCATATGCTGTTGATTAACCCCAGATTGCTGATCACCATATACCAAGGCACGATTCCCCCGCTGAAAAGCATCGTAAACACTATAATCCACATATATGTGTTTCTCGATCTGAATTGTGTAACGCTGCGAGATAACGGGTACGCCATCAGGATGGTCAAAATCATGTTGATGGCTCCCCCAAGCACTACCCGCTCGACGGAGATAAGAAAAGCTTTCCAAAACTTCGTATCATTCAGAATCTGCCCATACGATGAGAAATTCAGCTCCACTGGAAAAAAGTAAACCCGGCCTGCATTAACAGCCGTACTGCTGCTGACCGACACCATAATGGTATTAACGATCGGAGCCAGAGACATGAACGTAATCAGGATCAACGCAAACATAATCAACAGGCGGGATAGCCTGGAGCCAAGCGATTTGGATTGAATCATGCTAACCCTCCTAGAAAATTCTGTACCCCGCATACTTCGAAGCCAGCCTGTAGGAAATCACGATCAGTACAAAACTGATCACTGATTTCATCAGTCCAATCGCTGTTGCAAATGAATATTGCATGTTGATCAGACCCATACGGTACACAAAAGTATCGATAATATCGCCTGTTTCGTATACCAGCGGATTATACAGGTTGAACACCTGATCAAAGCCCGCATTCAGCACATTGCCAAGGCTTAGCGTCCCCAGCAAAATAATCGTCGGGAACATACCCGGCAGCGTGATGTTTAGCGTTTGCTTCCAACGACTCGCGCCGTCCATTGCGGCGGATTCGTACAATGCAGGGTTGATCGCCGTTAATGCAGCCAAATAGACAATCGTCCCGTAGCCAAATTCCTTCCAGGTATCCGTTACAATCAGCAGCGGCCTGAACCAGTCATTGCTCGCCAGAAACATGATCCGCTCCAGGCCGAGAAATTCAAGTATGTTGTTTACCATGCCATCAAAGGAAAAGATCATGGTCAACATTGTGCCCAGAACCACCCATGACATAAAATGCGGCAAATAGACGACGGTTTGAATCGTGCTTTTGAATGCCTTCAGACGCACCTCATTAAGCAGCAGAGCGAATACGATGGGTACAATTAACCCCAGAACAATCTTCCCGACCGCGATAACCAACGTATTCACGAAGATCTGCTTCGCATCCGGCAGTTGAAACATATACGTGAAATTGGAAAGCCCTGCCCATTTGGACCCGAATATACCTTTGGCGGGAATGAACTTTTGGAATGCCATCACAACCCCGAACATCGGTACTATAGAGAAAATGAACAGCATGACCATGCCCGGCAGCAGCATAAAATGATAGGTCATTTCGTCAAAGGTTTTACGTTTCTTTTTCCTCGGGTAACGCACTTTCCGCTCTGGATTAACGGCTGTCTCCATCTGTGCCATTGTCTGTTCCACCTCCATCATGTGCCTAATTGGACAGGCATTATCGGCGAAAGCCCGTGCGGAAGTCCACCATCATACTTGGCTTCCGCACCTAAGCTCACGCCATCGTCATCTGCTGCTCATCTCGTTGACTTCTTCTGTAATCTCATCGCCACCCGTACGCTTCCAAGTGTCAACAAACGTATCAAATTCATCTACAGGGGCCTCCCCCATAATGATCTTGAGCATGGTTTCCTCTTCGAGCTTCTGCAGATTCGCCCACTTCAGCTTCATCGTCTCGGTTGTTCCGTAGAAGCCTGCGGGGATCACTTCCAGATTCGGGTTGTTTGCTTCACGCTGTCCCTCGATCCGGGAGAGGTATTCGCCGTAGGTGTTTGCATCAATCGCATTCCCTTTTTCTTTGAATTCTTGATAGGCCTTGAAAGAAACCACTCGATCTTCCTGAACAGCGGAAGCATCTCCTGCCTTATCCGCCTTAATCAAATCATCGTAATAACGCTTCAGCACATCGTCATAATCCACTTGCATCGGAATTTGGGTAGGATCATTGTTCCAGCGGCTTGCATCGGTCAGCAACTCGTCGGGATGCTCTTTCTTATAATTGATCGCGTCCTCCGTTAAGGAGTATAGGAAATCCGTTGTTAAATTGATGGATTTCATAATCGCTTCAGGATGCCCAAAATCCTTCTTCACAACGACGATACCTCCGCCCACCGGATCCTGCCGAATCGTCTTGAACTTGCCATTCTCATCCACAGGTGCGGATACGGCAACCCAGACTGCTTCAGGATCTTGCTTGATGGAATCCTTGTAGTTGGTGTAGCCGATCCACCATGGGTTAAACAGCATTCCAGCCTGTCCGTTGATGACGAGGGCTTCCTTCTCTTCATTGGAACGGACAGCAAACTGTTTATCGATCAAGCCCTCTTTATACATTGCGCTTAGCTCCGTCAGCGCTTGCTTCACTTCAGGCTGAACAGACCCATATTCAACCTGACCGTCCTTCTGTATCCAGTTCATAGGAAAGGCTCCGTGCGCAGCGAAGATTGGCGTAAAATTCATGGCATTGGAGTCCATCACCATGCCTACAGTCTTGCCTGTTCCCGAAACGTCCTTCTCCACAAACGTTCTGGCCAGATTCCATACATCCTCGACGGTTTCAGGCAGCTTCGCGCCGACTTTATCCACCCAGTCCTTCCGGACCCACAGCAATTGGTGCTGGTTTCCGATATTCGTCATGGGCAGACCCATGATTTTTCCGTCTACCTTCACCTGATTCAGCAGCAAATCTCCGTAGGAACCATAAATATTTTTAACGCCTTCGGAAGCTGTCTTCTCGTACACTTCCGTCATGTCGGCAATCAGATCGTTATCCACCAGCTGATTAAATATTTCGCGGCTGACCAGCATGACATCCGGCAGGTCACCTGTGGTCATCGAGAGTGACAGCTTCTGATCCATATCATCTGTTTCCCATGCCACCTTGGCCTTGACGTTCACCCGGTCTTCTACATAGCGTGTAGCCAGATTGTCCTCAATGGTGTCGCCGGAAGGCAAGTTGTTCACATGATTGGTATTCCGGCCGATCGTAAATTCCACTGGCGTCTCGTATTTACCATATGGTTCATAATCCTGATCTGAAACTTGGGGCTGTGCACTATCGTTATTGCCCCCGGTACATCCGCTGAATACAGCCATCATCATGCTGCCAATCAGCAGCGTAGCCATCGTTCTGCGCTTGCTCATCCTGTCATCCCCTTTATCTGATTTGCTCTTGATAACCAAATTGTATGCGTTTTCAAAAATGGCGTATATGCCACATTTTTCGGATATGTATCACTTTTTTTATGACCTCCAATTTAACTTTGATTCTCTGCATCATTAAATCCTAACAAGAACCAAACAAGCGGTTGCTCCAGCAACCGCTTCAGTATTCAAGCTATGTTTTTAGTATATGTTGACACACTCATGAGGCAGGAAGGACAATGGACACTTCCGTTCCGTTGCCCGGTTCACTATGAATCACAAGCCCGTAATCCCCCCCATAATACAGCTTAATCCGGTCATTCACGTTCCGGACCCCACACCCGCCATTCTCCCCCGTTAGCAAAAGGGCCGCCTGCGCTGGCATCATGCCTACACCGTTATCACGAACCATTAATTTAATGCTCTCCCCAATCCGACTAACCGCTATGTGAATGCAATAATCTCTCGCATCTGCCTCCACAAAACCGTGCTTGATGGCATTTTCCACAATCGGCTGCAAAATAAAATGAATCACCTCGGTATGTAATACCTCGTCATGGATATGGTAATCCACTTCAAATCGGCCATCGTTCATAATGAGCTGCAAATCAAGGTATGCCTTAATATGCTGGATCTCAGCCTCAATCGTAGCCATATGCCTCCCTTGATTTAGTGTTGTTCTATAGAAGCGGGCTAATGCAGATACCATATAACTCGTCTCGATATCCGCTTTTTTCTCGGCCCTCCATCGTATAAATGAGAGCGTATTATACAGAAAATGAGGGTTAATCTGGCTAATCAACTTGTTATACTCACTTTCCTTCTTGGCAATTTCGGCGTGGTACACCTGAGAAATCAGGCTGTTGATCCTTTTCAGCATTTTACCGATACCGTTAGTCAGCTCACCGAATTCATCTCTGGATGAACTTCGGATAATAACATCCAGATTGTTCCGCTCCACCTTGTCCACCTTGTTCTTGATATGGATAATTCGTTGCGTAAAGTTATTGGAAATGACATAAATGAGCAGGAAAGTAATGATCAGACTGAGGATGATGACAAACAGCGTAATTTTAAAAATGCCCATTGCATTTACGTACGCATTCGTATTCAGCAGATTATAGTGAATTGTCCAGCCATTATTGGCGAGCGATCGGCTTAAACTCAGATCACCAGGATCACCAACGTTCAAACCTGCGGCCCCAACAGCACGCTCGTGGTTTTTCTGGAAAATCACATGCTGCTTCGCATCCTCAATATGAACGGCTACATGCTCCGACAGATTGTCCAGGTCTGCAAAGATGCTATCATGCTGAATGGAGATCACCATAAAATTGCTGTCTTTCGGATTGCTGATCAGTTCCTGAACGAGATAGAGCTTCTCTCCATCCACAATCCAGCGCCTGCCTCGAAATCCGTCATACCAAGCCTTGCTCTTGAGATCCCCAATAGGCAAAATATTGTTGCGAATTCCCAATAACTCCCCGGATGTATAAAAGGTAATGGCTTCAATATCATCGTCCATCAGCCGGATGTTCGAGATCAGTGGTTCCAGAATGTCCCGGAAATCGAGGTACATATGATAATAATTTTCTTCATAGTCTTTCGTAAATATTTTCGATAAATCCCTGTTAAGCACCATGAACTCACTCAGCGTATTGTACCGATTAATCTTATAATCCATAATGTTAGCCACCTGCTCCAGACTTGCTTCTGCTTCGCTCCGCAGCTCTTTCATTTGGATTCGGTAGGACTGAATGAAGGAGAGCAGTCCAAGCAGAAGAATCGGAATGAGTGCAATTACCAGATGGGACAGCAGCAGCTTGTTTCTGAACTTGATATCATTGAATTTGCTCTTGATCCATCCGATCATGAAGCACCCCGCACTCTCTGAACTGTAACGGACTGACGCCGAACCTGTTTCTGAACAGCTTGGCAAAATAAGAATGATTGTCGATGCCAACAGCCCCTGCAATATCATTGATTTTCATATTCGAGTGAGCCAGCAGATGGCTTGCGCGCCGCAAGCGGTAATCCGTTAAATATTTCGAGAAGTTTTCCCCGGTCTCTTTTTTAAACAAAATGCTTAAATACCCTGGAGATAGATACACATCGTGAGCGGCCTCCGACAATGAGATATCTCTCTGATGATTATCCTTCACATAATCCTTCACCTGTCGGATGACCTTCGATTCCATCGATTCCGGTTCAGGACCCCCGCCATAAGGACGGATCTGCGTGATATCCTCCATCACCTGTAGAAACTCTTCCCTGACCAGCGGCTTGAGCAAATAATTCACCACACCCAGCCGAATCGCACTGCGGGCATATTCGAATTCATCATAGCCACTGCAGATGACGATCTTTACATTCTGCTGGGTCTTACGGGCTTGTTTGCTAAGCTCCAGTCCGTCCATCAGAGGCATTCTAACATCGGTGATGAGGATATCAATCGCGTTTTGAACCAGAATCCGCTCTGCTGCTTTGCCATTCTCGGCCTCCAATACTTGAAAGGGAAACCCGTAGTGAGAGATCCAATCCTTAATGCCTTCTCTTTGAACGCACTCATCGTCAACAATAAGAACATTAAACATCATGACATCTCCTTTGCATGTGAAAGTGAAGAAAACTTCAGGGTGGAATATCATATTATGCATTGCTATTTCCAGTCATATGGTAGTATATCATAGATTTTAGAAAGGGCTTTCAAAATGGTTTTCCTCTACTTTTTAAGATATAGAGATCAGTGATTTAAACGCCCAATGACATAAACACGATCGTGTAAAAAACAAAAAGAGCCGCCATATGGCGACTTTTTCCGTGGTGTTTTGTTTACGAGTACCTGTACACTTACCCTTTCACCGCACCCAGCGCAACGCTGCCTATAATTTGCTTGGAGAATATCGCAAAGACAATAATAATAGGTAAAATCGAGATCGCAACGCCCAAATACAACAGTCCATAGTCCATTCCGTAATATCCTTGCACCAGTGCAACGAGTACCGGAAGCGGATATTTATCCAGGGAGAAAAACAGGACGAGGGGCGTGAGAAAGTTATTCCATGAACCGATAAAGGTAAATATGCCAAGGGCCGAAATGGCCGGTCCCAGAATGGGCAAAACAATCTGATTAAATGTGCGAAACTCCCCTGCACTATCCACACGTGCCGATTCAATGATTTCGTCGGGAATGCTGCTCTCCATGAATTGTTTGATAAAAAATACATTAAATGCATTCGCTGCTGCAGGCAAAATGATCGCTGCATAGCTGTCCAGTAAGCCTAACGTACTGAACAGACGATACATCCCGATCAGAGCGAGCTGCCCCGGCACCATCATGGTTGCAAGCAAAAATAGAAATAACCAGTTGCGACCTTTGAATTTGAACTTGGCAAAGCCATATGCAGTTAGGGAACCGATATACAAGGATAACACCGTAGACGTCCCGGCAATGAAAAAGCTGTTGGCAAACCCGCGCCAGATATTGATTTTGGAGGCCATGTTCATATAATTATCCACCAAGAAGGGTCCGGGCAGAAATGTAAATGTCGATGCAATCGTTGCATTGTTATGCGTGGAATAGATGAGCATGAGATAAAATGGAATGATACAGATCACGGCGAGGCCAATCAAACACAGATAAATCATAACTTTGCCCAGTGTCAGACGCCTTACAGTATCATATTGCTGCAGAGTGACTTTTTGTTGTTCAACTGGTTTGACGGTTTGCATTTCATTTCCCCCTCCCTATGCACGGCTCTTGCGCTTCGTCATCATGAAGGATACGACCGATAGCAGGATAATGATGATGAACAGACAGAATGCAATGGCCGCTCCATAACCAAAACGTGTACTTTGGAATGCCACATTATACAGATACATAATACTCGTCATGGCTGCACGATCCGGACCCCCCGTTCCATTCGTCAATGTAAACGGCTGATCGAAAATCTGAATACCTCCAATAATGGACGTGATCATCTGAAACAGAATAATTGGGCGAAGCATTGGGACGATAATATGAATGAAAATATGTTTCTTTTTCGCTCCATCCATTTGAGCGGCTTCCTGCAGAGCGGGATCAATACCCTGAAGTCCTGCCAGATAGATGACCATGGAGTAACCAAAGTATTGAAAGAACAGAATGGATGAAACGATCAGTCGCATAAACCAGGGATCATTTTTCCAGTTAATCGGATCGTCGATGAGTCCAACCTGAACGAGAAAGTGATTCAAACCGCCGGATTGCCAATCAAAGATCAGACTCACGAGCAGACCCAATGATGCAGCAGTAACGATATTGGGAAAGAAATAAACCGCTCTGAAAATGTCTCGTCCCTTAAGTAACTTATCATTGAGAATAAAGGCGAGGACAAGCGAAACGGTTAGCTGTGGGACTACGGAGACACCCCAGATAAAAAGGGTATTAAATAACGTTTTGTAGAAAAGAGGATCTTGTAGAACCGCAACATAATTACCTATTCCAACAAAGTCGGGCGTTGTGATCCCGTCAAAGTTGGTAAAGCTGATATAGAGCGAGTAGAGGATTGGATAAAGCCCAAAAATGGCGAAAAGAATGAAAAATGGAGCAATGAAATAGTATCCGTAATGGTCTTTGCGGATTGACTTGGCAAACATGATTTGTACCCCCAGTCATCGGATGATTAAAAGGCATTCGCTTACTTCTAAGCTAATCCACTTCCAGCTCCGGAAATCTCAATTTGACATCACGTTTTATTCGTTTTACCGCTTCTTCTTTGGTCTGAATGTCGTTATTGAGATACAACTGGAGTACATTTTTGAAGATGTCATTGTTAATGATTGAATCATACTTGGTTCGCTCATATACAGGAACCTGCTTGGCCGCTTCCGAGAAAAACTCAAAATGCTTCTGCCCTCCCAAATACGCTGAAGATACAGATCCCGCAAGCTGATCATTCACGACCATATTACTTGTGAAATAATCCTGTTCCTTTGCAAGCTCGGACAGAAAATCATGATCAAAGTTATAAAACTCAATAAACTTCCAAGCCAAATCCTTTTTGTCACTTTTACTGTACATGGCAATATAAGTTCCACCGGCACTAAAAGCGGATGGCCCCGGTGCGAGACCCCACAACCCTTCGGTATCCGGAGCATTCGCCTTAAACGTGTATTGCAATGCCCAGGTAGCTCCCGGATAGAACATCACCTGGCCTTTTTGCATGGAAGCCGCATATCCGGCACTCCCATCATCCAACTCTGCAAGCACATGCCGCTGACGCGCTTCGCGCACAAGGTCAAGCACCTTCATGTAAGTGGGATCGATAACTAACTTCCCATCCTTAACCCAAGGAATACCATCATACGAATTCGATATCGCGTTCCAGTTGGCAAGAGCATGAACTTTATTTCCACTTTGCTGCGCTACCCTCTCTCCAATCTCAAATATTTTCTCCCAAGTATCAATCTGCGGCGCTACCTTATCCGGGTCGTCCGTACCCAAATATTCTTTGGCCAGATCTCTTCGATAATAAATGCCTCCAGGCGTTCCCTGATAACCGATCGCTCTAATATTTCCTTGACTATCCTTCTCATTAGCTTGCACAAAAGCATACTGCTCTGGAATCAGCTCATTGGCGTTATACGGTGCTTCCGATAAATTCTCCAGATAAGGAACATCAATCAGCTCTCTGATATTTGCGTTCTCGATCATAAACACATCCGGAGCCTTGGACGTCGTCTGAAGCGCCGACTTTAACTTGGTGATATAGAAATTGCCCGGAATATTAACAAAGTTCACCTTGATGTCTGGATACTTCTCCTCGAATTTCTCAATGGCATAGCCCGCTTCATCCGTAAAACTCCATACCGTAATCTCCTCCTGCTTGGGTTGATTCGCTCCACCCGGCTGGCAACCGGATACTATCATCACTGCGCTTACGAGTGCAATCATGGAGATATATTTAAGCTTAAAGTTCTTCATAGGCCCCCTCCTTCAAAAAGGAAACGCTTACAATTTATTAGAGTATATGGATTTTGGAGTGGGCTTTCTCCATAAATATTGTGAATCATCCTTCATATGTTGTGATATTCGTACGATGCTTTTTCCGAAATTCGGACGGAGTACAATCATTATATTTTTTGAAAAGACGATTGTACGAGTTCACATTGTTAAATCCATGGCCAATGGCGATATCCAGAATGGATTCTTCACGAAACAATAACGCCCATTCCGATTTGATAATTCGAAAATGATTGAGATATTCCATCAGCGTGATTCCCTTGACCTCTTTAAACAGTTTACATACGTGAAACTTGCTGAATTTAATGTGCTCCGCGACCTGATCCAACTTGACGGGTTCTGCATAGTGCGCTTCCAGGTATTCACAGACCGATTCGAGGAATTCGAATTTTTTGGAAGGAGTACAGTGCCGTCCTGAGTTGAATGGTTCTGTAATGGGTTCCTTTGTACGTAACATATGAACGATGAGATCATATAATCGGGCAACCATTAACCAGCGATACCCCACCTGTTGATCCTTCTCTTCATTCGCTAATGCACCTATATATTTCTCCAGATTTTTCTCCGTGGAAAGCTTGGATGGGATGATCGTAGTTTTGTTGAAAAGCTCTCCCAGTTCCTGGGTTTCTCTTTCGGTTGTGAAGCTTCCTGTTAACAATTCCAGTCGAAACAATATAATGGTTAAATGATCTGTACCCGGCAAGAAGCAGTGAACGTCCCCCGGCTTAATAAGCAGCACGTCTCCATGTTCAAGGTCAAAGATATGGCTATTCACGCCAATTCTCGCGCTTTTCCCATTGACTACAACCAGTTCAACCTCTTCATGCCAGTGTGCAGCAAAGTTAAACTGTTTCCCGGTATAAATTACCCGGATCGGAAAACCTTCTGTCATATGACCTGTTTCAAGAAAAGTAGGTACCCCCATCAAATCACCCTTTCCTCATTTCCAGTTCAACAATTCTCTAAGTATCCTTATTATGCATCAAATGAACCTGTCCCTTCTATTTGGAGTAAAAAAACAGTTGATATTGCATTGCATCATAACCAAAAAATAAAGTCGCCTGAAATGGCGACTTCTTAAAAAAGAGTATACGTATCTTGGACAATAACCCTGCAAGTCAGGATCAGTTTTTACTACGTTTAGTGAGCCATTCCTGAATGGCTTGCAAATTCGATTTAAAATACGTGGTAAAAGACCAATGCTGGTAGGCTGCTGGCACAGATATCTCATTTCAAGGCTTTGGTTACTTTGAACAGCAGCCGTCACGATTTCCAATAGATCGGTTATGTAAGCTTTGACTTCATGCAGTTCAGTCAACGAACACACTTCGCCGTGGCCTGGTACGATTGTTTCTATATTCAGCTGTTCGACTTTGTCCAAAATCTCCAGCCATTGCTGAGGATTGGCATACATTAGAACCGGATCATGTTTGGATAGCACCAGATCCCCCATTATGGCAATTTTGTCTTTCGGAATATAGACCAATGCATCGCTCTGGGTATGACCTCCACCAAAGGTCATACGTTCAACACTGCGCTTACTGCCGTGAATGGTCATACTGATTAAAAGAATTGCAATTCATATAATACGTTCTCGGTCTTCAGATATGAAAAAAGGAGTAGATGCAGATATTGTCATTTCGCTTCAAAAGACATTTTTATTAGTCTTTCTTCTACTTGATTTCGAATATCCTGATCCAAAATTCCGACTCCAAAAATCTCTGAAAACCATAGCCCATCTGTAGCTAATTTGATAATAGCAGCATTTACGGGATCAATGCCATCATTTAAAATATCTTCTTGAAGAATGTTATTTTTTTTATTGTATGCTGCAAGTAATTCCGGCTTCGAGAATAACACGGCCAAAAGTGCTGTACACAAGGCTGCCGTCGTTTTGGAGTCATGGAAGGTCGTTTCGATATAAGCCCTGCTCCATTTTCCGGTTTCATCTATGCTTTCGCTTGATTTTTGCTGTAGTTCCGATAAAAACGTATCCCCAAATTCCTCGATCATGGCTGTAACAATTGCCTCTTTATTCGGAAAATGATGAAGCAATCCCCCCTTACTTACTCCCGCATGTTTAGCTACAGCTTCCAACGTTAATTTTTCCATGCCCAGATGTTCGACAATATATGATGCTGATGCCAAAAGCTCATGACGTCTTGAATTACTTCTCAAAAGATAACCTCCTTCATATACGTTTATTTATGACTGACTTGCGTTTGATGATTTGACGGGACTTTTGGATAAGTTTAAAAGCACTACTCCCCCAATGACCAAAAAGAGTCCAATTCCCGACAGAATGTTAAAAGGATCGTTCCATAAAATGACGCCAAGCAAGGCGGTTAATGCTGTCCCTGCACCTGCCCATATGGCATATGCGGTGCTCAAAGGAATGGTTTTCAAACACATCGTCAAAAAATAAAATGACAAAGACATTCCAACAACAAGTCCAATTGAAGGAAGCAGATTCGTGAATCCTTCCAACAATTTTAGCATGGTTGTACCGAAAACTTCAGTTATAATGGCAATGCCAAGTGCAAAATAACCTTTCATTGTTCATCCTCCACTCTTGCTCAGCTATGAGCCAATTTCATAATCACGACCCCAGCAATGATTAAAATTAAAGCTGAGATTTTCCTGATGTTCACGCTCTCTTTATAAAATACAATTCCAACGAGTGCCGTAAGAGCAGTTCCCACACCCGACCACGTTGCATAAGCGGTCCCTAGCGGAATGGTTTTTAAAGCTAGAGAAAGACAAAAGAACGCTGTGCTCATGCCCAAAATTAGCCCTATTATCGGAAGTTTCTTTTGGAACCCATTGGATAACTTCATCATGGAACTTCCAAAAACTTCGGATACGATTGCCAAACCTAATAAAAAATACGCACCCATACATGCATTCCTCCTAATGTATACGTAAAGAAATTCACCCTAGTTAACTATACCGTCTGGACGGTTTGTTTGCAAAGTTTTTATAGTATCTTTATGCATGCTTGCCATTATCAATGTTCTCACGCAACTTTGGTATAGCTATAGGCTATAGCTAGATATAACTTAATGGAATTACTTTATAACCCAAGATATGTGATAACTTTTTGGTAACATATTGTAGAGGAGTTTTACTTAATGGTGAGAAGCAGTGTATTGGGATATCCACGAATTGGTGCCGATCGGGAATGGAAGAAAGCTTTGGAGGCATTCTGGTCAGGCAAGCTGGAAGAAACAGAGTTTCAAGCACGATTACAGGAAATCCGCTTAGATCACTTGCGCAAGCAACAAGAAAAAGGAATCGATCTTATTCCTGTCAATGATTTCAGTTATTACGATCACATTCTAGATACAGCCGTTATGTTCGGAATTGTACCAAAACGGTTTGCATATGATGGTGGCGCTGTACCTTTGTCTGTCTACTACGGAATTGCCCGGGGAACGAAAGATGCAGCAGCAAGTGAAATGACAAAATGGTTTAACACCAACTATCACTATATCGTGCCTGAACTGGACGGAGCCTCCCCTGCACTTACGGAGAATAAGCCCCTTATTGCTTATCGTGAAGCCAAAGAGAAGCTCGGTATTGAAGGCAAACCGGTTCTTGTCGGACCTTTGACTTTCCTGAAGCTGTCCAAAGGATACGATAAATCCGAAACGAACGCTTGGCTGAATCGCCTGCTTCCGCTCTATGTACAAGTGCTTCAGGAGCTTGCAAACGAAGGTGTTCAGTGGGTACAGATTGACGAGCCAATCCTTGTTACCAAAACAAGTGATGCTGACCTGCAGTTGCTGAACAAAATTTATGAGACGTTTGCAGCTTCTGTACCAGGTCTGAACATTATGCTGCAAACCTACTTTGAATCCGTAGAGAACTATAACAACATTATTGCCCTACCAGTTCAAGGTATCGGACTTGATTTTGTACACGGGGCGACGGGCAACATTCAATCCATTCAGGCGTCCGGTTTCCCGGCGGATAAAATTTTGGGTGCTGGGGTTATTGACGGCCGTGGGATCTGGAAAGCTTCTTTGCCAGGAAAACTGAAGCTGCTAGATGAACTGGCTGAACTCGTAACACCTGAACGCTTATTCGTTCAATCCTCATGCAGCTTGCTTCATGTTCCGGTAACGACAGCGCGTGAAACTAAACTCACATCTGAACTTAAGAATGCTCTCGCATTTGCAGATGAAAAGTTGGACGAGATTGTTCTGTTGACGAAAGCATTGTCTTCAAGAAGCACTGAAATTATCGCTGAGATTGAAAAATCCGATCGTACGATTCAGGCTCTCCAGCAATCCGAGGAACGCAATCGTGTTGCTGTTCAAGAGGCTGTTGCATCACTCCGTATTCAACAGCCGGAACGCTCCCGTCCGTTTGCCGAACGTCATATCGCGCAGCAGGAAAAATGGAAATTGCCACTTTTCCCGACAACAACCATTGGCAGCTTCCCACAATCCGCTGAAGTGCGTAAAGCACGTCAATTGTGGCGTAAGGGTGAGGTGAACAATGAGCAGTATGCCGCCTTTATCCGGGATCAAATTGATATCTGGATCAAAATTCAGGAAGAGATCGAGATTGATGTTCTCGTACATGGTGAGTTTGAGCGTACCGACATGGTAGAGTTCTTTGGCGAAAAACTTGCAGGATTTGCTTTCACCCAATTCGGATGGGTACAATCATACGGTTCCCGTTGTGTCAAACCACCAATTATCTTTGGAGACGTAGCATTTACGGGGGAAATGACCGTAGAAGAAACCAAATATGCACAGTCTCAGACACAGCGTCCTGTAAAAGGAATGCTCACCGGACCAATTACCATCATGAACTGGTCGTTTGTACGTGAGGACATCCCGCGCGAGCATATCGCTTATCAATTGGCGTACGCACTGAGACAAGAAGTTGAAGCACTGGAGCAAGCAGGTATTGGCATGATCCAGGTCGACGAGCCTGCGGTTCGCGAAGGATTGCCACTGAAGGAATCGGAGCAAGCCGATTATCTGGCATGGGCGGTCAAAGCATTCCGCATTTCCACTTGCACGGTTCAAGATACAACTCAAATCCACACGCATATGTGCTATTGCGAATTCCATGACATGATTGATTCCATCGAAGCGATGGATGCCGATGTTATTTCGATCGAAACATCCCGCAGTCACGGGGAACTCATTCATAGTTTTGAGTTGAACACGTATAAACTGGGCATTGGACTTGGTGTATACGATATCCATAGCCCACGTGTTCCAAGTGTAGATGAAATGACGAGCATGATCGAACGCGCCTTGCGTGTATTGGACCCTAAACTGTTCTGGATTAATCCGGATTGCGGTCTCAAAACACGTGGCCTCGAAGAAACTGTTGCTTCCTTGCGCAACATGGTTGATGCAACCAAGATTGCCCGTGAAAAGCACGTTGCAACAACGGTTTAAGTTGAATAGATAAAGAATTCAAGTATTCGTTTATAAATGGCGGACATTCCTATGCTATGGAATGTCCGCCTTTTAATATCACCTTTTCGCTGTCTGCTCAGCAAAATAATTCAGTTTACCTTTCACTCTTAATTGTTTATCAATCATTTCAGTTGTAACTCTCATCATGTTCCTTTCCTTTCGGGAGTTCTCTAAATCCGCTTCGCAAGTAGTTGAACATGTCATCCAAATATCGATCCAACATCATCTCCTCAGGGGAATCCGTTGTCCCCTGCCCTGGAAGCAGCACGTTGCCGCTCTCAGTTCTCATCAATGGCGAGCTCGATGAGCTGGTTAAGAATATTTGCATAAGTCATGCCGCTAGCTTGGAGCATGTTGGGATAGCGGGACTTCGATGTGAAACCAGGTATCGTGTTGACTTCATTGAACACAATTCTTCCGTCAGCGGTCAGGAACATATCTACTCGGGCAAACCCTCTGCATCCAAGCGTTTTATAAATAGTCAGAGCGCTCTCTTTAACCTTCTTGGCAGTGTCCTCATCAATGCGGGCTGGCAAATGAATCTTCGAACTGATCAAGGAGTACTTTTCCGAGAAGTCAAAAAAGTGCCCCTGTAGCTCAATCTCATCAATCATGCCGATTATGGGATCAGAATTGCCCAAAACAGCACAACCCACTTCAAAACCGTTAATATTTTGCTCAATGACAACTTTGCTGTCGTGTATGAAGGCGTGTTCAGTTCCGTTAATCAACTCTTGCATATTGTTCACCTTCGATATGCCTAATGACGATCCTGATCTAGCCGGCTTAACAAAGAGTGGGAAGCCCAGTGCTTCTATTGCTGATAACACTTCTTCCATCCGTTCACTCCTATGTATTGTAAGGGAACACGGCGTATCTATGCCCGCTGCCTGCACCAGGTTATGAGCCAGTTCCTTGTCCATACATAACTCAGAGGATAACATGCCACATCCAACAAACGGTACACCCGACAGTTCCAATAATCCTTGCAAGGTTCCATCCTCACCGTATTTGCCGTGAAGCACTGGAAACACAACATCAATCGGTGTTACATGATATTCCGTATAAACAAGCTCAATGAGTCCTCTGACTTCTCTACTTGGCGAGAAAAAGGATGGGATACAACTCGGATGTAAATGCCATCGATCATTGCGAATATCCTCAACCGTTCCACTATATCTGAGCCAAGAACCTTGCTGTGTAATTCCAATTAACACAAGATTGTATTTTTCGGTATCTAAATTTTCAATCACTGAAGCGGCTGAACTCAAAGATACGTTATACTCACCTGAACATCCGCCAAACAATACCGCAATCGACTTCTTCTGCATCTTAAAAGCCTCCTAAAATGTGATATGAAACTAAATCATCCTTATTGCTATAACTTAATTTTTGGAGAAAGACGTTACAATGAATCCTTCACAATTCGTTCCTGATATCCGATAAGAATCACAACTCAAGATCGGGATATGGCTGGATGTCCCTTTATCCGCGGGAACATAATATATCTGGATTGTCATGTCCTTTTCTTTAATCGTAAGCTGCTCTCCAGAGTACCGATATTGCTGTACAAAATCGATGTATTCCTCTAAACATAGATTGTTTTCTTCCATGATTTTGGAATGGGGATATCCTACATATCTAAAATGCCAAGGCTCATAAGCAATACGAGTGATTGATTCTTTTTCTTGTTTATATCGAAGAATAAAACCGAATTGTATGGCATGTTGTCTGAAGGACTTGTAAATGCCCGTATCCGGAAAGGAAGGAGCAATAAAATCGATATTCGATTTCAATTTCCCCACATCGATAGCCAACCCCGTTTGGTGTTCACTATGGTCAGGCAAGGCTACGTATTTGGAAGTATATTCGGAACCCTGTTCTATCAAACAATCTTGATAGATTTGGACTTGATCTTCTTTTGTTCGATATGCGCTGACGGTGACAATTTCATCCGTCCCCCCACAAGCTTTAAGCAGAGCATGAAATTGTTTGAAACACTGTTTCTCCAGAAGCATCTCGTTATTTAACTTCTTTATTGAAGGTAAAGAATCCAATGACTCTAGTTGATGGACTTGTACTTGACTTCTGATTGGGTTTTGATCATTTATTAACACTAAGTGCCCTTGAAATAATTCTTCGTTACTTACGCTGATTTCAATATGTTTTTGTACGACTTCCCGTGATTTCATGATGAAACTCCCCACCTTCTTTATAAATTCGTAATACTCTGTCCGTGATGGAACTCGTTATTTCTTGAGAGACACCACCGATATGATTGGCCAGTTCCTGAATCGGAATTTCCTGCTCACCTGAATAGCCAATGAAGGTCACCTTTGATCCTTCCGGAAAATACATCGGAAGCTTGACCATCAATTGATCCATGGAGATTTTCCCTATAATTTCTGCACGATACCCTTCCACCAACACCTCCGAATTTTGCATTCTCTGCGACCATCCATCGGCATAGCCGATAGGCACTGTTCCGATCCATTGATCTGAGTCTGTTTGATAAGCATTGTTGTAGCCCACATATTCGCCTTTTTTTAATTTTTTCGTTTGTAATAATCTACTGTGCATACTGAATGCCGGCTTTAGTTGGATGTTAGGTACTAGTTTTTCCGGATAAAAGCCATAGATTGCAGCTCCTATTCGAGCCATATCCATACACAATTCCGGGAATCGAAGTGCTGCTACACTTCCCGCACAGTGATAATGATTGATTGGAATCCGTGACATACTGCTCCATTCTTTCATTTCCAGGAAGCGTTGAATCTGAAGCTGTAGATAACGGTTGTCTGCCTCACCTGCAGTCGCGAAGTGGGTATAGAACCCGTCGACTACTACATCTGGTGCTCTGAGCCAAGGAACCATTTCAAGCCACTCTTCTTGCGTGCGTATACCTATTCGCCCAAGTCCAGTATCCATTTTCACATGCACAGATAACTTATGCGGGGTATGAATAGGCTTGTATTTTCTCATCTCATGAAACCATGACGCTTGTGTAACGGTCAGCATCAACTCATGTTCTAGAGCCAGAGGTACAAGTTCGGGACGAATCGGAGTCAAAATGAGAATCGGTTGTTTTAAGCCGGCAGTTCTAATGCGGATGGCTTCTTCAATGAATGCACACGCTAAATAATCCGCGCCTGCCTCTACTGCTTCTTTGGCTGTCTCGATATCTCCATGCCCGTATGCATTTGCTTTAACAACTGCCATTAATTTGGTCGAACGGGGTAAAAATTTGCGGATCTGTATGACATTCTTACGAATTTGCGTTAAATCTATTTCAGCCCAAGTATCTCGGTACATCCGAAGGATCTCCTCAACCGAATAAATGGTTTATTTTTAATTACTATTTTCAATAGATCCGCATATGCACTTTTCATTATTAGGCCTCCTAAAGCTGTGAATGTAGTGCGTTGAATTGATTTAAGTGTATATTAAGGCCACTTCAGCTCCTATCGATCAAACTTACACAAAACTGACAACGATGTAAGATTACAGATTTGCACTTCCCCACATCTCATAGTTACAACAAAAAAAGCCGCCAATAGGGCGACTCGTAAAAGATAACGGAAATGGACTTCAGATAATAAAGTCTACAAGAAGAAGCCTGCGCTACGGCAGGCTTCTTTCATTATTGTGGATTCTCATTACTCATCCAGCTGTCGACATGCAGGGGTCCACTATAGTCCTCCCGGCCAGTAAATTCTTTCAGCTGTTTCTCTGCATCTGCTCGATTCTCAAAGGCACCCATCACGACGGTGAATTGTCCATTCTTGGTTTGCACAACACTACTGCCGTCGGCAGAATATTGTTCAGCCAACATGGCCAGCGCTTCGCCCTGCTCCATATCTTCGCTCCGGACGAAGAAAAGTTCATGCGATGGTGTTGACTCTCCTGCGGAAGAAAGCTTCAATTGAATAAACCCTGGTTGCTGATACTCGGATACTGAATAATCCACGTGATCCTTCAGCTCCACGACAAAGCTCATAGCGGAATCATCCAAAATGATATTTTGATAGACATCTTTTACATTTTTAAGTGCTTTAATATCATTCTCCAACTTGGCAAAATCCAGATTACGCACCCCGTTGAAGGTGAAGATCAAGCGGTTTGGTCCTTCTTTATGATCAACAGTGTACGATGGAGCCGAGCTGATCTGTTCTCCATCCATTTGAAAATGGATGTTCAGCGTATCCGATTCTTGGCTTGTGGTAACCGAGACACCATCTGTCCGCTCCCCACCGCTACCCACTTGCAGAATCTTGACGACAGAACCGATAACAGGCACATCGGATAATGCCTTAGCTACACCGGGTACGTTAGCTGTTATCATTACCGCAGCACAAGCAGCCACCAGGGAGGAACTACGCCAGATTACCATTTTTCTTCGTTTCTGGTTTCGTGCCCGCTGGCGAGCTTGCTGAATTACTCCGGAAAGGCCGGATGGAATCTCTATCTGTTCATATCTTTCTTTCCCTGTCATGTGAAATCAACCTCTTCCTTGGTTAAATGTTTTTTGAGTTTGTTCAAGATCTTATAAAACCTGGTCTTCACCGTGCTTTCCGGCAGGGACAGTATCTCTGCCATATCCTTGAATCTCTGATCTTGGAAAAATTTCAGAACGATAAATGCCTTGTCTTCGGGATGCAGGTGATCAAGTGCTTCGTATAGATCCCATTGCTCTTCAAGCCCCATGGAACTCTCCTGTGCCGCAAAAGGTATTGTACTGTCTTCCATGTACGTGTATTTCTTCTTCCGTCTGATGTGGTCAAGGGAACAGTTGATGACGATCCGGGTCATCCAGGTTTCAAAATAATCTGGACTGTTCACTTTTTCATAAGATAGAAAACCTTTATAAGATGCCTCGGATATAATTTCCAATGCTTCTTGTTCATTTTTTACATAAGAGAACGCGAAGCGATAAAGCTTTTCTTTACATGCCTCCAGACGTTCACTGAACTGCTGTTCAGTTAGTGCTGTACTCACCTTGCTCAGTTGGTCCACCCCCGTTGCGACTGTATAGTTTGATTATTGCCGCATTTTTAGTAAAGCTTACTTTGAATGTTGTTTCGCATGTTAGACAGCGGAAAGTCTAAAAAAGTTTTAAAACAATGATTTTTTTTATCTGGGAACAAAAACGTATATCGTCCCAAACCAAAAAAAGCCGCCCATAGGCGACTTCTTTACTTTTACTTTTGAACTTGTATGGCTAAGGCTCGCACCTCAACGATGTGGCACTCTCTCGCAAACAATTTTATTTGTTCATATTGTTACGGAGCTCTTACCTACGGTGTTCACTTTTTGAAAATGGCTTATGCCTGGACGCTCCAGCCCAAGATGGTCACGAAGCGTGCTGCCCGTATACTCTGTCGGAAGAGCCCCCGTGCTTGAAGGATCGGAATCACATGCTCAACAAATTCATTTGTAAGCGGTTGATCATAGTAGTGATCAGCCGCTTACTGTTGGTGTGTTGCCCATCCGACATTCTGCTAATGAACAATGCGGTCCCGTTGGTTCCCGATACCGCCTTAAATAGAGGAGCACCTCCTGTTATTTAAAGGCTTTGTCAAACGCACTTTCGATTTTCTCGGCATCCTTGGAGACTGTAAACAAAATATATAGTCCTTTGACCTTTAATACATGCTTTTCGACGAGGTAGAATTGCTCGGGACGGTAGTCTTTCAACTTGACCTCTTGAGCCTCGATTCTTTTCATGATTTTTTCCTTAACGCTTTCCGCTTGATTCTCTTGTTTCACTTTGATCACGGCCAGTTCATTCGCTTCCACGTTCGATTCTGCCGTATACAGCACAAAATCCTGAACTTCATCTGGATCGAGATGATACAGCTTCTTAAGCCTGTTCATATCCCCTTTTTCCATATCTTCCATAGAAGCCACTTGCTTGATGCGTTCCTCAATTGTATGGACAGGAACATCCTTGGCGGCTTCGTTCTTGCCGGAACACCCGATCAAAATGCCACATAAGATCATGACGGAAGACAGGACAAACAAGTATTTAATTTTCTTTCCAGTAAGCATCGTTACTGACCTCCTTTTGCATTATTCCACGGAATCCGCTAATGTTTTAATTGATGGATCTTCAAAAAATGTAGTAAAATTATACAAAATCAACATATCGTGGATTTGCCGATCTTCCGTAAGTTTCAGTACATCCCCATCATAATATCTGAGGTCTATCACATCAATTTCGCTAAAATGCGGTGTTAAAAAAGGAATCAAGCTGTTTGCATACGAATCTTTGACAATAAGAAGCCTTCTCCCTTCCGTATTGTCGGTTGTTATTCGGATCAAGCCATGATTCCCATTGAAAAATACAGTGTACTTATCCTTCTTGGTGAGATTTCCCATGACGTACATCGAATCCGCACTTTGCTGTTCGTCTACATAATCCACGGAAATGGTCCTCGGTGTTTTTGGATAATAAAGCTCAATAGAATCCGGTTGTATGTGCCTATACCCGCTTTTCGAATACAAAGATCCATAGAACTGACTGGTGACTTGACGAATGTTGAAATCATCTTCGTTCTTGGGTGTGAAACTCATTGGCGCGCCCAGCTCCCGATAGGCAAGGAAAGCGCCTTTGGTCGTCCAGTGATGGTCTGTTTTGTAATAGATCGGTTGCTCCTTGTTCGCCTCTAGCGCGGGGGAAACATCGATACATCGAATGTCCCCGAGATGAGAATCTTTTATCTTTTCCCAATAGACCATCTCATCACTACCGGAAGCATAAGGCGGCAATTTATCCTCAAGCACGGCAGCGGCCGTCGGCACCAACATCATATATTTGCGTAGACCAGGCGTAGCCTTATCAAATGCTTGAACGGCTTTCATCTTGTCTTCCAAATCTCCTTTTTCGGGAGGAGAAAATTTTTGAATCAGGTACCCGTCCTTGCCGATGTAAACCCCATTGCTATCTTTTTTCCCCATTCCCTGGTCCGCATCGGTTTTTAGTCCAATCCAAAAGTCCCTCTCCATAAACTGATCCGATATATACGATTCAAATTCTGAAGTAAACTTGCCTGATACTAATGTTTCAAGTGAGAATTTCGGGAGCTGCTGCACCATCCGGTTCTCTGATTCGGAAAATACTTTACTCGGGGTCAGAAAGTTGATAACTAATACCGCTCCGGTAAACATCAGCAGTAAAATGGCGAGTGCGCGATAATATACCTGGTCGTACTTCTTCAAATAAATCACCTCCATTAAAAACGAAAGTATAAGAATGGATTGTACGTTGAATTGACCAGATAAGCTGTTGACGCCACCATAAAGATGAAGTAGATGGCGGAAGCGGCAATCGATCCGAATCGGGCAAACTTGGTTCTGATGTTTGTCAGTGCATTACTGGGAAACGGCGTGGCACAAAACACCAAGAGCAGCAGCAGCAGGGCGTTCGTCGACAGATCGTAGAGCGACCGGTTGTCTACGAACCCATTTGCTCCAGCGCCAAACATCGTTCCGATGAATGTCATGGCTGCGGGCAGATGTTCAAATTCGAAAAATACCCAGCCGATAATCACGATAATCAGGGTGTAGACATGGCCTATAAAGGCTGGCAAGCGCTGGAGCCGTTTCAAGAGAAATAGCTTTTCGATTGTGACAAATAGACCGAAATATAAGCCCCAAATGATAAAATTCCAGCTCGCTCCATGCCACAATCCGGTTATAAACCATACAACCGCCAAGTTTCTCAACTGTTTCAGCATACCCACTCGGTTCCCGCCGAGCGGGATGTAGATATACTCACGGAACCAGGCACCGAGCGAAATATGCCACCTCCGCCAAAATTCAGTAATACTCTTGGAAATATAAGGATAATTGAAGTTCTCCATAAATTCGAACCCGATCATTTTACCTAACCCACGCGCCATATCCGAATACCCGCTAAAATCGAAATAGATTTGAAACGTGAAGGCGACAATGCCGAGCCATGCAGAAAGAACCGACAGCTCCCCCACATTCACCGCTTTGACGCTTGCCCACAACAAACCGATATTGTTGGCAAGCAGCACTTTTTTAGCAAGTCCTCTTATAAACAGTTCCGCCCCTTCGCCAAAACGGTCCAACGTCACTTTGCGGTTAACAAGCTGCCCCGCAATATCTGCGTATTTAACGATCGGTCCCGCTACAAGCTGCGGAAACATCGTCACGTAGGCGCCGAAGGAGATCAGGTTCTTCTGAACAGTCACCTTCCCCCGATAAACGTCGATTACGTAAGACATCGTTTGGAACGTGTAGAAGGATATCCCCACGGGAAGCGGAAGATCTGCTGCCTGCAAGTTCAGGTTAAACAACGAATTAATATTGTCGAAGACGAAACCCGCGTATTTAAAGAAGCCCAGAATTCCCAGGCTTCCAATCATGGATATGATCAAAACTCCCCGTGCAATTGCCTTACGGTGCCTGTATCTTTCGATCAGAATCCCGTTCACATAGTCGAATACCGTCGAGAAGATCATGATAAAAATATAGACAGGCTCGCCCCATGCATAGAAGATCAGGCTTGCGACGAGCAGAATGGCATTTCTAATCCTCATAGGCGATATATAGTAGATCAGAATTGTGACCGGCAGAAAGAGGAATAGAAATATAAGGCTGCTAAAGACCAATCCCCGTCACCTCCAGTTCTTGACCTAGTTGCATGTTATTTCACCTGATCTTTGAGCAAATCCAGCATACGTGTATAAAACTCCGATTTAAAATGAACGCCGTCCGAACTGTACAGATCTTTGCTGTCCGCAAATATGGAGGATAAATCGACAAATCCGACCTGCTTCTTGCTCGCCAGCTCTTTTAAGCCTTGGTTATAATCGTTGATATTTTTGTAGCGTTGTTCCACTTTTTCAGCTTCCGGCGTAACCGGAGTCACTGGTAAAACCGTTATGGATGCCTTCGGAAGCTTCTCCTTGATGCTGTCGATCAATTTGGCGTAAAACTTCAGCGAATACTCCTTGGGGTTATCGGTAATTTGGGGCGGCAATAGGATATCATCGGATCCCAGCATGATAAATACATGCTGCGGATTCCGCTCTGCCAGCTTATCGACATATCCAGCCTCCAGAGCTAGCTCGGTAGTCGTTCCGGCACCTGCCACTACATTGAACTCGTCCAAAATGTCATGGTAGGATAGCGCCTCTGTAATCGAATCCCCCAGAAATACGCTGTGTTGAAAAATCGTTTTATAGGAAGTATTGTTTGACTTCTCCAAGGGAGCCGTTTCATTGACTTCTGCCATAGGCGTCTCGCTTTGCGTATTTTGCCCATTCCCACATGCTGCCAAGGTAAGTGCGATGCTGCCTATAAATAGTGTTGAAATGACTTTTTTATACATGGGATCATTGTCCTCTCTTAATTTAAATTTAGGTACTCCTTTATGCCTTCCAGAATGGAAGCAGCTATTCGGCTTTGAACATCTTCTGTCAGCATTGCTTTCTCTTCCTGCGGATTCGTTAAATATCCAGTCTCGATCAAGACGGCCGGCATTTCCGTATCTTTTAGGACAAAATAATCTTGTTTCTTCGCTCCCCGGTCCCGAAACCCGCTTGCCTGAACGACTTGTCGTTGTATGATATCGGCCAAGGATCGCGAATTCTCATGGTAATAGTACGTTTCCGTGCCCGACACGCCAGGGTCCTCGTACGTATTGCCGTGAATGGATATAAACAGATCCGCACCCAGATCATTGGCGAATTTCGGCCTTTCCCGGTCCACCGAGGATATAAACCGGTCGTCCGTCCGGGTCAGACACACCTGGATTCGCGGTTCTTGCTTCGCCATTTCCTCCACCTTGTGCGCCAGCTTCAGCGTAAAATCCTTCTCGAAACTTCCGCCGGCCCCTGTCGCCCCGCGGTCTTTTCCACCATGCCCGGGATCAATGACGATTTTATACAGCGTCCCCGGCTGATGAGGTGAATTACTGTTTCCGCTTAATAGGTCCATCATCCGATGATTTAGTTCGGTCTTGCTGCGGCTTCCGGCCCCATCCCCCGAATTGATGCTGTACAGCAAAACGATCAGCACCGCGGACAACAAGAATGCGACCGTCAATACGGCTTTTCTCATTCTCTCTCTCCTCCTTACAATAAAGAGTGTAATCGTCCGAGATAAAGATAAAGTGCAGATCATATCAAATTAATTTATAGATTCAGGCAGCAATGATAGATAAAAAAGAGCCGTCCAACCGAGATCCACAGGGCCCTCGTGACAGCTCTTTCTTCCAAAAAAATTGATCCTGTGCCGCGCAGCGGCTATAAACGATGATCCTTTTGAAAATTCAAGTGAAAATGCTCAATATCGCTGTAAACGCCAAATCGGTATCCTTCTTTTTCGTAGAATGCGATGATCTCCGGAAGAACCTGCAGCGTTTGCGGCTTTTCATGCATCAATACCACTTCCAAATCGACTTTTGTCGCTTTTTTAATGTTCTCGACAATTTGTTCCGGATGGTCTTTCAAATTCCAGTCGTTCGATTCGATGGTCCAATCCCAAATCTTCATTCCTTCTTTTGCGATTTGATCGCGGATCTTCTTTTCGTTTAACCCGGGAACCGAGCCGTAAGGTGGACGCACCAAATGTGGATTTTCTCCTGTGATGTCATGGATGAGCGCCAAGTTTTCTTTCATTTCGGACACGAATTCTCCTTCTTCGTACAGCTTCTTATATTGGTGAGTCATACTGTGTCCTCCTACATAATGCCCCTCGCGTACAGCACGCTTCACGTCGCTTTGTAAACTTTTTCGCTGCAATTGGCTTCCTTGCATGAAAAAAGTGGCCTTGACGCCATGTTGCCGTAACACGTCGAGAAATTTCCCCGTCAAGTCGCTAGGCCCGTCGTCAAACGTTAAATATACGATCTTCCCTTTCGGTCTGGCATCCTCGCCTTCCGCATTAGCCTCACTAACTTTCCTCGTCGAATGTTGGTACACAGACTGTTCTCCATGCTGGTCCGCAATCGCGACCTTATCGAGTGGTATCAATCTCATCAGGCAAAAACAAAGCAGGCCAACGGCTGCAAGAAAAATGGCTTGCCGTCTGCGCCGCTTTGCTCTGTGCTTTCTTTCTCTCAGACCCCGACCAAGGTTTGGTCCTACTGTCATTTTCAATCCATCCCCTCTCTCTCAAATAGAAAGAATAACAGGGAGAGATGCAGAAGAAGTGCAGAAGAAGTGCAGATGAAATCAACGCCATTTAAAAAAAAGAAAAAGCGCAGAACCGAGGTCTGCACTTTCTTCCGTATTCCTACGCTTTTTTATTCAATTGAAAATAAAACAAAACTCCATCGGAGGTATGGGTAACGCCGTAAGCCACCCCGTGCATCTCCAGAATCTGTTTGCAAATGGCGAGGCCGAGCCCGGTGCCTCCGGACGACCGTTGGCGAGATAGTTCACCGCGATAAAACCGGTCCCAGATCTTCTCAAGTTGTTCGTCCGGAATGGAAGCTCCTTTATTTTCGATACAAATTTTAACGGCGTCCTGATCTTCCGAGGTGGTTATGAGAATGGACTCCTGCTCCGGCGTATAACGAATCGCATTTGTGAGGAAATTGACGACGACCTGCTCAATTCGCCGCTCATTCCCCACCACTTCAACAGGTTTCAGTGACGTATTAAGATGTAATTGCTTGGCCTCGATATCCGAAGCCAATTTTGCGCATACCCGCTCGATAACGGCGTCGATATAAAAGGAATCCATATCCAGTGTATACGTTCCGGATTCATATTTTGCCAATTCCAGCATATCCACGATTAGCAGATCCATCCTTTTGACTTCGTCCTCCATCGCCTTAAAATAATAATCCCGTTTATGACTTGCCACCCCGTCTTTCAAAATGGCAAGGCAGCTCTGAATGACACTTAACGGGGTTTTCAGCTCATGCGACACGCCGGATATAAATTCTTTTCGCGTATGCTCCAGCTGCTTTTCTTTCTCGATGTCCTGCTGAAGCCGAAGAATATGGGAGTGCAGCCGCTCGGAAAGCTCGTTAATGTTGCGCGATAAGTCGCCGATTTCATCCTTCGTTGTGATGGGGATTTTCTCCGAAAAATCGAGCACTACCATTTGCTTTGTCGTACGGCTGATACGCAGCAGTGGCCGAGCGATCTGACGAGAGTAGTAAAACGATGCCAGCAGCACGAGAAACAAAGTGGCAATAATGATGTACACATAGTAATCTTTGATCATCCCTGCGGCTTCATTGACCGGCTGAAGTGACGTCATCGCGAACAAGTATGCCGGATTACCGTCGCCATCTTGAATGCGGTCCACAAAAATTTTATAGTCCACGCGATTTTCCTCGACATCCATGGTCCGATTCGAATTCGCGGCAGGATCATAATCGCCGTACAGCAGATCCGCTTGGAAAGCTTTGATACGGTCCAGAAATAAGTGATTCGTATAACGAGAAACTTCTGCGCCTTTCGGTATCCGGACTTTCGCAATGGTTCCTTTGACCAGAAATGTGGGATATTTTTCACGATATTGGATCGCGTTCGTTCGATTGAGGACCTCTCCCTCTTTGTTCACCATCTGCCGATTTTCCAGCCGGTTTTCCTCTCTCATATTGGATACGGTCATCCCCATCCGCTGGATAACCGGCTGATTGTTCATCATCAAGCCTTCAATTGCGATCCGTTCTCCTTCTTTAATCCAAGGAGTGAGGAACGGATTATCGCTGCTGAAGTCCTCTATGTTGATAACACTGTATAGAGGTACGGTCATCGTTTTATTGGAAAGCGCAGAATTATCCGCACGGTCCAGCTTGATCTCCATGAAGAAATCGTCCGAATACTTCAAATTACCTTGGGTGTCCAAAGCCGTGATCCAGGTGTTATGCTTTTGAAAAAAGTCTTGCTCCAGCTTTGCCATCTCCTGCGTGTTCGAGGCATGATTCAGGTAGTCTTGTTCATAAGCCTGAAGCGCCGCGTTGACGTCCTTCACTTTTTGATGAATATAAAACTGTTTGAAAAATACGGTTTGCAAGGTAAAAATAACGGCAAGGATGAACAAGCATAATCCCGTCGTTAATAGGAACAGCTTTAGAACAATCCCTTTTTTCATAACTTCTCCTCGAACTTATAACCAGATCGAACGATCGTGACAATGCGCTTGGCATGCTCCCCCAGCTTGGAACGCAAATTGCGGATATGGCTGTTAACGGTCCGATCGTCGCCGACGATATCATACCCCCAGATTTTTGTAATCAGCTGTTCTCTGGTTATAATAATTCCTTTGTTTTTCATCAGATAAGCCAAAATTTCAAATTCGGTATGGGTCAAACTACAGTTATCCCCATCAACCAAAACCGTTCGAGATGGGAAATGGATTGAAATACCGCGGCAAGACAATGTATCTTCCTCTTGTTCCCGAATCTGCCTTGTTTCCAACAGCCGTTTCGCCCGTGCCAGCAGGATTGGAGGACTGTACGGTTTGGTTATATAGTCGTCGGCACCTAGTTCAAAACCCAGCAAAGTATCGTCTTCATCCGAACGGGCCGTCAACATGATAATCGGAACATTCGAAATCTTTCGGATGCGTTTGCAGACAGACCATCCGTCCAATTCAGGGAGCATGATATCCAGTATGATCAGATCCACCTCATGCTCTTGAAATAACGCCAGAGCATTTTTCCCGTCCCCCGCCTCAAGCACTTCATATCCTTCTTCCAGCAAATAATCTTTCATGATTTCCCGTAAAATAGGCTCATCTTCTACAATCAGTATGGTTCTTGACATAGGACAACCTCTCAACGTTTTTCTAGGTATGCTTGCCTTCAAACTTTTTGAATCACCGGCATGCGTATAAATTGGATCCTAACATGTTTTCAAAAACTAGACAAATGCCCTCGTAGTGGACATTCTTTTTGTATGAAGAATTACTGTAAAAAATTATATTCATACCTGATAAAGATAAAATGCAGATTATATAAAGATAAGTTAAAATTCAAAATCCCGTTGCGCCTGTTAACCGATTTCTTTTTTTGAATTAAAGGAGGAATAACCACTTTTTCCGCACGCATTTTTCATGTAGTGAGCGCCTCTATTCTATTGGAGTCATTACTTTATTTCAGTGGATCCTTGAGAGCAGCGTCGATATATTGATTGTCCGTTATGGTTTTGATGACAACTTGATTTCAAATGTTCTTCACTCCATATTGGAAATCCGCTGTTTGCTGCATTTATTCTACGATATCTTCATTAACTGGCGCGTTAATCATCCGGGATCGTTCGAACGTCCCACTAATACCACTGGCAGGAACATTACGTTCAGCAGCGTATCTGTCGATCGCTTCGGTTTCATGCTCGCTTTCCCATTTCAATGCTTTATTAACTACCTTCAAATTGGATAACCACCCTTTCGTAATCTCAAATAATTTTTCTCGAGGGTCGATATCCAGATCAGCAATTTGTGCAATGGTCCTACCGTACATCGTCTGCCCTCGTAGTAGAACTTCACTGAAAATTTCGTCTTTCGAGGTAAAGTAAGTATAGATATTGCCCACGCACATCCTCCTCCTACTAACTAAAATTAATACAACCAGGTAATTATTACTCTTCATAATATCATTCGCTATAACTCCAGCCTAGAAAAACAAACGTTCCTTTTCGAATGTACAACAACTCTTATAATTGGAACTCTATGAAAATTTTGCTATACTATTTTGTGATAGATTCCCGTTCAGATGAACTGCAATTCTACTATATTTGATGAGTTGGAGGAACGCATAACATGTTACATACACGAATAGGAAAGACAGCTGCTGCCACTATTCTTACCCTATCCTTGCTTGGCACCACTCCAAGCCTTCATGATGCCTATGCCGCACCCGCCATTTCAGTCATGCTGGATGACGTTCCGTTGAAATTCGATGCAGAACCTCGGATCGACAAAGGCGTTACCTATGTTCCGTTCCGAACAGTTGGCGAAGCCCTAGGAATCAGCATTACATGGAACAGCAAGACGCAAACCGTAAAAGCAAATGGAAATGTGAAAGGTCAGGCGACGGAGGTCCTGCTTCAAGTGGGAAGCACCACAGCAACCGTCAATGGAGAAAAAGTCAAGCTTGCAGCTCCACCGGTTCAGCGGGAAGGCCGTGTGCTCATTCCACTCAGTTCGTTCAGTAGTCAGTTCGGTGTTGATGTGAGCTGGAACCAGTCAACTCGTACCGTTGCCCTGGTTTCACCTCAACGAGAGATGCATTTGAGAGCTTTCTATGCGCTGCAATCCTATAAGGAAATCGATTTGGTGTCATCCATGAACTCCATCGCTTTTGGCTGGAGTCGCATCGATCGTGAAGGTCAATTTACGCTTCAGGGTAAGGAGTATCAGCTCCCTGCTGCTGACGGCGACGTTACACCTCAATCCATCGTTGCTAATACAGCAAATCAGAGCATTAGACCGTATCTCATGGTGTATGCTTTGGATGGAAATGGAGAACTGACCAAGGTGCTGAGTGATAGCAGCATGCGTCAGAAGTCCATTGAGGGTATAACGGCTGCTATAGCTGATAATGGTTTTGGCGGCGTTGTTCTTGATTTTGAAGGACTGGGTTTCAAGCTGGACGCTGTAGAGCAACAGAAGCTGCTTAACAATTACGTCAAGCAATTGAAGGAATCCTTGCCTAAAGACATCGCTCTATCCTTGGCCGTCCCCCCACTAAATAGTGCGTATAAAGGTTATGATTACAAAACGCTCGCTTCGTTGGCAGACGACATCATCATTATGGCATACCAATATAATCCTGTCGGTACAAAATCGCAGGTCCCTGAGCCGAACACTCTTGTGGATAAGGCCATTCAGCTTGCGTTAGATGCTGGCGTCTCCAAGCAAAAGCTTTTGCTCGGGATAAGCTTAAATAGTGAAACCTCATCTTCCATAGATGATAAACTGGGTCTTGCCAAGCGTTATGATCTCAAGGGAGCTGCCTTCTGGCGCCTTGGATTATTCCGTACCTACAGCAATCAGATGGAAGACGCTGTAAATGCCTCCGTTATAAAAGAGTAAAGATTTAAAGATTCTGGACTCAATAGACTTTCTACACACCAAAAAAACGAACCGGAATCTCTGATGATTAACAAGAGATTTCGGTTCGTTTGTTATACAAGGATATTATTTATGCGTTCAATGAGGAATGCTCGTTTCTGTGGGTTGCACTTAGCACCAGATCTTTTTGATAGGCAAGCACCTGATCCCAGTCCCCGTGAAAAATCGGTATCCGATAGTACCCAACTCTTTCATAAAGGGCCGCCGCCTCAGGCTGTTTCGGGCCAGTCTGCAGCTTCAGATTGGTGTACCCGAATTCGAGCGTAAGACGCTCCGCTTCGGCCAGAATAGCCTGAGCCACACCCTTGCGACGGAAATCCGAACGTGTGTACATGCGCTTGACCTCCACGGAAGTATCATCAAGGGGCCTGATGGCTCCGCAGCCTACCGGATATCCATCCAAACGCGCGACAATAAAGGCCGCTCGCGGTGTCTCCACGTCAGATGGCTGAAATCCCGCCGTCCCATCGCCGCCATATAACAATCCCAGTTCTTCGCTTAGCTCCTTGATTAAAAGTTCCGAATCCTTGCTTCGTATATCTTCAGCGGCAGCAATCACGATTGACGACATTGCGTAAAACCCCTTTCCCTCATTGGATTTATAGGCTTTTGTGATTTATATAAATTATCACGAACCGGTCCTGAGCGTCAATTCCCCTATCGATTGAATATTTCAATAAGCATATTAACGAATAGGTTCAAGCAAAAAAGCCGCCAGATTGGCGGCTTCCCCGATACTTATATGGTTACAATTAGACGAATGAATTTCATTTCATTCCACGCCTCAGCTTACCCTTCAACCACATCGGCTCGCAAATCCGTTGCAACCTCAATCATTTGCGGAACGACAGCTTCATTGACAATGGCAACATACAGATCCCCCATATACAGACGAAATGGAATCTGCAGGTTCTCATACGCCCACATGAAGAAATCCCCATCGATGGACATGACGCTCTCTGGTCCCTGGACGGTAAGAACAGGTGAGTACGTAAAGTCCGGTTTGGATGCAAAATACTGTTTGCATTCTTCCAAGGAGATGGATTGCTCTGCGTTATTTTCTTGCATGGATCGAGTGATTCGAAAACGTTGATTCATGAAATATGCCTCCAATTAGAATTTGTGCAGAACCTGTCCCAAAATTTCGATGCCCTTCACAATTTGCTCATCAGAAGGTGTTGAGAAATTAAGTCTGATCGCATTACAAGGTTCGTTCTCATCAACGAGGAAAGCAGTACCCGGAACGACCGCCACGCCTTCTGCAGCAGCTGTTTTGGCATAATCCAGCATCGGGATATGAGCCGGCAGATCACACCAGAGGAACAGCCCTCCATCCGGATGAGTAAATGTGATGGACTCACCCACATGCTCCTGCAGTTTGTCAATCATCAAGGCAGACTTCCTGCGATAAATCGCACGGATGCTGCTGATATGCTCTGCATAGTTATACTCAGTCATGAACTTGTATGCCAGAATTTGCGGCAGCATGGCTGTATGTACATCCTCTCCCTGTTTGGCAACAACCATCTTCTGAACAACCTCGGAAGGAGCCAGAACATAACCAACACGTAGACCAGCAGACAGAATCTTGGAGAAAGAGCCTACGTAAATAACCAGACCTTCATCATCCATCGATTTGATTGTCGCTACATCTTCTCCTTGAAACCGAAGTTCTCCGTACGGGTTATCTTCCAGGATCATGACACCATATTTCTTAGCAAGATCATAGATCGCTTTGCGCTTCTCCAGGCTTGTAGTAATACCTGTGGGGTTTTGAAAACTCGGAATCACATAGATCAGCTTTACATTCTGCTCGGTTTGCAGAGCATGCTCCAGCTTTCCGATATCCATACCGTCTGTCTCCATCGGAACACCAACAAGTTTTGCGCCTGAAGCCCGGAAAGAGTTCAATGAACCGATAAAGCTTGGGCTTTCACAGATAATCGTATCCCCTTCATTACAGAATACTTTACAAGCGAGTTCAATTCCCTGCTGTGCTCCAGATACGATGAACAGTTCATCCGACGCTTTGCCTGTGTCAAAGCCTGAATTCAGGTGTGTAGTCAATGTATCCCGCAGGGGGGCATAACCTTCGGTAATTCCATATTGCAGTGCTGTAACCGGGTCCTGTTCCAAAATCGATTGGGTGAATGTCCGAATCGCCTCAATAGGGAAAGTTTCCGGAGCGGGATTACCCGCAGAGAAAGGAATTACATTTTGACCCGAAGAAGCCTTCAGGATCTCACGAATAATGGATGGCTGCAATGCAGCAATCCGGTTGGAAAATGAATAGTTCATCTTAGAATAATCCTCCCGAATTCAAATCTGAATGTTGTCTCAATAACTACAATTAGATTCTATTATACGAGTATTTGGCAGATTTCTAAACGGTCTCTTCAAAATTGACAGAGAACAACAAAAAGAGGCCGACGTATGCAGCCCCTTTTTTCTATGGAATTCACAATCTTTCCATGTGTTATCGTTGGACCAGATTAATCTCCGATAACCGTGTTGCCTTCACCAAATAAGTTGCCAGACCTGGGACCATCCGGGCTAAACCGGGATAGAATTTGTTCGCTTTGGCAAAGGCCAGCTTCTGGATTCTCCGTGCCCTCCGGAGCAGGCGTGTGAATTCGCGATTGGCTTCCTTCGAATATTCGTGCTGCCACTGCTCGAAGCTGATCTTCCCTTGAAGATACTTGTCAGTCCATTCAGCACACAGCAGCGCGGAGCGAAGGGCAATGGACATTCCATCACCACACAGGGGAGGTATCATCAGCATGGCATCACCAATATGAGGATATTGGGACCATGGTTCAGGAACATTAGATAGATGGAGTGGTGCAATCGAGACCTGCGTCCCTTGGACCGCACTTCCTTCGGCAAGCCTCACTGCCAATCTTTCGTTGGTCAAGGATGCCGCCTGCAAAATATCCTTCACAGACTTGCCGCTCCCCCGCACCGTATCGAGTGTCAGCAATGCAGCTACATTGGCAATCCCATCTTCAATTGGTGAAATGCCGACGTACCCTCCTTTGCAAAAATACAACTCGACCCGTGGCGGAATGGTGATTCCCCGAAAGTGCGATTTGACGCCAACATATGCTGTTTTATCCCGCAGCTCGACTGGCGAGGTCATCCCGCGCGGCTTCTTCGAACCATGGGCTCCGATAACGGTTCTTGCTCTATATTGAATCTGGTCATTTCCTTGTTTGACTTCAACTTCATAGCTATCATCATCAAACCGCTGAATGTTGGTTATCGTTGCTCTCGTAACAATTTCAACGCCTGCGGCTGCGGCCTGTTCGTGTAAAAGTCGATCCAGCTCATATCGGCTGATGCCATAGGCCAATCCCGGCAAAGGGGCTTCGATTTCCCCGCCTTGAGGCATAATGATCTTGGCATGATCCATGGTGCTCTGTTTTAACTCTTGTTCGCCAAGATGGATACCCAGATAATTCAGCATCTCCGTTGTTTCAGGCGACATAAATTCACCGCAGGTTTTGTGACGTGGAAATTCCTGCCGATCCAGCAGCAGTGTCCGATGCCCTTGCCTGGCAAGCTGCAGCGCAAAGGTACTGCCGGCAATTCCCGCTCCGATGACTATGGCATCCATTGGTTTAGACACCTAAGAACACCCGCCTTTCATTGTCCATTATGATAACAGCCTATTGATGTAACGAGCTATGCTAACGTCCCATGATGGGGAATCACAACGGAATAGCGGAATAAGGGCTTCCATTCATAGGTCATCGTGTCATGATTCAACTGCTGTTTCAAATCCCGCCAATCCCTGCCCGTGAAGCCTTTTGCAACAGACAGAGGTCCATCATGACGAATATACCGATTGCGTGAGATCATTCGAGTGGTAATCCAGACGGCCGCATAGGATACGGGATGCCGATGGATATCGTTAATGACAACGCCATATTTGGAGGCGCGCAGCATATGCGAGATTATATCAACCAGTTGCTTTCCCTCGAAATGATGGACAAATTGCGAGCCAGTCACGATATCTGCTGAGGAATCCGGCAATTCCCTGACATCGACACGCCGAACCTTGATTCGGGGTTCATTCCGGAAGAGATTTCTCGCTTCCTCACATGCCTCCTCAGTCAGATCGACCAGAGTAATCTCAAGCTTAATTCCCTTTTGGTCTGCCCACTGCAATAACTTCTGGTTTACATCACCTGAACCTGCTCCCACATCAAGAAGGGTTAGCGTAGTTGGACTGCCAATCGCTCTCCATAACTTCTCCACCCCTGCACGGGTTGGACCGGGAGCAGCAAATATTTTGTTCAGCCGTCTCAAATGTTTGAGCGCTTCGCTCAATTCTTCTCCACCCATGGAAAAATCGTCCATCAACTCGTCTTCTCTTGCCCGTACAGTCAATGTTCTAAAGAAAGACATGATCCCGCTCCTTTACAGCTATACATTGGGAGTGATTTTCTCTAATTAACAATTATCCCCTCTAACCAATCCTTATACTCTTAAGAACGGCGATATGTTATTTTACTAAGGTATTCCAGATCTCAGACTCCTTAATTCCATGACCCTGTAGAACAAATCCATTGGATGCTGCATCACCGGATGCAAACATGAAAAAAGTCGCCAATATAGGCGACCTCATGGGTTAGCGTTATTTCTTGATCAATTTCCCCTGATCCTCATTATCATTGGAGTTTTCTTTAAAATAGATCTCGTTTAGAATGTTCACACGGACGTTAATCTTCTGCTCCAGCATCGGAAACCATTTGGTCTTCCATTCCTTTAACCTTTCCTCCGAAAGTTGGGGACGGAATATCATTCCTATGCCCAGCACATCCGATTTGAAGGATTGAATCTTTCTCACGGTTTTATTGAACTGCTGGCTCAGCTGCTCCTGCATTTCTTTTTCAATTATGCCATTGCCTTTTCCTTCAGGACTTTCCGTAATTTCTACATCGAGAACAACATTGGTCTGAATTGACGGGCCTTTCTCCGACCACCGGGTCTGATGTTTGATATGCGCATCCTGAATAAGAACACTTGTGTTCTGTGCCACTTCAATGGTTCCCCCTGTATATTTCCCTTTGAACAAATTAAACAAAAGCGTCTCTTCCTTACTCAGCGTTCCTACCATACGGTCCTCCCGCATGACGGCTGTGCCCCTAAAGGTAAACAAGGTTCGCTCGCCGTTTTTGAGCATTGGGATGGCCATATCTTCCGTATATGAGTTTTGGTTTTGATAGGCTTCCCATATTCGGACGATCGATTGATTGGGTGTCCATCCGGCATCCTGGCTAAAAAAGTCGTAGGAAGAAATTTCAGGTGTTGGTGAGATCTGATGATACATCGTCTTCTCAAAATCACCATCAATTACCCCTACCAAGCCCTTAATCGATATATCGTTCGCTCTCACCGCAAAATTGATGATGTTCTCAATCCCCTGCTCTGCGACCTGTTTGTCAATTAACAGCAACCTCAGATGTACCAATTCAATGCTTTTTTCAGAATCGGTTCGCATCAAATCGATGGCTTTACTAATGGATTTCGACTCTTTTTCAAGAATTTGGGTTTTACCTGATGCATCCGGTATTTGGAGAATGATCTTGTATTTTTCGGTAGCGCCTTTACCCACACCCATGACAACAGGCAGATATTGTTTGTTAATATCCTTTGTATCCCAACATCCCGGAAGCAACAAGAGCATAGCTAGGGTTACAATTAATGTCTTTGCAATACGCATGTTCATGTACCCACCTTCTTTCGCCGCCATTGCGCCGCCAGGAATACAATGATCGGAAAACCGATCACGCTGTAAACGCAAAAGTAAGAATTCAGATACAGATATGTATTCAATGCGTTCATATCCGGTATCCACAGACTAATCAGGTACAAGGAGACGCATGCCAGGGAGATAATCCATAATCTGTTGATCTTCGGCATAAACAGCTGTTTCACTAGAGAGACCAGAATCCAGAGTAAAACCGAAACCTTCAACACGCCCAGCGCACTTGAGGCCACCACGTAAAAGCTGGGGAGCCAATCAAATACAACCCACTCCAAATCAATGGTATCTGATGCCATAAGCATCGGATACTGCAAGTGCACTACTGTTTCCTGCCCGAATACAAGCAGTGGAACATATACAGACCCCAAGGCAAACACAAATATAATGCCGACCGCAGCAGCAGCTTTACCAAAGCTAATGCGTTTCTTGGAGGGAATCATGCCCAGGAATAAAAACCCGGCTGAAATAACCGTGCATACATAGAAATCCGAATTGGAGAAAAACGACATTTCGCTATCCCAAATCGGAAATATGTAGCTGATTCTGAAATTCTGGATGCTAATCATCATGGAGAAAAAAATGAATGGCATCAAAAGGATACACAAACCGATGCTCGCTCGGATGATTATATGAAGTCCTTTCCAAACAGCATAGAAACAAAGCAAGATGAACAGAGCCCCTGTCGCTGCTGGCGGTGTTCTTTGTAGAAGTACAGTTTTAATCTCACCTGACTGGAAATACATAAGCAAAAATAATTCGATATATAGAAAGATGAGCAAAGGCAGAACGATTAGCCTCGTTCCCCATTTGCCCAGTGACTCATTACAGATGTCGACCACTGTTTTTCCTGGGAACTGGGACAACGCTTTTAAGTAGAGCCACAGAACCAGTAGCTCAGCCAGAAAAAGGATTGTTATGGGAATCCAGTGCCCTTTTGAAGTCGCAGAGATGATGCGTTCGGGGAAGATAGCAAAGATCGACGCGAGATGAAGCAGAACAAACAGAGTCAAAATCTGAGCTTTATTCATCTGAAGCTTTTCCTTTCACACTTAAACTTAAGTAAGGAACAGAGCAAGTGCTCAACGAGGCAAAGTACAATACAATCCAAATCATTGCTGCCTCAAGACCCCATATCCCAAAAAAGGAACTGATGAGCATGACAACGTATTTATACATTCGTATACCCGTCGTATTCATATAACCCGCCAGCACAAAATTGGCAATTGCTGAGGCAACCAATATAATAATTAATAGATTACTGACGAGTTTAGCCTGGACGATCGCTTGTCCCAACAGAATACCGCCAATCATAGTTATCGTAGGTCCAATGTTTTTGGGAAGTCGAATCGTAGCTTCAATAATCATCTCCAGCAGCAGCATGACCAGCAGCATTTCAATTAATGAAGGATACGGAACCCCTTCTCTGCTCTTGGCTACTGTTATGGCGAGTTGTATTCGCAACAGCTCCGGGTTCACCGAATTCAGCACGATATACATACCTGGAAGCGTGATGGCCAAAAGTGCACCAACCGCCCGTACGGTTCGTAAAAACACTTGAAACAGATACGGATAGTTAACGTCCAGCGTTGTTGACCATAGATCCGTTATAATTGCTGGAAAAGCAAAGGCAAACGAAAATTGGTCAATCAATATAATCACTTTTCCGTTCATCAAATGCTGTACCATCTCTCCCGGCAACTCCGAGGAAATATACGTAGGTGTTACTGAGAATTTCGGATGCCCCAATATACGGATCAGATCCCTTACCGTAGTCAGTTCCTTGTCCTTATTTTGTTCCAGTCTATCCCGAATAGACGCAATGACCTTGCCTTGGGCAGCTCCCTCCAGGTATACCATGGCCATTTTCTTGGTAGACCGAGTTCCGGTTTCGCGTCGTTCAATAACCAAATCATCGGAGATCATCTTTTTCCGCAGCAAACCGATGTTTTTATTAATATCTTCTGTAAAAGCATCGTACGCAGATTGAAGGGGATTCTCACTCTCCGGTGCACTGACAGATCGCGAAATGTCAGTATGCTCCGGTTCCATGACAACTGCCATCCCTTCTGTGCTAAACAGAACAAGCTTTCCATGCAAAATATGGCCGGATATCTCATCCATTGACATGGAGGCCTCTTCTTCAAACGGACTGAACATATTTTGAAATGATCCGTTCTCTTCGCTACTCGCCGCCTGGTTAATTGCTGACAATGTGGTTGGAAAATCGACAAGGCTCTCCATGTAATACGCTCTGAATTCCTGATCGGCGATAACCACGTTCTTGCTTAAGAAATCCGAGCTCTTTTTGAAATGTTCAGAGATCTGCTTTTCTATATCGTGAAGATCTTGTTCATGTAATCGCTGCAAATTTTACCACCTCTTTGGAAGTAGTATGTCGTTCAGAAAAAAGTTTATTCAGAAAGGCACCTTGATTTATGCAGTAATCAGAAAGGCTTTTGTACTGGAAGCCAAAATTTAATATAATGTTATAATGCACCAACGGGTGGGAGGATAAGCCATGAACAAAGAAGAACAGGTCTTAGTGGGTTTCAGAGACTTATATAACAAGATCGTTCGGCTTAATAAGGATAAGATGGAAGACAGTCTTAAGGGTTATAAGCCTTCTGAAGTACATTGCATCGAATACATTGAAAAAAATGTAGATTCCAATGTGACCAAACTTGCGGAGTCCTTTTATATGACTCGCGGTGCCATAAGTAAATTAACGAAAAAGCTCATACAAAAAGGCCTTATCGAAAGCTACCAGAAGTCGGATAACAAGAAAGAAATCTACTTTAGGCTGACGGAGCAAGGAAAAGCCATTTATCAAATTCATGAGGATCTGCATAACGAGTTTCAAGAGCGAGATAAAGCCGTATTTGAGCAGGTAACCGAGGAACAATTCGACAGCATGCTTCACTTTGTGGACAAGTATAATCGGCATTTGGATGCAGAGATCAAGAAACTGGGTGCAGATATCAAGTCGGAATAAATCCGAATCATGAAAGTAAACTAAATGCAGCCGTGCTCTATAAAGAGCAGGCTGCCTTTTTTATCGATATTATTTTGTTGACAAGGAAACAAAGTGGTTGTACGCTATTAATGTTTCCAAGGAAATAAAATCGCTACTCTGGAGAGGAGAAATTAATGTTTAAATTTCGATCACGATCACACCATAAACAGAACATCGAACAGAAAACAGAACCAACCATAGATAAACATGCTTTATTATTCGGTCTTATCTCTGTGTTTCTTTGCGGAATAGGCTTCAGTATCATAGCACCTGTCGTCCCGTTCTTAGTGCAGCCTTATATAAGCAGTCCGGGAGAACAAGCTATTGTTGTTACGCTGTTGACCTCTGTGTATGCCTTCTGCGTGTTTTTTGCATCCCCCGTACTTGGCGCTCTGAGCGACAAATATGGCCGTCGCCCATTGCTCCTGATATGCCTTTTGGGTTCTGCAATCGGGTACTTGATTTTTGGCATAGGAGGTGCTCTATGGGTACTATTTGCGGGGCGCATCATTGAGGGAATAACAGGCGGGAGCATAGGCACGATCTTCGCATATTTTGCAGACATCATTCCTCCAGAACAGAGAACCAAATACTTTGGATGGGTGAGCGCAGTTGTAGGTGTAGGTACCGTCATTGGTCCGACTGTAGGCGGATTACTGGCCAAGATTGATTATGCTGCACCCATGTATTTTGGAGCAGTTATCACTTTAGTGAATGTTATATATGGATTCTTTTTTATGCCTGAGAGCCTTGACAAGAAAAATAGACTGAAAGAAATTACTTTTGCAAGACTTAATCCATTCATACAGCTTGCAAACCTGCTTTCCATGAAAAATTTAAACAGGTTGCTTATCTCAGCATTCTTACTGTGGATACCCAACGGATCATTACAGGCCGTTTTTTCACAATTAACAATAGATACTTTCAGCTGGAAGCCAGCACTCATTGGACTTATGTTCTCGATTATGGGTGTTCAGGACATCATCTCACAAAGTCTTATCATGCCAAAGCTTTTGAAAAAACTTGGTGATAAACAGATAGCCATTCTTGGAATGATCGCGGAGATTATAGGCTACGGTCTTATTGCGCTGTCTACTTTGTTCTCCTTCTATCCTCTTTTTATCGCTGGCATGTTTATATTTGGTTTTGGCGATTCGATCTTCGGGCCTTCATTCAACGGGATGCTCTCGAAATCTGTTGATTCCAGTGAACAAGGAAGGGTTCAGGGAGGTAGCCAATCCATACAGGCTTTAGCGAGAATGATTGGTCCTATCATTGGAGGTCAAATCTATGTATCCCTTGGTCATGCCGCACCTGCTGTCATGGGTGTAATCCTTATAGCAGCAGCAATACCCGTGTTGTATAAAAGAACGCTGGTGAATATTTAAAATGCTTATTTTCATTAGACAAGTAACTTATTGATCTGGTGATCGAGAAACCATCTCGAATAAATAACAGGGTTTCAGAACTTAAGTACACATTCTGAAACCATGTTATCTACATTACGGGACGTCAACTCATCAGTTAATCTACCTTTCCAAACTCCAGTACATAGATGGATGAAGGACGTAATAAGTAACCACGCTGCCAATCCTCGGTCAAAACACTACGCTCTGTGCACTTGATATGATCTGGTTGGAACACGGAGTTGATATGATTGTGCGATTCGCTGGTAATCTCATATAAGGTCGCCTCTTCGCTTCCATCGAAAGCTTGCAAATCCAGCTCAACCCGTACCTCCTCCAAGCTTCGGTTCACAATAAACAGGGTGACCAGGCTGCGATCAACATTCGTCCCGGCTACAATGTCCAGATCGGGAAGAGCGTCCAGATCTATAGGCGTTTTTTTGTTTGAAGCTACAGAGAATGTTCCACATTCGGTCTTCACGGGTAGAAGATGATGAATATCCCGATTCGCGTAAAGCTTTAACACTTCATAGGTCGGAGTTCCATAAATCGTGAGCTGGCGTCCACTCCATCCAGCCTGCTTGCCCCGATATTGATCAGCATAGAAATCCCCGACGCGAATGCATCCCCCTAGCCAACCATTAACCAGATCGGAGAAACTTCCGATGTGCACGCTATCACTGCAACGAATCATTTCATTCAGATTAGCCGCATTCGCCACGGCAGCGCCAAGGGTGTGTTCGTCTGGCAGTCCTTTTCGCACAGTGTTAGGATAATACATCGTGTTATACTCGGTGATCGCCAGCTTCACATGTTGATGTTTGACATCGGAATGGATGACCTCCGTTGTCTGGCGGATATAGTGCCGGGTCCACTCGGGATAACTCGCCATTGCTTTGTACCGCTCCTCAGCCGGCGTATCCTGATTCATGCCAAAGGGACCGTAGCCATGATACAGATGTAACGTTAGATAATCGATATGCTCTCCTGCCAGAGCAAGCACGGTTTTATTCCAATCCTGCTCATAATGTCCACAGGCCAGTAACACAATGGAATCATCCACTTCCTTCATCGCCTTTGCAAACTGAACGGTCCGCTCCGCAAATTGTTCCGCAGAGCATGCACCCACTTGCCATTGCCCCCAAACCTCGTTGCCAATCTCCCAGTACTTGACGTGATAAGGCTCCGGCGATCCATTCTTCGCCCGAAGAGCCCCCATCGGCGTACCCACACTACCATTACAATATTCGATCCATTGGGCGGCTTCTTCAGGTGTACCCGAGCCATCGTTCACGCAAATCAGAGGTTCTACCTGCAGCTCGTGGCAAAAGCGGATAAATTCATCCGTTCCGAAATATTTGCTCGTCCATCCTCCCCATGCCTCATTGTACATGACGGGTCTCTCCAGAACCGGGCCGATGCCATGCTCCCAGTGATAAGCACTAATGTAGTTACCTGCGAGTCTCATCATGCCTGCGTTTAGTGCTCTCGTCATCTCTACCACTTCACGTTTCACTAGGGCAATATGATCGACAGGCAATAGAGACACATGATCCAGCCAGAGCATTCCAGTAGAGACGTGATCAATCCATCTTGGATGCTCGGCCGGAATATACACCCGAATTTCTGCATCGGGGCAAGCGCGCACGATCGTCATCCGTCCTTCATAATCCCGCCAGTTATGGCTGTCCAATTCGACTTTTAACTGACCAAGCACTTCTTCCGTTCGTCTATCAACCGCTTCGACCATCAAATATTGTAGTTCGATGGAAGCCCGCGCAACAATATGGACGGTGTAATCCATCGGCCCTTTCAATGCGGACCTCTGTACAATCCCCGCGTACGCTTCATCATCACTTAAGATTCGAATACGCTGAGCGCGACCCGAATGTCTGAGAGCCGGGGGTTCCATCGCATATTGAGTATTTCTCCCGTTGGTGTAAGCCTGCCAGCTCCCCGATACAGAAGTTCTTGATTCAGCTTCGCTTTCAAAGTCCATATCCTTCAATGGAAATGCAAGCATCGCCTCCATATGGTCCCGAATGTCTTCCACAAAATGTCCAAACAAATAAGGGTTGACCGTGTGCTCGCTTAAGCTATTACAATGGATACTAATCCTTGCGTTTGATTTTAACATAGCTCCTCCATCATTGTGATTGATATGGATTTAACCTTTAATCGATCCAATCATGACCCCTTTAACAAAATGCCGCTGCACAAAAGGATACATCAACAGTACAGGCAAACTGGAAACGATAATCACCGCATACTTGATGCTCTCCGCGAGCAGGATTTTGTCCTCCAGTCCAATGTTACCGTCTACGGCATCGGATTGGCTGATCAGCAGAATTTCGCGTAGTACCAGTTGAAGCGGATGCAGATTTTCGTTGCGAATATAGATGAGCGCGTTAAAAAATGAATTCCAGTGTCCTACAGCGTAGAACAGCACCATCACGGCAAGAATCGGCTTGGACAGGGGCAGAATAATGCTTAGAAGCAGCCGCCAATTGGAGCACCCGTCCATGTGGGCAGCTTCCTGCAGTTCCCAGGGGATACTCGACTGGAAATACGTTCTCATCACGATCAGATTGTATGTGGCGATCGCGCCGGGTACAATCAGAGCCCACATCGTATCCACCATGCCCAAATTTTTGATCAATAGATACGTTGGAATTAATCCACCACTGAAAAACATTGTTAGCGTGATAAAAACCATGATTATATTACGCCCGGGAAGATCAGGTCTCGAAAGGGGATATGCGGCCAACACGGTCATGATAATGTTAATCACGGTGCCCACAACCGTATAAATTATCGTATTGCGATACCCCATCCAAATCTTCTCGTTATGCAAAATGTTCGTGTAGGCGTCCAAAGTCAGTCCTTTGGGCAGCAACCACACTTCTCCATTTAATACTTTCGTGGGATCACTGAACGAAGCGCTGACGATAAAAATCAACGGATACAGCACAGCGATGATAATAATTGAAGCTATGATGTATATGATTACATCGAAAATTCGTTCATTGGAACTGGCTTGTAGTGTCGCCTGCTTGGACATGGGCCTTGCCCTCCTTTACCATAAACTCGTCTCAGACGTCTTGCGCGCAATCCGATTGACTAGTAAAAGCAACACCAGATTAATGATTGAATTAAAGAGTCCGATAGCAGCTGTATAGCTGTATTCTCCCTTTAAGATCCCTGTCGTATAGACAAACGTTGAAATGACATCACTCGATTCCAGATTAAGATTGTTTTGCATCAGCAAAATTTTCTCAAACCCCACGTTCATGAAGTGACCAATATCCAAAATGAGCAAAATGATAACAACTGGAGCAATACCGGGCAGCGATATATGCCAAATACGCCGCAGCCTTGACGCTCCATCCATCTTGGCTGCTTCATACAGATGCGGGTTCACACCGCTCAAGGCTGCAATATAGATAATGGATTGCCATCCCATGTTCTGCCATATATTCGAGCTGATAAAAATGGTCTTGAACCAACCCGCTTCCTCTAGAAAACGGATCGGTGTACCTCCGAATGCCTCAATCAGCAGATTGACCGGACCCGTATGGGGCGAGAGAAACACATTCAATATGCCAACGATAACAACCACTGAAATAAAGTGGGGAATGTACGTAATATTCTGCAGCCACTTGCTGAAGGTTTTATTGCGAATTTCATTGATAATCAGTGCCAGCAGGATCGGAATCGGAAAGGCAATCAATAAGGAGAACAGGTTAATGGACAGTGTATTCCATAGTAGTCTCCAGAAATAATATGAATTGAAAAATCGTTCGAAGTGACCGAAGCCTTCCCAGCTGCTGCCCAGAATTCCTCTGGCCGGATTGAAATTTTTGAACGCAATTTGCAGTCCATACAACGGAGCATAGTGAAATACCACATACCAAGTGACTGGAAGAAGCAGCATAAGGTATAGATCCAATCTTTTGCCCATTTGCCTTAAGAGGCCTGAACTCTTTTTTGAATGACTTCGTGGCATCGTAATCGTTGTATCCGTTTTGGCGCTTTTCATGGGCATCTGCTCCTCATCCATGATGTTTCAGCATTACTTCTGCATCTTGTCATAAGCATCCTGATATATCTTCTCCAGCTCCTCGATTCTCATCTTTTTGAGCGTAGACTGGAATTGCTCCCATTTGTCAAAGCCAAGCGCACCTACGATAAATTTTGTACTTTGTTCTTCGTAATATTTGTCGATATCATTTCGCAAAATATTGACTTCCTGGGCGGTTTGCTCATCAAACATTGGAGCCGCATAGCGGACTTTTGGCATGAACGGATCAAGCTTTTGCTGTGCCTCCTGCACTTGCGGTGGATTAATAAAAGAGGCAACCTGTTCGCTGATGAGATGTGGTGCGCCTCCTCCTGCGTAAGGCGTGATTTTGGCCTGATTGCTGATATCCTTCAAGAAGTCCTCTGTATAGTAGGGAATACCATCCTTTATCTCGTAATGCTCGCCTTCTCTTCCAAATCTCAACAGCGTAGAACCCTCATCACTGTAGAAATAATCAATCCAACGCATCGTGACTTCAGGATATGGATTGACGGATGTGATCGCAAAGGCTCCAAAATCTCTGGCAATGGGCAAAGCCTGGCTCTGCAATCGATCACCTTGCGGACCTTCCAGTGGGGCGATACCCGTATATTGGTCTTTGATCGACAAAAAGTTATTGTTTGTCTGGTCAAAGAAAAAGCCTGTATTTCCCGATCCCTGCTTGGCCAGATACTGTGCTTCCGTGTGTGTGAATATTTCCTGATCCAGAAGCTTCTCCTTATACAGCTTGTTTAAATACATCAGCATTTCTTTATTTTGGTCACTGCCCATCCAGATGCTTACTTTGTCATTTTCAATATTAATGTTATATCCAAGCTGTGAATCCAAACCGAAGGATCCGCTCATCGCGCTCACAACAGATAAACCTACACGGGCTGTCATCGGTAGTTCATCCGGTTTACCGTTCCCATTCGGGTCGCCATCACGGAAAGCAAGCAGAACGTTGTACAGTTCTTCGGTCGTCTCCGGCACTTCCAGATTCAGCTTGTCAAGCCACATCTGATTGATCCATTTCTTATCCGTCCGGGCCGCACTCAGCGTAACAATCCCCGGAATCGTATAAATGTGACCTTCCGGTGTAGTGATGCCTGCGCGAATCTCGGGGTATTCCTCCATTAATTTCTTCAAATTCGGAGCGTACTCATCGATAAGTCCTTCCAACGAAATTAACTGGCCTGCCGAACCGTAGCGAATGGCTTCTAGCGGGGAAAGACCTGAACGGAACAAGGCATCAGGTAGCTCATTTGATGCAAACAGCAGATTTTTTTTCTCTTGAAAACCATCTGTCTGCGCTTCAATGAATTCCACTTTCACATTGCTCAATTTCTCGTAATCCTGGAAAACCGGCATCTCCTTGAAAGGGCCATTTACGGGTGCAATTCGGGTAAACATCTTGAGGTTTACCGGTTGGTCCACAATTGGAAACCCGGTCGTATGAACGTCGTTTTTCGATACCTCTGATGCAGATTCGTTAGCGGTTCCACCGGAACTGCATCCAGCCAGCATCAAACTGGAAGCGATCATTGTCATAATCACATTTCTTCCCCAGCGTTTACGCATAAGTTGTGCCCCCCAATTCTTATCACCAAATGTAAATTGTAAGCGTTTGCTATTGGTGTGTGCTCATTATAATTCACTAGGCATGGAAGGCAATTACAATAATATGACCCTTTACTCCACATATTTTACAAGTTTTGAGTTTTGCTCTGATCGGCATCGTTCCCCGTAAGTATGTCAGGATGCTTTATATCGTTCTTTCTTTTTCCCGGATTGCTCATATACGCTTGCGGTGTCAAACCCGTTATTTCTTTGAACACTTTGAAAAAATAGTTGTGCGTCGTAAAACCCACTTGCATGCTTATTTCTTTAATTGAATATTGACCGCTGTCCAGCAGCTTGCACCCTTCATCAATCCGAACACGATTCAGATATTCCGAAAAAGTCCGCTGCGTCTCCTCCTTGAATATTCTGCTTAAGTAGGAGGCATTCAGCCCAATGACATTTGCAGCAAGCTCTAATGTGACATAACCTGGATACTTCTCCAGGATGATATGAATGGCCTGCGTGACATGCCGAGAATAGGCCCCCACCACACGATGCTGATTCAGCAAATGAAACAGGCTGGAGAAGAAGGATTGCAGGCCATGCTCCAGCTCTCTTATGTTTTTCATTCGACCAAGCTCGCTTCTTGAAGGCAGCTTAGCTACCGCTGGATCTGTGGAAGGCAAGCAGCTCTTCCATGCTTTATCACCCATTTGCATGAGCTCGCTGACTATCATCTGAACCGTATGTGAGTGGATAGGCAGGTGGTCTATCGAAGCAAAAATAGAGGAAATCAATTGGTGAACGCCTTGCTTGTCAAACCTTTCTATGGATAACAGCAGCTGCTTGTGCTCCTCAATGGTCAGTGAAACACGCTGGCGTTGATGGAATTCATCTGAACGCTTGTCCGATGAATGTTTGTCCGAACATGGGCTTTCTTCGGGAATGATAGGACTACTGAACGTTTTCGAGGAAGATCCGTCAAGTGTGCTTTCGGCTGAGCAGTAGCTGGATGCCAACTGGGACAGACTGGTGCATACATGTCCCACAGCGGTTACACATTGCAGATTCAGGAACAGTTCCAATGCATGCTGAATCTTCCGCAGTTGTCCATCTACCTCACGCTGTATGATGTGCTCGCTTCTTTCCTTGAAAGAAAACACGATAACAAATCGCCCTTCCTCTACGTACACCGCTGTCCGTTCATGGATATCACCCAGGCTCTGCTGCATCATATCGACGACCTGATGAATCAGACCATTGGTCTGCACGTCACTGTATGACTCTGTCAGCAGCAGGAACGGAACAATCTGTAAAGCTGCTGCTGCATATCTGGACGCATGCGGATACAGATTGTATTTCCGGGGAAAATCCTCAAACCCATACGTTGCTTTCGTCTGTCTTTTGAGCAAATACAGCAAATAATCCCGCATAACTTCGGAATTCCCTTTCTCTGCTTCTGCCTTCTCAGCGACGTGTTTCTCACGCAACCGATCTGCCTGCTGCAATTCCGATACGGCTTTATTCAAAATGTGGAGCAGCGTTGAATCGTCCAACCGATGCTTGAGCAAATAATCGATGGAGCCATTGTTCAGGCAGTCCCGCACGTAGTCATAATCATCATAACTGCTAAGCATAATGGTCTTTATCCACGGAAAACGTTCCTTAATGGTCCGATTGAGCTCTACACCATTCATTTCAGGCATATCTACATCAATAATCACAATATGCGGTGGCGACTGCTCAATCATCGTTAAAGCAATTAACCCATTATGCGCCTGACCGCATAATTCGAATCCATAGTTTGCCCAGTCCAATAACGTCCATAGATTATGGCGTACCAACGGTTCATCATCGACGAGTAGTACCTGAAACATGGCTTATGTCACCTCTCGTTTGGTATTTTCCATACGTTTCTCGAGTTTGGGCAGCCGAATCTCGGCTTTGGTGTAAAACCCCGGTTCACTGCACAAATGGACGCCATAGGAGTCGCCATACATGCGAACAATTCGTTCGTGTACATTACGTACACCCATTCCACTAAAACGTGATGTTTCGCCTGTTGTGCCCGTACCTTCCAGTAAATTCTTCTGTTGCTCCTCCGTGATCCCCTTGCCGTTGTCCACCACATCAATATGGAGATGGCTTGCATCCTCATACACCCGTATCAACACGAATCCATCCTGTTCGAGTGGTCCAATACCATGAATAATTGCGTTTTCAACTAGAGGCTGCAGCATCAACTTCAAGACCCGGCAATCCAGCAATGCGTCATCCTCAATCTCGGTAATCAGTCGAATCGGCTTCATATATCTGTACTTCATGATGGAGACATAGTGCTCAACATATGCTAATTCCTCCCGTAGTGTAAGAAATTCGCTTGAATTTCCGAGGACACTCCGCATGAGCTCAATCAACGATCCCGACACCTCTTCAATGTTCGGCACTCCGTTCAATCTGGCCAAATACTTGATTGTATTGAGCGAGTTGTACAAAAAATGTGGATGGATTTGTGCTTGAAGCGCGGTCAGTTCAGCTTCCCGCTTTTCTTTCTCGCTGAGGCGGATTCCTTCGAGCAGTCTTTTCAATTCTTCCATCATACTGATAAAGACAAGATACAGTTGCCCTGTCTCGTCTTCGCTTTTAATCTCTTTTTTGGGTAGCGTAAAATTGCCATCCTTCACAAACATCATCAGCGATTTTAGTTTTCGAATATTCAGGGTAATTCGGGAAGAGACTTGTAGTGAAACGATCAGCACAACGACAAATACGATAATGGACACCTCTGCCAGCAGTTTGCGCAGCCTTACAGATTCGGTCAGAAGAGAATCTATTGGAGTTAAAGCTATAGTGCTCCACCCAGTATAGTCGGATTGACGACAAAGAACGATGTATTCTTTTCCATCCATATATTTCCTGACCGCGTCACCATTCCTTCCGAATTGCTGATTAATGTCCTTAATTTCCTCGTATGAAGGAGCAAGAGATGCGGTAGCTCGGGTTTCATAGACGAAGCGATTTTCCTTGTCCAGTACATAGATCATGCTATCTGTAGTCGGCCTCACGTCATATGTTTTCTGGATAAATTCATAATTCACGTCAACCATAACAACCCCAATGGGTGCACGGTCGTAACGAATCTCCCGACCAATGGTGACAGCATCTGACACCCCTGTCTGTTTGAAATATGCGTGCCTTGATCCATTCTGCAGCATATAGTCCATCACTGGCGTTCCCAAGATCGTTCTGTCCAGCCAAGGCCCACCCGAGAAATACACCTTCCCGTTCAGGCCCACAACGGCGATCCGTGAAATGTAAGCCTTATAATCAATCAGGGACGATAGAAATTCATCCATCCGCTTCTGCTCCTGGAACCACTCATAACTGATCTCCTCATTCGGACTAAGCAAAGTGTCAATGACCGTGTTTTTGTTAGTCACCACGACGGTATTCAGACGATCAATCTCTTCCAGCATCATGTTCAATGATTCATCCGCCTGCCTTAGGCTGTCCGAAACTGACGTGATGGCATTTTGCATGATCGTCTCACGCATGCTCATATAAACAATGACCGTAATTGAAACGATGGATACAAGCGTAACGACAATAAAAGCGATAAAAATTTTCCCCTGAATGCTGCGTTTCGGTGAAATCCATCTCTGCATTGTAGAGAGCTTCATTGTGGGAGTCTCCTTTTTCAAAATCCAATCAAAAAAAGTAAGCGTTCTCCAAACTGGACAGCAGTATGTTCAGGATCAGCTTGAGGTTCTCCGCATCATGATTGGAGGAACTTTATAATAGATTTTGAATGCTCTTGTAAATGAATATAAATTCGGGTAACCCAGCGACAAAGCAATCTCCGTAATGGTTGCATCGGTATCTTTTAGAAGCTGTTTGGCCTTATCCATTCTTATTCGCTGCATGAATTTTAACGGAGGCAGACCGACCTGACTGGTGAACATGTTGGAGAAGTACGAACGATGCACCCCCGCAAAGTCGGCGACCTGCTGCACGGAAATGCCCTCTGTTGCATGCAATTCCATGTAATCCATGCATTCATGAATCCAACTCGCCAGTTCCGTAGGCTGTGTATAGTTGGTGTCGGGAACAATACTAGCCAACAATCCGTATACCAACCCGTGCAACTCCAGTGATACTGCAGGCTTCCACCGTTCCACACATGCCAATGCATGAATCAGACGATCAGACGTTTCTTGGACCCGAGAAGTAAACATCTGTTTGCCGAACGGGCTTTCCGGAGTTAAGCCAGCCAGCTCCAATAATGGTTTGACTTTAGCCCCATCCAATGCCAGCCAGTTCATTTGCAGCGAAGATTCCGAGGGAAGCATGTGATAGTAATAGGTTCTGCCGGGAAACAGACAAAACAGATCATTTTTCTGCAGGTCCACTCGCTTGCCATCAAACTCAAACCTGACCATGCCTTCATGCACAAAATGAAGACTGTAACACTCAATACGCTTGGGACCAACCCGGTAATTGGATTTGGCTACACTTCGTCCTGCCCGGACTGGCCAAATGTGCTCCTCTTTATCCAAATAACCCGGCTTATAGTAGATGAATTCTGCATACTCGTACTCATATTCCTGCATTTTGGCGAGTCCCCTCCTTCTCTTTTTTGTTTGATAATAACAAAATGACAACAAAAATATAACACCGGGCTATTTTTATAACTCGTTTTTTTCAATATCATCATCCTAGGAGGCGATTTCATTTGTCGAGAACACCTAACATTTTGCTAATCACCAGCGACCAGCAGCACTGGAACACGATTGGAGCTTTTCAGTCTGAAATTTCCACACCCAATCTGGATCGGCTCGCCCGGCAAGGAACAACGTTCGAGCGGGCATATTGCCCGAACCCTACCTGCACTCCTAGCCGTGCTTCCATCATTACGGGCATGTATCCCAGTCAGCACGGGGCCTGGACGTTGGGCACAAAATTGCTTGAAGACCGTCATACCGTCGGGGAAAGTTTCAGTGAAGCAGGCTACCGCACCGCACTGGTGGGTAAAGCACATTTTCAGCCTTTAAAATCCACAGAAGTCTACCCGTCGGTAGAAGCGTATCCCATCCTGCAGGATTTGGAGTACTGGAGACATTTCCATGGACCATTTTACGGTTTTGACCACGTTGAGCTGACCCGTAATCATACGAATGAAGCGCATATCGGTCAGCATTACGCGCTGTGGCTGGAAGAACAGGGATGTACCAACTGGAGGGATTACTTCCTTCCCCCAACAGGAACGATGGATCCTTCCGTAACGTATACGTGGCCCATTCCTGAGAAATATCACTACAACACCTGGATCGCCGAGCGAACCAATTCCCTGTTGCAGCAATATACCGATGCCGATGATCCCTTCTTTCTGTGGGCCAGCTTCTTCGACCCGCATCCGGAATATCTCGTACCGGAACCGTGGGATTCGATGTATGACCCGGATGATCTTACGATCCCCTCCATAACACCCGGGGAGCATGATCGTAATCCGCCCCATTTTCAATTGACCCAAGAAGAAAATCCGAATTTTGAAGATTGGGTTGAAACCGGCTTCGGCATTCACGGCTACCGTTCGCATCATTATTATGAATATGGCGACAAGTCCCGCTTAACAGAGTATGACAAGAAAAAATTGGTCGGCGTGTATTACGGGATGATCAGCATGATGGATAAATATATTGGCCAAATTCTCGATAAGCTGGATGAGTTGGGCATTGCAGATGAGACTATCGTCGTTTTCACAACCGATCACGGTCATTTCTTCGGGCAGCATGGTCTTCAGGCCAAGGGCGGATTCCATTACGAGGATCTCATCAAAATCCCATTTATCGTAAGATATCCAGGTGAGGTGCCTGCTGCGAGAAAATCAAATGCCATACAATCGCTGGTGGATCTGGCTCCCACCTTTCTGTCCCTGTGCAACATTGCAATTCCCCACGCCATGACGGGATTGGATCAAAAGAACGTGTGGCTTGGCATCGGGGAAGCCGTTCGGAATCACGCTCTCTGTGAATTTCGACACGAGCCCACGACGATTCATCAAAAAACATATATTGAAGAGCGTTACAAGATCACCGTTTATTACAATCAAACCTATGGTGAACTTTTCGATCTTGAAAAGGACCCCGATGAACGATTCAACCTATGGAATGAACCAGAATACACCCATCTCAAGACAGAGCTGCTGCTCAAATATATCTGGGCTGAGCTTGGCAAAGAGTCCATGCCGATGCCTCGAATTCATCATGCCTGATGGAAAGGATGAGGGTAGCATCAAAAACCTGAAAGAACAATGTATGGTACTGGTACAGCTTTTTTGGATATTCTTCCGCATCGGTCCTTCCACATTTGGAGGCGGATATGCAATGCTGCCCATTATTGAACGTGAAGTGGTGAACAAGAAAAAATGGATGCAAGAGGACGAGATCGGTGAGCTTATATCGCTTGCCGGCTCGGCTCCTGGAGGTGTTGGCGTAAATGCCGCTGCGATGATCGGACATCGCCAGGCAGGCATCGCGGGAGCTGTTTCGGCCGTCATCGGCGTGACATGTCCCACGTTTATAATTGTGATTCTGATTAGCGTGTTCGCCATCATATTTCGTAACCAACCCAAAGTTGACGCCGCTTTAAAAGGAATGAACGGTGGCATTATTGCCCTAATCAGTATGGCAGCTTATCGGACGGCCAGGTATTCCATCTTAGATACAACAACAACGATAGCTGCCATTGTGACCGTAGCTGTGCTGTTGTTTGCAGGTATCCATCCCCTCTATCTTATTGTTTCGGGATTGATAAGCGGTATGGCTGTAATTCGGATCAAAAAGCGGTTAGGGCTGCAAGTGAAAATGGAAAAAGAATCCGTAACAGGAAGCTACCCGGAACTGGAATATTACATTTAAGAAAGACGAATCGGAGCGATCGACATGTACTGGGACCTGTTCATGATGTTTATACGTGTAGGCCTCGTTTCGTTTGGTGGCGGTTATGCGGTTATCCCGATCATTCAGCACGAGGTCACGGAAAAAGGTTGGCTGACAAGTTCAGAATTCCAGCAAACCGTAGCGCTGGCCGGCATGGCGCCCGGCTCGATTGCAACCAATGCGGCAACGTTGATTGGCTATAAAACGGCAGGTTATATCGGAGCCGCGGTCTCTACGGCGGGTATGATTTTGCCTTCATTAGTTGTCATTGTGTTACTCTCTGCCCTATTTTATCGGGTGCATGACAATCCATGGGTCAAGTCATCTTTATACGGCTTGCGTCCAGTAACGACGGGACTCATCATCTATGCTGCCATTCATTTTGGTTATCCAGTTGAAGACACAGGCATAAGCTGGGTATGGATTGCAACACTGCTCATTAGCGGAGTATGTTTGTTTCTCCTGTTCAAGTACAAGCTTCATCCCCTGCTGGTTCTTATTGTTGCCGGAGCCGCTGGCATTATTTTATTCTAAAGCCAGCATGGCGACCCAGGAAGATTCTCCGCCGACAAATGTAGGTTGCTACCCTTTTTTTCAAACAGGTTACTCCCTTCAATGGTTTTAAAAGGAGCAGCGCGATCACAGCAATAGCTGTCCTGGCTGCTCCCCTTCATTTTATTTTACGATTGACGCATGTATAATCTGCTCGTTTCCTCCCAGATCTCTCCGGGCTCCAGACTAAATAATCCAGCTTCTTCGGCCTGCATATCCAGATTAGGTGCATTCACGAGATTGATCTGGGGTTCAGGACAGAAAAAGCCTTCTTCTGCATTGTTGTTCCAGATCATCCATTGTTTATATGAGGTTCCCACATCGTAGATCAGTGTCATTCCATGCTTCGTATCCTGAAGTTCCATCCGATTCCTTCCGTTTTGCGGTACAGCAGTATAATGGTTATCCATTTCTGCAAAGAACGGATATACCCCGGAGTCACGCATCAGCTCTTCCTCCTGAATCAGGGGCTGAAAACGTGTCGTTGGCAGCATACGTTGATCCAATTCCCATCTGTCTCCGATGGTCAGCTTGAGCTTGTAATCAGAAGCCGATCCTCCCGTATTAAACGGTGCGTTGATTGAGGTATGAAAAGCGATCAGGCATGGCATGCAGGAGTCTCCATAATTGCGAATCCTCACATGCTGCATAAGTCCATCACTGCTCAGCGAGTAGCGCAATGTGATCCTGAATTGAAAAGGAAAGGTCACATACACCGGATGAGTTTCATCAATGGTAATGGACACCGAGACATAGCTTTCCTTCTCGGTATGTCCATACTCATCCACAACCCAGGGCGTATTATACAAAAATCCGTGCAAGTGATTTCCTGTTGCTTCCTCATTCACCGGGAGCTGAAGTGTCTGCCCGTTCCAGGCAAACCGCCCATTCTCATAGCGATTAGGCGGAAAAAGGACGGGGATCCCATGAATCATCGGTTTTGCCTTGAATGATTCCATTTCTTCGGGTGACGGCTCATGAAGGAAGCGAAGCCCCCGCTCAAGATCACGAAACGCGACCAGATTACCACCTATCTCCGGCAGCATCACAGCCTCACTGGAACCGAAACGAAGGTAAATGGCCTTTTCCCCTTGAAAATCGCCTTCCCAGGAATTACTTGTCTCCCTTGTGTTCAACATGTGTTCCCCTCCTTATTCGCCAGCAGACGATGGATAACGCCCTTCAATAATGGCTCTTATCTGTTCCATCTGCATCTTGGGCTGTCGATCATACGTCAACAGACCGTTAATCTCCTGTTCTACATCCGTCAGCTGTGTGTAACAAAATCCTTCGACAACTGGGGAATCCAATAACGGCTGTACTACGGCATGCAGCCGCTGGGCAAAATCCTCGTCATTTTCCGCTCCGGAGTAACCCCAGCCTTCCCATTCACTTTTCTTATACCCGATTCCACCGAATTCGGTAATTAATATAGGCTGTCCTTCATAACGGTAGCCACCCACGCTCAGATTCCGACTGCCCGGAAGGGCGCTTACCGCATTCTCACGGGTACGATACCGGTCCTCCAGAACGTCCCTTCTCCATTCATAATCATGAATGTTATACAAGTCGGTCTGTACCATCTCCCAGCCATCATTGGAAATGACCGGACGGGTGGAATCCAGCGATTTGGTCAAATAATACATCGACAAGGCGTGATACTGCTGCTCCTTGCTGGTCAGGATATTGGGAACGCCCCAGCTTTCATTAAGAGGAACCCAGACCACAACACATGGATGGTTGTAATCCCTTTCCAGCGCCTCCTGCCATTCCCGTGTTACCTGAGCGACGTATTGTTCCGAGAAATTGTACGCATTCGCCATCTCTCCCCATACCAGCAGTCCCAGCTGATCACACCAGTACAGGTATCTTGGATCTTCAATCTTCTGGTGTTTTCTGGCGCCGTTAAATCCCATTTCCTTCGTTAATTCCACATCACGCCGGATAGCCTCATCACTCGGCGGGGTCAGATTACCATCCGGAAAGTACCCTTGATCCAGAACGAGCTTCATATAATATGGACGGTTATTCAGAAACAACTTGCCTTGTTCAATGGAAATCTTGCGCATGCCGAAATAGCTGTCGACCTCATCGACTTGCACACCATCCACCAACACAGTGAAATGAATGTCATAGAGATTGGGATGCTCTGGGGACCACAGCCTGCCAAGACCATGCTCGTTAAAAGTATGAAGCCCAATGGTACGGGTTTCTGTTTTGCCGCTGATTCGATATTCGTCTTCAGACAGCTGCTCTCCCTGATAAGCAATCTGTACACGCAGTCTGACATCTTGAGCATCCCAATCCCTTGGATCAGTTTGTTCCCTTTGAAGATGAGCCGTGACTTCGATCTCGTTGCGATCGACATCGGGAGTCAGGCGCACCTTCTGCAGATGAACGGGGGCAACAGCTTCAAGCCACACCGATTGCCATATTCCAGTCGTGCAGGTATAGAAAATTTGGGCGGATTGTTCCTGCCAGAACTGCTTCCCACGCGGCAGCGTCACATCCCTGCTATAATCGATCGCTTGTACGGTCAGCACATTGTTTCCTTCCAGCAGAGCATCCGTAATATCGGCATGAAATGGCGTATGCCCGCCCTCATGCCGAACCACCAGTTTCCCGTTCACCCATACAGAGGCTTCATAGTCCACGGCTCCGAAGTGCAGCAGCAGCCGTTTGCCGGTGAAGTTCTCTGGAATGTCAAAAGTCCGTTTGTACCAGACATTATCGTGAAAATCCGGATCTGCTATCCCGCTGAGCTGACTTTGAAAAGCAAACGGCACCTGGATTCGGCGGCTGAATGCTTGTTTGCCTTCATTCCAGTTTTCCGAACGTCCCTTGTTATGATCATCGAATTCAAATTCCCATTCCCCGTTCAAACTCATCCAGTCCTTCCGCACAAATTGCGGCCTTGGATAATCCTGTCGCAGCATGATGTTCAACTCTCCTGTTCTAAGTGGATCTCTAGTAAATAGCTCAGGCTTCACCCCAGGTTGATTTTTCGAATCTCTTCCAGCGGAACCTTCGGTTTGCGTTCTTCCGTCAACAGGCCGTTGATCTCTTGCTGCACATCCGTAAGCTGTGTGTAACAATAGCCAGAGATATAGGGAATGGATTGAATTGCCCCGGTAATGGATCTGAAACGTTCGAGGAAAGCCTCTACCGAATCCACTTGGTTACCGTATCCCCAGCCTTTATCCGATTGAAAAGCGATTCCGCCGAATTCACTAATGATGATGGGTTGGCCCTTGTACGTATATCCTTCCGCAAAAGCAAATTTCCATCTGTTGGATGCGATCTGGTTCGTTACAATCATATCCTTATCCTGATAGCGCTCCAGAAAAGCGTCTCCCGTCTCCACATAGTCATGGAGGGTCAGAATGTCTGATACCGTATGCTCCCAGCCGTCATTGGTAACCACCGGACGATACGGATCAATCGCTTTTGTCAGGTGATAGATGGTTTGGGTGAACTGCTGCTGCCTTACATCATGGGCAATGGTCTGTATACCCCATGATTCATTGAATGGAACCCAGGTAATTATGCATGGATGATTATACTGCTGAGGTACAATTTCCAGCCATTCTTTGGTGAAGCGGCTGACAGCCTCGTCATTGAATTCGAAGGTCGCTGCCATTTCTGACCAGACCAGCATGCCTTTTACATCACACCAATATAAAAAGAGCGGGTCCTCCAGTTTCATATGTTTACGGATTCCGTTGTATCCCATTGCAGCAATGTAATCGATATCCTCAATCAGCGCTTCCTCGGAAGGAGGTGTCAGATGGGTCTCCGGCCAATAGCCCTGATCCAGAATCAGCCTCTGATACAGTGGAGCGTTATTCAGCAGAATCTGCCCGTTTTCAATCGATATCTTTCGCATGCCAAAATAGGACTGAACCCGGTCGCTTTCTTTCTCGTCCTCGTACAGAACAAACTCAATATCGTACAGGTTCGGTGATCCTGGTGACCACAACGATTGTTTCCACGGACCGCCTGCCTCGTGTTTTACACTGGCTTCTATCGTCATCCAAGGTCTGTCTGGAGACAGGCTGATGGTTTGTACATGCTGCCCATTAAGCTCTATGCGCGTCTCCAGACGCAAATTGTTCCTGCCTTCAATTCCATGCAGCTGAAAGTCCAATCGAATCATATGTCGATCAATATCCGGTGTCATTTTGACTGCATCAATTCTTGCCTCATTCACATATTCCAGCCATACACTTTTCCAAATCCCGGTGCTCTGTACATAAAAGCATTCAAAATTTTGATCCACCCAGCGTTGTTTTCCACGAGGCTGCACTGCACTCTGACTGTCCTCTATCTCAAGCACGATATTGTTCTCTGAACCGTACGTAACGTATGGCGTGATGTCGAAGGAAAAGGCAGCATAACCACCTTCATGCTCTCCGACAACTGTCCCGTTCACCCAGCATTTTGCCTTGTAGTCTACACCCTGAAAATGAAGAATCGTCCTCTTCCCTTGAGCCTCCTGCGGGATCAGCACATTTCTTCGATACCAGACCCGTGGATGAAATGTCTCGATCCCGATTCCGCTTGCTTTGGTTTCATAGGTGAAAGGAACAATAATTTGGGTGCCCTTCGGAAATTGTTCACGATCATACCAATGCTCGCTTTCTCCTACTTTGCCATCATCGAAGGAAAAATCCCATTCCCCGTTCAGATCCAGCCACTCCTTGCGGACAAATTGTGGTCTTGGATAATGTTTGCTATAAGATTTGGTAGTCATATTGTTCTCCCCGATCTCCTCTATATTTGGCGCGTTGGCCTGAAAAAGTGTTAACCCTTAATACCAGACATGCTGATACCTTTGACAATCTGCTTCTCAAAGATGACAAATAATATAATGATAGGAACAGAAGCGACGGCATTGATAACCATTGGTTTAACATAATCCTCTGAATACTGCCCCATCAGCGTGGGAATTCCCATTGGCAGTGTAAACAGATTGTCATCCGTGATCGAAAGAAAAGGCCAGAGAAAATTGTTCCATGAACCAATAAACGTCAGGATCGCCATGGAAGCCATCGCTGGCCGGGTCAGCGGCAGAACAATGCTGGTGAAAATCCGCCAAAAGCCCCCACCGTCAATTTGCACGCTCTCCAACAGATCATTGGGAATACCGTCGAAGAAGCTTTTGAGTACAATGACTGCTACAGGCGAAGCCAACGCAGGAATGATTAATCCACTGTATGAATTTAGCAAATGAAGATCCTTGGCCACCTGATAGAGTGGAATAATGGTAGCCTCACCGGGAATCAACAGCCCGCCAAGAATGAAGAAGAAAATAAATGTACGGAAACGAAACGGTACTTTGGACAGGGCAAATCCGGCCATAGCGGCGAAAATAACAGTCAACACGGTCACTATCACCGCGACAAACAAACTGTTAACCACCCACTGTGACAGCTTTGTCGTCGTCAGAATCTCGTTATAGACGGCAAGCGAGTAAGGAGGTTTAAACCAGTCCAGCACTGTAATAATCTTCATGCCTTCTTCTTTAATGGAGACCATCAGCATCCACACAAGTGGGGCCGCAAACATAACCGCCATCAACGCTGAACCTATGCGATACAGCCATTTCATCAGTTTTCCGCCCCTTTCCGGTTAGTCATCCAGTATTGCAGCGCCGACAGAACCAGCAGGATCACGAATAAAATGTAGGACATCGTTGCGGCATAACCCAGGTTGTTATTCTTGAATCCGGTCTGATAGATTAACTGAATTATCGGACGTGTCTGATCCAGCGGTCCCCCGCCCGTAATGACATAAATTTGCATAAAGACTTTGTAGGAAGCGATGATCTGCAACATCGTTATGGTTTTGGTCAATGGATTTAGATAAGGAAGAGTAATTCTCCAAAATATTTGAGTATCACTCGCACCATCCAATCTTGCCGCTTCATAAATTTCATCCGGTATTTCCTGCATAGCGGAAAGATACAAAATAAAGTTAAATCCGACTGTCCACCACAAGGTAATTACGGTAATAACGACCCAGGCGAGCCCAGTTTCCGTCAGCCAGAAAACCTCAGAATTTTGAGGCAATAATTGGACAAGATGCAGGACGGAATTGACCAATCCCGTATAAGGCTGAAATACGAATAAACCCAGATAAGCTGCGACGGCGACGGAGAGTACGCTTGGTATAAAGAAGATGATGCGGTAGAACTTCTGCAAAGACGATTTACGGTTGGCAATCATAGCCAGCAAAATCGCGAGTATAATCATGGTCGGTGTACTCAAGAAAACAAAAAAGGTAGAATGCCAGATCGCTTCCCAAACCTCTCTGTCCTGAAAAACTTTCCGGAAGTTATCCAGGCCAACAAAATCCATTTTCTTAATCAATGTCCATTTGTAGAAGGTCATCTCCACGCCTTTAATCATGGGCCAGATCGTAAATAAACCATAAACAATTAAGAATGGAAGCAGAAATACCAGTGCCTGCAAATCCGCTCTCATTTTTTTGATCTTCATATGCGTCTCCCCTTTGATTGGCACACAAGCCGGCGATCTCTAGTCTACAGATGATACACACGGCTTGCGTGACCCGTCTTCCTTCTATTCGCTCAGAATTTTCTGAATGGCTGTCTCCATGTTGTTCATGGCATCCGCAGGGGTCATTTTGTTCATCCATACTTCATTCAAAAATTTAAAGGCAGCTTGATCACGGATTTGTGCATTCTTGGTAGAATGTTTGCTGAATTTAACTACACTTGCCACTTCGGAATAATCGCTGCGGTACGGCAGATCCTTGAATTCCTGCTTTTCCAGCACGGATGGCTTGGATGGAATATGTCCGGCTTTCGCCCAGACCTGACCATTATCAGCAACCCAGTCGGCGAAGATCATGGCGGCTTTGCGTTTAGCCGAGTCCTCATCCTTAGTCAGCGGCAGAACAATCGTGTGAGAATCTCCCCATGTTGCTTCCTGATCGTAGAATTTCGGAATTGGCATGGCTCCAAACTCAAGTCCTTTGGTGGATTCCCAGGTTCCAGTCGTCCAGACCCCTGTCATGATAATGGCGGCTGTGCCACTTTGGAAATTTTTATAGAAGTCTGGATCATTTTTCTTGATATAGCCTTCGGTATAGAGCTTCTGGATATAGTCTGCGGCTTTGATGCCTTTCTCCTTATCAATGGCTGCGGACTTCAGATCATCCGATACGACGTCGTTGCCACCTAACTGGGAGTACAGTGACCACCACAAGCGGTAAGGGTCATCATTATTATTGGACAATGCAAACGGGGTAGTTTTGGCAGGCAGCTTCTCTTTTAACGTTTGAAGGAAACTTACAAATCCGTCAGCAGATTGCTCCAGAATCGGTTTCCCGTCTTCCCCAAGCAAGCCTGCATCTTTTAAAAGTTTTTTGTTGTAGAACATGATAAAGGGATGTGTGTCAATGGGTACAGCATAATGTTGGCCTTCTACGGTGACCGCATCCAAGAGATTTTGGTTATAAGTGCTCCAATCCACACCTGCATCCGTAGCCGGAGTATCCAGCTCTGTGACGACCCCCTGATTGATCAGATCGGGCAGTCTGGAAGAATGGGAAATCCCGATATCCGGTCCATTACCGTTACCAACAGCGGTAACAAGCTTCGTATAGTACTCGCCCCAGGCCAATTTGGTATTCTTGACTTCAATTTCCGGGTGGGTTTTGTTGAATTCATCGACCAATGTCTGCATATTGGCGCCATCACCACCATCGAACAGTGTCCAGAAGGACAATGTCACTTTTCCATCACCGGAGCCACTATCCCCAGCCTCGTTACTGCCTCCGCTACATGCACTTAAAATGGTTGAGAATGAGAGCAATAATGTCAGTGCTAACCTGCCGATCTTCTTTTTCATGCGAGTATCCCCTTTACTCTAATTTGTAGATACAAACGATATAATTGTTTTGTTACATTATTACTGTATCTATAGGGGATTATATAAGGGTATTTCTCTTGTGTCAACGCTTTCAAACATATTTAATGTAATTATTAATTAAAAAAAGGCCTTAGTTACATAATATCTGCAACCAAGACCTTTCTCCCTTATAACATTCTAATGAATAGCATAATGTACAGTCATTTTGATATTTTGGTCATAATCTCCAAATTGTCGCCCAAAGAGATTTACGCCTCCTTGATGAACAGCATCCGGTTTAATGCCAATCCGCACCCTTAACTTGTGGCTGTTCTGAAGGTTAAGCTGAGCCAGATCAACTGCTGAGATTTTCTCCATATCCAGTGTCGTTTTATTTTTGTCCACTCGCCATGTCTTTAATAACCCATACTGTGTTGACCATTCAAACCACCAAGCCGGGTTGAGCTTTCCGCGCCGATCTCCAAAGTCACCAGGACATGTCCACATGCCAATTTCCACACCGTTAATCCATACGGAGATATCGGAAGGCCAATTATGATCATAGTTTGGTGCTTCAGAACACATCTCCATGGACAGTTCCAGTGATTCGATTACCGCTTCTCCCGGAATTTCCAGTGGCATCAAATATTCGACATATCCTTTGCGAAACCACATAATCTGCGCGCCAACATGCTTTGGATGAAAAAAGCTGGCAGGTTCATCCTCACGAATGATCATGCCCTCACCATTCGCCATGCCGCAGGTTGGTGATACTTCACAATCACTATAGTGACCAATAGGCATATCCACTTCGTATACCTGAATATCGCCTTTGGGAATTGCTTTCTCCAGATTAAGAGCAATATGAATATCATCGTAATTGCGGCTGCATACCTTCATTGCCCCGCGAGAGGCGGGCAGCAGTTCCGTATTAATCAGCCTCGCCGCTTCCAAAACCTTGATATTACTGGCTACTGTCGATACCGGAAGTTTGAGAGCTTCCGCGATTTCTACTATATTCAGGTTTTGGGAAATCAATAGTCTCAGGATATCCACTCGTGAGCGGGTCGATAAAGCATGCGTGACCGTGACCAACTCATCCGGATTATCAAAACTCAACTCAAGCATTCATTCACCACCTCTTATGTATTTATGGAACAACAAATGTAATCGAATAGTTTAATTCAGTCGATAATATTGTAACAAAACATTTATTTTGTATCAAATTGCTTTTTACTTCATCATTAATCTTCGTTTTCATACAATTTCTGTGTGTTTCCTATCGGAATGAAACCATAGCTCCAAACCAAAAAAACCGCCATGTTAGGCGGATTTTTGGGGTGTATAGGTTCCTCTTGCCAATAAAAGCTCCAACTCTTTGTGCTAAAATGCGACAGGCAAGGCAGCCAAGCTCTGTGAACTTAGCGCCAAATGCCACTCAATGTTTTCCCGAGGAATATTAAGTCGCAGATTAGGCATACGTCTTAACAATGTTGTAAAGGCGATATCTCCCTCCACACGAGCAAGCGGAGCCCCCAAGCAGGAATGAATGCCATGACCAAAAGCCAGATGACGATTAATATGACGTGTAACATCCAGATCCTCTGGCTGTTCAAACTGAAGCTCATCCCGATTGGCAGATTTCAACACGGGAATGACCATATCTCCCTTTTTAATCCGTTGTCCTGCCAGCTCGATATCCTGAGTCGCAAACCGAGGTCCAGCAATGGTTGCAGGTCCATTAAAACGCAGCAATTCCTCGACAGCAGACGGGGCCAGACTGAGATCAGCCTTGAGTTTCTCCAATTGTTCAGGATGATCCAATAACATCATTGCACCTGTAGCAATCAGATTGGATGTCGTCTCATGACCGGCAAAGATCAATAATGTAATCATGGACAGCAGTTCAGGTTCACTGAGTCGATCGCCCTCTTCTTCAATAGCAATCAATTGACTAATCAAGTCATCCGCAGGATGTTTGCGTTTCTCAGCTACCAGCTGCGCAGTATAGTCCCCGAAGGCTCGAAGATGCTCCTCTACTCCCGGATCACGCACTCCCAAACCCAAACCGTGTGCAATCGCGGAGGACCAGTTCTGGATCTGAGGGCGATCTGATTTAGGCACACCCAGCATATCGGATATCACATGGATCGGTAAGGGAAAGGCGTAGTCCTTAACCAAATCCATCTCACCCTGGGCTTGAACCTGATCCAGTAATTCATCAGCAATCTGCTGTACACGCGGGCGAAGACTTTCCATATATTTGGGCGTAAAGGCTTTGGAGACCAGTCGACGTAATCGCCGATGATCAGGCTCATCCACGGAGAGCATCGATTTTCCGGTGAAGAACGTCGGAGGGGCATCTGGATCTATATTGCCTACATAGGCTTTCAGGGCATTCTCATTACCGTCGATGGATTGCGGGTCTACTGTGAAGTGCGCATGATCTTTAAGTACCTGTGAAGCTTCTTCCATTCGTGTAACCAACCACTGTCCGCGATCTGTGCCACCCATTGGCAGAGACACTGGAATAACAGGACCTGTTTCACGCAACTGCTTGATAAGTGAAAACGGGTTTTCACCACTATCCCCACTAAACAGACTTAGCGCTGCTTGTTGTGAAGCATTAAGATCTAACTCACTCATTATAACCACCCTTTCGCTTCGACAATTTTATTAGGTTAAACTATTGCATATTGGAGGGACTTCCTGGCGATAACCAACCTTCACAAAAATCACGGTACGTTATGTCTGCGAGAGCTGCTTCTACTGCTTTCTGAAACGGGAACAGGGCATCCTCGTGCTTCGCATATTGCGATACAATGATGTTCTGCATATCCATGACCAGAAGTGCAGCTTTGTTATGATCACTCTCCATGAGTTGCACATCCCTCTCGTTTTGATTAAGATTAAGGGGAGAACTCTCCGCTTATCCTCTTCTTGATATTAAACGGAGAGTTCTCCCCTTGTCAAATTTTGGAGGTTGAAGGATAGGAAGTGACAGACAGTGGATAAAACCAACACAACCTCTCGTTCGGAACGACGGGATGCAGCCGAGAACCGCCAACGTATTCTGAATGTGGCTTTCAGATTATTTGAGCTGCACGGTGTCGAGCGGGTCAGCATGAATCAGATCGCTTCCGAAGCGCAGATTGGAGCGGGCACTTTATACCGCAGATACCGCAATAAGAGTGAGTTATGTATGGACTTGATCAAAGATAACGCAGCGTTGTTCTTCGAGGATGTAGAGACATACCTGCAGGAGAACGCATTGCAGCCCCCATCTGAGCGGTTGCGTGGTCTGCTGACGTTATTTATCCAGTTCAGAGAGAAAAATGCGGAGCTGCTCTCGGGCATCGAGAATGCGGTATATCAGGGATCAGACTCCAGAACCTCAAGTCCCCTATATGACCAATTGCATCAGCAGCTATTCGAGTTATTTGAAGAAATAGCAACAGAGACCGACGCATCACAGGCCATCAGCTTGTTCAAAACAGACATGCTCCTGACCGCCATGAGCAATGATTCCTATCTGTTTCAAAAAAACGTGCGCGGCAACTCTCCCGACCGCATTGTGGAGCAGCTCTGTTTAACGTTTCTATAACGTATATGGGTATATGAAAATACCAAAAAGCCTAATTCATCGTCGGCAATCTGCCGCTTGAACTAGGCTGTTTTTAGCTTGAGATCTGATTTTATAATGCTTTCATATACCATGCATCACAAGCAAAATGTTCCGTTGCATTTAACGGTGCCTCTAACAGAATAAAACCGTTCTTGATATAGAACTTGTTAGCCGCGACCATGTTGCTAAGCGTTTCAAGATAACATTGTTCATAGTAGTCTTTGGCAAAATCAAGGGAAATCCGAAGCAAATCATATGAAATCCCGGTTCCTCGTGCTTCTTTCAATGCATACATCTTCTGCAATTCACAAATATGAGGAAATCCTTCCACGGGTCCGATCCCGCAACCAGCTACAATGGTTGAGTTATCCTCAACCACCCAATATTTTGAGCCTTCCCGTTGATAAAGGTGATAAAAATCGCCCAAATTTGGATCCGCCCACGCCGTTCCTGTCTTATTGGCCTCAAATTCAATCAGACAACTTCGAATCAGAGACTCTACTTCTTGATTATCTTTTTCCTCTATTTCTCTAATGAACATGCAGTAAGCCTCCACATCATGAAATAACCGACGCTCTTAACGATATAAATTATACTACGATTAAGAACGAAATGCCTTATTCACTTGAGGTGATGACCATCTCTTTTCATGTGGCCTACTTACGAGATGGATTCCAAAAGATTCTTGGACAGGGTTTTGACAACCATGTCGTACGAATGGTCAATCATGACATAAATATCCTGCTCCGACAAGGAACCATCAAGAATAATGGTATTCCAATGCTTTTTGTTCATATGATACCCCGGTTGAACGGATTCATGCTGCTCTCTCAGGTTTTCTGCAATAATCGGATCACATTTTAGGTTCAAGCGAACGTTATCCGCCTTGCCCTCAAAAATGAGTGCAAACATTTTCCCTCCAATTTTGATCACGACCGTATCGGCTCCGAAGGGATAATCCTTGATGGCACCTTTTTTCTTCAAACAGTAATCAATGATCTTATTCTTCAATTCAGTACCTCTCCTTTGCGCGGAAGACAAACTTTCCCTGCCCAATCCAATGATACCGAATGTACGTTTGCATGTAAACCAGCATGTTGAATGTACCTATCTCATGATAAATGTGATAGGCTTTACATCATTCAAATTAAGTATTGGATACCCTGGCTGTCTTCACTTTCTGGACCTCGTACATATTCACAGTAGTACTAATTAAATATTCAGGTTTCTCCTGTCCTCTTTTCTCGCGGTGACCCTTAATATGCACATCACTCTTCTCCCAATTCTTCCATGCATCTTCCGATTCCCAACGAATCAGCACCATTACTTCTTCATGTTCTTTACTCTTTTTGTTAACCATCACACTGAAATCAATCAGTCCCGGCATTTCCTCTACAGGGCTAGGGGCACTAAAACGTTCCACCAGTTTATGACTGTGACCTTTTTCGACTACCATAACGCGAGTTTGAATGAACATAAATTACGCCTCCTGTTTGCCTCAAGTCACTGCAGCATACAAAGACTTGTGACTTTTTTTAACTTTCACTCTATTATTCTATTCTTATTGAAAATGATTATCAATATCGCATCCATTTTTGTATACAAAAAAACCTCCTCCACGAAATGGAGAAGGCATTTTGCTCGTTATTTTAAAGAGCTTTATTCACTTTGCTGCTCTTTGGTTTACTGTGACTTGTACTATTACTATTGTGGTTTGGTTTACCGCTATTTGGCTTACTACTGTTTGGTTTACTGTGATTGGCTTTGCTACTCTTTTTAAACCACTCGGACTTTGGCTTGCGAGCAGGATTCGCTTTTGCCTTCGCAGGTTTATCAGCTGCAGATTTATGGCCTGCAGACTTCGATGTTTGATTCGATTTTACAAAAGCAGGGACACTTGTCATCGGATAAGGATGATTTTTCACTTCAGGAATGGTTTTCTTGATTACCTTCTCGATATCCTTCAGGAACGGAAGTTCCTCCTTCTCACAAAAGGAAATCGCCATTCCGCTATGTCCAGCTCGGCCCGTACGACCAATGCGGTGGACATACGTTTCTGGAATATTAGGCAGGTTGAAGTTGATTACATGTGAAAGCTCTTCAACATCAATACCCCTTGCCGCTATATCTGTCGCTACCAGCACCCGCGTAACTCCGCTTTTGAAATTATTCAGAGCTCTTTGACGCTCGTTCTGCGATTTGTTGCCATGAATGGCCTGGGCCGTAATATTCACTTTGGACAAATCACGAGTTACACGGTCTGCTCCGCGCTTCGTACGGGTGAACACCAGTGCCGAAACGATGGACTTATCCTGTAGGATATGATTCAACAGATTCTGTTTTTTTCCATTTTCCAATAAATACACAGACTGTTCAATTCGATCCACTGTGGAGGATACAGGTGTAATTTCTACTTTTACCGGATCCACCAGCAGCGTTTTTACCATTTTTGTAATTTCCGGAGGCATGGTAGCTGAGAAGAACAGCGTCTGTTTCTTACTCGGCATCTTCGCGATGATTCGCTTCACATCGTGAATGAAGCCCATATCCAACATGCGGTCTGCTTCATCAAGAACCAGTATTTGCACATGTTTCAGATCAATACGCTTTTGATTGACCAGGTCAATCAATCTTCCGGGCGTTGCAATAATAATATCTGCACCTTGATTGAGTGCACGTTCCTGAACTTTTTGCGAAACACCACCTACGATAGCGGCACAACGAATATCCGTGTAACGGCTGTAAGCCTTAATGTTATCCGAGATCTGAATCGCAAGTTCTCTTGTCGGTGTTAGAATCAATGAACGAATATGACGTGCGGCTTTGGGGCCGTTCGACTTTTCGCTTAATAATTGAATGATGGGTACAGAGAATGCTGCCGTCTTCCCTGTCCCTGTTTGCGCACAGCCAAGCAAATCTCTGCCTGCCAATACGGCTGGAATCGCCTGTTCCTGTATAGGTGTCGGGGCAGTATAGTTTGCTTTGCTCAAGCCTTCCAAAATTGCGGGTATAATATTCAAGTCTTTAAATGTCATTAGGTCTCCTTAATTTACGCAACAAATATTCATTTGACGTATCTCTCATTTCAAAACGTAACACATAAGGATAACATTAAAAAACGCATCTGTATATTATCTTTTTAAGATATTCTAACAAATCTTTTTGACCATTAAGCTTAACCCATTCCATCTTCACATCATTACTATTTTCTTTAGCTTCTAATATCTTATGTTTTCATCCGTTGGATCAAGCTTATTGCTATGAG
>NZ_AWUK01000027.1 GCF_000499205.1 Paenibacillus sp. MAEPY2
GTCATCGGAGTGGTAAGTGTGAATATTGTTTAGTCCAATCTATAATCCCTTGAATCTAAAGGCTCATTTTAGGATATGTAAGGTATAAATGCTTCGAATATGATACGATGAGAGATATTGGAAATGCGAGGAGGAGGACATTTAACGATGGAAAAAATACGTACACGCGATGAAGTAAGCCAAGAGACTACCTGGGACTTGCGAGACTTGTTTGGGACTGACGCTGAGTGGGAGCAGGAGCTTAGATCATTACCTGAGGCCGCTGCCCATATCGAAACATTCAAAGGACATCTGGGCGAAGGCGCCGAGCATTTACTCGCTTGTCTGGATGCCCGAGAAGCTTTGCAGGAACGCATTAGCAAAACGGCTTCGTATGCCCGGCTGAAACAGTCGGAGGATAGTACCAATCCCGCGAATATTGAGAATTCAGCCAAGGCGGGAGACATTTTATCGAATTTGTCGTCGTCCTTGTCTTTTGTGAATTCCGAGATCTTGGATCTTCCCGATGGAACGATTAAACGTTATATTGAAGAACTTCCGGGTTTGCAGCCGTATGCTCGCAGCTTGGATCGTCTAATACAGGAAAAGGCACATCGTCTTTCGCCCGAAACGGAGAAGGTACTGGCTTCCCTTGGGGAAGTACTGGATTCGCCATACCGGATCTATCTGCGCGGTAAACTGGCAGACATGACGTTTGACGATGCGCTTGATGGTGATGACAATAACCGCCCGCTGTCCTGGTCATTCTATGAGAACAATTATGAAATGTCATCGGATACGAAGTTGCGCCGCTCTGCCTATGCCGCATTCAGCTCCAAGCTGAATGATTACAAAAATACGTTTGCTGAAGGTTACGCCACCGAAGTGAAGAAGCAGGTCGTCTTGTCCAGGCTGCGTGGATACGATGATGTTACGGATATGCTGCTCAGTCCACAGCAGGTAAGCAGAGAGATGTACGACAATGTACTGGATATCATCCAGCAGGAACTCGCCCCTCACATGCGCAGACTGGCCGCGCTCAAGAAACGTGAGTTGGGACTGGACAAACTGATGTTCTGCGATCTGAAGGCACCACTGGACCCTGAATTCAGTCCTGCCATTACATACGAGGAGGCCTGCACGCTCATCCGTGAAGCTCTTGCCGTGATGGGGCCTGAATATGGCGATATTGTGGAACGTGCATTCAGTGAGCGCTGGGTAGATTATGCTGATAATGCAGGCAAATCGACAGGAGCTTTCTGCTCGTCCATCTACGGTTCCCATTCCTATATCTTGATCTCCTGGGCAAATAATATGCGCGGTGCGTTCACACTTGCCCATGAAGTGGGGCATGCCGGACATTTCATGCTTGCCGGGCATTATCAACGGCTTACGAATACAAGACCATCCCTCTATTTCATAGAGGCGCCTTCCACGATGAATGAAATGCTGCTGGCAGATCATTTGTTGAAACGTTCTGATAACCCGAGAATGCGTCGTTGGGTCATTTTGCAATTGCTCAATACGTATTACCATAACTTTGTTACACATCTGCTTGAAGGTGAATTGCAGCGTCAGGTGTATGCACTCGCAACCAAGGATGAACCGATTACGGCGAAGACGTTAAGTCAGCTGAAAGGAAATATCCTCTCCGAGTTCTGGGGGCCTGATCTGGTGATCGACGAAGGGGCCAAGCTGACCTGGATGAGACAGCCTCATTATTATATGGGATTATATCCATATACCTATGCAGCAGGTCTGACGGCATCTACCGCCGCTGCACAGCTAATTCGGGAAGAGGGACAGCCTGCCGTAGATCGCTGGCTTGACGCATTGAAAGCGGGAGGAAGTCTTGACCCGCAAGAGCTGATGAAGCTTGCGGGTGTGGACATGTCTGGACCTGAGCCGATTCGTGCTGCTGTCGCCTATGTTGGCACTCTTGTTGATGAACTTGAACGTCTGTATTCGTAATCAGGTTCATATAGTATACGGACAAGGCTTGTAGGGTTGTCTGCGTGCACCGTCTCCTTGGCAGGGGGCGGTGCATCTTAATTTGCAGGGAGAAGGGAACGATGATGAATGACGTCATTGAGCATATCTTCATCGCTGGGCTGGTTAAGCATGGACGGCTTCGGTATTTTTGATGACATGAATGATGTTCCGGGATTTGAGGGCAATCAGGGAGGTTTTTTTTCAGGAATCAATGAGTTCACTACGATGAGCACGTTTGGTTCGATTTTTATTGGCGGCATATTTCTCATTATTGCAGGTGTTATTGTCTATGCCATTATCTCAGGGGTGAGCACATGGTCATCGAACAATGCTTCAGCACTGTTAACCTTGCATTCAACGATTGTGGCAAAGCGCACAGAAGTCACAGGTGGGAGCGGGGACAGCAGTGCATCAACCTGGTATTATGCCACGTTTGAATTGGATAATGGGGACCGTGTGGAGTTAAATGTTGGTGGCAGAAATTACGGGATGTTTGTGGAAAATGACCGAGGCATGCTGACGTATCAAGGGACAAGGTTCAAGCATTTTGAAAGAGATGTACAGCCTCAGTCTGGTGCGAGCAATAACAGCTTTTATACGTAAAATAACAGGAAAGCGGCTCCTCCCGAGTGGAGAGAGTCGTTTTTGGTATGGGGAAAGATACGAATCACAGGGTATTCAAACGCTTACATTGGTGATATACTCATTAAATAAAGCTAAACAGTACTAAACAAAAATAAACAAACAATAAAGTGAAGAATAAAGTACAGAGTAGTGATGAATAAAATCAAGTCATGTTCGAGCGCGAAACAAAGTATGGGATGAAAGGCTGGTGAAGAGTGGTGAGTGTGCTGGCGTATGATTTGGGTGCTGGAAGCGGGAGAGCACTGCTGGGTCATCTGAATGATCGGGGAATGGAAACGATGGAGATTCATCGGTTCAAGAATGAACCGGTAAAAGCGGGGGAGCGGCTGCACTGGGATATATTGAGGCTGCACCATGAATTGCTGGAAGGGCTGTACCTTGTTAAACAAAAGGGAGAGCAGCCTGAAAGTCTGGGAATTGATTCCTGGGCGGTTGATTTTGGACTGCTTGGGAGTCATGGTGAATTATTGGGCAATCCGTATCATTACCGTGATGCACAGTTTAACGGCATGATGGATCAGCTGCGTAAGGAATTGACCTCTAAGCGGATTTTCGAACGCACGGGCATCCAGTTCCTTAGCTTTAACACACTGTACCAGCTGGCAACACTTAAGCGAAGTGGCTCCCCACTGATTAACGAAGCGGAGCGTTTCCTCATGATCCCCGATCTGCTTCGTTACTTTCTGACTGGTGAAGCGGTGAATGAGTTTACCAACGCCACCACAACGCAGCTCTATAATCCAACCATAGGCTATTGGGACGCTGAACTGCTCGCACATATCGGCATTTCGGAGACGTTGTTTGGAGAAGCAGTCATGCCAGGTACTCGTGTGGGACAGCTGCGCAGCAGCATTTGCAGTGATCTTGGCCTGTCTGCCATCCCGGTTATCGCGGTTGCCGAACATGATACAGGTTCAGCGGTCGTCGCTGTTCCGGCAACCGAGCGTTCATTTGCTTACCTGAGCTGTGGAACCTGGTCGCTTATGGGCACGGAGATTGACCATCCTGCCATTAGTTCCGAGAGTTTGGCGCTCAATTTTACGAATGAGGGCGGTGCAGGAGGCACATTCCGTTTGCTCAAGAACATCATGGGCCTGTGGGTTTTGCAGGAATGCATGCGCGAATGGGAACGGAAAGGACAGGGAATCAGCTATGCGGAGTTACTGAGCAGGGCTGAACTTGCACCTCCGTTTACAAGCCTGTTTGATCCCGATGATGAACGGTTTATGGCAGCAGGGGATATGACCTCTCGTATACAACAGTATTGCCGTGATACAGGTCAGGATGAACCGCAAGATCAGGGAGCCATTGCCCGTTCCATTCTGGAGAGCCTTGCACTGAAGTATCGAAGAGTGCTGGAGTGGACGGAACAACTGTCCAGACAATCTTTTAATGGCTTGCATATGGTTGGTGGTGGCATCCAGAATCGCTTGTTGTGTCAGTGGACTGCCAATTCTATTGGCAAACCCGTATGGGCGGGTCCGGCAGAAGGCAGTGCGATCGGAAACATGGCTGTACAGTGGATGGCAAGTGGAGCCTTTAAAGATATATGGGAAGCCCGCAGGGTCATCCGCGATTCATTCCCGGTTACCGATTATGAGCCAAAGGACAGAACGATCTGGGAAGAAGCATACGGCAGATTTCTAAGATTGAGCGCATCATCGGAATCGCAAGCAAGAAGCGAGGTGTAACATGCTGGCAGCAGAACGCTATGACCGGATTGTCGAGATGGTTAATGTGAAAGGGAGTATACGTGTATCCGAGCTTAGTGAGCACTGCCGGGTAACAGAAGAGACCATTCGGCGTGATCTGGACCGTCTGGAGCAAGCAGGACGACTGCGTCGTTCCCATGGAGGCGCTGTCAGCGTAAAGGAAGAGCAGCCGGAGATCCCTTACCGGGTAAGGGAAACAACACATGCAGAGGAAAAGAAAAGAATCGCTCACTCGGCCCTCTCCATAATTCGCCCGGGTGATCGAATTTTACTGGATGCCAGCACGACAGCAGGATACATGGCGGCCAATATGCCGGATATGCCACTAACCGTATTAACCAACTCCATACAGGTAGCCACCGAATTGAGCAGCAGGGACAAGATTGAAGTCATCTCGACTGGAGGCCAGCTGGCCCAACGGTCTCTGTCTTTTGTTGGACCGCTCGCTGAACGTTCTCTGGAAACATACCATGTCGATAAATTGTTCCTGTCTTGTAAAGGTGTGCACCTGGAAGGCGGCATCAGTGAATCCAATGAGCTTCAAGCCCGGTTGAAGCAGAAAATGGTCGGCATATCCGACCAGGTTATTTTGCTTGCCGATACGAGCAAGTTTGGGGTTCGTGCATTTGCCCGGGTAACCGGGTTAGATGCGGTCCATGAGGTGATTACGGATCAGTCGCTTGACGATGATTTGATAGAACGTTTGAACGGCTATGATATCAAGATCACAAGGGTCTAAAATAACCCGTTATTCGATACTTATATGCGTTATAACCACAATTCATCAGTTATAGGAGCGTGTAATCATGAAGGTCTCCTTATTCATTACCTGCCTCAGTGATGCCATGTATCCCCGTGTGGGGGAGGCGATGGTGAGATTGCTCGCCGCGCATGGCGTTCGGTTGGATTTCCCGTCCGTGCAGACCTGCTGCGGTCAGCCTTCCTACAACAGCGGGTATTGGGATGAGACACGGGTAGCTGCCAAAACGATTCTGGAAGCCTTTGATGACAGTGATTTTGTCGTCTGTCCCTCGGGCTCCTGTACGTACATGATTCATCATTATCCCGAACTGTTTGCCAATGAACCTGTATGGCTGGAGAAGGCTAAACGCTTGGAAGCCAAAGCCTACGAATTTACTCAGTTTCTCGTTCAGGTGCTTGGGATCACAGATTTGGGTGCCCATTTTCCGCATAAGGTTACATATCACCCCTCCTGTCATGGCAGCCGTTTGTTAGGCGTAAAGGATGAGCCTATGGCATTACTGTCTGCTGTAAAAGGTTTGGAATTTGTTCCCCTTCCTTTCGGAGAGGACTGCTGCGGCTTTGGCGGAACATTTGCTATCAAAATGGCGGATATTTCCGGTGCCATGGTCACGGAGAAAGTGGATCATATCAAAGAAACGGAAGCCGAAGTGTTGGTGGGCCTGGATATGGCCTGTCTAATGAATATTTCGGGCAATCTGCGGTATCGGAATGAACCGGTGCGTGTAATGCATTTGGCCGAACTGCTGTATGAGGGGGTGCAAACAGGATGAGTCAGCCCGGTACAATGGATGTTACCGTCAAAGAACGTGCAGAACTGGCGTTGAATGATGATTTCCTGCGCAAAGCCGTCAAATTTACGACAGAGCGATTGCGTAATGGCAAGAAGTCCGCATCCGAAGAACATGGCAACTGGGAAGAATGGCGTGAACGTGGACGTCAGATTCGTCTGCATACGATCGCATATCTGGATTATTACCTGAATGAATTCGTCAATAATGCACGTGCCAATGGGGTTCATATTCATTTTGCCGATACTTCGGTGGAGGCAGCGGCGATTGCACTGGATATTGCGACTCACAAGCAGGCTTCCACCGTGGTCAAATCCAAGTCCATGGTGTCCGAGGAAGTGCATCTCAACCATGTATTAGAGTCCGCAGGCATTGAAGCGATAGAGACCGATCTGGGTGAATACATCATTCAATTGGCAGGTGAAGCTCCATCTCATATCGTCATTCCGGCTATTCACAAAAACCGTTACCAGATTGCGGACCTGTTGTCCAAGGAAGCGGGTGAAATTCTGGAACCGGACACCACCGTACTTGCCGGATTTGTACGCAAAAAGCTGCGCGAGAAGTTTCTTGAAGCCGATATTGGGATGACAGGCTGCAATTTTGCGATTGCGGAGACGGGTTCGATGGTCCTATTTGAAAATGAAGGCAATGCCCGCATGGTATCCACCGTGCCAAAAACACAGATTACCTTAATGGGCATGGAACGCATCATTCCATCCTGGACGGATCTCGAGGTAATGGCAACCCTGTTGCCACGCTCTGCGACAGGTCAAAAATTGACGATGTATATGTCAGGCATAACCGGCCCTCGACGAACAGAAGATGGGGACGGACCAGATGAAATGCACATTATTATCGTCGATAATGGACGCTCACTTCAGTTGGGTGATCCCGAATTCCAGGAGCTGTTGAACTGTATTCGCTGCGGGGCCTGCCTGAACGCTTGTCCGGTGTATCGTCATATCGGCGGGCATGCTTACGGTGGAACGTACAGTGGACCGATCGGAGCAGTACTTACACCTGCACTGAATGGCAATATCGATGAATGGAACGACATCGCGGGTGCTTCCAGTCTGTGCGGAGCCTGTTACGAAGCCTGTCCGGTCAAAATTCCGCTGCATGATATGCTCGTATATTTACGCAGACGCAAGGTGGAAGAGGGCCATGGCAATAAGCTTGAAAGTGCTGGCATGAAAGGTTTTGCAGCGGTTGTAAGCAATTCTAAACGCTTCGGCGCGGCTATTCGTCTCGGACAGATTGGCCAGAAAGCCGTTGTACGCAATAACGGAATTTCACTCAAACTTGGGCCTCTTAAGGGCTGGAACAGCTATCGGGTTGCGCCAAGCCTGGCGAAGCGCTCCTTCCGGCAGCAATGGAACAAGCTGGATCAGGAGCTGAATCGGGAGAAGATAGAGATGGATTCCTCCGTGCGGAACCGAATGGAACAGATTCTTCGTGAACGCGAGGGAGGTGGTCAACATGAACACTGAACATCAGGAATGGCTGGAGCAATTGGAGAAGAAGTCTCGTGCGAAGCAGGAACACTTTATGAATGATATTGCATCCAAATTGAGAAGACCACGCCAGAGGCATGCTCCGACCCAACCTTTTCGCGGTGCACCCGGGTTCTGGACGGACCTGGAGTGGGATATAGATAAGCGCATACAGGCATTCACCGATAATTTTGTGAGTGTAGGGGCTCATATTGCGCGGGTAAGAGATATTGGCGAAGCCGCGGACTTCATCGCTACTAAATCTCATGAATTAAGTGCGAAATATATCATACGTCAGAATGAACAGGCGCTGATGGAGCTTGGATTGGAAAAGCAGCTCCCGGATGTGCAGATTTCAGTGTGGAACAGTCAGGCAGACGAAAACTGGAAGGCGAGGGCAGCTGAGGCAGACATCGGTGTAGTGATGGCGGATTATGCTACAGCATATACGGGTTCTGTCACAGTGCTTTCTTCGCCGGAGAAGGGGCGTTCCGTTAGTTTATTGCCCACTGTACTCATCATTATTATTCCAATCGAACGGCTGTACACCAGACTTGGTGAAACGCTTAATCGCTTCGATGAAGCGGGAAGAGAGAATCTTCCGGCAGGCATTCATTTTATTTCCGGTCCCAGTCGTTCTTCCGACATTGAAAATGATCTGACCATTGGGGTACATGGACCGGGCATTGTATATGGCCTTATTATGGGGTAACCACTTTCTGGAAATTAGCATTAATATCGCTCTTACTAACTGTCCATGAAGCAGCTTCTGTCTGCTGAGGGCAGTTTTTTGTTGCATTCCTGTATTTTTATTATATAGACATATCCTATAAATATAATATTAATTATATATTTAACCTATTAAGAGGATAAGTGTATAATCCATTTCAAGAGAAGGTTTATGTGAGAACCGACCAAGGAGGCGTTATGAATGAGTATATTTTCTTATCAGGTTCCATTCATGGATGGACACACGGGCGACTTATCTGCTTATGAGAGCAAAGTACTACTTATTGTGAATACAGCGAGCAAGTGCAGTTACTCTCGACAATTCACCGAGCTTCAGCAACTGTACGAACAGTACTGTGTTCAAGGGCTGGAGATTCTGGCATTTCCCTGTAATCAGTTTAATCACAAGGAGCCGGGGAGCAATGATGAAGTAGCTCAGTATTGCAGAAATCATTTTCATATATCCTTTCCGATGTTTGAGAAGATTGAGGTCAGCGGGCAATCGATGCACCCTTTGTTTCGCTATCTGGTCGAGATTGCCCCATTTAAGGGTTATGATATGGCATCGGAAGAAGGTCGATGGATGGATCAATTTGTCAAGGAGAGACATCCCGACTTATACCGGGGAAACGGGATCAAATGGAATTTCACCAAATTTTTAATTGATCGAACCGGGGAAGTGAGTGGCCGCTATGAGACTACGGTTGCGCCGTTAGAGATGGAGTCTGCGATTAAGGATCTGCTGATGAGGTCCTAGATTTTACGATTTATTTCGAGAATGAAGCAGCTCATTAAGTTCTAAAAACTCAATATGGTTGGGCCAAGAGGGGCCAAAATTTTCCGGATCAATCTAATGGCTACCCATTGGTCCTACGACTTTGAGACTGTTGAAGATTGAGACTGGAAATGTTAGGGTAAAAGAAAGATAACGAAGGAACCCATTTTTTTTATTCTAAAATGACCAATAAACCATTTCGGTCAGTTGGTTCCAACTGTCATTTTTAAGTTATCTGGATGAAATATGAAAATGTGCAGAAAATGAAGTCATGTCTATTGTTCTGAAGTCGTAGTTGAACGAAGGTATTATTTTTTTGTAGAACGTATTACTTGGAAGAGGAGTGAGTATCATGGCGCAAATTTCAGTTCCCCAACCCAAAACGTTTGGGCCTTTAGGAAACTTACCGCAGATAAATACCGATGAGCCTGTACAATCCCTGGTGAAACTCGCTGAAGAGTACGGACCCATTTTTCGAATGGAGTATCCGACACGAAGCGAACTGTATATCTCAGGTCACAACCTGGTAGCCGAGGTAAGCGACGAGTCCAAATTCGATAAACGTGTATGGGCACCGCTGGAGAAGGTTCGTGCATTTGCCGGAGATGGCCTGTTTACGAGTTGGACTCAAGAACCGAATTGGAAAAAAGCTCATAATGTGCTGCTGCCAAGCTTTAGCCAACGTGCGATGCAGGGATATCATAACAAAATGATTGATCTCGCTGTACAGCTCGTGCAGAAGTGGTCCAGATTGAACCCGGATGAGACGGTTAACGTACCGGATGATATGACTCGTCTCACCTTGGATACGATTGGACTGTGTGGATTCAATTATCGGTTTAACAGCTTTTACCGGGAAGAACCGCATCCGTTCATTACGAGCATGGTTCGAGCACTGGACGAATCGATGAGTTCGTTGCAGCGTTTGCGTCTGCAGGACAAGCTGATGATCACCAAAAAGAAACAGTTTGAGCAGGATATCCGTTCGATGTTCTCTCTGGTGGATCATATTATTGCGGAGCGCAAGCAGCAGCCTCAGGAAGGGGCAGACGATCTGTTGTCCCATATGCTCAGTGGCAAGGACCCGGAAACCGGGGAAACGCTGGACGATGAAAATATTCGATACCAGATCATCACCTTCCTGATTGCCGGACACGAGACGACGAGTGGCTTGTTGTCCTTTGCCATCTATTATTTAATGAAAAATCCGGATACACTCGCCAAGGCTCAGGCTGAAGCAGATCAGATTCTGAAAGATCCGGTTCCGACATACAATCAGGTTCGCAATCTGAAATATGTTCGCATGGTTTTGAATGAAGCTTTGCGGTTGTGGCCTACAGCTCCTGCATTCTCCTTATATGCCAAGAAAGACCTTGTTCTGGACGGGAAATATCCTTTGCAAAAAGGGGACAGTGTCAGTGTGCTCATTCCCAAGCTGCACCGGGACCGCGATGCGTGGGGTGACGATGTGGAAGCATTCCGGCCGGAACGGTTCGAAGATCCGAGCAAGGTGCCACATGATGCCTACAAACCGTTTGGGAATGGTCAGCGTGCCTGCATTGGTCAGCAGTTCGCCCTTCAGGAAGCCACACTTGTGCTGGGCATGGTCCTGAAGCATTTTGAACTCATCGATCATGCGGACTATCAGTTGAAAGTGAAAGAAACGTTGACACTCAAACCCGACAACTTCACAATACGTGTTCGTGCTCGTGGGGGTCAGCCGGTCATGGCTGTTCCGGGTGTTGCCATGGAGGAGCCGACTCCGGTTGCCAAAAGACAAGAACCGGATACAGCCAATGCCCATCACACCCCAATGCTAGTCCTGTATGGATCCAATCTAGGGACGGCGGAAGGCATTGCGCGTGAAATCGCAGATACCGCCAGATATCAGGGCTTCCGCAGTGAGGTGGCTACCCTGGATGATCGAGTAGGTAAATTGCCCAAGGAAGGCGCCGTCATCATTGTGAGTGCATCCTACAATGGTCAACCGCCAAGCAATGCCAAGGATTTCGTCGAATGGATTGAACATGCGGATGCAGGGGAATTCAAAGGCGTGCGGTTCTCTGTTCTTGGATGTGGGGACCACAACTGGGCCAGTACGTACCAGCGCATTCCGCGGTTGATTGATGAGCAGTTGTCTTCCAAAGGGGCAGAACGGTTATCACCCATCGGAGAAAGTGATGCCAGCGGGGACTTTGAGAAACAGGTTGGAGACTGGACCGAGCAATTATGGCCGGATCTGGCACGAACGCTGGGACTCAAGTTAAATACAAGTTCAGGTAGCGAACGCAGCTCCTTGTCTGTACAGTTTGTCAGCGGACTGGCGGTAACACCGCTCGCAGATACGTATGATGCACACGTTGCCGAAGTGCTTGAGAATCGGGAACTTCACGATGCAGGCAGCGAACGAAGCACACGACATCTGGAGATTAAACTGCCTGAAGGCGCCACATATAAGGAAGGCGATCACTTGGGCATTTTGCCACAAAACCCGCCTGAGCTCGTAGAACGTGTACTGAAACGATATGGATTCACGGGTACGGAACATCTCGTTTTGGATGCTTCCGGTCGCAGCGCTGCTCATCTGCCATTGCACCAACCGGTTAATTTGGTTGATCTGCTGAGTCACAGTGTGGAGCTTCAGGAAGCGGCAACTCGGGCCCAACTGAGAGAACTGGCGGCGTACACGGTGTGCCCTCCGCATAAGAAGGAGCTCGAAGAACTTCTTGATGAATCTGTATACATGGAAGAAGTGCGTAAGAAACGCATATCCATGCTGAATTATTTGGTCAAATACGAGGCATGTGAGCTGCCTTTCGAGCGGTTCTTGGAGCTGCTGCCTTCCTTGAAAGCACGATATTACTCAATCTCCAGTTCACCGAAAGTGCAGCCTGAGCAGGCCAGCATTACCGTCAGTGTAGTGCGTGCACCAGCTTGGAGTGGTCAGGGCGAGTATAAAGGTATAGCATCCAACTATCTGGCGAACCTGAAGCCGGGTGAAGAGGTCGTTATGTTCATACGGAAGCCTGAGTCCGGGTTCGAACTGCCAGAGAAGGCAGAGGCTCCGATTATTATGGTCGGTCCGGGAACAGGTGTGGCTCCATTCCGTGGTTTCCTGCAGGCAAGACGTGTAATGAAGGAACAAGGTCAGCAGGTTGGCGAAGCCCATCTGTATTTTGGATGTCGCAACCCGGAACATGATTATCTGTATAAAAATGAACTCGAAACAGCCGAGCAAGAGGGTCTTGTTCAGCTTCATACGGCGTTTTCCCGCGTGGACGGGGAAGAGAAGTGTTACGTGCAGCATCTGATGAGAGATGATGCCCACAAGCTGATTCCTCTGCTCGAACAGGGGGGACATCTGTATGTTTGCGGCGATGGCAGCAAGATGGCACCTGATGTTGAAGCAACCCTCAAGAAAGCGTACGCTGATGTCAGCGGCAACTCCACGGAGCAAGCCGATGCTTGGTTAGAACGTTTGCAGCAGGAAGGACGATATGCCAAGGATGTGTGGACAGGCATCTGATGTGCATACATCTTGATCCCTTTAATAAGTAGGCATCTGCGCGGTGAGACACAGAAGGGTTCTGTGCTCACCGCTTTTTGCTATGGCTCAATATCCGAGCAGACCCATGCATGTATGAGTTATACTAAGGAAGAGAAACATGCATATTATGACATGAGGTTAACCCCGGTATGGATTGTTTCTCTAATCGGGCTGTTCCAGGCAGAGACAGGATTTAGCTATTTCTGGACCCCTTATTTCTTCTTTTTATTCGTTGGACGATAGATCGATTCAACCTGGGTTAAAGGAAAGAGAATACGTGAGGAGAATTTACCTTTTCCCTGGAGCTCAATGTAATCCAATCCAACACCAACAAGTCGGATATTGTTAAATGCATTTCTCGATGGGAATACCGTGCGAATGCCTACCCGTACGCCACGTCGTGCTCGTGGAATATCAAATACACGAATGGAAAACAAACTAAGTGGAACAAATAACTGCCGATTGACTTTGATAAAACTGCGCGGAAAAACTTTGCTGATTATTCCAGGTTCCAGACCGGACAATGGAGCATTCAATTCTGCCAGATGTCCCTGTAACTCGGCCAGACGCTGCTGTAGTGTTTTTCCTGTATGAAGTTGGTGCCAATTCATAAGCAATCCTCCGTTCGCCATTTATACCTACTATATGAATGGACGAGGGCAAGAGGTGAGCAATATGGCGCCCATGTTCTTTACTCATTACAATAGTACAACTTAAGATATAGGGAGTGATTCAGATGATCGTGGAAATGTATAAAGACCTCATTCGGGATGAACGTGGCAACTATTATATCGCGGTACAGATGGAGGGGGATGAGCTTACGCTTGTCAACGCCTTCGTTGAAGCATCGTTTACGCCGGAACTGATCTATAATGAAGAATTTCGGAATAAACACAAGGAGATGGATGGCAGCTTTGTGGGCAAAATTGCAATGGACCTTCTTCGGCATGACGTGGTCATGGGTTTGAAACAAATCGACCGAAAGCTGCTGGAGCTGTCGGAAGTCGAACAGAAGTACACGGTGAACTATATTGATACGATTGAATTCTATCGACACCCTGCGTGGGAACGGAAAGCGTAAACGAAAGGTTCGTTTTCTCATATAAATAAAGGGAGTCTACGGAACCGGCATCGGTTATTCATCCGTTGTGGAGAGACTCATCTCGATAACAAATCACCAAAAGCGCAAGTACAGGGGGATGTTCCCTGTCACTTGCGCTTTTGGTGTTGTACTTATTCATCGGGAATGGCTTTTTAATGTTCCTTAGAGAAGACACTTTTTTAACTCTCTATCGATAGGAAGGATAGATGATTCCGATATCTCGCTCTGTTATCAAGCTTCCGTCTGTATACCGCTGCAGCTCATTTCCTTTGATTCGAATTGGAATGGACGTACCTCGATAAACCAGTTCACCCTCAATGGTGCGCACGCTCATTCCGATGATACCTACCAAATGTCCACTGTGGTCCGTAACCAGCCGGATTCCCGCTGGACCCTCTATAAGAACGTTACCACCCTGATATACCGTTACCCGTTCTGGTGTGTTCACCAATTCAAAATGCAGCCCATTCACCGTGCGGCTATACGCCGTGTGGCCAGCAACTTCTTCGCCATGATCCATGTCGATGGGTAGAAGACCGGTAAACCACAGTTGGTCCGATTCAACCGGCAGGATGCCGCATAAACGTTCTACATAATCAAGTAGGCAAAGGATGGAGGGGGAGTAGGTTTCGGTAAAACCTTCCTCCCCGGTCCAAGGGCTTAATGCCTGCGCAAAACGCTTTGCTTTGGAAAGGGACGACAGGATAGGTTGCATCACCCAGGTCAATTCCACATACCGATGATGATATTCAAATGCATGCGGTGCACGAATCAGACTCAGGAAGTTGGACGCTCCACCCCAACTATTATAAGAAGAGAACGGATCAAACCTTGGATCATCCATCGACATGGATGTAAACGGGTACTTGGCAAAAAACTTGCTTGTATTCAGCAAATACTGGCGCAGCATGTGATCAAACATTTCCCGGTCGCCCACCTCGCAGGCCATCACACGCAGCAGCACATCAGACTGTACTCTGACGAATTCGTCATTGCGATCCCGGTCGTAGAAGAACATGTCTTCTTCGTCATAACAGTAACGGAAGAGACTGTCCAGACTGGCTTCAGCTTTTGCTTTCCACTCTGCACCAGATTTCCCGAACTCCACGGCCATACGGGATAAGTACATGCGCTGGCAATAAATATTGGCGGTTAAGTCTGGTGCCAAAAAAGGCAGAACCGGAGAATCCGGATGGTAAGACGCGGCATCATTCTTATAAGGCGTATCCGGAACATGCCAGAAACGGGGGGACAGATCATGCCCGGTATCAAAGGTGCTAAATGCCTCCACACAGCCGGTCCCTCGGGTATTGCGATACGTTGCAATCCATTCGTCGTAACGTACCATGGCTTTGTACATGGTCTTCAGAAACGAGCGATCCTTTCCATGAAGCTGGTAGTGGTTCCATACACTTCGTGCCAATGGTGTAACGAGCTGAATCTGGCGAAAGGAAGGACCGTTCTCCGTTAGCTTATAAGGCAGCAATCCATCTTCTCTCTGGTGTTGGGCAAAAGCGAGATAGGTCGTTTCCGATACAGAAGGAATCAGACGTGAAAGCAGCTCCGCATTAATGGTGCCGGTACTCTCCAGCCAGCAGCCCAGATAGATGCCACCTTCCTGAAGAATGGGCTCACTGCCATTCAGGGGCACAATACAAGTGAGTAACTTCTCCAGGGCGGAATAATAAGTCGTTTCCAGTCGTCCGCTTGATGCCGCGAATCGAACTCCCGACGCCTGCCATTCCTGTATTAACTTTCGTTCTTCCGGTTTATCTGGCTTCACATTATCGTGGATCGAGATCTGGCGCAGCTTGTTCAGCAGTGCTTCTGTCATGTCGACCTCCTTATAGCGGTTATTTATTGATTGGATTCAAAGATTCGCACGGTGCCATTATAGAAGTCAGTTACAGCTTGCTCCACACTTTTTCGGCCAAAGCCGATTTCCTGGTTGGTTGTTTGGGCCAGCTTGGAGAACTCAGCAAATCCCGGAGGATTATAGCTTACGTCGAAAGGCTCCGTTTTCGTAGCTTCAGATACAAAGCTGGTGTAATTATATACAATCTCTTCAACAGGTCCCGCTTCTTGCTGAAGCAGATTTCGGTTGGCTTCCGTCACAGGTACGCCGCGGTCGTTACCGAGAATTTTGGCTGCATCCGGATCATTAATCCAGAAATCCATCAGGATCGCGACTTCTTTTGCATGTTTGGTATTCGCATAACCAGACAATCCCTGACTAGACTCGAATACAACTCCAGTTCCCTTGGGACCTCTTGGTACAGGTAAAAGAATTAACTTGTCTTCGGTCAGACTCTGGAAAGCAGCCAGTTGATTCGAAGGAAGCAGGCTCATCGCCGCTTTGCCTGTAATAAGCAAGGATTTACTGGTGTCATCCGGTGGATTGGAAACTTGCAATTCAGGCGTAACCACACCTCCGGACTTGGAAGCCTGCTCCCAGTAGGTGAACCACTCCAGAATGTCTTCTTTTTCAAATCCGAGCGTGCCGTTCTTCATATCATATAGCTGTTTGCCGTGCTGTTTTAAAAAGATGTCCATTCCGTCAACGGTGAAATTATAAGTTCCGTAATAGCCCTTGCCGAGTTTGTCGGAAAGCTCTTTGCTGATCGCAGCATAATCATCCCAAGTCCAATCTGAGGCTGGCAGCGGAATTCCCGCTTGATCGAACAGCGCCTGATTGACGACAATACCCCGTGCATTCGCACCAGCGGAAATATGCTGCAGCTTTCCATCAAGACGGCCATACTCAACCATGGTGGTATCCATGCCGTCCAGATTCAGTTCCGAACCAACATATGGGTCCAGATTCAGAAGGACATCCTTCTTCGCGTAATCAACTACATTACCACCGAGGAAAAAAATATCCGGAGCGGTGCCTGACGCCAGCTGTGTATTTAACTTGTCGAAATATCCAGAGGAAGGTGCAAATTCACCTACAATTTTAATATTCGGATGTTTCTCCTGAAAAACCTTCAGGGCTTCATTCGTAATATCTGCTCGTTTTTGATCGCCCCACCACATCATGCGCAGTTCAACTTGCCCGCCTTCAGCGGTTCCTGTTTGCTCATCAGCACCGGTATGATCCGTTCCAGAGCAGGCAGTAACCAATAACAGAAGTGAAGCTATACTACTAATCATGAATCGTTTGAACATGATAAATCCCCCTGACGATAGATAATGAAAAGCATAATATCTGTTGTACACTTGTTGCGTCTGGATAGGTATTTTCGTAATCATTTCAGTCCAGTCGTTGCAATCCCCTCAAGAAAATAACGCTGAAATACCAGAAAGATGAGGGTCACAGGCAGCAGAGACAGCGTCGACATAGCGAGCAGCGCTCCCCAATCCGATTGTCCTGATGGATCGAACAGGGACCGTATGCCCAGCTGTACGGTAAACAGATCAATTTTGCTCAAATAGATCATCTGGCTGAAGAAGTCATCCCAGCTCCAGATGAAGGTGAAGATCGCTGTTGTAATCAGTGCAGGAACGAGAAGAGGCACTACGATTCGGAAAAAAATCTGCGATTGCCCGCAGCCGTCAATGGTTGCACTCTCATCCAGCTCCCGTGGGATACCACGGATGAATTGAACCATGAGCAGAATAAAGAAGGAATCCTGCGCCAGCCACTTGGGCAGAATGAGCGGAAAATACGTATTAATCCAATGCAGCTCGTTATACAGAATGTACTGAGGTACCAGGGTTACGTGGTAAGGGAGCATGATGGTGACCAGCATAATGCTGAACCACAGTCCTTTGAACTTGAATTTCAATCTGGAAAAGGCATAGGCTGCAAGGGAGCAGGAGATCACATTTCCTAACACACTCATGACCGAGATCAGCGCCGAGTTGCCGAAGAAGCGACCAAACGACACACCCTGTAGTCCTTTCCATCCATTCACAAAATGCTCAAAGGTGAAGCTGGTTGGAATGAGGCTGCTATTGGTGAAGATGAGATGATTCGGTTTAAACGAACTGAGAATTAACCATAACACCGGATACAACATCAGCAGACCGAAGAGGATAATGGCGGTATGCCTCCCGGCTTGAACCAATCGTCGCTTTAATGGCATGTGCATTATCTCCCTTCCTGATTGTCGCTGTAGAATACCCAGAATTTTGAGGTGAGAAAGACGATTGCAGTGAATACCCCGATAATGACCAGCATGATCCACGCCAGGGCAGAAGCGTAACCCATATCAAAGAACGAAAAGCCTTTCAGATACAAATACAAGGTATAGAACATCGTTGCGTCGAGCGGGCCTCCCCGTCCATCCCCGATAACATAAGCGGGTGTAAAGGCTTGAAACGAATTGATCATGCTCATGATCAGGTTGAAAAAAATAACAGGGGAGAGCATCGGGAGTGTGATGCCGAAGAACTGGCGTATCTTTCCGGCCCCGTCTACGTCCGAAGCTTCATATAAATCGGCTGGAATTTGCTTCAGGCCGGCAAGGAAAATAACCATGGCCGAACCGAACTGCCATACAGAGAGCGTGACGATCGTATAGACCACGTAATCGGGATGGGCAATCCAGGCGGGGCCGGTGATCCCGAACCAGCTTAGGAACTGATTGACCAAGCCACTTCCCTCGAAAATCTGGCGCCAGACGATCGCAATGGCCACACTGCCGCCCAATAGGGAAGGAATGTAATACACGGTCCGGTATAAGCCGAGCCCCCGAATTCCTTTGTTCAGCGCCATCGCTACCAGCAGGGCAAAGGCAAGTCTTAGCGGAACGGATAGAAATACATAATAGAACGTTAGCCCCAAAGATCTGCGAAAGGTATCGTCTTCGGTAAAGATCTGGACATAGTTGCTGAGCCCCGTCCACGTGGGGGATGACAGCAAATTAAATTTCGTCAAGGACAGGTAGAGTGACGCAACCATAGGTCCCAGTGTCAGACAGAAGAGTCCGATGAGCCAGGGCAGCAGAAACAAATAGGCTGTCATATTCTGCTGGCCGTATAACGGCTTGGACAGCTTTTTCATCATAGGCCTCCCTTCAGCATGGATGTGATTCATGATCACCTCAGAATTGAATCCGCTTACAATGCTGGCGGCGATTCTCTTGGTAAATTCATCATACCGGGGAGGGCGGAAAGCTGGAATCTCATTTCTTCGGATCATCATTATCATTTTTTTCGGAATGCAGTAATCGATAGTCCGAGGGACTCATATGGAACATTTTTTTGAACTTTGAACTGAAATAGCTTGGCGAACGGAAGCCTGTCAGTTCTGTAACATCCCAGACATTTAATTGGGTTTCCTTCAGTAGACGAAGAGCATGTTTCATTCGAACTTCGGTCACATATTGAATAAAAGAGATACCGGCAGCTTCTTTGAACATCTCCGAAAAATAGGTTGGGTAGTAGTTATATTGCTCCGCTAACGAAGTTAATGTCAGTTCCAGCATGTAATTTTCCTCGATATATCGCTTGGCCGATTCAATGACCGTAGCTTCTCCAACCTCGGATGGCTGCTGTTGATTCACGAAATCCTCTGCCCAATGCATCAGCAGCAGTTCTGCCTGGTCTGGAGTCTTTAGCCAAAGCACCCATTCCGGGGAAATCCACGTGGATTCCTGTTCGAAAGGAGGCTGATTAAATTCGATAGCGATGGACTCCATCAATAATGAAATTTGAAAAAGGCTTCGGATCATACGGGAGGTGGATAGCCGAAAGGAGTCAGTAAGTTCCTTTTGAATCACGCTGCGGAAGGAATCTAGTTCTCCACGTATAAGACATCGATGCAGCATTCGGTTGGTTTCCTCAGGCAGCAATGGACTATGATCTACTACGGGCACACGATCCTGTGCACCTTTGCGTCCAGCAGAGTTCCATGCCAAGAGGGAATGAATATAGCCATCTTTCCAGCGCTCAAGCCCTGATACGGGCAATCCTAATCCAACCTGTACGTCCATCGTAATGACGGAGCGTGTCTGCGCTGTGATTTGCTGAGCAAATTCGTGCTGAATACCGTCCAATGTAATGAAATGCATAATCCCGGGGTGTGCTCCGTCATGGAACACTTGAACGTTATCTGGATAGGACTGGGCCAGTTCGTGACAAAGCAGCTCAAAGGCAAGATGGAGCTTTTCGGGAACACGCTCCACCGAGGCAGTCTTTATATCGGAGTCTCGCATGCCGGCGGTGATGAAACAGACGCTGTGATCCTGCCAGGATTCCAGATGAAACAGCCGCATCCGCTCTGGCAATGAAGATGGAGGGAGGCGATGACCCCGAACGAGATCTAGCAGGAAACGTTGCTTCATTTCTTTGTAATACTGGGAGAGACGCCATTGCATCATTTCCGAATCGCCGTGTACCTTTTTCTTGTTATCCAACGTCTCTTTGATTTTGTATAATGTGGTTTTCAGTTCATCCCGGGTTACAGGCTTCAGCAAATAATCCATGGCCTGGCTGCGCACACCTGCTCTGGCATAGTGGAAATCCTCATATCCTGTGATGATCATAATCTGAATGGAAGGATTATGACTTCGGCAAATGTCCAACAATTGCACGCCGTCCATCACAGGCATGTTCATATCTGTAATTAACAAGTCAAAATGTTCAGCTTTCAGAAGCTCTTCTGCTTCGATGCCGTTTGCCGCTTCACCTGAGATGGAAAAACCCATGCCTTGCCAATCCACTTTCAATATTAACCCTTCGCGGACCTCAAGCTCGTCATCTGCGATCAATACGTTGTACATCATATTCCTCCTGTACGGGTAGAATCAGTTCAATACATGTGCCGTAATGTTCTCCGTTTTTGATCTGAATTGCAAACAGGGTGCCGTAATGCAAGCGGCAGCGTGCAACCACATTTCCGAGTCCGATGTGCCAGCTTTGGCTTCGCAATAGGGGTTCCAGTTGAGAAGCTTCAACAGGATCATGGAGTTTTTGGATAATCTCGACCGGAATACCGGGTCCATTGTCTGAAATGTGGAAATGCAGGCGGTTATTCCGTCTGGAGATCCGGATGTGTATCTCGGCGGTTGTCTGGTGCTGAAAGCTGTATTTGACGGCATTCTCAACAAGTGGCTGAAGGATAAATTTGATGATGACCAGGGAATCCAGCTTAACTTCCTGTGTCAAAGTAATGTCCAGCTTATGACCGAAACGGGTTTGCAGAATGGAGATATAGTGGCGGATATAAGCCAGCTCCTCTGCAAGCTGTACCCTGTCGTCACTTGTATTCATGGAGAAGCGCATCATTTTGCCCAGATCCTCAATAACCTGAACCGTATCATCTGTTCGGCGCTGCATGGCAAGACTGCTTACCAGTTCCAACGTGTTAAACATAAAATGGGGATTAATCTGCATGAGCAGCGCTTTATACTCCGCTTGTTGACGGAGCAGCTTCAACTCGAACTCGTTCTGGATATGCTGACGCAATCGGCTGATCATATAGCGGAAAGTGGAGATGACATAACTGACTTCGCTTTTTACGTTTTTGTCCGGGGGCAGAAGGGACTCTGCCTGATCGAATGCACCGCGCTGTACCTGTCTCATGGCCAGTACCAGTCGAGTTAAAGGTTTGGTCACGCCATAAGAGAGCCATGCAGCAGCAAACAAAGAGACGATAATTAGAACAATGGTGACCACCAGAATGGTACTCTGAAGCTTGTGAAGAGAGGAATACAGCTCTTTTTCCGGTGCCAGACCAGCCAGCATCCAGCCGGTACGCCCCAGCTTTTTGTATACCAGAATGTCACGCTGTCCTTCCTCGTTGTTCAGATATACCACACCCGATTTGAGCGAGTTGTTCCGAATTTGATCGATTTCCGCTAAAGCTCCGACGCCAAGCTGATTTGTCTGCTGTGAGAGAATAGGGTTTCCTTGTTCACCCAGCAGAAAGATAGTGCTGCTCTCGGCCAGATGGATTCGGTTAAGAGGTTCCAGAAAGTAAGATTCGCTGACATTAATTTTCATCACATTCTGGGCTGTAGCATGGTGAAAGGTCCCAATGGGCATCAGCAGACTAACCACCGGGTTGCCATGATCCCTAATGTTTTCATGTTGATCGGTATGTGCAGGCAGCCAGTGATTCCCTGAGATGAAGAAATTTTTGTACCATGATTCTTGCAAAAAGAGAGGGTCGGTCGCTACTTGATTCTCACTGCCAATCCGCAGCCCATTCCGTCGATAGATGGATACATCGGAGATACTGGTGTAACTGTTCGTAGCCTGGGTCAGAAAACGGCTCATCGCCAGATTGACAAGCATCTTTTCCCCTTCAGGTAGGTCGGGGTCACTCATTGCGTTATCCCAGTTCTTGGCGGTATCGCTGTTGAAGACAAGAGAGGCCACATCATAGATCTGCATTTGAACCATATCGACATAAGAACCGTATTCCTCCATCTTCTCCAGAGCAGAGGATTCAATATAGGAGCGGATCACGGTACGCGACTCCTTGAAGAGCAGGAAGGAGAGCGTGCCAAAACAGAGGACGAAGAGCACAACGATAAAGGCGATCAGGCGACTTTTTAATGAGAAAAACATAGAGTCCTCCTTACGTAAATAGACTTCAGGGCCGACGTCAAATGTGAAAAAAGACTGCGTAATATACGCAGCCTTGGATGGGAATGTGGTTGGAGCGGCCTTGTGTTCCTAGAAACGAACCAGATTGTTGATGCGAACAGGCAAGCCAGTTGCGATGGCGCGATTGGCTGCAATTCCGGTGAGGATGGATCTCGCTCCATCCAATTGGTTGGCAGCACGGTGGTATGGATCTTCCGTAGGCTCTCCGAACAGATCATTCAGGAGAACCGGATCGCCTCCGCCATGGCCGCCTTCTTTTTCCTCAACCTGAACCTCATACGGAGCATCGAACATGGGAAGTACTCGCAGTGTTTTCCCAATCAACGCACCTTCGAGATTTTTATCACCGAGCGAATTAACATAGGATTGTTCCACAATGTTCATCTCAATCCGACCTTTGGTACCGTTAATGGCGATGCGATAACCTTCCCACGGCTGGTATGCAACAAGTGAATAAGTCAAAATGGCTCTGTTCTGATACTGAACGAGCACACCCATCGTATCCTCGATGTTGATGCCATCTCCGAATACGCTTTGATCCCGCTGATAGCCGTCTTCCGGCTCGGCATCCAGATACATGGCTTTGAGATGTGCATCCGAATCCAGGTGCAGGGCAAAAGGGTCCTCTTGTGCAAGCGGGTTGCCTGTTGCGCGAGTGTAAAACTGGGTCACGCCTCGTTCCTCGGCGTTCTCTCTACCATAGTACATGAGATCCCCAAAAGCGAAAACGGTCTCAGGCTGGGAACCGATCCAGAAATTGACCAAGTCGAAGTGATGGGTGGATTTGTGTACGAGCAGTCCGCCACTATTACGCTTGTCCCGGTGCCAGCGGCGGAAGTAATCGGCACCATGGCGTGTATTCAGCAGCCATTCGAAATGGACTGAAGTCACTTTCCCGATCGTGTCATTCTGAATTAGTTCCCGTATTTTGGTGTGGTGTGGTGCGTAACGGTAGTTAAAGGTGACGCGTATATTTTGTCCGGTCCGCTTGGCGGCATCAAGAATATCCTGACATTTGTGCTCATCGATGGTCATCGGCTTCTCGGTTACGACATCACAGCCAAGCTCCATTGCGCGAATGATATATTTGTGATGGGTGCGGTCGATGCTGGTAACAATTACGAAGTCTGGCTTCTCGTTCTCAATCATCTGATCGAACTGATTCGCAGGATAAGTAGGCACCTCATTGTATTTATATTTTTCCCTCAGCAGCTGATTGGCATAATTCATGCGGGTCTGGTTAATATCGCAAAAAGCTGCCAGCTCGGATGTTTCCCTGAAATTTTGGGCTAATGCTCCATAGAAAAATTCAGCACGGCCGCCTGTTCCGACCAATACGTAGCGTTTTTTGTTACTCATGTCTATCGCCTCCTTGAATATAGCTCTAGACTATAACAAGGGAGCACTTCTTTCGCCGCTTTTTGTGCGTAATCGCTTTCAAATGCCGCTTATTTTGCTATAATTCAAGCAAAGGGGGCAGCTGCATGGCACAGACATTTCGAGCGGATTACAATGATCCCACCGGTTATTTGAATATCGAATATGATCGTCGCATTGGATATTTCTCCATGACGGATGACCACCTACATGACCATTATGAGTTGTACTATCTGTTATCCGGTGAACGTATATACTTCATCAAGGACTGTACCTACCAGGTCAAGGCTGGTGACTTCGTATTTATCAACCGAAATACTGTTCATAAAACGATGGAGAGTGGAAGGCCAGACCATGATCGAATTGTTCTGTATATCAAGCCGGAGCTGTTCACGGAATTGGCTATTTTACCTGAGTTGGCTGAGGGGCTAAAGGAGCCATTCGGCTGGGATACTCCCATTCTCAGACTTCCTTCACAGGTAAGTGAGGCAGCAGATCGAATGGTCAGTGAAATGATTGATGAGATGGTTCATACCAGAGCTGGAAGCAGCCTGCTGCTGCGTCACCGATCCGTTGAACTGCTGTTGTTCGCTTATCGCAACAAACATCTGGGCACCGTGCATTCGGCCGACAGTGAGCCAGTTCTGCATCCCAAGGCTCAGGCTGTGGTACGCCATCTTAACGAAAACTATCATCAGTCTTTAGCGCTGCCTGAGGTTGCTGCATTGTTCCGAATCAGCCCGCATTATCTCAGCCGTCTGTTCAAACAGACCACTGGTTTCACGTTCAGTGATTATCTTAATCTGCTTCGGGTGAAGGAAGCGCAGCGTTTGCTGCGTGAAAGCGAGGATTCCATAACGGAGATCGCCCTGCAAGCGGGATTCAGCAATTTTTCACATTTTGGAAAGATGTTCAAGCGGACGGTTCAGGTATCACCCAGAACATATCGGCAGGAGTACAGAGAAGCAGGTTCGATGGGAGCAGTGAAATAGGGTATAAAGAAAATCTCCGTACAGCCCTTTTTTATATTGCAGTTCAAGAGGAACCGGCGTATATTGAGGTTTATCTAAATTAGAAATAAATGGATAGACTGCAAGGACATTTTTATACATAAAGGAGATGCCGATGATACAGACCAGGTTGGAAGAATTGGGCATTGTACTACCTCAGGCAAGCGCGCCATCAGCGAAGTATGCCAATGCCGTAATAGTAAACGGAATCATGTATGTTGCCGGTAAAGGGCCGGATACGCAAGAACGTGGTAAACTCGGGGAGGATTTTACAACGGAGCAAGGATATGATTTTGCCCGAAATGCTGCCATTGAGGTACTGGCTGTTGTCCAGGAAGTGCTCGGTTCGCTGGATCGGGTGAAGCGGGTGGTCAAAGTGCAAGGATTCATCAATGCGACCGCCTCGTTTCAGGAGCACCATAAGGTGTTAAACGGTTGCTCGGATCTGATGCTGGATGTATTCGGAGAACAGGGCGTACACGCCCGTTCCGTATTTGGTGCTGTATCCGTGAGGGATAACTTGCCGCTGATCATAGATTCGATATTCCAGGTAGAGGAGTAGGGTTCATGACCAATTCGGATTCATTTAATCCGTTATTGCTGTCCTTTCCCGAAAGTTTTGATACACCACGTCTGACCATCCGTGCCCCGAGGTGGGGAGATGGAGCGGCAGTGAATGAAGCAATTCGTGAAAGTGCGGAACAATTGCGTTTGTGGCTGCCTTTTGCCGAGAACATACCTTCAGTGGAGGAATCGGAAGCGAATGCCCGCAAAGCCAGGCTGCAATTTCTGGAGCGTACCGACATGATGCTTCATTTACGTGACAAATTTACAGATGAATTCGTGGGCAGCAGCGGACTGCATCGGATAGACTGGAATGCACGCTGTTTCGAGATCGGTTATTGGATCAGAACATCGCGTGCCGGTGAGGGTCTGATGACGGAAGCAGTCAGAGGCATCGAGCAGTTCGCAATAAACTATCTGGAGGCCAACCGACTGGAAATCCGCTGTGATGCACGGAATGTCCAAAGTGCCAAAGTGGCTGAGCGTGCAGGCTATACCCTTGAAGGTATATTGCGCAAGATGCGACGTGACAGTACTGGTGAGCTGGTGGATATGATGGTGTTTGCGAAGGTAAGAGGCCATGAGTTTGAATAGAATAGTTTGAAATGAGATCAAAATGAATTGGAAAATGGTTTATAAAGAAAGGATGGCTTGTTGAGGAATAAGCGATTTGGCTGTTCTTCCGGGCCATTTTTTGTGTGTACATTTTCTGGTTACTGTCCAGAAGCACATGGGTACAGAAAGATATAAAATGGAAGCAGGAAGTGTATCATTTTAGGGGGAATGAAAAGTGAGACGGATTGGGCAAGGAAGAACGGCTGAGATCTATGAGTACGCATCAAATCAGATTATGAAGTTATACCATGCCGATTTTCCAGCTGAAGCTGTCCAGAATGAGTTTCGAATTACCGAGGCAGTATTCCAAAAGGGCTTACCTGTGCCACAGGCAAGGTTGTTTATGGATGATGGATCGCGCAAAGGGATTATATTTGAACGGATTGAAGGCAACACGATGTTATCCCTCATGTTTCAGGAGCCCGTGTTGATCGAAGAACTATCTCGTCAAATGGCAATCTGTCATCATAGCCTACACGTCGAGCAGGATGATGCAGGAGCACTCCCCACACAAAAGCAGATTCTTACTGGAGCCATTCGAAATACCTCTCTATTATCGGAAGAGGATAAGACGCAGGTAATTGCTTATCTGTCGTCTCTTCCAGAGCGAAAGCAAATTTGTCATGGCGACTTTCATCCCGACAATGTTATGTTGAATGAAATGAGAGATCAATATTGGGTTATAGACTGGATGACAGGCATGTCGGGTGATCCGGCGGGTGATGTGGCACGCAGCTGGGTAATATTAATGAGCGGCACGCTGCCGGAGGATATGGACCCGGCTGTTCATAGGAAATTTGAATTGGCTCGCAATGTAATGCTGGATCATTATATTCAACATTATATCCAGATTTCCGGGATATCCCGCCAGGAGTTGGATGCTTGGATTCTGCCTGTCGCGGCTGCACGTCTGGACGAGAGGTTACCTGCAGTGGAAGCGGATCAGTTAATCAAGCTTGTGCAGGATCGTATTCGTCTGCTGAAATGACATATTTAGTTTAACTAACAAGGATAACGAGGTGAAGAGATCCATGCTGCACTCATTAAAGTCCATACAATCTTACAAGTCAGGCCAGCTACCGGAGGCGAAGCAACCACAGTGGCTGCAACTGCTGGCAGCGGCGGAACAGCCGAATATTAACCTGGAACGTATTCATTCCATAGCAGAGCTGGAAGGTACGAACCCGGTACTGGATTATGTAGAACGCACACTTCAGGTGCTGGATCAGCTTGAGGTTTCTTTTTGGATTCGAGAAATTTTGGAGGATGTGCTGGTCTGGTCGGAAACGGCAAAGGCGGGATCACTGAAACAGCGCAGAAGTTGGCAGAAACAGGGGGTTAACCTGTTCGTGCACAATGTGGGTTCAGCCCAGCTGTACAACATGTATGGAAGTGTTGAAGATTTGCAAGGCAAGCAAGGTAATTGTGAGGAGAAAGATGCATCACGATCGGAATCCCCGAGTGATTTTTTAAATGATCTTCCAAGTGATAGTACACAAATTGCACCATCAGCACATAGTTCATCCACACCACGGGATGAGATCATTCGCACCCTTATTGCCACACACGGGCATATTGGACAGTACATAAGAGGAGAAATCCCGTTTGCTGAAAATGCTCCGCTGCATTCGTTCATAACGCAAGGGTGGCTTACCTCTGATGAGTTGCAGGCCATCCTGATGGCGCTGAATGAATGCGTTATTGCAGGCGTTGACCTGGCACTGTGGAATCAGGTTCAGCCTGAAGTGCAGCGTATCGTGGGCTGGATCATGACAGCTCCGGATCATATTGACTGGAATGTGAAGGAGCGGCTGTCACGCTTGCGGAGCTCGTCTATACGTCAAGGAGAAGCGATGGATGAAGCATATGCCAAACTTCAAGCCCAGCTTGAGATAGAGAGACTTCTCGCTCCTCTGGCTCATCGGACCTTATGGTATGTGGAGTCAGCGATGCATGATTTTTCGTTGCAGGAGATGGTTAAGATCTTCCTTTTGACGCTGAGCAGTGAAGCTATGGTGCTATCTGTAGATAATTCGATGACGAACAGCACAGGCAGAACTACGGAAGAATCAGACAGAAATTCGACTTCGCGGGAGCAACCATTGGATGTGGTAAGGCATATCAGCTTTGAACCATTAATGAACACGATGTATTACGACTACAAGGGTGTCAAGAAACTGAATATTTACAAGAAACGAATGATCGAAAAGTATTTGGAGCAGTATTCGTGGGCGCAGATTGAAGCAGGTGAGACGATCACTTACCCTCACTTGACACATCGAATTAAACGGCATCTGAATTTGGGGGATACGGTATTTGTAACATTTGAATTTTCCCCGGCGGCGGAGAAGCTGATTGCGTTCTGTATTGAAGCAGAAAAGTCTCCATTATATGAGAAGGCTGTTCTGCTGTTATTTGATCTGTTCGGATTGCGACGGGATGCGTATGATCGGTTCCATAATGAAGAGACGTATCTGGCGGACATGAACAGCTCAGGTGATTACAAGAAAGTGCTGCTGGATTATATGGTTGGCAAACGTGTGCTCGATATCGGTCCCGGCGGTGGAATCTTGCTCGATCTGATTGAGCAGGAACGACCTGAGATGGAGCCAATTGGCATTGATATTTCAGCGAATGTCATAGAGGCACTGGAGCGTAAAAAGCAGCTTGAGGCACATCGCTGGCAAGTATTGAAGGGGGATGCTCTTCAACTGGATCAATACGTGCAGCCAGGCACGGTGGATACGGTTATTTTTTCATCCATTCTGCATGAACTGTATTCGTATATTGAACGTGATGGCCGGAGGTTTAACAGCGATACCGTCGTTGCTGCACTGAGAAGTTCGTTTGACGTGTTGTCCCCAGGGGGCCGAATTCTGATCCGGGATGGCATTATGACCGAACCCGAAGCACAGAAGCGCCGGATTCGTTTCCTTGAACCGGATGGGATGCGGTGGCTGGAGCGGTACGCACAGGATTTCCAGGGACGCAGCATTGAATTCGAGCGGATCTCCGGGAATGAGGCGGTATTGGATATCAACGATGCGATGGAATTTTTGTACACGTATACTTGGGGTGAAGAAGCATATGTCCATGAGATTCAGGAGCAATTCGGCATATTTACCCCGTCGGCATATAAGGACTGCATTCGCAAAGCGCTGGGTGATCAAGCAGAGATCATTACGTTCCGGCACTTTCTTCAGGAAGGATATACGGAGGCGCTTGGAGAACGAATTATCTTTATGGAGGAAAACGGTCAACCTGCACCTTTGCCAGACAGCACCTGCCTGATCGTCATTGAAAAGAAGAAAGGAATGGCGGACAGATGAAGAATGAAGCCAATACGGCTTTATATTTTGTAAGGCACGCGGAGTCTGAATATATGGAAGGGCAGGAACGCGAGCGTGGTCTGACGGAACAAGGTAAAAGGGACGCAGCCACCGTCGCGGGTTTGCTCCATCGGGAGCAGATCCAGTTGTTTTATTCCAGCCCGTATAGACGGGCCGTGGATACGATTCAAGGATTGGCCGAAGTGTCAGGCGGCATTGTGGTCACCGAAGAGAATTTACGTGAGCGTGAGCTGTCAGGTCCTGAAGTGAAGCATGAACATTTTCGGGAAGCCAAACAAAGACTCTACGATGATCCCGCGTTTGCTTATGCAGGTGGAGAATCCGGGGAAGTCGCCGTGTCACGGGCAATCACTGTAATACAGCGAATTCTCGATAGGCATCCGGGGCAAAAAATAGTGATTGGCACCCATGGGGATATCATGACGTTGATTTTCAATTATTATGATCCGTCCTATGGTTATGACTTCTGGGTAAATACAACGATGCCGGACATCTACAAGCTTGAGTTTGATCGTGAAAGCAGGTTGGTTCAGATAACACGATTGTGGGAAGAACAGGTTTAGTTCTCTAGGTAACACGTTCTAACGACGATAGGAGGCGACTATACTGAACCTCAAGTTGATAGGGTCCGTTTTGGAGCAACAAATCCGTTTTAATGACAATAAAAGTTTATTTTATAATCGGGGCAAGTCTGCATTAGGGCCATCTCCGCGAACGTTGTGCTGGCTATTGGAGTATCGCGCTCAAGTGGCAAAAGCATTAGAACGTATTTTTGCAGATGGATTACTCAATCATTTTACAATTAAACTAGCTGAGCAAGGAATCCGCCAATTTATCCAGGTGAACCAGTTTATGCAGTTTACGAGCAAAGACAAGTTGCAGCTGGCAGAATTATATAAAGATCAATTTATGCGGATCTGGTCTCTTTTAAAGGACGAAGAGGCTGAGGAAGGGGTAGTGCAGCAGTTTTTCCAGAAGCATTATCAACACCTAAGAACATTTCTAATACAGACCAACGGCGAGGAATTGTTTAAAAAATATGCGATGGATCCACATCTGTTCTGGGTGCCTTGTGAGGAGTACTCGGCGGATCTGCAGGTATCCTGGCTCGGTTTGGATGTAGAGGACCTGCATCCGCCTGTGCTTGATCTTGGTTGCGGTCCGCAGGCCAATTTGGTCCAATTTTTACGTGGTAAAAAGATAGAAGCCTATGGGATGGACAGACAGGTGGAGGAATCGGAGGATCGGCCGTTTTTGCGACGTATGGGCTGGATGGAATCTTCTTTTGAAGAGGAACAGTGGGGGACAATAATATCCCATTTGGCATTCTCCAACCATTTTACACATCATCATCTCAAGGCAGACGGCGAACCAGAAGCATATGCTCAGAAATATATGGAGCTATTAAGAGCGCTAAAACCAGGAGGTTCCTTCTTCTATGCGCCGAGTGTTCCTTTCATAGAGTCATTCGTAGATCAACTACCCGAGTATTTTGTATGTCGAACCTGGATAACACCAACACAGCAAATGACGAGAATTACGCGGCTGGACTAGATGAAAAAGGGGATAAAGCGCCAAATGAAGATTACGTTTATGCCGGATACGTATACTATTGAAGAGTTGAAAGTCCCTGAATTGCACGATAGGACGTACTGCATATTTGATCTTGAAGGCACGGGGATTAATCCGGCAGAGGATAGTGTGACTCAATTTGGTACGATGTATTACAAAAAAGGGGAATCATTAGATTCATCATTCACTTCACTTGTACGTGCCTCTAAACCGATTCCAGAAGCGGTGGCGGAGTTTACGGGGATTTCAAATGAAGCGTCTTGTGATTCCCGAGATGTATTTAACAGCACCGATTGGAGGAGAGAGGCCAGATGAGTAGAGTGGACGCGGATAAATTGCTGGCTGATATGAAGGAGGGGCGGATTGTTGATCAGCAGACATTCGAAGGGCTGGATGTGGAAGCCTATCTGGATCAACGGGATGCTTCCGAATTTGCCGATGAGTGGATGCAGGCATTTAAACGATTTGCTCAGAAGTCTGACGTCGTGGAGGAAGAAGTGCTTCGTGCATGCAGGGAACTGGCTTTCAAACGAACGATTGCTCTTGCGGGCGATCCTGAACTTGCGGGATATGTCAGTGATGATATTGGTTTGATTGGTGCTGCCCTGTTACAGGACGAAATGGAGGATTCATTTGTTATGCAATTGCTTGAACGTTATCAACAAGGTACATTGCCCCTGCGTTAAGCGGGGGGGAGGGTCAGTGTATTCTTCACGTTTGTATAAAAAAATAGCTTCAAATGTGTATTGTGGGTCTTACACAGCATAAGGTACAATTCATCTAAGCATCGAGTGAGAATGATAATCATTATTTATAAAAATGTGTTCTCACCGATACAACAACAGATTACATAGGGGTGAAGAGTATCATGGTAAGATCCAGTAGAGGGTTCAAAGGGTGGACGATCATCCTGCTACTCATGGTTGTAGTTATAACAGGATGTGGGGCAAACTCCGAGTCAAAGGCAGAACAGGCTCCTGCATCTGGGACCGCAGTATCGGATGGAAGTACATCTGAAACAACAGAAAAAGAAGCAGAGACGCGTGTCGTTCAGGATGAATTCGGTGATGTGACGATTCCGGTGCATCCGCAGCGGATTGCTGGTATCTATGTGGAGGATTATCTCAAGGCTCTTGATATCACACCTGTAGTACAGTGGTATAATCCGATGTGGGGTGTGCAGGAATATCTGGACCTGGATGTGCCACAATTTGATACTACAGGTAGCATTGAGGCTTTGTTGCAGTATGATCCGGATCTCATCATTGTGGATGGTGGAGTGGACATGGAGAAATATGAAATGTATTCAAAGGTGGCACCGACGTACCGCCTGCCAGAAGACATTTTGCAGGATTCCAATCAAATCTTGACGACCATTGCCGATGTTGTTGGTAAACCAGACAAGGGTAAAGAAGTTGTTGCGACATTTGAGGCCAAGATTGCAGACGCTAAGGCGAAGCTTCAGGAAGCAGTCGGGGATGAGACCGTAGCGGTTGTCCGACTGAATATCAGCAATAATACATTGGCATTGTTCGGCGTGAAAAATCGATTTACCGGATTTATTTATTCAGAGCTTGGTCTAACGCCTCATCCACTGGTCGGCAACATGGAAGAATATCAGGAAGTCCTTTCTGAAGAGGCTTTTCCAGAGCTTGATGCGGATCATATTATTGTATTTCCGTCCAATGGAGAATGGTCATCCCCCGAGAACAAGGAAGCTTTGAAGGTGCTAGATAGCAAGTTGTGGAAATCTCTTCCGGCAGTTAAAAACAACCAGGTGTACATGATGGAAAGGTCATATTGGCAATCAGGTGCGATTACGGCAAACACAATGAAGATTGATGATCTCTTGCAAAAAATGACGCTATAAGCCTTCTCCATAAGAAAGTTCTTCCCTCAGGGTTGAAGAGCTTTCTTTTTTCGTTTACACTAATTCAAATGATAACAATTCTCAATTGAGGAAGATGAATATGTGTCCCACGATTGTACAACTAATTCCCAAGCCCTGGTTATGCTTACTTCGACATATAGAATACGTAGATCGCTATAAGCCCAATATACTGAAACGGCTCGCATACCCGATGTCTGACTCATATTCCTTATTCGTTGTGACGTGTGGAAATGGTTCAATGGCCTGCTCGGACAGGGAAATCCGTATGGAAAAAGGAATGATTATATTTGTTCCCGTTGGAAAATCCATTGTAATCGAAGATTCTACTGGGACTGAAAATGAATTGCAATTTTATAAACTGGATCTGACGGTGGCTGAGGTGAAAGAGGGTACTTCGAACCGTATGAAAATTGGAGATACTACTGAGCAGCATGGATTTGTTAAAGGGATAGATATCCAAGGATCGTTATCTCTTATCGAGCTGAATTACAGTCCATGGAGTTCCTGTTTGGAACCCTTGGCACAATTATTACGCCAACAGACAACTTGTGATTGGCTGGAACAGTGGGAGGTACAACTACGCTTCCAGGAATGGTTCAGGACCTTGCTTCGGCAAAGTGATCCCGAGAACGAGGAACCGAATGATCGCGTACGGCTTCAACGTTCCATTCGTTATATTCGCGAACACTATAATCAGGCCATAACGGTTGACGATTTAGCGGCTGATATCCGGCTCACCAGGGCCAGTTATACTCGACAATTCAAAGAAATTACGGGTAAACTTCCGCTTGACTATGTGAATGCTGTTCGGTTGGAACGCTCCAAACAGCTACTGCAACTGACGGATGATCGTATGCATGATATTGCTCAGAATGTCGGATTTAATAACGAGTATTATTTCGGCCGTCGCTTTAAGCAGTATGCTGGCATTTCACCAGGATTGTATCGTCGTCATCATCGTCAAGACGCGCGTGTATTTGCACCTTATCTGGAAGACTTCGTACTGGCCCTTGGAGTAAGGCCGATGTTGCAATATTCCCATCGTTCCTGGGGCAGACAACACTATTTAGGATTGGATGATGTACCGGAATTCGATGTGAGCCAGCACGATGCCCAGTTTAATGTGGCAAATACCCCCGAATTTATTATGCTGAACAAGGGCTTTGAAAGATGGAATCTGGGGCGCTTCGAGCAGGTAGCACCGACGTTTTACCTGGAACATTGGGGTGAGGACTGGCGTTCCATTTTGAAATCCACCGCGGATGTGCTGGGAAAGGTAAGCCGGGTGCAGGATGTAATAGGTGATTATGAGGAAAAGGCGCAGGAAGCCAAGAAACTTTTGACACGACATATGCGTGGAAAAACCGTCGCTTTTTTGCGTATTTCTGCATCGGAAATTACACTCTATGGGAACCAGTTCGGTTACGTAGGTCCTGTATTGTATCAAGATCTAGGATTAACTCCGCATTTCTGTGTACAACAATGGGCACATCAAAGTAGAAGAATCAGCATTGAGCTGGAGCAGCTGAGTCAGCTTGAGGCAGATCATCTCTTTATCACATTTGACAATATGGATTCTGCCTATCCCCGAGAGGAGCGGAAGCTCTTGGAAAGTGATGAGTGGAAGAGGCTGCCTGCAGTAAAAAGCGGTCATGTATATGAGGTGGATTTTATGACCTGGATGAACTATGGTGTGATTTCCCATGGGAAGAAGATTGATGATATATTGCGGTATTTGGGCTGAATTAGATAACACGGGAGGACTAAATTATTCTTAACTGACCTCTTTGATCAATTCCTCGTTATTATTTCGCACATTACCTACTGCAGAATCCACCTTGTATGCTATCATTTCATCGGCCTCATACGGGCTGAGAAGCCTCAGAACGCTTTCCTTGTCCGATTCCTTGTTTAGCCAATCCGCTTCATCTTGCGGCCGGAGAATGACTGGCATACGATCGTGGATGTCCGCCATAAGACGGTTAGGTTCAGTAGTAATGATAGTGCAAGTTGAAAGCTTTTTACCTTCTGGATCAATCCAAGTATCATATAGGCCAGCAAGCGAGAAGATGGAGTCATCTTTCATTAAAATCCGCATTGGTTGCTTTACGGATCCATCCTTTTTCCATTCATAAAATCCCGAGCATGGGATAATACAACGCTTGGAACTGAGCAGGCGTTTAAAGGCTGGTTTCTCTGTGAGTGTTTCTGCACGGGCGTTAATCATCTTATTGCCTATTTTTTCATCCTTGGCCCAATTAGGAACTAGACCCCATCGGAGCGACCCCAATCGATTACCGTCTTTGCTACCGATAATTGTCGGGATGAATTGCATTGGCGCAGCGTTGTAATTAGGTTTGTACTCAAATCCTTCAGCAATAGAAGCATAGTACCTGTCCATAATTTCTTCGATTGGATCTGTAATCGTGAATCTTCCGCACATATCGAAGCCTCCTTTAAAACGCTATAGTACGTAATTTAACTCAAATCTTTAACGTTAGAAACGGGTAATATGTGGTGCTGCATAGCCAATAAAAGTGAATATGCAATAAATTAGATGATTTTTATAAATCAGCATAAAACTGGATGCAGGTAGGTTTGCATTTGAGTAAAATATATAGAAAAAAGCCTGTTCACTACTGAACGGGCTTTTTGGTGTGATATTCCTTTTGAGCCAGAAGATTCAGTTTTTCTCCATAACCGCAAAGTAATTGTTTTCGTCATCTGCAAAGTTGAATACTCTTCCGCCAGGCATCGTTACAATCTCGCCAACCGTAACTTGTTTATTGGATAAGTGAGTGTAAAGTTGATCCAGGTTATCTGTGAAAAGCATAAGAGATGGTGTGCCAAGGTTTAATTCAGGGGACATTTTGGCAACGAATTCTTTGTCGTGCAGGATGATGGTGGTTTGGGCATCCTTCACAGGAGCAATCTCGATCCAGCGCATGCCATTCCCATTGACTTCATTAACAACATGGAAACCTGCTTTTTCCGTCCAAAATTGAAGAGCCTTGTCCTGATCGTTTACATACAACATAATTTGCCCGACTTGAGTAAACATTGATTTACACTCCTTATATACGTAGTTGAATCATGGGTGAAGCTTTTTAGATTGAGTCAAGCTTTATATTACCATATATGAGCACACGCCATACAACTTCAATTCAGGCACAAAAAGAGGAAGCAAATGTCCTTGACTGCCGCATTGCGACATACCATTAGATAAAGGATAATTCGAGCAACCGAATTGCCTTTTAAGCACAGCCATGTATTGGCAGATGGGAGCGCTGTAATGACGAAACGGGTAGTTCTATTGGAAGAAGGTACGGCAGAGATGAAAGGGCTGATGGGCAGTAAAGGGGCTGGACTTGCAGCGATGCTCCAGGCAGGTTGGCCCATTCCGGCCGGGTTCATTGTAACAGAGGAAGGCTGTCGCGCGTTCTGTACCCGTCGTGCACCTCTTTCAGCTGAAGGAGCCCAAGAGATTGGCAGCGCAATTCAGCATCTTGAGCAGCAATCCGGCAAATTCTACGGCGATTCCTTAGCACCGCTGCTGCTTGCCGTCCGGTCAAGTGAAACGTGTTCCCGTAATACAGCTTCTCAGGCTTTGCTTCATGTAGGACTGAATGATGTGACGGTGGAGGGGCTCGCAAGGCAAACCAATGATCGTCCGTATGCCCTGAATTGTTATCGGATTTTTTTGCAGGATTATGGTCAGCTGGTACACGACATTCCGTATGCCCTTTTTGAAGAAAAATTGGAAGACATCTCGATACTCGATGAAGCGAACCTGGAATTCGCCATCGCGGAATATAAACGTTTAATAGAAGAGAAAGGATATCATCCTTTCCCTCAGGATGTACAGTTACAGTTAAAAGAAGCGATGCGGGTAATCTCTGATGCACATCGTGTTCTACGGCCCAATTCCCAACAAGAGCTTCTTCGGAAATCCTCTCATTTCTCGGATGAAACTCAAGGAGCAGCTGTTCTTATACAGATGATGGTCAATGGCGAGCGTGGTGACCACAGCGGGATCGGCACGGTATATTCCCGTCATCCGGGTACAGGGAAACGAGGCATGACAGGTGATTACGTTTCATCTGCTGCATCCGAAGGCTTGAATAAAGGACTGGATGAGCTGCAGAGAGATGAGCCCGAACTGTATGCTCTGCTGCAGGATGCTTGCCGTTATCTGGAGTCCCGCACGAATGAGGTACAGGAGATCCAGTTTGCTGTGGATTCAGGGGCGCTGTATCTGGTGGAAATCAGTGAAGCGAGGCTAACCTCGAAGGCTGCGCTGAGGAGTACTGTAGATCTCGTGGATGAAGGGATTATTACCAAGGAGGATGCAATATTACGTATCCAGCCATGGCATGTGACGGAAATGCTGAAAACATCTTCAACTTTATTACCAGAGCTGCAGCTTCTGCTCGAATGGGCTGATGAAATGAAGGCACTTACAATACTATCGAATGTGGATCATCCCAAGGACGCCATGAAGGCCCGCGCGTTAGGGGCTGAGGGCATTGGCTTGTGTCGGACAGAACAATTGTTATTGTCTGCTTCGAGATTTCCTTTTGTACAGAGAATGATTCTGGCAGACAGTGAAGCTGAGCGCAAACGCGGACTGGAACGTCTGCTGCCGATGCAGCAGGCTGATTTTGAACAACTCTTCGAAGTGATGGATGGTTATCCGGTAACCATTCGATTGCTCGATCCACCGCTGCATGAGCTGCTGCCTGATATTGAAAGGTTAAACGAACGACGTGAGCATTTGGCTCTCAGCAAATTAGAGGAAAATAACACCGAAGTGCAGGAGCTTGATCGTGTAATCCGCAGAGTGCTGGAATTGCATGAACAATATCCGTTGCTAGGACAGCAGGACTGTCGACTGGGAACCGTGTTCCCGGAAATCTACGATATGCAGCTTGAAGCAATCTTTCGTGCAGCGGTGAAGGGTATCCGCCAAGGGCTGTGGGTGCGGCCCGAAATTATGATTCCTTTGGTGGGGCATGCCAATGAACTTCAGGATATGAGAGAGCTGGTGGATCATGTAGCGGACCAGGTGCTTGGAGAGGAGAAGCGTCACTGTCTCTACAGAGTAGGCGCGCGAATAGAAGTTCCACGAGCGGCACTGACCGCAGCACATATTGCCCGACATGCGGACTTCTTCTCGTTTGGCACCGATGACCTGACACAGATGACGTTCGGTTACAGCCGTCACAATACGGAGAAGTCATTCCTTCATTTTGCCGAGCAGCAACGTTCACTGCCCAGCAATCCATTTCAGGTACTGGACATCGACGGGGTGGGGCAACTAGTGGAGATGGCTCTCGTTCAGGGCCGAATTCGGAAACCGCATCTAAAAGCAGGCATCTGTGGTGAGAATGCAGCCGATCCGGCTTCCATTGCTTTTTGCCACCGTATTGGTCTGGATTATGTGAGCTGTCTGCCAGAACAGGTGCCGCTTGCCCGTATCGCTGCCGCACAGGCGGCACTCCTTGCCGAGAAGCAGAATCACAACGAAAACAGGCAGGACGTAGATATATCGACGATAGCTTAAGCTTTCTATATCCCCTCATGGAATACAAAGCATAAAACTGTTATACTGAAATATGCGTTTTGTAAAATGAACGTAAAAATTTCAGATAAGGGTTGAAAGCGACCATGTTTAATTCCAAAAATGAGCGGACCTCATCACGGATCTTATTTATCGTGTTATTTATTCTTATGCTGCTGAAGTTGTCACTTTTGCGGTATTTCTTTTTCCAGGGTCTGTCCGGCATCGGTTTCGTTACTGACGCATTGGGGGCCCTGACCGTGGTATGTATCCTCGATCTGATCGTGCCAAAAGGCTGGAAGCGTGCAGTGTACGGAGGCTTCAATGTGTTGTTCTCGCTGGTATTATTCGCGGCGACACTCTATAACGTACATTTCAGTTCGGTTCCCACATATACGGCGCTGAGCGAGATCGGCCAGGTTGCTCAGGTGAGAGGAAGTATCGGACCTTTGGTACGACCTGAGCACTTCCTGTTTTTTGTGGACATCGTACTGGCTGTACCGGTATGGTTTATCCTCCGCAGTCGTCGTACCTCAGGCCGCAACAGCAGCTATCGCGACAGTGGACTCCATTTCGGCAGAAGCCGGAGACGGTACTGGGGCAAGTTGGGAGTAGCCCTGACCGCTGCGTTCTGCATCACGCTGTCGGGCAGTTTCATTGTTAAAGGTGAAACGATTGATAATGAGCTGGTTCGTGCCGAAAACCTCGGTTTCCTGAATTATCAGGTGTCATCAGCGATACTGACGAGCAAAGAGAATGAAGCCATTGCGAATGGCAACATTAATGAAACGATCGACAAGATTAATCAACTGGTTAGCAAGTATCCGTACCAGGAGAAGTCCAGTCAGGGCACGGCGATTAAAGCCAAATATTTTGGTCAGGCCAAGGGAAGCAATCTGATTGTCCTCCAACTGGAGTCATTTCAAAATTTCCCGATTAATGCTTCCCTGGACGGTCAGGTATTAACTCCGGTTCTGAATGATCTGGCTAAAGAAAGCTATTATTTTTCTCATTTTTTCCAGCAGATCGGACAGGGAAATACATCGGATGCCGAGTTCATGTCGAACACTTCCATCTATCCAACCGGGGTTGTACCCATGTCAGCAGGGTATAGTGACCGTGATCTGCCAAGTCTGCCAAAACTGCTTGGTAAAGAAGGATATGAGTCGGAGACGTTCCACGTCAATGACGTCACCTTCTGGAACCGAAACAAAATGTATCCGGCGCTTGGATTCAATCGGTACTTCGACAAGCCCAGCTTCGAGAATGATAAGTTTAATGATTTTGGACCATCGGATGAGGAGCTATATCGTGTAGGTATGGAAAAAATGACTGCACATCAGGCTGCTAATCAGCCATTCTATGCTCAGTTCATTACAGCATCCAGCCACTCGCCGTTTACGGTTCCAGCGGACCGAGCTAGAATTACCATCCCGGCCACAATCACCAATACGTTGCTGCACGATTACCTGCAAGCGATCAATTATACGGACTATGCGGTAGGTCAGTTGATCAATGAACTCAAGGCGAACGGATTATGGGATAACACAACACTTGTGATATACGGGGACCATTTCGGTTTGCCAGCAAACGATGAGATTACACAGCAGATCCAGACCAATCTGGGCGTGCCATATGACGGTAAAGTAAGTCGTTTCAACATCCCGCTCCTGATCCACACGCCAAAACAGGCAAAAGGGCAAGTCATTGAACAGCCTGGCGGTCAGTTGGATATCATGCCAACGGTGTTGAACCTGATGGGAGTTTCCTTGAAGGAAGAGAAATTTACAGCCTTTGGCCACGATCTGCTTAACATGGATCACAATGCGTTCGGTATCCGGTATTACTTGCCGACAGGTTCGTTTGTGAATAATGACATAATGTTTATTCCGGGTGCGGGCTTTGATGATGGAACAGCCTACTCGTTAAAAACGTATGAACCCGTCACGGATCTGGAGCCGTACCGTTCGGATTATGAGCACGTGCTCAGCTTGATGAAGCTGTCTGACGAGTATGTAAAGCTATTGCCCAAACGTGCACCGTAATTAAATTTTTTTCATGTATGAAGCATCATAACGTCACTGGCTCAGGAGCTGGTGGCGTTATTTGTTTATTTATCGTACATCCTAAACGTGTAATGAAAAGGAGATGTTCTTTGAAACTGTAATTAATAATGTTACAATGGAAGCTGCAGCCATTAACTCAGATCACGAAAGGAATGAATATAGATGAAACTTAGTGTACTAGAACATGGACATATTAATGAAGGACGGACGGTACAGGATACCCTTCAGGAAACCGTAACTCTTGCCAAGCATGCAGATGAGCTGGGCTTCTCCCGCTTCTGGATGTCGGAGCATCACGGCAGTGGGGCACTGTCATTTTCCAGTCCGGAAGTTATGATTGCGCACGTTGCAGCACATACAGATCGAATTCGGGTAGGTTCAGGTGGCGTGATGCTGCCTCATTACAGTGCATATAAAGTCGCCGAGAATTTTCGTTTGCTGGAAGCGCTGCACCCCGGCCGAATCGACCTTGGAATTGGCAGAGCACCAGGGGGAATGCCTATTGCAAGCAGAGCCCTGAATGAAGGAAAGTCATCGAATGTACAATTCTTCCCGCAGCAAATTGCCGATCTGGGTGGGTATTTTCATGAACAGCTGCCGGAGGATCATCGGTTTGCTTCCTTGGTTGCCGGACCATCCGTACCCACCGTTCCGGAAGTATGGCTGCTCGGCTCCAGTTCCGAAGGTGCGCGAATTGCTGCGGCACAAGGGACCGCTTATGCATTTGCCCAATTTTTCGGAACGCCGGGTGGAGAGGAAGCGATGAAGCATTATCGCCGACATTTCAAGCCTTCCATCCTGAATGACCAACCCCATTCCATGATTGCGGTGTCGGCATTCTGCGCGGAGACTGAGGAAGCGGCCGCTGAACTGGCTCGCAGCAATGAGCTCTTCTTCTTGCGGCTTGGGCGGGGTCTGGAGCAGAACTCCTTCCCATCTCTGGAAACGGTGAATAACTATCCATTTACGGCCATGGAGATGGAACAGATCCGTCAACGTCGTTCTTTTTCCATCGTGGGTACACCGGATCAGGTGAAGGACAAAATTACGGCAATGGCTGATCGCTATGAAGCGGATGAGGTTATTATTGCGTCAGCGATTCATTCCTTCGAGGATCGTTTGCGTTCATTCAGTCTGATAGCGGAAGCCTTTGGTTTAAAGCAGGATTAATTGGTACTGAACGGGAATTAGTATTCTGAACTAGCTGGAGCCTTGTCTTACAAGGTTCCGGTTATACTCTTGCGTGATCAGGGAGAGGAGAGATTCATATTCGCAGATGTGTCATTAGTGATATTCATGGCTGTTACGACGAATTCAATACGCTGCTTGAGCTTGCAGAATACGATCCTGAGCAGGACGAGCTGATTTTGTTGGGTGATTATGTGGACCGCGGGCCGAAGAGCAAAGAGGTCGTGGAACAGATCATGCAGATGCATGAGAAGTACAACATTATTACGATCAAAGGAAATCATGATGCGATGATGGTCAAGGCGCTGAACCATGATGTCGAGGAGTATGACAAACACTGGATTCGTAATGGCGGTTTACAGACGCTGGCTAGCTATGTCGAGGTTTCTTTGGATCATGAGCAGTTGGACTGGGATGCTTATACTGAAGCCAAGCATAGGCTGCGTACACACTATGAGCATCATCTTCGTTTTTTGGAGCAGCTTCCCCTTGTATACGAAATTCCTGGTTATATCTTTGTACATGCCGGAATTAATCCGGAGGTGGAAGATTGGCGGACCCAGTCAGAGCGTGACTTCATTTGGATTCGGGAGCCGTTCTATTCAAGACCAACCTCGCTCAAGGAGACGGTGGTATTCGGTCATACGCCAGTCAAAAATTTGCATACTGAGCCAGGTGTCTGGTTTGACCCCAGCGGGGACAAGATTGGCATTGATGGTGGATGTGCTTATGGTGCTAGATTGAACTTGCTTGAGATCAGTGAAGACGGAAGTGTACAGGTCTTTTTTGTGAAAAGAGGAGAGACCCGTCAGGGTCCCGAGGCTTAATCCACGTTGCGAATTTCAAATAAAGCATTTTAAACAAAAATATAAATCAAATCCTGTTGAAGCTCTGACCTTTTACTTTTTGGAGAATGTGGATTGGTATACATACCGGCAATGGATCGAAGCTGGGGGGACGGCAGAGTTGTGTATTCGTTTACGGAATGATAATCATTATGTAAGCCTAACTGAAGCTATCGAAAGGGCGGAACAGAATTTGTGCTCACTGTGAGTATAAAGGCAAGACCCTGACACGCTGACATGAATTTGTAATTAATTCGCTGTAAAGGGATTGGAATTAAGCCTTATTAACGCTATAATCAGTAAGGGTATGATTGAAACATTACATTTTATTCATCTAAATCAGAATTGACGGAGGGCTATTAATATGGAAAAAGCATTAATCTTCGGTCACAAAAATCCCGATACGGATACGATCTGCTCGGCCATTGCCTATGCAGACTTGAAAACAAAATTGGGTCAAGACGTTGAGGCTGTTCGACTCGGCGAAGTTAACGGCGAAACTCAATTTGCATTGGACCAATTCAAAGTGGCAGCGCCACGTCTGATTAAAACAGCAGCCAATGAAGTAAACAAGGTCATCCTGGTTGACCACAACGAACGTCAACAAAGTGTCAGCGATATTGAGGAAGTGACGGTTGTTGAAGTTATCGACCACCACCGGATCGCTAACTTTGAGACAAGCCAGCCTTTGTATTTCCGTGCAGAACCTGTAGGTTGTACAGCAACCATTTTGAATAAATTGTACAAAGAAAACGGCGTGGAAATCAGCGCACCGATTTCTGGTCTGATGCTGTCCGCGATTATTTCGGATTCCCTGTTGTTCAAATCCCCAACATGCACAGAGCAGGATGTAGCAGCTGCAAGTGAACTGGCTGCCATTGCTGGTGTGGATGCAGACAGCTATGGTCTGGATATGCTGAAAGCGGGCGCGGATCTGAGCCAGAAAACGATTGCTGAACTGATTTCCCTGGATGCCAAAGAATTCGTAATGGGTCAAGCTAAAGTGGAAATTGCACAAGTGAACGCGGTTGACGTGAATGATGTGCTTGTGAAGCAACCTGAGCTTGAAGCAGCGATTGAAGCGATTATTTCCAGCAAAGGTCTCGACCTGTTCGTATTTGTCGTAACGGACATCCTGAACAACGATTCTGTTGCATTGGCATATGGTGCTTCCACTCAAGCTGTAGAGAAAGCATACAATGTAACATTGTCGGATAGCAGAGCGGTGCTCAAAGGCGTAGTATCCCGCAAGTCGCAAATTGTACCGGTTCTGACCGAAGCTTTCAACTCGTTGTAAGACGAACAAGACGCACAAAACCGACGTATAACCATTACGTCCAGATATACGATGAATATTCAGTTCACAACATCCAAGCCTGCTCTTGATCTGTCATAGGTCAGGACAGGCTTTTGTTGTAGAGGAGGATGTACCATGATCAAAAATGAAAAGATTAAAGCGACTGAGGTCCAACTGACCGGCCTGAACGGTGAGGATCTGGGCATCATGTCTACCCGTGATGCGCTCGCACTTGCGAAGCAGTACAAAGTGGATCTGATCTGTACGTCTCTAATGATAAGCCCGCCGCCATGCAAACTGATTGGTGCTGGTGCAGCGAGACAGGAAAAGCAGCAAGAGAAGAAGAAAGCTGCGAAATCACCCGACAAACGCAAAGTGAAGGAGATTCGGCTGAACCTGCAGATGGAAGACCACGACCGGGAAACCAAGCAATCTCAGGCAGAGCGCATCCTGACGAAGGGTGACTCGGTCAAGCTCGTCATCCAGGTGCATGGAGCCAAGGAAGGAACAGCAGGCAAGGAATGGGCAGAACAGCTATGCAAATCTCTGGCTGAGTATGGCAGTAAAACGACGGGGGTTCAGGTAAGCGGCAAACAGGTCGTTGTGCAATTGGACCCCATTGAATAATAACGATGAATGAAATTAACTAACAATGGAACGGTGGGGCTATCCAGTCGTTAATGAACTGGCTGTCCCAATTGCTCCAAAACCCCCGAGAAGCAACAGTGGACCTGCTGCTTCTCGGGGGTTTAAGCATGGAATATCATTAAACCCTGCTGAACGAACTTCTAATGACCAATACACTTCAAGCTATGTCAGGTTCGCAAGTAGCGGCTGCCGCCAATACGCACATACAATTGTCCCGGCAAGACCGGGGTAGAAGAGGCTGTCTGTGAATTTCCGTTGTTACCGTTCTTGGCATATCGGGACAGATATAAAAAGTCTGGATAAATGACCGTATCCATTAAATAGGCTGAAACTGTACTTCCAGGAATACGATTTTGGTTCAATGAACGAATGATTTCTTCCCCGCTTGCAATCCCGATTCCATGTCCATAATATGAATTTTCACGCAGCATAATGGTATTCTCTCCCTGCCACTCTGGTGTTTCAGGGGAAACGTCCGGATTTTTGAAGTACAATACATCTCCAGGAAGCGCAGAGTTACTTCCGTTCTTTTCCGTTAATCGCAGATCGCTGTCATAGTGCCAGTCATAGAGCAGCAGGTTGCGAAACAGGGAATTGAAATCATCTTCCCGAATGCTGTTCAATACACCGCCATACAGAACAATTACAGTCGCTGTTGCGCATTCAAAGGCATACAAATGACCATTCTTCCAAATGTCCCGGATTCCCTGCGCAGGCGTCACCTCACCCCTTAGCTCAAAGCCTCCTTGAGCATTTCGATTCCAATAGGCCGGGTTACACCTGGATTTCTCGAATGAGGCGAAGCTGACACCACTACGATCCAGTGCTTCCGCTGCATCAACCAGAGACTCCCGCAGTGTCCATTCAAAGTGAAGATGATCCATGGATTGATAGGTGTATACTGTGGGACTGTTCTGTAGTTGCTGTAACCAGTGCCATGCAAAAGCAGACCAATCCGAACGCACCAGCTCAATCGGTTGATTCGCAACAATAATCATATTCATAACCTCCAGTATCATTGGGATGTTCAGCCTTGTACAAACGGGGATGCACGCGTTATTCTGTAGTATATGACGCCAGTTGTGCGGTTTTGTATGTCTGCAGGTGCAGACAGCATGAACACACGATAAGAATGTCGATTATGGCCTGGATTTTTTGTTCAACTCGTTTATAAATCATTACATTTGGGGTACTACTCTTATAGATGAAGTTATGTTCAGGTCGATCTGTTCATACGGAATATATTCAGATTCCTAATAAAGGAGGATATGCGGTGTCGAATCTAATTGCAGAGAATCGCTCTCTGTTCGAACAGTTATACACACATGCACCGATCGGCATTGCTGTTGCCTCGCATGTGAACGGACGTTGGCTCCAGCTTAATCCGGCATTTTGCGAGATGTTGGGATTCAGTGAAGATGAATTGATTAACGCCCCTCTCGTACATATGATTTATGAGGAAGACGTGGAAATGGGGCAATTTAGATCCCACTTCTGGGATATGACCAACGGATTAAGTCTGATGTATGAAACCGAGCTGCGGCTTAAGCGCAAGGATGATTCTCTTCTGTGGGTGACGGTAAGAGCCTGTATCGTCAGGGATGAACCGAGCGGTGAGCCGCTTTATTTGCTTGTTCAGGCAGCGGATATTTCGAAGCAGAAGGACGCGGAGAATCGACTGATTATACAGCGTGAGCAGTTGGAGGAGAGCAGCCGAATCTCAAGATTACTGGCTGAATCCTCGCTTGACCTGATTGCCATACACCATGCCGATCCGGAACGAACGTTCAAGTACGTATCTCCAGCCAGCACAAGCATGTTGGGATATGATCCGGAAGAAGTTATTGGTCAATCTGGCCTGTTCTGCATTCACCCCAACGATGTGGCTCTGGTCGAGGCTTACGTGGCTGCTCAAATTCAGGGCCTTGCCCCTGATCGAATCAGCTATCGGCTCCTGCATAAGGATGGTTCGGTTGTATGGGCGGATACCATCTCTCAGTATCTATATGACAAGCAGGGAAATCTGCAGGAAATAATCGCGGTGACCCGTGATATTACAGCGAGCAAGCAGCAGCAATTAAGTCTTCAGGAATACCAGTCATTGTTTGACTGCAACCCTCTAGGGGTTGCTTCATTAGATTTGGACGGAAACTTGCTGAAGGCCAACACAGGACAGGAGCAATTGACAGGCCATACCAGGGAGGAGCTTCTTAGCAGACCCTTTGATCATCTCATTGACCCGGTGGACCTGGAGAAGACGAGGTATCACTTTGAAGAGACTGTAAAAGGAAACGCACAGCGCTATGAAGTAGGGCTGATTCACAAAGACGGGCAGCGCATTGAAACGAGTGTAATTAATGTTCCGATTTTGCTCGAGAATCGTGTTGTTGGCGTCTATGGGATAACCAGTGATATTACGGAGTCCAAAAGGTATGTAGAGGAGATTGAAAATCTCAGTAATGAACGGGCATTGATTCTCAATGCCATGTCTGAGGGAGTTATTGGCCTGGATCAGAACGGAAACCTGATATTTGCCAATCCGATTGCAACGGAGATGATGGATTTCTGTCCGTCTGAAATGAATGGAAAACCACTTGAAGAGATTATGTTACAAATGCAAAGTGAGGGTATTCCTTATCCGTCCAATGGTAATCCGATTCTCCAAGCGGTACGTGAAGGGCGAAGCCTGCCGCGATCAGAGTCAGTCTTTTGGAAGCAGGATGGCTCCAGCTTTCTGGCGGAGTTCCAACTGAAACCGATTATGGATCAGGGAGACAATCGTGGAGCTGTACTCGTTTTTCGCGATATGACATCGGTGAAGGACATCATTCGTGCCAAGGAAGTGGCAGAGCATGCGGACCGGGCCAAGTCAGAGTTCCTGGCGATTATGAGTCATGAGCTTCGTACACCATTGAATGGAATCATGGGAATGGCTCATCTGTTAAAAGAAACAGAGCTGGATGAGGAGCAGAACGGATTTGCCGATATTATCATCGACAGTGGTGAATCACTGCTGCATATTCTGAATGAAATTTTGGATTTCAGCAAGATTGAAGCAGGTAAAATGGATCTCGAACGCCAGCCAGTTGATATCAAAGCCCTTCTTGGCGGGGTCATGGAACTATTCGCGCTTAGAGCTTCCGAAAAAAATATTGAACTATACTGTGAAATGTCCGAACAGATTCCCGAACGCGTAAGAGGCGATGAAACACGGATTCGTCAGATTTTAATTAATCTGGTAGGCAATGCCGTCAAATTCACGGAGAAGGGAAGCATTCAGGTTCACGCGAACGTTAAGCCAGCGGGATTATACGATGAGAATCACCTTCTCTTGTCAGTTTCAGTCAAAGATACCGGGATTGGCATTCCGTTCAACAAGCAGCATCAACTGTTCCAGTCCTTCTCTCAGCTTGATCCGGCTATCAATCGCAAATATGGAGGCACGGGCCTCGGGCTGGCCATCAGTAAGAAGCTGGTGGAACTGATGGGCGGTGCCATTGGTGTACAGAGTGAGACAGGTGAGGGAGCAGATTTCCATTTCACTTTGTTACTTGAACGATGGCAAGATGAGTCCACGGATCGGATTGAAAAGGTGGCTGATCACGACCTGAAGCTGGATCGAACAAGTCTGGCAGCGGGCATTAAAATACTTATAGTTGAGGATCAGTCATTAAACAGTCATTTGCTGGAGGAAATGCTTCGGAAGCTCGGCGGTGTATGTGATATCGTGGAGAACGGTGCAGAAGCGGTGGAAGCATTGGAAAGGGAATCATACGACCTTCTGTTTATGGACATCCAGATGCCCGTTATGGATGGGATTGAAGCAACAAGCAGAATTAGGCAAACCCATCCTGAAATCCCGGTCATTGCTGCCATCACCGCTTTTGCAGGGGCGAACGACCGTGAAGCCTGTCTGAGATGCGGCATGCAGGATTTTATCAGTAAACCGTTCAGCTCTGCGGAAGTTAGTCGTGTATTAAACACATGGGTTCCGTTCATTCGAGCAAAGCACGAGCGCTGATGAGCTCCAAGTGCAACTTATCGAAAAAAATAACCTGCCCTGAAATTTCAGGGCAGGTTATTTGCGTCTTTCATGGGTGTTGTTAATCTAATCGCCTGACACAGATGTCAGGACCATCCTCCAATTAACCCCGAAAGGGTTACGCACTCGTCATCTTCCAGTTCTGCAATTAGGGTGAGTTCTTCGTTGTCACTTGGGTCCACCGAGAACAATTCACGGCGTCCGTCTTCGTGGACAACAATGACCAACTTATTACCGCTTTTTGTATCAAACTGGTACTTAACTCCGATACCAGGCAGTGGGCATTCCCGGATATTCATGAAATCTGTCACCTCTTTAGCAATTCCATAGTTAATTTAACCGTTCACACAGTACGGATGTATTCTACTATCCATAACACCGTTTGGCAAGTCGGAAGTGAAATAGTAGTCATATCATCCGAGCTTCTTGAGCTGTGGTTATATTTTCCGCGCCTTTCTGGTTCGTCTGCGATGGACTATAAACCAAATAAGTAATGCAATGAATAGCACCAAGGCAATGCCCCCCGTAATAATGATATTCCGAATATTCGGGACCTGTACGGTTAAATCCAGCTTATTCGTATCCAGTGGGGAGACGTGCCAAATTAGAGTTTTTCCATGATCTTCGACCAGATCTGCATTGGATTCCTGTGCCTTGATTGGAAGAGTCAGCTTGAAATCAAAATTGACATCTTTCAGCAGCAAGTTTTTGAGAAATCCAGGCACCTTGTTAATTTGGTCTTTGACCTCACCGTCGGGAACGGTCTGCAGCAGGTCTACTTCCGCAGCTATATGCAATTTGGAAGTGAAAAAACCAGGTGTAGTGGATTGCTCCACCTGGATTCCATCAGGCAGATCCGACGTGCTGAAGGTAGAGACGGTATTACTTTTCTCATAATGGGTCGTCGCTTTGAGTTCTGTGCGATCTCCCTGGTCCGAGACTTCAGCCTGGAAATTATTCTTTTTCAACGAATCTGCGAGCAATGTCATGAGATTGTCTTGTCCCATCATTCCCAGAGCAGAGTCGGTTACGCTGAGATTCAGATCCAGATCCGATGAACCGTCCATATTGACCGTGACATGAGCTTCACCATCAGCACAGGCGGATAGGATAGACAGCATAAGAGTAAGTAAAAAAGCGAATAATAGCTGACGATAATAGGGTATGCGAGTCGACATTCAGTTCAAACCTTTCTGCGTATAATCCAATTCCATTTCATAGAAGTATAGTATACACCGTAAGTATGACGGATGAAACTTTGTACCCTACAAGGGCAAGGTGGAAAAATCAAATATCAATCCAAATCTGAAAAATTGACGATTGAAATTACAATGAAAAAGGACACAATATATTGAGTGAAAATGAAGATTTCGTATTTTTGTCAATGTTCAGTCAATTCAAAAGGGGTTTCACCGTGTAAACTGGTAGTAGTGTGAAGAAAAACGGAGCAGGGGGGTTACATTCATGACATACATCATTATTATGGGGATTATTATGGTTGTGGGAATGGTCGGAATGGGCTGGTTCTACAAGATTATGGACAACGATCAACACTAGGGTTATTAAAAGAAACATGAAAAGACAAGCCTATAAGCTGACTTCGTAAAGTATTGCGAGGTGGGCTTATTTGTATATAATCCCAAAAAGTCTAAAAATAGCATGAAATAATGTCGGATTTAAGTGGTATGCTTGTACATGGAAATGTTTTACACTTATATATGTAAGCGTTTACAATTAAATTTACGGGAGGCTAACATTATGGGTTTGAAGTTGAAAAAAAGATCAGGCAAGAAAGCATGGATGCTGCTGGTTATGTTATTACTGATTGCGGCCGTTCCAATTACAGCCAGCGCAGCATCGGATTCTACAGCTTATGCCAAACTTAATTTCAGCAACAACAAGTATTATATATTCAACAATAGCTGGGGAAGTTCGAGTGTCAGAGGGTGGTCCCAGTCCGTGTATGTGAACAGTAATACAGACCTAGGTTACGTTTGGAACTGGCCAACCACGTCTGGTGGTGTCAAAGCCTATCCTTCTCTTGTCAGTGGCTGGCACTGGACAGAGGGCTATACACCAGGCAGTGGGCTGCCAACACGTTTGTCTGCAAACAAAAGTATCAATACCGGAGTAGGATATTCTAAGGCGTCCAACACCAATGGAGAATATAATAATGCGTATGATATCTGGCTGCATGACATCGGGAATGCGACTTGGTCAAGTACACCGACCGAAGAAATTATGATCTGGAACGAATGGACTTCCGGTGTAGGACCCATTGGTTCCAAAGTATTTTCGAATGTATCCATTGGTGGACAGACCTATGATCTATATCGTGGCGAAATTACCGACAATGGGGTGCATCAATGGTGGGTATACTCGTTCCTCAAAAAGTCTCAATCCCCCAACAACTTTAGCATCAACGTCAAAAATTTCACCGATTATCTGATCTCCAAAAGTTACTTCACCAACAGCAAGTATGTCAGCAGTGTTGAATATGGAACCGAAATTACGAAAGGCAGCGGCCAGATCAATTACTCCAATTGGTATGTAAACGTTCAATAACTGCTCCATTTATCACGCATTATTCCTGATTCAATGAGATGCTGCTCGGAGGGAGATCCATTCCCGGCTGATGCAGCATCTTTTACATGTATGTTATACCTGACATTCAAGCGTAATATATGTAACGATTGATGTTGTTCCATTTGACCGATGGACAAATATTTTTCATAAAGATGGGATTTTTAGGCTGCTCTTTTGTATAATAGGGTTTAGTTCAACTCGGGGAATCCCGAAATATGCCTAATAGGAAAGGGTGTACATAAATGAAATTTAGTGAGTATACGTATACACGTCCCGATCTGGAACAAATCAAAACGTCATTCCGTGAGCTTCTGAGTGGTTTTGAAGCTGCGAATACGGTTGAAGAACAGAGTGGATATATGGACAAGATTAACGCGCTGCGCAGTGATTTTGAGACTCAGGCACAATTGGTCTACATCCGTCATTCCATTGATACCAATGATACGTTCTATAAAGCAGAAAACGAATTTCTGGATGAAAGCTCTCCGATCATTCAAGAATACATTACCGATTATTATCGGGCATTAGTGAACTCCAAATTCCGTGCTGAACTGGAACAAAAATGGGGTTCGCAGCTATTCCAGCTGGCAGATTTGTCTCTGAAGACATTCAGCCCGGAAATTATCGAGGACCTTCAGAAAGAGAACAAACTTTCTACGGAATACAACCAACTGATTGCTTCGGCCAAAATTCCGTTTGAAGGGGAAGAACGCACATTGCCGCAGCTGCATCCTTTTGAGTTGTCCACGGATCGTTCTATGCGGGAACGCGCATCGGAAGCAAGATATACGTTTATGGCTGAACATGAAGCTGAATTCGATCGCATTTACGACGAATTGGTGAAAGTACGTACGCAAATCGCGAAGAAGCTGGGATATCCATCGTATGTGGAACTCGGCTATGACCGTATGAACCGTACGGATTACAACGCGGAGATGGTGTCCAATTTCAGAGCGCAAGTCCGTGATTATATCGTGCCTGTAGCTACGAAGCTCAGAGAACGTCAGCGCAGCCGGATTGATGTGGATAACCTCTATTACTACGATCAGGGCTTCAGCTTTAAGACGGGGAACCCGACACCTAAAGGCGATGCCGACTGGATCATTGACAATGGTAAGAAAATGTACGCTGAATTGTCACCGGAAACGGATACGTTTTTCCAAATGATGACCGACAATGAATTGATGGACTTGGTGAGCAAAAAAGACAAGCAGGGCGGGGGATATTGTACCTTCCTGAACGATTACAAAGTACCGTTTATTTTCTCCAACTTTAACGGTACATCAGGCGATATCGACGTATTGACGCATGAAGCGGGTCACGCGTTCCAGGTATATGAGAGCCGTCACTTCGAAGTGCCTGAATACAATTGGCCGACGTATGAATCCGCAGAGATTCATTCCATGAGCATGGAATTCTTCACTTGGCCTTGGATGGAATTGTTCTTCAAGGAAGATACAGACAAATACAAGTTTGATCACCTGTCTTCCGGACTGCTCTTCATTCCTTACGGTGTAGCCGTCGATGAATTCCAGCATTTTGTCTATGCAAATCCGGATGCAACACCAGCGGAGCGCAAGCAGGCTTGGCGCAACATTGAGAAGACTTATCTGCCGCATATCAATTACAAGGATAACGCCTATCTGGAACAAGGCGGATTCTGGCATAAGCAGGGTCACATCTTCTCGTCGCCTTTCTATTACATTGACTACACACTGGCACAAATCTGTGCATTCCAGTTCTGGAAACGTAGCAACCAGGATATGAAGTCCGCATGGGCTGACTACCTGACATTGTGTAAAGCCGGAGGTAGCCTGTCCTTCACAGGATTAGTCGAACTGGCTGGGTTGAATTCTCCGTTTGAAGACGGCTGCGTATCTTCCGTCATCGGTGATATTGAAGCCTGGTTGGATGGAGTAGACGATAAGGCGTTGTAAGCTATATATATATTGAACTAAACTTTACACGATTTAGTTCAATAAAAATAATGGTCGAAGAGGTGAAAGGGAACGAGGAATAAACCTGACGTTATCGCATTCTGAGGCAGGGCGGATTTGAATGTATTCATTTACCTACCCTATACAAAGAATGCGAGGTTATACCATGTTGGTTTTACTGAATCAACCGTCCCAAAGGAATCAATTGACACCCTTCATCTCGGGTACGAACGGGCATGTGGTCATGGGTGGAGTGCTTGATGGACTTCAATGTGGACGCGTCTATGCAGACCAGCTTCATGCTCCGAAAAGTGCACTGATCTGGGCAAAAAACGAAATGTTCTATCTGATCGGAAGATCGGATAATGAACAGTTCAACAGTCTTGTCAGAGAGGTACTCGTTCAGGAGCTTTTCCCTGAGGCGTTAGGCGCTGGCGAAGACATGCTGAATCTTGAAGTGTATCCCGACCCAGGTTCAGACTGGGCTCCAGTTCTGCATCACATGTTTAATGGGCGTTTGCGAGAAGGGGTGCGGGTTCCTTTTCAATTCAATCTTGCGAAGTATGAACAGTGGCGGGAACACAACTCCAGCTCCTTGTTCGTACCTCCGGGATATAAGCTTCAAGTTATCGACCAAGCTGTAATGGTAGAGGACAAAAGTGGTATCATTGAGCATGAAATTTTGAAATTCTGGCATTCAGTGGAGGACTTCTTACGATACGGAGCAGGCACATGTACGGTTTATAAAGGGCAGGTTGTAGGTACGTGTATCTCGGTGTTTGTCAGTGGCATTTACCACGAAACAGGTATCAATACCTACGATCCGATACACCGGGGCAAGGGTCTGGCTACGGCCATGGCAAGCGCTTATGTGCAATTCGTTCTGGAAAGGAATTGTGTTCCACATTGGACGACAGAGGATTTTCGTCATGATTCCATTGCAATAGCTGGTAAGCTTGGTTTTGAACAAGGCAGACCCTATCCCGTCTATTACATGCCGATTCAGGAGCTTCTGGATTGTGAATGATGAAGATTGAACGAATAAAGTGTGCCGGGTTCGTTAAACGTTTTTTTGCATGTTGAAGATTTGCAGGGGCTATCCCAGAAGTCATGAAAAATGACCTGGGATAGCCCCTGTTTTTCAATTTGATTTGTGAATCCAAGATCAACTTATTTTTCTTTTCAAGTACTGATGAGCCAGTTGTTGAAGAGCAGTCACAATCATTGGATGAATTCGTCCAGATGAAACATTTATCAACGTGGTTGTGATTTATTTCACTATATTTGAAAACGGATTCAGTTACAATAAAGACAGTAAATCAGGGGTAACAGGAGGCTGGTTCTGATGGCAACACACGCTTATTATGTTCCGCCCGTGAACTTGATGGGCAGAGGGTGTTTAAAGGAAGCAGGCAAGATGATAAAGAAGATGGGGATTCACAAAGCGCTTGTCGTAAGTGATCGTCGATTGATCTCTTCCGGCGTTGCTGAACAAGTGCTGTCTATACTAAGAAAATCAGGGTTAGACTATGTGATATATGATGAGGTTCAGCCCAATCCGACCTGTCAGAATGTACATGACGGACTTCAACTATTTCAGGATCATGGCTGTGACGCCATTATATCGATAGGCGGAGGTTCACCGCAGGATGCTGCCAAAGGTATCGGCATTGTAGCAACCAACGGTGGACATATCCGTGAATATGAAGGATTACATCAATCGAAACACAAGTCCGTGCCGCTAGTTGCGATTAACACAACAGCGGGCACGTCGAGTGAGGTGACTATGAATTACGTGATTACAGATGAGGAACGCAAGGTGAAAATGGTGATGGTGGATCGAAACAGTCTCGTCGACCTGTCGGTGAATGACCCGGAACTGATGCTGAGCAAGCCTGCCAGTCTTACTGCGGCTACAGGCATGGATGCGTTGACCCATGCGGTTGAGGCCATGGTGACGCCTGGTGGTTTTACTGTAACGAGCGCCACAGCGGCAGCAGCCGTTGAGCTGATCTTTGAATATTTACCCAGAGCCGTTAAGGATGGTAGTGATCTGGAGGCAAGAGAGCATATGACTTATGCGTGTTTCCTTGGCGGGATTGCTTTTAACAATGCGGGCTTGGGCTATGTTCATGCGATGGCTCACCAGCTTGGGGGAGTCTACGATCTGCCACATGGGGTATGTAACGCGATGTTGCTTCCTTATGTAGAAGAGATGAATGCCAAGCATGTACCCGGTAAATTCCGGCATATTGCCAAAGCGATCGGTATGGACGTGAAGGGCAGAAGTGATGAGGAATGCTCCGATTACGTGATTGAAGCTATTCGTCAACTTTCCAAAGAGGTTGGCATTCCTGAGAAGCTGTCTGAATTGGGTGTGAAAGACCCTGATGTTGAATGGCTGGCGGATAACGCCATGAAAGATGCCTGTGCACCAAGCAATCCATATGAACCCTCCAAGGAAGAAGTGATGGAGCTGTTCCGTAAAATTATATAGAGTATCATAGCAATTCGTATAATAGAATGGAAAGTCCCGCTGGGAAAAAGTGATGGGTATGAGTGTATCCAGTGGATAAAAGGAGAAATAGGCCGGGAGAGATCTCGGTTTTTTTATCATATAGTTTTAAAATTTAATTACTTATTTTTCCAGTTAATGTTAAGGGCAAAACAAAAGGATTTTGAAGACCTATTATCGAATACAATATTTAATAACAGCGGCATAAGGGAGGGAGTGATATCCACTTATACTTTTGTCGAAGTTTTCCAGCAAGATTCCTCAACCCGTTTCGTGTTTAATGTTATATAGGAGTCGTGTATTGCATTTTTCACGGGGTACACCTTAATTTGTACATCCACCTATCACCTCTACACAACAAGTCCAGGCAATTCTGCATGTATCATCTACTTTCAGACACTACAAGAATGACGTTCGGCTGCAATTTCGATGAAACACAGTCTGTACAGCATGCTCCTAATCATGACAAAAGTGTCCACACAACAGAATATCGGATTATGGGCTCTGAAATGAATCAGAACGAATGCACATGGAGGAGGCTGTAATGATGGCAAAAAAAGAAGTTGTAGCGATGCTGCTCGCTGGAGGGCAAGGCAAAAGGTTAAAGGGATTGACCAAATCACTGGCCAAGCCCGCTGTTTATTTTGGCGGAACTTATCGTATCATTGATTTTCCACTTAGTAACTGCTCCAATTCAGGCATCGACACGGTCGGTGTGTTAACCCAATATGAACCTCTGGTGCTGCACTCATATATCGGCATTGGCAGTGATTGGGATCTGGACCGCAAAAATGGCGGGGTATATGTGCTTCCTCCTCATGAACGTGAAGACGGCAGTAACTGGTACCGTGGTACGGCGGATGCGATATACCGGAACCTGAATTTTATCGAACAATTCGATCCTGAGCATGTGCTCATCTTGTCAGGGGATCATATCTATAAAATGGATTACGAGAAAATGCTTCAATACCATAAGGAAAAGGATGCAGATTGCACCATATCAGTCGTTGACGTTCCGTTGGAAGAAGCCAGCCGGTTCGGGCTGCTCAACACCCACGATGATTATCGCATCTATGAATTCGAAGAAAAACCTCCTGAACCCAAGAGTACGCTTGCTTCCATGGGTATTTATCTCTTCAAGTGGGATGTGCTGAAACGCTTCCTGATCCAGGACGAACAACAGGCATCCACCTCCTATGATTTTGGCAAAGATATCATTCCCTTGTTGCTTGAAAATGAAAAATTACTATACGCCTATCCGTTTGAGGGGTATTGGAAGGACGTAGGTACGATCCGCAGTCTGTGGGAATCCAATATGGACCTGCTGGATGAGGAGACACCGTTTAATCTGAACGACCCCGACTGGCGTATCTTTACCCGTAACCCTAATCAGCCTGCGCAATATATTTCACCTTCTGCGAAGGTGCGGAACTGCATCATCAGTGAAGGCAGTGTTGTACATGGTGAGGTTAATCACTCGGTGTTGTTCTACGGGATTGAGGTGGGCGAGAATAGCTCAGTAACGGATTCAGTGATCATGCCAAAAGTGAAGATCGGTCAACATGTACGCATTCACAAAGCTATTATTGCCGAAGGATTGGTGATCCCGGATGGAGTACATCTGTCACCCGCTCCTGAGGATGAAAGTGATATATTACTGGTCGATCAGGAAGAACTGGAACGTCAGCTTCTCGAGGGAATGACAAGCAAAGCCTAATCTAAACCCCAAAGGACGGTGCATGCGATGAAACCATTGATCGGAGTTATTAACCTTGACCATGAGCTTGAGGAATTGAAGGAATTGACGTACTTTCGCTGCGGAGCCGCGGTACCCTATGCCGGGCGCTACCGTCTGATTGATTTTGTATTGTCCAATATGATGAATGCTGGCATTGAGAGTATCGGCGTATTTGTCCGTCGGAAGTATCGTTCACTCATGGATCATCTGGGAGACGGTAAGCCGTGGGATCTGGATCGCAAACATGGAGGCATGTTTATTTTGCCCCCGGACTGGAACGATCCGACCGATACGTCACAAGGGGATTTGCAGCATTTTCACAATAATCTCGATTTCTTTCGTCGGGGTTCCGGGCAATATGTCGTTCATGCAGGCAGTCGGCACGTGACCAAAGCAGATCTGCAGGATGTGTACAGGTACCATATAAGCAAGGGCGCGGATGTGACATTGGTTTGCAAAAAAGTGGATCAACTTCTGCCTGAGCATGACGCCTGTGTCAAAGTTGAAGATGACGGGAACGGCAATGTGGTGGACATTCACCAAAGCGCCGATCATCCGAATATATATACAGAAATTTTCATTATGGAAAAAGAATTGTTCCTGCGCCAGGTGCAGCGCTGCATTGCTCATGGGGAAAGCCATTTCTTCCGTGATGTAATCCAGAAAAACCCGGATGGCTTGAACATTGCTGCATATGCCTATGATGGCTATCATGCCGTGATTAATTCAATCGACAGCTATTACCGCAACAGTCTGGAACTGTTAAATAGCGGACTGTATGAACAACTGTTCAAGGAACAGCCTGTTCAGACCAAGATTAAGTATGAGGCTCCGGCCAAATATTTGGACACCGCTGAGGTGAAGCACTCCTTACTTGCAAACGGCTGTATTGTAGGCGGGGAAGTGGAAGACAGCATTCTGTTCCGTGGGGTGCATGTGGCGAAGGGTGCCAAAATTAAAGGTTCTATTATTATGCAAAAATGCTACATCGGAGAAGGCGCCGTTCTGGAGAACGTTATTCTCGACAAAGATGTGAAGCTAAGCGGCGGCCAGACGCTGATCGGCGACCCGTCCAACCCGTATATTTTGGCAAAGAGTACTATTATCTAATACCGACACTTAACCGATATCATCTATAAATATATATAAAATAAAAATCCTGTAGGATGGATTTAAGGTTCATGCTGCTTCGAAGCATGGGTGCCACAGCTAAAGCTACGGTTATACGTGCTAACGCAGTGGAGGTGACGAGATCGATTCTGAAGAAGCGTCAGCGTTCGGAAGAACGATTCGTAACCGGAACGGGCTCTTAGCCGGAAGTGCAGCTTTGAAAGGTGTAGCACTCATGTGTAAGAAACAAGTATGAACCGCCACTATCCTACAGGATTTCACCGGGAGGAACCTTCTTTTGTTTGACAACAAGGAAACGTTCAAGAGTATTTTTAGGCGGAATCTGGTCAGCAAATTGGGCAAACCGTTAGCAGAAGCGACGCAGGAGGATGTTTATCACGTACTTGGAAGCATGATCCGTGAATATGCGGGTCAGGATTGGGCGGCGTCGAATCAGGGGTTTAAGCAGCGCCAGGATAAACAGGTCTATTACTTCTCGCTGGAATTCCTGATTGGACGTCTGCTCGGCAACAACCTGCTAAATGTGAATGAACTGGAACTGGTTCGTGACAGTCTGGCTGAACTGGGCTTCTCTTTGGAAGATGTGGAAGAACAGGAGGCGGATGCAGGTCTGGGTAACGGAGGTCTGGGACGGCTCGCGGCCTGTTTCCTGGATTCATTGGCATCGCTCGGTTATGCAGGACATGGGTGTGGAATTCGATATAAATATGGCTTGTTTGAGCAAAAAATCATCAACGGCAATCAGGTGGAATTACCTGATAATTGGCTCGATAAGGGAAATGAATGGGAAGTCCGCCGTCCGGACAAAAAGGTGGAGGTACAATTCTGGGGCCGGGTGGAAGCCCATGAACAGGATGGACATTACCAATTTGTTACCAAGGATGCGGAATCTGTTGTAGCTGTGCCGTATGATGTACCCGTCATTGGTTATGGTCAGCCCCATGTAAACACATTACGGCTGTGGAGTGCGGAGCCGAAGCGGGAAACATCGCAGGATACCCCTTCGAACTATTACGGATATCTGGATTACAGTCGTTCGGTTGAATCCATTTCAGAGTTTTTGTACCCCGATGATTCCCAATACGAGGGTAAGCTGCTCCGATTGAAACAGCAGTACTTTATGTGTTCAGCAGGTGTACAGAGTGCCTTGCGTACGTTTAACAAATTGGAGCTTTCCTATGATCGGTTGCCGGATAAAGTGGCGTTCCATATCAATGACACCCACCCTACACTGGTCATTCCGGAGCTAATGCGGATTCTAATTGATGTCAAAGGCTATGGATGGGATGAGGCTTGGGATATCACGACTCGTACGGTATCCTATACGAACCATACAACATTAAGTGAGGCGCTTGAAAAATGGCCTGTAGCCATGATCAGTAAGCTGCTGCCACGCATTTATATGATCATTGAAGAGATCAACAAACGTTTCTGCGGCATGCTGCTTGAACGTTATCCAGGAGACCCGGATCGTATTCAGCATCTGGCGATTGTTGCTAATGATCAGGTGCGGATGGCTCATCTGGCGATTGTGGGCAGTCATAGCGTCAACGGTGTGGCGGCTCTGCATACCGAGATTTTGAAGGAACGGGAGATGGCGCCGTTCTATGCACTCTACCCAGAGCGATTCAACAACAAAACCAATGGCATCACTCATCGCCGCTGGTTGATGCATGCCAACCCGAAGCTGTCGAATCTGATCACCAATACGATTGGCGGGAAGTGGATTACAGAGCCGGGAAGGCTGAATGAGTTGGTAGGAGCTGCGGATGATGCTTCATTCCAGCAGCAATTCCAATCCATCAAACGCCATAATAAGGAGCGGCTCGCTGCATATATCCTGGATCATACAGGAACAGCTGTCAATCCGGAATCCATTTTTGATGTACAGGTGAAAAGGCTTCATGGCTACAAACGGCAGTTGCTGAACATTCTGCATGTCATGCATTTGTACAACCGGCTCAAGAGCGATGCTTCATTTGATATCGTGCCACGTACATTCATCTTTGGAGCAAAAGCAGCGCCAAGTTATTATTTTGCCAAGAAAATTATCAAGCTGATTAACACGGTGGCGGATACTGTAAATCGGGATACGGCCGTGAACGATCGTTTGCAAGTGTTTTTCCTGGAAAACTACTCAGTCTCTCTTGCGGAAAAAATCATTCCGGCAGCGGACGTCAGTGAACAAATCTCGACTGCAGGTAAGGAAGCTTCCGGTACCGGTAACATGAAGTTCATGATGAACGGTGCATTAACCATCGGTACGATGGATGGGGCGAATGTCGAGATGGCAGAGCAGGTCGGGGAAGATAATATGTTTATCTTTGGTCTGCGGGCAGATGAAGTCCTTGAGTATTATCGTTCCGGCAGCTATCGACCGGGTGAGATTGTTCAGCAGGATGAACGGATTCGCGAGGTGGTGGAGCAGTTGGTACATCCAGGTGCATTCTGTGAACGTGACGGTGAATTCTGGGATATCTATGATTCCTTGCTGGCGCATGGCGACGAGTACTTTGTATTACGCGACTTTGCCGCCTATGCCGATGCCCATGCTGCCATTGATTCAGCATACCGCGATGTAGCGGGCTGGACACGCAAGGCGGTGCTGAATACGGCTCAATCCGGCATTTTCTCCAGTGATCGCACCATTAGTGAATATGCGACGGATATCTGGGGTATTCATCCGGTGTCCGGACACTGGAAAGGATAAAGATTTATTGTTTAACAAAGAAAACCCCTTGTACACTAGGTTGATCTCTGTTGGGTTGATATACATTCATCAGAGATCGCTCCTTGTTGCACAAGGGGATTTTTTGTATGAGTCAGCCGACTGGTCGGGACACGCTTTGGGCCTTATCGCGCCGCTTTTCACGACGGAGGATGATCGGGACCGTGATTACTGCAGCGATCACCAACAACGGAGCTAGTAAACCAGCGATGGGTAATGCCGACGCGCCATTTGCTGAGAAAACGCTCAAGTCCCAGAACCCGTGCAGGAATATGGAGGCCACGAGCGAACCGGTAGACCGCCGGGCGAGGTAGAAGATCGAACCGAGGCCGAAAGCGATAATTACCTGGAACAGGGCTCCTGCTCCAATGCCCCAGAACATGTTTGGCAGGTGGAAGACTGCGAACATCGCTGTTGAGAGCAGCCAGACCCCGGTTTCGCCGAATCGGCTGCGCAGAGCAACGATCAACTGACCTCGGTTGATCATCTCTTCATTGAAGCCGACCATGATACTGCCAAAGATGAGATACAGCCACATGAGGGGCGTGACACGGGTGAAATCGCCAGTCAGCATGTTCACGATCGCGATGACCATCATGATGATCGGGAGAGTCATTGTCCATCGAGAAAGACGCCGTCTTTCAACCAGGCTAGGGCGCCACCATCCGTAGATCGTGACCATTGTGATGGTCAGCACGGCACCGCCGGACAGCGGTGCTATGTACCAGAGAAGAAGGGTCCGCTCACTTTCACCCACTCGTGTGTAGTCGATGCCGTTGAGCAAGAAGATCGCGTAGAAGACTGCGCTGTAGAGGAAATAGGTGAGAATACCCCATCCTACGCGGGGACGAACCCGAAGGGCAGGATTCAAAGATTCTTGCAGCTTGTCCCTATTGATTGACATTATAAACACTCCTACAATAAATTATTTTTTTTCATTTGCTAAGTGACGAGGAACATATTTGAATTGCTCCCTCATTTACAATTCTAGTAGACCAAGTTGAATAGAAGCTAAACAAATGGATGAAAACCAGCTAAATTTAGGCTGCTGTCATTTAGGTTCTGTTTAGGTAACTATGTTTTACGGTGATCAGGGTGATAATGGTCTTTCCTACTTTGTACTTGGTGAACAATAATCAGGAAATGACTATGATCAACTGGTTTCGGTGAAATTTGAAGAAGGTGATAGGAAGGGAAGGGGCGGATTTTGAGGTGCAAGATGTAAGGAAGTGTATGGAAGTCTACCCCTGAGCAACTGGACATGAAGATCTATATCCCGGTAAAATAGACCTTACCGCTCCGCGGAAAAAAGGACGGAGGAAATCAGATAATGAACGAAGGCTCGTGGCTCCACTCCAGACGGATGCTCGCTATCGTTGCCTGCATGGCAGTACTGTACATGTTGATTATGGGGAACTTGCTCTTTGTCAACGGGAGAACGCCTGGCGTGAATTATCAATATAATTTTGTACCTTTAGAGACAATCAAGCCTCTACTTTTTGAAAGAGACAGATACCACACGGAAGCCTGGGTGAAGAACCTGTTTGGCAACATTGTCTTGTTCATCCCGCTTGGCATATGGATACCCTGGTTATTCCGCAGGTGCCGAAAGTTCTGGCCATTTACAGGGGTTGTCGTCTTACTTTTGTTCGCTGTTGAGGTTACACAATGGATTACCCGCCTGGGTTCGTTTGATGTCGATGACATTATGTTGAATACAGTGGGTGCCTGGATTGGATACATAGGGTTTGCCTTATTCCTATACTCACAGGGAAAGACTCGAGATTGAACTGCAACTAGCGGTCAATGATCGGGTCTTTTTGTGTTCCTGCACCTTCTTGAGTCTTTCAAAGTGTTTATAATAGGGCCATTTCGGATAAAACATACTAACGGGTTATATAGTAATGAAGAATGAAGTAATGAAGGCGAGGTGGGCAATATCGTTTGGTGGAAAGAGAGTGTGGTGTACCAGATCTATCCCAACAGCTTCAAAGATTCGGATGGGGACGGTTTGGGTGACTTGCAGGGGATATATGACAAGCTCGATTATTTGACTGGACTGGGCGTGGATGTGATTTGGATCTGTCCAATCTACGATTCACCTGGTCATGATAACGGATATGATATCCGGGATTATTACTCTATATTACGCAAATATGGCACGATGGAGGATTTTGATCGTTTGCTGGCCGAGGCTCACAAGCGTGGTCTCAAGATCATGATGGATCTGGTGCTGAATCACACGTCGGATGAACACGCATGGTTTGTCGAGTCACGTTCATCGAAAGTGAATCCGAAACGGGATTATTATATTTGGCGCTCAGGCAAAAATGGCCAGGTTCCAAACAACTGGGAGTCCTATTTTGGGGGTTCAGTGTGGAAGCATGATCCTGAAACAAATGAATATTATTTGCACCTCTATTCTGAACACCAGCCCGACCTGAATTGGAACAATGCAAAGATGGCAGAAGAGATGTATGAGATGGTGCACTGGTGGTTGCAAAAAGGTGTGGATGGTTTCCGGTTCGATGCGGTGGCGCATATCGCCAAGGCAGAGGGGTTACCCAGCGCGCATAATCCGGATAATCTGCCAGTCGTTCCAGCGTACCAGCTGTTTTCCAATCTCGAACAGGTGCATTCGATTCTGAACAAACTCAACGACATGATCCTGAAGCCATACGGTCCAATGACCGTTGGAGAGACTTCGGGGCTTGGACCGGAACAGGCGCTGGCCTATGTTGGGACAGATCGGAATGAACTCAATATGGTGTTCCAGTTTGAGCATATGTTTGTGGACGCCCAATCGTCCGGAATCGGCAAATGGAACTATCGGGAGTGGAAGCTGCCCGAGCTGAAAGAAATTATGAGCCGCTGGCAAACCGTGCTGCATGACAGAGGCTGGAATGCCAATTATATGGGCAATCATGATCAGCCGCGTCCGGTATCCCGCTTTGGTGATGATGGAAGGTACAGGGTGCGATCTGCCCAGATGCTGGCTACATGGATGCTTACATTGGAAGGTACGCCGTACATTTACCAAGGCGAAGAGATCGGCATGACCAATGTTGCCTTCTCGGATATTGAGCAATACCGGGATATCGAGACGAAAAATTATTACAATCATTATATTGGTCAAGGTAAAGCGAAGCATGAAGTCATGCAGGCGATCTGGCGCAAGAGTCGGGATAATGCTCGTACGCCGATGCAGTGGGATGATACGGAGCATGCCGGATTCACCGATGGCCAGCCATGGATTCAGGTGAATGAGAATTATACCGAGATTAATGTGGCCGATGCCGAACGTGATCCACAGTCCATTTTACATTATTACCGCAGGCTGATTGCACTTCGCAAACAATATAAAGTGCTCATCTACGGGGCATATGAGCTGTTGCTGCCAGATGACCCCGATATCTATGCCTATACCCGAACACTGGATGATGAGCAGATATTGGTCATCCTGAACTTCCGTGAGCATGAGCCTGAGATGCACTGGCCGGAAGGCTGGCAAGCTGAGCGTGCCAAACTACTCATCAGCAATGTAAGCAAACGTTATTCCACTGATGAAGGTGTAATTCTCCTCCAGCCGTATGAAGCAAGAGTTTATCAAATGCAGCGATAAGGCACAATTTTGCTTTGGCGAAGAGGTTTGATTTATAATAAATGTTGAAATCAATCGAAAAGAACACATATGTCAGGAGGACAACAAGTTGCTGAATATTACCTTCCACGGACACTCCAGTGTACAACTGGGAACAGAAGAGAAGTCGTTGATTATTGATCCTTTCCTGCGTGGCAATGAACTTGCTGTCACCAAACCGGAAGATATCAAGACCGATGCTGTTTTGCTGACACATGCCCATATGGATCACATTCTGGATGCTGAACCGATTGCCAAGGCCAATCATGCCAAGGTGGTTGCCATTGTCGAGCTGGCTACATATATGTCATGGAAAGGTCTGGACACCATAGGCATGAACATGGGTGGAACGGTGGATCTTGGTTTTGCCCAAGCCAAAATGATTCAGGCTTTCCATACATCCGGCATCGTGCTGGAAGAGGAACAACGGATCATGTACGCAGGATTGCCTGCAGGATATATTATTAACATAGGTGGCAAAACCATTTTGCATGCCGGGGATACCAGCTTGTTCGGTGATATGAAAATGATTGGTGATCGTCATGACATCGACGTAGCGTTCCTGCCTATAGGCGGACATTTCACCATGGGGCCGGAGGATGCACTTCAAGCCGCTGAGTGGTTCAATGCCAAGCTGACGATTCCGGTGCATTATGATACATTTCCGGTCATCCGTCAGGATGCGGAACGTTTTGTTCAGCAACTGGCTGAGAAAGGTCTCGAAGGTCGTGTACTGGCACCAGGACAGTCCCTTACTCTCTAATGATCTTTTATTGAGCACTGTTCAATACTAAAAGAAATAACAGCTAAAGACGAATATGACGTCAAGATAACTGACGTGGTATTCGTCTTTTTTTCGGTTTCAAGTTCAATTTTGACCTGAATAGTTGGTACGGATCACAAAAAAATGCAATTGGCATTGTTGAAAACCTTCCCCGAATGTTATAAAAAATTACACGGAAACCAACCGGAGATCCGAATTGATCGAAAACAGGGGGAGCGTTCATGTCATTTGTGAAATCATTATTTTTTCAAATTATTGTAGTGGTTATCATCGGAATTGGTGTAGGCATTCTGTGGCCTGATCTGGGCAGTCTGCTGCAACCGCTCGGAACAGGCTTTATCAAGTTGATCAAAATGATCATTGCACCATTGATCTTTATGGTGATCGTGACAGGCATTGCCAAAATCGGTGATCTGAAGTCGGTTGGCCGCATTGGACTCAAAGCGATTCTGTGGTTTGAGATTGCAACGACGGTTGCGCTTGTCCTTGGACTTGGCACTGCCAATCTGCTTCGTCCTGGTGCAAGCATGAACGTGGACCCTTCGACTCTGGATACCAGCGGCATCAAAGCCAAAACCAATGGTTCCGAGCTGCCGCATGTGGTGGACTTTATTATGAATATTATCCCGACAAGTGTTGTCGATGCTTTTGCACAAAACGCATTGCTGCAAGTACTGCTCGTTGCCTGTTTATTTGGGGTAGCTTTGGCGGCGACGGAGAGTAAGGCAAAAGAGAATGTGCTGACGCTGATTGAAAATGTACTGGGTATTCTGTTCCGCATAATCGGATACATCATGAAGCTGGCGCCAATCGGTGCATTCGGAGCTATGGCTTATACAGTAGGAGCCTATGGTGCTTCCACACTGTCATCCTTCGGGTTGCTGATTATTGCATGTTATGGAGCGGCGTTGTTATTCCTGGTGATGCTTGCCCTGGCTGCCTGGTGGATTACAGGACTGAACTTTCTGCAATTTGTAAAATATACCCGCTCCGAAGTCATGCTGGCGATTGGCACAGGTTCCTCGGAGGTCGTTATGCCCCGAATGATGGACAAGCTGACCAAAGCAGGCTGTGATCGTGCGGTCGTCGGGCTCGTAGTTCCAACAGGCTATTCGTTCAATCTGGACGGAGCCTCGATCTACCTATCGCTGGCAACCGTGTTTCTGGCTCAGGCGGTTGGTATTGATCTGACACTGGGACAGGAGATTACGATTTTACTGGTATTAATGCTTAGCTCCAAGGGCATGGCAGGTGTGCCTGGTTCAGCATTCCTTGCTTTATCTGCTACTGCGGCGGCCCTGAATGCTTTCCCGGTAGCTGCAGTTGCCTTACTGCTCGGTGCAGACCGCTTCATGGATACCATGCGAGTATTCACGAATTTGATGGGCAACTGTGTAGCGGCATTTGTGGTTGCAAAATGGGAAGGGTTGTTGGACCAAAAACGTATGCGGGCTGTGCTCTCAGGAGAGATCAGTGCCCAAGAGCTGGAAAGAGAAGATCAAGCTTCCTTATCCTCGGCGAATTTGAACAAAAGAGAACAGGGTAAAGGAATCATTTCGACAGAAATGCTGTAAAAAACAGGAAGTGATCGGGCTTTGCGTGATATTTAAACTTATCGAATTTTTAAATCTGAATCGTCTGTTTAACCCCATGAAATGGTGGGGAGACAGACGTCTTTTTTTTGTTTTGGATACAGATATCATGGAGTTCACGAACGTATGCAGCAAAATAATTGTTACAGAGGAATCAATAATGGGGAATGTGTAAAAGAGGCAAAAGATAGCATATTTAAGTTTCAACTTGTATATACATGTTTAGTTATGTAATATATAAATGAAGTTAGGCCAAGAGAACCATATAAGCAATACAATTTATTGGAGGCGTTAACATGAGTTCAACGAACACAACTTCATCATCGTGGTGGAAAACCTCCACGGTGTATCAGGTATATCCCAAGAGCTTCAACGATACAACCGGATCAGGTACCGGAGACATTCGGGGATTAACCGAAAAGCTGGATTATTTGCAGCATCTCGGAATTGATATCGTGTGGCTGCAGCCGGTATATGTATCTCCACAGCATGATAACGGGTATGATGTAGCGGACTATTATCGGATTAATCCTGATTTTGGTACGATGGAGGATTTTGACGAACTGCTTAAAGGTCTGAAGGCACGTGACATGAAGCTGATGATTGATATCGTGGTGAATCACTCTTCTACGGATCATGAGTGGTTCCAGCAATCACGCTCTTCCAAGGATAACCCTTATCGTGATTATTATATTTGGAAGGACCCTGCGCCGGACGGTGGTGTACCGAATAACTGGCAATCCAAGTTTGGCGGACCTGCGTGGCAGTATGATGAGCAGACAGGACAATATTTCCTGACGTTGTTTGACAAAACACAGGCTGACCTGAATTGGGAGAACGAGCAGGTACGCAAGGCAGTACGGGACATGATCAAGTTCTGGGCGGAGAAGGGTGTAGATGGTTTCCGCATGGACGTTATCAACCTGATCTCCAAGGACCAGCGTTTCCCTGATGATGATGGTAGCGTTTCCCCAGGCGACGGACGCAAGTTCTATACCGATGGCCCACGTGTGCATGAGTACATTACGGAGATGTATGAAGACGTGTTTGGACCACACAATATGGTAACGGTTGGGGAGATGTCCTCGACTACGCTGGAGCACTGTATTAAATATTCGAACCCTGCTTCCCGGGAATTCTCGATGACGTTCAACTTCCACCATCTGAAAGTGGATTATCCGAACGGACAGAAGTGGGAGCTTATGCCTTACGATTTCGAAGCGATGAAGCAGCTGTTCAGTGAGTGGCAGACAGGAATGCAGGCCGGTGGTGGATGGAACGCGTTGTTCCTGAACAACCATGATCAACCCCGTGCGTTGTCTCGTTTCGCTGATGATGGCGATTATCGTGCTGAGAGTGCCAAAATGCTTGCTACGACCATTCATGGCATGCAGGGAACACCATACGTATATCAGGGCGAAGAGATCGGGATGCCGAATCCGGTCTGGAACGACGTTAGCGAGTTCCGTGATATTGAATCGACAAATATGTATCGACTGCTTCAGGAAGAACGGGGCAAATCTGCTGAGGAAGCATTCCAGATTGTGAGAGAGCGTTCCCGTGACAATTCCCGGACACCAATGCAATGGGATGGAAGCGAAAATGCCGGATTTACTACGGGTACACCGTGGATCAAAGTGGATGAACGATATCCGTCGATTCATGTGGCACAGCAGATGGCTGACCCGAATTCGATCTACTATCACTATCGCAAGCTGATTGCTCTGCGCAAACAGGTTCGTGTGCTGACTGATGGTCTGTATGAACGTTTGGACGATGCACATCCGGATGTATTTGCATATGCGCGGACCATTGGAAGCGAGACGCTCATTGTAGTATCCAACTTCAGCAAGCGGGACGTAACTTTTGCTTTCTCGGATGCTGTCTGGAATGATCACATTGCGGGTAAATCAGCAGAGTTGCTGATTGGCAATACAGAAGCCTCGCCTGCACTGGAGCAAGAAATCTCTCTTAGCCCGTATTCATCCTATATGTGGCTTGTACCGCAACAGGACTAATTCACATTATATAAATGGGAAGTGACAATATGGCAATGGATAAAAAACAGGTTGAGGAGATCGTACGCGCGGTCGGCGGCAAAGAAAATATTGAAGCTGCAACACATTGTGTCACACGCCTCCGGTTCGCCCTATACGACGAAAGTAAAGTAGATACGGAAAGTCTGGAGCAGAACGATCTCGTCAAAGGCCAGTTCTCCTCTCAAGGACAATTCCAGGTGGTCATCGGACCTGGGCTTGTAGATAAAGTGTATGATGAAATGATTCAGATTACCGGAGGCGAACGCGCTTCCAAGGATGACGTGAAGGCTGTTGCGGGTAAAAAGCAAAACCCAATCCAGCGTGCGATCAAAACGTTATCGGACATCTTCATTCCGATCCTGCCAGCCATCATCACGGCCGGTCTCTTGCTCGGTATTAATAATATTTTGACAGGGCCGGGCATTTTCTTTGATGGAAAATCACTGGTGGATGTATATCCAGCATGGAAGGATCTCGCATCAATTATCAATACCATCGCGAGCACAGCCTTCACCTTCCTGCCAGCATTAATTGGTTGGTCCGCTGTAACAAGGTTCGGCGGCAGTCCGTTGCTCGGAATTGTGCTTGGTCTTATTCTGGTTCATCCGGATCTGCTGAGTGCTTATGGTTACGCCAATGCAGTGAACGAAGGCACTGTGCCTACGTGGAATCTGTTCGGCTGGCATATTGAGAAGATCGGTTATCAAGGGCAGGTTCTGCCGGTATTGGTATCAGCCTATCTGCTTGCCAAGCTGGAGATTTTCCTGAACAAAAGGGTGCATGATTCGATCAAACTGCTGGTCGTAGCTCCTGTCACCTTATTGATTACCGGGTTCCTGGCATTTACAATCATTGGTCCGGTTACATTTGCGATTGCGAATGGAATTACATCCGGCTTGATCTATATTTACGATTCATACGCGGCCCTGGGCGGTCTGATCTACGGTGGACTGTACGCATTGCTCGTTATCACAGGCATGCACCATACGTTCCTGGCGGTAGACGTACAACTGATTGGTAGCCAGGGCGGAACGTTCCTGTGGCCGATGCTGGCGCTGTCCAATATCGCGCAAGGTTCAGCCGCACTTGCCATGATGCTCGTGCTTCGTGAGAAGAAGATGAGAGGACTTGCGGCGACTTCATCCGTGTCAGCTTTCCTCGGGGTAACCGAGCCGGCGATCTTCGGGGTGAATATCCGTTATCGTTATCCGTTTATCTTCGGTATGGTCGGTTCTGCGATTGGCGGCGTACTGCTCACGATGAATAATGTTCAGGCCACTTCTATTGGTGTAGGTGGCGTACCTGGATTCCTGTCGATTTTCCCGAACAAATGGGGAGTATTCTTCATCGGTATGGCGATTGTACTGGTTGTTCCGTTTGTACTGACGGTTCTTTTCGGAAGAGCGAAGTTGAGAAAAGAAGACCGCAATGCAGATCAAGCTACTGTAGCAGGCAGTCAAACACCTACAGCTAAATCAGTTTCAAGCACAACTACAACTAATACAAATACAGAGCAACGTACACGCAGTGCTGCTCAGGTGGCGGATGAGCCAGTGAATACGCTGGAAATCATGGCACCCTTAACAGGTACAGCCGTTCCGCTTGAACAAGTACCTGATCCGGCGTTTGCAGAGAAACAAATGGGTGAAGGCGTCGCGATTGAACCTTCCGGCAATCAGGTGGTTGCTCCGTTTGATGCCCAGGTTGCCCATGTGATCAAAAGCAAACATGCTGTCATTCTTGAACACGCGAGTGGCTTGCAGATTCTGATTCATGTCGGGATCAACACCGTATCTCTCAAAGGCGAAGGGTTTAACATGCATGTTGAAGCTGGAGAGAAGGTAAGAGCTGGGCAAACGCTGCTTGAATTCGACCGTAAAGTGATTGAAGCTGCGGGATATCCGCTTATTACACCAATCATTATTCCGGACGGTCAGGATATGGTTGATCGGGTGGAGGTCACTACAGGTGATGTTACATCCAATCAGAACGGTGTGCTTAAGGTTCATTTGAAAGGCTAAGTTACGAACAATGGGGGAGCTGCGAATATCGCAGCTTCTTTTTTCATCTTGAGATTCAGAATAAAAGCTGAACGCATACCACTTGTGTGGTATGACTTTTTATGCAGTTCTTTTTTTTATTTGTATCGTGGTAAACTGTAACTAGAATGTATGTGCAAAATCTCATGTTCACAGCGATCGGAAAGCATGTTCAGGTGAAGAAGTTCATATGGTTCAAAGAGAGTGGCTAGTCAATGGACGGAGGAGGAGAGCCATGACTCGTGTTGCGGTAATGGTCATTCATGGTCTGGGTATGCAAAAGGAAGATTATGCGGATACACTGATTTCGCGTTTGCATAAGGAATTGGATCAGGTTATGGTGTTGCCGGGAGCAGCCAAGCAGGTTCTGGATATTGAGCCGGTATTTTGGGCTGATGTATTTGAGGAACGGGAAGAGGCGCTGTTTCAGCAGCTTGTCAGCTCTCAGAGATTGAACTATCAAGTGCTGCGTCGATTTGTTATCCATTATCTGGCTGATGCTGTCGCGTATCAACCCGTGGAAAATCAAGGTCATAACTATGATGCGGTACATCGTACGCTGAATCGGGCGATGCATGCACTTGCACAGCGGAATGGGCCAGATGCTCCCCTCTGTATTATTGCTCATAGTCTAGGGGCAGTGATTGCAAGCAATTTCTTCTATGATCTGCAATATCCGTCTAGTCGCACACCTTCCATCGTGGATGTGACTTCCGCATTGGAACGGGGAGATACCTTAACGAACTTTTATTCCTTTGGAACGACGTTGCCGTTATGGAGCTTACGATATCATGATTTTAGCCGGCCAATTCAGGTGCCTTCGCCGCTGGCGGAGCAGTATTTCCCTGGGCTGGAAGGCGAGTGGATTAACTTTTATGATCGGGATGATATTCTGGGTTACCCGCTGCGCCCTATTGATCCGGCATATGAGGCGGCGGTCAAAGAAGACATGGAAATCAACTCTGGCGGTATAATCGGGAGCTGGAATCCGTTGAGTCATGGCGGATATTTCTCGAATGGAACCATGAATCGTAGAATTGCACAGGGGTTGGCCCGGACGTGGACATGGGTGAATCGTGGATCAGGTTGAATGTCAGATATGGAGGGAGGACAATAATTATGGAATGCAGGACAGGCTGTGCCGCATGCTGTATCGCGATTTCGATCTCATCGCCGATACCCGGGATGGCTGACGGCAAGCCGGCAGGTGTGCGTTGTGTACAGCTGACGGAGGACAATCGCTGTGGGATCTTCGGTCAGAAAGAGCGCCCCGCTGTATGCAGCGGATTACAGGCTTCGGAAGAGATGTGTGGCAGCACAGATCAGGAGGCGTTTGAACGATTGAGCTGGCTCGAACAGGAAACTGCCCCGAGTTCAGCGTGACCGAGTTGTTTTGAGAGAAAAGGATAATTATACTTAATATGGAAAAGATTTGAGATAAGAGGGGTATTGGATAAATGGAACTTGCCAAAGGGTTTATAATGATCGTTATGAATATGATTGGAGAACTGTGGATGGGATTCTACAGGCGAAACTCAGACTTCTATGACAAGCAGACATCAGGGGCAAAAAGCAAACTTGGCTATTATGCATTTATTATTGTAGCGGCCGCTGTAACCGTGGGCATTGTAAGCTGGATGTATAGTCGGGTTTATTCATAACTTGAGCAGACATATAAAAGAGAGTATCCGCAGGCAAAAATCAGGCGGATACTCTCTTTTATGTTCACTTTCGCTTTACGTGACCGAAGAGCGGGTAATCGCTTCTTTTTTCCTCAACATACGCATGAGAATCATCTTTAGGACCGAAGAAACGATAAAGAATATAAATAAGATGCGATACAACTGATATCCAGACACAACCGAGAGGTTAGCATTGACTTCATGAGCCATGATGCTCATCTGATCCATTCCGCCAGGTGCCATGCTCAGCAACGATGTAGCGGCCGAGAGGGAGAATATCTTCATTAATATATAGCTCAAGCCAAGCGAACCTGCAATGAGGAGAACACTGCTCGTGATTGCGAGTGTTACGGTCTGCATCTTGCGTTGCAGCTGCTGAGGACGAAGCATCAGACCCACATGGCTGCCAATCATTAATTGCGAAATGTTAAGCAGGGACGACGGCAGATTGGGTGTGTGCATCGTTGTGCTTAATTGAATAACACACATCACGATCATGGGTCCAAGCATAAATGCGGTAGGGAACCGAAGCTTGCGTGCAATCCATGCACCTGCAATACAGAGCGGGGCATAGAGCAAGATTTCGGGAAAGAGCGCTGCCCATGTTGCTGTCTCAATAATAGGCTGATTCGTTCCCCCACCTGCCGTTCCCCCGATCCATGGACTGAACAGCAGGAACGGAACACAGAATACAATCATGATGAGCCGGGTTACCTGCAAAAAAGTAACGAGCGTCAGATTGATGGATTTCATCTCTTCCGCAAGGGAGATCATCTGGGACAGTCCGCCGGGAATGCTGCCAACCAGCAGGGAGGAAAAGTCAAAGTCTGTCAGTTTAGAAGCAACATAGGCGGTCAAGGTACATAATCCGATTAAGAGTAAGGTCATGAGCAGCATCATGGGAAGCTGGTGCAAAATGCCTTGAAGCGCTTCTCCCGTCAGTGTTAATCCGATGGAGTAACCGACGATTAGAATGCCATAGTCCCGAATGGAAGTGGGCCACAAGAGCGGCAGCTTGGCAATCTGTGAACCAACCAGCATAAAAATCATTGGTCCAAGAAGCCAAGGGATGGGGGTATGGATCGCTGTAAATATGAACCCACCAAGGACAGAGACACCCAAACTCAAAAAAAACCGAAAGACAACGTGGGAACCGAGCTTGTGCATCAGTTCCATCTGCATCGTCTTTCGGCTGCATGGGGTAGATTGAAGTACATGTAAGATCACTCCTGATGATAAGATACAATGATTGATCCTTGAACGGTGATTGGCTTATTACGAAGCAGAACAGGAGAGCAGGTCGATCCCGCTATCCTGCTGAATTGCTGTCATTTATCTGTTCGCCGTAATTACACGGGCAGAAGGCTTCGGTTCTTTGAACATCATATAGTACATTAGCGATGAAATCACGTATAAACTGCCTGTAATGCTGAACGTGATTGCATAACCCCAATATGTGCCATAAGTGGTCACAAGATAGGATTGAACAGGTCCCATGGTCGCCCATCCAATCATAAAGGCAGTCTGCATCAGAGAATTGGCGATTCCACGGCGTTTATCCGATACTCTGTCCACCAGAATGGCGGATTGAATCGGATTGGCCGCATTCATCAGTGCTTGTCTGAACAAGAAACTCACCGAAGCGATGAGCAGCAGATTCGTGAAGCCGGTTAACAGCAGGAAGGGCAGCGACATGACCTGGAAGATGACGACAGCCCGAACACTTCCCACCTTAGCCGCAAGTGTGGGTCCAATCAGCATCGATACAATGGTCATGATCTGACCCAATGAAATTAGCAGACTCATGGCACTTAAAGACACCGAAAAACGGTTGGTAAAATACAGATTGAGATAAGGCACAACCAGTCCGGAACCAAATCCGATCAATAATTGGGTGATGACAAATTGTCCAATCAAACGGGAATCTTTCTTTTGGCTAAGGGTATCGTTCTTGCTGTCTTGTTCTGCAGAATGAACGACACCCTGTTTACCATCACTTGCAGATGTTGCAGATTCAGTGACAGGTTGTACCGGAGTATCCGCTTGCGGTGCCTTCTTATCCTCGGATACAAATAACATCGGGATAAACGCAACCAGCGTGGCTGCCCCACCCACAAACAATACCGTTTGCAGACCCGTGACTTTGGCAAGTCCTGCCGTATGAAGCAGGTCTGCAAACACGCCGCCACCCAAGCTGCCAAGGACCTGAGAAGCAAGCACGAGGGAGGAATAATAGCTGAACATCTTCAGTCGTTGACTCTTCTTCACATTCTCAGCGAGGAAAGGAATGGCCAGTACCTGAAATACGCCAGCAAAAAGTCCCGAAAATACAGCAAACCAGATCAGTCCGCTGGCAGAATAATCGAAGGAGCGGCCAATCAGGAAGATTCCGCTGAACAAAGCGCCGGTAATCAGGAGCCGTTTGCGGCTGAAAAAATCGCCGCAGAGTCCAATGGGAACAAACATAATCGCTGTTGCAAGTGATTGAATACTTACAATCTGGCCGTTCATTGTATCATTATAGCCGAGACCCTGAATGTACAGATTGTACAAGACAGAGAACATGCCATTTCCGATCTGATACAAGATACTTGCCAGAAAAAACAATTGAATATTGCGGGACCAGCCCCGAATTTCAGCATGAATCTGTTGTAAAAGTCTCAAGTGGTTTCCCCCAGTCTGCCTGTGCAGTAATTTCAGTTTAACAGGAATAGGGGATTTGCGGAAGAATTGACCATTGTTTATTTTGTCATAGGAGACTCCAGCACACGGGCAATTACGAATCCATCATAACCTTTACTGCCTACAGTCTGAAGTGCTGTCGCTTCAAGACGCGGGTTATCCGCAATTAATTTCAGGAAAGATTGAACGCCCAAAACTCTGCGGTCCGTACTGTCTGCATTGATAACTTCACCGTCCCTGACGATGTTGTCACCAATGATCAGACTTCCCGGGCGAGCCAGACGCAGTGCCCATCTCAGATAATCAGGATTACTTGGTTTGTCAGCATCAATGAAGATAAAATCAAAGGGCTCCCTGTATTCTTCCTGAACGTCGGGAAGAGTAGTCAGAGCCGGACCTACTCGAAGATCAACCTTGTGCATAAGTCCTGCACGCGTAAGATTGGTTCGTGCCATATCTGCATGGTGTGGCTCAGCCTCCAGTGTAACGATGCTTCCGTGTTCGGGAAGGGCCCTTGCCATCCAGATCGTACTGTATCCGCCAAGTGTCCCGATTTCGAGCACACGTGCTGCGCCTTGTATTTGAAGCAGGAGCTGAAGGAGTTTCCCTTGATTGGGCGTTACATCATGGGCGGGCAAGCCGGCTTCTGTATTTGTACTTAGAGCCTGCTCCAGAAGGGAATCTGAGGGAATTAATAAGGCGTTCAAATAGTCGTCGACTTGACCCCAGGTTTGCTGTTGAGCAGAAACATTCAGATTGTTCATCGTCATCTGTTCCTTTCCGATTGCATGTATTGGATTTCATACTTCAACTATAAAGTGAACAGATATATAAATAAAATATATATTATGTATGTTAATATAACTTTAGATTATATATTTCAAGTGAAGGAGGTGTAAGGCTTGAATTTGCACGGATTACGATTGTTTCATGCCATCGTGAGATTTGGCGGAGTTACGCGTGCGGCGGAAGAACTCAACATTAGCCAGCCAGCGGTATCCTCCCAGGTGAAGAAATTTGAGCGGGAACTGGGCATTCAATTATTCGCTTCGGAGGGGAGAAGACTGGTCCTTACCGATGCAGGAACACAATTAACAGGCTATGCGGAACGTCTGTTCATGCTGGAACAGGATGTCGAGAACTTTGTAGAGGATTTTCGGGCGGGCAAAAAAGGGCTGATTCGTCTTACCGCAACCTATTTGCCATCGAATTTTCTGCTGCCGGGCTGGATTGCCCGTTTTAAGCAGATGCACGAGGATGTGGAGCTGGTAGTGAGCACAACCAATACCCGGATGGCTTTTGACCAACTGCTGCGTTATGAGGCCGAGATTGCGGTGTATGGTGGAAGTGGCATTACACATTCAGGTATCCATTGGGACGAATTGTTTGAAGATGAAATGTGGTTTGTCGTCCATCCTGATCATCCTTACGCGGGGAAAGAAATTGAGCTTCAGGAGATGGTAGCGGAGCCCTTCATCATGCGCGAAGAGGGCAGTGCTACACGGGAGCGTCTGGTTTCTCTTTGCACAACAAACAACCTGGCTGCTCCCCGCATTGCGCTTCAGTTTAATGGATTGAACGAAACGATCAGTGCGGTAAAAGCAGGGTATGGAGCCAACTTTATTTCTTCTCTTGTTGTAAAGGAAGATGTCCAAGAAGGCAAGCTGGCACGTGTATTCGTTCGAGGTGTGCAGTTGAAAAACACGGTAGCCGTATGTACACGAGCTGGGGAAGTGTTATCTCCTGCCGCACAGCATCTGGTTGAACTTATCAGACAGGAAGCATCATTAATGTAATAAAATAGTAGAATAATCTTATAAGAGCTAGCTTTGCATGTCATCCGTCGCTGTTTTGGCTGTTCTCCTGGAGTATAAACGGGCGTATAGGGTGACACCACCAACGATGAGAACAGGGATCCAGACTGCCGTCATAGGTACGTGGTGGAATAGAATCGCAGCTAGAATAACGCCGCCCAAATAGATCACCACGGCGCCTGCGCGAAGGTACGCATCTGCTGACAGTGCTCTGACCAGTGAGCGAATATTGGCATGTCTCAGCCGCTGAAGAATGCTTACTGCATCCTCAACCACGGCGGCCAGATTATTAGTGAGCACGGTCGTTGAGATACCGGCAATCCCAATGCGGCGCGCAGCAGTCGTTTGCATCCCCATAGCCGCGGCGAGGATGGCAATGAGCATATAGGACAATTGTTCCGAATAAGGACTGATCATCGCGATGGCAAAGAGCAGAAGCAATATACTTTCTACAGTGAACACCGTTGTAACCCGGGAAGACCAGCCATTTTTCGTCTGCACACGTCCGATCATATGTGCCGCTATGGCATTTCCGGCAATAAAACCAATGAGGGCAAGCAGTGCGCGCAGCACAACAAATTCCTGAGCACGGGCAATCGCAATCCCCAGCAGCACAATATTGCCCGTCATATTGGCTGTAAGCACATGCCCCAGTCCCAAGTATCCGATCACATCGACCATTCCGGCAGACAGGCATAGCAGCAGCATCGCGTACTTTTGGAGGGTATTTTGATTCATAATTATCCGTCCTTTCCAAAAAACGTAACCCCTCCAGTATACATCCACAACGCATGATCCTTCAAAATGAAGTTCATGATGCAATTCAAACTTCTCATATCAGCAAACATGTTTAAATCGTCTCTAGCTTAAAGCTAAGGTGCGGCAAGCCAGTCAAACATATTGTTCACCGCCGCCTCATGCACCTTCTCCTGAAAACGATGATCCTGTCCCCCATAAGCGTGAAACGTAACGCTCACGCCTCTGCGTTTCAGCCAATGATACATCCGGGTTCCATGACTGTAATTCACCTGTGTATCCGACGTGCCATGCATAATCAGCACAGGACAGTGAAGTTTGTGTGCCTTCGACAAGGGAGAACGGGCGAGGTAAGCTTCCGGAACGGAACGTGGCGAACCGCCAAGCACTCTTTTCAATGTACGTCTCAAGTCGGTTCGTTCATGATAGGTGCGTTCCACATCGGCGACACCGCTCCAAAGCACCAGTTTATGTATCTGCCCAGGCCCTTCATTGTAGGTCGTTGCAGTATGTACGGCATTAATGGCTCCACGAGAAAATCCCATCATTGAAATTCGTTCTGTATTGGCAAAGGGCCACTCCTGAACGAGCCGGTAAGCGGCATGCACGTCTTCGGTATCTCGACCGCCATACTCGTCATGCCCTTCGCCACCCTCGTTGCCACGATAGGATGGAGCAAAGACGATATAACCTTTATGTACAAATTGCTCCAGCCAAGCAGTATTTACCCCACCATAGTTGCCCAGCCCGCCGCGGCAATAGATCAGAACCGGCCAACGTGCACCATTCCCGTCCAAAGTGTGTTGTTTTGCAGGAGGATAGCGGCTTGTGAGCTGTTGTACTTGCATGGATTGTTGTGATAAGGCGAAGCCTGAAAGGGCAGAGCTGGTATATGCTTTTTCATATGCTGAAAAGGCGGGGAGGGGGCAACCGTCCGGCAGGCCTAAATAGCCTTTTACCCGGAGCGCATCGGACGAATATGTCACATGATAGAGCAGGGAGATCAACCTCTTTCATCTGAAATGGGATGCCAATGGAAAATGTTCCTTCTTTAGGATGCGCCTAAACGAGGTTCCCATACCTTCCAGTCAGCAACGAGGGTTCGTTGCGAGAAATTCGTTTATTGGCTCCATATGATTTATAATGGTTCAGGAGACATGTGGATTGACCGATGTCCTCTTATTCATAAAACTAACTTTAGTGTGCACGAAGAAAGGAAGAAAACCATGATGAACGCTCCACATCCGATTGATCAATTCAAGAAATTCAAATACGAAATTACGAGATTTATGATGATCTATAAATTTGCTTTGGATCAAATGGAGACCAAAATTGAGGTGCTGAAGGAAGAATTCCAGTCCCTGCATGATTACAGCCCGATAGAACATACGAAATCCAGATTGAAGTCACCTGAGAGCATTATGAACAAGATGTTCCGCAAAAATCATGAGTTAACCTTTGAAAGTATCAAGAATAATATTAAGGATATCGCTGGCGTACGCATTACCTGTTCCTTTATTTCAGACATTTATCGCATTAAGGATATGTTGTGCAACCAAAGTGATCTGCGTGTGCTGGAGGTAAAAGATTATATCCAGAATCCGAAGCCAAACGGCTACCAAAGCCTTCATCTTCTGGTGGAGGTGCCTGTTTACATGTCTAATGGAGAAGAACGGGCGTGTGTGGAAATTCAGATTCGGACGATTGCGATGGATTTCTGGGCGAGCCTGGAGCATAAAATCTTTTATAAATACAATAAGGATGTTCCCGAGCGTTTGACCAAAGAACTGAAAAGTGCAGCGGACTCTGCGAACGCACTGGACCAGCAAATGGAGAGGCTGCACCGGGAGATTCAGGAAATCAAGGATGCCGAGAACGATCGGGATGAAGAAGAGCTGCGTCGTATTATCATTAACAATCAACAGTTCACACTGCCTTCCAACCTGCTCAAGCTGCTGGGAGACGGAGAACACTAAGGAAAAGAGAACTACCGCAGGGAAAGGAATATGTTATTCATATGAAAAGTACACCAGCCTCATTAAGCACCCATTCTACATCCAGGGTACGTATGGCACTGATTCTGGGGACACTGTCGGCCTTTGGCCCGCTGTCCCTGGATATGTATTTGCCGGCACTGCCCACACTGGCCGATGAATTTCAGTCCTCCACTTCTTATGCCCAGCTCAGTCTTACGGCATGTATGGTCGGGCTGGCGGCAGGACAGCTGTTGGCTGGGCCTCTAAGTGATGTGCGTGGTCGTCGTATGCCGCTTATTGCGGGTCTTATTCTCTATACAATCGCTTCCATACTCTGCCTGGTCAGCCCGACCATGGGTTCTTTTGTTGTGCTTCGGTTCATTCAGGGGGCAGCGGGAGCGGCGGGAATTGTCATCTCGCGTGCGGTGGTAAGGGACGTGTATTCCGGACCGGAGCTGACACGTTTCTTCTCGCTCTTAATGCTGATTAATGGTGTCGCACCGATAGCTGCACCGATTATCGGTGGACAATTGCTCGCGTATACATCGTGGCGCGGCGTATTTATTTTGCTGAGTATCATCGGTATTTTGACTTTAATTGCTGTGGTGGTTGGTCTTGGAGAGACCCTTCCTCCAGAACGCAGATCCAGCGGAGGGCTGAAGCAGACCCTGGTTACATTCCGCAAAATTGCGGGAGATCGCCAGTTCATGGGATATGCTTTAACCCAAGGGTTCGTAGCTGCTGGCATGTTTGCCTACATATCCGGTTCGCCATTCGTACTTCAGAAAATATATGGCATCTCCCCGCAGATGTTCAGTGTCTGCTTCGCCATTAACGGTCTGGGCATTATATTGGCAAGTCAGATCGCCGGAAGACTTGCAGGTAAAGTATCCGAAACCCGTCTGTTGATCGCAGGGCTGCTCACTGCTGCGCTGGGAGGAACATCTTTGCTCATTGCCATTCTGTCTGGAGGCAATCTGATTGCAGTCCTGATTCCTTTATTCCTCGTGGTATCCAGTGTGGGGTTGGTTAATACAGCTTCCTTCGCCCTGGCGATGGCTAATCAGGAGAAATCGGCAGGCAGTGCCTCTGCTCTTATTGGGGTAATGACGTTTCTCTTCGGCGGCATTGTCGCTCCGCTCGTAGGTCTGGGAGGAGAAGGCACAGCTGTGCCGATGGGCATTGTTATCGCTTGTGCGGATCTTGGCGCGTTGCTAATTTACGTTGTAATGGTAGGCAAGAGCGGCAGACGTCAGGATAAACAGCGACTGGTGTAAAAAGTATTGCGTTGTTGCTTTGGCAAAAAAGCGCTCCAAGTGGAAGGTTTTGTCCTTCAGCTGGGGCGCTTCTTCTATGTCTGAACGGGTTTAGCAAAGAGCAAACAAAATTTGTGTATTGAGCAGGATACCTGGAGTCAGAAACGGATAGAAGTAACCGATGACAAAACCGAACAGATTAGTGGAAGGCCACATTAAGTAAACATCATTGTACGTAAATACAAGAGACCAGCGGTTGTAACAGAAATTTTGCAGTACACGATGCTCGGGATCACGAGGCGTTGCTACTCCGGTTTGGGCAAACTGCACGGCCTGGGTCAGATTCTGTGGTTGTTGCTGGATGAATAGCGGTAGAAGGCCGGGACTGCTTTTGATCAGGTTATATAGAAAGACCATCTCTGAAGGGGGCTGACCTACAGGGCGAGGATAGGCGCTAAGCAAGGTGGGCAGATTGCCCTGTGACAGCTGAGCAGGAACACCCGGCGTCGTCCCAGGTACGCCTCCAGGAAAGTAGGGAGGTTGACCGCCTGTGCCTCCGCCTGGAGTGTAAGGGGGGTAAGAACCCGGTCCTCCCGGAATACCTGGCACGGGCTGACCACCTGGAACGCCACCTGGAAACAAAGGTGGGAGCTGATAAGAGCGATCTTCTCCATAACCTGAATATGTGTTATATACGTAATCCATGTACGAACATCCTTCCTGTCGTCGTATTCTGGAATTAGCATATGGCGGCATTCGCCCAAATGTGAATCGTTCAAATGAATGCGCATTCGGCCTTATCGGACAAAAACTGCATTGACAACTACGTTGATAACAATTATCATTGTCAATGGAATTGGACAATAGTACATACAAGTATAATATGCATGAATAATGTATAAACGTCTAAGTCTGTCGTAACAACTCAATCCATTGAGGTGTTCATTTCGAAAGGGGATAGTCACGTGTTTAAACAAAATAAAAAAATGATCATGCTTCTGATCACGGTAATGGTCATGTCTATTTGGCTGGCAGCATGCGGATCGAAGCCAGCAGAGAACAATACTGCAGCGGAGACAGAGACACAGACAGAAGCTCCAGCAGAACGTACTCTGACAGATGCAATGGGCCACGAAGTGAAAATTCCGGCGAATCCCGAGCGTATTATCGCTTCCTATCTGGAAGACAACTTGGTTACACTTGGCGTTAAGCCAGTTGCCCAATGGTCTGTAGCCAACGGAATTCAGGAGTATTTGCAAAAGGATCTGGACGGTATTCCTACCATTGCCTTCGATCTTCCTTTTGAAGCGGTAGTAAGTTTCAACCCGGATCTGATTATTATCGGTTCGGAAAGTGTGGTTGAAGGTGAAAAATACGCGCAATACAGCAAAATTGCACCTACGTATGTACTTGGTGATGAGATCAATAACGACTGGCGTAAAGCGTTGCTGAAAATCGGTGAGATTTTGAATAAAGGTGATGAAGCACAAAAAGCGCTGGATGATTACGAAGTCAAAGCCAAAGAAATCAAAGAAAAACTGAACACAGTTACAGGTGGAACGAAATCTGCTGCAGCCATTTGGCTGGTGAGTGGCAAGTTCTTCATCGTAAGTGACAACGTATCGAGTGGAGAAGTAATGTACAAGGACCTTGGGCTTGCAGAGCCTGAAGTGGTGAAAGAAATCTCTGCCAATGCGACGGGTAACTGGTCTTCCATCTCGCTTGAAAAATTGGCGGAAATGGATGTTGACTACCTCTTCTTTGTGAACAGTGATGAAGGTACTGGCGCAGAAGCACTCAAAGATCCGGTTTGGCAGAGCATCCCTGCGGTGAAAAATGGTAACTTGTTCGAATTTACCCGTTCGAGTAGCTGGTTGTATAGCGGAGTTCAAGCAAACCTTCAAATTATGGAAGACATCCAAAACAGTATCGTAAAATAACAGATATCAAATACGAAGTCGAATGTTTATACTCCTTGGTGCGATGAGCACCAGGGAGTTTTTTTGTGATTTCAACATTTTAAGATATATAATATTAATGAAGAGAAGCTCTTGAGAGATGAGTATCGCTTCATGACAAGGAAGGGGACATTCTGAATGTTTACACTAGATCCACGCGAATTAACCGGAAGAGAAAACTATAAATTGATGAGCGGTTCGGTGGTACCACGCCCAATCGCATTTGTGACAACACTTTCTCAAGATGGCAGCGTCATTAATGCAGCGCCCTTCAGTTTCTTTAATGTAGTCAGCTCTGACCCGCCGCTATTATCCATTTCCATTGCTCGCAAGGAAGGGGTTATGAAAGATACGGCACGCAATGTGCTTGCCATGCAAGAACTGGTTGTACATATTTGCGATGAAGCAATCGCTCTGGATATGAACGAGACAGCAGCCATGCTGGAGCCCCACGAAAGTGAGCTGGAACGGACCAATCTGACGACTGTGCCAAGTAACGTAGTGTCCGTACCGGGGATACAGGAAGCGCTTGTTCGGATGGAGTGCACACTCTATCAGCATATTCCGATATCGAACGATGAGGGGAAACCCGTGAGTGATCTGCTTCTGGTTCGCATTGTACAGTATCATTTCAGTGAGAACGTGTATGATCCTGCCACCAAATATATATTAATGGACCAGCTGAAACCAATCAGCAGACTGGCAGGAAATGACTATGCCAAACTTGGCGAGAGATTTACAGTGGTCCGCCCGGAGTAGCATCGGTTCAGGCTGAACAGCCTGTAGATGGATAGGTCTATATAATAATCTTCGTCTAATAAGGCGGACAACTTATGTGTAATTCGCATATGTTGTCCGTCTTTGCTTGTTTCATGAACATAAAGGGGGCAAGCTCTGAATAGACTTGTACTATATCCTGCACATGTGACATGAACCTATTTTATATATAAGGGGGTTGGAGCCGATGAACCAACTTGATGGAACAGTAGCAGCAAGTATCATGGGAATAGGAACGGCATTGCCTAGTCACCGCATTGAGCAAAAGGATGTGTCTGCCCGGCTCGCACAAGCGCTGGAGCATGAGCCGGATTCCAGACGATGGGCTAAGCGAATATTCAACCAGTGCGGTGTCGAGACGCGTTATACATGTGAACCGAACCTGCTGGAGCCTGTAGAGTCTTGTCGTTATCTGCCCTTTACCCAGGCGGAGAACGTTCCGACTACAGCCGAACGTATGACTAAATATAAGACGGCTGCCGTTCCTCTTGGTTTCAAGGCAGCACGTCAGGCACTTGAGGATGCCGTCGTTTTAACTTCGGAGATTACACATCTCATTACCGTCAGTTGTACCGGACAGTTTCTGCCCGGTCTTGATGTTCGGCTGATTCAGCAGCTTGAACTATCGCCGCGTGTAAACCGGATTCCGCTTGTATTTCAGGGATGTGCCGCCGGTCTGAAAGCTATACAATTGGCGAATTCGATTGTGACGAGTGAAAAAGACGCAACGGTTCTTATTGTATGTGTGGAGCTGTGCACCCTTCATTTTCAGCCCTCTGCCAAGCGGGATGACCTGTTCGCAGCGTCCTTCTTTGGGGATGGGGCTTCGGCCTGTGTTGTCGGCCTGTCCGGAACAGGGCGCAAGGAACTGTTCCGACTGGGGGACGGACAATCCGTTTTGCTGCCAGACTGTTCGGAAGAGATGATCTGGGAAGTGGGCAATACCGGCTTCGATCTGTATCTCTCGCCACAGATTCCGAAGCTGCTCGGCTTGCATCTTGGTCCAGAAGTTGAACATTTGCTGAACGGCAGTGATCTACCTGAAATCTGGGCGATTCACCCCGGAGGCAGAGGCATCGTGGATGCGGTGCAGAAGCTTTACCAGCTCTCGGATGAACAGGTCGAATACAGCCGAAGCATTCTACGGGATTATGGAAATCTATCCTCCGTGACGATTCTATTTGTATTACAAGCTATCCGAGAGGATTATAGCATAAGGGAAGAGGCTTCCAGCGGAATTGCGCTTGCTTTTGGACCGGGACTCACAGCGGAATTGCTTCCTTTTACTTATGTTCCTGCATCCGTTGAAGTAAGAGAGCCCGTGAATCAAAGCGTGATCTGAAAAGAAACTGAATTACCAATCTGATATCAGAGGAGCTTGGGTATGGGTTATCGCAGCCTTGCTGTCCTCATTAGCCGATATCCGCGATTCATCATTCTCTGCTGGGTGTTTGTCATCGGGATGTCAGCCGTCTGGGCGTGGAGATTGCCCGGTAATGTTCAGGATCATGGATTGAACTTCAACCAGGGAGATGCTCATGCTGTAGAGCTTGTTCTTGAGAAAGAGTTCCATGTTCCTGCTGATCCGGTTATTCTTCTTTTTGAAAAAAAGACAGGCACTACCCTTGCCGAATTCCGAGGCTGGATTCAAGATCGACTGCAACAGGTTCGCACACTTTCAGGTGTAACGTCCATAATTTCTCCGCTTGAAGCACCTGGAAGCCAGATGCTGCGGGGGGATGTAGCCTACGCCTTGCTAGGGTTTGATGTACCCTCTCACAAGATGGGTCAACCCCTGGAACAGCTGCAATCCATACTTACAACAGACGATTTGGGAATGATCCGAATAACAGGGAAATCCGTTGTACAGCAGGATGTAAACCGTCTCAGTTTCCGCGATTTGGAACGGGCAGAGGTTGTGGGTCTGCCGCTTGCTCTCGTCATTTTGTGTTTTGCGTTCAGAGGGCTTTATGCGGCTCTCCTTGCTGTCATTATGGGGGTATCCGGTGTCATAACGGCAATGGGGGTCACTTCCCTCATGGGCTACCATCTGGCGCTCTCCAATTTTGTGATCAACGTGATTCCAATGGTGGGAATGGCCCTCAGCATCGACTTTGCCCTGATTATTCTCAGCAGATATAGGGAGGAACTTCAGCAAGGTCAGAATAGTGGAGAAGCGGGTGCAGGGGAAGAGAAAGTACTGCAGAGAACGCTGCGTACAGCGGGAAGAGCGGTATTCTTTTCTGCGGCATGTGTGCTGTTGGGACTGCTCGGTCTCTTATGGATTAGGCTGCCGATGTTCCTGAGTGTATCCCTGGGAGCCATAATTGTGCTCGTTATATCGGTCCTGCTGAATATAACACTACTGCCAGCGATTCTATCCCTTAATTCAGTGCACATCTTTAGACAAAGGTTCGGGTATTCCATTTTTTCAAAGCAGGTTAAGCACCAAAAAACGATGGAGTCACTTTCAATCTGGGCAGTCTGGTCAGGCATGATTATGAAACGCCCAGTTCGCATGGCACTGCTTGGAACGGGTGCACTGCTTCTTTTTGTTTTACCGGTTACCCGGCTAGAGCTGGCTATTCCAGATGCTTCATCCCTGCCTGCCAGGATGGAGTCTCGTCAGACGACGGAGCAGTTACAGCGCATTTTTGAACAAAAGAACGTCTCTGCTGTAGAAATTGTGATTGGTGGAACGGCAGAGCCGTTGAGTGCTTCCCACTGGCGGGTTGCGTTGAATAAAATGCAAGAGCTTCAGCAGGATTCGAATGTGATGAGTGTTGAATCCGCATGGGGAATCATGCTGCCGGACAAGTTCACCTCCCAAACCCAATTAACAATGAACATTTTATCGTCATCTCTGCCTGAAGCGCTGAACGAAACCCGATCTCAGCAGCCTTCATGGCTGCGTTTATATGTGTCTGACCATTCCATTCGTATGGTAGCTACCATACACGGAGCATCCGGCTCAGATGAGGCTGCTTCCTGGCTCGATCAGATGAGGGACAAGGACGCCGCTAACTCCATTTCCTCAATACCGCTGCGTTATGGCGGAGAGGCAGTCAAGCAGCGTGAAATCATGCAAGAAGTTTCAGGCCAACTGCCCAAAGTGCTGGTGTTTGTTATAGTAACGAATTATCTCGTATTGCTCGCAGCATTCCGGTCATTACTCATTCCCATCAAAGCCATTCTGATGAACCTGCTCAGCCTGGCTGCTTCATTCGGAGTCCTTGTACTGGTCTTCAATCAGGGACATTTGGGCATGGAGCCGTCTGCCATTGCGATCATGATTCCCGTTTTCATTGCTGGGCTCGTATTTGGTATCTCAATGGACTATGGCGTATTCATGCTGTCCCGCATCCAGGAGGTATACAGACGAACAGGGGATAGTGATCTGGCTGTACAGCAAGGACTCGCTTCAACCGGACGTCTGATTACATCGGCGGCGGCGATTCTGCTAGCAGTGACCGTGCCGTTTGCCTTTGCTGACGTGGCGGGTGTAAAACAGCTCGGGATCGGAATTACGGCAGCGGTATTCATTGATGTTACCCTTATCCGTTTGGTACTGGTACCTGCGCTCATGAAACTGATGGGCAGATGGAACTGGTGGCTACCTGGGTTCAGGGAATAAAAGGCCAGATCAAGAAGGATGTTCTCGGAGCCTGAAGTTCAGGTATGCGAGGATATCTTTTTTTCATCAAAATAGTGTGAATCAAGCCCAAAACAGGCAATAATGTTCAATTCGCGGGCTGTACGGTGATTTATAATAGACTGGACAAGTCCACCATAAATTTTTAAATACATCTATTTAAATTGAACAAAACATTTACTCGAGAACGGAGAGGACAGAAATAACCTGAAGAAGTTGAGCTAAATAATTTATATACTATTTGAATGGACAGGAGGGATGAACGGTATGTCGGATATTGAATCCTATTTGCAAAAACAAACAAGCCCGCGCGGACGGTCCGCTTATCAGGCAGGTCAGGCCCTTGACCCATGGCGCAGTCAGTTGCGCACACGGATTAAAGAGCGGCTGGGCGGTTTCCCAACCGTGGCTGCGGAGCTGAATCCCGTACTCCTGGAACGCACGGCATGTGACGGCTATATCCGGGAGCGGGTTGAGATTACAACCTATGCGGGGTTACGCATGCCCATCTACATGTTGATACCGAATGTGGTAAGCGCTACCAAAGAGCCGCGTCCAGCTCTTATAGCTTGTCATGGACACGGATATGGCAGCCGGGAGATCTCCGGCATGGAACCCGACGGTTCACCGCGTAGAGGAGAGCCCGGCCTGCATAAAGACTTCGCCGTCGCTCTTGTACAGCGTGGATATGTGGTTGCCGCTCCTGAATTGCTTGGATTTGGTGACCGAAGGCTGGAGGAGGATCGGGATGCACCACCAGGGGCAAGCTCCTGTACCAAAATTGCGGCCCATCTGCTCATGACAGGGCAGACCCTGGCCGGACATCGAATCTATGAGACGATGCGTGTGCTTGATTACATAACCACCCGTCCTGAAGCTTCCTCAGGGCGTATCGGCAGTATGGGCATCTCGGGTGGTGGACTCGTTACGGCATTCACTGCTGCGTTGGATGAACGGTGTCGTGCGGCTGTTGTGAGCGGTTACGCCAATACATTTCAGGGCAGCATACTGGACAGAAATCATTGCCTCGATAATTATATCCCAGGAATTTTGAGGGAAGCAGAGCTGCCGGATATCATCGGTCTGATTGCACCTAGGCCGCTGTTTATTGAAGCCGGAAGTGAAGATCAGGTATTTCCGCTGCCAACAGCAAAAGAAGCTTATGCCCGATTGACCAAAATCTATGAGCAGGCGGGCGCACAGAAATGGCTGGATGCAGACTTTTTTACAGGTGGACATGAAATTAGCGGAGCGAAAGCCTATGATTGGCTTGATTACGTTCTATAAGGAAATTATACAAATAGTACCCTGAGAGGAGTGTTGTTAGTCATGAAATGGTCAAAATCCGTGCGGTATTTGCTCTGTCTTACCCTGTTTGCTAGTCTGATTGGGGGTGCTCTGGCAGCTAATGGCGGACAGATCGCCGAAGCTGCAGCGAATGAGTACAAATTTGATTTTGGTGCCGGTGCAGTTGAGAACGGTTATACAGGTGTATTGGCAACGGATGCCTACACTTCAGCGAAAGGCTATGGATTCAATACACCTGCCAGTATGCGAAATGTAACTGCCTCCGGAACGGGCGCTGCAAGCGATGCCGTACAGTTTGTTACCTTTGGCACGAAGAGTACGAATACGTTTAATGTGGATCTGTCCAATGGCCTTTACGAGGTCAAAGTGGTTCTGGGCAATACAGCCAGATCGAGTGTGGCGGCAGAAGGTGTATATCAGATCATCAATATGACGGGTAACGGGGCGACCGATCAATTTCAAATTCCGGTGACGGACGGACAGTTAAATCTGTTGGTAACAGAAGGTAAGGAAGGCACGGCATTTACACTCAGCGCACTTGAAATCCGGAAAATATCGAGTCAGACGGTGACGAACCGTACGATCTATATTGGAGGCGATTCGACGGTCTGCAATTACTATCCGCTTAACAGCAGTGTGCAGGGTGGCTGGGGACAGCTGTTTCCTTCCTACGTGAATACCAGTACATTTCAGGTTCGGAATATGGCCTCAAGCGGTCAATTTGCAAGAGGCTTCCGCGATGATGGACAGATGGAAGCGATTCTGAAGTATATTAAGCCAGGAGATTACTTTATTTTGCAATTAGGGATTAATGATACGAATGCAAAGAATAATACAACGGAAGCGGAGTTCAAGGAGATCATGCGTGATATGGTTCGTCAGGCCAAAAATAAAGGAGCCACCGTAATTCTATCAACGCCTCAGGGTCGGGCAACTGATTTCAATTCAGCCAATGTGCATACTGCGGAGAATCGCTGGTACAATGCATCTACACGTACACTGGCTCAGGAAGAGGGTGTGGCACTTGTAGATCTGAACAAACTTAGTTCGGCCTATTTCACTTCCATTGGACCGGCTGCAACACTGGCCTTGTACATGCCAGGAGACACGCTGCATCCGAATCGGGATGGTGCTGCCCAGCTTGCACGAATCGTTGCTGCTGATCTGAGAAAACAGGGACTTGATGGATTTTGATTCGGTTAAAATATAGTTTACTTCCGCTGCCACGAAAATAGGTTGGACTGGACTAAGCTAGTCTCATAGACCCCAAATACCCCCGGGACGGCCACATCATGTGTGGCATGTCCCGGGGGTATTTGATTATAGACCAAGCGACTATTCCATCATGTCCTTGGCTTCATGGTTGACCTTTTTACCCTTCAAGAGCGGTTCAAGTTCATCCTGCACACTCTGTTCCCATAGGGGGACATCCGTTCGATAGGCAGCCCGTGCGTTCAGATGTCCGGCTACCGGTGCTGTGATAAAGACAAACACAATGCCAAGCAATACCCGGGCACTAATATAGTTGTCAAAATACCAGAAGAAAAGAAACGTTCCGCTCAGTACACAAAGTACGCCAAGTGTAGTGCTTTTGGTGGCGGCATGCGCCCGTAGATATACATCTGGCAGTCGGATCAGTCCGAACGCGCTAAATGCGCTTAGTAGGGCGCCCAGCAGGACAATGAGCCCAATGACAATTCCGGCGGTTCCATCAACGATCGCCTTCATTTTTGAACACCGCCCCCCGTTCAATGTATCGTGCAAATGCAACTGTGCTTAGAAAAGCGAGAATGCCAATTAACAGAATAATATCCAGATAAGCTTGGGTATGAAGCATCATGGATAATACCGCAACAATGGCAATGACATTAATACCGATGGTATCCAGTGCCGTAATCCGGTCGGCCATGGAGGGTCCTCGCAGCACCCGGTACAGACAACCCAGGATTGCCAGGGATAGAATAAGCAAGGATATGAACAAAATTGAGGATAACATTAACGTGTCACCTCCATAATGGCTTTTTCAAACGTATTTTTGATATCATCACTCATTTTCTGTTGATCTTTAATATCCAGCGCGTGAATATATAATTTACGTTGATTGCCCGAAATTTCAAGTGGAAGGGAACCTGGCGTTAGTGAAATGAGCAGGCACAGGAGTGTAACTTCCCAATCGGAGGATAGCTGTGTCTGATAGGTAAATATGCCTGGACGAATATCAAGCTTCGGCTTCACAATCTGGCGAATAACTTCAATACTGGCCCGTACCAGCTCCTTGAGCAGCAAGGCAATCAGCTTGATGATTGCCCAGACATGAACGATGTAGAAGCGTTGCGGAAAGAACCGCCGCATACCCCCAATCAACAGCAGACCCAGCAGATAACCCGTGAGAAAGCCAACGCCATTCCACGCATTATTCAGAAACATCCATACAAAAGCAATGATCAGATTCAGCACAATCTGAAAGGCCATACGCATCTACTCCTTCAATACTGCATCAATATAAATATTGGGATGCAGCAGAATGTCGCCTGCGCGGGAGGTCAGCTGGAACATGCCCTCAGCCCCCACACCCATCGCGATGATGAACACAAACAGAATTCCGGCAGGGATGAGCAGGCCGTTCACGGCATAAGGTCTTCTCACTGCACCTGCTGGCGGTTCACCCCAGAACGCCTGGATGAAGATACGCAGTACCGAGTATAACATCAGCAGGCTGGAAAGGACGGCAATGCCTGTCAGACCGTACAAGCCCGCCTGTAACCCGCCTTCGAACAGTAGCAATTTCCCAGGAAATCCACTGAAAGGCGGAATGCCAGCCAAGGCAAGTGCACTGATGAAGAACATCCAGCCAAGCAGTGGATAGCGATGGATCAGACCGCCCATATTGTCGAGCTTGGAAGTTCCTGCGACCGCGATCAGAGCACCCCCGAGCAGGAAGAGCAGTGTTTTGATCAGCATGTCATGCAGCATGTAGAAGAGAAGACCTTCCAGTGACGGACGACTCGCTGCCGCCATGCCGAAGGCCACAAATCCCACACCTGCGATAACATTGTAGATCAGAATCTTATTGACGTCACGATAGGACATAGCCCCGATTACCCCAAGTACCATGGTCGCTCCCGCCATCCAGCCGATAAGTGCATGGAAGAAATCCGGATCATGATAGAAAATGAGTGTGAATGTTCGCACAATAGCGTACAGGCCAACTTTGGTCAGCAATCCGGCGAATAGGGCGGTGACGACTGCCGGAGGGGCTGCATAAGAGCCGGATAACCAGAAGAAAAGGAACAATCCAGCCTTAATACTGAATACGATCAGGAAGAGGACGGCAATCAGCGTGATGACTCCACTCTGTCCGACCCCGGCGATCCGATTGGACAAGTCGGCCATGTTTAGTGTGCCGGTAACAGAGTAGAGAAAGCCAATAGAAGCTACAAATAACGCAGAAGAGACAATATTAATCAATACATACTTGATTGTTTCCCGTAATTGTCTCTCCGTACCTCCCAATACAATCAGTGCATATGAAGAGATGAGCATTAGTTCAAAGCATACAAACAGGTTAAACAGGTCTCCCGTTAGGAATGAACCGTTCACGCCTGCTATCAGAAAATGAAAGAACGGGTAAAAATGATGTTCTTCCCGTTCCTTATTCACGCTGCGGAAGGCATAGAGCAGACATGCGAACCCAATGATTGAAGCGGCAACGACGAGCAAGGCTGATACCATATCGGCAACAAGTACGATACCGTAGGGTGGTTCCCAGCCTCCCATATTCAGGGTTTGTATCCCGGACTGTGCCACTTGGGTAATGAGCACGGTTGAAGCGGCTGCCGTCATCAAAAGGCCAATAACACTTACAACCCGCTGGATATTTGTCCGTCGGAAGAACAGAAGGGCAATAACCCCGGTAATCAGTGGCAGCAGAATGGGCAGAACCACGAGATTATTCATAAGGACGCCCCCTTACTTCTTCCATATCGTCTGTCTTTAGCTTCAAATAGGAGCGATAGGAGAGTACAAAGAAAAAGGCGGTTAGTCCGAAATTAATGACGATGGATGTTAAAATCAGAGCCTGGGGGAGTGGATCGACGTATCGTTCAGCCTGCTCCCCGAGCAGCGGTGGTGCACCTGTTTTGAGACGTGACATCGTAATCAGCAGCAGATGCACCCCATGGGTTAGTATGGACATGCCGAGCACGATACGGAGCAGGCTCCGCGATAAGATTAAAAAGACGGCGACTGCGAACAGAATGCCAACGGCCACACACATCAATATTTCCATATCAGCGATCCTCCCCGATCTGTAGAATGATATTCATGGTGACTCCCAGGACGGCGAGATACACGCCGAGGTCAAACAGCATGGCGGTTGCAAGTTCCGTTTCTCCCAGTATTGGAAGATCGAAATAACCAAAGGTCTGACTCAGGAAGGGTACGCCGAACAAAAACGAGCCAGCTCCAGTCAATAACGCAATGCCCAAGCCAATGGCCGTCAAGGTGCGGAAATCGATAGGTAAAGCTTTGCGTACGGTATCCGTACTAAATGCCAGCGCTAGTAATACCAGCGCAGCAGCCGTCACCAGGCCGCCAATGAAGCCACCACCCGGGTTATGATGTCCGGCGAAGAACAGATGGAGCGCGAAGGTCAGAATGATAAAGACAACTACCTTGGTCGTCGTTTGCAGCAATACATCGTTGCTTTGAAGGGGTACGGTATCCCATGTTGATGAGCTGCGTTCACGATTGCCATACTTTTTCGTATTGTCTGCTTCGTCACCCGTCTCATTATCGGTTTCTTCAGTTTGTTCTTTCTTGCGGAATTTCAGTCTTGCGCCAAGGTCCCTCGCTTCGAGATTGAGATTAATCATGGAATAGATGGACAATGAAGCTACCCCAAGCACCATAATCTCCAGTAAGGTATCGAATCCTCGGAAGTCCACCAGCAGCACATTGACGACATTTTTGCCGCCAGCCAGATTGTAGCTCTCCTGAATGAAAAAGTCTGAAATGCTTTCCAGTGACGCAGTTCCGCTCGCTGCCAAGGCAACAAAGGTCATGACGATCCCAACAGCAATCGCAACGATCATATTCACACTAAGATAACGTCGGCTTGATTTGCCCCGTTGTAGCTCAGGCAGATGGTAGAAACAAAGCAGAAATAGTGCAACGGATACCGTCTCTACAATCATCTGGGTCAATGCGAGATCCGGTGCTCGGAACAGCACGAACAGCAAAGTGACGAGGTAACCAACCGCGCCTGTCATAATGACTGCGGATAGTCTGTTCTTGGCAAACGGGATTGAAACCGCAGCAGCAATTAATGCCAGCAGCAGTACTGCCTCATAGAAAGAGAAGGGGGCATTGCCCTTGAAGTTCCAGCTGATATTTTCCCCTGAGCGGAAAAAGGCATAAACCAGCAATGCAACGGTGAACGAGAAAATGTATACCAAATAATTACGAACCGAGCCGTTCATATAGGCTTCCGTCCATTTGCGTGCATAATGCTGAAGATTATCGAGCACGACATGGTACATATTGTTTATCGTTAAGCCTTGCGGATAGTGCTCATAAATCGTTCTCCAGCGGGGCAGCAGTTTGTACATGGTTATGCCGAGGGCAATTACACCGATAGTCATAATCAATTCAGGAGTAATGCCATGCCATAGGGAGAAATGAACATCAAAGTGCTCTTTTCCGTTCAGCAGAGATGGAAGTACTGCGGCCATCGCCGGTTCAATCAATGATTCAGCCAGCAGATTCGGGAATAGACCAAAGGTGATAACGAGTATTCCAAGAATAACTGGAGGAATCAGCATGCCGACAGGAGCTTCATGCTGCTTCTCAGCAGGAATCTCGCTGCGAGTTCGTCCAAGGAACGTTTTGAATACAATAATAAGCGCATAGATCAAAGTGAACACACTTGCGAGCCAGGCGAACACAGGCAAGAGTACGCTCCATGAACCGAGTCCAAAGATGCGGAGGTGTGTCACTTCCACCATGGCCTGGAAGAACAGCTCCTTGCTCAGAAATCCGTTGAACGGCGGAATTCCGGCCATGGCGAGTGCTCCGACGAGCGCTACCGTAAAGGTCACTGGCATAAACGAAGCAAGACCGCCGAGTTTCCTTATATCCCGGGTACCTGTTTCATGATCCACAATCCCAACGACCATGAACAGTGCCGCCTTGAAGGTAGCGTGGTTGAACAGATGAAGCAAGGCTGCCGTAATGGCAACCGTGTACATCGCGGAGGATTCGCCATATCCGAAATAGATGGCCGCTGAGCCAACGCCGAGCAGGGACATGATCAGACCAAGCTGTGAAATTGTAGAATAGGCCAGAATCGCTTTGAGATCATTTTTTTTCACGGCGAGGAAAGATCCATAACACAGGGTGAGCAGTCCAACGCCGGTGACAAGCCAGAACCACAACCCCTGTCCACCGAAAATCGGTGTAAACCGGGCGACAACATACAGTCCCGCCTTAACCATCGTAGCCGAATGCAGATAGGCGCTGACGGGAGTTGGAGCTTCCATGGCGTCTGGCAGCCAGATGTGGAACGGGAATTGTGCGGATTTCGTAAACGCCCCGACCAGAATCAGCACAAGAGCTGGCAAGAATAGTGAACTATCCTGTATCTGCCCCCACTCTGTAATGGTTGCCCGGATGCTGAACGTGCCAGTCATGAGATACATCAACATGAAACCGGCGAGCATGGCGAATCCGCCAAATACGGTAATAAGGAACGATTTTTGTGCACCTGAGGTGGATGCTTCGCGTTTGTAATGAAATGCGATCAGGAGAAAGGACGTAATACTGGTCAACTCCCAGAATCCGTACAACACAATCATATTATCTGACAGCACCACACCAAGCATGGCTCCCATAAACATCAGCAGGTACAGATAGAAGCGGTTCAAGGCTTCTTTAGTGTCCATGTAGAAGATAGAATACAGGACCACCAGAGTTCCTATTCCGGTGATTAACAGTGTCAGCAGCAAACTTAGACCATCCAGATATAGATTGAATCCAATGTCCAGTGACGGAATCCAGGGTATATACCCGGATACCATATTTCGCTGGGACACGGCGGGTAAGAGACTCGCAAAATAAACAAATAATAGGGCCGGGACAAGTAAAACCAGCCATCCCATATGTATTTTACGGAAGAAACGATGCAGCATGGCAAGTACAACACCAGCGGCAAAAGGCAGAATTACAGCAACATGAAGCAGGCTCAACATTACACCCCCAATGACTGAATTTCGAATGCTCTTCGTTGTGACAAACAGTGCTCGCTTGGCTCATACGAGCATGCTTGCTCTCTATATTCATAACCCAAGTATGTATATACAGAATCGTGACTATTCTTTGAATGGAAGAATCACGGTGCGAATATCCATCCAACATTGTATGGACATGTATAATAAAAAAAGACGTGATTTCCGATAAAGATGAAAACGTATAGGTGACATCCGGTTGTTCTTTACAGCATGGCTAATGTTGAAAAAGCAAGATGTATTCACCGTTTATTGGAGGAAGTTATGTCATTCAAGCTTAAAACGGTTCTCACGATGACCTTCGCTGTGTTATCCTTGCTGGTTACACTCACGATCGGTTATATTCTCAGTCAAAAATCATCCATTGCTATTGAGACGGAAATTGGTCATTCCCTAACCAGCACGGCTTCTCAGACTTCAGACAAGCTGGATCGCTTCATGTGGTCGCGTTCAGGCGAGCTGGATCTTCTGGGCCGAATGATTGCCCTCGAAGACCGTTTCCAGCCTGCCGAAGTGCAGCTGCTGCTCAATCAGCTTCAAGATAGCTTTCCCACATTCTCATGGGTTGGATTCATGAATCCGAAAGGAAATGTGCTGGCATCCACAGACGGCATATTGCGCGGGGACAATTTATCGGAACGGCCCGTGTATCAGGAGGGAATCAAGGGTAAGTTTATTGGAGATGTCCATGATGCCGTCCTTCTGGCGAAGCTGCTTCCCAACCCAACCGGTGAACCGTTGCAATTTGTCGATATCAGCTTTCCGGTGAAATATAAGAACGGAGAGATTGCTGGCGTACTTGCCGCACATTTGAGCTGGGCCTGGGCGAAGGAGATGGAGGTTAGTGTCCTGGAACCGCTGAAACATGAGGAAAAGGACATCGAGATGTTTATCGTGAGTCAAAAGGAAAATACGGTGCTGCTGGGTCCAAAAGAATGGATTGGTCGTCCTTTGAAGCTATCGGGTATTGAAGGGGCGAGACTGAATAAAAGCATCTGGTCCATAGAACAGTGGCCGGATGGGAAAGAATATGTTACAGGGTTTGCGACCAGTCAGGGGCATCTGGACTATCCCGGCCTTGGATGGACGGTGGTTATTCGTCAGCTCAAGTCAACGGCGTTTTCTTCCGTGACCGACATGCTCTGGTTTAATGTGTGGGCAGGACTCTTGGTTACGGTGCTGTTTGCACTGATTGGCTGGCTGATCTCCCGCCAGATCTCGGCTCCCATTGCACGGCTGACTCAAGTAGCGAATCGACTGGGTGCTGGAGAGCAAGTACAGATTCCGGAAAATCGAGGCTTTAGGGAGATCGAAGTGTTGACGCGTTCGTTGGGAGATATGCTGACTTCGCTAACGAATAAAGATTCGGAACTGGTTATCATGCAGAATCTGGCGCATTATGACCAATTGACCGGACTGCCGAACCGGACAGCACTCGAACTCTATTTGGAAAAATCATTGGAGATGGAAAGTGAACATCACACGTTAACGTTCCTTTATCTGGATCTGGATGGATTCAAGAGCGTGAATGATACCCTTGGACATCAGACCGGGGACATTCTGCTGCAAAAAGTGGCTCAGCGTTTAGCCAGTCTTAGCCAGGACAAGGGGATCACGGTAAGGCTCGGCGGAGATGAGTTCCTTATTGTTCTCCGCACTGTGGGAGTTAATCCAAGAGAAGAAGCACGCATCTATGCTGAAGATATCATACAGAACCTGAATAAGCCTTTTATTATCGAATATGAGCGGATTCATATTGGATGCAGCATTGGAGGCGCCGAATATCCTGCAAACAGTGGCAATCCGAGTGAAATTATTCGCATGGCAGATGAGGCGCTGTATGAATCCAAGCGTGCGGGCAAAAATAGAATGACATTCTATCCTGAATTGAAGAACACACCTAACGGATAATATACTATAGAGTATAAGGTAACTGATCAGTAGACAGGCAAGGAGCGATGAGATGTCCGGAAAATATACCAATGTACCCTATGGCTATGAACCGCCCCCAGCTGCCCGGAAAGGCACCCTGATTTTTTATGATTCATTTGAGCACGTAACGGATGAACAGCTTGAACGGGCCGCTGCTATTGCGGACACACGTGCTTTTGTGCAACTTGTGCTTTATCCCCTGCATGAGAATACGATGAAGCGAATGAGCAAGGAGGGAGTGCAGCCCTTTTACAAAAGGGAAGACCGCCTTCATGACTGGAGAAGGGAGCATGCATCCTCCCGCGTACGGGTCGAGGGCTGGGAAGGCAAGCGTAAGAAGTATACGCCGATCGAAGCAGCTCTGCGCCATATGGCAGAAGAATACCCCGCTCCTCATTTCCTGTATCTCACGGTGGAGATGGCAAATCAGTTCGCATCCTTTGACTCGTTCAAAGATTGGATTAAGGAAGTACGTCTGATTATTGATGGAGAGCCCGCTAAGCTCCACCCGAAGCTGGAGCAAAATACACATCGCTGGGAATGGGTAGAGTAAACCTAAAGGCTTTATAAAGACTAATAAAGAAAAGTTGTGCTGTTACACCGGCGTTCGGTGAGCAGCACAACTTTTTTAATTTTTTTCTTAAACGATTATAGACGATTCGAGGGATGTTATCGTTTTATTTTTCCCTGTCCGTTTGGCGGTGTACAGGCACGCGTCCACTTCTTCAAACAATTTGTCCTTGGACAGATTAGGGCTATAGCTTTGGAGTCCGACACTTACCGTAATATAAGCTCCTTCCAGCTCCGGATGAACAAGACGGGCGATTTTCTTACGGATCTGCTCCACCAATGCATATGCCTGCTCAAAAGACTGTTCGAACATCAGCAGTGCGAATTCCTCGCCGCCATAACGCGCAGCAATATCGCTTGATGTGACGTTCTCCTGAATGACCAGAGATACTCTCTCCAGAATGACGTCTCCAACCCGATGACCATATGTATCATTAATGGACTTGAAATTGTCAATATCAATCAATGCCAAATGAAGACTCATGCCATTCTTGGCATACTCAAACGCTTTTTCATAGTAGTCCTTAAAGGAGCTTTGATTATACAGATTGGTTAACCCGTCTGTCTTGGACTGCTTGCTCATAATTGCGTTTCGTACAATCAGATCCTGCTTGGCAAGCATACTGGCCTGAAGATCATCCAGTACCTCGACCCCGCTAATAACAATGAGTTGCGCAACATATGTACCTACAATGAGGAAAGCCGGAATGGAAACCATATCAAACGAAGACAAGTACAGCCGATAGGCCGGGTCGAAGAGTACGATGACATAGCCAATCATCTGCATGAGGCATACCGCCCATACCCTTTTTTTGTTGAAGAACAGAACCGAAGCAAAGATTGGCAAAAGACATATGGCCAGTATAATGCGAATATCGTAATTGACATGAATGGTGGTCCAGGCAATCACTGTGCTCGCCATGGACATGGAGTAGAAGGAAAACGAACTGAACCGGCGTTCCACCCAACTGGCGACCAGAATGGCTAAAGCGCTGGCTGATGTAGGCCAAACTAAAACATGGATTATGAAATCTTCCGGAGTTCGATCATAATCCAGAAACAGAAAGCAGCCGATTTGAATGACAACATGCGTTAGAACGACGATCCAGTAAGCACGAAGCATTTTTTTAATCCATTTGGAATGCTTGAATTCGTACTCTGTTGGGATATGGCTGTTATGCGTATGGAAACTCTTCAATATATCACCGCTGACTGCATCATAATGATACGACAGACGCTGCTCTCGTATTTTTTAATTATAAAACACATTGCACGAAACGCAAATTATTTAATTTGTTATATGAAAACAAAGCTTACATAAGTGCAAAGTACATAAAGTTCTTTTATGGGACAAACAAAAGTCCACATTAGGCTCATAGACTGTGTATGAAAGCTCCAATTTATGATTGCAATTTTGATGAAGGGGAGGTGAGATTCATTCCTCTTGTCGTTCGTTCAACCGTTAATGCTACGGGAGCAATTACATTTACAGGCAATACGCTTGGACTAAGTCGATCGGAAGTAGCGGGGGCTCCTGGAACACAGGACAGTATAGGAGCTTTTACGACAACCAACGCCACCGTCCAGTACGGTACCTATCCTCTGGGAACCACGAGCCTTTATCAGAGCAACAGTTCAGCGGCTATACTCGTTCTTCCTGTTGGCAGCACCGTCTTGTATGCAGAGTTGATCTGGGGTGGAAGTTACATCAATGGAACAGTCAATTTAAGTACTGCAATCAACAATCCGGTTACGTTCATTACACCCGCAGGAACTTTCAGTGTTACCCCTGATCCACTTACCTCCAATCAATTCGATCTGGGGAATAATGCAGCTGGATATGTTCGTTCGGCCAATGTAACGACATTGGTTCAGAATGGTGGGGCAGGTTCGTACATAACCGGAGCAGTGGTAGGGACTATTGTCATTACTAATGATTCCACTGCCAATCATGCGGGCTGGACGCTCGGCGTCATTTACCAGAACCCCAGCCTGCCTTTTCGCAATATGTCCTTGCGTGCAGGCGGTGTACTCGTCCAATCCACCTCGGCGCCAGTTGTTACCACACTCACTGGATTTGCCACTCCGCTTTCGGGTGCATTAGGTGGGAGGGCATTGTTCAGTGCGCAGGAGGGGGACGCAAACCGGACCGGTGATCAGGCGCTATTCGGGCCGACCTCGGCAGCTTCAGTTGCCTTGTCCGGACCAAACAATCTGGCTGCGAACTTTTTTGCTTCTCAAATCAACGGAGATACCGGAGCACTTAATACAACAGGGACTTTTGGTACACGAAACCAGACGAATGGCGCCCCAGGCACCAATATTATCGGTGGACGTCAAGGCTGGGATATTACCAACGTTGATGTGTCAGCCAGACTGATCAACAATCAGTCTTCTGCTGTATTAACGTTAACGACTTCCGGGGACGCCTATATTGTCAACGCCAATGCGATTCAGGTTGATATCAATGCCCCCAAAATTACAGTGGCGAAGGCATCCGTTGCCTCAGGTGCGGTAGCGGGAGATAGCATTCTCTATACCGTTACCGTCAGCAATGCAGGTACAGCCAGTGCGGCGAGCGTTGTGTTATCCGATTCGATGCCTGCAGGGCTTACCTTTATTCCCGGGAGTGTAACGGTCGCTGGTGTATCTCGGCCAACACTCGATGTGACCACCGGCGTTCCGCTTGGTTCATTAAACCTATCCAACAGTATTGTTGTAACCTATCGTGGGCTCATTGGCCAGGATGCAAACATATTGCAGCTGGTGAATTCAGCGAATGCCGCGTTTACCTTTCAAAGTGTGGCAGGAGGGGCAGTGATTACGGGAGTTATTCCATCCAATAACTCTACACTTACTGTTTATTCACCCAATCTGTCCATTTTGAAGTCGGCGAGTACAACCAACGCCACAGTAGGTGACCAGGTTACGTATACGCTTCAGGTGAACAACGGGGGAAATGTTGCTGCCAACGTTACATTTACGGATAACATCCCTAATGGAAGCTCGTATGTGGCAGGCAGCTTCCGACTGAATGGGAATGTGGCTGCAGGCGCCAACCCTGCAACTGGTGTCAATTTGGGCAGCCTCGCGGCAGGAAGTACCAATACCGTAACCTTCCAGGTACTTGTAACAAGTCTGCCCACGCCTCCGACCCTAGTGGATCAGGCCATGGCCTCCTATTCCTTCAGCTCGCCTGACGGTCGGACTATTAATGGCACAGTAGCCTCGAACAGTCTGACGATTCCCGTTACCTTGCCTAATGTAACAACCGTAAAATCGGCATCAGTCACTGATGTGGCAGTTGGGGAGACATTTACGTATACCATCGATACGACCAACAGCGGCATCCAGGTGATTAACAATGTGATACTCACGGATTCTCTCCCAGTTGGTACTACATTCGTACCCGGCAGTGTGACCGTCAGAGGAACTGTGGTACCATCGGCCAATCCGAACAGTGGAGTTTCACTGGGAACGCTGGCAGCCGGGAGTTCTGCGTCGGTGACATTTCAGGTTAATGTGCAGTCCATGCCTGCTTCAGGTTCGTTAGTCAACCGAGCCGCAGTGTCGTATAGCTCTGGTTCGTTCACGGGGATATCGAGCTCCAATACCCTCACAACCCCTGTATATCAGGCGATTATAGGCATCATCAAGTCGGCGAGTGAGACGAATGCGACACTGGGAGATCAACTGGCATACACACTTGTGGTAACGAACAGCGGGAACATAGCAACTCAAGTGAATGTAACCGATACGATTCCGGCAGGTCTGACGTTTGTCCCGGATTCAGTATCAGTGAATGGTACTGCGCGTCCTGGGAGCAGCCCATTAACCGGAATTACGCTGGGCAGTCTCCAGTCAGGAGGAACAGCAACGGTTGTGTTCCGAACTACACTCACTACACTCCCTTCTCCGCCAGCGTTGGAGAATCAGGGGACTGCTAATTATACGTACCAGCTTCCGAGTGGACGTAATCTCTCGGGAAGCAGTGTATCCAATGTTGTTCGCATACCTGCATCAAGCCCCAATCTATCCATTAGCAAAACAGTAAATACGCCAGACGCCACTGTAGGAGATGTACTTACCTACACGGTCATTGCAACAAATGCAGGGAGCAGTGCGGTACAGAATCTGGTGATCTCGGATATACCAACCGGTTCGGAATTTGTGTCAGGCAGTGTCACGATTAATGGAACTGCTGCAAGAAACGCAAGTCCAATTTCGGGCATTGCTGTCGGTACATTGAATAGCTCGAGCAGCGTAACAGTGACCTATCAAACAAGAGTAACATCCGTCCCGTCCACAGGTTCAGTCAGCAACCGGGCAAGTGCAGCATTTACGTCAGGCAGTTTTAATGGCGTTTCTTCGTCCGTCACGGTGAATACACCCATATTCCAACCGGTAATCCAAGTAGTGAAAACAGCTAGCACATCAAATTTGACGGTTGGGGATTCCTTTAATTACTCCATCCAAGTCAACAATTCAGGCAATATTGCCGCAACGGTTACCATAACCGATCCGATTCCTGCGGGAGCTGTATTCAGTACGAACAGCGTCATTATAAATGGGATACCTACACCAGGCGTTAGCCCGGCAACAGGAATTAATTTGGGATCGATTGCTGCAGGATCAAGCGCAACAGTCACGTTTGTTGCAACGGTCACAAGTTTGCCGGATCCAAGGCAGTTGACTAACCAGGCAGTTGCATCATTCGCCTACACTCTTCCAAGTGGGAGAACGGTCTCCGGGTTCTCATCATCGAACACGATTACCATTCCCGTATCCCTGCCCAATGTAACGATTGTAAACAGTGACAATGTGGATTATGGCGTAGTCGGGGATGTCATTCGATACAGATCTGTTATTCGCAACAATGGAACAGTAGCAGTGAATAATGTGGTTTACATCAACCCTCTTTCTTCGAATACCCCCTTTGTACCCGGAAGTGTCATTGTGAACGGGAGTTCTTTCCCGCTCTCCAATCCGACCGCCGGCATTCCAATCGGTACTTTGGCTCCAGGAGCCGAAGTAACCGTAACTTTTGAGGTGACGATTACTATGCCGATTCCTTCACAGATTAACAATCAGTCGACGGTCAGCTTCACATCCGGTTCATTTTCGGGGTCATCATCTTCCAATACAACACAGACTCCGGTCATTCAACCGCAAATTTCACTCGTCAAAACAGCGAATACAGTGAATGCGACCGTAGGTGATACGGTTGTATACACAGTGTCTGTCAGCAATACAGGCAACCTGGCGGCAAATGTCACAGTGACGGATACCATCCCTGCTGCGACTACATTTGTATCCAACAGCGTTGTGGTTTCAGGAATACCACAGCCGGGAGCGACACCTGGAGCGGGCATACCAGTAGGAAATGTAGCTGCAGGAGCGACAGCTGTCGTCACGTTCGCGGTTATAGTGGATTCCCTTCCATCTCCGCAGCAACTTAGCAATTTTGCTACATCTTCTTTTACATTTACACCTCCTGACGGGCGCACGTTAACAGGAACAGCTACTTCAAATACGCTGACATTTCCAGTCTCATCACCAAACGTAGCCGTAGTTAAAAGTACAGTTTCGACTGCGGCTGCCGTAGGTGATACAGTCACTTACTCCATTCTGGTAACGAACAGCGGAATAGAGCCGGTCAACAATATTCAGTTCTCAGATCCGATCCCTCCTGGAGCCTCCTTTGTTGCAGGCAGTGTCACGGTGAATGGGGTGGTGCAGCCCGGCTCCAATCCGGCAGGGGGGATATCGCTCGGTACGTTAGCTCCGGGAGCGTCCGCTACCGTCACTTTTAGTATCAATGTCAACGCAATCCCAACAAGCGGCCAATTAAGCAATCGATCCACAGTCAGTTTTACCTCGGGGGCTTTCTCCAACACAACGTTCTCCAATACTGTGGTTACACCCGTCTTCCAGCCTATACTCACAGCACAAAAAACGGCCAGTACACAAAACGCTACCGTTGGGGACACCGTTAGTTATACGGTTACCGTGACCAATCAGGGGAACTATGGAGCCCAGATTAACCTGACGGACAATATCCCTGCGGGAACCATTCTTGTTCCGAACAGTGTCATTGTGAATGGTCAGCCATTACCTGCAGCCAATCCCGCAGCAGGCATTCCGGCAGGCACAGTCGCTGCCGGGGCTACAACAACGATTACCTTTTCCGTAGTTATTGATACATTGCCGACCCCGCAACAACTGGTGAATCAGGCTTCGGTCGCTCTTTCCTTTACGCTGCCTGATGGACGCAGCATCACGGGTTCAGTTTTGTCTAATGTACTTACCATTTCAGTGTCGGCTCCAGATGTTGATGTGGTGAAATCGACGACATCTACGGCTGTATCTGTTGGGGATGTCGTAACGTACAGCATTGCAGTAACCAATAACGGAATTGCGACGGTCAGCAATGTGGTCTTCACGGATGCAGTGCCGACAAGTACTGTTCTTACAGCAAACAGCGTGTTTATTGATGGTGTTCTTCGACCAGGTGCTAACCCATCTACCGGAATAACGCTTGGTTCCATCGCACCTGGTGTTACCGTGACCGTTGTTTTCAGTGTGCAGATTACAGCGCTCCCGGCAAGTGCAGTTCTGAATAACCAGTCCACGGTAAGTTTTACATCAGGTGCGTTTTCGGCAACTACATTTTCCAATACGGTTACAACACCGGTCTATCAGCCGATTCTGTCCGCAGTCAAAACGGGCGACCAGGCTATAGCTACGGTAGGGGATACCGTCGTTTACAGCATCGCGATCTCCAATGCAGGAAACTATGGGGCATCAGTCACGTTAACCGATACGATCCCTGCAGGAACAGAGCTCGTGCCGAATAGCGTCATTATTAACGGGGCATCTGCACCGGGTGCCGATCCTGCTTCAGGCATTCCGCTTGGCGTCGTTTCTACAACGACCTTGGTCATGTTCTCGGTCGTTATTGTTACCCTTCCGTTGAGCCAGTCCATTTCGAATCAGGCATCTGCGACATATTCTTATACATTGCCTGACGGAAGAACTCTGGGGGGCAGTATATCGTCCAATACACTCAATATTCAGGTATCTGCGCCGGATGTACGTGTAGTGAAGACGACAGCTGCAGTGGATGCAGTGGTAGGAGATACGATTGTATATGAGATGGTTGTGACCAATAACGGAATTGATCCTGTTAATAACATTGTGTTAACTGATCCAATCAGTTCGGCTGTTACCTTTGTTACTGGAAGTGTCCTGGTAGACGGTGTTCCGCGTCTCTCGGCAAACCCTGCACTCGGCATAGCGCTGGGTTCCTTGGCACTTGGGGCATCTGTAGCGGTATCGTATGCGGTTCGGGTCAATGCGCTGCCTTCACCGCCGCAAGTGAGCAGTCAGTCATCGGTAAGTTTCACATCAGGTATCTTCTCGGGAGCAGCCTATTCGAATACGGTGGTTACGCCAATTTATCAACCGATTATTGCCGTAACCAAAACAGCAAGTACGTCCAATGCGACAATCGGTGACACCATCGTCTACTCTTTTTCCATCTCGAACAGTGGCAATCTGGCAGCGAATTTGACACTGACGGACAACATTCCGGATGGAGCAGTACTCCTTCCCAATAGCGTCCTGATTGATGGTGTTCCACAGCCAGGTGCGAATCCGGAATCAGGAATTGTGGTTGGAACGATATCTCCAGGAGGTTCCGTTAATGTGACAGTCACCCTTGAAGTTACTGTGGATTCTTTGCCGCAGAATCAGCAGCTGGTCAATCAGGCTGTGGCCAATTATACATTTAGTCCGCCGGATGGCCGTCAGTTGACCGGTACGGTATCCTCCAACGTTCTGGTGATTCCTGTCTCTGCACCAAATGTTGTCGTTGTCAAAAGCACAAGTGCAGTTGATGCTGTTGTCGGCGATGTGATCACCTATACGGTTGTGGTAACCAATACTGGCATCGAAGCGGTCAATAACGTGGTCATGGTAGACCCTGTACCAACAGGCACCGTATTTGTATCTGGAAGTGTTACGGTGGATGGCGTGGCAAGGCCTACCGGAAATCCGAATACAGGAATAACGCTCGGATCGATTGCTGCCGGTGCTTCAATTACCATTACATTCCGAGTAGAGGTTGTGGTGATATGAGCCAATCTTCCGGTCCGTTGTCCCACACGCTAAAGAATCAGTCACTGGTTCGATTCAGCTCGGGTGCGACTGAACTGGAACAGGTGGCTTATTCCAATACGGTAGTTACACCATGGATCGGCCCCAGGCTGCAAGTTCACAAGTTTTGCAACGTTGCTGAAGCTGCTCTGGGGCAGACGCTAACCTACCTGATCGAAATTATGAATTCCGGTAATTGTCCTGCCATGGTCCATTTGCTGGATTCGCTTTCATCGGAAACTTCACTTCTTCCCAATAGTGTGCTTCGGGATGGGACTCCGCTACCGGGAGTATCACCTGAGATAGGAGTTCCGGCACAGGAAGTCGCACCCGGAATGACGTTGCGAATTCATTTTCAGGTGATCATCGTCGGTCTCCCGCCGGCCCTGAAGCTGGTGAATCAAGCGAAGGTACATTATGAGTTTTTGACGCCGGAAGGGCGAACAGTTAAGGGAGAAGAGAAATCTAACGTGGTAGAAGTAAACCTGGTCTCGTCAAGTCTGTCGTTGGTTTTGAATGCAGATCGTGTTCAGACCTTTGTCGGGGATATCGTCACTTATAAGCTTTTGGTGAGCAATCCGGGTTTTATCATAGGAAACGATGCAAGTGTAATGATCCCATTGCCCAAAGGCATTGAATTTCTACCGGGAAGTGTCATAGTGAATGAGATTTTTGTTCCAGAGACGACGCCTGATTCCGGAATTTGGATTGGTGAGGTATTGCCGGGAAGAACGGTGCCAATTCAATTTCGAGTACAGATAACAGGAGGCAGCGTAGCCGAGGCCTTAACAATCCAGGCAGTGTTAGAGTATGTTTCAGGTGAAAATTTGGAGACTGTATACTCAAACGTAGCAACTTTACAAGTCGTTCAGCCCCGAATTTCGATTGCAAAAAGTGTAAATCCTCCCCTTGCTATTCCTGGGGATACCGTTCAGTATCAGATAACAGTACACAATGAAGGTTCATTTGCAGTGGATGCTGTCGTGACGGATTTTCTTCCGCCAGGCATGCGTTATGTCGAAGGAAGTCTCGGGTGGAATGGTGTAAAACGGCCTGGAACAAGTCTAGTCAAAGGTATCAATCTGGGAACGCTGACTGCACGATCTGCGGTTAATATCCAATTTGAAGTGATCCTTACAGAGCAGGAGCAGGATGCACCTGCAATCTTCGAGCTAATGAATCAGGCTCGCCTGATCTATACATTTCGCTTGCCCGATTCCCGTTCTGTGCAACGAATCATTTCCTCTAATTCGACATTTATTCAGTTAAAGTATCCTATCATCTCGGTCCATGTGGAAGTGAAGCCTGATCTGATTGAAAGGGGAGGAAATGTAACCTTTCATGTACATGTGACCAATACAGGGTCCTGGACTGCGCGGGTGCAGCTCACTGATGTCCTTCCTTCAGGAGCCAAGTGGATTGGGGAAGCAGAAGTACGGGATCGAGCGACCATATCAGAGTATTCTTCACCAAAATATTTACATTTGGGTGAGATGGAACCTGGAGCAGAGAAAAGGGTCACTTACGTTGCACAGATATCCTCAGCCGAACAATTGGGAATCCAGCAGGGGTCCTTAACTGCAATGTATACTTACGAGTGGAACGGTCAAAGGCATTCAGGACAATCCACTTCGAATGTATATACTATTATTGTTGAAGATAGTGACGAATAATGGGAGACAACAGCTTCTGACTTGTATTCTGACTGTAAATGTAAGGGGTTTTTGCGTGGTTAAGGAGTCCTGACATTACACGAAGGTGAATGAATGGTATACTAATTAAATATGACCTCGGCAAATAACCCGTGGATTCGGGTCGTCGGATTAGCTATAGAGGAGGCCGCTACATTGGCAAAAGCAAAAGTTGCAAAAAGACCTACCCGGGATGAGTTTGAACTGGAAGAGCTGGGGAACCAACTGGTTGAAGCGTTTCATGAACGTTCGGAAGTGTTGCTGACTGTTTGGGGCAAGGAAGATCAGGTTCATGGGGTCATTGTGAAGCTGGATTCACGAACCCGGCTTGTGCATGTAGAGTATACAGAGGAAGAATTGACAGCCAAAGTGCCGTTCCTGGACATTATGCGGATTGATTCTCCACGGTACTGAGCGGAGATTATAAACAATATCTGAAACAGGGCTTCCGCCCTGTCAAATCCGTTCTCCCTGCATAAGATAACGCATACCTGTTGCAGAGGAGGTACGTCAATGAGCGAAGTATTAGGTGGAGAAGCAAGAGGCTACGGATACGGAGGTTTTACTTCTGTAGGTGCCATTCTGGTTCTGTTCATCCTGTTGGTTATCATCTCCAAAGCGTTCTTGGTATAATTAATTATTCCAGATGAATAAAGGAAGCTCTGCCATAGCGGCAGAGCTTTTTTTTATATGCCGTTATGTCGTTTTCGGTTGAATAGTCCGAAGAGAACGACGATCACCACAGGGTAGAGAACGGCCCACCCGGCAAAAGGGAACACGATAGCTGTGGCCACAAAGGAAATCCAGCTGATTGTTACCCCAGTACGACTGCCCTTGAGTAATCGGATTCCTGCTGCGCATCCGCCAAGATAGGTGAGAATAAACGTTGCATTGGGCAACTGAATGAGCGTGGTTAGCGACACCAGACCAGATCCATAGATACCCAATACGAGAGTGAAGCAGATGGCGAGGAAGCCGATTCCAGCAATTGGAGTATGGTACCGACTGGATAAACGGGACATCCATTGCGGGGCAGACCCTTGTCTTGCCAGGGCATAAGCGACACGTGAAGCGGCACCAGCGTATGCAATGACCGTAGCGGTGCAAATAAATATGCCAGTCAGCCCGGCAATTAATCCGCCCCAGGAACCGAGAGCCTGACTAATAATCCATACAAGGGAGACATCTGCTCCGCCATGAAGATAGCTTTGCGTTCCGACTGTCGCCAGAGCAGTCAGAAAATAGAGCACGCCTACAATGATAGCTGCAATCGTTACGCCTTTAATAGCTGCCTTGCGTGGATCAGTGAATTCTTCAGACAGGTGAGATACAGCCTCCCAACCAATAAAACACCAGAACAGAATGGCGCCAGCCTGACCGACACTTACCCAACCGTTCGGCATGAATGGTGTGTAATGTATGGATTCCATATTTGGAATAGCGAACACAAACGCCATGACGAGCACGATAATAATCGCCAGCACGACGCCGATCTGTACCTTTCCGGCGACCTGCATGCCCACGATGTTAATGATCAGTCCAGCCGCGAGCATGGTTGCTGCGATCGCTGTTCGATATCCGTCCCCAAGTCCAAGTGCTGCTGTCATATAACCTGCACCTGTAAGGGCAGCCACGGGAGCACCGATGGGAACGGACATCAGAAAGAACCAGCCAACTAAGGCTCCTGCCCGTTGTCCGAAAGCGAGAGTAACGAAATGGGACACGCCTCCTGCGTTGGGGTAGCGTGCCGAGAGTAGTCCCATGGATAGGGCAAGCGGGAGAATCAGCAGAACCATGCCTCCCCAGGCGAGGAGTGAAGCCGGGCCTGCCAGTTCGGCAGCAAGTCCGGGTACAATGAGGACACCTGAACCAAGAACTGCACTTATATAAAGCGCAACAGCTTGCGGCATGCCTATGTTTTTTTTGAGCTGCGTAGATGTGTTCATGAAATAAAAAGGCCTGCCTTCCAGAATAAAATGATTTTAGAGCGAGAACTATGTAATTATATAGGAAGAGAGGTAATCAGTCATTGGCGAATTTTGTAGAAAAATCAATGTAAGTCCAGTTGTCGTTATGGTAGAATAGGACCATCCCTAGAGAAAGAATGAGGTGTATTCCTGATGAGTAAAGAGTTGACAGAATCTCTAAATGAACAGATGAACTTCGAGTTTTATTCAGCGCATGTATATCTTGCGATGGCTGCCTACTGTTCGAGCAAAAGCCTGGATGGATTTGCGAATTTCTTCATCGTGCAGGCGGAGGAAGAGCGGTTCCACGGGATGAAAATATACAAATTTCTGAATGATCGCGGCCAGCGTGCAACCCTCGCTGCATTGCCTGAACCAAAAAATGAGTATTCCTCGATGCTGGATGTGTTTGAACACGGATATGCACATGAGCAGCAAAATACGAAGAAATTCTACAATCTGGCTGATATTGCCCTGAATGAGCGTGAACATGCCACAATGTATTTCCTGAAATGGTTCATTGATGAGCAAGTCGAAGAGGAAGCTCTGTTTGACAATATCATTCAGAAGTTACGCCGCATCGAAAAAGACAGCAATGCTTTCTACATGCTGGACGCCGAATTTGGCAAACGTTCGTTTACTGCTCCAGCAGAGTAATGATGGACGTTAGCAATTGTAATCAGGATTAATCTGAACGAAAAGAAAATCGATCTACATATGAAAGGTCTGCTCTCGGGCAGGCTTTTTTGTTATATCATTTTAAGATTGCCTCGCTTGTTTCATATAAATTCCAGTGATAAATCTATCAGAAGCCACAATCTGGGTTAATAGATTATATGTCAACATTGATCTATCCCGTCGGATGTTCTTTTTCGAGCAAATCTATCAAATTCGTTTTATTTTTTTGGTTAATCTGACAAAAGTGTAACTCGAACGTAGCATTTGAAACGAGAATGGGACGCACTCTTTTTGATAGTATTAGGATTATCGCCAAGGGCTGCATTGAGAGAAACATCGACACCCGGGGAAATACAAGACATAAGGGAGACTTTTATTATGCTACATATTCGTAAAACGTTCATCACTGCACTTGCTATTCTATTCATCATTCCATTGTTACTGCCGCAATCGGCTTCAGCTACATCATCCACATCCAAGAATGCTGGAAATAAAGCGAGCTCCAAGATCATATATCTAACTTTCGATGATGGGCCGACCGCCCACACGGGACAATTGCTGGATATTCTGGATCAGTACAATGCCAAAGCGACCTTCTTCATGCTCGGACCTCAGATGGAGAAATTTCAGAAGGCCACCAAGCGTATCGTTGCAGACGGACATGGACTGGGCTTGCACGGTGTAACGCATGTTCCAAGCAAATTTTATAAATCCGCATACAGTGGTTTGAAAGAAATGCAGCAGGCAAATGAAAGTCTGAACAAAGTGGCAGGCGTCAAAACGAGTCTCGTTCGCACTCCGTACGGTAGCAAACCGTATCTCAAACCCGCATACCGCAATGTTCTATTAGGTCAGGGTGGATTCCATCTGTGGGATTGGAATGTGGATTCCGAAGATTGGAAATACAAGAAGGATCATCAGAAAGTGTACAACAGCGTGATGAAGCAGATCCATAATGTGCAAAAAAGCGGAACCACCCCTGTGGTATTGATGCACGATCAGGAAGCGACATTAAAAGTACTTCCGCAAGTGTTAAAAACACTGAAAGCAGAAGGATACCATTTTGAAGTGCTGACGAAGAAAGTACAGCCCGTGAATTTCTGGAATGACAAACGTTAATATACTGGCTGGACAACAATGTAAGTTAATCTCAATAACGGCTTCAAGGAGGACAACAACATGAGTAAACCTAAATTATGGATGACGATTCCTGTGACAACAGCAGTGCTGCTTGCTCTTGCAGGGTGTGGTGGTCAGGATACCAAAACATCAACAGCGGATAACACATCCCCTGCGGTTGGCGAACAGACTCAGTCAGGAAGTGGAGGAGCGGATTTCTCCGGTGGAACGAAAGATAGCGGAACAGATACAACAGGAACAACGGGCACGGAAGGTTCGGTAGGCAGCGGGACATCAACATCGAATCCGGAAACGGCCAGTAACGGTCAAGCCCAGCAAAGCTCAAAAGACATCATTCAGGACATCCGCAGTCAGCTGAAGATGAAAAACGCTTCGTTCCCTACTTCATTTTCCTTGGAAAAAGGAAAACATCTGACTGCATCGATTACATCGAACACCTCAGATGCGTTCCATATTAATTTTTATTCTACTGACCAGCCTGTTGCGGTGAATGATGCTTCGTTGACGGCCTCTGGCAGCAAGGTGCCTGTTCTGGCATCCTATGAAGTGAAGACGTATAAGGATCCGAACAGTACGGATATTTTCCCTGATACAGACTTGAATGACGTGCCGAAGGATATGACAGTGGATCTGGGACATGGCATCAAGGGCATGACTGAAGGCGCGGCGGGCAGTCAGTATCTCACTTGGACAGAGGGAAGATGGACGCTTCAGATTCGATCTGTTTCCCAGGATAACATGAACAATCCGGGGATTGCGAAGAGAATGGTGGAATATTTGGAGTCCCATACACTGCCTGTACCAAAGGAAAAAGGATTCGTCAATGGGGAGTACCCAAGCGGTGGTAAAAGCGTCAATGTAACGATCTCCTGGCAAGAGGGCAAGCAGATTCATCAGCTCCAGACCGAGCAGGTGCCTCTGGAAGCTTTGGGCATGGTGGTTTCTGTAAAATAAATCGTATGGCTTTAAAATGAAGCTTCAAAAGGAAATAGGCTGGCCCGGAGTGAGTGCTCCAGACCAGCCTATTTGTATTAGCAAGGTACATCGTACCATCGTCGTACCTTATTTATTTATGTTTCAGTGGGTTAAAGCGGTACTTTCATTTAAACCACCCTTTTTCTTTTGAGCGGGTAATGGCTTCAATACGGTTACTCGCATTTAACTTATTGAGGATAATAGAGATGTAATTCCGCACCGTGCCGGTTGTAATAAATAGATGTCCGGCAATTTCCTTTGTATTTTTGCCGTCGGCCATCAGGCCGAGAACGGCATTTTCACGTTCGGTCAGCGGATTTTCTTGTACATAAGCCTCATCCACCAGGTCGGGAGCGAAAATACGTCTTCCATTCATGACCTGACGGATCGCTTCAGCAAGTTCTTCGATGGGGCTATCCTTTAACAGATAACCGCGTACACCGCCTTTCAAAGCGCGTTCGAAATAGCCAGTCCGGGCAAAGGTTGTCAAAATAATGACTTTACAGTTCATACCCTTAAGTTCCTCAGCGGCCTCCAGGCCACTTTTGACGGGCATTTCAATGTCCATCAGACAGATGTCGGGCATATGCTCACGGACAAGAGCAAGGGCTTCCTGTCCGTTGCTTGCACGCCCAACCACCTCCATATCCTCTTCCAGGTTGAGCAGGGAAGACAAGGCCCCCAGCATCATACGCTGGTCTTCGGCGATTACGATCCTGATCATTCTTCAACCTCCTTAATTGGTTTGCGGACTAGCTTGGGAACATGGATGACAATGCTTGTACCTTCCAAGCCTGCTCCGGAGCGAATATCCAGACATCCATTAACAAATTCAAGTCGTTCTTTCATACCCAAGATTCCAGTACCACGCCGTTCTTGTTTGCGGGTACGTTCGATTCCGACGCCATTATCCTGAACCGTCAGCACATTATCGGACGGTGTTTCCTCAATACGGATGGTGCATACAGCTGCCTGACTGTGTTTGACAACATTCGTGACAGCTTCTTTCAGACACATGCCGAGCACATTTTCATTCAGCTGGGACGTATCCTGCAATTTCGGATTGCCTTCCAGTACATATTCAATCGAGGCCGCCTTCAAAATCTGTTCGGCACGGAATAGCTCATCTACTAATTGTGTACCACGCATGGTGGTTACCATCTCTCGAACTTCCTTCAGGGCCGTGCTCGCTGTTTGTCTCAGGTCATTCAATTCGATCTCGGCCTGATCGGGATTGTTGCGAAGCAGACGCCTCGCCAAATCGGTTTTTAGACCGATAAGGGAGAGCTTCTGTCCAAGTGTATCGTGCAGATCTCGTGCGATGCGTTGCCGTTCTTCCATTTTCACCAGATCATCCAGCCGTTTGTTGGCATTCTCCAGTTGGCCTTCCAGCTGTTCCCGTTTGTTTTTGTTATACGTGCTGATCGGGAGCAGAATGGATGCCATAAGACTGATGAATACAAACGGAAACTGACTGAGCAACAGGGTGCTCTGCTTGATGAAACTATAGTTAATGGTTAGAAAACTGGCCGCCAAATTCACTGAATAGAGGGTGAAGAAACCGGCTTTATTTTTAATATTCCCAATAAAAAAAGCAAGAAACAACGAGAAGTAAGCATAATCATATGCGATGGTCATCGTAATCGATATGGCGATCAGCAGTCCAATCCACATATACACCTGCCAGCCCTTCGTGATGAAGGCAAGCAGATAACAGACGAAGAAGAACAGGATGATGAAAATTCCCGCCACCATGGGCCACAATTTGGAATATTGCGAAATATAATAGAAGGGCAGGATGAAAAAGACTAGCCATACATATGGATTTAAACCTGTATTTTTATAAAAGAGCTGCATCCACTTTTGAATGAAAATTCTCCTCCTCGGACTTGCAGTGTACTCAAACTTAGCCTGACTGTAGCATGACTTTAGCCTGAATACAAGAAAACGAATCCGACAGAGTTAAGGCTTCTCTGTCAGACCCGCTTGGTTGTTTACTCGGATAGGCGGTTGAACATAAGGCTTGCGGGATAAGGTTTTGATCTCACCAAAGCTGATAAATTGCTTGGATTCTTCGTCCCACAGACGGAAGCGAAGGGCAGCCAGACTGGAACGAAGCGTAATCGTTGTAGCATTCTGCAATGGCGGTGTTGCGTTATGTGCTTCTTCCAAATAATAGTTGGGTACACGTGGGCTCAAGTGATGCACATGGTGGAACCCGATATTGCCGCTAATCCACTGCAACAATTTTGGCAGTTTATAATATGAACTACCTTCTACAGCAGCTTTTACATAACTCCACTCATCTTCATGTTCAAAATACGTATCTTCAAATTGATGCTGTACATAGAACAGCCAGATACCGAAGAAGCCAGAGAAGAAAAATACGGGTGCTTGCACCAGTACAAAAGCCTGCCAGCCGATTAACCAACACATAAAGGCATAAAGGGCTACAATCAGCACTGTAGTCAGGTGAGTATTCATACGCTCTTTACGTCTTGCACCTTTACGGTTAAAGCGGTAAGCGAACAAAAACACATAAATGGGTCCAATACCAAACATGACAAACGGATTACGATAAATACGGTAGAAGAGACGACCCCAAGGGGAAGCGGCTTTGTATTCATCAACGGTCATGACCCAGATATCACCTACACCACGTTTATCGAGATTGCTGCTCGTTGCGTGATGAATGGAATGTTCGTTTTTCCATTGCAGGTAGGGCGTCAGGGTTAATACCCCTGTAATGGTGCCCAGAATGTCGTTGGCACGTTTGCTTTTAAAGAATGAACCATGACAGCAGTCATGGAAAATGATAAACGTTCTAAGGACAAATCCCGAGGCTACGAGGGCAATCGGAAATGTCAGCCAGTAGGACACGGACAGGCTATAGTACGCTGCGGCCCATAATAATAATAGTGGCAGTATGGAATTCACTAATTGTTGGATACTCAGGCGAAGATTATTTTTCTCATAAGGGGTTACTTCTTTTTTAAGCGCCATCTCTTTGGTTCTGCTCATAGACGTACGTCCTCCTTCAATGGTCGATAACTGTACTCAGTCATAACCTAACGCTTCCTGGGAAAATGTCTCCGAGTGAGGCGTTTTTATCATTGTATAAGAATGCGTCCAGTGCAGTAAGTCATAAACGTCAGCACTTTGTAATGATGAATATCAATGATGATCCATGACAAATGTCATGGGTGGACGAAGCAAATCCGCTTTGTAGAGCTGAAAAAGCAGTGTTTTCAGAATCCTTTGTACAATTCGCGCAACAATTTGTATTATGTATACAAATTTTGCTCATGGCATGGTAGAATCTATCATTGAGTGGTTATGACAACTTATGAAATTGGTTGATAGGTTGATTTTCTGATGGATTGGATGGAGTGAATGATGAAGAAAAGAATAACGGATATTCTATTTATTATGGCGGGTGCATTTCTGTTCGCACTTGCAGTAAACCTGTTCGTCATCCCGAATGATTTGGCTGAAGGTGGCGTTACCGGGATTACCATTATTTTGTATTATCTCTTTGAATGGTCTCCTGGACTCATGAACTTGCTTCTGAATGGTATTTTGTTGCTTGTGGGGTACAAGTTTCTGGACAGAACGACTACGGTGTATACCATTATTGCGGTGGTATTCAACTCGCTGTTCCTGCACTTGACCGAGAGCTGGACGATCGCCTCGGACGAGCTTTGGATCAATACTATTTTTGGTGGATTATTTGCCGGTCTGGGTATCGGCTTGATTGTTAGAGTAGGAGGCACAACGGCGGGGACGGTTATTCTGGCCCGACTTGCCAACAAATATCTGGATTGGAACATCAGTTATGGACTGTTATTCTTCGATCTGATCGTGGCGTTCTCTTCATTCTTCATTATAGGGCCGCAAGGGTTGATGTGTACGATTGTCATGCTGTTCGTTGGGACCAAAACGATGGAGTTCATTATTGAAGGGCTCAATCCGAAAAAAGCAGTTACGATTATATCTGCCAAACAGGATGCCATTGCTCAGCAGGTCATTGAGAAGATGGATCGGGGAGTCACCGTCCTGTCTGGTCATGGCTATTATACGAAGAACCCGAAAGAGATCTTATATATTGTCATTAGCAAACAAGAAGTCCCGATGCTGAAGAAGATTGTGCGAGCAGAGGACGAAATTGCGTTCATAACGATTCATGATGTGCGTGACGTATTTGGTGAAGGATTCATTGAATTGTCCAAATCGTAATGAATGAAGCGTGTATGTAAAGAAGTAAGGGAGCTGCGGTGTTTATCACTGCGGCTTTTTTTGTTGTACATCTTGTAAATTCTTATACGCCAAGGAGCAAAGACAAAAAGCTGTACACTTGTGGAACCGATGATATATTGAATTCATTTCGTTAATAAGAACGTGGTAATCTGCTGCGCTCTTTCCGATGTGATATTCTCTAATCTGCAAATATAAGATATAATATGCATTAATCAGGCTATGGTATCCCTTCCTTCTGAACTCTTAATAGTACTAGGGGTACCGCTTCCCTGATTTTTTTAGTTTTTGGACCGCTTTATACATATGAAGAACCGTCACGAGATAGGCCAAGTATACCAATGCTGAATATATTATCGTCATGTGGGAGAGTACAAGTAATGGACTTATTCTCAATCTATTTCAGCAGGAATTTGAAAGTGATCATCGCAGAGCGCAAGGGCAAGCTGCCTGTGCGTATATTGGCGACTGCACTTAGAAATTTAGAATCGCTGGGATATACGTTTTCGACGAAATTAATAGATGTGCTGCGTACCTGGGAACGGAGCACATTTGTTTCCTGGTTTGAGCGACTGATGGGTGAGCTTCAAGAGGTGAAAGAAATCGATTTACAGGAAACCATCATGTATCCCAGATTTCCCAAGCAAAAAATGAATATTCAGGAGAGTCAGCTTTATCTGACTGTTTTGATGCACTCCTGGAGACAGCAGTTTCCTGAACATGAAAATGAACAGGAGCAGCGCATATTATGGCTGGGCAAGCTGCGCCTGCGTGTAATTCAGCTCGGCAGTGAAGCGGATTTTTACCAAGTGGGATTAGACCTGCTTGCAGCGAAAGCTGCGTTAAAGCCAGTTGCAAGAGATCAGTTGATTTGGTTTGTAACAGAGTATGAGGGCTGGTCCGCATATGAGCCAGAGCCAGAGCAAATACCTGTGAGGGAAAATGCGGCCATTTACTGTGCGGCTTTATTAAAGGCGGGGCGTGCTTCATTGGAGCAATTCCAGCGGCATTTGCGGACAGCAACAGATATATTGTGCTTGGCTGTGGCCTGTTCCGATGGAGATGTCACTTTGAAGGAGAATACCCGCTTCCGTTCATTTAACCGATCTGAACGTCGGGTAATACTCGCTTTACTGGAGGCGGCTTCGGACCCGTTGGAAGATTTGTTTCGATATAAAGGACGCTGGCTGAGATTGGCCGAGCGATTGCATCCGGGTGAGTATCAGCACCGTTATCCAAAGGCAGTAGCGGCGCTGAACCAGCTGCGACGTGGTGAACGACCGCTTACCTTTCATGGCAGGGTGGAACGGGCATTTGAACAGAAGGATAACCAGCTTATTCTGGAGACGCTCACAGAACGTCCAATAGAGATGGTCGGTCAGCTGGACCGAATGATTCGTTTCGGTGTTCCGGTACAGCATGTGATCGGCAAATTGGAAGTTGTGGAAGAAAAGGTCTCGACTCGGGCGCTGCTTCGGGTGTTGGCCCACTTCAGCACAAGGAATGAGTTCCAGGCCAGGAAGAGCTTTTTCCCAAAAGGCAACACGGCAAATCTGTATGTCTCCACTAAACCTTTGCAGCCCATATCACTGGAGGATATTCATACGGTAATTTCTGCGGTAGAGCATATACTGTTGAAACGATTTGCCGGGTTTCCCCCACTTGGTAACGTCTATATTGATGAGAGACTTCAAGACTTTACGGTTCCATGGGGGAAACGCCGGGCAAGCGAATCCATTCGAGCTCTATCGCGTGCGTCATGGCTATCGTTGCCCACTGGAGATACGGTTCGCTTTTTCCTGTGGTGGAAAGAAGGCATGATGGGCGCTGAACCAACCGGTCGTGTGGATGCCGATCTGTCGAGTGTACTTTATGATCCGATGTGGCGTTATATGGGTCAGACATCCTGCACCTATCGGCAAGCGGACGAATATCAGGCTGCGCATAGCGGTGATATGGTGACGGCACCTGAAAGAGTGGCAAAGTATATGGATGTGCACTTGCCGTCGGTTTCCAGGTTGGGCGCACGTTATATGGTGATCATGGTTGACGCATTCAAGGCAGATGCCTTCAAGGACCTACCGGAGTGTTATGCTGGCTGGATGATGCGTCAGGCGCCACAGTCGGATGAGATGTTTGAACCTTCAACGGTGCAGGAGCGAATGGAACTGACGGCCGATGCCCGTATTTGTATTCCGGCCATTATTGATGTAGAGGAACGCCGCATTTTGTGGTGTGATCTCGGCCTAAAGAGACATCCTAAAATGCATCATACTGAGGAGAACAACAAGGCCGATTTGGCTTGGATAGCGCGAGCAATGACGGAGCTGAAACGACCGGATTTATATACTTTATTCATGCTTCACGCTAAAGCTAGGGGAACATTGGTGGAGACACTAGGGATGGCCAATCTCGTATTTACAGCAGAGCTGGAATCCAATCGAGTGGCTGAAGTGGCAGAGTATCTGACAGAAGGGCCACCCGTGGATCGCACCGTGATTACACCTCTGGAGCAGGATTATATTACGAAGCATTTTTTGTAACTAGGATGTAACGAGGATGGAGACTGGATGTAACGTTTGGTCATAGCTCATTGTAAAGGGGTATATGTCACGTTGGACCTGCGCGGGTCATCATGACATATACCCCTTTTAAGTTTGGATTAATGAGCGTATAAGCAAACATGAGAGTGAACTGAACGGATGGGTTCAGGGTCATTCCATGTTTATTCGTATATTCGTTGTTCGACTTCAGCAAACGCGATATCAGGGCTCTCATCGGAATTATCGATATAAGCCACGGCTGAAGCAGGCAACGGCCAGGCGACTTGTTTTCGGGTAAGTGAAGCTGTGAAGGCATCCCAGTTTTCCAGCTTCCACTCATCCAGCGGAGATTGTCTGTCTGTAATCCGCTCACGATACAACGCTTCATTTGCCAGATAAATATAGGCTACACGTACATCCGTATCGTCGAGGGAACGTCCGATCCGTGCGAGTTCCTGCTCGATCCAGTCCGGAGTTCCGATTTCTTTGGTAAAGGGTCCGACAACAACCGTATCGATTCCCAATTGCACGTTGTCGAGTGCAGCATCCATCGTAATACGGTATCCCAGGTCACGGCATAACCGTTTGTATTCCGGTGAATCGCGATCGGATGGATCGAGTCCCTGTAGGGTCATTATTGCTTCCGCAGCAGGACGCAGCAGGATATCCATATCAAAAAAAGCAGCTTTATATTTACGGGAGAGGGCTTTGGCAAGGGTTGTTTTGCCGCTCCCGGCCCCGCCGAGAAAGAATATCAATTTGCTCATGGTTTGGATGGCCTCCTCATAATGGTTAGAACGAATATGTAATATGAAAACAAAGAATAGAGAGATCCAGTATAGTATCTCAGATGTGAAATGACTTGTTTATTTTATCATAAACGTATCCAATTCATAGCTAGACAGAAAAGGAAGAATCAGGTAATATAATACCTAGTTTTACTATGCATAGATTTCCGATGTATATAGCCAAGTGATTTTATTAGGTTCACGTTTATTTTTAAAAAGAGGTAAAAGTGGTTGATGTTATTGGACGGTGAAGCATGAAAAAAGGGAGTGACAGCTTTGCAGGTAAACAAACAAATGATTAAAGGCAGTACCGAGACATTGATTCTTACGCTACTGAAGGAACAGCCGCTTTACGGTTATGAATTGATCAAGGAACTCCATCGTCAATCCGAAGGTGTGTTTAATTTGAAAGAAGGCACGTTATATCCCATTTTGCACGCGATGGAGCTTGAAGGATGGGTGGAGTCCTACTGGATGGAGGTTGAAGGTAGGAAGCGTAAATATTATTCAATTTGTGATAAGGGTGTGGAAGCGTTACAACATAAAAAAGCCGAGTGGCTTTTATTCCGCGGAGCCGTGGATCGGGTGCTTGGGGAGGGGGGGCTTACATGACGGATCGACATGAGAAGGTTAAACATTATCTTGATCAAATGTGTAGTCAGGTTAAGGCACGTGAAGTACATACGGATCTGCGTGATGAGCTTGGCAATCACATGGAAGAAATGATGTTGGACAAGCAGCAAGAGGGACTGAGCCAGGAAGAGGCAGCGGCATACGCTATTGAGCAGATGGGTGATCCCGCAGTTGTCGGCAAAAGTATGCACAGATTGCATCGTTATCGTATGCATTGGGGGCTGTTAGTTGGATTACTTGGTTTGGCAACAGTAAGCCTGTTGTTAATGTGGATTTTTACGACCAATGTTACAGTGGAAATATATCAGGAACTGTATAGCAATCATGTAATATACACTGTTATGGGTTTCATATTCATGTTGTTCTTTGTTTACTTTGATTATCGGAAATTTAAAGAAGCGGCCTGGTGGATCTATATTCTGCTTAATGCCATGCTGTGGATCAATCCAGTGCTATCTTCAACTTACAATGGTATAAATAGGTTTTGGGTGTTACCATTCGGCTTTGTGCTAGATGTGACGACAGTTTCAATGTGGGTATTGCCACTTGCCATTGGCACAATTATGCTGGACAAGCTTCGTTCCAATTGTAATATGCAATCCATATTGGCCTACATTGCAATGGTAGCGTTACCGATAGTGCTATTGTTTCAAATATCGGACTGGGTTCGCATGTTTCTATTTGGCACAATGTCCATTATTTTATTTGGCTGGCTCACGCGAAAATGGCTTTATACGGTCGTAGGTGCTGTAATAACAGGATGTGTATTTGTATTTTTATTGTTTTTTGCGGATCAATATGGACGTCTAGAGAGGCTCTCTGTCGTTTTGAATCTTCAGGCTGACCCATATGGGGATGGTTATACCAACAATTCCATTATTGAAGTTATTCGATCAGCGGGCTGGTGGGGTAATGGGATGGATACAACGTTCGACATGTTTAAAACGGGCTATAAGGATTACCCAGGTGTGCTGCTCATTGATGTGTTTGGCTGGTCAGCCGGGATACTGTTATTGGTGGGTATCATCTGGTTTGTTGCCAGTATGGTGAAGATACTTCCTCGCATCCGGGATGATTTTGGTCGTATGATTATTGTCAGTATCACCGCTATGTTTGCAATGCAAATCCTCTATTCGTTGGCGATGACTACCGGGAAGGTTCCAATTCTCAGCATTGTTTTTCCTTTAATAGGATATGGAAATCACCTGCTTTTCGAATATGCCATGCTCGGTTTACTTCTCGGTATTTATCGTCGAAAGGATACCAATTCGAAGAGAAATGAAAAAATGCGGCAGAAGGTGGATGCTGATCCAATGATCAGTTCATAGGCATCCAAAATCATTACCGCATCTTGAAACGAAGATATAGTTATTCTCGTTAAATGATTAATCACGGGAACCAGATGTGACGGAGGTTTACCCAACCCTGGCTGTTAAAGGAGAGTCCGCGAACGGAAGGCAGGTAGGCAGTCTCTACCGGTTTTTCAGTTAAATGTAACAATAGACTCTGCTGCACTAAAAATTGTTCGATCCGATCCAGCTCGCCAGTTCGGTCTGCGAATATTTGCGAAGCAACAACGGTTTGCAGCATCTCTTGAACAATCTTCTTGTAATAGTTATCCAGATGTTCGGATAAAGTGAGATAAAGATCGTATCTGCGCAATTCTTCGTCCCGGTCCCGAATCAGGGAGAAGAGAATCAGATCGGATTCCAGTCTCAGGTTCCCTTTGAATTCCTCCATCGTGCCTATGCGGACAGTACATGTGAAGCCGTACATTTCCAATGACGATGCCAAACGTCTAGCATCCATCCGATACTGAGGAATGGTTGTGATGTGCAAGGGGATAGGTAGATCAAAAGTGGGGTGCTGAGACAAATAAGTCAAATCTTCTGCATTCATCAACACTTTATCAGCATCTCCTGGATCACCTTCATTACTTTCATTCATGCCATTCCTATACAATTCAGCAATACATGCCTGAACATGTGCTCTTACATCCGGATCGCTTAGCGGTCCGGTTTTTTGCGTGTTACAAGTAAGTAATTTGCACACCATCACGCCTGCACTAATCTGCGTCCAGTCCCTACCCGCAGACGAAGATGGATTATGAACAAGGTGAAAGAAGGGAGATTCGATCTCTTGCTTTTCATCCACATGTGCAGGGGCACTCCACGGAATTTGTAGAATGTCTACACGGTCCAGATGGGCTCTGCCTTGAAAATACATCGGAAAAGCTTCTAGTCTGCACAGGTGATCATCCCAGTCAGTGACCTTGAAAGGCCCCGTTCCTATAGGTATCTGCATGGTATTCGATACGTCTGGGTCATTTTCTCCATCTTTCTGTTGCCCGTATGGGGCTTGTAAAGCAACAATCGCTGCACGGCTCGTAGAAAGAAACGGCAAAAACAATTCGTGTGGGGCTCTAAGCTTGAAACATACGGTCAAGGGATCTGCTGCTTCAATCGATAGAATTTGTTTGCTCACATCGCGGTATAATGTCCGTCGTTCCGTGGATTGCAGACGTTCAAATGTATACACCACATCTGCGGCAGTCAGCAGGTGTCCATTGTGAAAAGTAATCCCTTTACGCAAATAAAAGAACCATGTTTTCCGGTCTGAACTGACATCCCAGGTATGAGACAGACAAGGAACAATCTCCCCATGTTCATTACGTTGAACCAGCCCGTCGAACACATGACTGGTGACAAAAGATTCTGCCAGCAAATTGATAAAAAGAGGATCAAGCGCATGCAGTTGTTGGCGGATCGGTAACCTGAGCGTATCAATTCTCTCATTATGGCTGCCAGCTTCCGTATGATGTCCAGAATAACCAAGCAGCCACTGGTTTAGGTGATCCTGCATCGTCATAGAATTGGAGTAAGCACCAACCTGTTCGGCAGCTTGCTGCAGCTCCCGGCGATTCATGGCTTGCATCATGTATTCTGCTGCAATTTGATCAGCCGGAACAAGCAGGGTTAGCGTTGAACGCCGTCCGCGTCCGCGTTGGGACACCCAACGAATCCATTCGTTGGCAACCATTTTTTTGACGATTGTTAACGTGTTACGGTGTGTACAATCAAGTAGTTCAGCAAGGTCGGCAAGTGTAACTTCGTGTTCTGTCTTGTGACCAAGTCGGTTATGCAGCAGCAGATATTGCTGGTGTAATTTCAAATATGAAGCCCTCCTGGGAGATGATCACGATGGTAATGTCATAAAATAAGAAGTTTTGTTCATTTTTATTTCTATTTATATTCTTATTTTATCATCTAAAATTAAACATAGAAAGTATAATGGAGGTTTTTCCCATGATTGATAAAATAATGGCTTCACCGCAACGCGCTTTAATCACGCTGCTATCTGCATGGATACTGGCTGTCATTCAACAGTATTTATTCTTTGGCAATGAGATAGGCGTATCGTATCCGATCTTTGTTATTCTCTTTTATGGTTTCATGTATCTTTTTGCCCGGGATCGTATGAGGTCATTCAAGTGGATTGATGCATTTGTAGGGGGCGTTGTTTTTTTGTTGTCGCTAACTTTTATGTTATACGACAATGAACCGCTGTACGCTCTCAATTTCCTGGCTGTACCGGGCCTTATTAGCTTACATATGACATATCTGATGGGTAGAAAACGGAGGGAGTGGTGGGAGATTGGCTTGATCGGTACGGCTATTGACCATCTGCTACCACAAGCCATACGACATTGGGGAACCATTGGGGCTATGGCTGTAAAAGCAGGAGGACGTGGCATGGGCAAGTCACAGAAAACGGTTGTTTTCAAAGTGCTCATTGGCCTGGTGGCATCCTTGCCCATCCTCATTGTGGTCTTATCTTTACTGTCTTCTGCTGATGGAATTTTCAATCAATATTTATCCGGTTTCCCGGAGTGGCTGAATCAATTAACATTTACGCCAGGATTGCCGAGAATCCTCTGGATTATTATTGCAGGTGTATTGTTGTTCGGTTATGTATGGGGATTCGTGCAGCCGATGCAATATGAAGCAGAGAAGAGAGCGAACGCACATTGGAAAAATGGAGCAGAATCCGCGGTTATTCCGCGTGATCATACGCTTGAGGCCTCTCCTGTAAACCCGATTGTCGAGGGGGAAGTTACGAATCAGATCACGGCCGAGGAACCCTGCACGCAGGTTCATCGGGAACCATTCAAATTGGACCCGGTCATTGTGGGCACGATGCTGCTGGTCATTAACTGTGTGTACGTTCTGTTTGTGCTCGTACAGTTTTCGTACTTGTTTGGTGCAGGCGACGGGCAGCTTCCGGCCGATCTGTCTTACGCGGAGTATGCGAGAAGTGGATTCGCAGAGTTGGTTCTCGTCACAGGCATTAACTTTTTTATCCTTATTGTTGCATTGCAGTATACCCGTCCGAGTGGAAAAGCTGGTTTAATCATGCATCAGGTACTACTCCTGGTTCTGGTATGTTGTTCAGCAATCATGTTGTATTCCGCTTTTATGCGTCTGAATCTCTATGAGCAGGCTTATGGATATACGTACATTCGTTTTCTGGTGCACGCATTCATGATCTTCCTGGCACTTCTGTTACTGATTGCCGGTCTTCGTATACGTTACACAACGATACCGCTGATTCGCTGGTATATTGTGCTGGCACTCACAGCCTATGTTGCAGTCAATTATGTGGGAATGGATAAACGAATTGCCGAGCTAAATATCGAACGTTATCATCAGACGGGCACTATCGATGCTTCATACCTGGCGAGTCTGTCGGCAGATGCAGTTCCGCTACTGCGGGAGTTTGCCATGGAAGAGTATCCGATTCTAAAGAAGGAGCTGTTGGAGCGCCATGCCCACCTGGACATGAATTCAGCAGACCTTCCCTGGCCTTCTTATAATGTGGCAAGACATAGGGCTGAGCTGGAATTGTCCAAATTGAGAACGGAATAAATTCATCTACCTGTTTTCCAACAATGAATTTATGCAAAATCAATATGTAAGTGTTATAATATAAAAACTAACCTATAAAGGGGGTGAATCCCTTGTTTGAACTTCATGAATTAATACCCTATATATTCACAATCGGACTCATTTTCACCGTCAGTTATGCTTATATTGCCCATCTGCATTGCGGCATGACAGAGTACTGGATGGAAGCTGGAGCAGGTGGTGGACTTGAACCAGGCTTGCCTGCATTGTTCCTGGATGCACAGCACAGACCTGAAGCATTAACTCGAATGGTCAGACGCAGAGAATCACCGGATGAAGATGAACCCGATTGCACGCCCTCGTTGAGCGAAATTCCTACAAATCAACGAGGAGGATATATATGGAACATAAGACAAGCAAGGGGTTCACTTTTACATCGGGCAAGGGACGGATCTATGGCCTGATCGCCATTTTGTTTGCGGTCATGCTGCTTGCCGGTTGCAGCAACAACGTATCAGAGATTACTTCATCAACACCAGGATTTTTTAATCATTACATTGTTTTTCCACTGTCGTATCTGATCCAGCACATTGCCACCCTGTTTAGCGGAAGCTATGGGGTTGCAATTATCGTGATTACACTGATCATTCGTCTTGCACTGCTGCCTTTGATGATGCGTCAAGCCAAATCTCAGCAAGGTACCCGAGTGATCATGAATGCCATGAAGCCGGAGATGGATGCGCTCAAGAAAAAATATGAGGGCAAAAACGATCCGGCCGATAAGCAGAAGCTTTCGCAGGAAACGATGGAGCTGTACAAAAAGCACAAGTTCAATCCGCTGAATATCGGTTGCTTGCCGATGCTCATTCAGTTGCCTATTCTGTCCGGTATTTACACGGCTATCCGACTTACGCCAGAGCTGTCATCCCACTCATTTCTGTGGTTCAAATTAGGAGCGCCTGACTATGTGCTTGCTGTTGTAGTAGCTGTTATTTATCTGATTCAAGCCAAGGTCTCGCAAGCCAATATGGCGCCGGAACAGCGAAAACAATTTGCAATCATGGGATACATTTCTCCTCTGATGATGGCCTTTTTCTCCCTTTCGGCCCCGGCAGCCATGCCGCTGTATTGGACGATTGGTGGTTCATTCCTGGTCTTGCAGACGTTATTGTTCCGCAAACTGTATCCCGTGGAACATCCGCAGGATCCTGCTGTGATTGAGGTGACGAAGGTCAAGTCTGCAAAACATAACATGTCCTAGACTGGCGTGTAACATCATACAATATCTAAGAACATCTTTTACGTACATGCACCCTATAGAGCAGACATAAAGTCTACTTTATAGGGTCTTTTTGTGAGGGGGGACTATCCAGTGATCTAAGAGGTAGATAATAGCTCAACAGAATTTAGTGTATAGGGGAGGGGGAGAACATACGTATGGTAGGAGGGGATTACAAGTCAATTTCAGAGTAAACATGATGTGGAAACATGGAATAAAAACAAATAAAATTTATTGTTTGGATTTATTGACAAAATTTGATGTATCAATTACCATTTTGTTTAAGAGTTTTGGGGAGGAGCCAATCTAGTGTAGAATGCTTGACTTAATAGGGCGTTTTTTGTAAATTCATACCGCGATAAATTGGATCTGGAGGGGAATTAGTGGATATTATTATCGGGCTTATACTAGGTATTGTGGAAGGACTTACGGAGTTTGCCCCAGTGTCATCCACAGGTCATTTGATTCTGGTGGGACATTTGCTAGGTTTCGAGGGTACTGTACGTGCTTCGACATTCGAGATTGTAATCCAACTCGGTTCTATCCTGGCTGTAGCTTTTCTGTTCTGGAAACGAATCCTCAGCATCCTTGGCATCCATGTTGGAGAAGATCGGAAAGCAACTAAAGCTAAGGAAAAATTAACACTTATTCATATCATTATTGGTGTGATCCCTTTTGGTGTTGGGGGCGTATTTTTTTACGATTACATAAAAGAGGTTTTGTTCAGTGCTCAAACGGTTGTTGTTACGTTAATCCTTGGCGGGATTCTGATGATTGCAGCCGAGATGTTCAAACCGAAAAAGCCGGCTGCAGAAACGTTGGATCAGGTCACTTACCGACAGGCGTTAATTGTAGGTTTGTTCCAGTGCTTAGCGCTTGTTCCCGGTTTTTCAAGAATGGGTGCTACGCTATCAGGAGGTTTGCTGGCAGGCATGAGTCACAAAACAGCCTCGGAATTTACGTTTATAATGGCGCTTCCTATTATGTTCGGCGCTTCACTGAAGGATTTATACGAGAGCTGGGATTATCTGTCTGTTGATGATCTTCCCTTGTTTATTACAGGGTTTGTAACTGCTTTTATCGTAGCTATGATTGCAGTTAAATTTTTCCTGAAGTTGATTAACCGGATTAAACTAATTCCTTTTGCGATCTATCGTTTTGTATTGGCAGCCGCTTTTTGGATCTTTTTACTTCGCTAGAGTACAGACCATTCTTACATTTGAATAAGGTAACAATTATCGGGAGTCTTATCCATAATCAGTGTTTTTTATTAACTCACATTGAAAAGGAAAGATTCCCTTTTATTTTTTGGGGTAAAATTAGCGGTTAGCTAAAGGGACATTCATCTACTGAGGTGGGAGCGCAAAATATGACTGCATTCATCGTAAAGCAAAGCATCATGTTTGTCATACTGTATGGAATCCAATTTTTGATCGGTACGATTGTACTCAAATATCGGTTGCGTGTGAACTACGCTCGTAAAATTGTTCATTTCATGTCATTTATTACACCGATGGCTATCGAATTGATCGTGAGCTCCAGTACGGGATATACCGGGCCTATTTTTATCGTCGGAATGCTGATGAACTGTGTAATAATGCTCATCTATATTAAGCCAATTCGTGAGAAAAGTGTATTGGTTCATCGCATGTTTGCCTCGTTTGACCGACCAGAGGACCGTCCTCATACCTTGCTATGGATGAATACGCAATTAATTGCCGGCTACGTTGTTCTGGCACCCTGCTTTCTATACTTTCAAAGTATAGGTTATGGCACGCTGGCCTTTATCCCGGTCATCATCAATGGACTTGGAGACGGACTTGCCGAACCGATCGGTATTCGCTTTGGGAAGCATAAATATCGTGTTCATGCCTTGTTTTCCAAGAAAAAGTTTACCAGAAGTATTGAAGGCAGTTTATGTGTGTTTTTATCAGCGGTACTTATTTTGCTGGTATTCGCAAGTAGTTTTACCGTACCGCAACTCGTTGTGGCACTTCTGGTTCTTCCTATAGCTGTAACTCTGGCTGAGGCATTCTCACCCCATACCGTAGATACTCCGTTTATACTGATTGTTGGTTTTGCGTGTCTGTATATGATTATTTCATTCGTTTAACAAGGAGAATAGCACATGACAACCAGTGAATACAAAGTGCTTGCCATAAAGTCCAGTTATGGTGCGTTCATCAATTATAGCTATGTTGTCGTTGATAAAACGACTCGCGAGGCAGCCGTTATTGATCCTTCTTGGGATCTGGAAGCCATTCTTGATTCCCTGGCAGCGGAACAGGCCACGCTTACTCACATTCTGTTAACGCATTCCCATGTTGATCATGTAAATCTGGTGGGGGCATTGCTGGAGCGTTTCAATCCTGAGGTATATATGGGAGCTGTGGAAATTGAATTTTTTAGGTACCAATGTGAAAATTTGAAACCCGTAAAGGATCAGGATGCCATTTTGCTGGGTAACACACTGATATCCTGTATGCTGACCCCTGGGCACACGCCGGGTTCCATATGTTTTTCATTGCAAGACCATATTTTTACAGGAGATACTCTATTTGCGGAGGGATGTGGCATATGCTCTGAGCGCGGAGGGGACCCGGGTGCGATGTATCACAGTTTACAAAAAATACGGGAACGAGTACATCCTTCTGTCAGGGTATACCCTGCGCATTCGTTTGGCCTTGAACCGGGTCAGACACTTGATATGCTGCTTGAGAGAAATATATATTTTAATATTTTGGATGAAGAACAGTTTATTGCTTTTCGAATGCGAAAGAATCAGCCGGATGCCAAAAGCTTTGTGTGAAGGAACAAGGGGCGTGACATATGAAGGAAAATATTGTTTTTATGTTCTCCGGTCAGGGTTCACAATATATTCAGGCGGGAAAAGAATTATACCGGAGTTATCCGGTGTTTCACCAATGGATGCTGCAGATGGATCGTTGGGTTCAAGACATCGGCGGCAGATCCATTATACAGGAATTATATGATTCAAATCGGTCTTATTCTGATGTTTTCGAGGAAACTCTAATTACACATCCTGCCATTTATATGCTGGAATATGCGCTTGCCAGGACGTTAATGGAGAGGGGGGTTATACCCACAACCGTTGTTGGCACCAGTTTGGGGGAGTTTGCGGCAGCGGCTGTATCCAACGTAATGACTCCCAAGGCGGGACTGGAAGCAGTTTATAGACAAGCTGAAATCATGCACAGGACGTGTACTCCGGGAGGCATGCTGGCTGTATTGCATAGTCGCGACGTCTATGACACTAATCCGGAGCTGTATGGGGAGTGCGAGCTAATTGCTGTAAATTCGTCAAATCATCTAGTCATCTCCGGGAGTTTGAGAGGGGTTACAAGAGCAGAGAGTTGGCTTAAAAACCAAGGGCTTTCTTATGTCAGACTGCCTGTGACTCAGGGTTTTCATTCAGCCTGTATCAATCCTGCGGCCAAAGAGTATTTAGCCTATCTAAACACGCAGTCTTACAATGTTCCCACGATCCCGCTTGTCTCCAGCTTAACCGGACAACCTGTCACCAAAGTATCAACCGACCATTTTTGGCGAGTTGTCAAGGAACCGATTCAATTCTCTCAGGCGTTATCTCATATAAGAGAAGAGAAACCGAATAGTATATTTCTGGATTTGGGGCCTTCGGGCACACTTTCCAGCCTCGTGAATCAGATTAGCCCCCGGAAGGAACGAACATGTATAACCATGACACCCTTCCATCAGGATGTAAAACATGTAGAACAGATCATTAGTTGTTATGCCAATTCGAATGAAACTGGAGGGGATGAACCTTTGTGGGCATATGTATTTCCAGGACAGGGATCACAGAAATTGGGCATGGGTGAAGGGTTGTTTGAGCAGTTTCCAGAGCTGACCCGGCAGGCGGATGATATTCTTGGATATTCCATTCGGGAACTGTGTATGTATGATCGTTCTCAGCAATTAAGCCTCACAGAATATACGCAGCCAGCTTTGTTTGTAGTTAACGCCATGACATATTTACATAAGATCAAGGAAACGGGCAGAAAGCCAAGCCTGGTTTCGGGTCACAGTTTGGGAGAATACAATGCGCTTTTTGCGGCAGACGTATTTGATTTTGCTACAGGACTGAAGCTTGTACGCAAAAGAGGAGAACTCATGAGCAAAGCCCCTAAAGGGGGAATGGCCGCTGTGATCGGTCTAACGGATATTGCCATAAAAAAAATCCTTCAACAATATGGGCTGCATCAACTGGACATCGCCAATCTGAACTCCCCAACCCAAATTGTACTGGCAGGACCTCTAGAAATCATTGATCAGGCCAAAACGATTTTTGAACAAACTGGCGCACAGATGTATATCCCTCTCAGGGTCAGCGGGGCATTTCATTCCCGTTATATGGAACAATCAGCGAAACAATTTGAACAGTACCTCCAGCGTTATTCATTTTCCGCTCCAACGATGACCATCATTTCGAATTATACGGCTATGCCCTATCGCTTGAATGAAATTCATGGCAATTTGGTCCAACAAATTACACATCCCGTTCGCTGGTGTGAAACGGTAAGGGTTCTGATGGGCATGGGAGTAAACACAATAGAAGAGATAGGTCCGGGCAACGTGCTGACTAAGCTCGTTACCAAGATTCAGACAGAGTGTGAGCCCATTGTATATCGCCCTGATCACATGTCTGTGGAACCGTCACCGTCAGCAGTTCACTCCACTTCTCCAACATCATCCGCCATACAGCCCGGCAGCAAAGGAACTCGACTGTCCGAATCCCTAGGCTCAAAACAATTTAAAAAGGACTACAATTTGAAATGGGCCTATTTGACAGGTGCAATGTACAAAGGGATTGCTTCTCCCGAGATGGTTGTTAAAGTGGGGCAATCAGGAATGATGGGTTTTTTGGGGACAGGTGGGCTAAGTTTGAAACAGATCGAAGAAGGAATCGATTATATACAACAGCATTTGCAGGATGGACAGGCGTATGGGTTAAATCTTCTGCATCAAATGACTCATCCTGAGCGAGAGGAAGAACAAGTTAACTTATTACTGCGTAAAGGTGTACATACAGTAGAGGCTTCCGCCTTCATGGGTGTTACTCCGGCATTAATTCAGTATCGTGCCCATGGATTGAAGCGTTCTTCAGATGGGCGGGTAACTGCAACCAATCGCATTATTGCCAAGGTATCCAGACCTGAAGTAGCTGAAGTATTTTTAAGTCCCGCTCCAGAATTTATGGTTGAGAGGTTGTTAAAGGAAAACAAGATTACATCTGCTCAGGCAGAACTCCTGAAAAAAGTACCTGTTGCAGAAGATCTTTGTCTTGAGTCTGATTCAGGCGGACATACAGATGCGGGCGTGGCTTATGTCATGCTGCCTGCAATAGTTCGTCTTCGAAATAGAATGATGGAAAAGTACAGTTATTCAAGAAACATTTGCATAGGTGCTGGGGGCGGTATTGGTACACCTGAAGCCGCAGCAGCAGCCTTTCTGCTCGGAGCGGATTTCATTGTAACCGGTTCAATTAATCAATGCACTGTTGAAGCAGCTACTAGCGACACTGTGAAGGATTTACTACAGGACATGAATATACAGGACACGGAATATGCCCCTGCTGGAGACATGTTTGAGATCGGAGCCAAGGTGCAGGTGCTTCGCAAAGGTGTATTTTTCCCCGCCAGGGCGAACAAGCTCTATGATCTGTACCGGCAGCATGATTCATTGAATGACATTAGTGAAAAAAACAAACAGCAGCTGGAAAACAAATATTTCAAAAAAACCTTTGAAGAAGTATACCGCGAGGTTGTTCAATATCGATCTCTCGAGGAAATACAGAAAGCTGAACAGAATCCCAAATACAAAATGGCATTGGTATTCAAGTGGTATTTTGCCCATAGCACAAAGCTTGCCATGGAAGGAGCAAAAGGTCATCAGGTCGATTATCAGATCCACTGCGGTCCTGCCTTGGGTGCTTTTAATCAATGGGTAAAAGGCACACCGCTTGAGGACTGGAGAAACCGTCGTGTAGCTGAAGTGGGCATAAAGCTGATGGAAGATACGGCTTTGGTTTTGGAGGAACGCTTGAAGCAATTGGCTGTGGCGGTTGAGATAAACTAACTTTTAGCATTGTGGGGGACAGGGGTGTGTGATGATGCGACAAAAGAAGGACATGAAGCCAACATCCGATATTGATCCGGGAATTTGCCTTGCGGATATTGCAATTGTTGGTATGGCATGCAGGTTTCCACAGGCTGATCATTATACGACGTTTTGGGATAATCTTGCGAATGGTGTAGATTCCATCAAGGAGATTCCTCCAGATCGATGGGATGTATCGAAATTCTATTCTCAAGATATTGAAGCCCCGAATAAGAGCATTGGGAAATGGTGCGGTCTGCTGGATAATGTGTATTCTTTTGATCACCGCTTTTTTAGCATCTCTCCCCGAGAGGCCAAAAATATGGACCCACAGCAACGAATTATGCTAGAAGTTTCCTGGCAATGCATTGAGGATTCCGGGATATCACTTCAAAGGTTACAAAATCAGGTCACTTCCGTTTATGCCGGAGTAATGACAGTAGATCACCGCCAAATGGCCTCCCATCCCGAATTGGAGACAGATAGCTACGCCTGCCTTGGAAATTATGAAAGCATTCTTGCCAATCGGATTTCTTACGTCATGGATCTCAAGGGGGCCAGCATAACCGTGAATGCAGCTTGTGCTTCCTCGCTAGTAGCCGTTCATGAAGCGAAGCTAGCCTTGCAACGAAAAGAGTGCAATTACGCATTGGCTGCATGTGTGAATCTGAATCTGCACCCATGGAAGTTTATTTCATTTTCCAAGTCCAGAATGTTAAGTCCGGATGGACGTTGTAAAACCTTTGATAAGGAAGCCAATGGTTATGTACCAGGCGATGGAGCAGGGGTGCTTTTGCTTCAAAGGCTTGAAGATGCGTTAGCGGAAGGCAATCATATCCACGGGATTATCAAGGGATCTGCCTGCAATCATGGCGGAAGAAGCGCATCCATAACCGCTCCGCGTATGAAGGCACAACAAGACGTCATCTTGGCTGCGTATCAGGATGCGGGTATTTCCCCGGAAATGGTCACGTATATTGAGGCACATGGAACCGGCACGTCATTGGGAGATCCGATCGAAATTGAAGCGCTCAAAAATGCATTTGCTACCTATACTTCCCGTACCCAGTTCTGTCGAATTGGCTCGGTGAAAACCAATATTGGCCACCTTGAGAGTGCTGCAGGCATGGCTGGTATTGTTAAAGTGATCATGATGATGAAACATGGCAAAATACCGGCCAACCTTCATTTTAACGACCCTAATCCCGTCATAGATTTTAAGAGTACTCCTTTTGAGGTGGCCAGCCATCTAACCGATTGGAACAGTGCTGGCGATGGGCTGCCTTTAAGAGCGGGCATAAGCTCTTTCGGCTTTGGTGGAGTTAACGCACATCTGGTGATTGAACAATGGTGCGCTGCACCCTTGCACAAACAGAGGGGGGAAGCAGCTGAAGTCCGTTCTCAGTTATTCACGCTTTCAGGCAAAACGAAGTGGCATTTGGAAAAACAGCTTGAATCATGGCGAGCATTCTCGCTTACTCCCCAGTTTGATGAATGTACGCTGCGTGATATTAGCGGAACGCTGCTCACGGGAAGAGTGGCTTCTCCTTACCGCTATGCCGTCATGGCAGACAGCTTGCAGCAGTTAAAGGAAAAGTTGCATTTAGAGTCAGGACTTTCATCTAAGCCAAAACAGGAAAAGTGGGCAATAAGAATGGGTCATTTTTCCTGTTTGAATTATGAGCAATTTAGCATGTCAACCCGTGATTTACCGCATGTGCAAGACTTTGTCCAATCCTTACTGGACCAAATTGCTAATCGCTCACTGGCCGATCACTATCGGCGGATGTTCTACAATGAACCATGGGAGAAAGAGACACTTTCCTGTTGTCAGTTCATTGCAGGATACGCCGTCCTTCGATGTTTACTGGAAGCGGGCTTAAAAGTGGAATGGATGACAGGGGAACATACAGGCATGTGGGCTGTTCTTGGCGTAAACCAAATGATTGCTCCCGAACAAATCCTTGCGAGGCTTGCTGGGAGAGATGAAACAGACTTCATTCAACTCAATCGTCCGTATCTGCCCTATTTTGATCCAACATTGCAGGATATTTTGTATCCGAGTTCTTTTGACGAGTCTTATCTCCGGCGTCTGTTGGGTAGCTCGCAAGTTGAAAGTGTGGGCTCTGGGGATAGCAGAGATGACCAATTGGAATACCCAATGGTAAGTGATTACGAACGGGTTCAATATTATCTGACGAAGGGTCAATCCCTTATCTCTCATCAGTTCACCTTCAGAAAGTATATGGATGAATGGTCGAATCTGCTAGGTAAAGTAAGTGGGAACGAGTGGGATTTAGGGGAGTTGCTTGGGAATCCCGTTGATGTCCTGTTGTTTACGGAGCTTTCCGCTCAACAGTTATTCATTATGGTTACGGCTGTGGCTCATTCCCTGCGAAGGTTGAACCGCAAGTGGGATTTGACCATAATGGCTGAGCCTGATCCACGTTTCGAAGAAATGCTGGACCTGATGGACGATCACATCTTACTTCCAGAAATGGTCGCCCGGCTTGTTTTGGATTCCAATGCGGATTATAAGGCTGTTGTCCAATCCATGAACCTGAAACAGCAAGAGATCTATACGAACCAAAATGACAAGCAGTTATATGCCCGAAACGATAATCTTCCCGAAATTGGAAGCGCTGAGCTATGGCTTCGTCAAATGCAGGAAAGCCAGATTGAGCTGGGGAAAATTTCGTCAGACATCAAAATCATCGACATCGGTGCATTTCAATCTGCCTCACCTGATACGCTGAAACTCGCTTTAAAAGAGGATGAAGCGGGAGATGATGTCTGGAATTTTCTCTGTCAGTTATGGCTCCATGGCGTGAATGTGAGATGGGACCTATGGTTCCCTCCAGGAACATTTAACAAGCTTGCCCTGCCGACTCAGCGTTTCGATTCTGTAATCCATCGATTACATCATAATGATGATACCGTAGCTGATGTAGCTAAAGAATCAGTTACGGATGTACATGCAATTACAAGTGTGTATGGGAAAGGACTGGGATCGACTTTGCATCCGATGATCGGCTGGAATGCCTCAACCTTGGATGAATTCAAGTACCAAACGCTGTTTACAGGCAAAGAATTTTTTCTGAATGATCACCTCGCAGACGGTAAACGGACATTACCAGGTGTTGCTTATTTGGAGATGGCATTAGCCGCTGCGCAGAATGCTGGCATCCAGGAGGTCAGCGGTTTTGATGAAGTGGTGTGGTCCATACCCTTAACGGTCATAGAGCATCCGGTTGAAGTAAATATTTCTTTGTCCAAAGCTCGGGGAAAAGTTCAGTTCCACGTTTGGACCGGCGATGAGGCGAACTCCAGAAAAATTTACGGACAAGGTACGTTGTATGGAATAAAGACAGATGGCAACAAACAGGACGCGCGACAACGAAGTCCATTTGGAACGAACCAGGATATCGATGCGATTAGAAAAAGATGTATTATCCCTGTTCCGGAAGTATATCCCAAACTTGAGAGGCTTCAACTGATCTATGGACCTTCCTTTCAGTCCATAACGGAATGCTGTATAGGTGAAAACGAGGCTATTGCCAGGTATGTGCTTCCGATCCATTGTCATGAACAGTCACACGCGTATACGCTGCATCCTGTAACGATGGACAGCGCTCTGCAGACAGCGATGCTATTTGTCCAAAAGGTGAGCTCTGTTCCTTGTATGCCCTATTCCATAGGTGCGGTCAAGTGGTGGAATCGGCTTCCAGACAAGGGAAGTGTGTATGTCAGACAACAGGGTAAACAAGGGGGAAAAGCATTTAAGTTTGATATGGTATGGCTTGATGAGCAGGAACAAATATGCATGGAAATGAGCGATTTTACGGTAAGACCGGTTCAGAACAAAAAACACCATGCAAAGGACCCATTAAAAACACTTTTGCAAAAATTGGAAGCCGGAGAGGTCGAGCCTATTGATGTCTTAACTTATATGGAGGAGCGATGAGAAAAGATCAGATGTTATCACTGGATCAGATTCTTGACATGGTTAAGGGACGACGTCTCTCATCTGAGACAGCCTACCAGCTTATACAGGAGATACAGCGACAGGATAGCTCGGCTTCCCATGAAAAAAACATGCAGCAGAATACGTATCTTTATCCCTCCTGGGAGAGTCAGACCCTTCAACGTACTCTTTTCAAAAGTGAAAGGCTTCTGTTATTTGTTTCCGGTGAAGAAAACATGCGGCAATGGGACCAGAGTACTTCCGTGATTCGTGTGTTACAGGGAAATCAATTCATTGAGCAGGATGTTAATACATTCATAATCCGCCCGGAACAGGAAGAGGACGTTGACCGTTTGTTCAACAGGCTGTCCGAATTACAGTGGGTACCTGATACTGTCGTTCACGGATGGAGTGGTACGGTGCTTCCTGAAGATGAAGGGACCCTATTAAGCAAACGGCTTACCCAAGGTGTGTACACCTTATTTTATACATGCCGATGGCTGGCAAAATGTGCTGACAACAAGAAAGTAAACCTTTTATATGCGTATTCCAGTGATCGTAAAGAAGAACCGGCAAATGAAGCTGTAAGCAGTTTCATGCGCAGTGTGAAATGGGAACACCCGCAATGGACATGCCGTACATTGGACATGGGAAATGAAACTATCCCTATGTTTCAACTCATTCAACAGGAGCTGGAAGCTCGGGACCAGGCAGTTGAGGTTCGTTATCGGGACAATCGGCGCTATGTGAAGAGATTGGTATCGCTGCTGAAAACAGAATATCCACAAGTAGAGTGGAACAAACAAGGCGTTTATTTGATTACAGGTGGGATGGGTGGCATCGGTCTTCAGTTTGCCTCGTTGCTTGCCCAATCCGCTCGAGTCATTGTTTTGTCCGGACGTTCCATTCTCAGTAGAGATCAGGAACAACAATTGCGCGATTTGGGGAAGTTGGGAGCTGAAATGGTGTATATCCCAGCAGATGTATCGCAACGTGAGTCGGCCTTTGATCTCATCCGTGAGTGCAAATCCAGATTTGGGAGAATTCATGGTCTGATTCATTGCGCTGGCGTATTGAGAGACTCAACACTTCAATCTAAAAATAAAGCAGACATGGATGCTGTTGTGGCTCCAAAAGTATACGGAACGGTTTGGCTGGACGAAGCTTCCTGTCATGAACAGTTGGACTTTTTCGTCGTTTGCTCTTCTGTCATGTCCGTTCTTGGAAATGCTGGACAATGTGATTATGCCTTTGCCAATGGCTTTATGGACGCTTATTGCCGTCAACGGGATCGATTGAACAAAGAGGGGATGCGTCCTGGTCAAACGATCTCCCTGAATTGGCCTCTGTGGTCCGAAGGAGGGATGGGAGTAGATCCAACCCATCGCCTTTTTTTGGAAAATACGCTCGGGATTTCATCGATATCCAGTGAGAATGGCATACAGGCTCTTGAAGATGCGTTTCATTGCAAGGAAAGTCAGCTGGTGATTGTGAGCGGAGATGCAGTCAAATTTCAGAAGGTACATGAGAAAACGTCGTTTGCAGATGTGGAGCCGTCGAAAAAGGACATGTTGTTGGAGAACAGCATAAACGAAGAAGTTCTACTTGAAAAGGCAGCCGAGATCATTTTGACGATATCCTCACACATTCTTAGTGTGGATGTACAAGAAATGGACCTGGACGCGGATAAGAGCGATTACGGATTTGATTCCATTTCGACGACTGATTTTGTCAATCGACTTAATGCAACGTACAACATTGATCTGACGCCTCCTGTCGTGTTTGAATATGCGAATTTAAGGACATTTGCAACCTACCTGATCGGAGCCTATGGCGAAGACATTGCCCGATATCATGGAATGAGCGGCGGGCACGATGAACCTGAAATGCAGACTTCGCAAACGGTCTCAGAGGATGAAACGGATGAATTTAATGAGATCACATGTGAGCCTGTCGATGTCCATAGGAGGAATAAAGAACCCATTGCCATTATTGGAATAGGTGCTCATATGCCTCAATCTGAGAGTATGGATGAACTATGGGAGAACTTGGTTTCCGGAAAAACCTTTATTTCGGAAATCCCTCCTGAACGCTGGGATTGGCATCAATATTATGGGGACCCCATAAAGGAAGTCAATAAAACCAACATCAAATGGGGCGGATTTATGAAAGCCATTGATCAATTTGATGCTTCGTTTTTTGGCATATCTCCTCATGAGGCTGGATTGATGGACCCGAGACAGCGCATTTATTTGCAAACCGTATGGGAAGCCATTGAAGATGCCGGTTACAGGCCATCCGATTTGTCCGGGAGTAAAACAGGCATGTTTGTCGGGGTGGTTAGTTCGGATTATTATGATCTGATGCATCAAACCGGCACTCCTACCGAGGCACATACAGCTTTGGGCATATTTCACTCCATTCTGGCTAACCGAATTTCATATCTTCTAAATCTGCATGGACCCAGTGAGCCTGTGGATACAGCCTGTTCCGGTTCACTGGTCGCCATTCATCGGGCGGTGGAATCGATACACAACGGAGAATGTGAACTGGCAGTTGCCGGAGGCATTAGTGTTATCGCAAGTCCACAGCTGACGATTGCCTTTAATCAGGCAGGCATGCTCAGTGTGGATGGTCGCTGTAAAACCTTCGATCAAGGTGCTGATGGGTACGTTCGTGGCGAAGGAAGTGGTGCATTGCTGCTCAAACCGTTGTCCAAAGCGGAAGCGGATGGAGACCATATCTATGGAGTAATCCAGGCAACCGCTGTAAATCATGGGGGGCATGCTAATACTCTGACGTCTCCAAACCCTAACGCTCAGGCAGAACTTATTATCGATGCGTGGTCCAGATCTGGAATCGATCCGAGGACAGCAGATTATATTGAAGCACATGGTACCGGGACGCCATTGGGTGATCCGATCGAGATAAATGCACTTAAAAAGGCCTTCTCTCAGCTGGTTCACAACTGGGATGAATTGCATGGCAAACCGAGCGACTCAGGCCCAGTCCCCCATGTTCCGCACTGTGCAGTAGGGACGATAAAAACCTATATTGGACACCTGGAGGCAGCAGCAGGAGTAGCGGGAGTCCTGAACGTGTTACTCAGTATGAAGCATAACCGATTGCTGCCAAACCTGCAGCTGAATGAAGTTAACCCGTACATTCAGTTGGAGAACAGTCCGTTTTATATCGTAAAGGAAGGGCAGGCGTGGAATTGCAAACATGATGCTGTCCCAAGAAGTGCAGGCGTAAGTTCATTTGGCTTTGGAGGTGTCAATGCTCATATTGTCATCCGTGAATACGTGACGAAGTGTGACAGTTCCCAGAATCTATCCAATCGCCCACAGTTACTCATTGTTTCTGCAAAAAACAGAGATCGATTGAGAGCATATGCGAGGCGAATCAGTACATTTCTGAGTCAAACGGCTGGGATTACTCTGGCTGATGTTGCATTTACAATGCAGACGGGCAGGGAAGAGATGGAGGAAAGACTTGCATTTGTGAGTTCAAGCATCGCGGACACCGTGGAAATGCTTAATCGGTTTATTGCAGGTCAGGCAGATCCATCTCATTGTTGGCAAGGGAGCGTAGTCAAGCGCAAGTCCCCCCAAGATGAACAGGCTATAGCTTACCATCACCCATCCACAGATCAGGATTTCATGATCGAAGCAGAGCTCCATAAACTTGCTCAGTTATGGGTAACCGGTAACCGGATTGATTGGTCTTCAATAAATAAGAGTGAAGGAAAACGAAAAATCTCCATCCCGACTTATCCGTTTGCAGAGACGCGGCACTGGCTTCCTAATCCAGTCAAAAGGATAGAAAACCAAGAGATCCATCGATCGGGAATGGATAACAGATTCACAATGAAGCTGGTGAATAGATCGGATTTTCGGGCATACAGCTACGAATTTTCATTTACTGGCCAAGAATCCTTTTTTCAGGATCACGAAATAAACGGATATAACGTATTGCCTGCCTCAGCTCATATTGAATTGATCAGAGCCGCTGTCACGATGGCTGCTCAACCTGGGGAAGACGAACAAATCAACCTCAAAAAGTTGGTATGGCTCAAACCTGTTGTAGCTCAAAAAGGAATGGGAAGGCTTCAAATACTTCTTAAGCCATCCTCAAATGGAGTTATTGAAATAACAGTTCATTCTCCAACTAATTCTCTGGAGGATGAGATAGACAGCATCGTTTTTAGCCAATGTACTGCTGTTATTACCAAGCGGGAAGTATGCAAAACATGCGAAGTGGAGACCATCCTGAGCAGATGTAATCTGGATAAGCTCACATCAGAGCAATGTTATTCCTTTTTTTCAGCCAGGGGCATGCGGTATGGTCCAGACTTCCGGGGTCTTAAATCTGTAACAGTGGGTCATGATCAGGCACTGGCCAGAATTGCCTTGCCTTCGGGTAGTATGGATGGATTTCAGGACGGTACCATTCATCCAGGACTTCTGGATAACGCTTTTCAGGCTGCAATCGGGATCTGGCTCAGTGCTTTGGGAAGTATTCAGGACGAGCAGCAAGATACGCCTTTGCTGCCCTTCTCTGTTCAGCAAATTCATATATTTGGCTCCTGTGAAGCAGAGATGTGGGCTCATGTCCGAGCCCATCAGGTGAGTGGCAGCGCTGTTGTGCACGCGGATACCGAATATGACATAGATCTGTTTAATGTGAAGGGTGATGTACGGGTATCCGTTAGGGCCATGCGTTTTAGAAGACCTGAGCCGAAAGTTTCCAATCTGGAAGAAACTAAAGGTATGGAGACATACGAGTTACAAATGCTTGCCCCTGTATGGAAAGAGCAGTCCATCGGCTTGTTTGAACGTGAACGTGACCTTACATGTGTAGTCAACGATCTCGCAGGGGAAATATGCTTGGTAGGTATGGAGAGCTCACACTTGACCCAACTGCTCAAACATCTGCCGCACGCTGAATTAATCGTTCTGAATCCACAGGATTCCATCTTGCGGATCTCGGAACAACTGAACCCAATCATGAAACTTCGTCATGTTGTGTGGATATCTCCGATAACCGCTGAAAGCTCGCCTGATGTCAGGGGAATGATGGAGGCTCAGGAAGAAGGAGTGCTTCTTCTTTACCGACTGATTAAAGCGCTTCTTCAGAACGGATATGGAAATCGAAGCATGGAGTGGACTGTGATTACGATGCGTGCAAACTCCATTCATACACTTGATCTGGTTAATCCTACTCATGCCGGGATACATGGCCTCATAGGGGTTATGTGCAAAGAAAGACCCGGTTGGAAGGTTAGACAGGTGGATCTGGAAATATTGAACGAGCATAGCCTTTACGAATTGCTGTTGCTGCCTGCTGACTCTTATGGATTTCCATATGTAAACCGACAGGCCGAATGGTTTCGTCAACAACTCGTACCCGTTTCATATACACCTGTGTATCCACCAGAGTATTCCGAGCTGTCTCATACCTATCGTCATGGGGGTGTTTACGTCGTTATTGGGGGAGCAGGCGGGATCGGAGAGGCATGGAGTGAATATATGATCCAGCATTACAAAGCCCAGATCATCTGGCTGGGAAGAAGGGAGCTGGATGCTGAGATTCAGGAGAAGTTGCAAAGGTTGGGCGAGCTTGGATCTGTGCCCTGTTACATGGCTGTTGATGCAACGGATTCGGAAGCAATGCGCCAGGCATGTTCAGAGATTAGGCGGAATCATCAAACCATTCACGGTTTTATTCATTCAGCCATCGTGTTGGAGGATCGTAGTCTGGAAAATATGGACGAAGCTTCTTTTCGAAAAGCTTATTCCACCAAGGTAGATATCAGCATCAATATAGCCAATGCCTGTATTGGAGAGTCGCTTGACTTTGTACTCTTTTTTTCGTCCATGAACTCCTTTTTGAATTCTGCTGGACAAGCCAATTACGTGGCAGGCTGTACGTTCAAAGATGTATTTGCCCAATTTTTAAGACAGTGCTGTGATTTCCCCATCAAAGTGATGAACTGGGGATATTGGGGAAGTGTGGGTTCGGTACGTTCTGAACATTACAAGACACGCATGGCGAAAGCAGGACAAGGTTCAATCGAAGCTCCTGAAGCCATGGAGGCGCTAAATGTACTCATGAATGGTGTGCTGGATCAGATGGCCCTGATGAGAAAACACCCATCCGTAGATCTGGAGATCATGGATAAAAATGAATCCATTGTGGTCTACCAGGGGCGAGTGTCGTCAACAGTGGGATAAACAGGGTCTGAAGAACGGGATGATCAGACGTTGGGGGGAATGTGTGATGGAGGAACTTAACCTGTTGTTGAGTCGATTATTATGTAGCGGATTGCACACCGCCGGCCTTTTGAACAAATTGCAGGCTGGTGATGCCGCTACTGCTTCAGCTTCAGCGGAAATGCCAGTTTCATTGATCAAGCGTTACGGCAGATGGTGGCGGGAGAGTCTCGTTTATTTGCAAAAATACGGTTATTTTACCTCTACTGGCTCTGTAAATCTCTTGATTCAGACCATAGATACAGATGGGGCTCAAGCATGGAAGGAATGGGACAAGAAAAAAAGGTTGTGGCTATCTGATCCAAACGTGTCTTCCTACATTCCACTGCTGGATACCACGCTCCGAGCACTCCCGGATATTTTGACGGGCCGGAAGTCCGCAACCGACATTGTTTTTCCAAATAGCTCCATGCATCTGGTGGAGAACATTTACATGAACAATCCTGTTGCCGATTATTTTAATGCTGTTTTGGCAGATCGGGTTGCAGCTAGTATCAAACAACAACTTGTGAAGGACCCGGGTGCTCAAATCCGCATTGTGGAGATCGGAGCCGGAACAGGGGGCACCAGCCAGGCGGTCTTTGCCCGGCTGAATGATTTTCATCCCCATATTCTGGAGTACTGTTATACCGACCTTTCCCAGGCTTTCTTGAGTCATGCCCAACAGGTATATGGCCCGCAATATCCGTACCTTACCTACGGAACGTTTGATTTGTCCAAACCAGTGTCTACCCAGTCTCTGCAAGCAGGGACCTATGATATAGCGATCGCAACCAATGTCATGCATGCTGCTCCGCATATTCGTCTTGCTTTGAGAAACGTCAAGGCATTGCTCCGTTGCCAGGGTGTTTTTCTGATCAATGAGATCACAGAAAATACGCTTTTGAATCACCTTACGTTTGGGTTATTGGATGGATGGTGGAGCTATGAGGATCCCGCACTTCGTATTTCCGGAGGACCTTTGCTTGAACAGGAAACTTGGAAAAACGTGCTGTTATCCGAGGGGTTCGGAGAAGTGCAGTTACTGGCTCATTCTGAAGAATTCAAGGGTCAGCAAGTGATCATGGGGACAAGCAATGGCGTGGTACGCCAGCAGAACGTGAAACATGAGTTGAACGTGAAACATAAGGCCCAACGTCAAACGAGCCGCATTTCGCAGGATATTCAGAATAAAACGTCAGAATTCCGGTTATCTGAAGTGGAACTTTCACGTTCATCCGAAGAAAAACTGAAGTACATAAAGGAAGTGCTTGTTCGGACATTATGTGAATCTTTGAAAGTGGAGGCGCAGCTCATTGACCATGACGAGGCTTTTTCCGATTACGGGGTTGACTCCATAACGGGTGTTCGGTTGATTCATTCCATTAATGAACGTCTGGGAACGGAGCTGTTCACCACCGATATTTTTGATTTTCCTTGTGTCAACCAGCTTGCACAGTATATTGCCCCAATGGTTCAGGTGGAACAAGTGGAGCCTGAACAACAAACGCAACTTCATGGGGGGCGCAGTGCCATAAAACCTGACGTCCAGCAAACTCAACAGATGGGTATTGGTGAAGAACGAGAATTCAAATTGGGTGATGCAAAGCAGAGTCATTTTGAGGATAGTATATTATCCTCAAGTTCCGTCAGCAGAAACAAGGATATCGCGATCATAGGTTATAGCGGCAGATTTCCACAATCGGATAATGTGGATGAGTTATGGGCGCATTTGGCTGCAGGCCATGACTTGATTCAGCGCGGGGCACGGTGGACTGCGGAACAGACAGGAGCATCCATAGGGAAAACGGAAACAAACCATGGGGCTTTTTTGGAAGATAGCGACTGCTTTGATCCCTTGTTTTTCAAAATCTCCAATATTGAAGCAATGCATATGGACCCGCAGCAGCGACTGTTTCTGGAGGAATCGTGGAAAACTCTTGAACACGCCGGATACGCAGGGGAAATAATTCAGGGTCGCAAATGCGGAGTCTATACCGGATATTGCGGAGGAGATTATGAGAAATTGATGGGTGAACAGGCCCCTGCACAAGCGTTCTGGGGCAATGCTGCATCCATCGTACCTGCCCGGGTATCCTATTTTCTGAATTTACAGGGGCCGGCGATTGCGGTGGATACTGCTTGTTCGAGTTCACTGGTTGCCATTCATCTGGCTTGTCAAGCCCTATGGTCAGGGGAGGTGGAGCTTGCACTGGCAGGTGGAGTGTTTGTGCAATCTACGCCTGATTTTTATCTTTCTGCTCATCGGGCGGGCATGCTGTCCCCTGTTGGACGGTGCCATACTTTTGATGAACGTGCAGACGGTTTTGTGCCGGGTGAGGGTGTTGGAGTCTTGTTGCTCAAACGACTGGAGGATGCCATCCAAGATGGCGATTATGTACACGGGATCATTAAAGGAAGCAGTATTAATCAGGATGGGAGCACCAACGGCATCACAGCCCCTAGTAGAGCCTCACAGGAAAGACTGGAAAGTCAGCTATACGAACAATTCGGGGTTAATCCGGATCAGATCCAAATGGTCGAAGCGCATGGTACCGGAACAAAACTGGGTGATCCCATTGAATTTGAAGCACTGAACCGGAGTTTCCGGAAGTATACGAGCCGTTCACAATATGCCGCTATAGGTTCAATCAAGTCGAATATGGGACATTCGATTGCAGCAGCAGGCATAGCCGGTGTGATCAAATTGTTATTGGCCTTGAAACATCAACAGATTCCGCCATCTATTCATTATTCCAAAGCAAATCCTAATATTGATTTTTTGAATAGTCCTTTCTATGTCAGTACCCAATTAAGTCCATGGCATACACCTCCAGGGCAAAAGAGGGCTGCGCTTGTAAGCTCATTTGGCTTTAGTGGAACCAACGCTCATCTTGCCATCGAGGAACCACCCGGAGAGCGGTCTCCTTCAATACAAAAACCGGGCTATCTTTTGGTGCTGTCTGCACAATCGACAGGACAGTTGAGAGAACAAGTGAGACGAATTGCGCAGCATTACAGGAAAGAGGGAGCTCAGTTTGATTATGCCAGTGCAAGCTTCACTTTGATGACGGGGAGAAGACACCTGGAACATCGGGCAGCTTGTGTAGTTCAGCCTTCGGACGATCTGGCCTCCATTTTGGAACAATGGCTTAAAACGGGAGATTCATCACAGATCTATGCGGCGGATTTAACAGGCCAGCCTTCCAAAGAGCAATCCGTTCTTCGACGTTATGGCAATGAATGCATCCAACAAATAGCTGCGGCAACATTAGATGATTCACGCTATGTTGAAAACCTGCATACTATTGCAGAACTGTATGTACAAGGATATGAATTGGATTATAACCGACTTTATTTGACAGAAAAGGTTAAAAGAATACCTCTGCCCACGTATCCCTTTGCACGGGAAAAGTATTGGGTGAGTTCGGGGAGAGCCATTCCTTCCATTGAAAAAGATGTAAACGTGGAGATTTCGGATGCTGCTCCTGTCACAAAAGAGCGGAGAACAGCCAAGCTTCTCGGAAAGCAATGGAAGCGTTCGGCGGTTACAAATCTTGATCCAGCGCATGTAAAAGTTGTGGTTGGATCTACAAGGGAAAGCGTTGGGCTTGCCAATAAACTTTCACAAATGATACAGGGGAGCCAGGTTGTGCTGGTGAGTGAGGAAGAGCATGACACTGGACGTCTGCTCGATGTTTTGATGAATTGTGATGCTTTTATAGATCTGTCAGGCTGTGACCGAAAGATGGAAACAGAAGAAATGATGCTGGACAAGCTGATCAACTGGATAGCGCGGCTACAACACATGATTGATACCCGTGGTCACAAACCATTAAGACTGCTGGGGGTCACCATGGGGCTGGAGTCTTTTCAAAACGAGTCGATTCACCTTGGCGGAGCAGAACGGGCTGGACTTTACCGTATGTTGCAAAGTGAGTACAGTCATATTATTTCGCGGCATATCGATGTGGACCCGGCAGACAGTGAGCTTGATATCGCAGCACAGATCGTCCAGGAGTTAACTCATGCGGGGAAGGAACAGGAGGTCTGTTATCGTGGAGGACAGCGGTACAGTGCTTATCTGGACATCCTCGATAACATGAATATGTTGCAGTCTGATCATATCCGACTCCCTTTTCCATCCAGTCATGTTCTTTGGGTCACTGGTGGAACTCGCGGCCTGGGGTTGCTGTGTGCGCAGCATGCAGTTCAGCATTATGGGGTCCGTAAACTTGTTCTGATCGGTCAGACCCCGTTTCCGCCTCGGAATGACTGGTGGGCACGACGCGGGGACCAAGACGAGATCGGCAGCAAAGTTAGAGCAATCCTGGAGTTGGAGAAGCGTGGCGTACAGATTGAGGTCCTGTCTTTTGATATAGGAAACAAGGAAAGACTTCTGCTGGCAGCAGAACATATACGTTCAACGATGGGTGCAGCCGGAGGGGTAATTCACGCAGCTGGCATAGCCGATATGGAGAATCCCGCCTTTATTCGTAAATCGCTGGAGTCGATTCGGAGGGTGTTATCCCCCAAAATGTTAGGCACTGCAGCACTCTATGAATGCTTCCGTCACGAGCCCTTGCAATTTTTTGTCCTGTTCTCTTCCGTGGCTGGAGCCATTTCGAAACTTGGCGTCGGACAAAGCGATTATGCCATGGCTAACACCTACATGGATTATTATGCCGCAGCGCATGCTCAGACCAGTCCACTTACCAGTATCCAATGGCCGAACTGGAAGGAATCGGGGATGGGTGAGTTTCCAAGTCAAGCTTATAACGAAACCGGTCTGCTCAGCATCACGGATGAAGAGGGACTGAAGATGCTGGACTGGGCACTAATCACCCAACCAAGCGCAGTCATGCTTCCGGCAATTGTGAGCAGCGAGTCCATTGATGCTGAGGGGAAGGCGGGGATTACCAGAAAGGTTGAAGCTGAAAAGATGTCCGAAATACCCATCACAAATGGCGCTCCCATCGCTGAAACATCAGAGACATTACAGTTGAAGCTAAGTTCCATATTCTCCGAGGAGTTATGTATTGAAGCCGAGAAAATGCACCCGGACCGATCCTTCGAACATTTCGGAATGGATTCGATCATGATTGCTCAGCTTGCACGTCGGATGGAACGGGAGCTTCAAATTCCTGTGGTGGAGCCCCATCTCTTTTTGGACCACCCAACGATCGCAGGGCTGACAGGGGCTTTGCTGCCAAAGCACGTAACGAGTGCGCGTATATCTCCCGAACAGATCAATAGACCTGAGGAGCAGCAGATTATCCAGTCATCCAAAGCGCGTTCCCGAGTGGCCATCATTGGTATGGCCTGTCATTTCCCGGATGCGGCGAACCTGGAGCAATTCTGGAACAATCTGAAGACTGGCAAAAACAGTATACGTGAAATTCCGTCATCCCGGTGGGACTGGAGAATGTATTACCATCCTGATGGCAAAGCAGGGACAAGTATGAGCAAATGGGGAGCTTTTCTCGATGGCCTGGAAATGTTTGATCCCGATTTTTTCGGAATGGATCATTCTCTGGCAAGTCATCTGGACCCCTTGCAAAGGCAGTGGCTTGAGGTTAGCGCCGAAGCACTTGCCGATGCAGGATATGGAAAAACTCAGCTTGAGTCGCTTCAGGTTGGTGTGTTTGCAGGGGCAAGAACAGGTCATTTCATGAGCAAAATACGTCAGAACAACAAACAAACGATCATTGGTACAGGCCAAAATTTTATTACAGCACATTTGGCTCATTTATATAATCTCAGAGGTCCCAACATGGTCGTGGACACCGCCTGTTCCAGTTCTCTGACAGCCATTCATCTGGCTGCCCGGAGTTTGCAGAATGGTGAAGCGGATCTGGTGATCGCCGGTGGGGTTGAAGTTTTACTGGATGAGACTCCTTATCTTTCCCTGACCGCATCAAAGGTACTGTCGCCAGATGGACAATGTAAAACCTTTGATGCCTCTGCCAACGGAATTGGGGTTGGGGAGGGCTGTGGAGTAATCGTCATGAAACGATTGGAACAGGCCATAGCGGATGGTGACAAAATCTACGGAGTGATTGATGGTTCTGCAATTAATAATGATGGTCATACGATGGGCGTGACTACACCGAACCCGCAGGCCCAGCAGGCGTTGATTGAAGGTGCCATCAAAGATGCCAATATTGACCCGACTTCAATCAGTTATGTGGAAACACATGGAACAGGCACGGTCATTGGAGATCCCATTGAGCTTAAAGCGTTAACCCAAGTGCTGGGAACCGGTATGGAAAAGGGAGATCTTTGCGGCGTAGGAAGTGTCAAAAGCAATGTGGGACATCTGTTGAGTGCGGCAGGGGCAGTTAGCATAATCAAGGTTTTGCTAAGTATGGTTCATGGCCAGCTCCCGCCCAGTTTGAATTGTCCGCATCCGAATCCGAGATTTCGGTTTGAAGAAAGTCCGTTATTCCTTGTTCAAGAACTTACACCCTGGTCCAATAAAGTGTTGCGTGCGGGTGTCAGCGCATTTGGACTCGGAGGAAATAACGCTCATATCCTTGTCAGCAATGAAGGTATCCCGGACCCAAATAAAGCGACACTGGATCCTCGTTTCAATCGCATTATCTGGAACAGAGCCCGGTTTTGGCCGGATGAGGTTAAGGAGAAAAACTTGGTGGTCAAATCGCATTCAGGACAAAACAATCGTAAGCCTGAGCATATGCTGTCTTTCTTCACACCGAAAAAATTGCAGTAAGGGGGAACTGTCGTTGATAGGTCGCAATCAAGAAACATACGTGCAACGGTTAAGCCACAGCAACGCCATCGTTCAGGATCATCGTGTACACGGAATTTGTACGTTACCCGGGGTCACCCTGCTGGATATGATCTATCGTTTGTCGGCTTTATATATAGAGACACACTCCATCGAATTGCGCCAGATTTTGTTTACAACGCCGATTGTGACAACAGAGCAATTGGATCGCGAGATTGCTGTGACGTTCTCGCCGGTACCTTCAGAGATGCAGTGGGGGGTAACCATTACAAGCAAAAAAGTGATGAATGGTATTATCGATCAAAGCAGTGAAGAACAACATATGCAATGTACGATGTTTCTTGTTGATCCCGAGTCTAATCCGCCGGTGATCTATGTTCAGGATCTGAAAACTCAATCCCGGGATCAGTGGAGCATGGATGAGGTTTATCAATTGGCGAGGCAGGTCAACATCGAACATGGGCCATTTATGCAAACTTCAGGGGTCGTCTACCAATATGAGAATCAGGAGCTTATGTGTCTGAATCTCAGTGATGAGGCTTCCGTTTACTCTGATGAGTTTTATGCGCATGCAGCTTTTTTGGATGGGGCAACGTTTGCGGGCTCCTCATTTCGTTTAAAGGGAAAAGCACAGGGGATGTTTGATGATCAGACTCCCTATATTCCTTTTATGATTGAACGCTTCCGTATTTATGGTCCGTTACCTGACAGCATTGGTGTGTATTCGCTCGCTCGACCATTGACAAACGACCATTCTGTCTCATCACCAGATCTGGTTTCTACAGATATTTGGGTGGTTGACTCTGCTGGCAAGTCCTTGGTTGAATTTGAGCGTTTAACCGCCAAACGCATTCGTAGTCCTCATTTGATACAGAAATGGGCCGACGTACATCAGCATCCAAATGGAGTAGAAGCGTCAGAATCAGAGGATGCAGCTGTACGAGAGCATGTCCCACAGGTCAGCATACAAGAGTCACAGGTCAGCAAACATGGCACATCCGAATTATTGAATCAGCGAAGAAGTGTTCCAGAAGGGAACATGAAGCAGGTTGGGGACTATTTAAAGGAAGAGATAGGCAAAGTGCTTGGAACACCAGAAGCGATCTTGGACACAGAGCTGGGATTTTATCAGATGGGCCTGGATTCCTTACAGCTTGTCAACCTTTCAAGGACGCTGGAGAACAAAGTGAAGGAACAGCTATACCCCACGCTGTTATTTGAATATTCCAATATCCATTCTCTGGCTGCATACCTGCACCAACATTGGCCTGAGGCATTTACTGAACATCAGTATGCAGAGAACAAAGCTTCCGCCAGCAAGGCAAGCACCGAAACTTCGGAACGCGATTTTGATCAGAGAAAGAGTGATCATTACTCATCGATCTTGCTCGAACCCTTCTGGGAAGAAGTCACGCTGCATATGCGTAACACCTCAAATAAGGTGCGCAGCCACGTTATCATTCTTTGCGGGCAGTCAGCTGGACATGATCAAATGATCAAGGAATGCTTTCCGCAATCCGAGGTTGTCACCCTGACAAGTGAACGTACCATGCCACAATCATTTGAACAAATATGCGAGCAATGTATAGTCTGGCTTCAGAATTACATGCAGCGGTTTCCCAAAGCGGAGACCCATATACAATTAATTGGTCCGTCGGGAACGGGCGCTGATTTTTCAGGCGCTATGGGAGCGCTATTAAGAACAGCTCATGCTGAGAACCCTCATCTGCACGGGCAGATCATCACGGTGGATGATATTCATAACGTCACAAGAACGCAATGGGCAGACTGGTTGGATAAGGAGCGGTTAACGCATTCCTCGGGAGTCATTGAAGTGTATTACACCGGAAAATCTCATGTGCGGATGGTGAAAAAATTCCGTGAGAAACCGATAATGTCGCCACAGAAAAGCCAGTATGTCGCAATAGACGGTGTTTATCTGATTACAGGTGGATTGGGTGGATTAGGCTTGATGGTGGGCCGCCATTTGGCTGAGCAAGGGAGGATTACATTGGCGCTGGTGGGGCGTTCTTCTCTTGGCGAAAAAGAGTCCGATAAGATATCCGAGTTGAAGCGTCTGGGGGCTGATGTTCATTATTTTCAGGCAGATCTAACTCATAGCGAACAGACGAGTCGTGTTATCCAGCAGATTCGGACCAGCCTGGGAGCTATTCGGGGAATCGTACACTGTGCAGGAATTACCCGGGACCAATTCATTTTACAGAAAACAAAAGAGGATATATCGGAAGTGCTTGGCCCTAAAGTGAGCGGACTTTGGTACCTGGATGAATATACTCGTGATGAACCATTGGACTTTTTTGTTTTATTTTCTTCTCTGTCGGCTGTGCTCGGGAATATGGGACAAGCAGATTATGCTTGTGGCAACGCTTTTATGGATTGGTTTGCAGAGCGGCGTCAGCAACAGGTTGTGGCAGGACAGCGATCAGGCAGAACCATTTCGATCAATTGGCCCCTATGGGCGAATGGAGGCATGTCGATCGATCCAGTTTACGAGCAGCAGTTGGAAGCAAAAACAGGATTGGCTCCGCTGCCTCAGAGCGTAGGAATACAACTATTCGATTCGCTTATGATGAATGCTTCAACACAGATGGTCGTGATGTATGGTAAACCCACGTTCATTCGAAGCTTTGCGCAAACGACTATCCATGTGGAGGGCCCATCATCAGCAAAAGGTTTAAATCATGAGGTGCCTCAAAAAGAAATGCGGCAATCAGGAACGCAAACAGAGGATATAGCCATTATTGGTGTGGCTGGACGATATCCGATGGCTCGGAATGTGAATGAGTTTGCTGCCAATCTGTTATCAGGCAAGGATTGTATTACAGGCTTTCCGATCGAACGTTGGGAACAGGGGCGTTTCTCGTATACGCCGGATTCATATTATCAGTTTGGGGGATTCATCGATAAGATTGATGAGTTCGATCCACTGTTTTTTAATCTATCTCCCCGTCAGGTGGAGATGATGGACCCCCAGGCAAGACTTTTTCTGGAAACGGCATGGGAGGCTTGTGAAGATGCGGGTTTCCGTGTTGACCGCAATCCACATCACGAAGCTGCAACAGGCACCCGGAGTGTAGGTGTATTTGCCGGTGTATTCTGGAATCATTATGAACTGTTTGCATCAGAGCTGACAGATCGCGGTGTACCTACATCCTTGGGAGTCAGTGCAGCGTCCGTTGCCAACATGGTATCGTATTGCATGAATTTCCATGGTCCTTCTCTTGCGGTAGATACGATGTGTTCCTCCGCATTAACGGCCATTCATCTGGCCTGCGAAAGCATTCGAAATGAGGAATGTGAGTATGCTCTTGCTGGCGGAGTCAACGTCATTACGCATCCACATCGATACATGTTTTTGAAGGAGGCACAGCTGTTGTCATCCGATGGACGGTGTCGCAGTTTTGGAGAGGGTGGAGATGGATATGTGCCGGGCGAGGGAGCCGGAACGGTATTGCTGACCAGTCTGCGTCATGCCGAGGAGGAAGGTTATTCCATTTATGGTGTCATCAAAGGGTCTGCAATCAATCACGGAGGAAAAACATCAGGTCCAACGGTACCAGACTCAACAGCACAGTCGGAAGTTATTAAGGCGGCCTTCAAACGTTCAGGGGTTGATCCTCGAACAGTCAGTTATTTTGAAACACACGGCACAGGAACGTCCCTTGGAGATCCGATCGAGGTACAGGGACTGAACAAAGCATTGGCGGACGGGGCACTGTCGGAACAGAGTTGTGCAATTGGTTCACTGAAGTCCAATATCGGGCATTTGGAAGCGGCTGCGGGTGTAGCTGCATTAACCAAGGTACTGCTACAGATGAAATACAACCGGATTTTTCCTTCCTTGCATGCGGAGCGTCTGAATCCGTATATTCCTTTTCAGCACACACCTTTTTATGTGGAGAGGGAAGGAAGGGACTGGAGAATTGTGAAGGCAGATCGTAGCACTCCAGAGACCGGACCCTTGCGAGCGGGTATTAGCTCCTTTGGGGCAAACGGCAGTAACGCCCATATGATAGTTGAACAATATATATCGACAGCAGTAGATTCCAGTTCGGATTTTGAGTCCGAGCTTCCAGTCATTGTTCCGTTCTCTGCCAAAAACCAAACAAGTCTGCTTGATCATGTACGCAACATGATGAATTATCTCTCCACCGGTAAGGAAGACCCAAATTCCGCTGCCACACTGGGAATCAAGCTATCCAATCTGGCATACACGCTGCAGGTGGGCAGAGAGCACATGCGATACAGGGTTGCTTTTGTTGTCAGTTCTCTTGAAGAGCTGAAAAGAAAATGTGCAGAATATGTGAAAAGCAAGGATCTTGGCCTGGAGAAGGGATCGTTGAACAGTCGGGTTGGTTATGAGGGAGAAGTCCGGCTTCAAGAAGATGGTATCACAGAACTGTTTCAATCAGATGAAGACATTCGGACAGCAATCGAAATCTGGATGAACAAGAGAAAGCTGGCTTCAATCGCCGAAGTATGGGCTAAAGGAATTACCATTGATTGGAACAGCATGTACCAGAGGGACAGCAAGCCCACTCGGATCAGTCTCCCTACCTATTCATTTCAAAGAGAGCGCTACTGGGTCCCTATGGTCCAAGCAAAAAGGGAGAGCGGGACGGCAGGTTTCGGCAAAAAAGCGGCAGTGCTGCACTCCATGCTGCACCACAACCGTTCGGATCTGCTGCGAGGTCAGTGGTACAGCAGTCAGTTTAATGGCAAAGAGCCCTTCCTAAGCGATCATGTGGTGCAGGGACACCAGCTGCTTCCCGCTGTCGTTCAGCTGGAAATGGCCCGGGCAGCAGCGGTGCACGCAGCGAATTGGCCTCCACGCACGCACAGTCTGCTGCTGCGCCATGTAATGTGGAGCAGGCCGCTCGTCGTTGGGGAGGAGCCTGTGGAGGTTCATCTCGCGCTTGAGGCCGAGGCAGATGGGAGCCTGTCCTATGAAATAGGGGCAGCGTTATCACATGAGGGTGCAATCGAGTCTGGCGAAGCGGTGTATAGCCAGGGGCGTGTAAGTGTGGGATCGCCCCTTGCAGAAGCGGGGCAAAGCCTGGATTTGCAGGCTGTGCGCAGTAGGTGTACGCAGGGAGAGATCAGCGGGGCAGTCTGTTATGAGACGTTTCGGAAACTGGGTCTGGAGTACGGTCCGTCCCATCAGGTGATTGTCGAACTACACTGGGGGACGGACGAGGCTTTGGCGCAGCTTCGTCTGCCGCAAGCCCTCTTCGAAGGGCAGGCGGACACCGTGCTGCATCCGGGGATGGTGGATGGCGCCTTGCAAGCGTCCATCGCCCTGCTGGCAGGAGATCAGATCGCGGAAGTGCTGAGTTCGGGGGGCGAGGCAGGCCTGGAGGGCACAGCCCTTGCGAGCACAGCAGAACGGTATGGGAACTCGCCCGCTTTCGCTCCGCTGCCTTTTGCGCTGGAGGAGGCGGAAGTGATGGCCCCTTGCCAGGCGCACATGTGGGCGGTAGTGCGTGTTCGCCCCGAGCCAGCGGCATCGTCCGATGCGGAGGCGAGGGTCCGTAAACTGGATCTGGAGTTGTCCGATTCAGAGGGACAGGTTTGCATTCGGCTGCGAGGCATGACCTCGCGTGTACCGGAAAGCCGGGAAGGTGTGCTGCTGGTGCAGCCCGAGTGGCAGGAGCTGCCGCAGTACTCTCTAACGCCTGCGGTTCCGGCAGTCGAACCCGCGGTGCTGCTGTGTGAGTGGGCCCCGCAAGACCTCGCGGCTGCGGATGTGTCCTGGAAGCAGATGACGTTAACGGGACCGTTGGAGGCGCGGTACGGACAGGCGGTTCAGGCCATCCTGCATCATGTGCAGCAGCAGCTTGCGATGCAGCGAAGCCACCGGATGGCCTTGCAGGTCGTCATGGCGGGAGATGAACAAGGAAGGCGGTTCGCCGGCCTGAGCGGGCTGCTGCGGACAGTGAGGCTGGAGCATCCGGGCTGTCTGGCACAGCTTGTCGAAGTCCAGCCGGGTACATCCGCTGCACGGTTGACCGAGCAGCTGCACCAGTGTGCGCTTCATGCGGAGGAGAGCCATCTGCGTTGGGAAGCGGACGAGCTGGAGCGAGCGGGCTGGCAGGCGGTCGACGTGGACATGGGCGAGAACGTGAATGTCGACCTGAATATGGATGGGAAGACGAATGGGAATGCGGAGACAGAGGTCAAGACAAAGCGGAAGAGCGGCTTCCCGCTGTTGTCCCCTTGGAGAGACGGAGGCGTGTACGTCATTACAGGCGGAGCCGGTGGCCTGGGACGGATCTGGGCCCGGGAGATTGCAGCCCGTACAGAAGGCGGTACGCTCATTTTGACGGGCCGATCCCCGGTGATGCCAGAGGCGGTCCAGCGAGAGATGGCGCAGCTTCCTGCCCGGGTGCTTTATGAAGCAGTGGACGTCACCGATCGGGAAGCGGTCCACGGACTGTTTGGGCGTCTCCGTCAGCAGTATGGCCAGGTGAACGGGGTGCTGCATTGTGCCGGAGAGATCCGTGACAGTCTGGTACGATACAAAACGGAAAGCGACTGGCAGGCCGTGCTGGCTCCGAAAGTAGACGGCCTACGGAACCTGGAAGAAGCGATCGGGACAGAAGCCCTGGATGTACTGCTGCTGTTCTCCTCGGGTGCAGCGGTGACGGGGAATGCAGGGCAGGGTGATTATGCCGCCGCCAACGGGTATATGGATGCGTATGCGGTGAGCCGAAATGCGCGGATGAACCGCGGGGAGTGTCAAGGGCGAACCTTGTCCATCAACTGGCCGCTGTGGGAAGAAGGCGGGATGCAGCTGGAGGAAGAGGGGAAGCAGCGCCTGTGGAAACAGCATGGGCTGAGACCGCTGGGAACCGCATCGGGTGTGAAGGCGTTGTATCAGGCCTGGGCGAGTGGAAGCAGTCAGGTGGCGGTGGCGGAAGGCAAGCTGTCGGTGCTGCGAAGAAGCCTGCTGGAGCGGGGAAGTTCAGGGTCCGCTCAAACGATCGGATCGGCACATGCAGACAGGCCGGAACGGCCACTTGGCCAGACGGCAGCGACCCCAACTACCCCAGCGACCCTAACGGTAACACCACCCTCAACGTGGGCGCCTCCGGCGGGAAGTACAGCCCAGCAGGAGGCTGTAGCTGTGCTTACGTCAGAGGTGGCTGCCTTGCTGAACGTAGAGGAGCAGGACATGGATCCGGATATGGACTGGAGTGAATATGGTCTGGACCCGGTGCAATGGAGTGAGCTTTCCCGCACACTGCTGACAAGGCA
>NZ_AWUK01000028.1 GCF_000499205.1 Paenibacillus sp. MAEPY2
GTGGTACAGACCGTTCGAGATAGAACGTTTCAGACTTTAGCGTGGAATGAAACGATTAATAGGGGCATTATCAGCGGGCGTTCCCTGACGGGACATGCTCATGGTAATGCCTTTTCCTTTTACAGTTTCCTGATACGCCTGAGACGTGTACACACTGCCTTGATCACTATGGGCATCATGCCCGGTCGCTCTGGTAGTTGATTCAGCGTGTCCAGAGCTAATGCAGCAGTGATCTTTCGGTAGCCGTAACGAAATTTATGCTGTTACAGAGCTTACAAATGTGTTCTACCGTCGGGTCTGCGCGCTCTGTACGAGAAACCCCTAACCATCACAGGTTTGGGATACACTTACTTCCCCTTCGAATGGACTCTCTCCAGGGGATGTCGATTTTTGCGACACCTCCATTCCAGTTCCTTGTACTTTTTTAGCACGTCCAGTTGTTGTTTCAGAAACCGATTCTCTGCTCTCAATCTTTCGACTTCTGACGCATACTCGGGGCCACTCCCATAGCTATACTATTTGCCGATAGGTTGTTCCAGTCGGTGAATTTCTCCATTCCGATACCAATTCATCCAGGTTTTCAATTGGGTCTGATTTCGTATGTCGAGCTGTCACATGACTTCTTACATTGAAATACCTGATAATCTCATCTCAATGGCTTTCATCTTTACTTCCACTGGGTAGCTGACTCAAGTTGCCAACGCAAAAACACTTCCAAAGTTGTTCCCATATCTTACGACATGGTCGCATTCTTTTGAAGGTATTTTAATTTGTATCACTTCATGGGGTCAGTTCCCACCAGTGTGGCCGGTTTTTATTCTTACTAGGATTTTCGGGCACTGGGAAATAGATTGATATTTTGGAGTTGACACTCCAAAAAAAATGCACTAGTATTTGTATTGTGGAGTGTATGCTCCAAAAAAGAAGGGAGATATAAATATTATGAATTCGAATCCAACTACTGCACTGATTACAGGAGGAACAAGCGGGATTGGTCGTGTAGTAGCAAATAAGCTCGCAGCGATTGGCGTTCATGTCGTAGTTGCGGGGCGTAATGCAGAACGCGGTGAAAAAACAGTTGCAGCGATCAGAGAAGCAGGTGGGAAGGCTGACTTCGTGCAGACAGACCTTAGCAGTGCTTCAAGCGCAAAAAGCTTAGCCCAGCGTGCAATTGAGCTGGGAGATGGACAGGTTGATATCCTTATCAATAATGCTGGAATTTTCCCCTCTGGAGCAACACATGAAACCACAGAGGAAGAATTCGAAAAAGTATATTCTATAAATGTTAAAGCGCCTTTCTTTCTTGTTGCTGAACTTGCACCTCGAATGGCTCAGAGAGGAAAAGGAGCTATTGTCAATATTTCATCTATGATTGCCGATTATGGTATTGCTGGTTTGAGCCTTTACGGTTCAAGTAAAGCAGCGATTATTCTGCTTACCAAAGCGTGGACAGCAGAATATGGCCCCAGCGGGGTTCGCGTAAATACTATAAGTCCCGGGCCTACTCGTACAGAAGGTACAGATGTTATGGGGGATGAACTTGAACATATGGCTGTACAAGCGCCGGCAGGACGCTCTGCCTCAGCGGATGAGATTGCAGAGGCCATCGTCTTTCTTGCTACAGATCGTTCCAGCTTTATTTATGGCACTAATCTGGCTGTGGATGGGGGACGAACCGCTATTTAATGAATATCCAGGGAGAACCATTAGATGCTTTCACTAATGGAATTTTCAAAGGATACTTTGTGTCATTTTGGTAGGGAACTTTATGTCAATGTACAAATCCTGTCGAAGGACAAGAACATGGTCCCATTGAAAGTCGCTATTTTAGCGGCTTTTTTTGTTTTATCGGAACAAGTTCTTGTCCCGAGTCGAGGACAAAAACTTGTTCCGATTGCCGTATTGGACAAGAACATGAGCCGATTACCGATTAGAAGAATGTATAATAATGGAGAAATAGTGATGGTCTTTAGGCGCAGTTTGACAACAATGGGCTTTACCCAAAAGTAACCACCCGTTGGACGGGTGGTCAGGATTTAAGGAATCAGGCTATTGTTCCCATCTGAGGATAAGAACTTATTCCTGTTGCTATAAAGTAGAACATATGGAACATGCAGCTGTAAGAACTTCAGAAAAGACAAACGCCTTTTTCCTGTGTTGGGGAAAGGCACTAAGAGGTGATGTAATCTTCACCTAGTATCGGTATTCTTTAAAAGAAACTTAATTTTTATTCAAAACTTGATCTAACCAGGTAAACATGCGGTGGTTAGTCAATTTCAATGCTCCAAAATGGCAATGTTCTTCAGCAGAATCTTCTGCAGTAAATTTCATATATGTTTTGGAACTCTTTAAAGATTGGAATAATCGTTCAGGTTGTCCTGCAAAGGCATGATCATGCTCTGCTTCGCACACGAGTACCGGACACATGATTTGCTCAGCAACACCATCTAAGGTAAAGGGTTCCGTTTTGCGCACGAGTTCTTCTACATTCGTTGCTAGGAACGTGAACTGTCCATTTTCTATTCCCCATCGAGTACCTGTATCTTTGGCCATAATGGACGCGATTAAGTTCTCAGTCTCTGGTGAACTTAAATCGGATTTGTCACTTGTATTTATACCCAACGCCTCAGCCATTGCCCCCACTTGAAAGGAGAATAAACCGTCATTTGCTATGCATGCAGCGAGCCTGTGTTCATAAGCAGCCGCGCGCGGAGCCAAATACCCACCTAAACTAATACCCATTAACGCCATTTTGTCGGAGATGACTTCTGGGCGCTTGGTCAGGTAATCGACCACTGGAGTTACAGCAGCCTCCCAGTCATGCCTGAATGGAATTCGCTGCTCGCGGATAACAGCTCCTTGTCCAGGGCCCTCGAATACCAAGCAATGATAGCCTCTTTCTAAAGCAGAGGTAACGACTTGAAAATAAAGCTCTTCTGCAGTGGAATCATATCCACCGTGAACAATCAGGACGGGCCCGGGCTGATTCCCGGCTAAATAGAAGTACCCCGGTAGCTCTGTATCTTCATAAGGAATCGAAACAATCTCCCAATGATGATCAAGCAAAGAAAGCGCCTGTCTGAATGTGTTACGGCTAAGGCTCCATGTTTCAAGAATACGCTTATCCTCCGGATTGCCATGGAGAAAAAATTCAGCAGTACGGTAGTAATTAGATGCACGCAAGTAGAATTCTCTCGCGCTGATCTTGTTGCCTTGCTTGCTGCTCTCCTCAGCTTCCCGATGAGCCCGGATTCCTGTCTTAAGCCATTCCTCATACCAGCTTTCAAAATTGCCTTCCTCGATTCGATAAGCAGTAGATAGGCATTCGCCTACGTCCGCTCCACCAAAAGCTGCGTACCCCATTGTCCGAAGTAATTCGAACGAAAAAGTCTGATCATCGAAAATAAGTTTCATAATTAGTGCACTCCTTACATATGTTATTTTCTTAGCGAACTTTTTATTTTATCGGTACAAGTTCTTGTCCCGAGCCAAGGACAAGAACTTGTACCGATTACCGGAATGGACAAGAACATAGTCCGATTTCCGATTAGTTGTATATCTCATCCAAACCTATCGTATTTCAAGTCGAAGCGTTTTATCCAGATGGATTTCCAAGTATACTCAAGAGATCGTAACGAAAAACACCCTTCAAGGTAAAGGACGATCTCACATGAAAAAAGGACGAAAACCACATTCGAGGAACGCATCGAAATTGTAAAATATACTCTCACACATAAACTCGACTATCAGAAAGCGGCTGAGAAGTATGACGTGTCTTATTCGCAAGTATATGCATGGACTCAGAAATATCAATCGGGTCAAGAAGAGGCCCTCCGAGATCGTCGGGGACGTAGAAAACCTGTAGAAGAACTGAGCGAGCAGGAACAACTCAAGCTGCGGATGTCGAGGGACCAGAACATGGTCCCATTGAAGTCGCTATTTTTGCGGCTTTTTTATTTTATCGGTACAAGTTCTTGTCCCGAGCTAAGGACAAGAACTTGTACCGATTGCCGAAATGGACAAGAACATATTCCGATTACCGATTAGATGGTTATCTAAATATTAAGCATATGTAGTTAAAACCTTAATAAACCCCATGATACATGACAGTTTTCATCATTATGGAACAACTGCTTCGAGGAAAGGTAAACAGAGGCGGCTAGGTAATAATAAAGCGAATTAGTAGTACTGAAACAAGCTGTTGAGGGACAAGAACCTGGTCCCATAAAAAGTAGTATTATCCCCTTCAAGTAGACACTTAAAAAAACCTTCATGTTATCATGGGGGTTCAAGTGAAACTTGGAGGGCATATTTTTATGGCGAAAAAAGGACAAACATTTCAGACATATACCGAAGAATTCAAAAAGAAAGCAGTTAGAGCGTATGTCGAAGGTTCTTCAAGTTATAAAGCAGTAGCTGAGCGCGAAGGGGTTCGAAATTGTTCCCAACTGAAGGTATGGGTGATTTACTTGGAATAAATAAACTTTGTGTTTAAGTTTTGCTTTTGGTTGCCTGATTGGCGTTAACAAGAATGCAGCTGATCCGGAACCTGACTGTGTTAATATACGAGAAAAAAAGCACAATCCGCAAAAAAAATCAAAACAAGGCGTTTCGCATGCCGTAAAGTGAGAATATCTCCATGGAGGCATTGAAATGAACTATAAGGAATCAGTAATCAAGGCCATATCCTATATTGAAGATCATATGTTCGATGAGAATTTAAACGTTAAGATTACAGAGGTCACCGGCTATTCGCAATACCATTTTCACCGTATCTTCCTATCTGTTACACGATGCTCCGTTTCGGAGTACATCCGCAAGCGGAGATTGACTCGCGCGACATATGATTTGTTTCATACCAACCAAAGGATCATCGAGATCGCCATAAAGTGCGGATTCGAGTCCCAAGAAGCTTTCGCACGCGCCTTTCGTAAAATGTTCTCCATCTCGCCTGGACAATTCCGCAAGCAAAGAGACATGAAGGATACGTTGTTCCGGACCATGGAGATGCATCCTTTGAATGAAGAGAGGCTGCAACATTTGCACACTGGTATTTCTCTCGAACCTTCTTTAGTTCACATGGAAAAGTTGAATCTGGTTGGCATGTCGATAAGAGGTGTCGAATCGGACGAGGTCGGATTGTTATGGCGAAGCTTCAGGCAGAGAGTTTCTGAAATCAAGCGAAAACCTAACTCGGAAGGCATTTATTATGCGGTTATTGAACTTACAGGTGAGCAATGGGAAGTCGCTTATACCGCATGTGTCGAGGCTGGCAACGAAGCAAGTCCGGCTCCAGCAGGGATGATTGCCAAGCTGTTCCCAGCAACAACTTATGCAGTATTTTCACACAAGGGACCGTTAGACAGACTCAATGATACTTTCCAGTACATCTACGAAACATGGTTACCCCAGTCGGGCAGCGTTCGTACCAATGCCCCGGAATTCGCGCGTTATGACTGGCGATTTCTAGGTCCGACAAACGAGGACTCTGTACTGGACATCTATATTCCAATTTGTTCACCATCATAAAGAGTACGAATCACAAGAAGAGGGGAATTCGAGATGAACAAAAATGCTGAAATTATGGAAGGATACGCGGGATACTGCGAGGTGAAGATAACCGACCCTTCGTTGGGGATAACCTTCCCCATGATCGTCATGTATCCGGCAGATTCCCCGGAACAGACTCATCAGTTAGGTCCGTACCCTATTGAGGTGGCCAAAGATGCGGCACCACGAAAGGGGAAGTTTTCGCTGGTTATCATTTCACACGGTTCAGGTGGTTCTCCGTTTGTATACCGGTCAATTGCCTTGCATTTGGCGCGAAGCGGCTTTATCGTTGGTCTCCCCGAACATCCGAACAATAATCGCAATGATAATAGTCTGGAAGGTACGGTCACCAATCTCACCAATCGCCCCCGACACCTTTGCCTTGCGGCTGACTGGTTTTCTGAAGATGAGAGATTCAAAGGACTGATCGAGTCGGACAGCTTTTCGGTCATTGGGCATTCCATGGGCGGATACACAGCGCTAGCGGTAGCAGGAGGCGTCCCGACTTCCTTCCCTAACGAAAGTCCATACGGGCAGCCGTACCCGATCAAGGTTACGCGCGATCGGCGGATTCGATCCCTGGTTTTGCTGGCGCCGGCGTCCGTTTGGTTCCGGAATGAAGGAGCGCTTAGCAGTGTGAATCTCCCCATTCTGATGATGGATGCGCAGCATGATCCTTACACGCCGCCTTTCCACGCTCAAATCGTCTTAAATGGTGTTGCAGACCCACGACAGGTTCTCTATCGGACTGTTGAGAACGCTGGACATTTTTCCTTCCTGAGCCCGTTCCCATCTGCGATGATTTCACCAGCCTTTATTCCCTCGCAGGATCCACCTGGCTTTGATCGCTTACGATTTCACGAAACATTGCAGGCTGAGATAGCCGGATTTCTGTCCATCCAGCATTAATGTGCATACTAATCAGCATTAATGTGCATACTAATTTATGTTTGGTGGCAACTATCGAAGAATGAGAGCAGAATATACCTACGAGGGCAGTCGGTCACACGATCGGCTGCCTTTGTTGAATGATATAGCAAGGTCAAAGTATCAGTTAAAACCCGGAACCGACTGGGCATCGGGATATCATTTCCGTCTAGCCATGGTCAACGTTCAAGCATATGTATTAATGTCTATGGATACGATACCCAAGGGAACTTTATAAAGCTGTTTTTCAACGCAAAAGACGGACAACTTTTGTTAAACTAATGAGGAACGTTAGCTCAATAAAATAGCGACAGTCTAAGGCTTTATTTTCTGCTGACACCAGATCGAAAGAAACGGTCTCTTTTGCAAACCTCACAACTCTTTAGAAATACTTGACCGCTTCAATTATGGAGTTAACCTAGTTAACTTACCTATTTTAAAGGTTATATAAGTTAACCTAAACAAAAATAGCCGGGGCCGTCTGAATGTGGGCGGGCGGCTTGCGGAACTGAACGGATAGGGGAGCAGCAGCGGGCCGATCGCCTGGGCTTCAGCTCGTGGGCGCTCCTGGCGTGCCTGGCTGCTCGATACTTCCGGATGCAGACAAAAGGACAGCCTGGGCCGTCCTGGGTGTGAGCTGCCCCGGTGGGCACTATGGAGCTGCGCGGATCTCGTCCGGATCGGAGAGAGCAGCAGCGTGCCGGTCGCCTGGTTTCATTCTGAGACAGCTTCTTTAGGCTTTTGGATGCTGGTTGATAGGTTGGGGCTGGTTGGATACAAAAAAGTATCCTGGGCTGTTCTAGGAACAATGTTGTTGTCCTCAGACAAGAATAAAGGATATGTCGAGGTCATGAACAATCCAACTTTAATGTTCTTGTCTTGTCGAGGGACAAGAACATATTCCCATTGAAGTCGCTATTTAGCGGCTTTTTTTATTTTATCGGTACAAGTTCGTGTCCCGAGTCAAGGACAAGAACTTGTACCGATTGCCGAAATGGACAAGAAATGATCCTATTGCCGATTAGATGAATGTCTAAATGAAAGCATTGTAGTTAAAATTCAACAAACACCATGACACATAGAGTTTTCACATCGTTATGGAACAACTGCCTCGAAGAGAGTTCTCCTAATTCATAAAACAAACAAACGGTATAATTTGTTTACAGTAAGAGTAATAGTTTCTATATTGTTTATTTTATGGTTCCTTATTTAAAATTACCGATTTAATAAATGTCTTCCGTATGTCCAAGAGTGTGCACGTAAGATCTGCTCACTTTTTTCTGGACTGATCAGTTCAGATATGTTATATTTCTGAAACGGGAGGTGTTACTTATCGCCAGGACTAAAGAATTTGACAAAAATCAAGCGTTACACCAAGCAATGCTGTTGTTTTGGAAAAAAGGATACGAGGCTGCTAGCATACCGGATTTACTAGAAGTGATGGGCATTAGCCGATCCAGCCTTTATGATACGTTTTCCGACAAGCAAACCTTGTACAGAGATGCCCTGGAGCATTATAAAAAAGGGAGTTCCAATAAGCAGACCATTCTTGAACAAGAATCAAACGTTAGAGATGGAATTCTTCAATTTTTTGAGTATCATATTGCTTCAGCATACGATACCAGCCTACCGGGCGGATGTTTTGTAACGAATACAGCTACAACATTGGAGTCACCAGATGAACAGATAAATGTCTTGATACAGACTAGTTTTTCGGATTTGGAACAAGCATTTTGTGAGCTTTTGGAGAAGGGCCAACAATCGGGAGAGATAGATAAAACAACAGATATCAAAACATTGTCTTATTTATTGCTGAATTTACATCAAAGCATAAATATTATGGCCAAAACAGGTCAAAATCCAGAACGTGCAAAAGAGATGATTAGTTTTGTAATTGCAGGTATATAATTTTTTTTGACAATATCGGAATGATTGTTCCGTTATTATATTCCTCATATTTTGAAGGTTCCATTTGAAGAGTATCTGTAAGACCATATTTTTTTGATCATTCCGGAACATTCATTCCGTTATTAAAACTATCCATCAACAATAAGGAGAAACACCAATGAAGATATCGTTTATTGGACTTGGAAATATGGGGCTTCCAATGGCACAAAACCTGTTGAAAGCGGGGTATGAATTAGTCATCTTTAATCGGACCCCTGAAAAAGTTGAACCATTAATAAAACAGGGAGCACGCTTTGTCCAAACACCACTAGAGGCAGCGAAAGAAAGTAATCTTGTAATTACCATGTTATCTGATGATGCTGCATTGAGAGAGATTGTTGAGGGAGCAAATGGTGTTCTGAACGGATTATCTCAAAATGGAATTCACGTATCTGCCAGTACGATCAGCGTAGATCTGGCTCGGAAATTATCCGTATTGCATGCGGAGAGACACCAACACTTTGTGTCTGCAACCGTAATGGGGCGCCCGGATGCCGCTAAAGCAGCTACATTGCGCATTATTTTAGCTGGTCCGGAACATGCAAGACAAAGAGTACTTCCCATGTTAACAGCACTAAGTCAAGAGATATTTGAGATTGGGGATCATGGCGAAGAAGGTAACATTGTCAAAATAGGCGTTAACTTTCTAATTGCTTCAATGCTGGAAGCTTTGTCGGAAGCGCAGCTCATGGTTGAAAAGCACGGCATTATGCCGTCCCGATATATGGATGTTGTGAATGCTCTTTTTCAATCTCCGGTATATCAGAACTATGGAGCGATCATGACTGAACAGCGCTTTGAACCAGCCGGTTTTAAAATGAAGCTCGGGTTAAAGGATGTTGCATTAGCTATCGAGGCAGCCAAGTCAGTTCAAGCTCCACTACCTTTAGGCCAGCTTATTCATCAACACCTCTCTGAAGGAATTACCCATGGTTATGGTGAGTTGGATTGGACGGCCTTAATCCGTTGTCTTGAGCATTCCTCTTAAGGAAAGAAAATATAAGGAGAGATTAATTATGGAAATAGGTGTTACTTCATTCGTAGAAACAAAGCCTGATACTGAGACCGGAGTTGTCATGAGTCACGCTCAGCGATTGCGAGAAGTCGTCGAAGAAATCGTCCTTGCAGATCAGGTAGGACTTGATGTGTTTGGCATAGGTGAGCATCATCGTGATGATTATGCAGCATCTTCACCAGCAATGGTGTTGTCCGCTGCGGCGCCTCTCACAAAACGAATTCGATTGACAAGTGCTGTGACGGTCCTATCTTCAGCAGATCCTGTCCGTGTGTTTCAGGATTTTTCCACACTTGACGGTCTCTCCAATGGACGTGCCGAGATTATAGCGGGTCGGGGTTCCTTCATTGAGTCCTTTCCACTGTTTGGTTATAACCTGCATGACTACGAGGATCTATTTAATGAAAACATTGAACTGCTTCTTAAATTACGGGAATCCGAGAAAGTAACATGGAGTGGAGGCCATCGACCAGCGATACATAATCTGGGGGTATACCCGCGTCCTGTTCAGAATTCTATACCTGTATGGATCGGTAGCGGAGGTACTCAGGAGTCTGCCATACGTGCTGGAATTCTAGGTCTGCCACTAGTTCTGGCAATTATCGGTGGAGATCCAACGAAATTTGCGCCGCTTGTAGAACTCTATAAAAAGGCGGCAACTCATGCTGGTCATGATGTATCGCAGCTTCGGGTAGGTTCACATTCTATCGGATTTGTTGCAGAAGATAAGGAAAAGGCCGCAGAACTCTTTTTCCCGTCCACTCAGTACGGCATGAATAAGCTCGGCAAAGAGCGGGGGTGGGCATATTATGATCGCTCCAGCTATGATGCTGCCCGCCGCTCTGATGGTGCGTTGTATGTAGGGGATCCGGAAACAGTTGCTCAAAAAATTATTCATCTTCGCAAGCATGTAGGAATTACACGTTTCATGATGTATGTTCCCTTAAGCACGATGCCACATGAGTTGGTAATGCGGGCTATAGAATTGCTCGGTAAAGAGGTTGCACCGCGAGTACGAGAGGAAATTTCCAAGTGGGAAGCTGAAATGAGATAAGAATTAACTTAAAAACATAAATGAACGAATTCATTATTATATTTGGAGGAATTATCATGAGCATTGAGACACGTATATTACCAAAATTAAGAGAGGTATATTCACAATTTCCAGGGTTTGAGTTGGAGAAAAATTTAGAGTGGAGCAGAAACTTAGTATCGGCTACATCGGTGAAAAAATCAGAGTATGTAAACACAACTAGCCGGAAAATTCCGAGAGATAAAGGTGAGATGCTGGTCAAAATATACGAACCTGCCGATCGAACGAATGATTTACTACCAGCCATGTTGTGGATTCACGGAGGCGGATATGTGTTAGGACATCCCGATATGGACGACAAATTGTGCGAGCGTTTTGTTCAGACAGCAGAATGTATTGTCGTATCAGTGGATTATAGGCTCGCTCCTGAGCATCCTTATCCTGCAGCGATTGAAGATTGTTATGCTGGATTGGTATGGATGACGGAGGAAGCAGCAATGCTTGGTATTGATGTGAATCGGGTTGCAATCGCCGGTGCTAGCGGTGGTGGAGGGCTGACAGCAGCACTCGCGCTGATGGCTCGCGATAAAGGAGGTCCGTCTATTATTTTCCAAATGCCATTGTACCCGATGTTAGATAATCGTAACATCACGCCATCTAGTCATGAGATTACAGAAGAGGGTTCAATCTGGAACCGAACGGACAACGTGGCTGCATGGAATATGTACCTTGGTGAGGAGAACGATGTCAGTGGAAGTTCTTCTTATGCAGTACCTTCGAGAGCAGAGAGCTTGGCCGGATTGCCGCCAGCCTATACTTGTGTAGGTCAACTCGATCTATTCCGGGACGAGACGATGGAGTATGTGGCAAGACTAGCACAAGCAGGTGTGGATATAGAATTTCACCTCTATCCAGGTTGCTTCCACCTTTTCGAAATTCTTGCTCCAGAAACAGAAGTCAGTCAGCGCGCTGTTCAGGGTTATATGGATGCGATGGCACGAGCACTTCATCCCAACAGGGTTCTTTAAAGCTGCAGAGGGAAGCCGATCCGCAGTAAAATAGCTAGAGGTCACGTTATAAATGAAACCAAATCGCCGCAAACCTGCGGCGATTTGGTTTTTACCTAGATTTTAGCGTGACAAAAAACCATAAGACACAACATAGATACGATAATAATGGAAAAATAAGATAAAACATCATTAGGAGGAAATATGAATCAGAAAGAATTTGAATCTGTCATCAATCTCCCTGCAAATATTCGTTATGAATACTTCATCAAAAAAGTAGTAGATTCAGAAGAAGTGTGGGGCCTTTATGAGAATGGTTGGTCAGTTACTGAAGATGATGAAGGTAATAAATTACTTCCATTTTGGCCTAAGAAAGAATTCGCGGAATACTGTGCAACTGATGGTTGGGAAATTTACTCAAGTAAAAGTTTGGATTTGTACGAGTTCATAGACGAGTTTCTACCCAATCTAAAAAAAGAGGGTTTTAAACCTTCAATATTCTTAAATAATGCTGATTCTGCTGTATTAGAAGTCGATATACTAATTGAGGATTTAAAGACAGAACTTGAAAAATACTAACAGGATTAATAATGGCCGTTCCCAGAATATCAACCGACCGGGCACGGTCGAATGTAATGATTTATTTGATCTTTTGATCAAATGTATTGAAGTCGCTATTTTTGTCGAAGGACAAGAACATGGTCCCATTGAAGTCGCTAATTTAGCGGCTTTTTTTATTTTATCGGTACATTGAAACAATTCTTCTAGATATTCCTGACACAAGAGATAGGGATAAGGAATTTGAAAATGGGCTGAAAATGTCTAAAAAACGGTTTATGTCGCGGGACAAAAACATTGTTCCATTCAAAGTCGCTATTATAGCGGCTTTTTTGTTTTAAGGAACCAAGTTCTTGTCCCAAGCTGAGGACAAGAACATTGTACCATTGCCGAAAAGGACAAGAACAATATGTCATTTCGGATTAGGGGTTGTAAACGAACAAACACTGAAAGATTTGGTCAAAGAAACTGGGTACAGGACATCTCTAATGATTCCCTCCGGATGCTTGATGGCCGTCGCCATGTTAAATAAAATGCCATACTTGTTGCCGACTCGTCGTAGATCGTTCAGAATTTCCTTTTCGATCTTTCGTTCGGCGCGTACTCCGATACGGTAAATAATTTGAATAAGCAGATCGACCAGGTTATCCGATATTTCCATGCAGCGAAACCAAAAGAAAGCTGACAACAGCGTATATCGAATGAATCTGGATGTCGGCGAAGCTCACGTAGATCCTCAGTAGAAACGCGCTGCCGATACTTTTTCAACACCTTATGGGGAATGTCTCGAAATAAATCATCCGGAAGCTCCAAATTGCGAATAGTTCGCAATTTGTTAACTTCCTTCAGCACGCTATCCACTCCAGCACGACCAGGATCTGCTTTTAACTCATTAAAAGATATTTGTATGCTGTTGTCGCTGGCGGTTTCTTCTTCGTCAATCTCTAAATAAGAAATGCTATCAATCAGAGAGTCTAGCTGAGTTAGAGACGTGGAAGGCAGCTTTTGGTATGTCGCTTGGAAGAAGGATTCTTCATATGTGTGAATGGCTGAACGGATCAAACGCTCAATGCGGTCCGGCGTGGGAGGCACGATTTTTAATTCATGGAATCGACGGTAAACGCGTTCCTTTAAATGCTCAAATTCATGATCGTGATGTAGAACATGTTGGCATAGCCATTCTGCCATTTCCTGAGCATCCTCTATCGTATCCACACGGAACCCGAAGAACTCCCGGATCTGTGTTCGGTGGTAGGTGATTGAACGACCGATCCAATCGTACTGAGCATATAATTCCGGTTCAGAGAAGATTTGTTTTGCAATGTACGCGATCACCGCTTTGGGAACTTCGTACTTATGAGTTGGGAAACGGGCTTCATTTTGAAAAAACTTGAGTAGCACGGCAAATCCAATCCTGGTTTCCCCGGTCTTGTTCTCGATCAACCTCATCTCGTTCGGTAGGATCGTAAAATGCTCGATTAATTCGTCCAGTTCCCAATTCCGTTTCATGTTATCCCCTCCAAAGTAAAGTTCCTATAACAAAAACAAATTCGGAACTTATTTTATTAATGGTGACTACACTAACGGGCAGTTTAGTTGAAGATACATTCCGGTGAACCGTATCAAAGGTTACGGCAAGTTTTCTCGAAAAAACCTATAGCAGGCTTGGAAAGGCCCTTTGCCGGCATGGACTTGGGGAGGACCGCGTTCGTCGGGAAAGTCGGTAGAAATAGGCTGCAGCGCGTTTCGGGCCACAGAACGATTGAGGGGACTATAGGGGCTCTTGCTGGCAGAAAGCAAATGCCCCTCCGCTATGTTGGCGGAAGGGGACAGTTCCTTGTCAATTGCAGTACTTTTATACCTTGTGCTTAACATCAAAACAGCGATTAAGGGGACGGGTCCTTACAAGATAATGAGGCATTTTTTTTGTTCTTTCCGCTAGTTTAGTAATCGAATCAATGTCTTGATCGGTTAATAGATCTAGAAAATGCTTGCGTATTGCCTTTGAGACTATGGGAAGGGCATCATCCAAGGCTGACTTTCCGGCGGAAGTAATGATGACTTGAACACCGCGATCTGTGTCTAGTGGTTTCCTCAGAACAAGTCCGCGTTTTTCCATCCGAGTTAGATGATGTGATAGTCGGCTCTTATCCCAGCCCATTGATTCAGCTAATTCCTGTTGGCGAAGCTTACCATTCCCGAATTGGACTAACCGGTCTAATACTCCAAAATCACCCTCGGATAGTCCTGTGTATTCAGACATTTCTTTTACAACGCGACCGAAGATTTGTTTAAAAGAGCCTTTCCACATACTCCATATTCGCATTTCGACTTCGTTTAGTTCGTTCATATTCATATCCATAAATACATAATAACACGGTTGACGCATCAACCTCAAGGTGCTACAATGTGTTCAGGTTGATACGTCAACCAAACGGTGAGGTCGACCTAAGATTGACATATCAACTTTGGGTTGTATTACAAAGATCTCACAGTCAATTCAAGAAAGGGAGTTATTACTATGCAGGAAAACCCCGTCGCCTTGGTTACCGGGGCCAATAAAGGAATCGGTCTTCAAATCGCGAAGGATCTTGCAACGCACGGCTTTACCGTGCTCATCGGATCGCGCAATCTCGAGAAAGGGGAGACGGCTGCGAAGAGCGTCGAAGCCGATGTCCGCGCCATCCAGCTCGATGTCACGAATCAGGATTCCATCTCCGCCGCTGCAGCGCGTATTCGCAGCGAACTCGGCCGTCTCGACGTGCTCGTCAACAATGCGGGAATATCGCACGCCGGTCAGCCGGGCAGGCCGCTCGAGGAGGTTGGAAAATCGGGTCGACCAAGCGTCGCTTCTCTCGACGAAGTACGCGCGGTGTTCGAGACGAATGTGTTCGGCGTGATTGCCGTCACGCAAGCGATGCTGCCGCTCCTGCGTGAAGCGCCGGCGGCACGTATCGTTAACGTATCAAGCGGCTCTGGCTCGTTGACGTTGAACGCGGACCCTACCAATTCGCATCGCGAAATGTTTGGCGCTGTTTATGCCCCGTCAAAGACGGCTCTCAATGCGATTACGCTCGCCTTTGCCATTGAACTCATGTCGACAGGCATTAAGGTCAATGCTGTATGCCCGGGTTTTACCGCGACGGATCTCAACAACTTCGAGGGAACGGGCACTGTCCAGCAAGCTGCTTGTCATCCCGTACGCCTTGCGCTGATTGGAGAGAACGGTCCGACGGGTACGTTCTCAAATGAGAGACGCGAGCTCCCATGGTGAAGTAGTCTCTAGCACTGGATCAACATTGAGAGATGTATAGACAACCTGAAGGTGTGAATACCTTCCAAATATACTTAAGGAGTGTGTTAACAAATGGAATATGTAAAACTTGGCCGCAGCGGCTTGGATGTTTCGCGGTTAAGCCTTGGAACCATGGGCTTTGGGGTACCTGAACGCGGCAATGCCCCATGGTCGTTGAATGAAGAGCAAAGCAGACCGATCATTAAAAAAGCACTAGAATTGGGCATCAACTTCTTCAGTACCGCAAATATGTATTCCGACGGAACAAGTGAAGAAATTCTCGGACGTGCATTAAAGGACTTCGCTCGTCGTGACGAAGTCGTCATTGCGACTAAGGTCTTTGTTCCGATGCGCAAAGGTCCGAATGCTATGGGGCTTTCCCGGAAGACCATCATGACCGAAATGGATAACAGTCTAAGACGACTCGGAACGGATTACGTTGATCTGTACCAGATCCATCGTTGGGATCCTAATACGCCGATTGAAGAGACAATGGAGACTCTCCACAATTTAGTTAAGGCGGGCAAGGTAAGATACATCGGAGCATCCTCCATGTTGGCATGGCAGTTTGCGAAAGCTCAGCATGTCGCGGAGCGAAATGGTTGGACACGGTTCGTTTCCATGGAAAATAGACTTAACTTACTTTATCGGGAAGAAGAAAGAGAAATGCTCCCCCTTTGCAAAGATGAGGGAGTTGGTGTCACCCCTTACCTACCTTTGGCTGCAGGCCGGTTAACCCGGGATTGGAATGAGCAGACCTCGCGATCCGAGAATGACCAGGTAGCAAAGGGATTGTTTGTTAAAACGGAAGAGGCTGATCGTAAAGTTGCGGAAAGAGTTGCGGAAGTTGCCGCTGACCGTGGAATTCCACGTGCACAAATTGCACTTGCATGGTTGCTGCAAAAGGAAGAGGTTACAGCTCCAATTATCGGCTCAACTAAGATCAGTCATCTCGAAGACGCGGTTTCGGCGTTGTCGGTTAAATTGACACCCGAAGAAATTACGAGTCTAGAAGAACTTTATATACCGCATACATTAGTATAAATTGGACACAAATACACAACATCTTTGGGCGAACGCTTCTACGGTGTTCGCCCTCTTATATGGTTGTTCATGAGAGGGGCGGGTCTACCTGTTTACCTAACAGTATCATTATTATTCAGACCATGACTTATTAAGTCTGCATTGGATAGTAAGTTTACGCTGAATCGCTCTCTAAACGTGCTATCTGCTAATCGTGAAAGTCTGATCCGTATACAAAGTCTTCTATCATCTTAATAGTGGACACCTCGATACCGTTCTGAATCTACATCTTCACCAACGATCGATCTATTAGCGAAATCCTATATATTGAACTCTTCATGGATGCGATTCATGAAGAGTTTATTCTCTTTTGCGGTGTTACGGCGTACCTACCATAAATTAAAACAGGTCATTCCGCTAACGAGAAACGTTAGTTTAACAAACAGACTGCAATTGGTACATTTACACTCATAAAAAGAACTCTCCAGACGCGGAGGGTTCTAACATTTTTATCCATGTGTTTGCGGGTGGTATCAGCTACGCTGGTATTACCCCGAATTGAAGACTTCATAACTGACCACACAGGTTTGGGTTATATTATTTCCGAGAGAAAGGTAAATTTGACCAACTCAATACACTTTTTTGAGATACTCCGCTAACTCTTTATTTAATTGGAACCGAGGAAAGGTACCTGCTGATATACAACAAATAGAGAAATGACCTATGTTACTTATATGCCTTTATTGTTGGATAGGGGGTTAATAGCTCTCACTGTTTTATACTGAAAATCCACAACTAACTGAGGTTATGGATTTTCGCCTTTAAGTGATATGGAACTTTTTTGATTCTGGAGGATCCCGGGAAGGATAACAACTAAAAATACTAAATGCATAGTAAGTAAGAGTATATGATCGATTAGAGGAGGAATTATAGTGAGTTCTTACAGTAAAAAAAGGAGAAAAGGATGAAAGCTTTAATTAGTTGAATAACAATAAGTGCAGCTAGACAAAAAACCATCATTCCTAGGAATGATAGTTCAGATTGTCGAGAAAACCGGTTCTCTTTCGAGAGTCGGGTTTCTTTGTTATCGAAGTACTCGTAATTTACAAATATGTTTGCACATATCAACACGAAAGTGCAATACGTAATACTTATACTATGAAGTCTTATACACCTCAAGCGGTTGCAATACTGATCAGAGGTGACAAAGATGTTGAAAATAAAACACTTCAAAAATCAGTTGACGCTTATGTCAAAAAACTAAGTTTTTTTTAAAACCGTTAATCTGTGATATGATGAGATTAGTACAAGATTAATGTCGAGGGACAAGAACATATTCCCATTGAAGTCGCTAATTTAGCGGCTTTTTTATTTTATCGGTACAAGTTCTTGTCCCGAGCCAAGGACAAGCACTTGTACCGATTGCCGGAATGGACAAGAACATAGTCCGATTGCCGATTAGGCGTATATCTAATCGGCATCTTGCTCTTCGTTTCATTAAACTAACGGGCAGGTTAGTTTAACAACATCTCGAGGTTCTAATGTGATCTGAAGTGAATATTTATTGTTATTTATTTCATCCTTTAATATGATTGAATTAAATTAAACAAAGAAAGGTCTAAAGGAATATGTATGATTTTATCGCAAGTAAAAAAAATATTAATGAATATGAAAGTTCGAAGATACTTACCTCAGAGATTGGAGATAGGGAAGAACTCGCTCAATTTAGAGGATCTCTGTTGACGCTGTTTGGAGAACCCGATTATGAAACCTCCGATGCGGAGAATGCCTTTCAATACACGATTAAAGCAACAGACAATGTTCAAAATTCTTATGAAATTGTAGTTTATCAGGGGCCAAGCGGACTTGCGATAGCAGGCAATAAAAATGAAGCCTCCGTTCTTAATGTAGCTCAATTTTTTGTTGAATATGTAAAGAAAGCTAGGCCTGCTGACTTCGATGAGAAATTAGTCTATGAAGACACCGGATACAGAATAGATTATGGGTGTAAGAATGGTGATTGCTATTATAAAGAGTCACCTCAAAATACAACTACTTTAAAAAGAAATAGAATCAGGCTGGCTTATTTAACACCAGGCCAATTGAATGAAATACATGAAATTAATGAAATTTATTTCACAAAAATAAAAGATCCCGATGACTCCTGGTTCTGGAAAGAGGATCTGTTAAACTTCTCAACTATAGACTTTCCGTTGATTCGTGACTTAATGCGTAAGGACCTAAGTTTGATTTTAGGAAAACCGATCGGTCTTGATGAAGTGATGCAGATTGGGAGCGAGAGGTTTTGATCCGAAGTTCAGTTCAGAAACTCCTGAGATGGCATTAAACGCGTTAGCAGAAATTTGGGCATGGAAAACAACTGCAGGTAACGCGTCACAAAAGAGACGTCTTGATTGTTCTTCATTTGCTTGGACAATTTCACGAACAGTTTATGGATTTTATGGTGGGAATTTAAATAGAAATCACGCTTTAGCTAATGCATTGTATGAGGAGTATGAAGATGGAATTACATCTCAGGAGGATACACTTCGATTCTTCTATGCATTACTCGAGCTCTTCAAATTTAAACGACTAAATGAATGATATGTCATTAAACTAACGGGAAACATTTAATAAAAATAAGAAAGCAGCTGATCAAAGTATCGGCTGTTTTTGTTCATCTAACGGACAGTTTAACAGACCAACTCCTTTATACATAAAACTCACCCATATGAGGAAAGATCATGGTGAGGTGATTGTATGAGAAAAATTTTGATGTCGTTTCTAGTCCTTTCTATTGGGACCATTTTATCCATTCCGTCAGTAAGTTTAGCTCATCCACATGATGAAGCGACTAAAGGTAAGGATTCGATTGAATGGGTTGCATTATGGGGATTTCCACAAACAAGAGAAGAACAGTTAGAGCGTATGTTAACGACTGAATTGCAAAGGAAGACACTATTTGCGCTCCAAGAAAAACAATATTTAAAGACGGGGAAAGAAAATGTCTATAGCATCGATCCGTTTCAAGTAGCGAATATGAGAACGGTAGATGGTGGTTTTTATGTAATGGATGTAATAGCAAGTGTTCACAAGGTTATTCACAATGAGGTAGATAAGAAAGTAGAAAAATATCAAATAACTTTCCGCCACAATTACGATTTAGGATTTGTCGTCATGAATGTAGTGAAAAAATAAACCACCCTAAGTTGTTCTACTAACGGGCAGGTTAGTTTAAACAACGCTAATCAGGAATTTTAACTAGTGCTGTTTTTCAAGTGAATTTTATTCTCTGTTTAAATAAGACATAAATTATGTCGTTAGTATTGACGTAATTTATGTCTTCAGTTATATTATTGACATAAATCACGTCAGGAAGTGATGATATGAGTAAAAGTGAGCCGCTCGCTCTCAAAACAGTATTGGAATATTTGGTTATGATTAACGAGCAATCATATTCAGGAATTGGCCGTCAGCTTCACATTACACCTCAACAATTTTCAGATTGGATCAAAAAGAGACGACCGATTCCGCAAGAGCGGTTACAGACTCTAGCGAATTATTTTGGAATTGACGGGGCTATTTTTGTTGATAACAATAACTTCGTAAAACAACTGACACCTTTGAAAAAAATAGATATTCATATTTTGTTGATAGATAAGAAAGTCGAACTGCTTGAGGAGGAAGGGGCTGAAGAAGAAGACATTGGACCATATAGAGAGAAAAAACAAAAGCTACTTAAAGAGAGGGAAGAACAGCAACGTTTAACTAGAGTTGCATCCACGCTTCAGCTAAACGACAAGCGAATTAATCAAATATTAGATTACGTTATACATGAAATCGAATCCGGACGAGTGGAAGAACTTGAAATGAAGTTAAATAAAGGAGAGGAACAGCGATGAGTACCGCAATTTACTTTCACCCGGAGAACACACGACTTCTGGGCAAAAATCAGGATGTCCCTTACAAAGGAGCATACATATTTACAAATAAACGTGGTGTTGCCAAAAGTGCAATTGTGCAGCCTCCAGAGCGCCCAGCGAAATGGATATCCCGATACGGGAGCCTTACCATCTCACAAGTTGGAAAAGAAATGCCAAACGGCGGAATCAACGAAGCCGGTCTTGTTGTAGAGCAGACAACACTATGGCAATCTACTTATACGGATGACGATCGTCTACCGGCAGTTGGAGAGTTGCAGTGGATTCAGTTGCTTCTAGACACTTGCGCCTCAGTAAAGGAAGCGGAGCAAGCCTCTTGCAGTGTACGCATTGCACAGCCAATGTCAAGGCTGCATTATATGGTAGCCGATCGGTCTGGAGATTGCGCTGTGTTCGAATTTCTAGGCGGTGCCATGTATATATATCGGGGAAGCTCATTGCCGTATTCAATTATGGCAAACACTCCTTATACTGAAGCAATAAAAAATTTGGAGGACAAAGAAGAACGCTGGCGTAACGCGTACAGCGATTATGATCGTAATTCCATGGACCGATTCTATAAAGGGGCGACTCGCCTTGCAGGTGTGATACCAGTCAACGAGAGAGAGCGACTCCAATTCACTCAGGATTCGTTAGAAATTGTTCGCAGGGAAGATACGGCTTATACCCTCATCTATGATTTAGAACAAATGCAACTTCATTTCACAACAAGTATATATCCAGATCTGAAGACAGTACGGATGGGTGAGGTAGATTTCTCATCGGATGCAGCGCCACTGGCACTGAACCTCCAACAGCGAGCTGTATCCTATATCAACTACAACGTGGATTTGAATCGTAGGATTGCAGAATCGTTTTTCAGGGACCCCGTGTTGACCACAGCATTCGGTTGGAGAATTACTGAAGATATGATAGATTTTTTTGCGTCATTTCCGGATAAATTTCCAAAAACACTAGATTTTTAACATCATTAAAGAGGAACATTCTTGGAAGATGATGACCGACTGATAAATGAAGGGAAAGTTAGTTTCAAGATCCAAAAAGTGTTGCAACTCAAAATGGAAACACTAGCTCAATAATACCAAAGCAGCAGATCAATGTGATCGGCTGCTTTTGTTAAGCTAACGGGCAGTTTAGCTTAATAACTCATTCTTGGTTTTGAGCACCGCTTGATTTCATCTAGGGCATGTTAGGACATGAAAAAGCATCGACTACTCAAATATATGCCCAGTTGGGAGGGGAACGAAGAAGAGAGCTATACAATCGCTTTTTTAGGCACATGGATGAGTAGTAGTGACCTAATGAATAAATTGCTGTTACTCAACTAAAGGGTAAACCAGTGGATAAATTTACCTGTATTATTAATTGCTAATTCATGTAAAATTTATTGGTAGTATGAATAATTAAGAGTGAGGAGTAAATATGAAAATCATTATTTTAAAAAACCAATTTTGTGGGTTGTTTTTATATCATTATTAAGTGGCGCTTTAATGATTGGTCCAATGAGTTCTTATGCCGCAAATGATGATTAAGATGATGCATATGGCGGAGTAAACGGTTTGCTTTCTGAGGGGAGATTATATGCCCCTCTCCGTAGTATGGCGACGAATGATCTATTCAGATACGATGAACAACTTGATAAATATTTTGATGTAAAAATAACTTGGAATCAGAAGACAAAAACTGCTTCACTAACTAAAGGCGGGAAGACTTTTAATGCTACTGTTGGTAATGGAGTATTGTTGAAAAATGGCTCGGTGTATGTACAATTTAAAGCTTTAAGTAACTTCTTCTATCCGAACGATTATATCAAATGGGATACATCTACTTTGACAGGAAATTCTGAGCACATTACGGTATATGCTCGTCCATTGACAGATAATCAAGCATTGACTCTTGCAACAAATGCGATGTCCAAAAAGAAATACTGGATTCAATTTCATAAAAATAACGTAGAAATAGGTCTTCCTGAGTCAGAGTATATTCAATGGAATAAAAGTCTTACTAAATTTAAAGCGGTCTTTCATTCAGATGGGATTGTTGGCGACTATAACTATAGCTACAGTATTGAAGCTGAGATGACTAAGAAGGCTAATGATTGGACTATTACTTCATTTAATTATTTCGATGGTACAAGGATATATTATCCTTAATCATTACCTGGTCATTAGTGGATAGGCATTAAACTCATTAATGGTGATGTCCTAAAGATAGACAACTTACTCGATTACGTGATAAGATTTGGTTAAATCGTGAAGCGCGCGTACAAGAGAGCCGTATGGGAAAGCATCCCTACAGCTCTTTTAATTTTTGATGAGCGTTGGAACTATAAAGAAGGTTTTGATGTTGCAAAAGAAAACGATAGAATACTGGTTGTTCGCGGCAGGGCTGATATCGAATCGCCACTAAGCGAAATATTGAATGATGAAATGCCCAACGCAATCTGGCTTACTGTGAAGAAATCTTACTATGACGCAACTACGGTAGGTGACAGAATAAGCATAAGTATCGGAATTCGAGATACTGGGATAATTGACATGTCTTTTCCAGTCCAAGGCAAAATCAGGAATTAAAAAAATATGATTAAGCTAACGGGAAACGTTAGTTCAATAATACCAAGGAAGCAGCTGATCAACGTGATCGGCTGCTTTTGTTCAACTAACGGGTAGTTATGCGTAACTTCCAGGGAATGTAAACATCTAAATAACGTAAGGAACGAGGAGGCAGACAATTCATGGGAGGAACGAATGTATGGGATGCGGAGTGGGAGGTTAACGAAGAGCAGGCGCGGACGCTGATCGGCAGACAATTCCCTCAGTTGTCATCGAAGCAAGTAAAGCGATTGGGCTGGGGCTGGGACAATACGGTTTTTCTCATCGGTGACGAGTACGTGTTCCGGTTCCCAAGAAGAACGATTGCAGTTGGCTCGATTCGTATGGAAGGGGAGCTGCTGCCGAAGCTGGAGGCATATATGTCCATCCCCTGTCCGAAACCGTTGTTTTATGGCGAAGCAAGTGACGAATACCCGGCACCATTTCTTGGCTATGCCTACGTGCCAGGAGATTTCCCAATCGGTTTGACGGAAGAACGCCGGGCTTTATCGGCAGAGACGTTGGCGAAATTTTTGCGGAGATTGCATGAGTTTCCGGTGCAGGCGGCGCTGAAGTGCGGAGTTCAGCAAGATCATCGAAACTTGACGGACATAGCATCGCGCAAAGTGAAATTGGAGGGCTTTCTATCGAAGGTGGTTGAACACTTGTCGCCGGAGGAGTCAGGTGTGATCGAAGCGTATATTAGCAGGCTGCAAAAGGACCGTGTCGAGGCGGTGAATGCACTGCTACATGGTGATCTTCATTTCAAAAATATGCTTGTGAATGAGAACGGGATCGTTTCCGGCATCATTGATTGGGGCGATCTGAGCGTAGGCCATCCGGCTTGCGATTTGAGCGTTGCTTATAGCTTTTTACCACCTTACGCTCGCGGCGTGTTTTTCGAAACGTACGGAGGAGCGGACGAGGAAACGAAGCTGCTAGCGCGGCTTATCGCGGTATACATCCCCATACTGATCTTAATGCAAGCGGTCGATGACGGGAATGAAGCGATTGCGGCAGAGGCAAAATCCAACATCATGCGGGCACTGTCGGATTAGGCTCATTATTTCGTTGCGGCTATGGGGCTATGGCTACCGGCACCATTTTGTCGTTTAAAGGCAGTGATAAGGTACGATCAGCCTTCTCTGATGCCGTTCTTGTCCTTTAACGGTACATGTCGAGGGACAAGAACATTGTGTCATTCCGGATTAGAATGTTATCTAAACAGCATAGATACGATAATAGGGATAAGAATTCGATTTTATACATATGTACAAAATACGAGTTTTGTGAAACAGTAATCAATCTATCTAATAAAGATCATGATGATGATTTTTAACCCTTGTGATTCAATTCGTTCCAATTGCAACTCTGTTCACATGGATAAATGTGGCTTATTCTTTTTACAACCCTCGAGATATTTTTAATTTCGTATGGATAAATATGTGATCCTACATGTTTCTAATTGTTTGTATTACACACCCAACTCAATTCTCAAATATAATATGCACCCATTCCAACTTTAAAATGAGCACACATTATATTTGATACCGACTTTTAATTTATGCTACATCAATTTAATTCGCATGCACCCAAAACTCTATAATACTGTTCCAGGTATTGGATTCGTTTCCTTGCCCGACATAACGAATGAATTTTGCCTGAACCGGTTCAAATTCAAATGTTTCATAGGCAGCTTGTTTTTGACTGGCGACGTTACTCAATACCTTTTGGTAATTAATACCATCCAATGAAACTTCCAAATCGAAATAATTGGATCGCGTATGACCATTATAGAATTGAATGCTTACCTGCCTTACTTGAGTCTGTTCATCAAGCTCCAACTGCAAGTATTGTCCCTTTCCATCTGCAGACCATCTGGAGTCTGGATCTCGGTCGATCGTATGGATCGGCAGATTGCCGTCATCTGCACTTGCCGTAACCTTGGTTACAGCAGCAAACGGTCCTTCCGGTTCGGCCATAGGCTCTTTGACTTCAAATTTCTCTCGTGCTTCGACCGTTACTCCATTAAAGACGCAGCTCACGATGACGTCGACAATTCCCGCTTTAACCGCATAAAATGTAGATCCGTCCGTATATCCGATCGTCTCATCACTCGACGTATACGTGACAGGAACGTTCAATTCGGCAATGTTCACGATCTCACCATTATCTAATGTTAGAAATGAGGATAATTCCCCGCTCGCGCCTGCGCTGATCGCATTGCCTGCAACTCTCCATCCTGGAAGCGCTTTATTCGGACTTATGGAGATATTCTCTGGAAGTATCGGTGTATCCGCTACCTTAAAATTCACTCGCACGTTCTGGGTATGACCCCGATACGATACAGAGATCTCTCCAGTTCCATAGGTCCCTTGCGGTTGTTTAATTTTAACCTTAGCATCCTTCGCAAATGGTTTCGCAGAGATGAACGGTGTTTCCGTTGTACCATAAGGTAAAGTGTGAACGTAATCCGTTCTTAAGAACTGCATACCCGCTATCGCTTCGCCATTCACCAACAAGGATTGGAGCCCCAGCTGAATATCTTTGATTCGCTTCTTGCTCTGATCCTGATATAAACTTTGCGGGGATAAACGATCGCCCTCCCCAATACCTTCCGCCATATCAAATGGCTGCGTATTCGCATCCGGAATGGAACCAACAATGTTGACGTTCACGCCGGTGTCCTTTCCTTTTGTTCCAATGACATATCCATTCCCGAATTGTTCTGATTCTACAATAACGCCGGATTTACTGCGATGTGCCGCCTGTCCGGTCGTATTCCAGAACACACTTTCCGTGGTAACGACTCCATGACGATTCGTTTCGGATGATCCATAATCCCGCGTAATGGCGGATATTCCGTCTCCGTTGACTACCAGGTTGTCGATCAGGTTCGCCATGCTCAGATACATATGGAAGTCGGTCATTAATGAAGGATTCTCGGAATACGACCCTTGCAGCACATTCCCGTTCGCAGAGAAGTTGGCATACGTGAAGCTGTGTCTTGCGCCTATTGCCTTACTGTTCTTGATGAGATTATCATTGCCTATAAATTGATATAAATAACCGTTTCCATTCGCTCCACGATACTGCGGGTACTGCATGGTTACATGATCCACTGTGACGTTCTTCGTACGGTCCAGAATAATCCCCTTGGACAACAGATGATAATCTGCATTGCCAGCTGGCTTATACGTGTTAATATTACGAATCCAGCTGTTCGCCACTGCGATCACATTGACCGCTTTAGCATTATCAGCCTCGTATCCAGCCGTTCCAACGACTTTGAAGTCATCCTCACCAAGTCCAGGTTTCGAATTCTGAATGTTTGCGATTGAGAAATCCTCCAAACCAACCTCGACAATCGGATCAGCCGTCTGACTAATCGTAATGTCATCGCGCAGCTTCATTGGATAACGCGTCGGAATGTCTAGCGTAATCGTGTTATTCTCCGGATCTACCCCCACGATTTGGCGATAGAATAACGGTTCTACTTTACCGAGACGTGAAGACCATTTGTTTTGCATGCCCAACTCATGTAAGAACCCAGGCGTTGTTTCGAATGAAATGACCACGTAATCATTCACCGCAAACCCGCTCGTATCCTCAACGGGCAGCAGGACGGTTGGATCGGTAACGGACTTGCGAAGTTTCGTAGAGATCCCGGTTTTCTTCCAATCCCCGTTACCGATCCGGATAATATCCTTGTTTTTCATATTTTGCTGTGCATTATAGATATGAGTCTTGTTCATCCCGTCACCTTTCAGGACTACCCGACTTGCAGGAATGGTTAGTGAATAATCCTTGCCTGCCTGAGGGTTAACCTGATATGTACCTTTGGGAAGATACACGACACCCCCACCCAACGCAACCGCAGCATCAATTGCCTTTTGAATCGCCTGGGTTGCATCACGGCTCCCTGAAGGATCGGCAAAATAAGGTGATTTGGTAACGTCGATACGTTTGTTCTTGGCCGTTTTAGGCAGGTCTTCTTCCCCACGTCGATAACCGGCATACGAAAAGTCATGCAGAAATCTTCCTTGTTCATCTTTAAATCCTGGATACCAATCATTTGGGTAGAGTCTGCTTCGGCCATCCGTTCCTAAAGAGAGGTTCTCACCCGCACGTTCAATAGACGGCTGTGAGTCACCCTCTGATGCTCGAACCCCATGAGTTCCAGGTACAGACAATCCAACAGCCAACGTAAATGCCAACCCTAACAAAGGCCATTTTTTCCGCATTCTTTCGTTCTCCTCCTTTTGGATTTCAGAGTATGTGAGCGGTTTCAAGAAAACCTGTAGTCACCTCCAATCCTGCTCAAGCAAGAGTCATGTGCATGCCTTCTCAGCATGTCATAACCGATTGTAGAGTACGAGGAAACGAAATTACATGAACAAAAACGACACTCCAATGCCCATTTTATACAATATAAGGATTTATTTAGAGGACACTGCGCGATTATACCGTTCTAAAGCCTGCTGTTGAATCTCAATCGCACGTTCAATCTGCAACGACTTGATTTGCTCGACATACATATCAAAGGAATCCACCGGCTCCATGCCAAAAATGATTTTAAGTGACATCTCATCCACCACCTTGTTCACTTCCTGCATGATTACGGACAACTCCGTGCTTTCTTTCTCGGTCTTGGGCAGGGTTGGCACCTGATGGAGAACAGCATCCGTGTTGGACCATAGCTGCACCGCCTCTTTCTGTTCCGGTAAAATATAATATTGTTCCATATATCGCGTATCCTGCACAAATGGACCAAAATAACTTGCTCTGGTGTACATCGCAAGAGCTTGCGCCGGCGACCACTTATCAGGGTTTTTCAGAATAGTATCCGTATACGTCGGATACCCGTCTTTCATCTCAAAGCTAACACCTTCTATTCCAAAGTTGAACAGCAAATGCCCCTCAGGCCCATACCCATAATCGAGCATGCGTGCTGCTTCCTCCACATGACGGCTGTTGCTGGATATGGCGACTCCACTGGAACCGATAGCCGGAGCGAGCTGACCGAATTTGGGGCGATCTCCTTTGTTCATGACAGGATATGGCGCTGGTACAAGCTGTGCATTGGGGTCCGTCTCCTGCAAAATGGGCAGCCATGTACCGATCCCCGCACCTGCATTCCAAATACTCGCGCCACTGCGTCCTGTTGTCATGTTGGTATCCTGAGTCTCCGAATCGACGGCAGCCAGATTCTTGTCAATGAGTCCTTCTGCGTACCATTCACGAAACAAGGCTAGAAATGCCTTATATTCAGGTTCCTGCGCTCCAAACTTAATGTGGCCATCTTCCACGAAGAATCCTTTTTTAATGCCAAAAGCGCCAATAAAACCGCCGCCTTCGATACCAAACAACGGATTCGGAACACCGAGGAAAGTGAGCGGAGCGTCAGCTCCCTTTTTGTCCTTAAATGCCTGCAGCATCGTATGCCATTCGTCGATCGTGGTTGGTACATCAAGACCGAGCTCATCCAGCCAGTCCTTTCGGATAATCGGCCCTTGATAGGTTCGCAGCTTGTCTTGTCCCTGAATAAAGGGAAATGCGTAATAACTTCCACTGGCTGTGCGAATCTGCATATCAATGTCCGGATGCTCGCTCAGGTACTGCTTCAGATGAGGTGCATGTTGATCAATAATATCGTTTAATCGCAGAATGTATCCGTCTTTGATCGCTTTCTCCGGTCCACCGGGATAATTACTCCACTCATATTCGATCATATCCGGCAGCTCTCCGGACGTAAGCAGCACATTGATCGCTTCTTTGGCCTGATTGGCGGGAGGCCGGATGAATTGAAGGTTGACCCCGGTTCTTCGCTGCCATTCCTGAAAAAAAGGAACATCATTGAAACTGGACTTGATGCTTGCTGCATTGCCATTCAGTTCTGCCCAGTAGGTTAATTTCCCATCGGTATTGGAAGCTGTAGTAGAAATGGTCCGAGATGCTGAAGAATCGGGTTGGTCATTCATCGCGGCATCCGAATCTGTCCCGTTCTGATCGCAAGCAGTCAGCATGCCGAGCAGCAGGAGTAGTCCTGCCACCTTTGCTATGAATGCCAACTTCCACTTTACATTCATATTCCGGTCTCCTTTCAAATCAACTGATTTCTTTATATTTACCAGGCGTAATGCCTTCGTATTTCTTGAATACCCGGATGAAAGTGGCTGCATCATTATACCCGACCAATCGGGATATTTCGTTGATAGATTCCTGTTTATGCTCAATCATTTCTTTAGCCTGTCGGATACGGCACTTATGAATACAGTCCAGCAGCCCCTCACCGGTCTGATTCTTGAAAAGTTTGGACAAGTAACTGCCCTTCAGTTCAAAATGCTCACCAATGGCGTTGACGTTCAAATTCACGTCCGTATAGTTACTCTCAATATACTGTGTAACCTGGGTACTGAGATGACGCAGGGAATCCTCACGTTCTTGTGATACATTCGTTGCGCGCTTATCAGCGGCATAGGCACATACCTCCTCTAGCAAGGTCTGCAAAGCCTCCTGCATCTCCTGGATGGTATCCCCGGCAATAATGTCATCAATCCGGTGCGGATAATGGGTTAATGTGATATTATCCCTGTCCCCCAGATCATTGATGGCCTTTATCATCGTACCTACCAGGTTGAAAATCAGGCAACGAGCGAGTGTGAGCGACATGATCGGTTTATCAAAATTTCGCGCTGTAATCTCATTCATATAAACGCTGGCTTGGTCGGTATCTCCTGCCTTGATAAAATTAAGAAGCTGCTGTTCTACTTGAAGCGGATAGTAGTAGCCAAATGGGTCATCCGCCATTGCATCGCTGCGTACATCCCCATAGGTGATGATGCCTTTCTTGCCAAGCACCATTTTGTATTCCATCGCGTCCACTGCTTCCTGGTATGCTTCGGCGATACCAATCCACGATGTATGGCGTCCGCTGATGGAGATCGTCAGTTCCATATCATAGCGTTCTAGAAAGCGTTGTGCTTCTGCCGCAATGTGATGAAGATCCTGATTCCAGTCCGAAGAATCCGCTTTCATATTTACAAGGCAGACCATCATATCATCGACTTCCGCTACGTATCCAGCGTGCTGACGTTCTGAAGTCAGTTCCTCAACAACGTTGGAAATAATGAGATGGATTAACTTGTTTCGTTCATTGATATCAATGCCCGGCAGCTTTCCATAGAGATTCTCTTCATTTTCGATGACAAATAGGATTACGGCAAACTCACTTGAATACAGCGGCATATGGAATGAACGGAATGCATCTTCGTAGGGAACGAGTGTGTCCTGTTTGCCTTTCAGAAGCCGATTAATCATATTCGAGCGCAGCACCTGCTGATGTTTCTGCAGCTGCTGGGCAATCTCATTCTTTTCTGATCGTGTGTTCATAATGACCTTTTGAATAAATCTCAGTTCGTTCCGATCAGCAGGTTCGTTCTGCGTGGTTTTGTCTTGTAGTGATTCCACGAGCTGCTGGATTGGAGAGTAATTCCGGCGCATGAAGAACCAGGTCAGTACACCCGCACTAATGAGACTTACCAAGATACTAATATACGTAAAATTGCGAACATACACTGCCTTTTCCCAATACAGGCTGCTGGGGATAATTAATGCATACTTCAGATCGGATACCGCCGAGTCCATGTAAAACATCTCTGATTTGCCTACCTTGGCGTTATCCAACTGAACCTGGTTGCCATTCATGAATGGCTTCAATTCCTCCGATCCCGGGCGATTGCTCATCAGAATCTCGTTATTCTGGTTCAGGATCAGCAGTGTTGCATCACTAAAACCCGAAATGCTCTCAATCGCTTCCTGGAATCTTCGCGTATCGGCCATGACCACAACTGTACCCGTCTCCTGACCATTCAAATCATCAGGCAGACGTGTAATGTAAGCAATGGCAGACTCCGCCGGACCTGCATTCTGATGCGGCAGAATGACGAATTGATTCGTTTCTGCACCCAGGATCTGATCCCGCCACGCTTCAAAAGACATTGCACCTGTGTTATGTAGGGTATGAAATGCCGTCCGCATATCCCGAATATTACCTGAACGGAGAATGGATTGGTCTTTTTTCCACACGACGTAGAACTCATCGATGGATGCGTAGGATGTTTTGTAGAGACGAAGTTCCTTCACCAGCTGATAAGCCGTATAAGGCGCCTCCTTGGCTGGCTGATTGGAATACATCAGCGTTTGCAGGTTCGGACTCCACGTCATCTCCATATTTAACCGCTTCATGAGATCAACTTGTGTATCGATCGTATAACGCATTTGCTTCAATAAGGAATCGTTCGCCCGATGTATTTCACTCTTGAGTGTCTCATTGGCTTGCATGTAAATAACCAGGCTGATCAGAATGGGTACTATTAAAACAGCACTGTAGGAGACAAGCCAGGTCACGATTATACTTTCTCGTTTTTGCCACAAATATCGAATATTTAGCAACAACTCATCACCCAACTCTTCGTAGATTATCGATGTTTGGATCAGGAATTTATTATAACGGCAAGAGCACGATTCGGATATAGATAAAAAGTTCAATTCAATTGACAATAAGGTGATCAAGCAGCGATTTCCCGCGTCAAATCAAGCACAAATAGCCCGAATAGACAGCTTTCGTCTATCGGGCATTCGGTATCAAAACATTAATGTATTGTCATTCAATTTTTGAATAGATGAGAATGTTTTTATAATGTTCTTAGAGCATTTTTAGAAAATGCGATGCTTCCATCTGTTTAATTTGGCGCTGGCCTCCACGTAGAAATAGTCACCGTAAATGAGAGAGACATTCACGTTCTGACCTGCCGGTTTATGACCGGTTCCCTCCAGAAGCATACCTTCGTGCTCAAGAAGATCCCATGTTCCATAGTGTTCCCGCAGGGAGCTCAGGATACGTTTGGCAATGGTAGCATAAAGCCTGCCTTCAGGATCAGTGAGTACACCTGCAAGCTCAAGCAATCCGGAAGCAGCAATTGCACCAGCCGAGCTGTCTCGTGGAATCTCTTCTCCTTCTTCGGGCTCTGCCCGGAAATCCCAATGTGGAACGCTATCCTCAGGCAAGTTGGAAATGAAGAAGTTCGCCACACGCTGTGCAGCATCAAGATAAGCCGGGTCTTCAGTAAAACGATACGTATTCGTTAATCCATATAAAGCCCACGCAGCTCCACGACTCCAAGCCGAATCTGGCCCTGCTCCCTGTCCCCCTATCGCTTCTGCCCGTTCACCTGTCTCGGGATCAAATGAAACGATATGATGCACAGAACCATCTTCCCGGACAAAATGCTTCATGACCATATCCGCATGAGCCTTGGCGATATGGCTGAAACGGGGATCTCCACTCTCCTCCGATGCCCAGAAGAGTAAGGACAGGTTCATCATCGTGTCGATGATCGACCAGCCCAACATGTCTCCATTCCAGGCCCGAATGAAACTGCCTTTGGTATTGAAGCGCCCAGCCAGGAAGTTGGCAGCAAATAAAGCACGTCTAGCTGCATCTTCATCTCCGGTGAGCTTGTATTTGATGACGGCCGTGGGCAGGAAATGAAAGCCCACATCGTGGTCAAAGTAGTTATTTTCGAGAAACCGTTCCGATAGCCGTTCATCCCAATTCCATGCAGCCTCTTTATATTGCTCATCACCCGTCATATCGTACACAATCCATAATATGCCCGGCCAGAATCCTGAGGTCCACCAATCGATTCTCATGTCGTCATAAATGCCATTCGTACCTGCGACATGTGGAGACTTGTCACCTATAGCTGCCAGCATCTGGTCGGCTTTGCTCTTAATCTGATCCCACATGTCCTTGTCCAGTTCATTTAATACGTTCATGTAACGTCATACCTCCTTACCGTTTCTTCAATTCTCCGGTTTAACCTTTTAATGAACCTACCATGACACCCTTCACGAAAAAGCGCTGCAAAAACGGATAGATGCACAGGATCGGTATTGTTGCTACCATAATCGTTGCATACTTGATGGTTTCCCCGATCTGAAAGCGATCCCCAGCCGAGGCACCTGCTGACATGCTCTCCGTGGAATTGGCAATCAGAATCTCACGCAGCACCAATTGCAGCGGGAACAGCTCTCGGCTTTTGATAAACACCGATGCATAGAACCACCCGTTCCACTTATCTACCGCGTAATACAGAATCATTACGGCAATGACCGGCATGGACAACGGGATAATAATACGGAACAAAATGGTAAAGTGATTGGCTCCATCAATCTTGGCCGATTCTTCCAGGCTGTCCGGAATACCCATAAATGATGTTCGCATGATGATCAGGTTAAATGTACTGATAGCAAAAGGCAGAATGGTCGACCACAGCGTATCTAACAGGCCAACGCCTTTGACAACCAGATACAGCGGAATCAACCCGCCGCCAAAGAACATCGTGAACACGATAAAGAACATGAACACCTTGTTCCACATCACGTTTTTACGTGATAGCACGTACGCACCAAGTGCTGTCATGAACAGGTTGACGATGACGCCAAACACGAGAATAAACAAGGTATTACGGAAACCTGTAGCTATCCCTGGATTGGCAAGTACACTCTTGTAAGCTTCCAGACTGAACCCGACCGGCTTCCACAGGAGACCCTTGTTCGCTAACAGCTGCGCCGAGTCGCTTAAGGACGCGAATAACACGTAGAGCAGTGGATACAAGGTGACGATAACAAGCAGGATTAAAAATGTATAATTCAAGATCGTAAAGATTCGGTCAAACCAACCGCTTTCCTTAATCAAAGTTACCACCTCACCATAAGCTGTTTTGACTCACTCTGCGGCTGATATAGTTCGCCGAAATCAGAAGAACGAGATTGATGACCGAGTTGAATAGACCGACTGCCGAGCTGTAACTCCATCCGAATTCCAGCAATCCCTTTCGATACACGAAGGAAGAGATCACGTCTGCCGTTTCATAGGTCACCGGATTGTAGAGGAGAATGATTTTCTCAAACCCGACATTCAGCATATTCCCCATCCGGAGAATGAACATGATTGTAATAATAGGCAGTAATCCCGGCAGTGTAATGTGGAACATTTGCTTGAGGCGGCTCGCTCCGTCTATCTTCGCCGCTTCATACTGTTCCAGATCGATGCTCATTAACGCAGCGATATAGATAATCGATTCCCAACCGATCCGCTGCCATATTTCAGAAAGGACATAGATTGGACGGAACAGCTCCGGCTTTTGCAGCATCGCCTGACCGTCATATCCGAGCATCATGATGAGACGGTTGATTAAACCATCCGCGTTCGTGAAGTCTGTAATAATACCGCATATGACAACAAGAGAGATGAAATAAGGCATATACGTTATCGTTTGAACGACCCGCTTGAATGTGCGCTTGCGTACTTCATTGATGAGCAGCGCCAGAATGATCGGTGCAGGGAATTCAAAGAGCAGCGTATACAAACTGATGAGCAGTGTGTTCTTAAGAACCCGCAAGAAATAGTAACTGTTAAAAAACTCTTCAAAGTGCTTCAGCCCAACCCAATCACTCCCCAAAATACCCTTCATCGGAGAATAATCTTTAAAGGCAATAATTGCGCCGTACATCGGACCGTAATGGAAAATAAGATAATATCCGATAACGGGAATCATCATGATATACAAATACTTGTTCATCATGAAGTCCCGGACGAACCGGCTTCTGAACGATTGACGATTGCTCATGATGTACCTTTTCACCTCTTTTCAATCGGGAGGGCTGTGGCCCTCCCCTTTTACAATTACCGGTTGTTGTAGCGTTCGAGTGCTGCTGTCTGGATTTCGATAGCTCGATCCAGATGTAACGACTTCATCTTCGCGACATAGCTCTCAAATTGATCCACCGATTCGTTACCCAGAATGATCTTGATCGTCATCTCATCGACGAGCGTGTTGATATCGTTCATGATGGTCGCGTATTCGGAGCTCTCTTCAGGTGTAGGTGTGATTGTAGGCAGATTATATTTTGCAGCCTGCGTATTCTTCCATACATCAATGGCATCACGCTGAGTCTGCAAAGCAAAGAACTGCTCGGCATAACGTTTGTCTTGAACGAACGGACCGTTATAACTGCTGCGGGCATATAGGGAAATCGCTTGTGCTGGAGCAAGTTTATCCGGATTCTTCAATAACAAATCCGTAAACTTCGGATAACCGTCTTCCATGTTGTAGCTGACACCCTCTTCACCGAAGTTAAAGAACATGTGTCCTTCCTCACTATAGCCATAATCCAGCATGCGAACGGCAAGTTCCGGGTCCTTGGCTGCCGTTGTAATGGCTACGGTACCTTCCGAGGCATAACCCTGATTGAGCTGCCCGAATTTAGGAATGTCGCCTTTGTTAAGCACCGGGTATGGTGCAGCGACCAGAACGGCATCCGGATCATTTGCTTCTACGAGCGGCTGCCATTTGCCGATACCTCCGCCTGCGTTACCCACACTGGCGCCAGTCGCACCCGAAGCGAGGTTACCGTCAACTGATTTGGTATCTGCTGTCGAGATGTTTTTATCGATCAGCCCTTCTTTGTACCATTCCTGGAATAACGTCAAGTATTCTTTGAAGCCCTCTTCTGACGGGCCAAATTTGACCTGTCCGTCTTCTTGATAGAATCCGCGGTTTACACCGAAGGCGCCCAGGAAAGCACCATTACCGGAATCATTAAAGAATCGTGGCTTACTTACAACAGCGAATGGAGCGGCAGCGCCTTTTTTCTCTTTAAAAGCTCTCAGAGTCGTTGTCCACTCATCAATTGTTTCTGGAACGGGCAGCCCCAGCTCATCCAGCCAATCCTTACGAATGATGGGACCCTGGAAGACACGAAGATACTCGTCTCCCCGAACGAATGGGAATACATAGTAGCTGCCACTGTCCGTTTTGACCATCTTGTCGATGTCCGGATTCTCCTGCAGATATTTCTTCAGATTTGGCGCATACTGGTCAATCAGATCGTTCAGCTTGAGAATGTATCCATCGTTGATGGCTTTCTCCGGTCCACCGGGAAAATCTCCGATGAAGTTGTACTCCAGCATGTCTGGCAAATCCCCGGACGCCAGCATCACGTTAAAGGATTCTCTGACCTGTCCCGTCGGAGGTGCCGTGAATTTAAGTGGCACGCCGGTTTTTTCCTGCCATTTTTGAAAGAATGGAATTTCGCTGTGCGAATTTTTGACCCCAATCAGGTTTCCGTTAATTTCACCCCAATACGTAAGCGTCTTATCCGTTTGAATTGGATAGGTAGTTGCTTCCGTTGATCCGCTCGGCGTCCCTTTATCGGTATCGCCCGCTGTACTGTCTCCGGACGAACACCCCAGGATCGTTGTACCTAATAACAGGATCATCAAACTTGTAGATAACACTTTTCTTCTCATGGACCTTATCCTCCACCTTTTGGGAATGTCTGTGCTCTACCTCAGAGTAAGGGAGAGCGCATTGTAGCGATATTCGCAAAAGATCAAATGACATGTTGATTTCGTCAGAAGGAACTGATCATTTATCCAAAACGATAGACAAATTCTCTATGTACTCATCTGCAATGTCTTGAGTTTGCTGTGTTGGCGCGGGTTTGTGACTGTGTTTCTGACATCACAAAAAAACAGACCATGAACATTGTTCATAGTCTGTAACTCATTTTCAGTCCCAAACGACTTCTGTACCTGCAATAAAATCGTGTAGTGCACGTTTGTCCTCGCGAATGGCCACCATGAAGACACTTATAATGAAACCAATGCCAAATGTGATTGCGTATACCAGCCCAGCAACAACTACACGCATCAGCATCGTTCCGATTCCCGGAGGCTCATGAGTATCATATTTTCGAATTCGAATTCCGCAAATCCGCTTTCCTATCGTTCTACCGTACCAGAAAACGGGCAATAAAATGGAATATAATCCACTGATAAGTTTTGCTAGAGGCTCGTCATTATCGAAATTTCCTGTCAGGACACCTACAATAATAGCTAAAGGCAATGAAACGATGAGCGCATCCAAAAAGCTTGCCCCGAGTCTGATCCAGAAACCTGCTTTATACAAAATGTTTCCTCCAAAATTTCTTTACTAAAAGGACTAAAAAATACGTTATTGCTAACTCCTTTCATTCATTTGTTCTAACTCAACATGGGTTTGAGAAGCTCATTGCGAACCGGTATTCACCATCACCTATCTGGGTGTATATACTATTCAAATCACTACCACATTACACCATTGGAACCAATTTTAACACATTTCAGTTTGAAGGCCGACATGGACACCTTAGGTATTGATCATACGTTATAGATGTTTTATTCAATTTAAGACAGAGGAGAATGAAGCACATGTATAGATTCAAGTACTATGGAGATCCACAGGACTATGCCTTATCCACAGCTTCGCAATATTATCGAAATAGAGATACACAACGCAAAGAAACTTTAGTATTACCGAATGATGTGATGTACGAAGCAGCTGTAGAGCCCAAATTCACCGAGCTATTATTCCAACACATAGGGTTAAAGATCGTCATCACAACAACTGTCGGCAAATTGGTAGGTACTCTGGATGATGTTTCCATTGATCACGTCACTCTTGATATTCTTGGGAAAAATCATCACATTCGTTTATGTGAAATCGTTTATTTTGAAATAGCAAAAGAGTAATCACTCTGATGTAGTAAACCGTACCCTATAGAGTAGACAATTTATAAAAGTCTCTTTATGGGTACTTTTGTGGTAAATCATGAGAAGAGACCGGATTGGAGATACTACGTTAAAGAGCAAAAAAAATGTTTATAATACTCGAGTGAAGCAGCTTTCATCCACCCCGTATGTAAAGTCTGTTTGGGGCATCACTAAGATGAAACATTTCATTTAAGCATGAAAAGCTTTCCAGAATGAGCCCTCTATATTAATGATATCCTTGATTTGGGCAAATGGAATCGTAAATGTCGGAAATCCCGCCACGTAAGGAGCGATTTCATAAGGACTGAAATACACATGCAATGCATCACGTGAGACAAAAAACGGCTGATCCGGGCTGATTCCCTCATACGTGTCCGGAAAAACATAAGAGTATTGCGGGTCATTTTTGATCTGATCGCCTATAATTTTGCTGAGTACCTTCACATAGTCACTGTTTGGTTTAAATAAATCCTTGAGCTTATACATCTGACCGCTACTCAGATTAATAATCGCATAGATCATCGTAGGCATGCCATGTGCTGCACCAGCCGGGTAGTTATAACCCGTGAGTTTGAGTTGAAGCAATTGCTGCTGATAGAACGTAATATCAAAATCCCCTGTATACGTGTAATCCAGCTTCTGATTCGCAGGAATGGGCTTCACTTGGGATAGTGCCTTTAACTTGGCGTTGACTGCAAGCTGAACTGCTTGATCCGTTAACCCCTCCAATTGCGGATAATACACGAGGTAATCGGGGTTGGGCTTATATTTCTCTTCGCGTACACGATATGGCGGGTGAAGCGGAACGATCGTATTTTGCCGCCAGATGATCTGCCCGGCCCGGTTTACATAGGAAACACGCTGGTCGACATAAGCCTTGATTAGATCTGGAGCTACCCATTCAAGTGTGCCCGAGCCTTCAACACGAGGGTATCCTGATGCAGGTCGCCCATTGAGATCCAGAAAGAACGTTTGTGTTCCATTCGTGGCTGAAGCCAGCCCTCCTTTGTAATTCGATACATCCGTATATACAAAATCCGAAAGCCTTCTGCCGCTGACATCCGCAATTGCATAGACCGAACCTATAAAAGACTGTTTGGGATCAATCGCTTGCCCCAGGGCCAGACGATGTTCTCCCAGATCTCGAATGTCATTGTAGCCGGGTTGGATGGTAAATGTGCCCTGTGTATTAATAACGCCATAGATGGAGTTGTAGTCCTCCGCTGTATTCACAATAGCGTACCCACCATTAAACGGAAAAGCCGAGGTGAAGCTAGGCTGAATTCGGACATGACCACGTTCGTCAATATAACCGTATTTACCCGATGTTTCTTTCTGAAAAGGAAGTAGTCCGTCACCCACAGGTCCCACGTAGGCATACGGGTACGTCGCCAGTCGCTGACCATTCCGATTGATTAACGCATATTCATTATCCTTGATCTGCACAACGGCCTTGCCATCCTGAAAATCGTTTGCTGAAGCGAACTGTGCCCGAATGACCTCATTTCCAGCTGTGTCCAAATAGCCGTAACGACTGACTTCCCCACCTGGCTGACTGCTGTTTGAAAGGTAAAACAGCGCTCGGCCATCCTTCACATCGGCAATAAACGGATATGCCCGTTTGGTCAGCACATTACCCTGTTCATCAATCATCTTGAACCCTTGAGAGTCAATAACAATGGCCCGACCTTCTGCAAAAGAATTAATGGAATCGTATACAGGTTGAACAACGAATTGGCCGCTAAGATTGATGATGCCTGTCTTCCCGTTTTTTACTACGACAGCCAGGCCATTTTGTTGAAAGTCTTGGGCATCGTCAAGGATCGGTTCAAGTCGAATACGACCCTGGGCATCCATATAACCCCACCGGGTTCCTGTTGTTGTTCTGACCGATATCGGAAATAGCCATGTCGTTTCACGTGCATGACCCTCTGTGCTCATCGCTTGTCTAATCTTCTTTTCCAGCTCAAGCAGAGCTTCCCGTGAAGGGTATGGGTCATTGAAACTTAGCGCTTTTTGGACAGAAACGAGTGCAGCGGTAAATAATCCGGCTTTATACTGAGAGTCCGCAAGATAGTACCAATAGAAAGTATAATCTGGATGCTGTTCTGCCAATTGTTCGTAATACTTCACGACCTTAGGAAAGTAATACGGGTATACATCTGTTGCTTGAACCCATTTACCATTCTGCCAGCGGATGATCTCGACCCGATAAGCTTCACCTGTATCATGAATCCAGAGTGCAATCTCCACTTTGCCATCTCTGCCGTGGGGACCGGGCATATCAATGATTTCCGCATGGCTATAATACAAATCTTCTGGCGCCAAATCTGTCAGTCCCGTTTCCGTCCAATCGTATACAGAAAGCTTCGACCAGATCGCACCGATCTGCCAGCCGACAATGAGATTGTTCCTTGCCGTAGATGTCACAGATGCCGCTGTCAGCAAGGTAACGCCATACCCCAAGCCTTTAGTCAAAGACATCTTGATCCAGCGACCTTGGTAAAATTTCAGAACAAGCAGCATTAATTCTCCGCCCTGCTCATATATAGCAGCAATCTCCGGCATTCCGTCTCCGGTTAAATCTGAAGCATAAATGGCCGGATGTTGGACCGGCTTATCAATGGTGACGACAGTCGCGTCAGCCGGGATATGTTGATTAACAATTTGTGTTAACAGAGGTTCGCTCATGGACATGCCTCTTTCCTCCTTAAGACAGCATTCGCCTACTGGTATGGGTATGCATCATAAGCGAGGATATGACATCTGAGCGAATATAACCGAACTTTGGAAAGTTGAACTTAAGGGCAAATTCATATAAAAAAGAGCAGCCGTTAAGACCACTCATTTTATTGGTAACTATCCCCTAATTAATCTTGCAATTTCACTTTTTGGCCGTTCAACATCAAATAATTCACTTCATTTACCGGTATGGTGTGAGGCGAGATCCACTTCATCAAATTGTCATCTATATTTATGAATCCCGATTTGGGGAGAATGCTTGTGCCATTATTCAAATAAAGTACCATATGAAGATCCTCAGGCCGGAATTGATCCATCCCTTTACCCATAAGTGTAACGCCCAGGGAAGAGACCTTAATCTCCGTACGTATATCCTCATTCATCACCAACGTCGTTTCTCCGGTTTTACTTAATGAATCTTGTTTCAGATCAAAAGTTGTTTCCCATTTCCCCGTAACGAACTGATCGTAACGAGTAAAGTTTCCTTTAAGTTGAAGATGCTCAAGTTGACTGATATTCGAAATATCAAAAATATACTCCTCATAATCCCCACCGTAATTGGTGCCATCTTTCGTATAAGAGCCATAGGAGACGCTATTCATAGCAATATCCTGTTTATTCCCTCGGTCATCAGTGAAGAAAAAATAACCATGATTGTATCCACCCATTTCGTCATCTGGATTAATCTGAATATGCAATTTCCCATCAACGAAACCTATATTGGATATATACATCCAATCAATCCCAGGCAACTTGATATGAGTTTGATCCTGACGAAGGACATGAATGAACTCCTGTTCACTTAATTCCTGAGCGGATTCGCCTCCCCACCCGCTAATCCAGTCTTTGAGTGGATCAAGCGTATCAACTTCATACTGCTGCTTCTTACTCAGGTGTTCTGAAAGATTTAGCCTAGAATCATAGTTCTCTTCTTTAGTTGCACCTGATAAAAAAGAACTGATCTGGACACTCATTCGATTGCTGAGCCTTTTTCCCTGAACCAGAAATCGTACAATAGCTGTCTTCTCAGCAGCATCATATTGCACTACCTGTGCATGATGTGCCCGACCACCTGATACATGATAATCATATACATCAAGTGAAGCATTTACTCGGTCTCCTGTTAGATCCGTCAGGGCTACATATATTTCAGTTGTGCTGCCGTCTCGAACCGCTCCAAGCGTCTGCATCCGTATGCCCTGATCTTCACTGGTCTTGTTTACGGGCTGAAGAATGTTGATTCGATCTACGCTTAGAAATTGTAACATGGCTGAAAGGTCAATCACTCCCATGGCTGCTGCTGCACCTGTGACAATAGTTAACGACAGGATGGCGGCAATGGGGATATAGATTATCTTAGGGATTCTCCTTTTATACCGTTGTGTTCTATTCTGCTGTGAATTACGCTGTGAAGCAGCCTCAAAGCCAACTTTTTCATGGAATAATTTCTTGATATGGGTAAGATTCTGTTCCGTAATATGATCTCCTGGATTCGATATGGGAATCACCTCCTCTATTTCTTCTGTAACAACCACTTACGTAACCATTGTTTCGAACGATAAATTTTGTTGTGGACCTGTCTGATGTGCAAAGACAATGCTTCTGAAATTTCCAATGGCTTCTGACCTTCGTAAAACCGACGTTTCAGAATTTCCCGTTCAGGTTCTGGAAATGATTCAATAGCTTGTTCCAATTCCTGAGATCTTTCTTTACTGATCAATTGAGAGAGCGTGTCCTCGGTTTGAACAAAATGAATGCTTTCCTCATATGCAATCTCGCTTCTGCGATTCAATTTCCGGTAACGATCAATGGCTTTGTGCTTCGCAATGGTTGCCAAATAATTTTTCAAACTACTTCGCTCGGGCTGGAAAGAAAGTGGATGTTGCCAAAATGAAAAAAAGGTGTCTGCCACACATTCTTCGATTTCTTCTGTTGAGGCATTATGTAATATGGAATAGATAATTTTCCACAACAATCCCGCATAATTATTCATCACCCATTCCATGGCTTCATGGTCACGCCTTGCAACTGCTTCCCTGATCTGTTCTTCTTTCATGCTTACCCTCCCTTCTGTCGTTGATAAGATACGCATCAGTATGGTAAGGACATTACCATCTAAACGCAACTCCATATTAGATTCGTTTCAGAAACTAAATTTACTCAAAAAATATAAAAAAAATTGCAGAGGCTCACGCTCCTGCAATTTTTCAAGCGTATATCGGTTCAGAATGATTCCTGAATGCTCAGCTGTACATACTGCGTGAGGCGGCAATAATGAAACAGCAAAAGTTCTTCATTACCGTTTCCCAAAGCGGTTTTCCGGCCTTCTTCGATCATGTGTTCCAACACTTCGCGAAGGAAAGTCATTTGGAATCTCGAGGTTTCCGTAATTAGCTGTTCCAACACTTCAATATCTCTCAATGTAAATTGGGATAATCCGCGAAGCAACAGTTCTTCTGACCAGCTGCTGATCTTCTGTATCAACTGACTATAGTCTTCCAAATCTCCCCGTCCTTCCATAGCCCGCATCCAGTTTCAGACTGATCACTGTTTGACCCTTCAGGAAGCTGATCGGGTATATCCGTTGTTGCTCTATACGCACAAAAGCATAAAAATGTTCGAGTGTTCCTGCTCCATAACACGACTCCAGTCGTTTGATCATGGTCTGCCATTCTGTTGAATAAGGAAGAGGCAGGTCCAACGTCTCACCATTGTCACTCTCCATCGTAAGAATAAGGTCCTGTGATTGTTTATTAAAGCGATGTTCTACAATCCGGGCAACCTTAATCATCGCCAGTCGCTCTTTTGGAGCGGAAAACAACTCAAATGGGCGTGAATCCTCAGCGAGTACAGAGGCTGCATCTTGCATGTACTTGCCCAGGTTCACCTCTTCCACTCCTGTTCGGGGCAACAGCGTAAGCTTCGCGCCTTCCCCCGAGGACAGCCTGTGCTCTTCATTTACTTTCACCGAACGAAACTGAACCTCTTCCCCGGCAAATTGACGAAAAGTCAGATTGGGCATCCATGGAGTGAAGGAACCGTAATGCTCTGTATATGAGAATTGATCATCTTCATAGTATACCGCCCGCACATCGCTGTACGTATACATCTCTTCATCATCAAAACAATAGAAATAATAAGTGATTCCACGGTAACCGGAGCGTGTCTCCCACGCATCAGCACCCAATCCATACAGATGCAGTGCAGGAACCGCACGATATTTACTACGAAAACGGCCAATGAGCTGGCTCTGCTTGAACGCAGATACCTTATCTTCTTCAAGCACCTGAAGTGCAAGATACAATGTAGTCACCCGATCAAGCATAGACTGCATGGAGAAGCGTACATGTCTGTTAAAAAACAACTGCAATTCTCCCTGAATCCCGCGTAAGCTCCGCTCGACGTCAGGCAGTTGACCACTATGTGCCGCAATCGCCAGTGTTTCCAATTGGGCCATATAGGACTGCGGTAGACGAGCAAGTCCCGTTTTTAACAGATCAGCCAGCATGGAGCGACATTCCCGCACGGTTTGAATTGAAAACTTGGCATCATGGACACTTCCACTTATGGCTTCCGTATCATCCAAACCTTGTTGCATCCGATACCGCAGCAGCGCCTCAAGCTTGGCCATATTACCGGCAGTTTGTTTTACTTTGCACAGGGCCTTGGCCAGACTAGCTTCCTCTGTAAACGAAACCTCAATTTCTTGTTTCACCAAACGTACCGTCAGAAGAGAATCTTCCAATACTTCAATCTGTTCTGGATACCTTAATCGGAACAAAACCTCTTCGATCAAGGAAGAACTATACGATTTAACCAAAGGAGCAAGATCCGATTCAATCATCCAGCGGAAGCGGGATTCCATTACCAGGGAGTGTGTATTTTGAATTTGAACTGCCTCATGATCATCCACATCAGAAGAAGGCTCGAAGTCTGCTGAGGAAGCTTCTTCCCCCTGATTCACTGTATCTTCTGCATGGTGTTCCCGTTGATAATATAATATGGATATCAATATATGTTTGCAGATATGATCTGCCGGACAGGAGCATTTCCACTGGTCCAGCGTATTTTCTAGTGTGCATTGTATACCATCACTTAACTGACAACTTACAGATGCTTCATTCCAAGTGTATTGCACAGTCACCCCATTATCCAAATCTTTCAGAGACCGTTTATACAATCCCTTGTTGGCATACCGAATCAGATAATCCTCCGTACACAGCGTCGAAAACACCCGAAATTTCTGTCCAAATCCACTCACTTGATCAACGTCCTGACGCTCTTAAAATATCATAGATGGTCTCACTGAACACACGACCTGCGATTTCACCCAAGGCAATGGACTTATGATCGCCATAATAATAGTGTTTCTGAGTGCCAGGCTTAAAGAAATGCAGTGATTCCAGCGTAATTTCTTCCAACCCTTCATAATACGTAATACTCGTACCACTGAAACGTAGCTCTGCGACAAGATCTCCATACTCTTTGTAAAATTCATGATACCAGCCCCCATCCTGCGCCGGACCTTTGACCCAACCGTATTTCTCCAGTGCTTTGGGGAATGCAGTTGGAGAGAACTCGGATTCCGGCAAGCGGTCATATTCAACCTTCTTTTTGTCCTCATCCTCAGGCACATGAATTTGACGATTCAGCTGCTCAAACGGCTGCTTGATCTCGTAATCCTCCAGCTGCGTTTTCCATCCTTCGAGCGTAGATTGATCTAGTTCGAGTGGATGAATAAGGCCCACCAGCGAACCCGAAGGCAGCTCGTATTCATCCTCATCGACGGTATTAAACGTGCCGTCTTCCATGTAACGGAAGGTGTTAACCAATTGGCCATTTTCATACGTGCCCCAAATCAGACCAACCGCGAACTTCTGCATGAGTACATTTTCAACAAACAGCGCTTTCCATTCTCTGGCCGTCCACAGACGTTGCTTGGACAGTGATTCTTCCAGACGCTGCGCTTGAATCGTAACCATCGTTTTGAGGTCTTTTTTCAGTTGGGTAAAACGTGCCTTGGACTGCGCCGCAAGTTCAGCATCATCTTTTTGTGCAGGGACAGGCAGGCTCTTCACGGATTTCCCCGTTTCTTCATTTAGGGCAACGACTTGCAGATCTCCATTCACTTTAATCAGGAATGAACGCTCTCCGTAGCTAAGTTGCATCGTTCCCTTCTTATCAAAACCAAGCGTTGTGACAAGTCGGTCTTCCAACTGTTCCGAGGTAAGTCCCATATTTTCCGCAGCCAGCTGCAACGCTTCTTCAGCCGCACCCTTAACCTGGCGGTTTTTCACACTGCGTTTAATCTTGTCAATCGCCATGAGAGCAGATGGTTCCTTAAGATAGGCCAATACCCTTACAGCATCTGCTGCAATGGCGCCTCGGCTGCTTTCTGTCCATTCCTTAATTTGAGGGGCCAATATCCTTACAATTTGATTATCACCAAAGAGTGCCGAAAGGTACATGACCCACTTCTCCTTCGCGACAGCACCATCCTGTATCCATAATTGGAGCAGCTCGCTAGCAAACCGTGACAATGATTCCTCGCTTGCATACTCACGTAATTCATTCAGTCTTTCGTTTGGTGCAGATGTATGATCTATTGATTGCACCAAGAGATATTGCTTGATACGACCATCTAATGGTTGATTGTCCGCTGAACGCACAAGAGAAGGAAGATCGTTCAGAGACAACCAACCTATTCTGGCCAGCTTTTTGCCATCTGCCTGATCGGCAAGCGCCGCATGAGCATACTCCGGGCTTTGATCCGCGGTATCTAGCAGAATTTGAATCAGGTTCTTCCAATCTGCAGACTTTTCACCCTTCAGAAGCTCACGATATATATCTTTGCTATTTTCCAAACTGCGGATCGCGCTGAGAGCCATTTCTTTCACGCCCGCTTTTTTCTCCGAACGGTATATGGCGGTATATAAGTCCTGATCAGGAATCCGATTGAATTCAGATAACGCCACGCCATTTGCCTTTTTGGAAGAGTCCTGCAATCCGGCACGAATCGCTTCCGCTATTTGTTTTGTCGAAAGTTCATGACGTTGTTCAAAGGTAATTTCCAAAACAAGAATGCGTGTATCGGTTGGCAGTTTCTTGTATTGGCCAATAGCATAGTCCAGATTCTGTTGAATAATTCGGCGATATTCATCCTGAGGCATCGTTTTGTACTTGTAATCGGTCATGCCATTAAGCGAAATTAGGCTAGACAGCAATTTCTCTTGTTTCACCTCTGGATCTAGGCCGTAACGTTCAAGCAGCTTCTCTCCGCTAAACGCGTAAGATTGATACATCTCAGAGACAATATCCAGTGTCCACTCGGGATACGTGGTGAGAATCACGAACCGACGCATCGCCTCCGAATCCAAAGGCAGGAAACTAATGCTGATCAAGTTATGAACGCGCTTTTTGTCCCGATTCAGGTTATTAAACAGCCCACGACTATTCGGATCTTCCCAGTATTCTTCAAGGGAGCTTTCACAGTTCAAATATCGTGCAATTGCAATTCCCTGTCTCCCTCCATCTAACGGATGCCGAAGAGCACTGAACACGGCTTGTTCAACAGTTTCATCCACATCTGGGACTGCGATTCCATGGTCCTCCAACATTTTTTGAATGCACAATTTGAGGAATGGGGGTTTTAATATGTGGTATGCACGAATAGCCTGCTGCGAGTCATTCACAACAGCTGATTGCAGAAATTGCCATGGTATGGTGTACGCTTCAAGTTCATTACGCAACATTTCTATCAGCTGATATGGCTCATCTAGGGGCACCAGCCCTGAAAGCAGCTCATTGGCATTTTTCGTTCTTGGGTCCATGCTCAGTAAGTAACGTCTAACTTCAAGTGGATAGATTTCATGTAACTGATTTATCGCTTCGAGCAAAATGCGACCGGTCTCACTTTTGTTATCTAGGAAACGTTGTTTCCCCCCACTGATGTTAACCATATACAACAAGGCGCTGCTTAGAAGGATCATCGTCTTGTCGAACTCGCTGTAAGACAGTTGTTCCTTTTTGGAAAGAGAAGTGTTCGAATAGTTCTCAGCCATAACCCGGCTATGCTTCTCCTGGAGGAATTCGCTATTCAATTCATGTGCAGATCTATTATGTTTGGTTTGAAAATTGCAAACCACCAGAGGCTCAATCAATGTATGCAATTCGTTGTGCAGCTTACTTATGTTACTGGTCATCACATGTTGAAACAATGCAGGCAGAGATTGCATGAACTGTTGCACCTGGGCATGATAAGAAGGGCTATCATTGAGATCTGAATAAAGTCGGAGGAGTATCATCCCATTAATTACATCTTGGGAATTCCCCTTCAGTCTGCTCTTTAATTCATCCAGAATTTCCTTTTCGCCAGCAAACCGATTGATTTTCTCCAAACGGTACAGCAACCCGCCCATACGATCATCGTTTTTGCTCTTTCCACTCAGTCCATAAGCTTCCGAGTCATTTCCGAGACAGAGCGTAAAGCCATCGGTTCTCCACGTGTTCCTTCTGGAATAATTGGATTCCATATGAATTACAATGGCTCCCGCCCGAAAAAAGATATCTCCGTCATCTTTTTTTGCAATTTTCATAAGTACATCTATCGTCTGATAGGCATAATGGCTGGAACCTCCCATCATATCAGGGAACTTGTCCGTCGTTCCCATCACATAATCGATGATTTCCGAACGCCGGTCCGTTTTCAACGAATATTCGTTGGAACACACCTCTGCAAATTTCTCCACCAAAGCCTCCACTGCACGGTCAGCGGTCAGCATTACACATTCCTCCTTAAATATAAGTTCATATGTGATCTTGTATATAATCAATTAATAAATCAGCATGATACGTCATTCAAATCATCCCGCTGCTCAAGTAATAATTTCGCCAATCCAATCCGCCAGCTCATTGGGCGTAATCGCCGCTACATGTGCACCCATATTAGATAACGTCTGCGCAGCATGTTTGTTGTACACGGTATCTCCGTTAAAATCGAGTGCGGTCAGCACCAGCAACTTGCAGCCCGTATCCAAAATATCCTTACATGCCTTATACATGTGCTGAATCGGGTAACCCTCTTCCAGATCGCTAACGAGAATATATATCGTTTTCCCGGGATTTTCGATCAACGTCTCACCATAACGCAGCGCCTTTGCAATGTGGGTTCCCCCACCAAGCTGCACGTTCATGAGTACATCTACCGGATCTTCCAGCCTGTCACTCAAGTCGACAACCTGTGTGTCAAAAATAAACAATTTCGTGCGAAGTGCATTCAGACGATAGAAGATGCTGGCCATCACTGAACTGTATATGACTGAATCCAGCATGCTTCCGCTCTCATCCACACCAATGATAATGTCCCACTTGTTATGAGACTGGATATTCCCGTCAAAATAAAGACGGTCAATGACAAATCTGCGATTGGTTTTGTCATAGTTCTTCAAGTTCTTGGTAATAGTCTGCTTGAAATTGAGATTACGCAAGGAGCGCACCGAACTGGATGCATAGCGGCTGCGTTTCCCTATAATGCTCGCTCTGGTCTGAGATTCGAGCTTGCGTCGCAGCTCTTCAACCACGACTCGTACAATTTCCTTGGCGCTCTTCAAAACGTCGCCTTTCATTCGGCCTTTGAATTGCATAATGTTCTTGAGCAGGTTCATATTGGGTTCGAGTGACTCCAGCAGCTTTTTGTCTGTTAACAATTCCGTAAGGCCATAACGGTCAAGCGCCTGCTTCTCCAGGATTTCCACCGTTGGTTTGGGGAACAATTCCCTGACTTTATGTAACCATTTGGGAACGGTCAGATCCGAAGGACCTCGTCCTCCCCCTTTTCTGTAACCCTGCTCTTCACCGTACTCGCGATTAAATAGATATCCCAAAATCTCATCGACTTCGGTATATTTAAAATCATCAGGGAAGTAATCTCCTGTATTGGATAGCCCTTCGTCAGCGGATTCACCCAGAATAAGGCGCCAACGGTTTAGGGTTTCCGCCCGATTAAGCTTTTCACTGTCTTTCACCATTTCCTTGGTTGTATGCAGCTCATTCAGATCAGCTTCCATGCATCAAACTCCTTCCGAAGGGCTTCATCCCATGTTTTCGTCTGAATCAGTAATCGTTCGTCAACGGAAGACCATGACATCTCTTCGGCCTCTACCTGATGCAGGTTTGCGACGCGATCCGCAATTAGGCCTGTCTCCATGGGTGTAAAATAGGTAAATGCCAAGCGAAGTTCAGGGATCATGCGGATAAACTCTTCATAGTCAAGTTGCTCGATCATATAGTTCAGCTCTGATAAAAGCTGATCTTCATACAGAAAAGCGTCCCGCGCTACAGAGAACACCCCTTGTAAATAAAGTGCAGTCTGCCGGGTCTGTTCCTGCGATCCCCGGATGTACCCACGCGCTCGATCCACGATCTCTTCCCTACGCCTGTCTCCAAGTCCTGAAGATATGGCAATACATACGCCCTCCAGCTGTGCCGGCAGTTGGCTGTCTGACAGCAGTTCATTCAGGTGTGCGCGGAAGGTAGCATCCCGAAAATGCTCTGCGGATGACTCTGCCAGCATGGCAAGCAGCTTCAATCCCTGGACAATCTCTTCATGTTCATCCGGATTCGTTCTGGAGAGCTGCATCAGTTTGTCAACGGCATTGTTATAGGCTTCGGATACGAGGTTAAGGAGCTGCTGTTCTTCGGACAACCCAAGAAGTCTGCGATGCTGCTGAATCCGATTCAAAATATGAAGACTTCCACACAACGACAGGAAATTCCCATCCTTTCGCAGAGCAGACTTCACTTGGTCATACAGCGTCATTGCTGTATTCTGCAGGCCCATGAGCAGAGCTTGAAGCATGGATTTGGCCAAGTCACCACTGTGATGATCCGGTATGCCCTGCATCTCTTCTTCCATCTTGCGCGTAGCGGCTTCCCGAATTGTGCCTCCGTAAAGTGAATTCTCGATTAATCGAGCCTCAATTCTGGAGGAATAAGTATAGATCCATGTCTCTCGAACAAGGTTCATGTCACGCTGTGTAATCCAATCGGGTCCCGATTGCCGCTTCGCGAAATCCGGAACGAGATAAACCATACATTGAAACAATTGACTTTGCCGACGATGATCTGGTTTGGCGTATAGATCAAGTACTTTCTTATGCTGGCCTGTATTACGAATTTGAAGTTTTGACTCCGTACAACGTTCTTTGAAATCCTCAACGATTGGAATACTGAACGGGTTGGGAGCTACTTTCCCTATAACATCTCCGGTTAGCAACTTGTGCAATTCTTGCAGCGGTTTATCTGAAGCTAACGTAAGTTCCCCCTTAACAAAGGAAGAAAGGGTTGCATCCATTAGATCATAGACACCGCCTTCCCTTTTCCCCCTCAGTCCTGCGAGGCCCTGAACCATGCTATACGCCTCAATGGCGTCGCTGGTTGATACATGTTCATGCGCTTCCCTCAGCTTGCGGGTTAATCGGGATAACAAGTCTAACGCGGTCAAATTATATACGGAGCCCTTTTGCCGATGCAGCTGGTTCCAGATCTGTTCGTAATAATTCACGTAAGGCATTCCGCTTGCATAACCATTCAGTCGATCCGCTTCGGCAAACGTGTAGACCATGGGATACATCTGCTGATGCACAGATTTCTGATGCCTTCCTTGAGCCTCCATCGCCAACCCTTCTGATGCCGTTTCATGATTATCGGGCGTCAGCAGTCCATAGGTATGAAATCCGCCAGTGATGACAAGCACACGGTCATGCTCCTGTCGGGCTTGCTCAATCCGTCTCTTCATGTGTGCTTCTCTTGTCCGGTCGCCTGTACTGTTCAATCGCTCATCTGAATAACACATTCGGGATAATGTGCAGTACGTGAATACATCCTGTACAAATGCCTGTGTCGACTTCTCCAGACCACCAATTTCAAATACGTTCTCCCACAATTCATCGAAACTTCGACTGTTTGTCTTTATACATAAACGGTGGATAAACTCAGACCCTGCAAGCAAAGTCTCATCTTGAATGGAAATCTCCCGTTGTTCTGCCTTGTTGGATTTAGAGAAATGATGGTAGTCCAGATCAATAAATGTTGCTGGGATGTTCAGCCGAGCTGCTTCTTTGAGAGCTACATATTCAGGAGAGTAACGAAGCATCGGATAATAACAGGCCGCTCTCTCATTTTCACTCTCATAGGTGTAGTAAAGACTAACAGGAGGTATGGTCGCCTCGTCAGCCAAAACTTGAAGCAAAGGATTTCCACTCTCAGGTCCTTCGATTAGAATGATGTTGGGCTTGTATTCTTCAATTAATCGCAGTAAATGATAGGAACATGCTGGGCTATGATGGCGTATGGGAAAATAAAGCGTTCCGCTGGTCAGGTTAAACACACGGGATTCAAATAGCGTCTGTAACTGGGCAACATCCAGATCAGCAGTTCCTGTTAACCGATCCATTTCTTCTCCTCATAGTACTCCTTCCAAATGCCTTCATCTCTGGAACGTTCCTTCACAACCTTGGAGAAGTAGGTTTTGAGAATGGACAAATCCTTGTCGCTTTCTTTTGCTATCGTTCCCAGCATGTTTTGCACCAGCCGATCCAATGCGATTCCCTTGTCTTCGTAATAATAGGAGGTCATTGCACTCTGTACATATACAGATACGGCTTCAGCCGTACTCATCGACGCTTGGGGCGAATCCAGCTTGTAACCTTCCCGCGTCATTCCCGTACGAAGCTCCATAAATGTCGTGGCCAGCAATTCAACCACATCCGAATTAATCTCAGTGTCTATTCCGCTATGTAGTAAAAGGCTGCGCGCCTGGGATTCAATAATTTTGGCTTCCATTTTCACGCTGCTGATCGGTTTAATCGTCTCAAAATTGAAACGGCGCTTCAGTGCACCACTCATTTCATTTACGCCCTTGTCACGAATGTTAGCTGTTGCGATCACATTAAACCCCGGTTTGGCAAACAGCACACCGCCATCCAGTTCAGGAATACTCATCACCTTGTCACTTAGTATACTGATCAGGCTATCCTGTGCTTCAGCAGGACAACGAGTAATCTCCTCAAAGCGGGTAAGAATCCCCTTCTTCATTCCGTTATACAACGGTGAGGGAACAAGTGCCGCTTCGGATGGGCCTTTATCCAGCAGCATGGCATAGTTCCATGAATATTTGATCATGTCTTCGGTTGTACCTGCCGTACCCTGAATCGTGTTCAGACTGGTACCGGAAATGGCTGCGGTCAGCAGCTCACTGAGCATGGTCTTGGCTGTCCCGGGCTCCCCTACCAACATCAAGCCCCGATTGCCTGCCAATGTAACCACGGCACGTTCAATCAGTACATCGTTGCCATAAAATTTCCGCGTAATCGTGATCTCTCCTCCGTCCAGTATAGCGGGCTTGTCCCTGCCGATAATAAAATCACGCACATACGTTGGGGACAACAACCAGTTTGGAGGACGTTTCCCCGTATCTTCTTCTCGCAGCGCCCGTAACTCTGTCTCATATAATGTCTCTGCGGGTGGCTTAAGCATATCCATCATGTAGGTTTCTCCTCTCATACAAACAGATCGTATGTTCCTATTAAGTTTTATCTTATCACAGCAGCCTTTCAACGAACGTAGAAAACGACAAAAATGGTTGAAACGTCCTTCTTAGCAGCATTCTTTATAAGCCCATGGACACATGGTTCCTAGCACAAATGTGAATGAGTTGTATCGTTGAATCATGAAGATGGCCTTTAAAATTAACTTGAACTCACATTGTTATTGTAGAAAACTTCAATTATAGGCCATATGACCCGGTGGGTTATTAAACGATCCGTATATTGAATCTAATCCTTGCCCCAACAAACGCTATTCTATTTAAATATGAAGCTTTTCATACCATATTTGTTAGTCAAAAACAAGGTTTCAATCGCTAAAATATTGAATATATAGATGGTGCAGGCTTTTCGTATGAAGCCACCGAAATTAACATATGATCCCTTAGAAAAGATGCGTAACATTACGAGCTTTTGATGAGAGGAGATTAACTATTTGAGTACAAATGAAACTTCACAGACGGAGTTCTTTAGCCGAGAATTTTCACAAAATCCTTATCCGGTATATGAAAAACTCAGACAGAATGATCCCATTCACAGAGTCCTGTTCCCTCACGGTGATTTCGGTTGGATTATTACCCGATATGAGGATGCGGTCGAGGTATTGAAAGACAATCGCTTCAGCAAGGATGTCATTAAACGTTATGGGCCGGATCAAGATAATATTTTTGTGCATAACATGCTTTTTTCTGATCCACCCGATCATCGTCGGTTGCGTGGACTTGTACAGAAGGCATTCACTCCAAGGCTGATTGAAGGCATGAGAAGCCATATTCAGGATATTGCCGATGATCTTCTGGATAATCTTAATTCCCAGGACAAGATGAATCTGATCGATGAGTTCGCTTTTCCGTTACCGATTATTGTCATCAGCGAAATTCTCGGTGTTCCTCTTGAAGATCAGGACAAATTCCGTCTGTGGTCGAATTCTATCATCGACGCGACAAGCGAGGAGAATTCCGAAGTGTTTGAGAAGCATGCCAAAGAGTTCATTGATTACCTGAATGCCTGGTTTGCCAAAGTACGTGAGCAACCGGGCGACGATCTGATCAGTCAGCTCGTTGTGGCAGAAGAATCAGGAGAGCAGCTCACTGAAAAGGAACTGCTTGGTGTAGTCGCGCTGCTCATCATCGCCGGACACGAAACAACCGTTAATCTGATCGGCAATGGTATACTTGCCCTTCTGGAGCACCCGGAACAACGCGAGCTGCTGATTAAGCGGCCTGAGTTAATCCATAATGCTGTTGAGGAAATGCTGCGTTATAACGGTCCGGTTGAATTCAGTACGTCTCGTTGGGCTTCAGAAGACATCGAATTTCATGGACATCATATCGCTGAAGGTGAGCTTGTTATCGTTGCGCTGGATTCAGCCAATCGGGACGAAGCGAAGTTTAAGGATGCGGATGTGTTTGACATCACTCGCGAGAAGAGCGCCCATCTGGCTTTTGGCAAAGGCATTCATCTCTGTCTGGGAGCCCCTCTTGCGCGACTGGAAGGTGAGATTGCTATCAACACGTTAATTCGCCGCTTTCCCGATATGCAGCTTCAGGCGGATGTGAATGAACTTGAATGGAGACCTGGCATGATTGTTCGCGGTGTTAAGGAAATCCCGGTACAGCTTAGATAGAAATGTATTTGGAGTAAGGAAAGCGAGGCACCTGGCTGCATGGAAATAAACACCATTGTTTTAGTCGTTTTTTTAATTCTTATTCTCATCTTATTGGTTCGTGTCATCAGCTTGCAGGCACAGCTGAATGAACTGAAGAGGGATGTAGAGCGCCTGGAGAATGGAGCAGGTAGTACTGCACAATTTCCGCTTAGTCATAACGCTTCTTCAGTGAATGTGTCTCCACCTCCACCGTCACAGGCTGACCTGACTGAACTTGATAGGGAGCTGCAGGCACTTGCACAACAGGGCAAGAAAATCATTGCAATCAAAAAGGCTCGTGAAGCCAGAAACCTATCACTGAAAGATGCCAAAGAATACGTCGAGTCTCTCGAACGACAATAAGAGTGAGTTTGAATCGACCTTCCAACTCCCTGCAAAGGTTTTTGCTTCAGTTGATTCATTTTCGACTGAAAGTAAAGATCTTCGTAGGGAGTTTACTTTTTTCAAAAGACATGATAAAGTTATTTCAATATTTATAGAAATAAGAAATAAAGACGAAAGGAACGATTTTGATGCAATCCAATACGATTGATGAACAGGCCGTCAAAATTCATAAAGCTTTGGGCGAACAAACGCGATATAAAATCATTCAGATCCTTTCGGGTGAAAGCAACCTGTGTCCTGCTGATTTGGAAAATAGGCTTGTAACGGTAGCGCTCTCCACTCTATCTCATCACCTGAAGCAGCTATCCGATTGTGGTTTGTTGACGTCACAAAAGAAAGGCACGTATATTTATTACAGCCTGAATACAGAAACTGTCCAGAGATTCGCTCCTTATCTGTTGGATAGATAAATTTTTGTCCGTTATTTCTATAATACTAGAAATATAAAATCAACAATTAAACACTCGTTCTGGCACATTGGAATGCAGAGACTCATCGTAGTTGCATACCTATCCTTTTACCAAAACACCCAGTACATTGGATGGTTTAACTGCTCAACCATGCCTCATCGGTTCATTCATAATATTGTTTTCCCGTTCTCTTGTCTTTATTTCTATATTTCTAAAAATATAATAATAACAAACAGAAAGAGGTTATATGCTCATGTCTAACACATGGAAAATCTATGTTCTCGCCTTGGTCAGCTTTCTTGTAGGGACCTCCGAATATGTCATTGCGGGTATTCTGGACAGGATCTCTGACACCATGAATATATCATTAATTGCTGCAGGACAGCTGATTACGATCTTTTCACTCGTTTACGCGCTCGGTACGCCCATCATAATCGCCTTAACATCCCGTATGGACCGACGCAAGCTGCTGCTCTACTTCCTTGGACTATTTGTCATAGGTAACGTCTTGGCCTACTTGCTGCCTGGATATGGACTGTTCATCGCCGCCCGAGTCTTGATGGCTCTAGGAGCCGGAGTCGTCGTTGTTACAGCCTTGACAGTAGCAGCCAAGATATCCGCTGAGGGCAAACAGGCCAGCGCCATCGCAACGGTCATTACCGGGTTTACCGCCTCATTGATCGTGGGAGTTCCTCTTGGAAGAATGGTTGCTGCGGCTTGGGACTGGAAACTTATATTTGCAGGCATTGCGGTTTTGGGTATCATTGCCATGGTGGTTATCGCATCTACGATCCCTTCTTCGGAAGGAGAAACGCCGGTTCCTTTGAAAAAACAACTAGCCTTGCTTAAACAACCTCGCATCGGATTTGCGCTGCTTGTCACCTTTTTCTGGTTAGGGGGATATTCCATTGCGTATACTTACATTTCGCCTTACCTGGTTTCTATTGCGGGCATGAGCGAAACGTTGTTAAGTTCCGCTTTGCTGGCTTTTGGTATCGCAAGTCTGATTGGTTCCAAATCCGGAGGATACAGCGCCGATCGTATGGGAGTAAAAAGAACACTCATCATGGGTATGGCCCTGCATGTCATAAGTCTGCTTATGCTGAATGTCACAGCTCATTCGGGTGCGGTCCTCTTCATTGTATTAATTCTATGGTCCTTTTCCGCCTGGTCTTCCGGTCCAACACAGCAATATAATCTGGTGACAATGGCTCCGGAATCGTCCGGGATTATGCTGAGTCTGAACAGTTCGGTTATGCAACTCGCGATGGCTGCCGGTGCCGGTATTGGAGGAATTGCCGTCAGTGCTGTTTCATTGTCATCCATCACCTGGATTGGAGCTTTGGGGGTGGTCATTGCCATGATTATTATCATTCTTGCCTATCGTCCGGGAGTTGCCACTAAACTTCAGACCGAATCTTCCCATGTGGCATGATGGATTGTAAGGCCAACAATAAAAATCATCAAACGCAAAAAGAGAGGCACTGTGACTTTACAGTAAGCCTCTCTTTCTTATTCAGTCTGATGAATGCTTTAGGTGCACGGTTCGAAACGGTGCTGTGTCAAGACTAAGGCGAACGTAAGTCTTATCTGAGCAAATTGGTCTTTGCCAACTCAATCAGCTTATCACCACGTCCATTCAATACTGCCTTCATCATCCATAAGGTGAAGCCTTCGGCCTGTTTGATATTAATCTTCGGAGGCAGGGACAGCTCCTGTCGATTCACCACAACATCAATCAGAACAGGACCATCATGCAGTAATGCACGCTCTACAGCCCCTTCCAGATCTGCCGGATCTTCAACCCGTATTCCTTCCAGACCCATCGCTTGGGCTACCATGGCAAAGTTCGGATTCACAAGCTCGGTACCGGACTCAAGCAATCCGGCAGCTTTCATCTCCAGTTCAACAAAACCCAGGGCTCCGTTGTTAAACACGACAACTTTAATAGGGAGATTATGCTGTTTAAGAGTCAAAAGATCACCCATCAGCATAGCAATGCCGCCATCACCGGACAAGGATATGACTTGTCTACCTGGATCAGACACCTGTGCTCCAATCGCTTGTGGTAGAGCATTCGCCATGGTGCCATGACTGAATGAACCCAGCAATCGGCGATTGCGGCTCATTTCAATATAACGAGCTGCCCATACGGTAGGTGTACCTACATCGCAGGTGAAAATCGCGTTTTCGGCTGCAGCATCGCTAATGACCTTGGTTAAGTATTGGGGATGAATTGGCATTTTTCCGGGTTTCCCAACAGCAAGCTCATCCAATTCTTTACGAACTTTTTCGTAACGTTCCACGCTTTTATGCAAATGTTTGTCGCTGTGCTCTTCCGTCAGATAGGGCAATAACATTTCAATGGTAGCCTTCACATCGCCGCACACGCCGTAATCCAGCTTAGTACGGCGACCAAGGTGTGAAGACTGAATATCTACTTGAAGTACGGCTGCATCCTCCGGGAAGAATTGACGGTATGGAAAATCTGTTCCCAGCATCAAGAGCACATCACAGTCCATCATGGCATGATAACCGGATGAGTAACCGATTAGTCCCGTAAGGCCTACCGAATACGGATTATCGTACTCCAGATACTCCTTGCCTCGCAGCGCAATAACCATTGGGGATTTCAAGCGATCACAGAGCTGCATGAGAGATTCACGCGCACCAGCGCAGCCTGCCCCGCACAGCAACGTAATTTTTTTACCTTGATTCAAAAACTCCGCCAGTTTCCGCAATTCAGGTTCGGAAGGATGTACAACCGGATGGGTGGGATGGTATACATGCTCCGGCACTGGCAGATCAGCCGCTTCCAGGGCCGCTACGTCTCCTGGCAATATAATGACGGAAACGCCAGAACGCGCAACTGCGGTCTGCATCGCCATCGTAAAGGAACGCGGCATTTGTTTGGCCGTTGTAATGACCTCACAATAATGACTGCATTCCTGAAATAAATACTCTGGATGAGTCGCTTGAAAATACTCACTCCCAATCTCATCACTAGGAATATGAGCAGCGATGGCAAGTACTGGTACACGGTTCCGATGACAATCGTACAGACCGTTTATCAAGTGCATGTTTCCCGGTCCGCTACTGCCCGCACATACGGCGATACTTCCACTCACTTGGGCATCTGCCCCGGCCGCAAAAGCAGCCACTTCTTCATGGCGGACATGAATCCATTCAATTTTACCCGAGCGACGGATGGAATCCAGTACCGCATTCAAGGAGTCTCCAACGATACCATAGATGCGTTTGATGCCTGCGTTCAATAATGCTTCGACCAGAACGTCTGCAATTGTTTTTTTCATGAAAGGTCGGTCTCCTTTATTCGCTTATTTTGAGTTATGTTTCCACCGCGTTAAACTACCTATTCTTTTACCCCATTTTTTTGAAATTAGAAACAAAATCATATGTATTTATGGATATATACAAAAATCCGCTTGTCATGGAACTGACAAACGGATCATGGTTACACGATGGTTTATAATGCTGTTCATTCATATTATTGAATTGATATTCACAATTAAATAGCAGGCATCACATTGCCGCCACTGACCGGGATATAGGCCCCAGTGATAAAAGAGGACAGGTCGGATGCCAGAAATGCTACCGCATTGGCAATTTCCTGATCTTCTCCCCTACGTTTCAACGGCACCGTTTGAATATACCCCTCATCATGTCCTGGCTCACTGGTGCGGTCACGCTCACTGATTGTCCATCCAGGCGCAACCTGGTTGACCGTAATCTGATGCTCGCCTACCTCTTTTGCCAGCACACGGTACAAACCGTCCATTCCGCGTTTTCCCGCAGTATATGCAGACTGGGTAGCAAAATTCTGCATCGCACATTCCGTATTAATACCAATGAATCGACCAGCTCTGGCTTCCTTCATAGCTGGAATGAAAGCTTTGGCAAGATATACACTTTGCATCACGCATGATTCGAACTGGCTTATATAATCGTCCGGTGATTGTTCCAGCACTGTTGTCCAGGCATATTGAATGACCGCATTGGCAACCACGATATCTACATCTCCGAGGCTGGATTGAATTTCATCACGCATTCGAAATGCCGTATCCTGCTTCGTGATATCACCCTGAATAATGACCGTTTTCCGACCGATGGCTTCGATCTCACCTTGAAGCTCCCTGGCCTTCGCTTCATTATTTATGTAATGCAGCGCCAGATTTGCACCACAGTCTGCCAACGTCCGAGCGATGACCCTTCCTAATTGACCAGTTGCTCCAGTCACCAGCGCCGTTTTACCTGTAAGATCCAATTTCATAGGACAGTTTCCCTCCTCTGAGCTACATGTGTAGTAACGAAATTTAGTGATAAAGAAAGAAGGAATACAAAATAGATTAACGCTCGTTAGCATCAAAACGGAAAACGCTTTCGAGGTTTATGTTATTTACCGTGCTGAACGAGATCGATTTCCTGGAAGCGACTAACTTCCTTTTCCCACCGTTCTTCTACATATTTGCGATGAACCGGGTGAACATTATATGCATCATACGCAGCCTGATCTGCAAATACCATTGAAAAACTGTAGTCAAACTCATTTTTTTCGCTCACCTGACGCAGGACCTGGAATTGCTCCACACCTGGAATATTCGCCAGAGCATCCGTACTTTCTTTCAGAAATGCCTCTGCTTCAGGTGTATCTTTGCCTGAGTAAAGTGTAAACGTTACCATATGATTGATGCTGCTCATCTCTATTTCCTCCTAAAGTATGATCTCACTCTGTTTCCTAGTGTACCTCCGTTTGATATGTAAGCGCAATAATTGTATGCAATTTTTTATTTATCGTTGTCAAGACACAAAGAAACCCCGAGGACAAATCCCCGAGGTTTCTTCGCAATCTATGGACAGACTAGTTTTTGATGTTGTATTTACGGTTAAAGCGATCAACACGACCACCGATGTCCACGTTTCTTTGTTTACCTGTGAAGAATGGGTGGGATGCGGAACTAGTGTCCACACGGATTACTGGGTAAGAGTTACCATCTTCCCATTCCATAGTTTCGTTCGAGAACTTAGTCGAAGAACTCAGGAATTTGTAATCAGCACTTGCATCGAAGAAAATTACTGTTTGTGTCTTTGGATGGATGTCAGCTTTTGGCATAATCTATTTACACTCCTTTAATATGGGTACTTCTTAGAATAGAACTAAATTTTATTATACTCTTTTTTTGGACGAAGTACCAGTCGGAATTGAACAAACGATAAATATTTTACAATTCACTGCAATTTGCACAGGTTTTAGACTTCAAGTTAAGCCCTTTCCAGCACGTTCAGCATATATTCCAACGCTTCAAGTTCATCTCTCCCCCGTGTCTGCAATCTCACCACACTGCCATGTCGAATGGGAAGAAGCGCCATTCCGAGCAGGCTTTTGACATCTACACGATGTTCATGGTCAGCATCGGTAAATGACAATGAAATATCCGAGGAAAAACGCGACGCTTGAGAAGATACAGACATCAGATCATCCCGGTGGAAATCAGAGTGAATCCTAAATTCATGTGTTCTCACAACCTTCAGTTCCTTTCGCTAAGTTGCTATTCAACAAAATGAGTGTGTATGATTTTATATGTTAAAATCTTCAAGCATTATACCACGTTATGGAAGCTTGTTTAATCCTTTTATAACGAAAAATACAAAAAAAGAAACCCTAAACATCAGGGCTCCTTCGAATGAATTCATTTTCCGTTCGGATACACCATTACTTTCAGACTGCCACTCTTGTTGTGCAATGCCCGTTCCATGGCTTGTTGTGTCTCCTCAAGGGAATAACGATCGGTTATCAGGGACATCACATCATGCTGGCCTGAGCTCAGAAACTCAATTCCTGCAGGATAGGTGTTGGCATAACGGAAGATTCCGTATATATCCACCTCATTGTCCGCGATAAAAGGAACATTCAGAGCAATTTCATCCTGTGCAGGTAATCCTACAATAGCAAGCTTGCCTCCTCGGCGGAGAGAATACAATGCAGACTGAAGCGCTTTCGGATTACCCGCAGTTTCCCACGCCGTATCTACACCGACACCGTTCGTTAACTCACGGATCACCGCCAGCGCATCCTCGTTCCGCACATTAATGGTATGAGTGGCGCCCATACGACGAGCGGCTTCCAGCCTCACTTCCTCCAAATCTGTGACAATGATGCGCTCCACACCAAACGATTTGGCAGCTGCAACAGCCATCAATCCCACAGGTCCCATGCCCATAATGGCAAGAGTTGTTCCCGGAGCCAGTTTACTACGTCTTGCCGCATGAATACCCACTGAGAAAGGCTCGTTCATTGCAGCCTCTTCAAAAGACAGATGATCCGGGATTGGGAAAACCATATCTTCACGTATGGTCATGTATTGCACAAAAGCCCCATCCACCGGAGGTGTCGCCAGAAATTGCACATCGGGACACAGGTTATAACGGCCTTCTTTACATGTCGTACATCGTCCGCAGGTTACCCCAGGCTCAATCGCTACCCGATCCCCCGTTCTGAGCCGTGACACGTTCGAGCCAACCGCCGCAACAATCCCTGCACATTCATGTCCAAGTATAATCGGTTTCTCAACCACAAATCGGCCAATTCTCCCATGTTCAAAATAATGCACATCCGATCCGCAGACGCCAACGGCCATCACCTGAATGAGCACCTCGTCTTCAGCCGGCTGGGGTACAGCCTGTTCCTCGATGATAATGTGCCCTGGCTCTGTCATGACAGCAGCCTTCATGGTTTCTGGTAATTGATGATGTCCCATATGTTCCCTCCTTCTCGTGTATGCCAACGTTGTTCTTCCTCCGAAGGTGATACAGGTGAACGCTCCACTTCCTCAGATTTGTTCTGGCTCGCCGTTATCGTGTAAATGTTTAGTTCAGCTTATATCACTCTCGTATCCAGATTAATATATCGTTCTTCCTTGCTCATCTGCAATACCGCTTTTGCGATAGAAGTACGTATTGATCATATCTCTCCATTCCTTGGCATGCTCCGCCTGCCCAGCCTGTAACGTAGCTACCTTATCAAAAACAGTCGGATCAATTTTGCCTTCCAGCTGTCCCCATGTTTGTGCTAACGCCGCTGCCTGCTCTGCTCCAGCAAAGTGTGTATCATAAATGTGCTGAATGACCGTTTTGCCAGAATGCAGGACATGGGTATACGGGACATGATGGAAAAATAACAGCAGCTCGTCCGGACAGGAGGCTACGGATTCATATCTTTCGGCATTTTCCCGGTGGTATTGCGATGTATATCCCGTTCCACTGCTCACTGTCCGGTCCACGCCAATACCATCACAATCGGCAAAATGATACGTTCCCCACTTGGAATATTCATAGCCATCCACATTCGGTCCATAATGGTGCTCCGGATTAACCATCCAGCCTACACCGAGCGGAGCCGTATAATTTTCATAGATTTCCAACGAATTCAGAAGCATGCCAGAGATTAGACGAACGACCTCTTCGTCATGTCCAAACGTAAGTCTGACCCATTCCTCCGCGATCTCTTCCGATGACAGCTCCGGATTCCAGGCCAGTCTTCCATATCCATACAGATTCGCCTGAGCAAGCGGGTGCCCTGTCCAGCAAGCGTCTGCGCCGATATTGGAGACTGCGGCAAAGCCGCTATAAGGCCTGTTGTATAGAGAGCCGTCAGCAATACGTTTAATTTCAGAACCCGGCCCTTTGGCAAACGTATCAAAATCTAATACTTCTTTCCACTGTGGAACCAGATAACACAGATGTCGCTGCTGGCCCGTATACTCCTGCGTAATCTGGAATTCCAGGACCTGATTCGTGTTCTCCATGGCCCCGAACAACGGGGATACGGCCTCTCGAACCTGAAAGTCCATCGGTCCATTCTTGATCTGCAAAATGACATTTTCCGCAAAGCGGCCATCCAGTGGCTTAAAGTGGTCATATGCCGCCCGCGCGCGGTCCGTGGAACGGTCACGCCAGTCTTGCTTGCAGTTATAGACGAAGCAGCGCCAGATCACCAGTCCACCAAATGGACGAAGGGCCTCAGCCAGCATATTGGCTCCATCGGCATGATCTCGATTATACGTAAATGGGCCAGGACGATTCTCCGAATCTGCTTTGATCAAATAGCCGCCAAAATCCGGGATTGCCGCATATACCTTGGCTGTCTGAATGTTCCACCATTCACGGACCTGCTCATCCAGCGGATCTGCCGTAAGCAATCCACCAATCTCTATCGGACTTGCGTAGTTGGCGCTCAGGAACAATCGGATGCCGTAGGCTCTGAATTCGGCAGCAACCTTTGCAACATCACCCAGGAAACGTTCCGTCAGGAACAGGCTCTCACGCTGGTGCACGTTAACGTTATTAATCGAAATGGCGTTAATGCCTGTAGAAGCAAGCAATCTGGCATAATCCCGGATACGCCCGAGATCACGAGTGAATTCACCATTTTCATAGAAAATGGATTTCCCAGCATAACCACGTTCAATGCTTCCGTCCACGTTATCCCACTGATTGATCATGCGTAATGCATTAACGGGCTGCTCCGCAATGTAGCTTAACCTTCCCGCAGCCGGTTGCGCATCGTTAGCGCTTTCTTGATCCAGGACAAGCTCTCTTAACAAATGAAAAGTCCCATACAGCACACCTTGAGGAGTTTCAGAACCAATAAACAGTCTGCCCTGCTCCTTATCTTCGCGGATCATATAGCCTTCCCCGTGTACAGCTGAGCGCTCCGTGTCGCTGAAGGCCTGAGCTACAGCTTCCGAGCCTGTCCATGTGCCAAGCCATATCCCTTGGGCCTCCTGATTGGCCAAATCCGGATCACTCACTTGGCTGGTAACTTCCTGACTAACTTTCGGCTTGATGCCAAAAATCTTGTTCAATCCCTGAGTCAGTTCAGTTATGGCTGTTGATATCATTTCTTGATCTTCCGCCACCGACACGATATGGACCCAGACTGGAGCTGCTTTTCTGGCAGTTCCCTTCACCCCGGATAGACCTTGAAGATATCCAAGCCACGCATCATACTGCGGGCCAGAGATATTAGTTTGAACGGTTGTGTTGCTCATTGTACAGCCTCCTTGCTGGCATAGATCTGCTCCAGACGATTACCTTTGCCTTCGAGCAGCCATAGAATTGATGTTACACCGCGCGGGTAATACTTGCTTCCGACCGCAACACCCGCCAAAATCTGGTCACTCCAGCACCAGTAGGATTCCTCTGGATGCAGCAGCCAGTTTACATGGGCAGCGTCCGCAGCCTTCCCAGTTTCATCCCATTCCACGTCCAGCAGTTCTCTTGTAATGAACTGGGACAGATATATTTTGCTAAGCCATGAGTTATTGCTCGTAGAGGACAGCTTCCAGCCTCCATCCTCAAATAGACAAGTACCAGGTACAAGTACAGTCTTAAGGTGGGTTCGAAGTGCTTGCAGGTAAGGTCCGAAACGGCCATTTACATCAAGCGCACCTTCACAGCCTGTAAAGTATGGGAATACCAATCCTTCTATGGCCGGAATGATGCGGGAATCATTATTTTCAGCGATAACTGCCGGAATGTAGCCACTGTCGGTTAACTGAGCTGCAATACTGGCTGCACAGCGATCTGCCTGACGTCCTGCGTGATGAGACAATTCAGCCAGTTTCTCGGCAGCAAACAGCTTCTCCAGTGCAACATAGACGGCCCAGCATTTGCCTGCCAGGTAGATGTTATTCCGAGATTGTCCAAGCGATACATCCAGACTGTCATAGGTGGTAATTTCAGCTCCACCCTTGGTGCGACTGCTATCCAGTCCCATCAGGCCATTGCGTTGTTGTTCATCCGGATGATCCCGGTTCAACATGCTTTCGAAGCAATCACGAATGACGGGAAGCATTTCTTTTACAAATTCCCGATCCTTTGTTTGTTCAATATATACAGTCGCACAGCAAAGCCAGTTCACGAGTTCCTCGTGGCTCATTTGGGAGAAGCAGTCATCGATGCCCACCAGTTCATAAGCCGAGTGTCCGGGACGCGAGAATACATTGGCTACGCCAATATCATGCGTGAACGTAATGCCGCCCGGATATTCCTTCTCATCGCCCGGGAATCGTACTTGATCCGTATAACTGTAACGTTTCACAAACCACTCCAGCTCATTACGCACCGTCCAAGGATTCAAGGCAAGCTCGAAATACAGTTGATCTGCGGTCAGATCCAGAGTATTCATCATCCGGTATTCGCCTTCATTTACGATCCAGAACGGCTCGCCGTCTGCATCCAGCAGCTGTGTACTTGCATAGTAGCTATGAATGGAATGGGCAAGCATAAATGACTGGTCCTCACTCAAAGCAGATACGCCAAGACGTTGTTCCACTTCAGCACAGGAAGCAGTCAACTCGCTGAAACGATCAAGCGCATATTGCCCAGTTTCCAGAATATCCGCAAAATAACGGGTATACCAGTAGGTCGTGTCCATACCCGAAGTAACGATCCCACCACGATAGAAACATACAGCGAATTGATACGTACGCTTCTCTCCGGCTGGAACGTCCATCAACAACGCAGCTGTTTCGCCCAGTCCGAAAGCCAGATTCTCACGATGCTTCTCCTGCAATATTTTCTCCAACGTGAACCCGCGAGCAGGCCATAATCCCTCATCCGCAGACAAAATTGCGGTTAGGCGTCCTTGTCCAACACCCGTTAACGCTCCACCCTCTGGTCCTCCGATGATACGCATCGCAGAGTAAGGATCATTCCCCTGATAGCCAAAATATGCTTTGCGCGATTGCTGCCCTTGCGTATTATCAATTGTCATCTCCACCAGAACGGCAGGTACAAGCGCATCCATTAACGCATCACGATCGCCGCTGAGCGGTTCGGGTACAGGCCGCACAGGTGAGTAAATACGGAAAGTCAGATCACCCGCCGTCCACGTATCTGTTCCCGAAGTGAATTCACGGGTGATATCCTCATCCCGAAACGCAGAAATCAGCGGACGAGACGTTTGTGCTGCAACTGGCGCTTTCGTGCTCGCTTCACTTTGTAACGAGGCCGACGACGCCAGATCTGAATCCGAATTCTCCACTTTTTCAACATCGTACCGAACGCTCGCATCCTCAACGGCTTCGAAAAATGGTAAAGCTTCATAGTTTTCACTATCACGAGATTGTAAACCGATATATACATTCTGATCTGCTGGCTTGCCAAGCTCCAGACCTAGTCCGCCTTTGGCTCCTTTGTATCCAAGCGTAAAGCTGGCAAAAGCCCCGATCGGTGAGTGATGGGCATTATAAAAGATGGATTTGGAAGTGCTCATGAACGATGACCCCTCTCAAAATGGTTTGCATACGTTTTCATTAGCCCCATCCTACCACGGGCATTCCACCATAGACCATGGTCAAATCAATCGGATATTTACCCAAATCAAGCTAATAGATTATAATACAATAAAGCGGTTATATCTGTTTCGATTCATATCTCCATCATTCCGTTCAGAAGCAACTTATAGATTCCACTATAATTATAATGATTGAGGGGGCCTTCCATGTCTTCCACCTATTTGCCTCCCGCTTTGGGAGAAAGTGTGCATGAGGTGTTTTACCCGGATGTACAGACCACGGTGAATCTGTTCGCCATTCATTTGCGAAGTGTCGGGGCGAATTGGGATTATCCGGCGCATGAACATCCGCAATATGAGCTGAATTATGTAACGGAAGGCGAACAACACATGACTGTGAATGGCAAGCTGTATATTCAAAAGGCTGGCGAATTGCTCCTGATTCCTCCAGGAAGCATTCATTCCAGCCTGAGCCATAATGGCAAGGGTTTTACGTATTTTTGCATGCATTTTGATATTGATGATCAGTTATTTCTCTCCTTGCTTGCACGAATCAAGCAGGTTTTGTTTGATGCAGATAGTCCGGTTACCCGCCAGATCGAGCCTGTACTTCGCAAATTAATGTCATCTGCTGACAATCGAGCGGCGAGTACGATGGTACAACGCATGCAGCTGCAATCGGCGGTATTTGAACTGTTTGGACATTTATGGGAAGCGGTCTCTCAGGAAGCCGCTCAATTGTTCACGGACGGATATGAGAAAATCGAGCTGGCCCACCAGATTCGTAATCGGTTGCAAGGGCTGGTAAGTCAGCAGTTCAAGCAAGGACGTGAGTCCGACAGCCATTATGGCATTGATGATATTGCAGCAGAGCTGGGCATCAGTTCCTCCCATTGTAACCGTGTATTTCGACAGGTGTATGGTCAGTCTCCGCGTGTTTATTTATCTGAAATGGTTCTGCATGAAGCCAAAGTTCTGTTGGGTAACCCCAAGCTGTCGATTCAGAACATTGCTACCATGCTTGGTTATAAAGATATTGCCCATTTCAGCCGTCAATTCAAGCGCTGGTCGGGTGTATCCCCAACATGCTACAGACAGGAGCAGCCTGCTCCCGAATGAGTATCATTCATCCAACATCAGTCCAGTCCAGAACTTAATTGCTGTAAGGTTAAACGTCGGTTCTTTTATTTTAACAGACGTTTAATCGTCTTCAGTTTGTTATCATACGGCGGATATAAAATTGACAAGTTCAATCTGGTGCTCTTTTTAAGCACACTTTTCATATGAGAGAAGGTCTCCAGACTATACCGCCCATGATAAGCGCCCAAACCTGAATGTCCCACGCCTCCAAACGGCAGCCTTGGATTGGCTACATGGGTAATCGTATCGTTAATGCATCCGCCCCCAAAAGAAACCTCTCGCATCACTTGATCCTGTAACTGTGTATCCGATGTAAAGAGGTAGAGCGCCAGCGGTTTGGGTCGCTTTACAATACCAGCAATCGCCTCATCAATATGGGTATAACTGATAATCGGTAGAATCGGACCAAAAATCTCGTCCTCCATCGAGGCGGCTTCCCACGATTCGGCATCAATAAAGGTCGGTTCAATAAAACGATCTTCCTCATCGGATTGACCCCCATAAATGACATGAGCCTGATCGCGTTCAATAAGGGTCGTGAGACGTTTGAAATGGGCCTTGTTGACGATTCGCCCATAGTCTCTGTTGTGCTGGATATCTGTACCAAAGAAAGACTCTACCGCTGCTTTCATTTCGGCAATCAATGGATCTTTCACCTGTTCATGTACAAGTAAATAATCTGGTGCGATGCAGGTCTGACCGGTATTGAGCAGCTTTCCCCATATAATGCGCTGTGCAGCGACGCTTAGATCGGCATGCTTATCCACAATAACCGGACTTTTACCGCCAAGCTCCAGCGTAACTGGAACGAGATTTTTGGCAGCAGCCTCCATGACGATTTTGCCCACCGGGACACTTCCTGTAAAAAAGATATAGTCAAATGGGGCGTTAATAAGCGCCGTGGTGGTGTCTTTGGCTCCTTCAACCACGTGCACATAATTTGGTTCGAAGATGGAGGTTATCATCTCACGAATAACGGCGGAGACGGCTGGTGTGTTTTCAGATGCTTTGAGAACAGCCGTATTGCCTGCTGCCAACGCGCCAACCAGAGGTTCAATTAACAGCTGGAATGGATAGTTAAAGGGCCCAATAATCAAGACCGCACCATAAGGCTCAGGAATGATATAGCTTTTGGAACCGATCAGCGTGAGTTGAGTTTTAACCTTGACCGGTTTGACCCATTTCTTTACTTGCCGAATGGTATGCGTAATGCTATCCAGCATAAATCCGATCTCTGTTGTATACGATTCGAACTCACTCTTGCCCAAATCCTGATAGAGCGCCTCGGTAAGACGGGACTCATACTTTTGAATCGCCTGTTTCAACCGGGTTAAATGTGCAATGCGAGCCTCAGCGGAGCGAGTAGCCCCTGTTCTAAAAAATTGCCGCTGCTGCTGTAAAATTTCTTCCACTTCAGATTCGCTTAATTCCTGTATTGTACTCATGTAATCCAACTCCTCTAAGAGTTAATGATGATCCGTTTAAACATACGAACGAATCGCCTACATGCATGTGCATGTTAGCTGCTCTTGTCTATAAGCACTCCTCTTCCATCGCGGCCACCAGTTCCTTCAAAAGTTCCACCGAGGACTTTAACGAAGCAGAATAATATCGCTGTGTTCCCTTCTGCTCCACGGAGATAAGTCCTTTTTCAAGCAAAAGCTTGAGATGATGGGATATTGCAGGCCGGGACAGGCTGAATTGTTTTGTAATTTCATTCACCGTCATACTGCCCTTATCGCTGAGCGCAAGTAAAATGGCCTGACGATGGTTGTCACTTAGTACCTGGAATAAGGGGATGCAGGTTTGAAAGATGGATAATGCTTTTTGTCCCATGGTTTCACCTCTAAATAAGTTTCTAAAGACATCATGTCTATAGCGTCTATTCGTTTAAACATTTAAACCTAATGACTATATTTTACTCCCCAAACCTGTGAAGAACAAGCTATGCCCGATAAATTATATATAAGTTAGATAAAAGCGCTTCCATACTACCATACAAGTATGGTAGTATGTCTTTGAAGGAGTTGAAGTTATGGAATATCCCCCTAGGTCTTCATCCAAAGCCGATTTATTATCATCCTTAATAAGCCCATCTTCGCTGAACAAACAGGCATTCTCTTCACGTGAGGCTGTCTACACGACATTGAAGCAGTTGATATTGAGTTTGAAGTTGCCTCCCGGTACTGCTATTTCGGAAAAAGAGATCTCGCTCGAGTTCAATGTGAGTCGGACCCCTGTTCGAGAAAGCTTTGTCCGATTAGCACAGGAAGGTCTGCTGGAAATATATCCGCAGCGGGGTACCTATGTATCTCTGATTCAAGTGGATCTCGTGGAGGAAGCCCGATTCATGCGTGAACAGCTTGAGCGTGCCGTCATACGGCTAGCCTGTGTGCAATTTCCAGATGAATATATGAAGAAAATGGAGCAGAACCTTGCACATCAGCAGGAATGTATACTTGAACCGGATGATGAAAGAATGTTCGGATTGGATGAGGAATTCCATAGTACTCTCTTTGCAGGTTGCAACAAAAAAAACACCTGGTCCGTGATCCAGCATATGAATGTGCATCTGAACCGGAGCCGAATGCTCCGTCTGTCTTCAGATCATCATTGGGATCACTTGCTTGAGCAGCATCGATCCATGGTTCAGGCGATACAACAACATGATGCTCAAACGGCGGAGCACATTATGCAGGAACATCTGCACTTAACCGTCACAGATCTGGCTGTCCTGCGGCATACATACCCTTCCTATTTTCAATGATGATGGATGGATCTGTTCTGTTCTTTAAACTAATCTTGATGAGGTGAATGTGATGAGAATGGTTTTTCGCTGGTTTGGTGAAGGCAATGATACCGTAACGCTTGATCATATTCGGCAGATTCCCGGTGTCGAAGGCATTGTATGGGCACTGCACGATGTTCCGGCAGGTGAGGAATGGCCTTTGGACAAAATTCTGGCCGTCAAAGCCGCAGCGGACAAGGCCGGGTTACATCTGGATGTCGTTGAGAGTGTTAACATTCATGAAGACATCAAACTCGGTCTGCCTACACGTGATGAATATATTGAGAATTACAAAAAAACGATGGAAAAACTCGCCCAGGTAGGCGTTAAAGTCATCTGTTACAACTTCATGCCGATCTTCGATTGGCTGCGTACCGATATGCATAAGGAGATGGACGACGGCTCTACTGCCCTCTTCTACGAGCACAAGAAACTCGCCGATATTGAGCCTCTTGAACTGGTACGCCGGATTACCGAGAACTCAGCTTTAACCATGCCTGGCTGGGAACCGGAACGATTGCAGTATTTAACAAGTCTGTTCGAAGCATATAAGGATGTAACAGAGGATCATATGTGGGAACACGCCCGTTATTTCCTGCAGGAGATCATTCCAACAGCTGAACGACTAGGTATTCAAATGGCTATTCATCCGGATGATCCGCCATGGCCGATCTTTGGTCTGCCCAAGATTATTACGAGCCAAGACAATATTCGCCGATATCTGAACCTGTATGATAGCCCTTATAACAGTGTAACCCTGTGCAGCGGCTCGCTTGGAGCCAATCCGAATAATGATATTATCGGCATGATTCACGAATTCAAGGATCGTATCCCTTTTGCCCATATCCGTAATGTCAAAATCTACGATAACGGCGACTTTATCGAGACCTCTCATCGCAGTCAGGACGGAAATGTCGATATTGCAGGTGTTGTGGAGGCCTATCACGATACTGGATTCGAAGGTTATGCACGACCGGACCACGGACGTCATCTCTGGGGAGAACAATGCAGACCGGGATATGGACTCTATGATCGGGCTCTGGGAATTATGTATCTGTGGGGCGTCTGGGATTCCCTGCAAAGGAGGTCAAAAGCATGAATGACTTTGTCAAAGAAAAATCAACCCGACTGGAAGGCAGAACAGCCGTAATTACTGGCGGAGCAGGTGTTTTGTGCCGTTCTATGGCTGAAGAGCTCGCACGGCATGGCGCAAGTGTAGCTATTCTGAACCGGACTGTATCCAAAGGGGAAGAAGTCGTTGCGGCAATCGAGGCTCAAGGCGGAAAGGCGATTGCTGTAGCTTGTGATGTAACCCAGGCCGATAGCGTTATAGCGGCAGCAGCCATTGTTCTGGAGAAGCTGGGTCCTTGCGATATCCTTATTAACGGAGCAGGTGGCAACCATTCCAGCGCCAATACCACAAATGAAATTTTCAAACAGGAAGATTTGGAGCAGCCCGATATCACTACTTTTTTTGATGTAAGTGTAGAGGGATTCCGTCAGGTGATGGATCTGAATTTTGTTGGGTCGCTCATCCCTACCCAGATTTTCGCAAGACAAATGATTGAACGTAATGTTCCAGCTACCGTCATTAATATTTCGTCGATGAGTGCCCCTTCGCCTATGACCAAAGTTCCTGCGTACAGTGCAGCCAAAGCCGCGATTAACAATTTCACGCAATGGCTTGCCGTACATTTGGCAGAATCGGGAATCAGGGTAAACGCCATTGCACCAGGGTTCTTCCTGACGGAACAAAATCGTAATCTGCTGCTGAAGCCGGATGGCTCCCCGACCGAACGTTCAAGCAAAATCATTGCGCACACGCCCATGCGACGCTTCGGTAAACCGGAAGATCTGCTGGGCACGCTGATGTGGCTGGCTGATGAACGACAATCCGGTTTTGTTACAGGCACTGTTATTCCTGTGGATGGCGGCTTTATGGCCTACTCGGGTGTATGACCTCTATTCTATTTTACTTTTACATGAATTGACTGAATTGAAGATATGTATTGAATTAACCGAAGCCTGGAGCACGTATACAGGTTTCGGTTTTTTTGCGTTGAAGAATAAGATGATCCAGCCTAGGAAAAGCTTGTTATAGTCCACAAATATGCTGGTGGAGCAAGAGCTAAATATTGGCTCCAAGCATTAACGTTTTCAATTTGTAAGATGAAGCGAAGGAAGGTGATACATTCATGATGGAGGAAACATGGGTTGTTGCTGTGCGATCTATTATCGCCTTTTTGACCCTGATCATCTATACAAGGGTGCTGGGCAAACAGCAAATGGGCAACTTGACGTATTTTGATTACATTAACGGCATTACGATCGGTTCCCTTGCAGGTACATTTGCGACGGATCTATCTTCCAAAGCGTGGATTCATTTTGTAGCCTTGACCATTTTCACAATCATCACGATCGTCTTTCAGTATATTACGCTGAAAAATCGTACGATCTCCAAACTGATGGACTCCGACCCGACCCTGATCATCCAGAACGGTAAAATCCTTGAACAGAATTTGCATAAAATGCGTGTGAAATTCGACGAATTGACCATGATGCTGCGACAAAAGGATGTATTCGACATCACTACGCTGGATTATGCCATTCTTGAACCGGACGGCAGTCTCTCTGTGGTGTTGAAACCTGAAAACCAACCAATAACCGCGAAGGATATGCATATGCATCCTGCCAAGAGCAAGCTGATGACCGAGATTATCATTGATGGCGTCCTGATTAAGCAAAATCTGAAGGAACGAAACAAGGATACCAACTGGCTCAGTGAGCAGCTTAAGAAGCAAAAAGTAACAATACAGGATATTGCTTTTGCCGCCATATTGCCTAACGATAAATTGTATATTGATCTGTTCAAGGATAAGATCACTGATAAAATCGATATGGGCGATTATGAGGGGCCTTTCTAACCCTTACATGAAGGAGGAGGTTGAATGAAAACGCGTTTCTGGTTGCTGTATGTGCTTCCGATCTGCCTCTTGCTTGTGTTCACAGCGATTATGGTTAGCGGGACCTTTCTCAAGGAGCCCTTTGGCGCTGATGATCGCTTGCTTGAGTCTATACACAAACTGGAAAAGCAGGTCGAAGGCAAACAATGGACGGAAGCCAAATCTCAAGTTAATTATGCAATGAATGCCTGGGAAAAAATCGTCAATCGCATCCAGTTCAGTGTGGAGCGTGAGACGATCTACGATATTCTCGGTACCCTGGCAAGGATCAAAGGCGGTGTTGCCGCCGAAGATGATAAGGCGATTATGGAAGAAATTTATTACTTTTATGTGCTATGGGACAATCTTGGCGACTGACCCTGAGACAAACAAAAGGCACTCTCCTTTAATATAGATTAAAGGAAGTGCCTTCTCTGTGTTGTTAAACGTTACGCCCACGTAATCCACGGGATTTTGGCGTGCGGGCCGTGCTTTCCTTTCGGAAAAAGAGCGTAAGTGCTCCCTTCGCACACCACAGTGCAAACAGTGCAAATAACGTTCCCCAGAAAAGCGCTGGGAGGAATGTCTGCTGAGCCAGATTCGCTGCGTCCCCCGCCCGCGAAGGTTGTGTCCAGGACATCAGCCCAACGTACATGGCACTAACTACGGACTCTTCCAGTGTAAGAAAAGCCAGTAGCAAATAATAGAATTTCGCGATTCTGGCGCCAAAAATCATGATTACAATATTCAGGGCACTAAAGCCTGTAAGCCAGAGCATGCCGAATTCTCCCCTTACATAGAAGAGAAGCGACACCAGAGCTACACCTGTCATAATGCCAAGCCCCCACATATGCCGTCCTTTTCGGTATAGATAGAATAGCAACCAAGCAAAGAGGGATGCAGTAACATAGCCCGCCAAGGAAACCAATATGGATCTGCCTGGTGTCAGCATGGATGAGTACGTAACGCCGCTGTGATCAGCATATAGTTCAATGCGCAATACTTTGCCGGATAACACCAATGTCATCAGCGCATGGCCAAATTCGTGAATCATCGTATCCAGGTTACGGAACAATGAAGAAAACGGGATAAAGCGGGTCAGTATCGCTGAACCCATCAGAAACAGTATGGTTTTGAGCCATTTATTCAATCCGGTCCTACCTCCCTTGCCTCCAGTAAAACTGCCTATCATTATATTACGTGGCTACGCTTTGTTCGTTTCGATCCATGAAATGTACGGCGCAATATTGTATCCACCAGCAGAAACTCCGGTTATGTCCGATGAAAAAAGAAGACAGATCATAACGCCCCGTTCCTGTCTCCAGTGTAACCAGCAATCTGTTGCGCATCTGCGTCAGAGCATAAGTCACAAATCGATCGGCTGCCTCATTTTGTACAAGTGTAACATAGGCATAAAGAGAATGATCCACCGGTTCATCGAGTGGGCTTACACCAGCGCAAGAAAACTCGGTACGTACACCTGCTCTGTGAAGCAAAGTCAAGGCATCGACAAGCTCAGCATCCACTTCAACATCATTCCAAATCTCCGTTCTCTTCGCTGCCATCGTCTGCTTCTCGCGTTCCGTCCATTGCAATAACTCCTGTTTGCGTCTTCTCCATAGATGGGCAGGCTGCTGGCTTAACAGCACTTCTTGTTCTTCAGGTAAATCCATTACATTTCCTCCCGTTCCCCGCATAATCTCCGTCACCTTGAACAACGAAAAGAGCACATCCCTGTGCTCTCTGCGTGGCAAAAGGCAAAGGAATGGCTGTGCCATTCCTCAGCATGTTGTATTATTGTACCTTTTTCGATGACTGGCATCAAATGGATTATCTTTTTCGTGAATTCAGCTTGTTACTGAAGCATAAAGTGCTATTCATTCAGGGCCAGTTTCAGCGCCTCCAAATTCTGCCGCATTACACCGATGTAGTCCATTCCTGCCGCGATTTCCTCTTCCGACAACCCTTCGATCGGGTTCAATACGGCCGTTTTGGCTCCTACTTCATTGGCAATGGTCTCGGACACTTTGGATGAAACCAACGTTTCAAAGAAAATCGTCTTCACCTGATGCTCCTTGGCAAAATCAATAACGGCCGCCATTTGCGCTGCGGAAGGCTCTTGTTCTGGAGACAGCCCGGCAATCGGTACTTGCTGCAGACCATATTCCTGTGCAAGATAGGCAAATGCAGCATGCTGTGTGATGAAATCTTTACGTTTGCTGTCCGTTACAGCCGCTTTAAAATCCTGATCCAGTGCCTCCAGTTTGGTAACGTAGGTGTCGGCATTTTGCTTGAATTGATCAGCATGTTCCGGTGCAGCCTTTGCCAATCCAGCCTCGATATTACGTACTTCCTTCACGGCAAGTGCAGGTGACAGCCACACGTGGGGATCAAGTCCGCCGTGATCGTGGTCATGTGTATGTGCCTCTTCTGCCTCGGCATCATGATCATGCTCCTCTGTCGTGGCGTCACCGGCATGATCATGGGTATCTGTTGTGTCGGCATGTTCGTGTTCGTGCTCATCTTCTTCTGAGCCTTCCAGCAGATCAATTCCATGGCTCGCTTCCACTTGAATGAGTTTGGCATTGCTGAGACTGTCTGTAACTTGATCGATCCAGGATTCCATACCCGCCCCATTATAGACAAGTACATCCGCTTTCTCGATACTTGCAATATCCTGTGGTGTCGGCTCCCAGTCATGCGGCTCGGTACCTGCAGGAACGAGTGTATGAACATTAGCCAGATCGCCTGCCACATTTTTGGTGAATTCGTACATCGGATAAAAGCTGACTTCAACATTTAGTTTGGCCTCTTCGGTCTCTGCCGAAGCTGGCGTATTAGCCGAATTGGTACTGGAATCGGAAGCAGACTGTTTTTGTCCACAACCGGAGACGATGAGTGTAAGGCTGAATAACAGTGCTAGTGCTGATCTTTTATTAAATTTCATGTCGTGTATTCTCCCTTGAATGTATGAATAGCGTTGCGCGTTGTTGTTTTCTCGCTTTGCGATGGCGTTTACGGTTATATCTTGCAATCAGCTTTTGAGCTGATATTCCAATCAATAGAAAGACCAGCAGGATGAGAGCAATGGTTCCTCCCGGTGGTGTGTTTAAATGGTAAGAGGTGGTCAGTCCACTAAAAATACCGATTAATCCGGTAACGACGGCGATAACAATCGCTGCTGCAAAACTGCGTGACAATCTCAGTGCGAGGGCAGCAGGAAGCACGATTAATGCAGACACGAGCAACACGCCGACAATCGGCATGGCTGAAGCAACGGTCATTCCTGTCAGAACGGCAAATGCAAATGATAAACCTTTAACCTGAATACCTCCGATGGAAGCTGTCTCTTCATCAAAAGTGAAATTGTACAATGGTCTTCTGAGCACGATGAAAAAAATCAGACCGATAACACACACAGCTGCCATAATCCACAACTGCATATCACTAACTGCAACGATGGAACCGAACAGATAAGAGCTAAATGTCTTGGACAGACTCGTTTTCAGACTCATGAGTACCACAGCAAGGGCAAGCCCGGATGTCATAATGATCGCTACAGGGACCTCGCTATACGTCAGGTAATTTCTTCGGAGTTGTTCCACCAGCAATGCACCGATAATCGCAATCGCAAATCCACAGATTACCGGATCCAGGTTCATCACGGAACCCAGGGCAACTCCAGCCAATGAAACATGGGATAACGTATCCGCCATCAGCACCTGGCGTCGAAGCATCAGGTATACTCCCAGAATCGGAGCAATGACTCCAATCAGTCCGCCTGCCCAGAAGGCACGCTGCATGAATTCGTACTCAAACACTGCCATTCCTCACTTTCTTGCCGTTCCAGGGTAATGGTCCGGTCCAATCGGTCGCCCATTTCTTCCAGTCCGTGGGTTACCATAATAATGGTCAGCCCATGGACATCAGCATAATGGCGCATCAGATCATAGAACCCTTCACGGCTGCGTCGGTCCATCCCCGTAGTCGGCTCATCCAGCACGAGTACCTGGGGCTCGCCTGCCAAGGCTCTGGCAATGCAGATTCGCTGCTTTTGTCCACCCGACAGTTCACCAACTCGTGCGTTGCGGTATTCCCACATGCCAACTTCCCGCAAGCTGCGTTCCACAACGGCTTCCTGCTCGGAAGTGAATCTGCGGAACAAGCCGAGCTTACGGTAACATCCGGATCGCACCAGTTCGATCACCGTACTGGGAAATCCACTATTGAACGATGCGACCTGTTGGGGTACATACCCGATGTTCAGCTTGCTGCCACGTACGGACTGTGCATCCATATGTACCGTGCCGCTCCAGGGCTGTAACAGCCCCAGCAGCAATTTCAGGATAGTTGTTTTCGCAGAACCATTGGGTCCTGTAATGCCCACGAACTCCCCAACATGGATATCCAGCGACAGTTGGTCAATGACAGGCTCTTTGCCGTATCCGAATACCACATCCCGCATGGAAGATAAAATCATGGTTTTTCCTCTTTTCGTAAATATTACGATGTAAAAATGACAAAAAAATTTATCTCGTTTCCCGGTGAATCGTCATCTTCTTCAATCGTGGTGAATACTTCTTCAATTCGATCCGTTCCGGATGGTTACGCTTGTTCTTGGTTGTTGTATAGTTGCGATCTCCGCACTCGGTGCAGGCTAAAGTTACAATGACTCTCATGGATATGGCCTCCTTCAATTTATCTAATCGTAATGATTACTGTTTAATGATATTAGCCCATGCTTTTTCTTTTGTCAACTCCATGCTGGAAATGGATCTTTCAATTCTCGCCAATTCATCAGCATTTCTTCTTCTGTAAGAAGTGTCTCATCCAGCGTTCGTTCGATCTCCGCGCGGTCCATGTCTATCCCGATGAACACCAGTTTCGTTACCCGATCTCCCCACTGCTCATCCCAATCCGGAATAGGTGAAGTGTATCACCAAAATGCATTTGTCGCTCTTCTTCTCATCGCACCCACCCATAATCCGGCAGGCCCCAACTGCTTGGATGTTCCTGCGTGACTGAAAGACACCGCCATATGATTACGTGTTGCCAGCCACATTAAGCCTTTGGAACGTACGATACTTTCAGGCCATTTCGCAATCCAGCGCAGCAAACGTTCCGGATGAAACGGACGTTTCCGGTGGTACACAAACGAGTGAATGCCATATTCCTCTGTCTCGGGTGTGTGTTCTTCCTTCATCAATTCGCGGATCCAGCCCGCAGACTGGCTTGCTTTTTCAAAATCAAACCGTCCGGTATTCAATATCTCTCTGGGGTCAATCTGTCCATGGGTTGTACGAATAAGTCGGGCCTCCGGCTGCATCGCATGTAATGCTTTCTCTAGCTTGATCAGCTCGTCTTCCGATACCAGGTCACACTTGTTCAAAATCAGCACATCACAGAATTCAACCTGATCCGTCAGCAGATGAACGATTCCCCGTACATCGTCCTCTCCGGCTTCCTGCCCCCGATCCCTTAACGATTCTTTGGAATAGAAATCGCGCCAGAACTGGGCAGCGTCCACTACCGTTACCATCGTATCGAGCCGCGTAAATTTCGTTAAATCAATCCCAAGTTCTTCGTCAATGTACGTAAATGTCTGTGCAACGGGCACAGGCTCCCCAATGCCTGTAGATTCAATCAGTATGTAATCAAAAGAACCGTCCAGCGCAAGCCGCTCTACCTCTTTCAGCAAATCCTCACGCAGCGTGCAGCAGATGCAGCCGTTGGACATCTCCACCAGCTTCTCATCAATGCGTGACAAACCACCGCCATCCCGGATCAAGCCAGCGTCAATATTAACTTCACTGAGGTCATTTACAATTACAGCAACTCGCATGCCCTCCCGATTATGGAGTACATGATTAAGCAATGTTGTTTTGCCTGCACCCAGATATCCACTTAATACGGTCACCGGAACTCGGGGTTGTACCTGTTGTTCTGTCATTTCAATGACTCCCTTCTATTTATCCTCTCAAAACTAATGACGGAATGCTATGTAGCTTCCACTCGACAATAGGCTGAATGTAACAATTAATTAATCGTAATTATTACGATTAAAAACTCAAACTATACCTGAACCTTGTTTCTTTTGTCAACATGTTGGCATCCTCAGACGTCTAAATCGTAAAAATGTTGATTAATTAAAGTGAACTAGTATGATGCGGACGGTACAAGCATATATTTTACCAAAGTCCCGGTTCTGGAGGTCTATCCCATGAAATTGGCAGCTAATCTAAAGCTCCTATCATTCCTTATCCCCTGTGCATTTCTTGTTCCCGTATTGATTACGATGGCTCCCGATCTGCAAGAGGCATGGAACAGTGAAGCCTTGCAAAATATGAAAACCATATTCATAAGTATTTTTCTCGAAGCGGCTCCATTTCTGCTCATCGGGGTGCTGTTATCTTCATTTATGCAATGGTTTGTATCTGAAGAAATGGTGAGAAGACTAACTCCCAAAAACCCCATTGGTGGTGTTCTGGTAGCGGGTCTGCTGGGTATTATCTTTCCCATCTGTGAATGCGGCATGATTCCGGTTGTCCGCCGATTAATGAACAAAGGCATGCCCGCCTACATCGCGGTCACGTTTATTCTAAGTGGTCCAGTCGTAAATCCAATTGTATTTACCGCAACCTTGCTTGCATTTCCGTCCCATCCGGAAATTGTGATTGCCCGTATGGGTCTGGCCTTTGCTGTAGCAGCTTCCATCGGTGGTCTGGTGTATATGTTCGTCCACCAGAATCCTTTGCGTAAACCGAAGGCAACAGTGGCGGAGGTCAAGACACATCCCGGATTTAAAATGGCAAAGCCTCATTCACATTCAGCCGATCATGATCATGTTCATGACAAAAACTGGCGCAACTTTTTCATCCATGCCGGTGACGAATTCGTCGATATGAGCAAATATTTGGTGATTGGTGCTCTCATTACTGCCTGCATCCAGACTTTTATCAGCCGCAGTGATCTCATCTCTTTGGGTAACGGGCCTGTCGCCTCCTATGCATTCATGATGGGCTTTGCGTATGTATTGTCTCTTTGCTCGACATCCGATGCTTTCGTAGCCTCTGCCTTCTCTCACACGTTTGCGTTAGGGCCGCTGTTATCCTTTCTCGTCCTCGGTCCAATGCTTGATTTCAAAAGTACACTTATGCTGCTCTCCACCTTCCGCACCCGGTTCGTTATTGGCTTGAGCCTGGCCATTATTGTATTGGTTTTCGCCGGGTCGTGGTTGATTAACCTTTTGGCATGAAATTTAAGAGTATGTATGTTTAATCCCGCTTATCGGGAAAGCAATTGCGAAGTCACGATCTGATCAAAAGAGGTGATTGATTACATGAACCATCCTGGTTATACGATGTCCAAAGCTCCTGTTTCAAAATCTCCCCCCATCCAATGGCATAACCTAATTCGTGCGCTGTGGATCGGCGGGTTGGCTGTATACATCATTCATTTGAATTCAAGCGATTCTCTTCATTATTATCTGGCACCAACGATGCAACGATTGCTTCTCTGCTGCCCTATTCCCTTTTTGTTTATTGCTGCTATCATGGCCTGGCACGGACTGTTTGGCAATAGTCAGCTCCATTGTGATTGTGAGCACCCGCCTCCTTCGGGATGGATACGCAGCTCGCTGATTTATGGCTTGATTGCCATTCCCTTAATCTTAGGTTTTCTTTTGCCTGATCAGGCGTTAGGTAGTTCCATGGCCAGTCAAAAAGGTATGTCACTATCCTATGGAACTCCAGAGATTCGTCGAAAAGAGCCTTTGCCTGATGCAGCAGAACTGGACGTTAAGGATCTTTCAAAAAAAACAACGACTGTTGAATTACCAACGCCTGCCACGAAAGTACAATTCGTACCCCCGGATGAGTACAGTCGTGAATTTGCTGAACTGGCAGAGAAGTTATATGTGGAATCGGTCATCAAGGTATATCCCGAAATCTTCTCCGAGACATTGGGTTCCATTGATATGTTCCAACAGCAATTTGCAGGCAAGGCTATCTCCCTTACCGGGTTTGTATACCGGGATAAAAGTATGGATCATGAATCGCATTTTGCATTAGGACGATTTCTGGTCATGTGCTGCCCCGCAGACGCAGCACCCTTTGGTGTGATGATTCATGTCCCGAATGCAGACAGCTTCCCTACAGACAGTTGGGTACAAATTGATGGCACCATTGGATCGGCTCAAATGAACGGCGAGGACACCATTGAGATTCGTGCAACGAAGGTAATACCTGTCGATCAGCCCTCCACACCATATATTTATACCAATGCAGATTCCGTTATGGCATATGATAAGTTAAAGAAAAAATAAGAAAAACCCCGAAGCGATGGGTTACATCACTTCGGGGTTTTGAGTTTAATTTGAACATAAGATTAAACCTTGTTTGCCTGATCTATTATTCCGTTACGATATCATGTACCAGCACAGGTGCATCGGCATGATCCGAAATTGTAATGTTTTCTTTGATCTTCGCGATCACGTCTGCCACGTCTTCACGATTGGCATGGATGGTTACGAGGGATTCGCCAGCTTTAACCTGGTCACCCACTTTTTTGTTGAGCATCAAGCCCACAGCGAGGTCGATCTCGGATTCCTTCGTTGCACGGCCTGCGCCGAGCAGCATTGCTGCAGTACCGATTTCGTCAGCGACGATACCAGCAACATATCCGTCTTTATCCGCTGGCACTTCAACCAGATATTTCGCTTGTGGCAAGCGATCCGGATGATCTACAACCGAAGCGTCTCCGCCTTGGTTTGCCAGGAAGTCCTTGAATTTCTCCAGTGCTTTACCGTTCTGGATCACTTCTCTCAATTTCTCCTCAGCATGCTCCAAGGAGTCTGCTTTGCCAGCAAGGAATACCATTTGACGTCCAAGTGCCAAACAAAGTTCTTCCAGATCCTTCGGTCCTTTACCTTGCAGCGTGAGAATGGCTTCTTTCACTTCAAGCGCGTTACCGATAGCCAGACCCAGTGGTTGGGACATATCGGAAATGACAGCCATCGTTTTGCGGCCTACATTGTTACCAATGCTTACCATGGCATGTGCCAGTTCTTTTGCATCTTCCGTAGTTTTCATGAATGCACCAGCACCTGTTTTGACATCCAGTACGATGGCATCGGCACCTGCTGCAATTTTCTTACTCATGATGGAGCTGGCGATCAGTGGGATGGAGTTCACGGTAGCTGTAACGTCACGCAATGCATATAGCTTTTTGTCTGCCGGTGTGAGGTTGCCACTTTGACCGATAACCGCCACTTTATGTTCGTTAACGAGTCGGATGAACTCTTCTTTCTCCAGCTCTACATGGAAGCCTGCAACGGATTCCAGTTTGTCTGTTGTACCACCAGTGTGACCCAATCCACGTCCGGACATTTTGGCAACAGGAACATCGAGAGCTGCAACGAGTGGTGCCAGTACCAGCGTTGTGGTATCGCCTACGCCTCCCGTGGAGTGCTTGTCTACCTTGATGCCTTCAATTGCGGACAGATCAATCGTCTCGCCCGAGTTTACCATGGACATGGTCAAATCTGCGCGTTCCTTGTCTGTCATATCCTTGAAGAATATTGCCATCGCCCAAGCGCTGACTTGGTAATCCGGGATTTCACCTTGTGTATATCCTTGAACAACAAAATCAATCTCAGCTGTTGTCAGTTCTTTTCCGTCGCGCTTCTTAGCAATAATGTCTACCATTCTCATGATGATCTCTCCTTCGTTGTGGGTGTTTTACACGGGTCACTCCGATGGCAGAACAACCTTCCAACCGCTGTTATCCCCAGATTTTTCTGATTCCCTTTTATAAAGGGAAAATCCGGTGATAAAGGCGGACGCTTCGCTTCTTCAGGTTTTTTCTGCCCTCTTCGTTATCGTGTAAATTTTATGGTTTTTGTAATTTGGAAACTTGAAGACAAAGGCAAACGCTTCGCTTCTTCAGAATCGATTCCGTTTCCTTCACTACGTGCTCAAAACAAAAGTTTCGATCAAAATCAATTGTATTGTTAAATTAAGTGATTTTTACAGCGTTATTGCTGTTTCCAGTGCTACAACCATCATGTCGTTGAACGTTTTTTGGCGTTCTTCGGCTGTAGTTTCTTCACCTGTCAGCAAGTGATCACTTACAGTAAGGATGGTCAGTGCATTTACGCCAAATTTGGCAGCGAGTGTGTACAGTGCTGTTGTTTCCATCTCAACGCCCAGTACACCGTGCTGCATCAATTTCTCAGTCACAGAACGATCGTCACGATAGAAGGAATCGGAGCTGAATACGTTACCGACATGGATTTTCATACCTTTGGCTGTTGCACGGTCATAGGCTTCTTTCAGCAGGGAGAACGTCGCGATTGGGGAGAAATCATATCCACCAAATACAAGCTTGTTCATGCTGGAATCGGTACATGAAGCTTGAGCAAGGATAACATCCCGAACACGTACATGCTCTTGCATGCCTCCGCAAGTTCCGACACGAATCAGGTTTTTTACGCCATATTCGCTGATCAATTCGTTGGCATAGATGCTGAACGATGGAATCCCCATGCCCGAGCCTTGCACGGAGATACGGTGTCCTTGATATGTACCCGTGAACCCAAGCATTCCGCGAACCTCGTTGTAACAAACAACATCTTCAAGGTACGTATCCGCAATAAATTTTGCACGCAACGGGTCCCCTGGCAAAAGGATTGTTTCTGCGATATCTCCGGGTTTAGCTCCAATATGTGTACTCATGATTAAATCTCCTCCAGTTATCCATCAATTTGAATGAAGGCCAGGGACCGGAGCAGCCAAAGCTGCCCCAATGGTTGTCCTGTCCAATTGTATGTTCTAAGAAAATAAAAGCTTTCCCCAAGTTCAGTTAAAGATAAGAATTCGGACTACTTCAAATCCTTCAGGAAGCTTGTACCGTATTCCGGCAGTTTCACGCCGAAGTTCTCAGCTACTGTTGCACCAACGTCTGCAAACGTGCTGCGCAGTTCAAGCTTTTTACCCTCGCTGAAGCGCGGAGAGTACACAAGCAGCGGAACATACTCACGGGTATGGTCCGTGCCACGGTAGGTTGGGTCATTACCATGGTCAGCTGTGATGAGCAGCAGATCATCGTCCGTCATTTTGCTAAAAATCTCAGGCAGACGAGCATCATACTCTTCCAGTGCTTGAGCGTAGCCTTGTGGATCACGACGGTGTCCGAACAAGGCATCGAAGTCAACCAAGTTCAGGAAGCTGAGTCCAGTGAACGCTTCATCCATTGTTTCGGACAGTTTGTCCATGCCATCCATGTTGGAAACAGTACGTACAGATTTCGTTACGCCTTCTCCATCGTAGATATCTGCGATCTTACCCAAAGCGATTACATCAAATCCACCATCTTTGAGTTCATTCATCACGGTACGGCCAAACGGTTTAAGTGCGTAATCATGACGGTTAGCTGTACGCTTGAAGTTACCCACTTCGCCTACAAACGGACGGGCAATAATGCGGCCCAGCATGTACGGATCGTCAAGAGTAATCTCGCGACAGAATTCACAGATTTCATACAATTCTTTCAGTGGAACAACATCCTCATGGGCTGCAATTTGCAGAACCGAATCTGCGGATGTATATATAATCAGGGCACCTGTTTTCACATGCTCTTCGCCCAATTCATCGATGATTTCCGTGCCGCTGGCCGGTTTGTTCCCGATCACCTTGCGGCCTGTTTTTTCCTCAATGCGCTGAATCAATTCATCCGGGAATCCGTCTGCGAATACACGGAAAGGAGTATCAATGTACAGGCCCATCAGTTCCCAGTGACCCGTCATGGTATCTTTACCTCTGGATGCTTCCTGCATCTTGGTATAAAAGGCTTTTGGTGCATCCGCTACAGGGACACCCTCAATTTCCTTGATATTGGACAGTCCAAGACTGGCCATATGAGGCATTTTCAGCCCTCCGCGTTCACGTGCAATGTGACCAAAGGTGTCGACATCGAAATCATCGAATTCTGCCGCATCCGGCGCTTCACCGATTCCCACTGAATCCATAACGATCAGATGTACTCTTTTGAATGTTGACATAATTTAAGCACTCCTTCCAATAATCCGGCTTTACAAGAACAGTCCGGCGATGATCGCAGACAGCACGCTGACAAGCGATGCACCGTAAAGCAGTTTCAGACCGAAGCGGGCCACCACGTTACCTTGTTTCTCATGAAGTCCCTTCACCGCACCGGCAATAATACCGATCGAAGAGAAGTTGGCGAACGATACGAGGAAGACGGATACGATCCCTGTTGTTCTGGCAGACAATGTAGTCTGTTTGGTCAGATCAAGCATGGCAACGAATTCGTTGGATACCATTTTGGTAGCCATAATACTTCCCGCTTGAATCGCTTCTTTCCAAGGAACACCCATAATGAAGGCAAATGGTGCAAACACGTAACCAAGCAGTTCCTGGAACGAAATACCGAGTACTGCACTAAAGATCCCGTTAACAAGTGCGATCAAAGCCACAAAACCGATCAACATCGCTGCTACAACGATCGCAACTTTGAAACCATCCAAAATGTACTCGCCCAGCATTTCGAAGAAGGATTGTTTCTCCTCTTCCTGTACTTCCAATATATCTTCTTCCTCGGTAACCTCATATGGATTCACGATGGAAGCGATGATAAAGCCGCCAAATAGGTTCAGCACAAGTGCCGTAACCACATATTTCGGATCAATCATGGACATATAGGCACCGACAATCGACATCGATACTGTGGACATCGCCGAAGCACACAAGGTGTACAGCCGATGTTTTGGCAGCAACCCAATTTGTTTCTTCACAGAAATGAACACTTCAGATTGCCCCAATACAGCCGAAGCAACCGCGTTATATGATTCCAGTTTGCCCATTCCGTTGACTTTGCTTAATACCAGACCAATATATTTTATAACAAAAGGCAAGATTCGGATATACTGCAATATACCAATGAGTGCTGAGATGACAACGATCGGCATCAATACACTGAGGAAGAATGGCGCGCCCCCACTGTCTGCACCAACGGTAGTCAAGCCACCGAATACAAACGAAATACCGTCATTAGCATAGCCAAGCAAACTTTCAAATACGTTCGCGAAACCGCTAATCAAAAAGGTACCTACTCCTGTGTTTAACAATGCGTATCCCAATATAACTTGCAGAACAATCATGATAATTAGTGGACGATATCGGATCTTCTTCTTACCGTTGCTGACCAGATAAGCTAGTCCAAATACAACAAGTATACCAAGAAGGGCAATTAGGAATTTCATTCTATCTCTCCTTTGAAGGTAGTTAAGCCGGATGTTCATTCAGCTCAAAGGTTTCCCATAAATGTGAAGATTTAACCTTTCAGAAAACGATTGAAGCGCTTACAATAAATTCGGTCTTTTGTTATCCTGTTCTAATCAAAAAATGGAAAAGGAAAATCCGGATCAGATTTAAAACTTGTTCTCCACATCCGTCCAAAGCGAGATATGAAGAACAAGTTACCTTTTAAATCATCCAAGCATTCCATCTGCTGGAATTTATCGTGCTAAGTTACTCACGAATTAATAATTAGATGTAGATTGTTCGCCTTGCATGATTTTCACACCGGAACTTGCGCCAATGCGAGTTGCTCCTGCATCGATCATTTTTTGCATATCTTCCAGACTGCGCACGCCGCCGGAAGCTTTAACGCCCACATCCGGACCAACGGTACGACGCATCAAAGCGATATCTTCTGGCGTTGCTCCGCCCGTAGAAAAACCTGTGGACGTTTTGACAAAGTCAGCTCCAGCTTTTACTGCTGCTTGACATGCACGTACTTTCTCTTCATCCGTCAACAGGCAAGTTTCAATAATGACTTTCACCAAAGCTTTACCCGCTGCTGCTTCAACAACTGCACGGATATCCTGTTTCACAACATCATCTTTGCCGTCTTTCATCGCACTAATGTTGATGACCATATCCACCTCAGTAGCACCTTTGGAGATAGCGTCTTTGGTTTCGAACACTTTGGTTTCGGAAGTGGAAGCTCCCAGAGGGAAACCAATAACGGTACAAATATCTACGCCAGTACCTTGAAGTTGTTCAGCAGCATAAGCTACCCAGCCCGGGTTAACACATACAGAAGCAAACTGATATTGTTTCGCTTCTTCGGTCAATTTGGCCATTTCATTTTGTGTTGCATCTGCACGAAGCAAGGTATGATCTATCATTTTGGCTAATTGTGATGTAGTCATTTGAATCTCCCCTTATCTGAACTAGTTATTTTCTATATCCCTACCCTAACATGAACATATGTAAAAATCAATATGAACTTTTGTTCATCGTTGAAATCTTAACACATTCCATGAAAACTTCATTAAACAAAAGACTTCCCTTACCGGGAAGAAATCGTACAGTATAGCTTTTGTCTAAGAAAGCAAAACATCCGCCCATGTCGCGTGGCAGATGTTGTCATCCATTGAATTATAATCGGAGCAGAGCCTGAGCTGTGTACTGGTCTGTTACCAAAATGTTGGCGTAATGACCTTTGAGCGCAGCATGAATGGCTTCTATTTTGCGCTTCCCCCCCGCCACGAGAATGGATTTCTCCTTATTTCGCAGCTCGGCCAGATCAATTCCGACGGTTCTGTTGTTAATTTCTTCACTGATCAACCGGCCCTCGGCATCAAAAAAACGTGAACAAATGTCACCCGCACCGGAATGCATCAGCAATTGCTGTTCTTCATCATTAAAATACCCCAGCCTGAACAAAAGTGCATCTTCCTTCACAGTACCTACCGTAAACATGGCAATATTCGCCTGTCGGCCAAGCTCCACAATTCTGCCAATATGTCGGTCTGCTTCCACCATTTTTTTGACTTCAATATTGTCGAAGATCACCGGCAAAGGCAAATATCGGGGAACTGTATGGAACGCTTCCGCAAATAAATGAACAATTTCTGCCGCATACGTATTCACATGGGAATGGCTTACGCCTCCCTTAAGTTGAACCACTTCCACGCCTTTAACTTGCTTGGGACGAAGCTGACGGGCTACGGCGTTCATCGTTGTCCCCCAGGTTACGCCAATAATATCCGCATCCTGCACCGTATCCTGTAAGTAATCTGCTGCTCTCTTGCTAATATGTTTCAAAATTTCTTCATCACTCTTCAACGGGGCAAAACAAACAAGCGCAGTATCCAGATTATACTTGGACTTAAGCTCCCCGGCGATAATGTCGATATCCTCCAGCGGGTCCATAATTTCAATGCGAACGTAACCGCGATCTTTCGCATACTGAAGTAACCGCGATACGGTTGGACGTGACACACCCAGCCTGACCGCAATATCCTGCTGGCTGTAATCCGACTGATAATACAATTTCGCTGCTTCAATGCTTAATCGTTGCTTCTCCAGATCCATTCCCATATGCGCTCATCTCACTCATTCCTGTTATCGTTCGGATTTCACCTACACCATTATATTATACATGATTGAGTACCAGGTCACTATCCAGGTATAAAACGTTACTAACGATGCATACTACATCGGTCGCTTGTTAATGTGAGCCCTTTGGGGCAAAAACACCATAGAGAGGAAGAACCGCATGTCTACATTATTGTATATTACTGCCCATCCTCATGACCATGAAACCTCCTTCAGCATGGCTGCAGGTAAAGCGTTTGTTGATGCATATCGTGAAAGCCACCCTTCGGATGAGGTCATTCATCTGGATCTGTATCGCTCAGATATTCCTCATATTGATGCTGATGTGTTCAGTGGATGGGGTAAACTTCAATCCGGCAGCGAATTGACTTCTGGAGAACAGGCCAAAGTTCAACGTTTGAATGAATTATCAGACCAATTCGCTTCTGCTGACAAATATGTTTTTGTGACACCGATGTGGAACTTCTCCTTTCCTCCAATTATGAAGGCGTATATTGACTCCATCTGCGTGGCTGGCAAAACGTTCCGCTATACGGAGCAGGGCCCGGTCGGATTGCTTTCCAACAAAAAGGCACTGCATATTCAGGCTCGTGGCGGCATTTATTCTGAAGGACCTGCGGCCCAAATGGAATCCGGCCATCGTTATTTGAGTATTATTATGTCTTTCTTGGGTGTTCCGAAGCTTGAGGGAATTTTTGTGGAAGGACATAACCAGTACAAGGAACGCGCTGAAGAAATCAAACAGCAAGCCATAGATGAGGCACGTACGCTCGCCAAACAGTTTTAACCCTTAAATTTTAAATAGAACAAGTACAGCAACAAACACAAAACCCGCATGCCAACCCATGGAATATTAATTCCATAGGGCGGCACGCGGGTTTTTATTTTTTTTATAATAAACGTTAGAGCTTTATTGATGTCCAGCGCTAGCACGGCTCATGGTTTCAAGTTTGCGAGTAATGGCATGTCGGTCCACTTTCAGTCCCCAAATGGCTTCAATAATCTGTTCTTTCTCTTCGGGACCCTCGGCATTTTTGAGATGCATTAACAGATCATGCATCTGTTCGTTAATACCTTCAAATTGACTCCAAAGATCCTGTCTAACCTCGGTTGAATCCAGATGATGATTAGCATCCACTTCTTCTTTCAATGCTTGCAGAATGGCCTCTTTCCACTCCTCATCACCCAGCTGTTTCGCTATGTTCAGGAGATCCAGATAATCGTCAACAAGAAGTGAGTTCAATTCAGCATGTGTTTTCATCGTTTATTGCATCCCCTTTACATCTATTTACCCAGTATTATACTCGGTATTTCGGGATATGCAATACTTGTCGAAAAAAATTGTGGTCCTTTGTGCTTAAACTGAATCTCCAAGTTTTACTGGAAGTAGGGGTTTCATTGATGAATAAGCATTTTCATCTCGCTCACTTCGCTATAATGATTTAGGACTTTAGTTGTTGCAATAGCTGCACGCGGTAGGCTTCACTTTCAAGAGACTGAATCTCTTTGTATTCTTCCGCAGTAAGCACTTTGGGCTCCCCTGTGGCCTTGGCGATCATATACACCTTGGCGCTTTCCTCCACTACCTGGGTACGGTAGTAGGCTTCGCGCAGGTTTTTACCTGTGGTCACTAACCCGTGGTTTACCAGAATAAGCGCTGTGTGCTCTTCAACCTTTGCAGCCACCGCATCGGCAAGAAGTTTGGTCGTTGGCAGAACATAGGGGACGAAGCCAATATCGCCTACAAGTGCTGACTGATCAGGGAACAAATGTGGCAATTCATCGAAAACGAGACTTAGCGCGATGGTGTATGCCGGATGTGTATGCACAATGGCCTGAATATCAGGATTTACACGATAACTGTAGAGGTGCATTAATACTTCGGAAGAAGGACGTGTCGATCCGGTACGTGTCTCACCAGTCGCAATATCAATTGCAATCCATTCATCGGGCTCCAGATCCTCTAGTGCATAACCACTCGGAGAAAGCAGCATCGTTCCTTCGGAACGGGCGCTTAGATTACCCCCAGGGCCAACCACCAATCCCTGAGCAACTGCTCTGCGGGCATATTTGGTCAATTCTTCCCTTACCTGTTGTTCAGACATGTTCTGCTCCACTCCTTTGACTTTTTCTATTTCAGCAGTTTGCAGAATCGATTTTATCGTTCTAGCGCAAAATGCTCTTCTAATTGAATCTGTTCGCCAAGGTTTGATTCAAGTTCTGATAGATTTCGTAAGCTTCCTGCCACCTTGCGCTATCTTCTGGCTCATAGGTTTCGGGAGAAAAGGAAGAAGCCATAATCTCCCGCACCTCGGACAAGCTGCTCATTTCACCGTGGGCCAGGAATTGCAGCATGCAATTGCCAGCCGAGGTTGCCTCTGCTGGGCCGGCTACCACCGGAACACCTGCTGCATTTGCCGTGCATTGGCACAATAAGCGATTATGCACGCCGCCACCGACCATATGAATTACCCGTGGCCGCGTACCTGTAATTAGCTCCAATTCATCCAGAGTCTGTCTGAACTCCAACGCCAAGCTTTCGAGAATACAACGCACAATGGCTCCGGTCGTTTCAGGTATGGTTTGCCCGCTGGAACTGCACTGTTGCCGGATTCGCTCGGGCATGTTACCCGGTGCCAAATACACTCCATCTCCAGGCGATACATAACATTGATGAGCGGTTGCCGATGCAGCAAGCTGAACGAGTTCCTCATGGCTAAAACATTGATTCTCTCGTTCCCACTGTCGTTTGCACTCCTGCAATAACCACAGGCCTGAGCGATTCTTCAAGGTTCGCACTTTGCCATTTACCGTGCCTTCATTGGTGAATCCCAGTTGGCGGCTGCGATTATCCAATACAGGGGTGTCACGTTCCACGCCCATGAGTGACCAGGTGCCACAACTAATAAAAGCAAATTCCGAATCTGTCGCTGGAATAGCTGCCAGCGCAGATGCTGTATCATGTGATCCTACAGATATCACTTGCATCGGTCCAGTTCGCAACTCCGCACACAAGTCATCCGTTAACTGCCCCAGCACCGTGCCAGGCTGTACGAGAGGTGGGAATAACGTCTCCGGGATACCAAGTCGGCCAATCAGCTGTTCATTCCACCGTGCCTCCCCGGCATGCAGCAGGCCGCTTGTACTCGCAATTGTATACTCACAGGCCTGCTGACCTGTTAGATAATAGTTAAACAAATCCGGCATTAACAACATGCGCACATCCTGCCGGAGATCTTCAGCGTGCTCGCGTACACTACCAATCAGCTGAAATACGGTATTGATCTGTTGTGGCAGGACGCCAGACATGGAATATAGCTCTTCTTCATTCACCATGCGCAGGACTTCTTCCATCCATTTTGCATTGCGTGATTCCCGGTAATGACGCGGGTTAAAGCACAATCTTCCCGCCCCGTCCACCAATCCATAGTCGACTCCCCACGTATCCACAGCAATGGAACGGACAGGATGAGAGGTTCCTTGCAAGCCCTTCACAATACCTTGTTTTAATTCGTGGAAAAGTCGCAGGAAATCCCAATACAACCCCTCCCCCAACTGCACGGGTTCGTTGCTGAATCGATGCATTTCCTGTAACGAGAGCTTGCTCCCGTCAAAAGTCCCCCGGACAACCCGACCGCTTCCGGCGCCATAATCGGCAGCAAGCACATGTGTTGTCTGAATCTCCATTTCTCCTGCCTCCTTCGCTTCAGCGTCAAGCCGTTTGGATATTATCGATACAAAGGTCCAAAGACGCTGCATGCTCGGTAATCGGCACTTTCCGGTTCACTTGTACCGAATAGTCCCCAGGCACGCGGACGGAAAATCTCGGATTCCGGCACATTATGCATACTTACAGGGATACGAAGCATGGAGGCCAATGTCAGCAGATCCGCTCCGATATGTCCATAAGAGATGGAGCCATGGTTCGCGCCCCACTGATTCATCACTTCATAGACCGAGGTGAAGGCTCCTGATCCCGTGAGAACAGGCGCAAACCAGGTGGATGGCCAAGTCGGATCTGTACGCTGATCCAGCGTATCATGTACATCCTCAGGCAGATCGACAGTGTAACCTTGAGCCAATTGCAGCACCGGACCAAGCCCTTTGACCAAATTCAGACGTGTCATCGTAACAGGCATGCTTCCCTTGGTCAGAAAATCAGCCGAATAGCCGCCGCCCCGGAAATATTCCACAGATGCTGGCCGCCAGGAGGTAGCTTTCAGGCAGTCCTGAACCTCTTCGTCTGTAATTTCCCAGAAAGGCTTGAGCACAGGTTCACCCGCTCTTGACTGTTGCCCCGTACCATCCAATGCTGCAGAACCGGAGTTGATCAGATGCAGAATACCGTCCTTTGCGTTTCCTTCCAGCTGATGTCCTGTCACGCGTTTTACCGAATCCGGACTCCAATAGGTGCGTACATCTGCGAAGATCTGCGCGGTATGTGTAAGCAGGGAGCCGAATAACATTGACACACCATTCAGGCTGTCGTTCTCCGTTGCCACCAGATAAGGTGAACGTTTGCCATTCCAGTCAAAGGAAGAATTCAGGATGGACTCCAGAAAATCTCCGTTGGGTGAATGATCGGTCCATTGCCGTTGTCCCTGAAATCCCGAGACAATCGCGTGGTGGCCCATGGATTCCTCAGTGAATCCGAGCTCCGCCAGCTTGGGATTGCCAGCCATCAGATCCCGTACGATTTGGGTCATTTTCACAACCGTTTCCCATTCATACTCTTTGCGTTTGCGATCTGTTTGTAGATGGGCAGGATTGTTATCCGGTCCTTCACTGCAGTTCTCCTTCACCCAAGCCAGTGCCAGCTTATACTCCTCGGGATCGTAGATCTCCTCTTCTATCCGACGAGTCAGTTCACTCATATCCACATATTCGTTCCGCATGCCCAGATACTCCTGGAAAAAAGTATCGTTTACGATGGAGCCAGCAATGCCCATGGATACCGATCCGATGGAGAGATAGGCACGTCCCTTCAGGGTTGCAGCTGCAAGACCCGCACGGCTGAACCGTAGCAATTTCTCGCGAACGTCATCAGGAATCGTCGTATCTCCTCCATCCTGAACATCCTCGCCATAGATGCCAAAAGCCGGAATTCCCTTCTGTGCATGGGCAGAGAGTACCGCTGCCAGATATACTGCACCCGGACGTTCAGTCCCGTTAAAGCCCCAAATGGCCGTAGGAATGGAAGGTGACATATCCATCGTCTCTGTTCCATAACACCAGCATGGTGTAACGGTAATCGTCACACCCACGTTTGAACGACTAAATAGTTCTGCTGCTGCCGCTGCCTCGTTAACGCCGCCTATACAAGACTCGGCCACGACGCATTCAACCGGGGATCCATCGGGATAACGAAGTTCTGCTGCGAGCAGCTCGGTAACGGACGTCGCCATACGCATCGTCTGCTCTTCCAATGATTCGCGAACACCCTTGCGTCTTCCGTCAATCGTGGGACGAATACCAATCTTCGGAAATGCCTGTTTATAACGGTAATCCTGATGTGTCATACTAAAACGTCCTCCTTCAATGGTTTCATGGATTAGGTACGAATGACTTGTGACTTGTCCGTAGGCAGTTGGATGGGGCAAATTAAGGATTCTCTTCCTACAGTTCACCGATACCGAGGTAACACACTACCGTTGCATGCCACAACGGCCACTTCTCTTTCTTGTTATGAATGCGTTTACAAATGCTTGATTAAATAAACCGCACTATATTATTGACTCCGTTATGCTGTCCTCTTATTGAGTATGAAGGAAGCGATGTGAGCAAAAATGAAGAGCGGTTAGACTGAAATAAATCAACTTTTTTATGATTAGGGTTATCGGTAACCCTAAGATAGCATGAGCTTATGTTGCTGTCAATTGGCATTATCCTATAGAATGGAAAGACTATGTTGCGGAAAGGTTAGATTCCATTGATCACCATTTATGATATTGCCAAAAAAGCCAACGTCTCCGCCATGACCGTCTCCAAAGTCATTAATCAAACAGGTCGCATCAGTCCGGCTACACGAGAGCGTGTGCAGCAGGTCATTGAAGAACTTGGTTACATCCCCAACTCCAATGCACGAAGTCTCGTGCTGCAACGGACCCACATGCTGTCACTGCTGATTACGGATATTACCAACCCCTTCTATACAACTCTGGCCCGAGGGGCTGAGGACGCTGCCAATCTGCGCGGTTATCGCCTTTTGTTCAGTAATAGTGACGAGGATTATGACAAGGAGAAAAATTATGTGGACACGATCTTGTCTACCCGTGTGGATGGTGTACTGTTTGCACCTGCAGGAGATCGCTCGCTGAATCACTTGAAGCAGCTGCAGGAACGCAACATTCCGTTTGTCATTTTGGACCGTACTGTCCCGGGAATCACATCGGACGTTATCGCTGGGGACAGCCGAGACGGTGCGCTTCAACTGATTCGATATCTGACGAATCTGGGGCATCGCTGCATTGCTTTGGTCAATGGTTCTTCTGAGGTTTCGACTGCACGGCTGCGAGAAGAAGGATACATGGAGGGCCTGCGAGAAGCCGAGCTTCCTTTTGATTCAGGTTTAATCCTTCGAACAGGATATCGGGATTTCAGCGATGAAGAGGGTATTGACCGTTTGCTTGCACATCAGCACAAACCTACAGCCATATTTGCAGCAAACAACATGCTCGCCATTGGCGTCATTCGACTTTTACGTAAACGGGGCATGCGTGTGCCTGAGGACATCTCGGTCGTCTGTTTTGATGATCTGGATCTGGCATCCGTCTTTGATCCATTTCTCACTGTTGCTGCACAGCCTGCCTATGATTTCGGTGCCATCGGCATGCAAATGCTGATCGATCGAATTGAAGGCAAGGCTCCTGAGGAGCCACAGAGCATCATTATGCCGTCTGAACTGCGCATTCGCGCGTCCGCCTCGGTGCCTTCTGAATAAACAGGAGAGCAATTGAAGATCATCCCTGACTCGTGAGAAAAATAGTAGGTTGAGGCAAACACAAACAGGACGCATCGGAGAAGACCTCTCTGACTGCGTCCTGTTTTCTTTGTATGAAATGTACCTTATATACATGAATTCTATTCTATATAAATTGAACTATCATTTACACGATAACAGCGATCGGGAGCGTAAATAATCTTTAGTTCAATTTATCCCTCGGATTGAAGTGCCAGAGCCACTTCGCGAACCAGACCGGGGAACCAATCCATCAATGCTTCGAACGTATATCCCGCCTCCTCTGCTTTGGAAGTATCCATTGTCCAGGATTCCGAGATTCCAAAGGGTGACATATCTTCTTTGATCGTTTCGGATAGTACCTGGGATTGCATGCCGGTTACCGTTTCAATCAATTTCATCATGGAAGAGAGTGTTATAGCCCCTTTGGATGCTGCATTCACGGGTCCTGTAATGGATGAATGTCCAAGCCAGGCGAGAAATCTCGCGGCTTCCGTGGAATTAATGAATCCAATCTCGGCTTCCGGATTTGGCATGCCGATAGGTTTTCCTTTTTGCACATGTTCAATATGAAAATGAAGTCTTCGCGTGTAATCATCAATTCCGAGTACAATCGGAATACGCATCGCCGCCACCGGGAAATCCGCTTCCTGGAAAAAGACAGCTTCCGCAAGACGTTTGCCCTCTCCATACGAGAAATCCTCATGGCTACCATATTGCACCGGATAGGTGTACGGATCAAAATCGTCTTCCGTAAATCCAGGTTTGGGATCTCCATATACCGAAAGAGTTGAAGTCAGAATGTATCTTTGGGTACGTCCTGCAAAAGCTTCGCATGCCGACTTCGCCGCATCTGGCGAGTAACAGATGTTGTCATAGACAATATCCCACATGTCGGTCTGCGCAACCTCGGCGAGAGATTTCGGATCTTCACGATCCATTTTAATCCGGTTAACCTCAGGTCCAAAGTCTACATCCGTTTTGCCGCGAGTTGCGACGGTGATCTGAGACTTACCTTCCCAAAGTAAATGATCAACCAGACGTTTGCCAAAGAAACGTGTCCCACCAAGTATAAGTACTTTTTTCATCCGATAAAACCTCCTAACCTTTTCTGGTCTTACGTATCTTAATCCTTATTGAAACCTTCATAAATGAAGTGCAGGCTGTGTTGTTGCAACTCGGGTATTTTTACCGGGATTTCACAATATGGAGCATCGTATGTGCTCCCCGCTGGAATTCGTATGAAGTTTTCTCTTCACAAGTGATATATCCGCGTTCTTCCAGTATAGCCTTTAGTTCATCCATATGCTCATAACGTTTGCCAGATAAGTCTACCGTAGGAAAAATCCGCAGCTCCCGTTTGGTCACACGCAACAGCTCAAGAATCGTCTGAAGATGGAAATCGGCATCCAGGCGATCTGCATACGTAAACAGAAAATGCGCAGACAATGTCAGATCGAATTGTTCATCGGCAAAAGGCAACTCCGGCAGTATAGAAGCCACATAACGGTCAGGAAAACGTCTCATATCTGCAACACAATCGATGATTGCACGTCTACGCTCTTCTTTCAAGCCCTGGATCGAACCGAAATCATCCCATCTATATTTGTCTTGTACCTGTTCCATTTGTTTCATTGTATGCTCTATGTCCTGAAGTCCCTTCACTTCCAGTTGGCCGCTCTCGTATTCATAAGCAATATCCGCTGCCCTGGGATCTGCACCCAACTCTCGCGCATGGCTACTGAAAGAACAAGCCCCGCCCGGACAATCGAGAATGGACTTGCCTTTAATCTCATCCACAGTCAGGTTGAACATCTTCATATATTCCTCGAAGGTTCGCCCGATAAAAATAATCTGTGCCAGCTCCAGGCCGGCTGCTCTGCTCTTCTGCTCATCTCTGCTCATCTCGTCTCAGCTCACTTTCCAGAATTAATCGTTAGGAAAAACAAGACCAATCTGCTGCCGGATCTGATCCATCACCTGCATGGTAACATAGGAACGTTCATAGGTGTTCATGTCCGATTCCTTTTTGCCCTGATGAATCAGATTCACAAATTCCTCTACCTCATAATACATCGATGGGTGAATTTGCTCGGCAGTAAGTTTCTCTATCGTACCATCATTGTAGCGTATCTCTGCATGTTCAGGTGAACCAATTTTGTCAATGATGATGCTGCCACGTTCGCCCATAATTTCGCTTGGAACATGAGAATTGGAGATTTTGGAGTACGTCACTACCGCTTCCATCTCATCATAATTCAGGATGACACTGCCTTGTCCGTCTACCCCGGATTCCAACATCATCGCCTGGGATTGAACTTGGTTAGGCTCACCAAACAGTGTTATCAATGGATAGAGACAATACACACCAAGATCCATTAACGCACCGTTAGCGAGATCGGGTTTGAACGCATTCAGGACGATTCCTTCTTTATACTTGTCGTATCTGGAAGAGTACTGACAGTAACTCGCCACATATTTACGTACCGGGCCAATCTTATGTAGGTGAGACTGTACCATTTTGAACGAGGGAACAAGGGTTGATTTCATGGCCTCCATGAGCAGAACTTCATGTTCTCGCGCTGTATCAATCATACGACGAACCTCTGCCCCATTGGCTGCCAAGGGCTTCTCGCACAAGACATGTTTGCCGTTTCTCAGAAACAGCTCTGCCTGTTCGGCATGAAAGGTATTCGGTGTAGCAATGTACACGGCATCGAACCCATCACTCAACGCCATCTCTTCCAGATTGGTGAATCGATATGCAGCATCATATTGATCTGCGAATGCATTAGCTTTATCTTCAGTTCTTGAATACACGGCGGTCAATTCGAATCCTTCGACTTGTGCAGCGGCCTCAAGAAGCCTCTCTGTAATCCAGTTGGTACCTACCACTCCGAAACGAACCATTCAATCTACCTCTTTCGTAAATAAATTACACACTTAAAACAGCTTGCCATCCTGTACATTGTAGCCTATATTTCATTCAGATTGAAGGGAGGCAGATTTCCAACATATTGATATCTTGCTTTTATGTATGATAATCCCTCGATTTCAACGAATCAGGGGTATAATGAGAGTTGAGGTGATCTCTATGGAAAGTCATAACCCCTATCAAATAGATCCTGTTCCTATAGACGACAAACAGTGGAAAGCCATTATCCACAACGACAGCAACTTCGACGGTAAATTCTATTACGGAGTCAAGACAACAGGCATCTTTTGCAGGCCTTCCTGCAAGTCGAAAGCACCGAAATATGAGAATGTCTCTATATTTAATAACCCTGAAGAAGCATTGGAACGACATTTCCGTCCATGCAAACGATGCAAACCAACAGGTGAGCGAGTCCCCGATCAGGAGTGGATTTCCGTTGTAACAGACTATATTGAGCATCATTTTGCCGAGTCCCTGACACTTGATATTCTTGCAAATGTTAGTCACGGCAGTCCGTATCATCTGCATCGTGTGTTCAAACGGATTACCGGCCAAACGCCTGTGGAGTATATTCAGGAAAAACGAGTCACCGAAGCCCGCAATTTGCTCGAAAGCACCGGGCTTACGGTCACCGATATTGGCCGTCAGGTCGGCATAGCCAATCCGGCATATTTTATTACGGTATTTCGAAAACATACTGGATGCACACCTGCAAATTACCGTGAACAGAGGCGTGATGAATCATGAAGACCAGCCTATTATACAAAGTACCCAAGACGTTGCTAAACAAAGGAACAGGGTTCCTTAATGGCTATACGCATACACTGAATCCCTACACAGGCTGCGCTTTTGGCTGTTCCTACTGTTACGTAAGGCAAATGCCAGTATCTTTATTTCGCAATGAGCCTTGGGGAAGCTGGGTTGATGTGAAACAGGAAGCCGCCAGTGTGCTTGTCAAAGAGATGAAACGTGCGAAAACGAAAGGTGAAGTCACGATCTTTATGTCATCCAGTACTGATCCGTATCAGCCTGTTGAGTATAAGGAGCAAATCACGCGATCATTGCTGGAAGTTATGGTTGAACATCCGCCCGATTTTATATTGGTCCAAACCCGAAGCCCACTCGTGACTCGAGATATCGATCTGCTGCAAAAGTTGGGTGATCGTGTGCGTGTAAGCATGACCGTGGAAACGGACCTGGACGATATCCGCAAGCAATTTAGCCCGGCAGCTCCACCAATTGCAGGCAGATTTCGTGCATTGGAACAACTGAGGGATGCCGGCATCCCCACACAGGCTGCTATTGCACCCGTATTGCCCAGCAGCGAACACTTTGCAGCCGTCCTGAGACCGCTTGTCCAGCGGGTATGCATTGACGATTATTTCATGGGGGATGGCAGTGAGGGAAAGCGAACACGGAGACTTGGCATGGAATCGCTCTACCAGCAAGTGGGTAAGGAAGATTGGTACAGCCCTGAAGCATACAAAATTGTAGTTCAACGAATGAATGCGCATTTTGCGGAACATGAAATCTGGATTAGCCAGGCTGGATTCGAACCCTGATCATGCTTGAACATAAAAAGAAAAATAGCCCTGCTTCCCACGTATCGGGAGTCAGGGCTATAGCTATATCTTGATCGATTATTGATCGAGCGTGTACAATGGCAGATTTGCCGGCAGTGCAGCCGGGCGCTGACACGTGCTGTCCATTTTATAGAAAGTCTGTTCATCCGAAGAGTCATGGAACGCCCACATGGCTTCGAGCACATGATAGGCTAATTCTCCACTCGCGCGGTGATTGCGACCGCTGTTCACTGCATAAGCCATATCAGCGACACCGATACCGCGTGTATTTTCCTGATATCCCGGCAGAAGTGGAACTTCAGTCCACTCCTCATCACCCAGCAAACGGTAACGAACCGGACCGCCGAATGTATTTGGATCAGGAACCTGTAGTGTTCCATGGGTGCCATATACTTCAATTGGTGGAAGTACACTGCCGCCAAATACGTCAAAACTCGTGATCAGCGTACCAATCGCTCCCTGTTCAAATTGCAATAATCCAGCTACATGTGTTGGAATTTCGACAGGTACGGTTTGACCTCTCTTTTTCTCACTCGTAATCGTCCGCTGTTCCATCGCTTTGCCTGTCATGCCAGCAATCGACTTGATTGGCCCAAGCAACTGTACGAGCGCAGTCAGGTAATAAGGCCCCATATCAAACATCGGCCCGCCACCGGCTGCATAATAGAACTCCGGATCGGGATGCCAGTGCTCATGCCCACGGCTCATCATGAATGCAGTGGCTGCCACAGGTTTGCCGATGACACCATCCTCCACCACTTTGAGAGCAGTCTGAATGCCCGAACCGAAGAACGTCTCTGGCGCACAGCCTACGAGCAGACCTTTGCGCTTGGCCGTTTCCAGAACTGCCTGACCCTCTTCACGTGTAACAGCGAGTGGTTTTTCCACGTAGACATGTTTACCTGCTTCGAGCGCTCGCAAGCATACATCCGCATGAACGGCAGGAATCGTCAAATTAATGATCAGATCGATCTCGGGGTCTGCCAAAATTTCATCTACCGTGTATACATTAGGGACATTATAAGCAGCTGCCTGCTCCTCTGCTCTGTTCCGGTCGAGATCTGCAACCGCAACAAGATCGAGCACCTCAAATCGATGACAGTTCTCCATATAAATACCGCTGATTTTACCACAGCCTATAATGCCTACTTTCATTGTTTTCATGCCAGGGCTCCCCTCGTTTTCCACTTGATATAGCGCTTCCAGAATGATTCTCAGATCACTGTCATGTGGGCAAATATATTTATCTCAACGGATATCATTTAGAATTAAATTAGTTGTTTTGGTTATCTGCCATTCCTGTGTATACCTCAGCGACTGCATCTGTGCGGCTTTGCGCGAGCGCTTTGCCTGCCGCAGTCCATTTGAAACCACTGCGCATCATTTCAGTAACTTGCTTCATTTCCACGATGTCTGCATGGTGTCCGAGCGAGTTGTAGAATACACGACCAGCGCCCCAGCGTTTGGTCCAAACAACAGGCATATCCACCGGGCCATTCGCTGCATGAGGACCGTTAACGACTGGAAAACGAGTCGTTGCCAGTACTTCCACAGCAGGGTCCACATGCAGATAGTACTGTTCACTTTTCACCTGGAAATCTTCAATATGATCCAAGAGCGGACTGGAACCACGCTTCATGTTTACCGTGTACTCCACGCCGTCGTTCCCCGGATGCGCAACCCACTGTCCCCCCGTCATGAACTGCCAGTCGACGTTGTTGCGGAACGCATCACACATCCCGCCATGAAGACCCGCAAGGCCCACGCCGCTCTGAACAGCTGCAGATACGTTATTGACCAGTTCCTGTTCAATCTGCCCCATCGTCCACAGGGGAACGATCAGATCCAAACCCAACAATTTGTCTGCGTCCGCATAAGCATTCAGTGTATCAGAAACCTCGACCTCGAATTGTTCTTCCTTCAAAATGCGTTCAAATATCGCTGCTACCTGCTCAGGTTCATGTCCATCCCAGCCGCCCCATACGATTAGTGCTTTGCTCATCACCGATCACTCGCTTTCCGGAAAGTTAAGTTATTGTCATTCTAACGGACCTTGCACAAAATCAAGACCTCTTACAGGCCAAAACATCCAGGCTTATATTTAGTTATTATTTCAAATGAGTGCCAACATGACGTGCACTTCACAGTTTCAGTGGTCGGACACTTACATTTCTTCTAGCGATACCCAGCGGCGCTCTGTAACGGAACGTTCAACCGCTTCCAATATCGCTTGACAGGCAACGCCATCGTGGAAACTTGGCTCAGGCTGACGTCCTTCGGAGATTGCAGTCACCAGCTCCAGCATTTCATGCGTAAACGTATGCTCGAACCCAATCGTATGACCTGCAGGCCACCAGGCCTCTGAATATTTGTGTGCCGGATCGGTTGCCAGAACACGGCGGAAGCCCTGCACATCTTCCTCGTCCTTTGTAAAATACACTTCCAGTTCATTCATCCGTTCAAAATCAAACCGGACACTGCCCAGACTGCCATTAATCTCAAACGAGTTAGTACTGCGGTGACCTGCTGCAAAGCGTGTAGCCTCGAAGCTGCCCAGCGCACCATCTGCAAACCGCGCGAGGAACAAAGTGGCATCATCGACCGTCACCTCACCCTTTGGAGCATCTGCGTTCGAGCTGCCTTTGGCGCTAAGTCCGGTCATTTCCGAAGCAAGCGGCCGCTCCTTAATGAACGTTTCGCTCATCCCGATCACTTCCTTGAATTCGCCGACCAGGAAGCGTGCCAGATCAATCAGGTGTGCGCCGAGATCGCCATGCGAGCCGTAACCTGCTACTTCCTTTTGCAGACGCCATACCAGCGGGAACGAAGGGTCCATAATCCAGTCCTGAAGGAAAAATGCGCGGAAATGATAGATTTTGCCCAGACGTCCGCTTTGCACCAATTCTTTGGCCAATTGCACAGCCGGAGAGAAGCGGTAATTGAATCCAACCATGTGCGCAACTCCTGCTTCTTCTGCAGCCTGGAGCATTTCACGCGAATCAGCGAGCGATAGAGCCAGCGGCTTTTCACAGAACAGATGTTTACCCTGACGAGCGGCTTCCAGAGCGATTTCCTTATGAGCATCACTTGGAGCATTAATATCGATCAGATCGATATCATCACGTCGTACCAGCTCACGCCAATCCGTTACACTTTCAGACCAACCAAACTGGCTGGCAGCCTCCTGAACTCCCTGCTCGTTGCGTCCACAGATTACCGACATCTCGGGCTGCAACGGGGCAGACGGGAAAAACATCGGCAGGCTACGATAAGCATTGCTGTGGGCTTTCCCCATAAATTTGTATCCAACCATTCCGACACGAAGACGATTTGACATGGTCATTTCCTCCTTTGGGATAAAGCTTGTAATGTATTAATTGCGGATTGAAGATGCACGGATAATCAGCTCCGTAGGCAACAACTGCCTTGCAGTTACTGGGGTGACTTCAGGACTGGCAGTTGAAGCTCTTGCCCCCAATGATCCATGAATCAACTTGGATGCAGCCAGTTCTCCCATTTCATAAAAGGGAACCCTGACGCTGCTTAGCGGTGGAACCGCCATCTCCGCAGCATCGGAGTCATCGTAACCCACGAATGCGGGGAAATCCTGTACCTTGATTCCGCGCTCGCGCAAACCATGCATAACACCGATCGCCATCCGGTCATTCGCAGCAAATACAGCATCAATCTCGCTAAGCCTGGCTGCAATGGTGGCAGCAGCCTCCACCCCGCTTCGTCTGCCGTAATTCCCCTCCAGCAGCAGGCTGGAATCCATATTCATTCCGGCCTCATTCAGTCCGATCTGAACGCCCTGAAGCCGCTCCTGACTGTTGGAATAACTATCCGGACCATTGAGAAAGGCAATATTCCGGTACCCCTGATCGGTTAAGTGTCGTATTGCAAGCCTGCTGCCCTCCACATGATCAGCATCCACTTCCATGAATGATTCGCCTGCAAAGTGCTGATTCATTACGCAGAACGGATGCTCCTCCTGCTGAAGCTGCTGCATGGCTGCCAATTCCCCGTGATCATCTCGCGCGCCGAGAATGATGCAGGCATCCACTTTCTGACGGCGGAACAGATCCGTATAATTCATCACTTCACCTGGTGTCCTGAACATGACCAGCAGGTCCATGCCGCTGTCCCTGGCTTTGCTCCCAATGCCGCTCAGCATTTCCGAGAAGAAATACGCCGAGAACAAGTGCGCCTTCGGAACGTAGGGCAGCACCACGCCAAGGTTACCGCTTTTACTTCTCGCAAAGCTGCGGGCCAGTGCACTGGGCACGTAACCCAACTGCTCAGAAGCTTCGAGCACCTTGCGACGGGTCTCTTCTTTAATAGGACCAACGCCATTAAGAACTCGGGATACTGTAGCTTCCGAAACACCGGCAAGATCAGCCACTTCTTTACGGGATGCCATGGATCTCACCTCCTTCATGTTTCCTGAACACATGCAAAAACGATGCAATCTATAAAAATATGGTATTTATGTACGCGCGTACATCTTCTCATGTGTTGTAACCGTTGTCAATGCTTTTAACATAAAAAAAGATGAGGATTTGTGTAAACAAATTCCCCATCCTTTTCTTACTATATTCTCCTGTAACTTGTCCCAAATTAACAGCATTTTTTTCAGATGATTTCATATGGAAATATATCGAAAAGTAAAACCCATAAACATCCCAGAACAAATTTAATTTAGGTCGTCACACCGTTACCAACGGATGATTGACTGAACTCCGCCTGTTCCAAAATGGTGACCTGACTTTGAATGCGATCCGAAGGTTCAGGTGTCGATTGAAGCTGCCGCACTTTGTGCAACACTTCTTTATTCGGAAGGAAATGCTGAGAACGGATGAAACGAATGGTTTTAGTTTTGGCACGCATAACGATGGAATCGGTCTCAGCCCGGTCATCTGCGAGGTAACGCACACCGCCTAAAATCTCACCCGGGGTCACACCCGTTGCCGCAAAAATAACATCCTCCGTGCCGATCATATCCTGCATCGTTAATACTTTGTAGGGATTGTCGATCCCCATCTGCAAGCAGCGCTGGAATTCATCTGCGTTGGCAGGCATCAGGCGACCTTGAATTTCTCCACCCAGGCAAGACAGTGCGGCTGCAGCAAGCACGCCTTCCGGCGCTCCACCTGATCCGACATACAGATCAATTCCCGCCTCCGGGAACGCAGGTGCCATCGCACCAGCAACGTCACCATCACTAAGGAACTTGATTCGCACTCCAACCTTTCGTAAAGTTTTGATCGTGCTCTCATGCCGGACACGGTCCAGAATCATGACAGTTAGATCTGAAATGTTTTTGTTCAATGCTTCTGCGGCTTTCTCCAATGTCACCTCAACCGGGTCTTCAATACTGACCTTGCCGACCAGAGCTGGCCCAACTGCCAGCTTCTCCATGTACATATCCGGTGCGTGGAGCAGGTTGCCTTTTCCCGCCACTGCAATAACCGATAAAGCGTTGTTCAGGCCCTTGGCTACAATCTCTGTACCTTCCAAAGGATCTACAGCCACATCAACCTCGGGACCCTCAGCGTTGCCGACTTCCTCGCCGATATACAACATGGGTGCTTCATCCATTTCTCCTTCACCGATTACCACCGTGCCGCGAATGGACACGGAATCGAACATGGCGCGCATAGCCAAAGTAGCCGCCTCATCTGCACTATTCTTGTCGCCCCGCCCCATCCAGGGAGCTGAAGCTAACGCAGCCAATTCTGTTACTCGGACAATTTCCAACGCCAGTTCGCGTTCCATTTTTCCCACTTCCTTTCCAGTTTCCAAAAGCATACATTGAAAGCGGTACTAAATCCATCGCAAATCCATATGAAATTGATCTAAAACGAGCGTAATAGCTCGCTTTTGGGAAAACAACCCATACGTTCTCTCCTCCATAAATACACACAGTTATACACCTTTGAACAAGCTATTTTACAGCTCTAATCCACCCAATAACACTGGTTTGAAGTGGTCGATTCATCTTATATTTTTTGAAACTCCATATTCATCGCGTAGAGAGTGTAAAAAGGTAAATATTAACAAATTGTTGCATATAACAAGGTAGTTATAATATAAAGATTAAATCTACAGCGAAAAATACTATTCGTTCTCACATTCATCGAAAACGATTTTAATAGGCCCATTTCAGCCTTAATGCAATGCCAAAGGAACAATATTGATGAGGTTATGTGCAAGGTATGTTCTTCAATGAATCGATCTGAAAAACCACCCAAATCCAACTCTATACGCCCTTTGGACATGACTAGCAATATAGATACAGCTTATGGAGGTCATCGAAAATAATAAGTTTACATAATAATTATTACGTACAATAAATCCTTCGATTTTTAATGTTTTCCCTCAAAAGGTCCATTTTTTCTACATTTTAATTCATTACAAAGATATGATCTGAATTTTTGCCCAAACTTGCAGGTTAGCAGGTTTCTATCTCAGTCCCCGACATGGCTACTGCAATTTTCAGGAAATCCTCTCTTTGAATCTGCAAATGCCCATATCTAAATTGATATCCCCAACGTGCCTGTCCCCGAGTAAGTACCAGTTGGTCTAGCAGTTCAGCGATCTTCACCTGCTGACAAGGATAATACTGGACATTCCTCCGATATGGCACAAAGGAATCCGACATGCGGTAGGTGTACACCTGATTGTCTGCTACACGTCCTATGGCGGTAAATGCTTGAAGTACCTTGCCCCCATGCAAGCTGGTTCGAGGCGAATAATAGATCAGCCAGTCGCCTGCATTCATTCTACGCAGAGGTGCTGCCTTGCCGTGACAGAGCTGAGCAAAGCCACCTTCTACGCCTTTCTCCACATGAGAGGCGGACACAACGCTGATCCAGTAGCGGTTTCCTTTTTCAGATTCCGCCTCGACCTCTAACTGAGAAGCCAGTTTACTCGTATAAATCTGCTTTATTTCTTTACTGGTGACCATCAAATTATGTTTTTCCAGTTCATTCATCTCTCTGCTCCTGTTCTTCCCATGCCGTCTTCAGACGCTCAAGCTGCAAAAAATGATGACGATAATGCATCTCGACCAATATAAACCACTCGTCTGCATTCAAACCGCCGAATCTTGGATGTGGCAACGTACATTTCGACGTTTTTCCTTCCAGCAGCAAGTCCATTTTCCGCATTTCATCCCTTACCTCAACCAACCCTTGAATTATTGATTCTCTTCCATCTGGTTGAAGCGGAGTATACTCAGGAGAAGCAGGAACGTGAATACGGATCGGCGGAAAACTCGCTTGTGCAAAAACAGCTTCGCCTGCTTCTGTTTTGCCCTGGTTTTTCTTCTTATCAGCGTCCTCGTCTGCACTTATACAAAGTCGAACATTGGCTAAATGCATTTTCATCGCAGACTGAATTAAATGCTGGTACATCTGGCCGACCGACCACTTCATATCACTGGGTTTGTACCTTAACTGAGCATCACTCATCTTATCCAGTTCTTGTAAATAACGTTCAAGTGTCATCTCAAAATGACGTCGAATCTCACCTTTGTTCGTTGTTCTTGGCGTATTCATACAAATAAACAGCTCCTTCAATCGGTTATAAACCGATCATACACAAACACTACTGACAGCGTTATGTCAGTAGTGTTTAAGAAGATTGCTTGCTTCCTCGCGAATACGTATCCTCAACGATTCGGGCTCCAAAACCATAGCTGACGCTCCCCAGCCAAGTATCCAATGCAGAACGTCTTCTGGATGCCTTACACGAAAATCTGCATATAATCCATCGGATTGTAGATCTGCTTTCTCCATGTAGAAATTGTTCGCTTCAATCACCCTGTCTGCAATTCGACCATCAAACCATACACGGACATGAACATCACGGTTGTCAGGTGGTGAGTAGCTATGAATATTAAAACCTGGAGGAAGTTCGAACGGATCAGTGCTGATCTCCAGTCCGCTCATGCGGGATATACGAAAATGACGAATCTCTTGTCGCAAATCGCATCGGGCAATCAGCATCCATGAGCCTTGCATCCAAAGCATCCCGTAAGGGGAAGACATACGAGCGGTCTTTTGCACGCTTTCATTAATAGTTCCAGGCTTATGATAATGAAAGCGGATTTTGAGCTTATGCTGCATTGCGGTTCGGATGACACCCATATGTTCGATCTCTCGATCACGTGCATCACTGTCCGCTGAACGAAGGAGACGGATACCCTGTCGTATCTGTCCAACCTCTTCTCGAAGAGGGCCAGGCAGGATGGCCTCAATTTTGGAACGGGACGTGAGGGATGTGCTCTTGTAATAGCTATCGAAGCGCTGCTCAACAAAATCAAGTCCGATCAGAAGTGTAACGGCTTCTTCAGCGGTCAAGCTGACCGGAGGCAAAAAGTATCCTTCCATAAGAGAATATCCTACTCCGGGTTCTCCCACTATAGGAACACCTGCCTCACATAACGCCTGAATGTCCCTGTATATGGTACGAACACTGGTTTCAAACAAGAGGGCTAAATCTTCCGCTCGTTGCACCTTCCCACGCTGCAGCTCAAGTACGATGGCCAGCATACGATCTGATTTGTTCAAGAATCACCCCTCCTTGCGTGTAATATCAATTACGCCATCTTCATTGGACATCTATTATAAGTAACATATGGACAAATGAAAAGCATACGGACTGACAAGTCCTCACTGTGCCCGTATTCACTCTTTTCGTAAGATATTTCATTGAACAACAAAGACCAACCCGCAGAGCGTAGGTTGGTCTATAAAATTTAATGATATTTGAAAAATCCGAGCAGGACAGAGCCCCCACCTTAATGCCATAATCATTAGTTTGAACATGCTATGTCATGCTCATCAATCATCTTCCTTACCGCACGAAGTATTCCTCCATATCCGGTACAGCGGCACAGATTGCCGCATAATCCCGCTTCAATCTGCTCCTGACTAGGCTGCGGATAGCGGTCCAGGAGCGCTTTGGTGGAAATCACCATTCCAGGAGTACAATACCCGCATTGGAAGCCGCCTTCCTCGAGAAAAGCCTGTTGAATCGGATGCAGCTCACCTTCCTTTTCACCATGTAACCCTTCTATCGTAATGATCTCACTGCCAACACATTGATAAGCCATAACGAGACACGAGTTGACCGGCTCTCCATCCATCAGCACCATACATGCACCGCAGCGGCCTACTTCGCAGGAAACTTTCGTTCCGGTCAGATTCAAATACGAGCGCAGTACATCCACAAGGCGGGTTGTTTGGGCGATCTGCAATTGTTTCTCTTCCCCATTCACAACGGCTGTCCAGAAATTGTCCAACGGTACAGTCATGATGGAATCACTCCTTCCCGAAGCGGTACGTCCAATGGTTGGATTAATTGATCTCTCGGAACAGGCAAACGATTAACCCATATCCCTGTAGCCTGATGAATTGCAGCGGTTATAGCTGGAGCAAGCGCCACCGAACCGATCTCGCCAATCCCCCGCGGTCCAAACGGATCACCCTCGGGTAGATCTTCAATTGCCTCGACCTCTAGATTTGTGTGAATATCTCGAATCGTTGGAATCAGGTAGGTGTCCAGATTGGTTGTCATATAGCGACTGTCCTGCATAACGGCGTATTCGGTCAATGTAAAACCCAGAGCCATTACACTCCCGCCTTCGATCTGTCCGATGAATCCCATTGGATTGATGACAGGGCCAGCCGCCACTACATGCTTTGTATCCAGCAATTTGGCTTCCCCGGTGAGCGTGTTGACCTCCACCTCTGCGGCTACTGCCGCATACGTATATAGATAATGCCCGCCCACAACATTGTCCGGCGTGGTCGGATATTCAAAATGAGTATCAAAAGTCCATTCTTCCGCTTCTCCATGCTTCGCCAGATCTACGTAAGAAACAACAACTCTGGTATCCATCGTCGTATCATTCGCTGCACGTTCTGGAGGAAGCTGTCCATTGCGCCATACTCCCCCTATTCCAGTAATCAGTTCGTCAGCCGGAATTCCTGATAAGGTAGAGGCTACCGACAAAATTTTGGAACGAAAAGGACCCTGTAATCGCTGAAGAGCCATCCAGGCCATCGTTGTTGAACGCGAAGCGGTACTTGAACCACTGTGCGGAACTCGATCCGTATCCCCAATGATGATGCTCAGATCGGATGTGGAGCACTGGAACAGATCGCAAAGCATCATTTCGAGAGTGGCAATGAGTCCCTGACCGAATTCTTCGTAACTAAAAGCCACTTCAATCTTACCTTCGGCATTCAGGGACAGCCGGCCCCCGGCCGGATCGGGAATGCCATAACCCAGGCCTGCCCCGTGCATCGCGATGGCTGCACCCACACCACGTTTGATCCAGGGTGGCAGAGCAAGATCTGCCGGGGGATGTTTATGTTTCTGCCATAACTCGGAACGATCCATTGCCTCCCATACTTGCGACAGTCCATCCGTGACCAGAATCCGTTGATTCAACGGTCCAGGATCGGTCTTTTCCCTCATGTTGCGTCTCCGAAACTCCCAAGGGTCCATATCCATAATCTCGGCGAGTCGATCCATCTGCCCCTCCATTGCAAAGATCGCCTGATTACCACCAAATCCGCGAAACTCTCCCGACACCCCATTATTTGTATACACCGATACACCTTCCACATCCACATGGGGAATGGAATAGGGTCCAAGACAATGCTCTGTGCAGAAATTCAGGACAGGTGCTCCCAGCGTGGCATATGCCCCCGTGTCTGCGGTAATCCTTACCCGGTGAGCCTGAATCATGCCTTCACGGCTGATACCTGTCTGCATTTCAATTTTCATCGGATGCCGTTTCAGGCCTGCACGTACAGATTCTTTGCGGGAGTTGTGCATTTTCACGGGACGTCCGCTTCGTAAAGCAAGAAGTGCACCATAGGGCTGCACATTCAGCTCATCTTTTCCACCAAAGGAACCGCCAATCGGAGACGAGACAACCCGGATATCCTCTTCGGGACAACCGATGATTCGGGCAAGCTGCATTCTATCCTTGTAACCATGCTGTGTAGCTGCATAGACATGAAGTCTCCCACTTTCATCAGGCACAAACAACCCGCCTTCAGTCTCCATATAAGCATGCATCTGGCGAGGGGTATAATACGTCTCACTCACGATATGTTCGCATGCAGCAAAGCCCTCATCCACATGACCACGCTTGATTTCGGTACGGTGCAGTACGTTGCCGGGGCCATGTTCATGGAGCTCTGGTGCACCAGGTGCCAGTGCAGCCTCGGGGCTGTCCAGCGGAGTACATTCCTCATACTCTACCCGGATTGCCTCCAAAGCGAGTGCTGCACGTTCCGGGGAATCCGCAGCAACTGCGGCAATGGCATCTCCAACATAACGAACAACCTTCTCGCAAAATACAGGCTGATCCGGAGTCGCAATGCCGAAACGGTTCAAGCCGGGTACATCTTTGGAGGTAAGTACGGCAAATACACCCTCCATAGCCGCAGCTCCGGTAATATCGATAGACAATATGCGGGCATAGGGGTAGGCGCTTCGAAGGACCCTTCCGTGTAACATTCCAGGCAGCGTCATGTCTGTCAGATATTGAAGCTGTCCTGTCACTTTGCCAACCCCATCTGGCCGCAGATGCCAGCGTTTTTCACTACTATCCCGATTCAAGAGCATGATCTCTCTCCCCTTTCTCCCTTCCGAAAGCTGTTAGACTCACGGTTTGCTTCTCCAAATTGGTTTTTCTCCTATGAGCGAAGAGCTTCCCAGAGTCCGGCACCGAGCATATTACCTGCTGTCTGCTTACGGTACTGTTCTGTAGCGAATGCATCACGATAAGTTACGAATTCCGGCACGACTGCAGCAGTCAGAGCTGGAGCCTGCATAATAGAAACCTCGCTGCCAAGAAGCAGCTTCTCCGATTCGGGAAGCCGCATGGCCATGCCTGAACCTCCACCTGCAGCGATTGCTATCTTATTCCAGCGGCCATCTGTGCCCACTTCTCCGTGAAATGCAATCGTCACCAGCGATGCTGTAAAGGCCTCCCGTCGACCCAGCTTGCGGTAAAATGAAATCTCACGCGCCACAGACATCGGTTCACTAATGCTATCAGGGGGAGGTATATCTTTCATTGGAATAAGAATGGCGATTAACACATCATTCGGGTTGCGACTACCGTCACTGCCACCATTCAACCAGGATGAAAGACTGCGCATCTCCATGCCATGGTCCGTCATCCAATACAACTGTGCATCGTATACGAGGAGTGCAGGGATGGCGTCCCCCACTCCGGATACAATGTTTCCGCCAATCGTCGCCAAGTTGCGAATAGAGGGAGCTGCTATGGCATTCATTGCAGACTGTAGTAAGGGCAGTTGTTGCAGATGAATGTCTGAAGCACATTGATTCAATCGCGTCAGTGCTCCAATGACCATGTTATCTCCATCCACATATACGCCGCTTACACCTGGAATACGAGCTAGGCTAATCATGTGCTCAGGTACAGGAATAAGTCCACCTTCCCACTGAGTACGCAATAATGTCGCCCCTGCTGCAAAACAATACTTTCCTGACAGCTCACTCTTTAAAGATTGAAGTTCTTCCAGACTAATTGGCTGCCAAACCGTTGGATGCGCTCCAGACCCGTATGCCGGCATAACCATCCTTCCATCTCCCTTCTCTATCTGGAATCTGCGGGGTGTTGGATACGATCGAATGATCCAAATAATTCTTCAAATCATATGGGACTGCAACCATTAGGTCAATTATCTTTACATCATTTTGGATAAATGTATAAATCCATTGTTTGATTTGTGCCTGATGCATGGTTTGCGCTCGAAAGCTAACACAAGCCAATTCAGAACTAACCGGATAAAAATAATAAAAAGGCCAACCAGATGGTCTGGCTGACCTCATTACTTCAAGAAATAATACACTAGGAACCGCTCCTTCTGCCGTATTCTCCCATTCATTTTCTCCCATTCACATATTCCAAAATGCGCTCCAGCTCTGGTTCGGTATCCGCATCCCAGAAGCTAAAATCAGATAACGATACATGCTTGCCCGCATATTTGCTATTACGCATGATTTTTCGTGCTCCCTCATCCCCACTGAGTGACAAAAGAGCCCCTAGCATATGCACACGAAAGGCTACCGGAGGCTTGCCTCCACCACCATCCGTAGCTGCTGCATAATCACACAGCTTGTTGGCGGTTAACGCCTCAGCAACCCTGTTTAAATCCTGTGCCTGCAACAGCGGTTGATCCGCCAAAATCATCATGACACCTTCTGGTCTGTATGCCATTGCAGATAGAATGCCACAGTGAAGGGACATAGCCATACCGTATGCATAATCTGTACAGATTGCAATCTGAAGCCTATTCCCCGTACCTGGAGTACCGCCATAGGATGCCCCATGAAGCCAAATGGAGGGGATCCATGCCAATGAATCCTCAGGTTTGACCACACAGATGACCTGCTCCAAATCGGAATTCAAGGCAGCTTCCAGGGTCCATGCCGCCAAACATCTTCCATCAGGCATCACAATAGACAGTTTATCCCTCCCCAGTCGGCTGCTCTTACCCGCCGCTAGCACGATGCCCGTCAGTCGCATGCCTAATCCCCCCCCTGTACATCGCGACGCTCTGCGGCGGTCGCCGCACGTTTACAGGCAATAAGTTCTGCTGCGATACTGATCGCGATCTCTTCCGGCCCATCGGCACCAATGGTCAAGCCGACGGGGGAATGCAGATGTTTTAGTGGAGGGAGATCATTCAGTAAACGTGCTGTCCGCGTTCTGTAGCCCATAAGGCCAAGATATGCGTAACTCCGACCTTCAAGTAATTCAAGAAATTCCCGTTCTCTCGGAAATTGATGACTCATCAATAGGATATAATCCCCACTTTGGATATCCAGTACAGGCATAATCTCATGAGGAAAACCGCAGACAAGCTCAACATCCGGAAACCGTTCAGCAGTACACAAGGTTTCTCGCCAATCAGCCACCACCACACGAAATCCTGCTGATTTGCCCAGACGGGCTACAGGAATCACATCGTTTCCGGCTCCAACAATAATCAGACGGGGTTTGGGTGCATATTGAGCAGAGATCTGTTGAGGGATACCCCAGCAATTAACCTCTGATAAACTCTCTCTCGGAGGCGTATTCTCTCCAGAAACAGATGCAACAATAGCAGATCCAGATGGATGAATAGCTACCAAGGAATGGCGTAATACGGTCTGGCGTTCTGCATCCTCTGCATCCTCAGCGAGCTTTATCTCATAACGAATCCTCGAATAATGATTGTAGAATGAACGGGTTAGCTCTACAGCTGATCCAGATTGAAAATACGTATGCATATGGGACAAGATCGACCTAAGTTCACCACATACCGGCTCTATAAGCACTATAATTAACCCGCCGCATCCAATCGTTTCCCCCCAGGACAGATCATCTTCAGGACGCATATCATACTCCACGAATTCAAGCTGCTGCGAATCCAGCACACGGACCACCCTGTCCTGCAGATCACTCTCCAGACAACCCGGACTGATGCTGCCATACAATATACCTTCTTCGGTTAAAAGCATAGAGACTCCCTGCTTACGGTAAGCATGACCTTCTACCTTAACTGCTGTTGCGAGTACACAATGCGGTTCACGCGCTGCAATTGCACACAGATCATGCATTTCCATGAATGTCTCCATCCTTTCAGGGATTAATTAGATGCGTTTCATCAATCTTGCAATACTTTTATCCGATTCACGAAGCACGATGCCACGATCAATCGTTTGAATCTTCCGGTTTTTGAGCACGATGCTTCCATCAATAATAACGGTATCCACACAGCTGCGAGTTGCGGAGTAGACTACACGAGAGTAAACATCGGTCTCATAGGAAGGATACGTGTGGAAATCATCCAAATCCAGCAGCAGCATATCTGCCTTTTTACCTATTTCCAGACTGCCGATCTCCTTGGACATACCGAGCACTTCTGCTCCACCCATTGTAGCCATGCGCAGCACCGTCCGGGCATCCATCACTGTTGGGCCATGAGGTACCTTTTGAATAAGCGCGGTCAGGCGCATTTCCTGAAACATATCCAGGTTGTTGTTACATGGCGCACCATCGGCACCTATTCCTACCGCAATCTGGCGATTCAGCAGATCAGGAATATCTGCTATACCCGAGGAAAGTTTCATATTTGATCCAGGACAGTGGGTGACTTTCACGCCGCGTTTGCGAATAATCTCCTTCTCTTCTTCACTCAGCCACACACAGTGTGCAAGCACCAGTCTTGGGGTAGCCAAGCCAATATGATCCAGATAGACGATATTACGCATGCCGCGTTCGTGTTCGACCAATTCGATCTCGCCACGGTTTTCGGAGGCATGGGTGTGCACTTTCACATGGTATTTATTCGACAGGTCGCGTACCTCAACCAATAATTCCTCGGTGCACGAGACGACGAAGCGTGGACAAAATGCATACTGAATGCGGCCACCGCCGAATCCGTTCCATTTCTCCAGCAAGTCCACACTTTGTTGCAACGAAGTGGCTGTATCTTCACGCAATGGTTTAGGAACTTCATCCCCGTGATCCATCATCACCTTACCGGAAATCACCCGAATTCCGCTCTGTGCCATCGCCTGAAAAGCCGAATCGGTATGATGCACCGTCTCCATATCCAAAATGGTCGTTGTACCGCTGGAGATCAATTCACCCAAGCCGAGCATCGCAGAGTAATAGACAGATTCCTCATCATGCGCTGCCTCAAGCGGCCAGATGCGTTGACGAAGCCAATCCATCAGCTCCAGATCGTCCGCACGTCCTCGGAACAAGGTCTGACATAGATGAATATGCGTCTGGATAAAACCTGGAAGCAGCACTTTTCCCTGAGCATCAATGACCTGATCTGCCTGAACATCAATATGCTCTGCAATTTCTTTAATTTTATTGTCCTCGATCAGCAAATCTCCCGTAAATACATCCTCTTCTGCATTCATTGTGACGAGCTGAGCGCCTTTCAGCAGGATTGTTCCCATGATAATCTCCCCTATCCGTATCTATCTGCGTACATTTTATTTTTTCTATGATCCTGCACATTGAAGATAATTTTCCTTGGATCTATACATGATCCACTGCATAAATCACGTTACCACCCGATAGCCATGCCATCTCCCCTGGGGTCTGCTGCGCCGCTGATCATGCCGTCTTCACGGATGACGATGCCCTGCGACTGTCCCATGATCCCGTCCCACGGCGCTCTGGATTCGACGTTATGCCCCCATTGAGCCAAGGTGATACATACGTCGTCATGATAGCGGTTCTCCACTCGCATCGTGTCGCCTTCCTCGCCCCAGGTGCGTCCGTACACCCAACGTGGGAGAGCGATCGCTTCCTGAATGGTCAGGCCATAATCCAACACGCCCGTAAGAACGGATAACTGTGTCTGAGGCTGGCCCTCACCGCCTTGTGTGCCAACAAGCATATAAGGCTTTCCATTACGTGTGACAAGACCAGGCATTAACGTGTGAAAAGAGCGTTTATTCGGCTCCAGCACATTGGCATCCATTGGATCAAGCGAGAAAAAGGACCCCCGGTTCTGCATAATCACCCCAGTATCCCCAGGCACATAGGCAGCCCCAAAATCAAAATACAGGCTTTGAATAAACGAAACAGCATTGCCTTCATTGTCCACAATCGCCGCATATGCCGTATCCTGACCCATCGTTTTGGACAGAAAAGGCTGCGCTACAGGGGGAGCGGACTGAATCTCGTTCCACAATTCATCTCCATAAACCTTGGATAACAGATCCTTCACCGGAATATCCCTGAACTCCGGGTCTGTGAGATAACGATCACGGTCACGAAAAGCCTTTTTGACCACTTCAGCCATCAGGTGATAAAACTCGGGGGACGTGCGCGCCACGGAAGATAGATCAATATGTTCCAGCATATTCAACATCATCAGCATCGAGAAGCCCTGTGAATTGGGTGGCATCTGGTGAACTTGATAGCCGCGGTAATCGGTAGTAATTGGCTTTACCCACTCTCCCTTGTGAGCAGCGAAATCCGCTGGGGCAAGCATGCCGCCATCTTCACGAATAGCCGAAGTTAGCTGCTCCGCCAATTCCCCGGTATAAAAAACATCGCGTCCACCTGCCTGAATCAGGCGAATGGAGGCGGCCAGCTCAGGCTGTAAGAGTAGTTCACCTTCCTGCAAAAGTGTACCAAAAGGGGCAAATACCGCTCGAAGCGGCGTATGCCCCATAATGAAATCCTCATCACGTTCCAGCCACAGGCGCAGATTCCGGGATACAGGACATCCCTTTTCCGCATACTGCGCAGCTGGTTCAAGCAGCTGCTCCCACTTCAACTTCCCGTAGCGGGACCAGACCTCCCACCATGCATCCACCATTCCCGGAACGGTAATGGCACTGAGCACGCCTCGTTGAGGAATGGTGCTCATCCCCATCGCTTTGAACGTATCGGCATGAATGCCTGCTGCGGAACGGCCACTTCCGTTGTAGGCAGTTATATCACCACTTGATCCGTCGTGGATCAGAAAGAACGCATCTCCGCCAAGTCCTGTCATGTGCGGGTAGACTACGCCCAATGCGGCACTTACAGCAACAGCAGCATCGTAAGCGTTACCTCCCTGCTGGAGGATTGAGCTGCCCACCGCGCTCGCCAAATAATGCGGGGAGGTGACCATCACCTCTCGGGTTATCGGCATTTGATTCAGCATAAGGCCTCCTCCTTCCCGGCATATACATCCAGCGCTGCCTGTACCGCATCCCCTGCCGGCAAGGCGTGACGATGACGCAATAGCACTGCTTCCAGTGCACCTAGTACATGCAGTACATTTTTGCGCTGGCAGCTGAATCCCATCGTACCAATACGCCAGATTTTGCCCTTCAACGGGCCGAACGAACTGGCTATCTCAATACTAAAATCATTCAGAAGCATGCTGCGTACCGATTCTCCATCCACACCGTCTGGAATTTGGATACAAGTGACCACAGGAAGTTTACTGGACATATCCCCATACAGTTTGAGCCCCATTCCCTGAATCCCTGCAACCAACGCTCGTTCATTGATCCGATGTCTCTCGAAACGGGTCTCCAGCCCTTCCTGAAGCAGAATACGCAATCCTTCGTGAAGTCCGTAAAGCATGGAGGTGGCTTCTGTATGATGATTCAATCGTGCTGAGCTCCAGTAATCTTGCAATTGGCTCAGGTCAAAATAGTTACTGGCAATAGTGCGACCTTCAGCCCGAGCACTAGTTGCATCCCGCAGTCCACGCTCAACCGTTTTACGGCTCATGAGTTTCTTCTCCACACGGCTGTTATACGTTAAAGGCGCCATCCCGGATGGAACGGACAGACACTTCTGTGTTCCGCCCATCACCGCATCCAGATGCCATGCATCTGTCTTGACCGGTGTACCGCCAATGGTAGCAACTGCATCTACAACGAGTAAAATATCGAGTTCACGACAGGCTTTGCCAATCTCGGCGAGAGGCTGCATTTGCCCGGTTGATGTCTCGCCATGAACCATCGCGACCAGACTTGGCTTATGTGCATGGATCGCCTTCATTACCTCTTCCGGATCAAATACCTTTCCCCATTCTGTTTCAAAAAAAATAACTTCGGCACCACAACGTTCCGATAGTTCCACAAGTAAATGCCCGAAGCGTCCATAGATCGGGACCAGCACCTTGTCCCCTGGCTGGATCAGACTGACCAGCACGGCTTCGATCCCTGAGCGGGATGTACCATCTACTGGATAACACCACTCATTATCTGTCATGTATAGTTCACGCAGCATCGCCATCGTCTCATTCATCAGGGAAGTGAACTCCGGATCAAACTGCCCCAGGATCGGGAAGGATAATGCCCTCAGAACTCTTGGGTCGACCTCAACTGGCCCCGGTGTCATGATCGTCCGCAAGGAAGGGGACAATTCTTTATAGTTGGACATCTTCACTCAACTCCCGTAACCGTATTTATAGAGTAGCTGCACCAGGACCCGGAAGCCTTTCATCAGGTCCTCTTCAGCTGTATATTCAAGGGGATTATGGCTAATGCCATCTTGGCTGGGCACAAAGACCATCGCTGTTGGGCAAGCCGGTTGAAAGATCTGCGAATCATGTCCTGCGCCGCTTGGCATGTGTATATAGGACAGCTGCTCCACTTCACAGATAGTACGAATGTCTACAGTCATCTGTTCGTTCATCGGAATAGGCGTGACTGACAAGTGTTCTTCCCAGTTCAGTCCGAGCTGCTGCTCGGCTGCGATGCGGCTAAATGCCTGAAGCATATCCTGCCAGCATCGGTCAATGCTCTCTTGCCTGATGTGCCGGATATCCAGTGAGAATACAGCTCGTGAAGCAACAACGTTGCCGACACCCGGTTCTGCGATTACTCGTCCCACGGTGGCTACAAGCGGTTCTCCTGCTCCCAGCGCGATACTTCTTACAGCTGTAATCATCTCGGCTGCACCTGCAAGTGCATCCTTACGCCAGAGCATTGGTGTAGTTCCGGCATGATTGGCCTCACCACTTACTGTGATGCTAAAGCGTTTCTGACCTACAATATCCGATACAATACCAATCGAATGGCCCAATCGTTCAAGGACTTGGCCTTGCTCGATGTGAAGTTCAATAAAGGCACCGTACGTGTGTGAAGCCGTTCTATAACAACTATCTGGTCCAAAGCCTGCATCACGTATCGCCTGTGCAAAGGTTATGCCCTCTTGATCCTTCAAATGCTGGACATCTTCCAGAACGGAGACGCCCGTTATACTTCGCGATCCCCAATAAGCAAACGGAAATCGGCTGCCTTCTTCTTCACAGAGCGAGACCACCTGAAGTGTTCGTTTCGGGGCCCCGAAATGGTTTTGCAGATACTCCAGTGCAAGCACTCCCGCAGCTACGCCATAAGCACCATCATACTTTCCACCATGTACGACAGTATCGATATGTGATCCTGTAACAATTGGCGCTTCTTCCGTTCCTGTTAATGAACCTGTTCCCTTCAATGTGCCATACAGGTTGCCAGATTGATCGAATTCGGGAGCCAACCCTTTCTGCTGCATTTTTGCCGCAAGCGCATGCTGTGCTTCACACCATGCTTTGTCATACAACAGACGTGTAACTCCTCCTAGGGAATCAGCCCCATATGCGGACAACCAGTCCAGCATGCTTTGCATCTTCACCTGCTCCAATTGCGGCAAAGGCTGGATGGAACATTCCGTACCAGACGGCGTGTGCACTTCAAAGTCCGTCATGATAACCCCTCCATTCCTTCAATACCAGCTGGAACAGATGAGTTGGCACGGACAAACCGTCCTACAGGTGGATCGGATAATCCTGTTTTTGAACTGTATACTCGCTCACCCCGGCAGAACACATCTGCAATGCAGGAAGAAAACGTGCGTCCCACATAAGGACTCTGTTTATGGGTGTAGAGCAGGTCATCCGTATTCAGGGTTGTAGTCTTCTCCCAATCAATAAGTACCAGATCCGCATCCTTGCCGATGGCGATTTCACCTTTACTATCCAACCCAAGCCTTCTGGCAGGTTGCAGAGCCAGAACTCTTCCAAGCAACGGAAGGGCTATATTTCGCCGAAGATGTCCTTCCTCCAACATAAGCAGCAACGTACTTTGCGCCCCGGAGATGCCACCCCAGATTTCGAAGAAATGATCAGATTGTTTCATCGAGGGAGGACAGGGTGAGTGGTCGGAAGCAATAACATCTATCAGGCCCGCTGCAAGGGCATCCCATAACTGATCTTGCTCAGCCTGACTACGCAATGGCGGCGCGCACTTAGCTACAGCACCCAACCGGACAACATCCTCATCAGTCAGACTCAGGTAATGCGGACATGTTTCGGAAGTTACATCCTGTCCGCGCCGTTTTGCCTCTGCAATCAGATCAAGCGCTTCCCGTGTACTGATATGAACAAAATGCAGTGCACATCCGGTCTGCTCCCCATATTGCAGCGCTCGGGTTACCGCTCGAACTTCTGCTTCAGCTGGACGAGATTGCACGTAATCCATTGGGCCGATGCGTCCTGCTGCAATACTTCTGGTCGCAAGTTCAGCAACCATCGCTTCGTCTTCGGCATGGAGCGCCAACACGCGGTTTAGCCTTGCAATCTCGTACATGCCATTCAAGAGTGTGTCCTCATCGGCTCTGGTGAAGATGTCTTCCCCTTCTCCGCCGGGTTCGGACATAAATGCCTTGAATCCAGCCGCTCCCATATGGGCCAAAGGAGCAAGCTCGGCCCGATTACCGGGAACAAGTCCTCCCCAGAACGCATAATCAACATAGGATTGACCGTCGGCTGCTTTCATTTTCATCTCCCACGCATCCGGTCTAATTGTTGGGGGGACACCATTGAGCGGCATATCAACATACGTCGTAATTCCGCCAGCAGCCAGCGATGCTGATCCCGACTTGAACCCCTCCCAACTCGCGAGTCCGGGCTCATTGAAATGAACATGAATGTCCACTACCCCTGGCATTACAGTAAGGCCAGCCGCTTCTATCATTTCCGTATCTTCATCACCCACCAGCTGTGGGGACAAAGCGATTATTTTTTCACCAGCAATCCCAATATCCAGTTCTTCTACGTTATCTCTCAATACAACCCGGGCCCCCCGGATGATCGTATCTATTTTTGCCATATGGATGCCCTCCCTGATCAGAACCGGATTCATGCATTTCAGCTTCCCCGGTATGTACTGTAACCTCCTGGAGCAATCAATAAAGGTATGTGGTAGTGGCTTGCAGCATCGGATACGGCAAACCGAATCGGCACAACTGTCCATAACACCTGCCCTAGTTCCTCAAGAGATCGCTGTGCATAATAATCCTCAACGTTGAACTGAAGCTCATACACCGCCTGCTCAAGCCTGCCGCTGTCCAGCAATGGCGCATTCAGACGCCCATCGGCATTGGTCACCGATTCAGCTACTTTTATTTTGGTTTCTTTTTCACCATCTCTGCGCAGTACATACAGTTCAACCCGCACATCTGCAGCCGGAACGCCCTTGGAAGTATCCAGCACATGCGTAGTAATCCGTCCTCTGGCCACTGACATCATGCCTCCCCTTCTTTCTTAGAGCCACCGATGTCATTCCCCAGATCGTCCCTTGTCATCGAGAAGCCTTGGAACCCATAAGGTGGTCTGGGCTCGGTAAATACTTTGCCCTCTCCTTCTTTTACTTCCTCCAACACCGTCTCCCATGTCCGATTGTTGGATTCGAATGAAACTTCACTGAGCTGTCCAAATCGACGCAAGAGCCTTGATCCAATCTGATAAATCAGATGCTGAATGGATGCGGAACGACACGTATGGAACACTGCTGCAGCTACATCTCTTACCTGCTCTGCCGCTACATAACGCCCGCGCTGATCATCCATGCCATCTCTCGGATCTTCATAACGCCAATTGATATTCAGGAAAATGAATAGCGGACGGTCCCACGTCTCTGGTAAGGTGGTGTATTCATCCTTGACAAAACCGGCAAATTCACTGCCCTTCACCTTAATCAGTCTGATATCTGCAACACCACTGAAATGATTGCTCAGCTCAACTCGACTTCCATTTCGCTGCGCTTCAATGGCAGCCGTCGCTCGTTCATTCTGGGAATAACGGAATACCAGCTCGCTTGGGCGAAGGCTTCCCTCTCTGCGAACAGGCACATCTTCAAAAGGAATCTGATCTGCGGTCATCTGAACTTTGCTCATCTGCGGATAGGTCTCCAGAAAACGTTGGCTGACGTAAGCGAGGAAGCCCTCCACTGTAGCTCCGGTGTAATCCGCAGCATATACTAGAATAAAATTCTTCATTGAATCCGTGGCAACAACACGGGAATTATCTCCTTCTATAAAAGAAGGCAGAAATTCGTCACCTTGGACGGCTACTTTAATGTTCAAACCAAACAGGATATTATTGCGTCCGGTAAATGGAGATTCCGGAATAGGCTGGATGCCCGTCAACGGCTTGGCGTATGAACGGTACACCCATACATCCCCTTTGCCGTAATACATCGTCCGCTGCTTCACTTCGGATGGTTTAAACTCACTTTCATGTTCATGACCAATCTGTACCAACCACTGCTCCAATCGAATGGAAGCAATCTTGAATACCTCTTTCAGAGCGGTTTGGAATTCTTCCTGCCTGCCACGCTGATTGCGCCTCCGCATGGACTCCAGGATGGACTGAGCCGTATGGCCTTTCACGGCTAATATAAAAGGAAAGCCGAATTGGCTTGTATATTCTTTATTTAACTTACGAAGTTCGTTATATTGCTCCGGCGAGAGTGAATTAAGCCCTGCACCAGCTTGTTCTTGCACGGAATTGCTGCTCATACTGATTCGCGCCCCGAGATCCGGGTGATTGCAAAGCAACTGCAGCTTCATCTTTTCATCGGATGTCTGAACCACGTTCTTCATCACATTCATCATTTGTTCAAAAGAGTCAAATGGCCGTAAAGGCCAGGAACGCTCCGCTACCCAGGGTGATTCTTCGAATAGTCCGCCAAACGTATGTACGAACTGTGTGATAGACCAGCTGTTAACGAGTTTAATGAAGTCGCTCATGTTAGAACCTCCGGTCTTCAGTAGATTATTGTTCTTCATTTTAAGTGTCTCTCTGTTTTGCGACAACAATATTTACGCAATTTTGTAATATAACATAACATCAGATATGTGATTTGTTTGCAATGCACGGGATTTGATTCATCAAATGCAGTAAAAACCCAAAAAAACCGCACTTCCTCAAGGGAAATACGGTTTTATCTGACATGCCAACTTCATTGTTATGCTGCACAATGCTTTTTCTATGGCCCAACTTTAGATTAATGATGCTGCGCCTGAAGTCTTGCTGCTGTTTTGTCCCGCACAAACTTGCGGAAGGTGAACACCAGTTTTAATTTCAGCAAATCATTGGTCTTCTTAAAGTCCATTTGCAGCAAACTTCCGACTTTCTCCATCCGATAGGTGACGGTGTTCCGATGCACAAACAGTTGCTTGGCAGCTTCGTTAATGAGTCCATCATTCTCGATAAAAGATTCCAACGTATTCATCAGCACCTGATTGGGATCGCCATCCCTGGCCAGTAAAGGTTCAAGTACTTTATTGCAGTAATTCTCCATGATGTTATCCGGTACATGTTGGAATACATAGGCGAATTCCAGCATCTCGAACTGGAGAGCCCGATCCTTCATTCCAAAACGGCGAGCCAGTTGTCGGGTATCCAGACATTCCTGATAGGCTTCACGCAGCGACTTCGGCTCATGCTTCATTTTACTGATCCAGAATCTTGGTGCGGATTCTCCCTTGGCTTCCTGTGCAGCAAGCACATCTCCGAATCGACTCAGCAGGAAAGCTGACAATTCCTCACCGTAATCTCGCCCCGTTGGACAGGTGTAAATGGACAATATGCCATCTTCGATCTGAAAATGCTGTGAGGCCGTGAATTGCATAAGCGGATTGTACTGCAATTCACGGTGGATCTGCTTCAGCAGCTTCCCTTCTGAAAAAACAGACGGTTCCAACGTGATCAACACGCATTGATAGGTCCCCTGGAACAGGTGAACACCTTTATTCTCGCTAAGTCTCGTTAGTTCATCTACTGTCATTTTGTTATCCAGATACTGGCTTAGCAATGTACGCATCTCATCCTGAACGGTCGGGTTAATATGCTCCCGATATGTCATATCCATATAGAATGCTAAGACATCCGCAGCCTGCTGGAATAGTTCTTCTTCCGCTCTAAGGGACAGCGCCGAGTCTGTAAAGACGAGCAAAAATCCGTATTCTTCATCATTCTGCTTGATGGGTACTCGGTGGCAACTTCCCTGATTCCATTTCACCCGGTGCATGACGGATTTCCAGGGCCAACCCTGCACTAACGAGTCTCCGGCAATGCCTTCACTGCCATATAACACATGTCCACGGGAGCCAATAACTGCAAGGGGGTAATTCAGTACAGTGGCAAGCTCGGCAAATACATTCCGATGCTGTTGTTGTTGCAGTGCAAACTGCATCAATTTTTTCTGTTTCTGCACCACTTCATGCAATAAACGATTGCTGCGTTCATGTTCAGCCTTGAATAACGCATTCATCTGGTCGGAAAAGGTGAACTGAAACGGCAGTTCGAGCAGCGGTAGGCGCAGCCGGTCCGCTTCTTCAATAATCCCTTGGGGAATGGACTGCCAGAAGCGTCCCAATTTAATGCCGAGTCCGGCACAACCGCGTTCATTCAGACGGCGCATCAAACGAAGTGCATCGGTCTCATTGTCTTTCATAATGAACGCGGTTGTGAACAGCAGTTCTCCGGATTTAATCCAATCCGCTATATCTGGAGCGTCCATGACGTTAACGGATTTCATCATCCGTGAAGTCCCTTCCCCACCTGCAACCAGTCTGGCCTCAGACAACGGGTATACCTGTAAAGCCTCTTTAACCGTAAGCTGCATGGACATTACCTCCCATATATATAACGCAAAAAGCGGTTTTAATCCTTGAATGGACATGAATAAAGGATAAACTCTTGATTTGTCCCCATATTTTTGAAACCCGTCTTGAATGTTGTTAAGTATTATAACATCATTTTCAATTGAATAGCTTACATGAGAAAAAAATAAAACCCATGACATCATTGCAGCAATCGTTGCGCAACTGGCATAGGTTTTATTTTAGAGTTGATACATATTGAATTCCCAAACGAAAGGTCAGATTTCCAATGTTTCATGACTCAACCACAGTTTCATCCGGGACAGTACCTCTTTCATATTCAGCGGTTTACTAAGATAATCCGAGGCACCTGCCGCGATACATTTATCGCGATCCTCTTTCATGGCTTTGGCAGTCAGAGCAATAATAGGGAGCTGCTTGAGATTTAATCTCTCTCGGATCTGGCGAGTGGTTTCATAACCATCCAGCTCTGGCATCATGATGTCCATCATGATAATATCCGGCTTTGCTTCCCCACGTTCCAGCATCTCCAGACATTCGTATCCATTCTGTGCGGTGATTACATTCATCCCATATTGCTCAAGGGCATTCGCCAAGGCATATACATTTCGAATATCATCATCCACAACCAGGACTTGGCGCCCATTTAGTAACGATTTTTCCAATGGAGTCAGCAGCATCTCGACGTTTGTTGAATTCATTCCTGTCGTGCTGTGTACTTCAGGAACAGTGACAGCAACCTCGTTCAAGAACAATCTGGAGTTCTGCATAACCTCAGGCTCTTCCCTTCTAAGCGGGAGGAATAGAGTGAAGACACTTCCTTGTCCCTCGCGGCTCGTTGCCGAGATTGATCCACCCAGCAGATTGGCAAGGGATTGAGAGATCGACAGTCCTAGTCCGGTTCCACCGTATTTTCGGGCTGTGGCTCCATCTGCCTGCTTGAACGCATCAAAGATCTGCAACAGCTTGTCTTCAGAAATGCCAATTCCGGTATCACTAACCGAGAAGGCAATGACTTCAGCCTCTACCCCGTTTTCTTCAGGATTGGGCAGACCGACTCTGGAGATCGTTAAGGCCACTTCACCTTCATTGGTAAACTTGAATGCATTGGAGAGTAAATTCCGCAAAATCTGGTGTAAGCGCATCTCATCGGAAACAATCGTTTCTGGCAAAGGACTTTGCAGCTGAATCCGGAAATCAACTCCTTTTTGCTCAGCCGTTTTCAGGAAATATTGATTCATCGCTTCGGGCAGGCTTCCAAGATAGACATCATCAAAATCCACTTCCATCTCCCCTGCTTCCACTTTGGAAAGATCGAGAATATCGTTAATCAGGTTGAGCAGATCCTTTCCTGACGCATGGATCACCGAAGCATATTTTTGTTCTTCACTATTTAAATGCTGATGCTTGTTCTCAGCCAAAATCTCAGACAGAATCAGCATACTGTTCAGCGGAGTACGCAGTTCATGTGACATATTCGCCAGAAACTCAGACTTGTAACCAGAACTTGTCCGCAGCTGATCAGCTACTTCTGCAAGCTCGCTGGCAGAGGTCTCAGCCACATCTTTTTGCAATTCCAAACGCTCGTTCAGCATGTGCAGTTCTTCTGTCTGCATATGTAACTCTTCTGTCTGAGACATCATCTCTTCAGTCTGTGCCTGGAGCTTCTCCGATTGTGTCTGCAATTCTTCATTCAGTACCTGGGACTCATCATACAAATGCTGTAATTCCATCCGTGTGACGGTGGAATGAAGCGACACTCCGAAGATTTCAATTAGTTCAGTTAGCAGCTTAGTCTCCGTTGATTGGATCGGCTTCATAGAAGCCAGTTCGATGACAGCTATTGTTTTACCTTCAAATACCACTGGGGCTACCGTGAGTGATGCAGCTGAAGCATCACCAAGTCCCGAAGAGATGCGAATATAATTTTGCGGCAAGTCGTTCATCTGCAAAACTCGCTTCTCAATCGCACTCTGCCCCACTAATCCCTCACCCGGTGCAATGGATACTTTACCGAGGGAACGCTCTTTCTCTCCATCTGCTGCATAGGCAGCCACACGAATGAGACGATTCTCTTTCATCGCATATAACACGCCATAAGGAGCTTCCAGCAGAATCGCGACCTGGTTGAGGAACAACCGTGACAGTCCCTCCAGACTTGTTGGGTTCTGAAGGAGTGTAGCTATGCTCGCAACACGATCCTTAAGCCGATTCTGTTCCTGTACTGTGTCCAGTAATAAATTCGTTTCTTGACCCAAATCACCGACTTCATCATGTGTTCGTACAACAATACGCTGTGTAAGATTGCCACCTTGAGATATATCGCTGATGGTTTGTTTGACTTCACGCAGGGTCTTCACAATATTGCCCGAAATCACAAGAGCTGCAGCAACAGATAGTCCGGCTACGACAGCCCATAAAGTATACATTATCGTCAGCAGTGTGGAACTTCGCTCTGCAAGCTCGCTTACCCGAATTTCTGTCAGGCCCATTTCCGTGTTGCGGAAGGTTTGGAACTGTGACCTCAACAAATCAATTTCGCTTTTCCCTGGATCAGACTGGAAAAACTCAATGACTTTCTCCTGATTCTCTTGCTTTTTCAGGGCTATCGAGGCTGCTCCGGCAACATCAATCCAGCGGTTAATATGTGTTTTGATGTTTTCCAGACTCATCTGCTGGGATGGGTTATCGCTGATCAGCTCGTACAGTTCGGCATAATTGGAGTTCCACTGGGTCATTGCTTGCGTGTATGGCTCCAAATAACTTTCTTCACCAGTAAGCATGAATCCCCGTTGTCCTGTTTCCATATTCAGAACATTTTTTTCAATTGCGTTGGTCAGGTTATGCACTTCCAGGTCGTGGTGAGTGATAAAATCAATTTCCTTCTGCGAGGCATTAATTTGGGCGGACAGAATCATCAAAACAGCCCCAAACAACAGCACCACCACGAGATAGCCCAAAACGATTTTGGAGCGTATCGTAAATCTTCTCTTTTTCGACAACGCAGAAACCTCCAATGAAATAAACAATTCCGCTCGATTAATAAAATAGTTGCATATGTAGTTTATATGTATACGTATATACAGACAAGCATTAGTTCAAGAACCTCCGAGCGAGAAAAACGACCTGCGGATGCAGGTCGCTTGATTATTCGAATGAAGTTCACTAAATGAGGATGGATTAGGCTTTCGGGGCAATCATCTTCGCCGGATCAACATACTGATCGAATTGCTCTTCCGTAAGCAGACCTGTCTGCAATGTTGCTTCTTTCAGAGACAGTCCTTCCTTGTGTGCAAGCTTGGCAATTTTGGCTGCATTCTCATAACCGATATGCGGATTAAGCGCAGTAACCAGCATAAGCGAATTATTCAGATTGTGTTCAATCTGACCGAGGTTAGGCTCAATGCCCACCGCACATTTATCGTTGAACGCCACAATAGAATCAGCAAGAAGCTGAACAGATTGCAGGAAGTTATAGATAATAACCGGTTTGAACACATTCAACTCAAAGTTCCCCTGACTAGCTGCGAAGCCAATCGCCGCATCATTCCCCATTACTTGCGTAACTACCATGGTCATCGCTTCGCTCTGGGTCGGATTCACTTTACCCGGCATAATGGAACTGCCCGGTTCGTTCTCCGGAATGCGAATTTCTCCCAAACCACTGCGCGGGCCACTAGCCAGCCAGCGAACATCATTAGCAATTTTCATCAAGTCAGCTGCAAGCGCTTTAACTGCACCGTGAGCGTAGACCACTTCATCATGACTTGTAAGCGCGTGGAATTTGTTTGGCGCTGATACAAAATCCTTGCCGGTATGCTTGCCAATTTCCTTGGCTGTATAATCACCAAAGTCAGGATGGGCATTAATTCCGGTACCCACAGCAGTACCGCCAATAGCGAGTTCTTTCATATAATTCACACTATCACGAATCATGCGTTCACTCTTGTCCAGCATCGCTTCCCAGCCGCTGATCTCCTGACCGAGTGTAATTGGCGTTGCATCCTGAAGATGGGTACGTCCAATTTTGATAATGTCTTTGAATTTTTCCGATTTGTCTGCAAAAGTGGCTTTCAGCACCGCAATCGCTGGCAAAAGCTGATCTTCAACTGCAAGTACGCCTGCAACATGCAGAGCCGTTGGGAATGTATCATTAGAGCTCTGGGACATGTTCACATCATCATTCGGATGCAGACGTTCTTCCTTGCCCTTCTGTTCAAGCAGCTGATTGCCCAAATTGGCAATAACTTCATTTACGTTCATGTTGGACTGCGTTCCGCTACCCGTCTGCCACACCACGAGCGGGAAATGATCATCAATCCGTCCTGCAATAATTTCATCAGCTGCATAAGCGATAGCATCCGATTTGGCAGCTGACAATTTACCTAATTTATGGTTACTTGCAGCAGCGCTTTTTTTCAAAATGGCCAGGGCACGTACGACTTCCATCGGCATATGCTCGCGACCAATCGGAAAATTCTCCTTGCTGCGCTGCGTTTGAGCTCCCCACAGCCTGTCGGCTGGAACTTTCATTTCACCTAACGTATCTCTCTCAATGCGGTATTCCACTTGCTTGTCCTCCTCCAAAAAGATGGTTTGGGTCTCTACAACAATACGTATACATTCTTTTCTACATCGCATCTTGCATCTGTTAATTCCAAAGTCGTTTTTGGAATTTATGCAAAATGCTCTTCATGAACAAAGCCTGTGTATCTCGTCATATTATACATGATTGTCTGCTAGATTTTCACCTTTTCGACAAAATTGTAAGCGTGCCGCAAAATGTGCGAACGTTTATTTTTACGGCTTGATTGGGTACAGACGACTGGTTTGTTCGAATAATTCACCCGACTCAAGACCGATAAGACCGATCTCTTCAGCAGGAATGCTTTGTACATTCGGAGCATTAACCAGGTTAATCTGTGGCTCAGGGCAGAAGAAGTCACCAGCCATGTTGTTATTCCAGATCATCCAGTGCTTGTAGGACGTCCCTACATCGTACACCAGCTTGTCACCGGTACGATGATCGGTAAGCTCCATATAGTTACGCCCATTCTGCGGTTCTGCCGTGTAGTGGTTGTCCATTGCTGCAAAAAACGGACTAACGCCTTTACCCTTTAATTGCTCTTCCTCCGGTGTAAGCGGTTGAAATTGTCCCGTAGGCAAAGAACGTTCATTCAATTCACGACGCTGACCAATTGTTACTTTGGCCGTGTAATCGGATGCCTGGCTTTCCGGTGCAAAAGGTACGCTAATAGCTGTATGGAATGCGAACAAATTCGGCATACGTTCCTTTCCGTTATTGCGGACATTCAATTGCTGCTGAAGTCCCAGGCTGCTCAGTGAGTAACGGAGCGTCACAGTGAAGGTGAATGGCAAGTATTTGTAGAACTCATGTCCATCCTTCACTTCCTGACTAAGCAGAACGTAACTCTCCAGCTCGTCAGATCCATAGCCCTCCACCTTCCACTCGACGTTATGCAGGAATCCGTGCAAATGGTTGCCTGTAGCCGGTTCGTTTATAGGTAGTTGATAGACTTCACCATTCCAGGGGAAGCGACCATCCTCATAACGATTGGGTGGGGAAAGAATTGGAATTCCGTATACGGCAGGTGCAGCCATAAACTCGTCCATACGTTCCAGGTCTGGCTCACGCAAATACCGGAATCCTTGCTCTGTATCACGAAACGCGACAAGGTTCGCACCCACGCTCGGAATGACAGCCGCTTCGAATTGATTAAAGCGAAGCCAGACGGCAGGTATACCTCCAAATTGTTCTTCGAAAGCTGCATTTTGCTGTGTCATCGTTATATGTACCTCCTGCATACTAAGGTTATATTATACGGCTCGACTATATCATGACCACGCACAAAATACCAATCTATGATAGAGAACAAATTCATGATGGAATGACAAAAAAGACAGCCACGGAGCTTCGCAGCTGTCTCCATCCATTTATACTGCCATAATGGAATCACTCCAGATTATACTGGAATGCCATGTCTGGCATCCGCTTTATTAATCCACATATTTGCCGTGATCCGGTACGGCGGTCTGTTCGAAATCCAGATCGAGTCTCTCCAGCGAATCCTTCAGCATTTCGCCAGTTAAGGAATGCCCGTGCCCGGTAACGGCGACTAATGGCTCCAGTCTTCGAATAATCTGAACCGATCGATGGGCTGCTTGCCAATCCGTTGTAAAATATGCGGGTGGACCGTGCAACTGTTTGTCCTGAAGCAGCACACTCCAGAGCGACTCCTGCTTCACGGTGACAATCGCGTCTCCGGCAATCAGGATACGGTCTTCTTTCCGAAATAGCGAGACATGCCCCGGTGTATGACCGGGTGTATGCAGCCATTCCCATCCAGAGACACCTGGAATTGAATGGTCTTCAGGCAGACTGAATATCCGATCATCCAGATTAATAGCTTCATTGGGATATGCAAATGACAATCGTGCCATCAAACCGCCACCTACGGAAGGATCGGCAGGAGGGTAATCCTTTACACCTGTTAAATAAGGCAGTTCCAGCGGATGTGCATACACCGGAACACCCCAGAATTGTTCCAGTTCAATGACGGTCCCCACGTGATCAAAGTGACCATGTGTCAAAATAATCGCCGACGGCGGACCTGGAAAACGCTCTGATGCCACATGAAGTATCTGATCCGTGAAACTTGCCATTCCAGTGTCCACGAGCACCCAGTTCCTGCTTCCCGGCTCACCGATGAACACAACATTAACGAATAGTGTACGCAGACTGAGGATATCGTGCCCGACTGCTTCAAGTCCCGTCATTCCTGCTGTAATCAAATTGTCAGATGCCATTCACGGTTACCTCCCATTCAGGCGGATTGTCTCTCTGGTTCCATTCATCTGTCGTAGACTTCCCTTTTCTGGAGCATCTATTCCTTCATACCAATAAAATAGACGGTGGACACCCTGTTTCAGGCATACACCGTCTAGTATAATCAGCTACATTCCATAATAGAACAACAATATCTCGGACAGTTACGCCGGATATGCTTCCAGTGCCGCATCAAGCAACTGGTTGTACATATCGTCATCGTTTTCCAACAGCTCGTCCATACGCAGCAGTTCCTCTTCATCACCGGATTGTTCAGTGAAATGCAGACTATAGTCCCAATCCTTGCCGTTCTTGCTCATAAACGTAATTTCATAAACTGACTTTTCGCCTTCTGCACGAAAAACCGTATTCCCTACAAAATTCTTCTCATCTTCACGACGCATCTCTGCACGAATAATCTCAATATTCACAATCGTTCTCTCCTTTAAACTTTCATCTGTTGCAGGTCTCCACAATTTATGGTAAACCTAGTTTGGTAATTATTATTGGTTAATTGTACAATATATATCGTAGCAACGTATACCTTATTCAATGAGGGAACAATACTGACTCCTTACATACCTGTAATGAGGACTATAATAACAAACAGCTACGATATTATACCAAACGGGAGGAAAAAATAGCATGAACAATTTCGAAACGAATTTACAACAATATGCCGAACTGGCTGTCAAAGTCGGTGTCAATGTCCATTCTGGTCAGACTCTCGTCGTGAACGCACCAATTTCGGCAGCACATTTTGTGCGCCTGATTGTCAAAGCCGCTTATGGCACAGGTGCCAAGCTGGTCAAAGTAAACTGGAGTGATGAAGTCATCACACGTCTTCACTATGATCTCGCACCAGAGGAATCCTTCTCCATTGAACCAAAATGGTTTGCAGGCGAAATGACTGAACTCGTAGAAGAAGGTGCCGCCATTCTGCACGTTATCGCAGAAAATCCTGACCTGCTTGCAGGTGTTCCTCAAGAACGCATCGTGACTAGTCAGAAAGTTCGCGGTAAAGCATTGGAGAAGTATCGTTCCTATCAGATGGCGGACAAATTCAGCTGGTCCATTGTGGCAGTTCCTTCCCCTGAATGGGCAGCGAAAGTATTCCCTGATCTTCCGGCTGAGCAGCAAATCGATAAATTGTGGGATGTTATCTTCAAAACCGTTCGCATTGGTGAGCAGGATGCTGTCGCGGAATGGAAAACACATTTGCTGAATCTCGACTCCCGCGCTGATCTGCTCAACGAGAAGAAATACAAAAAGCTTCACTATACTGCCCCTGGCACAGACCTGACTATCGAACTTCCAGAAGGACATCTGTGGGTATCCGGTGGCAGCATCAATGAGCAGGGACACGTATTCGTTGCCAATATGCCTACTGAGGAAGTGTTCACCGCTCCACTGAAGACCGGAGTTAACGGTACCGTTCGCAGCACCAAGCCACTAAGCTATGGCGGTAACCTGATCGACGGCTTCTCCCTCACGTTCGAAAATGGTCGGATTGTCGATTATACTGCTGAACAGGGAATTGATTCACTGAAAAGCTTGATTGAAATGGATGAAGGCGCGCATTATCTCGGCGAAGTAGCTCTTGTTCCACATCAATCGCCGATTTCCGATACGAATATTTTGTTCTACAACACCCTTTTTGATGAAAATGCATCCAACCACTTGGCGATCGGTAATGCGTATGCCTTCTGTCTGGAAGGTGGCAAAACGATGTCCAAAGAGGAATTGATCAAGAATGGCTTGAACTCCAGTCTCACTCATGTGGATTTCATGATTGGATCTGGAGAAATGAACATTCACGGTGTCACTTCCGAAGGTAGTGAAGAGCCAATCTTCCTGCAAGGCAACTGGGCTTTTTAATTTTAAACAGTACAATTAAATAAACGGTGAATTGAGAGAGAGGATCACTCCTCTCTTTTCCTGCGTATGCGGGTCATTCATGATATGGAGGAACCTGATATGTTGAGTTTTGAACAGAAACTGGATCGTTATGCTGAACTGGCCGTAAAAGTAGGCGCTAATGTTCAACCCGGGCAAATCTTTGTCATCAGCGCCATGATTGATACAGCTGAATTCGTGCGTTTGTTGGTGCGCAAAGGTTACGAGGCCGGAGCAAAGAAAGTCATCGTCAAGTATGGAGATGAAACAGTCAATCGGCTGCGGTTTGAAATGGCTCCCGAGGATTCCTTTCAGAACCCGCCGAAATGGCATGCCGCTGAACTTGAGGAGCTGGCAGCGAACGATGCTGCGTTCTTGACCGTTTTGTCATCCAGTCCCGACCTCTTGAAAGGCATTGATCCGGAGCGTATTTCCACCCACCAGCGTACATATGGTCAGGCCATGTCCAAATACCGTCAGTATCAGCAGGCCGACAAAATGAGCTGGACAGGAGTGGCCTGTCCTTCACTGGATTGGGCCGCAAAAGTCTTCCCTGATCTTCCCCCTGCCGAGCAGATGAAACAGCTCTGGGAAGCCATTTTTGCCGCTGTAAGAGCCGATCTGGAAGATCCTATTACAGCTTGGGAGCAGCATATTGAACGTTTGGAGCACAAAGCAGTTGCCCTGAACAGCAAAAAATATAAAGCTCTGCATTTTGTCTCACCGGGAACGGATCTTACCGTTGAGCTTCCTGAAGGGCACATTTGGGCGCAGGCGGGAAGTATTAACGAACAAGGTACCCGTTTTGTGGCCAACATTCCGACAGAGGAAGTGTTCACTGCGCCAGCCAAATATGGAGTGAACGGCACAGTATCCAGCACCAAACCGCTTAGTTACGGCGGAAGCATCATTGATCGCTTCTCCCTTACGTTTGAGAATGGACGTATCATTGATTTCCACGCCGAAGAAGGTCAGGATACACTAGAAAGACTCATCAGTATGGATGAAGGCTCGCATTATCTCGGGGAAGTCGCTTTGGTACCCTTCCATTCTCCAATCTCGGAGAGCGGTATTCTCTATTACACAACGCTGTATGATGAAAATGCTTCATGTCACCTCGCGATCGGTAGCTCCTATGCCTTCAATATCGATGGCGGCAAGACCATGTCTACTGAAGAGCTGGCAGCTCGCGGTATGAACTCCAGCATTACACATGTGGACTTCATGATGGGTTCATCGGAAACGAATATTTACGGGATAACGGCAAATGGTGAGCGTGAAGCCATCTTCCTGAACGGCGACTGGGCTTTCTAAGCCTTTTATATCCGTTCTACTACGATTATTAGATAACTCATAGAGGCTGCCCTTCTGACCATGATTTACTGGTTAGTAGAGCAGCCTCTCTCTATTTTGAATATATTTTTTCTGCTTCTGTCGGACTAACCTCCCATTGTATCGCTTCCATATAATGTTGTAAAATGAAATGATACCAATGTTTGTGGATTGTTCACCAGAAAGGAGAACATCATGGCCAATCGGCTCCAATTACTCTTAGCCTCGGATTTCCATAATTTGGGCCCTCAGCTTCAAGAAGAAGTGTACTACGAATACTATAATATGGTTCATGGTCTCATCGTTTACATCATCAAAGAACGTGCAGCAGCAGAAGATATCATTCAGGAAGCTTTTATCAAAATCATTAAAAACAAACCGATCTTCGACAACGAAGTCAAACTGAAAGCATGGCTGAAGGTTGTCACACGGAATACCGCCATTAATTATCTGAGAAAAAATAAAAATAACCGTAACCAACTCGATACGGATAGTGTTTTTATAGATATGGAGACAATTAATCAGACGGCAGCTTCCGTGGAGAGCACGGTGGAAACTCAAATGATGCAGGAATCTATCGAGTTCTATCTGGAACAGCTTAAACCGGAATATCGTGTTCTCGTAGAGCTGCGCTGGAAAGAAGGTCTTTCCTATAGGGAAATGGCCGATCTGCTTGATACATCCGAAGAAATTGTGAAGCAACGTTTGTTCAGAGCCCGCGGAAGTATCAAGAAGAAATTACATAAGGAATGGGGTGGAAGTATTGAGCAAAGGCAAGTCCGATAAGCATATTGATTCATTCGATTCAGAGCTGGAAGACGATTTTTTCGATGCCGCGTTTGATATGGCTTTTGACGAAGCCTTCCATCAGGCTGTATCTGCCACCCCGACTGTGTCCAACACCGAACCCATGCGTCAATCCTGGCTCCAAGTTCAAAAGGAAATCGCCCGAATTGGCGCGCGCAAGAAAAGAATGCGCACCGTACGATTATCTGTCATTGTGGCTGCGTCCGTGACCATCGGCGCCGTCATCTTCAGTCTGCCTTCCGGGACACAAGCTGTTTCCCCCTTTGTTCAATCAGTTAAGGAGTGGGGTAATGGCGTAAAATCCATTGTTATCGAAGATCGTACGACTCAGTTGGGTGCTGATCCATCTACAGCCAAGACCCCCCCGCCTCCTGAACGGGGAATCAATGAAGCTCCCAAATTCTATTCCGGAGACATACCAGAAGATGAGATTGTACTCCCCTTCTATGAGGAGTCACACTTGCTTGAACCTATTATCGTAACAAAGGATATCGCACGTTCAGGATTTAAGGGTGACTTTTTGCTGTCAAAAGCCATACCCGAGCGGTTTACAAAGATTAAATATGAACTTATGCTGGACACCCTCAATCCCGTCAATCCGGAAGATTATTATGAATCTGAACGCATGAGAGTTCGTTATACTGGTGTAGGCAAAAATGGTGAAGAAGAAATCATTCAGTTTGATTATGCCTATGTTTTGCCGGGTCAGGTCATTGAGGGGCCCATGCTTCGTGAAACAAGTATCGTCAAATTGGCAGATGGCAGCGAGGCATTTATGTACCTCGGGCCCCCCTATAATACCTTTCAATGGATGATGGGTTCTGTAAACATGAGCTTATTCGGAACCGTCTCGGAAGAGGAAATGACTGCTATTGCCAATGACCTGCAAGAACAAAAATTTCCGGGCAGTACCCAAAAATAAATTAAAATAACACGTTGCTTGAAATATGTGTTGTCGTCTCAGGTTTGACCCCGTCATCGGCCGTGTGAAGACTGACGACTCGATAGTAATATCCGGTTATAACGGTCCAGCTCGATTGGGCATTAAGGGACTGAGTTTGTGTTTTCTTCTTGGAACCGGATTGAAAAAGTATCCAGGCTGATCCCGTCCAGCGTTCAAGTCGATAATCGACTTGCAGTGATTTCATTTCCGAGAAGGTCGTTGTCGTTGTATTTACAATCGCAGTCAACCCGCCTCCAGGTGTAACAGTCCCCACTGCCTGATAGATATATTTTGGAGAAGACAGTGTATTAATACTTGGTTCCAAGGGCGGTGGTGGTGGAGTAAGTGCGTGCGGTTTGATACTTGGACTGGCGACAGCTACCCCGGTGGTTGTTTGTACGGCAAGGACCATAGGTGCTGATAGTGCTGCAACAATCATGACTTTTAGCATGGACGTTATTCTCAAATTCCGCATATGTATCCACCCTTCACTTCCAAATTTTGTTTTTGTGTAAATATTAAACGGATGTAGTGGTTTGAAGGTTTCAAAAAAAATAAAAGACGCTCCGACATTCATGTTGGCAGCGTCTTTTGGTTCTTTAATGCATCTTTAGGTGAATACTGACAGAATGAATGAAACCTAAATAATTCCATTCCGTATCCACTAGATAACGTCTATATGAATTGATTCTCACGTGAATCGTCTCCATTTGTTAGGTCCCTCATCAAAATAACGATAACGATGAATCAGACCAAATGACAGGCTACAAAGTGATCGGCACCTACGTTTCGATACGCAGGAACCTGCTGCTTGCAAACATCTTCTGCCCATGGACAACGTGTATGGAACTTGCAGCCGGCTGGCGGATTCACCGGGCTGGGAATATCACCTTTGAGCACGATTCGTTCCCGTTTCAATTTGGGAATTGGTACGGGTACAGCTGATAGTAAGGCTTTCGTATACGGATGCAATGGATTGCCGAACAATTCATCTCTGGAAGCCGTCTCGACCATCGAGCCCAGATACATCACTCCGATGCGGTCACACAGATGTTCCACCACACTCAGATCATGCGAAATAAATAAGTAAGCAAGGCCGCGCTCTTGCTGAAGTCGTCTGAACAGGTTGATAATCTGGGCCTGAATAGATACATCCAGTGCAGATACCGGTTCATCTGCGATGATCAGTTTCGGATTTAAGATCAAGGCTCGGGCAATCCCAATCCGCTGGCGCTGTCCTCCAGAGAACTCATGAGGAAAGCGATCAATATGATAGGATGACAACCCGCAGGCTGCGAGTACCTCTTTGACCAAATCACGCACCTCACTTGCTGTGGCTAACCCGTGATCCAGTACGGCCTCCCCGATCGCATCACCAATGCGTATGCGTGGATTCAGTGAACTGTAGGGGTCCTGGAAAATAAGCTGAAGCTGCGGACGGATCTTCCGCACTTCCTGCATGGACAACTGGTGCAAGTCTACACCTTGAAATCGAATCTGTCCCTCCGTTTTCTCTGTTAAACGCACGATCGTTTTTCCAACGGTGCTCTTGCCACTACCGGATTCACCGACTAATCCAAATGTCTCGCCTTCATGGATCGTGATGCTGATATCATCGACCGCTTTCACATGAGCTACTGTACGATTTAATAGACCTTTGCGCACCGGGAAATAGGTTTTGAGATGTTCAATTTCCAATAAGGGCTCAGACATGGCTCAAAGCCTCCTCATACAGCCAACATGCAGCTTTCTGTCCGGGTCCAAGCTGTTTCAGCGTCGGCATTTGCGTAGTGCATATTGACATACAGTGTTCACAACGATCAGCAAAATGGCATGATTCCTTTAAAGATAATGGATCAGGTACATGGCCAGGTATAGAATACAATTCATCCTGCCTTTGATTAATAATGGGCTTGGAGCGAAGCAATCCCTGGGTATATGGATGTTTGGGAGACTCAAACAATTGCACAACTTCCCCTTCTTCCACCACTTTTCCTGCATACATTACAACGACATAATCCGCCATTTCCGCTACAACTCCAAGGTCATGCGTAATCATCAGGATGGAGGTTCCTGACTGGGATTTAATATGTTGTAACATATCCAGTATCTGTGCTTGAATGGTCACATCCAGTGCGGTGGTTGGTTCATCCGCGATTAACAGTTTCGGGTTACATGAGATGGCAATAGCAATCATAATGCGCTGTAACATGCCTCCACTCAGCTCATGCGGATAGCTGTTCGCAATCTGTTCCGGGCGTGAAATACCCACTTCGGCGATCAGCTCAACTGCTCTGGCGCGAGCCTGCTTTTTGCTCATTTTCAAATGTACAATCAGCGGTTCCATCAGTTGCTCACCGATTTTCAGTACAGGATTCAGCGAGGACATTGGTTCCTGGAAAATCATTGAGATGTCGTTGCCCCGGATGGCACGCAGTGAGGATTTACTTTCACGGAGCAGATCCCGTCCACCAAAACGGATTGCACCACCTACCACCTTGCCTGCCGGTTCTTCGATCAATCCCATAATCGACATGGCGGTTACACTTTTGCCACAGCCCGATTCACCAACAATACACACCGTCTCCCCTTCGCGTACATTCAGACTTACACCATCCACCGCTTTAACATTGCCCTCTTCCGAATAAAAATGAGTTTCAAGTTGTTCAATTTCAATCATGTTTTGCATGGGAAGTGCTCACCTTCTCTTCTGTTTGGGATCTAATACGTCTCGAAGACCATCACCAAAAATGTTAATCGCAATAACGGTCACGAAAATGGACAGCCCTGGCGGAATCCATAACCACGGATGCTGCTGAAAATCAATCATGTTGTTGGCGGCATCGATCATATTGCCCCATGTAGGCGTTGGCGGCATGACACCCAGTCCAAAAAAGCTGAGTACCGACTCGCTGAGAATGGACCCTCCGATATTCAGGGTAGCCATGACGATGAGAAGAGGTACGATATTGGGCAAAAGATGATGAAACAGTTTGCGTCGGTCACGCAAGCCCAGAACAACAGCAGCCTGCATGAATTCCCGTTCCCGCAAGCTTAACATCTGACCTCGTACCATTCGGGCCATACCGGGCCAGTTAACAAAGCTTAGCATCAGCATGACGATATACATTCGGGAATCCGGCGGAACCTTCCAATCCGATAGCAGAGCGCCGAAAATGAACAGCAGCGGCAGTCCCGGAATCGTTAGCAGCAAGTCGGCAATCCGCATAATGACCTGATCTACAATGCCGCGATAATATCCGGCGATGGCTCCAAGCAAGGAACCGATAAATACCGATAGAACCATGGAGGCCAGACCAACGGTGAGCGAAATACGACCAGCCATCAGCACACGGGTCAGCACATCCCTGCCGAGTGCATCCGTACCAAGCCAGTGATGAATGCCTGGACCTTGTTTCATCGCTGCCATATTTATCTTGTTATCGGTATAAGGTGAGAACAGCGGTCCGATGAAACAAGCCACAAACATCAGCAGAACCACGATAAGTCCGCCAACAGCAAGCTTGTTTTTGAGTAGTCTTCGCATCGACAATTTCCATAAAGAAGACTTGGCAGGAACCTGTAAAGGTAAGGCTGCATCTGCGGAACTTCTCGTTACAGACGATGAGGAGGTTGTCATTTTCATACCCCCCTATTGCAAACGGACACGCGGATCTGCGATGTGATAGAGCACATCAGACAGCAGCGTTCCAATGACGGTCAGGATGGCGATAAACATGGTAAAGCCCATCAGCAGCGGATAATCCCGCAGTGAGAAGGACTGCATATATAACTGACCGATCCCGGGCCAACTGAATATTTTCTCAATAATCAGTGATCCGCCGAATAAGGACGGCAGCTCGAATCCAATCAGTGTAATCGCAGGCAAAAGAGCGTTGCGCAAGGCATGGGTGTATAACACTTTGCTTTCTTTTAAACCTTTGGCTCGTGCTGTTCGAATATAATCCTGCTTGATAACATCAATCATGTTACTGCGGAAGTAACGGGTAAGCGAGCCTACCCCGAGCAGGGTCATGACAATTACAGGCAGGGTCATGTGCTGAATCACCTCTTTGACATAAGCCAGACCGGTGGCATTACTTCCTGTGGTCATCATGCCGCCTGGAGGCAACCATTTTAAGTCAACCGCCAACAGCTTAATCAAAAACAATCCGATAAAGAAAGATGGCACGGACATCGCAGCAAATATGCCTATCATCACGAAAGTGTCGAACCACGAGTACTGCTTGTAAGCAGCAATCACGCCGATAATAACCGCAATGAACCAGGTCAGAAACGTGGTCACCGCAGCCAGCAGGAATGAATTCCAGATATACTCGTTAAACAGCGCGAGCACGGGCTTCTGTTGTGCCAATGAATATCCAAAGTCCCCGTGTAAAGCATTTTTCATCCAGATGAGATACCGTTCGATCACTGGCTTGTCCAGTCCATACAATTCGCGCAGCTCGGCCTTGCGTTCTGGACTCAGCTTAATGTTGCTGGAGATGTAGTCTCCGGGAGTAAGTGCATACAGGCTGAAAATCAGAACGGAGGCGGCCAGCAAAATAAGAACCATGTATGTCATCCGTTTCACAATGTAAGTGCTCATATCAGGCTCCTTATCAATGCGTCCCCTGCATCTGCGACATCGCAAACACAAGGGACGTTTGTTTATTTCGGTATTTATGTTTTTGGATCTATGCCACCGCTTATTTCAGAGACCATTCCGGCAAGCTGGTTGCAATCCCGCGGTATGGACTGACAGAGAGCCCATCGATCCGACCGTTATAGGCATAGACTGTCTTTTTGTAACTGGTGAAGATGACAGGCAGCTCATCATTGAGCAGCTGATACAGCTCTTTGTATACTGCCTTGCGTTCCTCTATGTCTGTCGTAGCCAGACCTTTGTTATACAATTCTTTCACTTTGGGATTGTCGTATCCTTTAAGCTCACCATCCACAAATTGCAGCACTCCGTCCGAAGGATCCGTTAGCATCGCTGTGGAGAAGGAAGCCACATCATAATCGCCGCCCTCCACTTTGGAGACAAGCGAGTTGAAATCGGCAAACACTTCAGGCTGGAACTGCACGCCAATCGCTTCGAAGTTTTCTTTGGCTACAGCTATGAAGATATCCGTGGCCGGACTTTTCGTTCCGAGGAAATGAAGGGACAGCTTCTTCCCGTTCTTCTCACGGATACCATCGGCTCCAGGTGCCCAGCCTGCATCATCCAGCAATTGATTCGCTTTATCCGGGTCGTAGGCGTATGGATTAATGCCCTCTTCCGTATAAGACCAGGAAATAGGCGAAGTCGGGATGTTGGCAACAGCACCTGCGCCCTGATTGGCGTCCACATAGATGGACTGACGGTCCAGACCATATGTGAGGGCTTGCCGCACCTCTTTTTCCTGAAGCTGTTCATGTTCCAGATTGAGCTGTAAATATCCGTATGTACTTGGTGTGTAAGGCAGAAGGTTAAGATATGGGATATTTTTCAGCTTATCAACATTCTCCTGGGTAGCCGTGAACGAAGTGAAGTCGATCTCTCCGGTCTCAATAAACTGCCAGGTATCTCCTTCCGATGTTTTATATATGAAATGCTCGGTCTTTGGTTTTCCCTTGTAGTAGAACTCGTTAGCAACGAATCGAACTTCCTGACCAGTGATGAACTTTTCAAGTTTGTAAGGGCCATTGCCTACAGGTGTTGCATGAAGATTTTTAATGTACTCGAGCTTCCCGAATTGATAATCTTTGCCGTAGTAGGCTTTGGACAACACTTCAGAGCCCAATATAAGTAAAGCAGTAGCGTTAGGCTGTTCCAGTGTGACCGAGATCGTTAACGGATCAACGACTTGAATACCCTCAATGTGATCTGCTTTTCCTTCCGTATAGGCTTTGCCACCTTTAACCTTGGTCGAGAAAATATCAAATCCCCCGTCATAAGACTTATCATGCAGAATGGTCCATGTAAAAGCGACGTCATCTGCGGTGAGCGGTGAACCGTCACTGAACTTGGAACCTTTTCTAAGATGAAACGTGTATGTACGCTGATCCTCGGACACATCCCAGCTTTCAGCGAGATCGGGAACCGGCAATCCTTTCTCATCTACGGTCACAAGCGAAGCAAAAAGCAATGAAGCAACGTTGCCATCATAACCGCTCTGATGGAAGTATGGTGTGAAAGCCCCACTGGGATCCGTAAGTCCCACAATAATCGTATCGGTTCTCTTTTTTGCCGTCTCAGGTAATTGATTCAGATCCGTCGCCTGAAATGGTGTATCCAGTGCTGCTGCAACTGGAGTCGCTTGTGTGGCCGAATTCGTTGTTCCGCTTCCAGAAGAAGTGGTCTCTGCTCCCCCACCTCCTGCACATGCAGATAACACAATCGCACTACTGATGATTAATGATGCCACGGATAAACCCTTCATTCTCATAAAATCCTCCCCAACTCATAAATAATCCATATTTTTCTCGCTCAGCCATTCCTAATTCCCGAAATAATCCAGAATATATATAATTCCTATGAAATTAGTAAGGTATAAGTTCGATAAGCCCTATTATAAGAATCGTATTCGGTTCTGTAAATAGAGAACCACAAAAAAATATTTATATTAAACCCATTAATATCCACTTTAAAGCGATAAAATAGCCGTATGTTTTGCGCGGATTTCCTGAATAAAATTCAGTTCGGCCACAACAAACATACGGCTGTATCGGAGGGATATTTTTTTCTAAAAACCACATTTTGATAAACGTTATTGCTCCAGATAATTCATGACATTCGGTAAAATTTGTTCCAGTGCATGAAGACGAAGTGAATACTCAACCAGGCTCTCTCCTTCAAAATGCGCATAGACAAGTCCAGCTCCACGAAGCTTGGAAAGATGGTCATGAGTAATTCCTTTGGAGAGCTTCAAGTGACGAACAATTTCTATGAACGAACGCGGTCCCTGATGCAGAAAACGCATGATTTTCAGTCTATTTTTCTCTCCCAGGCTGCGAATCACACGCAAATGATGGGTCGGGATATACTCGTCGTCTCCCATATACAATCTGGCGGAATAATGACACAACAGGGTATCCCCAAAATGCAGAATGACATTTAGCGGCTGAAAATGAAATTGCGGCACCAGCAGCAATGTTTCTAGCCCCTTCATATCCCTAAACATCAAACCGTTGGTTGCCTCGTCCAATACATTCTCCTGAGGAGCTTGTCGCAATTGCTCCTTACGGCTTAGAACCTCTTGTCTCAAATGCTGTAAGACCGCTGGATCAAGAAAGCGAAAATATTGCTCATTCCACCCTTTTAATACATAAGTCATTCGAGTCTGGAAAGCAGCGATATCATCCGTATACGGAAAACTATAACGGGCAAAAATGTCACGGAGCTCCGGCACGGTTTGCTTACTGAACCATTCAATAAAATCCTCTGGCTCCTCATCTTTCATTCTCAAACAGACAAGTAGATACATCCATTTCCAATCATCATCCACTTTCATATCTTGCAAAATGTCAGCAAGCTCCGAACTTAGCTGCCCTTCTGTTTCTTGCGCCCAGGCTATAGATAAATCCATTTTTTTATGTGATTTCCGGCAAATATATGTATGCAAGCTGGCCATGAATTCAAATACAGGCGTAAATCCAACCTCAATGCGATAGCTCAATCTTAACCTCTCCTATCTTGCAAAGTCGTTCCATTATACCCTGTTTGCAGCCGTGCATGCTACGATTAAAGGGCGAAACAAAAGCCGCACAGTGAAATCATTCACCGCACGGCTTCTCTATAGATCGGGATCTCCTGTCACCCAAAAATGATACCTTGATCAGGCTCCTTCGCCTTCAACCATCAGATCCAGCTTAATCACATTCACACGTGAAATCCGCTTATGCTCGGTCTCTTGAATAACAAAGATATATCCGCCATACTCTACCGACTGCCCCACTTCTGGAGGGATGGCCTCCACTCTGGAGTATAACCAGCCGCCAATCGTATCATAATCCGCCCGGTCCATATCCAGCCCAAAGCGTTCACTAACCTCTTCAATCAGCATAAGACCGTCAATGGAGTACTCCATCTCATCCACTTTCTCAATGGAAGGACGCTCTTGGTCAAATTCGTCCTGAATCTCGCCCACGATCTCTTCCATGATATCTTCCAGCGTCACAAGGCCGGAGGTTCCTCCGTACTCATCAATCAGGATGGCAATCTGTGTCTTGCTGCGCTGCATCCGCTTGAGCAGGTCACTGATCGGGGTAGAATCGGGTACCGCTAGAATCGGTCGAATCACCGAGATGGTATCTGTAAGCTGCGACCGCATCAGGTCTTTAATGTGAATAAAACCGATAATATGGTCTTTGTCACCGTTATATACCGGATAACGGGTACGCATGCTTTCACTGGCGATTTCCAAGTTTTCAAGCATGGACTGATTGGCATTCAGACAGATCATTTCCGTCCGCGGAATCATAATTTCACGGGCGGTTGTTGCCGTAAAATCAAATATATTATCAACAAGCGCCAATTCAGTATTGTCAATTAAACCGCTCTTATTGCTTTCTTTCATGAGAATGCGTATTTCATCTTCACTATGCGCCGAGTCATGTTCCGAGGCCGGTGCCATGCGAAACACTCTCAGCAGGCTATTCGCCATACCATTCAATGCCCATATAAAGGGATACATCAATTTGTAAAAGAACGTAAGCAGCGCCGCAGACCATAACGTGATCGTCTCTGATTTGCGGATTGCCATCGTCTTGGGAGCAAGTTCCCCGAGTACAATATGCAAAATTGTAATAATAACAAAAGCAATCGCAATGGAAATTCCGTGTACGTATACCGGACCCATTCCAAATGCAGTAAACATGGGCTCTAACAGGTGAGCAATCGCCGGCTCTCCCAGCCACCCGAGTCCAAGTGAAGCAAGCGTTATGCCCAATTGGCAAGCGGATAGGTAAGCATCCAGGTTGCGTACAATATTGGAAGCATACATCGCATTTTTATTGCCTGTTTCCACCAAAGCTTCAATCCGGCTGCCACGAACTTTGACCATCGCGAATTCTGCCGAGACAAAGAAACCATTCATCAATACAAGCAAAGCAATTAAAAATAAATTTAATATACTCGGTAAGGGGTCACTCAAATTATCATCCTATTCGCCGTCAATCTTCGGCAAATAGGTCCACCTCCTTCGAAAATGTAGGATATTTGCCATTCTGCCGCTCATTTGCAGTTTCAACTTCCCAATGCGTTCACCTCCACCTTCTTCTGTCGAATAACAAGGATATGCTTCTTTTATTATATAATTCTACACTACACAGTCAAACCGTGTCCTATGACAACGAAATGATGCTTACGGGCTATTTCGTTAACAAATGTACCGAATGCGCAGTTTTTTTTACGTTTTACTAACAAACATATGCATCTTCTTGCTTATGGTTTAACCTTTCTCTTACGCTCAGATGATCATTCAGCTATATACTTCCAATTAGAACACCAATTTGATTTCGGAGGTATGCACATTGAAAATTAATCATGCAATGAAATGGAACGTGCTGCTGCTTAGTGCAGCTGTCGCAATTACAGCAGTGCCTTGGCAAGTCCATGCGGAACCCCTCTCCACGCAACAGCAGACGGCACCTGCCGCATTTACCATTCTGCCTATTGACCGTGCTCAGATTCTGGCAGGACAAAAGCTGGATTTCCGGGTTGAGTTGAATGGGGCCAAGCTGAAATCCGGAGATATCAAAATCCAGATTAATGGTTTGTCACCTGACAAATACTTCGGTAAGTCCGGTACATGGACAAGCAGTAACGATCTGAGCACAGAGTACACCATTCAGGAGGTTACCTTTAAAGAGAGCGATTCCATCGTGGTAACCGCCGAAACGACTGCTACAGGCAAGCGTACATATTCACGGGTCGTATACCAAGTGTTCGATCCTTCCAAAGACACAGCCACACTGACAAACGGTGAGCAGGCCAAAAATGTCGTTCTGATGATTGGTGATGGCATGAGCGCTAATATTCGCACCGCTGCTCGCGTGGTATCCAAGGGCATTCACGAAGGCAAATTCAATGGCTGGCTGGAGATGGAACAGATGGATGCCATGGGTATGGTCACAACGTCAGGTATGGATTCCATCGTCACCGATTCGGCCAATAGTGCTTCCGCTTATGCAACAGGTCACAAAACGGCTGTAAATGCCGAGGGTGTCTACCCGGACAATACGCCAGATCCTTTTGACGATCCAAAGGTGGAAAACATCGTCGAGTTGGTCAAACGGACACGCGGCATGGCTACCGGTCTTGTAACGACTGCGGATGTAACGGATGCCACACCGGCAGCGATGGCCGTTCATACGCGTAAGCGCGGGGAACAAGAAGCGATCGCCAGCATGTATCTGAATGAAGCCAACCGACCGGATGTTATTCTGGGTGGTGGACTGGAATGGTTCCTTCCAGCGAATGATGGTGGAAAACGCAAAGATGGACGTAATATTGTGGAGGAGTTCAAAAAAGAAGGATATACCTACGTTACAGATGCAACGAATCTGGACAAGTCTGGCTCTACCAAATCATTGCTTGGTTTATTCCGCAAAGGCAACATGAACGTATATTATGACCGGGAATATACTCAGCCTAACAATGCAGAGATTGTAGGCAAGGATACGGATCAGCCAACGTTGATGGAAATGACCGATACTGCCCTCCAGGTGCTGGAGCAGAATAAAAATGGATTTTTCCTGATGGTCGAAGGAGCATCCATTGATAAGCAGGCGCACACCATGGATTTTGAACGCTCGATATGGGATGCGATTGAATTCGATCAAACGGTCGGTCGTGTTAAGGCCTACGCAAAGGAACATCCGGATACGCTCATTATCGTTACATCAGACCACGGTCATTCCCTTACGCTTAACGGAACGTATAACACGGAAGCCGCCAAAGGAAAATCTGGTGACGAACTCCGTGAATTGATCGGCACATATGCGGATTCCAAATTTCCGACGTATGTGGATGAAGACGGTGATGGCTTCCCGGACAACCCGGACTCGGAGTGGAAAATTGCTGTAGGCTGGGGCAATATGCCGGACAACAATGAGGATTATCTTGCCAATCCGGTGCCAATTAGTCCCACTATTCAAGACCCTAACGTGAAGGACAAATCCTGGTATATCGCCAACCCGGATAAGGACCCGGACGGTGTGCACTATACGGGTAACCTGCCTCATGATGAAGGCCAGGAAGTACACACATTCGACGATGTGCCAATCAATGCCTCGGGACCCGGGGCTCGTCTGTTTACCGGTTATCTCGATAATACGGATGTATTCCGCAAGATGGTAACCGCATTGAAGTTGGATGCATCCAAGTAAAAAAAGGTTGAACAAACAAAGAGTATCCTCGCTCATGTTCAGGCATGGCGGGAGGATACTCTTTTTTCATGACGATATGGATGAGAATTGGATAGCACGCCTATCCGCCGCTCTACGGCTTCTGTTGCTTTGCTTTTATTCTGCTTCTACTGCCATCTCACCTCTACAGGATCACTATGGTCTCATTAACGGTGTCCCAGCGCCAAGGCGTGTCATTGCCTTCACCAATCTGAAGACCACCAATCCAGGATTTATCATTTCTTAATAGTGTCCAATCTGCTTCTCCATTCAGCACCTGAACACCCAGATCGGTCAGAGACAAGACACTGTGACGGAAATCGTTATGCTGCTGCTGAAAATCAGGAAACGCTTGTACACCGCTTAATTGAAGTAATGCATGAGGTTCCTCCGTCATTCTCTTCAGATGAGCCCAGTACTCCAGATCACCCATTCCCAGGATATGTAGATGGTTTCCAACATGCTTAAATAATGGATAAGGGCTGTTCACGCCCTCTCTCACGGCCTCCAGTGTGGATTGCTCAATCACGCCCAGTCCGTTCGATACAGAAGGCAGACGAGACAGGTGGGCCTTGAATGCAGCATGTGCAAAAGGGAGCACCGATGTGCTTTTCAGCAAGTAGTCCTTGTGATCCTGAATGTCAGATGATGCATACGCTGTCCAAAACTCGCTCCCAGCCCGGATTTCCTCTGATCCCATCACATGCCAGGTACCTGATAAACGTCCGATTTGCGAAGGTGTAAGCTGCCCCAGGCCCCGAAAATGTTCAATATCCGGATAGGCATCGATACATAACAGATTCAGCTTCGTATCCCGTAGATCCTGTTCCTTGAAATAGTGAAGCAAGTACGATAGCATCGCCTGATCGTAGAGATCATACTCAAACCACAGAACGATCTCTTTGTATTGATGGAATGATTGTAACGTTTGCTCAAGTTCCTTAATTTTCAAATATTCAGTCTGTGGTATACCCAAGTGCTGCTCCAAATACTGTGCACGTTCACTTCGTGCCGTCTCATTCCCCATTTCTCTCGTTAACGGTCCAAATGTATAGAGCTCTCGCCAGACCAGAATCTCACCTTTAATCCCGCTTTGTCTTAATCGATCTGCCGCATGGTCACCATTCATAATGTGAAGCATCCCTTTTCCTCCTTCATATAGATCACTAAATACTGAAATTACATCCGCCACAGGCAGTGAACGTCTGAGCCTGGACCTGGCATCATACAGCCGTTTTTTTAGCACCGGAACGTTGACCCCGAGGTATTCTGACATTTCCTTGAGTGAATAGCCTTGAAAGTAAAATAGTTCAACCGCAAGCTGCATGGAAGATGGCAAAATCGAAATTGATTCTCGCAGGAGACGATACACCTCTCCTTTCAAAGCCTGTTCTTCAGGATTATGAGCCTGATCCTCTTCCTGGAATAAATCCTGAATTTCCATAACCGGAACAGTGGCATGTTGTTTACGCCTGAGCTGACGATAACACTGTCTCTCCACAATGACTTTGAACCACCCGGGAAAAGCATCCGGATTGTCCAGTTTGGACAGATTGGCAAAGGCCTCTGTGAACGCCTCTTGAACCGCATCTTCGGCCAGGAACATGTCCTCTAATTTTTGATAGGCGACAGCCAGTGCCATACCGCGAAATTGCGACATCAGCTGTTCGTAAGCCTCGGCTTTCCCCCGAATTGCTCCATCGATCCAGTTCTTCAATGTGTTTGCTCCTTCCTGTGTACTTGCTGCATGATGTATTTATCTTTAAGTGCCCTGATCTGAGAAAAAGGTTACTTTCGACTGTGTTTTTATTTTATTTAAATTTATGTTCTATATCATAATATAGGAAAAGCCGTCCCGTTTGCGGAATAACATCCACATTCGAGACAGCCTGTGTAGGGTCATGTTATATTATGTTTTGTTTTTAGCTGCAGATTAGCGTCTGCTTGGTTGTTGCGGATAGTTCCCGATCACACCTGGATATTGGTACAACAACGGCTCATCGAATGTAGCGTAGTCGAAATTGACCATCAAAAGCATAATCCGTTTTCCATTGTTCGGGTCACTGATAATGATATGGTCACGACCAGCTGCTTCCAGTATGCCTTGGAAAATGCGGGCGTTCCACTCTTTGTTACCTTCGTAAGTCATGTAGAATGTTCCACATTTGCCCAAGTTGAGCCGCAGGATATTTTCGATATAGGACTGTTCAAACTGCGGCGCAGTTGTTGTTACTACACCACCCGTTGGAGTCATTGGGGCACCGCTGGATACGAGCGGAGGTACGCCGCCTGTGGAGCTAGGTGAGACCATGCCTGGTGTTGGCGACATCATGGGCATACCGTTACCGATTTTATAAGACGTTCCTTGCACTTGCGAATTGGCCTGTTGGCCCATAACTTGCGAATTGGCCTGCTGACCCATAACCTGTGTTTGTTGATAAGGCTGGTTAATCATTGTGATTCCTCCCCAAATTTAATATACGGACGGACAGTCTTCGCCTGTTGGACTAAAGAAACAATGCGCCTTGAAGCGGCCTGTATTTTGCTGGTCATACCAGGTTGGTGGACATTCTCCCACAGGACGGAAAAACCACAGAGAGTTGCTGGCTGGCCAGAAGCGTTCGCCATTAATGACACGCTGTGCCAGGCGTATTTCCGATTGTCTTGCCCGTTGGTAGAAGTACCCTTTTTGCGTGGACTCGAAGCCACCCGGATTCTGAAATACCATTCGATTAATGTCCCGAATATCACCGAAATCCAAGCAATCGCCAAGCACCCGGTTTACACCTACATTGCCCACAAGCAGCATGCCTTGTTGGCCGTCACCTTCGGCCTCCGCTCTCATCAACCTAGCGAGCAGCCTGACGTCTTCCGAGTTGGCTTTAATAACAGCCATATCCTGTTTCCTCCCTTGTTGAACCTCTGCATCACCGTATATCGTATTGTGCAGACGCCCATTCGGTGACACAATTTCACATTTTGCCATAAAAAAAAGCCCGGAACCTCACACTATGTGAAGTCCCGAGACAAATCATTTCCTATATTACCCGCCTATTTAGGGCTTGGCTTGAATCCAGTAATCGTAAGCATGAACGATATTGCCTTTGTAGGCTTTATACTCGCTCAACAGTTCTGGAAGCAGTGCGAGCTGACGTTCCATTTCCGCTGCTCCCTTATCATAAAATGAAATATGTCTGCCTTCAAAATTCTCTTTCATCTCCACCGAGATCAAAAGTGATTTACCCAGACGGTCCGCGATTTTCATTTCCTGACTAACGACATCCGCAATTCCATTGGAGCCTTCAGCAATGTTACGGAATGCCATTAGGGATACGTGATCCAGTGTTGTGATCATGTATTCACTGACAGACATGTCTTTACCCGGTAACGGTAACGTATCGAGCCAGACGGCCAGATCGGCACTCGTTTCCAGATCACTGTCCTTTTTCGTCTCATCATGGAAATAAGCAATATTGGCCGCCCATTCGGTCAGCAATGTATCCCGATCATATTCCCATTCAGGTAGGGTGTATGGCTCGATATCAAGATGGATGCCCTTAAAATGTTCATCCGGTTCAGATTCGGCGTTATAATTTTTCACATAATCGATCAGGCGCGTTATCCGTGGCCGGTTCTCCTTTTTGCCCCAGATCGGATGACCACCCATGGCATGGACCTCAATCCCTTGAGCCTGAGCACGTTTCACAAAACTGCGATAACTGGAATACGGTTGATCCAGATCAAGCCTCACGTATAACCAATTAATGTTTTGCGCTTTGGCGAACTCCAGAATGTGGTCTCCCCCGTCATTCGTAACCTGAGAAGCTTGCCAGATGTAGGTTCCTCGAATTTCCGGTTGATTGGTCGGTTCCTCGGGTTCAGGCTGTTCCTCCGGCTCCAGCTGTCCCCAGTAAACGATGTCATGAACAGCCGAACCTGCGTAGGAAGCATGATCCGTGAATGCGGAGGCTACCTCTTTTACCACACTCTCCAATTGCGTTGCACCTTTGCCGGCAAACGTTGTGAACTCTTCCCCAGGCATCGGCTTGGTGTTTACCCCAACGGTAATAGAACCATTTCTGGCGTCGGCCCATATCATTTCCTGTTCTACCAAACGTATAATTCCATTGTTTCCTTGCGCACTATCACGATAAGCGAGCAGCGTAATATGATCAAATTGCCCGATAAACCAGTGTGACAATGACTCGTTATCCGCATCATCAGTCGTTCTGCTGCCCGTCACGGTGTAAGAATCCAGCCAAAAAGGCAAGTCAACATTCACTTCAACCGCCCCGGCCTGTTTCACCTGTTCCTGTAATAGCTTCATATTGGTAACCCAGGATTGCACCAGCGGCTTGGCATCTTCTTTCCACTGTGGCAGTACATAGGGCTTGATATCCAGGTGTATGGCGTCAAATCGCTCTTCCGGCTCTGCAGCCAGATTGTAATTGTTCACCCAGGACGCCAGCTTGAGCATCGGACCTTCACGACCACTCACTGCCCAGGACGGATCTCCCCCAAGAGCTTCAACTGCAATTCCAGCATTGCTAGCTTTGGATATAAACGTATGATAGACCTCCTCTGACAGATTCATATCCACATTCACATACAGTCTGTTAATCTTATGTTTAGCTGCATTCTCCAGCAGCTCATTTCCTCCATCACTGACAGACTTGGCCTGCCATACCCAGGCTGCTCGTATATCTGCGTCAGCATCAGCAGTAGATTCAAAGCCTGTCATTATAATCCCTCCAATCAGCAGTAATAGCCAAAACACTTTCCGGGATGAGTTCCCGAACATATTCTCCCTCCATTCCTGTACTGTGGTAAAATCACATTTATTATAGCAACCGAGTTATCAAAAACAAATAAGCCCAAGTGCTTAACTTGGGCTTATTTCTGCTATGTTTTCAAAAGTTTACAATCGACCGGATAAATCCCGGTACTAGTCCTCATATATCATTTTTCGGGTCATGCCCCCGTCAATAATAAGGTTGGTCCCTGTGACAAAGGTATTGCTCGGATCGGACAAATATAAACAAGCGCGGGAGATATCCGAAGGAACGCCCACACGTCCTGCCGGGTGTTGTTCATGGTCCTCTGGCTTCAATTTCTCAACATTTCCTGTCTCAATCCATCCCGGACTGATACAATTGACCCGAATTCGGTCCTTGCCCAAAGAGACCGCCATCGCATGTGTCAACGCCACGATCGCACCCTTGGACGCAGCATAAGCCTCTGTTTCGGGCTCTGACATAAACGCACGTGTTGAGGCCATGTTCACGATTGCCGCACCATTTTCGTTGTGCTTCATATGTTTGGCCGCTTCCCTGCTTGCGAGAAAGCAACTTCGCACATTCGTATTGAGTATATCGTCCCACTCTTCAAGCGTTAGCTCGTAGGGAGACTTCCATCTGGAAACACCTGCATTGTTGACGAGCACATCAATCTGTTTAAATTCGTCTATTGTAGTTTGAATGAGATTCGTTATATCCTTCTCTTGACGTACATCACACTGGACAAAAATGGCTTCTCCGCCTTCATTACGAATAGAAGCTGCCGCCGCTGCCCCTTCTGCTTCCTGATAGTCGGCAAGTACGACTTTAGCCCCTGCAACCGCATAGGCCTCAGCCACGCTTCGCCCGATTCCCTGGGCTGCTCCCGTCACAACCACGACTTGATCTGTAAATGACATCATCATTTCCTCCTCTATTGAGATGGTCCTTTCATCATATAAATTTACATACAACTCACTGATTATGGACCATAAATTGAACAAAGTCTCTTCTTATATAGAAACACGTTAGCCCCATTAAGAAACGCTTGTCCGTAAAAGAAATTAAAAAAAGCTTACGCCACTGTGGCGCAAGCCAGCCGGTTTATCCGCGTACACGCTCTGAATACAAACGATTGTAGCGTTCAAAGCCTACATAACGCGTTCCCTTGAAAGAGAGTCGACCTTCATCTCCCTCAGCGCACAAGCCGTACTCATCACCATTCACCTTGAATTCGAGACGATCCCCGCTCTCCACTTCAAAAGTGATGTAATAAAGCGTACGGGCTGTACTTCCTGGTTCGGAGTGCGACTGACTCATCTGTATCCTCCTGCTGGTAATACGTGAAGGTACGGTAAGCAGAGGCTCTGAGTTATTACGGCCCCATCTCCATACTTCTTTCCCTACCGACAGCAGAACAATACCTATAATCAGGACAAATACTACCGGAAAGACGGTTCCAAAAAAATCAAACATCCAGGATGATTCAATGCCCATGTCTCTCCCCTCCGTTCTTCAAACCTAGGACAGCCGGAGTCTTGACCCGTCTTCTGTAATATATATGCGCATGAACAAGGAAATTGTTATTTGGAATTCAAATTAACCGGGGGATAAAAAGACTATTCCAGGAAACGCCAGCAGAACCTAGAGCTTGTGAACCCTCTGCGGTTAACTTAATCTATGGAATACGTTTCTTCATGTACTTGCGGTGTGTCTTCGTTATTCAACAGATAAAAATACCCAGTCCATTGAACCAGGCATCCTCTGTTTTATTATTTTTTTGGAGAGATAGCTCCTTAATTCAGGTTCCGAAATATACATCCAATTTCCCGGTTGGTGGCGTGGTAGCCATCCAAACAGCGGCCAGATTGTCTGGTGCAGAGGTTGCAGCAGTAATATAATCCCCAATAAGCACAGTAGGTACGGGTGATATTCCATTGGGATTAAACGAAGTCGTAGTCAATCTACGATTGGTAAAGGTAATCCCTCCATCAAAAGACTCTGCAACATATACATCCAATAAAAAACCGTCAATACGATTGGAGTAATATATAACCCGAATTGTTCCAGCAAACGGAGATACGGTGATCGATGGAAAGAAATTTTGTGAACCTGCTGGTGCTCCTGTAATACTTATAGGATCGGACCATAACAACCCATCCGGAGATTGGCATAACAGTACATCTGTGTAGCCATTTCTGGCATCATTCCACACAGCGTAAACTGTCCCGCTGTTAGGTCCGACCGATATGTCTGCTCCTAGACTCAGATTGGTCTGCACTCGAAAAGCGTAATTCGGTACAGGTAATGGGGATGGGGCTGGTACAACGGAGGATATGAATGTAGATTGTCGATTTATAGGTGGTTCGTAGTTAATTCCACCGTTATAAGAGATACGTAAAAGGGCAGATGGGCTATCGGGACCAGTGACGATATATCCGGCATAGACCTCTCCAGAGAAACCAATTGCAATTGATGAGCGATCATGGATTCCCCTCGGATCGGATAATCGATTAGGGGGTTGTTCCCAACTCGCTCCCTGATCAAGGGTTCTCTGGACAAAGATTGAAGAAGATGTTGTTGCAAGCGGAGTGTAACCTACATAGGCATTCCCTCGATAAGGGCTCCCGGGAGAACGATCTACGGCAATGTACGGTTCATCGTTATGAACAACGGTTCCGTAACCTCTTTGCACAATAACTGGCGCAGCCCAAGTTGCTCCGTTATCTACTGAAGTATAACTTACTATGGTACCATCTAAATCGCCGTTAAATACGTGTGCAGTTACAATAAATGTGCTTGGGAAGGTGTAATCTATAGTTGGAGCTTCCGCACCTGCAAATCCCGCAGGCAAAGGAAGTAATGATGTGGACCAGGTATTTCCCGCATTCAAGGATCGATAAATTCCAATTAAGGTCGGTCCGCTACTTGTATCCACTGCAACAACACACATGATATTAGTATCCAGCGTATTGACTGCAATTGAAGGCTCGAATTGGCTACCACCCAAAGCTCCTGTAATATTAACAACGGCCAACGATATCACCTTCCTTTTATTATGGAATATTAGTAAATCGGTCTATTAACGACATTTCTGACTGAAGAACACGTTGTATGACCTGACCTGTAGAGTCAACGCCGTAAACATTAATAATTGTACTGGTCGCACTGAAATAATCGCTCTGGATTTCGTAAAAAGCAGCATTGGTAAGCCCATAAATTAAACTTCGAGTGGCTTGAGGAAGAAGTTGAAACAAATCATGTCCTATAGGTATCCGCATGGATTGTGTTGTGTCCCATTTAAAAACTTCAATCTCAATATTAACTGGAACATTAAGCGAGTCGTTTATACAAGTGACAATAATCTGAGTAGCAATATTTATACCTGTTGGTGAGTTATAGAGCAAGCCTGTAGAGTTTGGCAATAGAATAACTCTCCTCTCAGAAAATGATCTTGTCTATATACTATGATTGCATACTATATGAGTGCACGGTACCAAAAGAAATAATCTGAACGAAGAAAAGCCCCATTATTCAGAAACTTCTTACCACTATGCGGACAACACTTTCAATCTAGCTACATATGATATTCAAAATAATAGATTGGAGGAAAAAACTATGGTTCGTACACATGATGCCAGAACCTCTTTAGGATCCAACGGAGTTAATCCGCTTAATGTCCCACTCGCTCAGAACACGCCCACCTTGGTAGGCATACTAGGACTTAATATTTCAAATCCAGGGCCATTGATTCGAACTCAATTTAATGGCACTTATCGAATTTCGGTGGCCAATTTGTCTTCACAACCTTCTTCAATATTAATTGAAATTTTCAGAGGCTCCACCCATACAGGCACGCCAATCTATGTCGTTTCTCAACCCATATTCCCAGCTGAAGCTAGCATATTAGCAAGTTTTGAAGGCTCCGATTATAATGTCTCCCCCCCACCGTCTGGACAACTTATCTATTCTTGTTATTTGACATTTGTTCCCGTGTCACCAATGGAGCAAGCGACACGTGTTGGACCAGAATGCTTCAATGCGGTCACTTACAGTGACGATTAAATCTGTTTAGTACCGGATCTCATCTGAGAAAGGAGGGCATCCCATGGTTAAAACATTAGATGCAAGGACTTCTCAAGGTTCCAATGGTCAGAACATTGTTACTCCAAGCTTTACCAATGGAGTCCCGCTCTTGTTTGCACAAGTAGGCCTGCAAGTTAGCAACCCGGGAACATTGATTCGAACTCTTTTTTCGGGCATCATTGAAGTCACAGCAAATCAGCTGCCTGTTAACGGGAATCTCGTCATAGAAGTATACCGAGGATTGAGCAGTTCACAACAGCTTGTTTATCGTGCGGGTACAATCGTTCTAGCCAACCCATTTTTCAGTCCTTGCGTATTCAGGTTTAGCGGTTCGGATTATAATGTGATGCCACCAGGAAATGGTCAGCTTGTCTATTCTGTATACGCTACATTCACCTATAATCCAAGTTTCAATGTCAGCAGCTTGCGCCTGGGTCCCGAAAGTTTCAATGCTACAGTTTATTCCGATGATTAATATAAATTCCTCAAAATAGTCGTGAGTTAATTTTAGGTTCAATGTCGATCTTTGAATTCATTAAATGCCATTAAGGAGAGCTAGAACTCAATAGCTCTCCTTAATGGCGTTTGTTATTTAGCACACAGATACTTTGTATTTCGGAACCCAATAATTATCCTATTCATCAGAACATGCAAAGGAATGCAGACAAACATAAATAAATTTACTGACGTATTGAAATTGTGTATGCTGCAGTTAATGTTATTTTTAATGTGTTTTTTCATATAAGAAAAGCCCCCTATTGGGGGCAAAACGTTGATACAGCTGTGTTTTTTGATCAGTATTGATAACTAAGCGTACATTAGGTCCATGTATCCGCGTGTTACTTCTCCACCATCCGTCTGTTCAGGTTCATCTGCCTGCGCATATTTTGCCATACAGGCTTTGACTTCTTCCTCGGTTGTACAACGGTTGGCGTCATCACATGTGTAGCATAATTGGAGCATGTATCTGGTTAACTCGTCCGCCTGCGTGAATTGAGCTTGTTCATTCGTTCTCATGTTCATCACTCCCATCTCTTCTTGAATTCAATATAACATCATTTGAAGGGATCTATTGTGATTTAATTCACAAGATAAATAAAATGAAAAGAAACCCGCAGGTTCCTCTTCAAAAAGCGTTGTAATTCAACGCAATTATAGTACTTTCCAACGTACTCCACCGTCCATGGTTTGTAGTAACAGTGATCTTTTGGCATCCGTATTTTCGACCAAAATCCAGCCTAGTTTCGAAGAAACCATCTGGAGCTTGACGATCTCCGGGTAGTCTTCGAGAATGTTTTCCAATACTTTACTTACAGGAAGTGCCTTCCAGGTTTTACCTGAATCTTTGGTGTAATATGTCTTGCCTTTCTGCATGACCCAGCCTTCCAAGGGATTCAGAAATGTAGGAGTGAGACCACGATTGATTCCGGTTTGTTTATTCAGACTGAACGTTGATAATTGCCAGCTCTCTCCGCCATTGGTTGTGAAAAATCCGTTGAATTTGGTACTTTCCCCCTGAGAGCAGGATATCGACATCCAGGCTGTCTGGGCTTCCCGTCCAAAAAACTGCGGCGAGCTGATGTTAAAGTTACCACACCCGTTAAATTTGTTTCGGTCAAAGAACGACGGTCCAGCCTTCCAATGTTGGCCACCATCAGCTGTAACATACAATTTCGGTGTACCGAACTCCAGAGCGGTCAAGAACCCGTGATCCGAGTCCGAGAAAGTCATGCCTGTCGTATAACCCCGTGTAGGAATCTCTGCAGATGCTGGTTTGCCGTCCTCGTCACTCGACGTCATCTGATTCCAGGTAATACCGCCATCTTCGGTAACATACAATTTCTTGTCTTGCTTGCCAATCGAAGTATCCACCGTGGTCAGTATCCAGCCTTTTTCAGGAGATACAAATGTGATGGCAGTCACCTTATCCGTCTTCGACAAGGAGGACAGGCTCCAGCTTGCTCCTCCGTTGTTGGTCCGGAGAACCATCGTATCGGTTCCGCCCATTCCTTCACGAACAATCCATCCATGTGTACTGTCTACAAAATAAATGCTTTGTCCATACTGCGGGTTCGCCGGAAACTGTACGTTTTCCGAAGGTGAGATGTTAATCCAGGTACTCCCCTGATCCTGAGTATAATACAGACGCAGGGCATTCCGCGTCACTCCCCATGCTAATCCGCCGTTCCCGTTCAGCAGCTGGAAATCAGTTAACCGGGTCTGAATTTGATATTTGGCTGTATCCGCAGCTTGTGTACTGTTTGCAGGGGGGACAACAGTTAATGTCTGGCCCGTATTCCCGTTATCTTCTTGCTCCTGCGGCGGCTTTGACACCTTGGGCTGTTCCGAATCGGTGCAAGCCGCCAGCAGAGCAGCTATACCGATAGACAGCAGTACTGTCTGCGCGATTTTGATCCATTGCGAACGCAAGTGGTTTCCACCTCTCTCAAACAATAAGCAGGCGCGCATGCCTGTCCATTCATGTTGTTTTTACGATTCATCTGAATCCACTGCTCCTATTCTACCACAAACGATGTCGAAAAGGATCATCTCCACTCTCTGGAAGGTGGAAGCGATCTTTTGGACGCACCTGTTTCTTCTGCGAAACACTAATCAGGTTTTCGACGAAATCTTCCGCAAATAGACATGAAATGTGAGAAAGTTTATAGACGCGGCTCGCTTTTCACACGCTTATCCCTTAATATGGATGGAAGTATACCCCAAAAAGGAGAGGATATGAAAATGGTAAACAGTGCAGCGCTCAAACCAAGTCGTGTCGTTATTGTAGGCATGGGTGCGGTGGGAACAACAACGGGATACACGCTGATGTTAAGACAGCGTTCGTCCGAGTTGGTATTTGTGGATGTGAATCATGATAAGGCTACCGGCGAAATGCTGGATATGAACCACGGACTCCCATTTACCGGGGGCGTAAAAGTATGGGCAGGCGATTACTCCGACTGCAAAGACGCAGATATCATTATTATTACAGCGGGCGCTTCCCAAAAACCAGGAGAGACTCGAATTGATCTGTTGAAGAAAAATGCAAGCATTTTCAAAGAGATCATTGAACGTATTACCGAGGTGAATTCCCATGGAATTCTGTTGATTGCTACCAACCCTGTAGATATTTTGTCCTATACTTCGTGGAAACAAAGCGGTTGGCCCGCGTCGCGTGTGATTGGTTCCGGTACGTTACTGGACAGCGCACGTTTCCGTTATCTGATTGGTAAAAACAAAGGCATTGATCCACGCAGCATTCACGCTCATATTATTGGAGAGCATGGTGATTCCGAAGTACCGGTTTGGAGCCTCGCTAACGTTGCAGGAACCGACCTGGAGCTGGATGAAGAAACACAGCAGGATATCTTTGACCGGACCAAAAATGCGGCGTATGAGATTATTAATGCCAAAGGAGCTACTTCCTATGCAATTGCGCTCGCTCTGGACCGTATCGTGGCTGCTATTCTGGGTAACGAAGGCTCCGTACTGAACGTTTCCACATTGCTGGAAGACTATAATGGTGTATCCGATGTATATCTGGGCGTTCCATGTGTAGTTGATCGCAATGGCGTGCGTGAGATTCTGCCACTTCCATTGAATGAGACGGAGAAAGTCGCTTTCCAGGCCTCCGCGAACAAATTGAAGGAACAGATTGCCGGACTGGAGTAAATCCAAATCCTGGATTTGACTAATCACGTTATTTTTTAATGAGTAAATAGCGTTAAGGTTGTACAACTAAAGGACCACCTGTATCTTCCTTGCGAAGATGCGAGTGGTCCTTTGGTCTTAATCGAATTTTGATTTAAGTTAACATAATAATTGTTCCGTTAATAAAAAACGAGGTTATTTAATAATTTCTGATTAATACTTATACTTCCATTAAATGTATTAATGCATTTCTACATCAAAAAGCAAAAAAACCTGTCGTTCTGGACAGGTTTCTCTATCATTACTTGCTTCAAAATAAATTGAACTAAACATTTACACGATAACGGAGAGGACAGAAATAACCTGAAGAAGCGGAGCGTTCGCCTTTATCCCTGGATTTCCCCCTTTATATAAGGGATTCAAAAAAATCTAGGGATAACAGCGATCGGAAGGTTGTTCTGTCATCGGAGTGGCAAGTGTAAATATTCTTTAGTTCAATATATATATAAACGAAGCTTACCTTTTACATATCAGCCACAAATGCAGGAAGTTTGACAT
>NZ_AWUK01000029.1 GCF_000499205.1 Paenibacillus sp. MAEPY2
ATCCCCAGATTTTTTGATTCAATTTTACAAAGGTGAAAATCTGGTGATAAAGGCGAGGCGCATGCTTCCGATGTAGCTTTCTTTCAGAAAGCTTTTAGCTCCGCTTCTTCAGGTTCTTTCTGTCCTCTACGTTTCAAGAAAACTTTTGTTAAACTGTTAGTTAATTAAGGGGAAAGAAAAACCGCGGGGTGATGGAAAAATTCCCTACACCCAGCGGTTCGTTTTAACTTAAATTGATTCAGCTTTCCAGATCACATTTTCACCATAGTTTTTACCCCAATCGTACATGGCATGCAGCACCGGCATCAGGCTCTGACCATGATCAGTCAGTGTATATTCGACACGAGGAGGTACTTCTGCATAGACCTTGCGCTCAATTAGCTTGTCTTCCTCCAGTTCACGCAGTTGGTTGGTCAGCATCTTTTGGGTAATATGAGGAATCAATCTTTTTAATTCACTGAAACGTTTGGTTCCTTCAAGACCCAGATGCCATAAAATAATCAGTTTCCATTTGCCGCCAATAACAGCAAGGGTCAATTCTTTCTCACAGTTAATCTCTTTCAGGTTGATTCGTTCCTTGACTTCGGACGCCATAGCTCCGAGCCCCCTTTTCTTTCACTTCATCTTATATCGCTAAAATGCAATACGCATATTACAATAACACTCCGCAACAAGAAGAGCATGCTGCCTCCTTTGTATCATATAACGGGTTCATTGATTTAATACAGCTTGTATACATTCTACTACAGCACAACCCAGTTGTTAAGCAGACCCGAATCAGTCCACAGACAACGATAGCAGAAAAGACCGGAACTCCCGCTACTCAAGGGAATTCCGGTCTTCCATCTATTCTTAATACATCAATCTATGACGTATGGACTATTCCAGGTTGGCGTGACGCCCAAACATGTCAGCTCCTGTCATATTCTTCATTTGCATCATGGTGAGCACCAGGGCATCCATGCTCAGCAACAGCCCTTGTTCAAACAGGGAGCCCATCGGCTGAATGGTTACTGTCGCTCCGGCGGTCGCCGTATCCTCTTTGGCGGATGCCGGAAGACGAACCACGGTATTAGACAGTTGTCCGATTGTGGACTCCGGCTTGATCGTAATCAAACCAACAGGAGCACCTGCTTTACTGGCCTTCTGAGCCATCGCTGCCAGACTGCCTGTCTCCCCTGAGCCTGAGCATAACAAGAGGAAGTCTTTCGGGCTGATCCCCGGTGTAACGGTCTCTCCAACGACATATACCCGAAGCCCCATCTGCATCAGCCTCATGGCAAAAGCCTTTCCCATCAGACCGGATCGACCTGCGCCTGCCACAAAAATCTGTTCGGCAGCCAAAATATGTTCCGCCATGGCCTGCATCTCCGAGTCGTCGATCTGGCTTAACGTCCGTTCCAACTCCTTCAAGATGTCTGCTGCGTATTGTCGGCTGCTCATCTGTTCTTACCCTTGTTGAACCAGACGCTGCATCTCAGCTGCTACTTTGGCTTTGTCTGCTTGTCCAGTGATTCCGCCGCCTACAATGACCAGATCAGGTTGTGCTTTAATTACTTCTGGCAAAGTTTCCAGTTTGATGCCACCAGCTACAGCCGTTTTGGCGTTTTTCACGGCTTTTTTGATCGTTTGCAGATCTTCGAACGGGCTTTGTCCAACCGCTTGCAGATCATAACCTGTGTGTACGCAAATGTAATCTACGCCAAGGGCATCCACTTCACGTGCACGTGTTTCGATATCAGACACGTTGATCATGTCAACTAGAACGAGTTTGTTTTGTTTTTTCGCTTCTTCAACAGCACCTTTGATCGTCATGTCGTTGCTTACTCCAAGGACTGTGACCAGATCCGCACCAGCTTCAGCAGCTTTCATGATTTCATAGCCACCTGCGTCCATGATTTTCAGATCGGCAAGTACTTGCAGATTAGGGAAAGCTTCTTTCATCGCCTTAACCGCATGCAGTCCTTCATTAATAACGATTGGCGTACCAATCTCAACGATATCGATATATTGTTCAACCTCTTTAACCAGTGCGATACCTTCAGGGATGTTTACCAAGTCGAGTGCCAATTGCAATTTCATCATTTATTTCTCCTTTGTTGTTCGAGTGTGAGTAGTATTTCTGTAAAGATTATTTAAAGGTTTAGCCTGCACCAATTCGCCTGTTCAGATGCAAGCACTATTTTTCCTGGCTGCTCATTCATTGTAGATCCTGACTATCCATTGGGGAAGTACGCACTTTGAAGTCAGGTAGTTACCTCCACGATACTATTGAATAAATTATGTTGTTATCTGAACTTATATCATGAAAATATGTTATATTCCACAAGGATCAATTACGGGCATCTAGGAAGTCGCCATACTCACCTCATCAAAAAAGACCCCGCCACAAGGGCAGGGTCTCCCCAAAAATTCAGGTCAATTAGTTCAAATCTATTGATCTAAAGGCTTATTCAAACCTCACGTTTATCTTACGAATCATGGGTTTACAGATAAACAGGTTTCACACATACCGGCTTGGATACACCTGTGCTGTGCCCTGTGTATTTCAGACGTCCGCCCTCCTGATCCACTGTAAAGGAAACGATATTGTTGGTATCGCGGTTAGCTGCAATCAGCAGCTTGCCATTCGGAGTCAGTGCAAAGTGACGCGGGTGTTTACCCTCAGCAGATACATGCTCAACCAGTTTCAAATGCCCTGTTTCCGCGTCTACTGCAAATACAACAATGCTGTCGTGTCCACGGTTAGAACCGTATACGAAACGTCCGTCGTTGGATACGGCGATTTCAGCTGTTGTGTTTTCACTGCCGTCATAGCCATCAGGCAATGTGGACACGGTGGAAACCTCTTTCAACGTGCCTGCTGCTGCATCATAACGGAACGATGTAATGGAGGAATCCACTTCGTTAATGACATAGGCGAATTGACCATTCGGATGGAATGCCAGGTGACGTGGTCCAGCACCCGGATGTGTTTTGGTTTCACTGTGCAGTACAAGTTCGTTCTTGTCTGCATCTATGGAGTAGATTGCAATTTTGTCCGCACCCAGATCCTGTACCATCATGTATTTGCCATCCGGGCTAAAGAATGCGGAATGCACATGTGGCTTGTCCTGACGCTCAGGATGCGCACCTTTGCCTTCATGTTTCTTCTCATCCAGAAGTTCTCCAACTTCGCCGTTATTGGTCAGAGCTTGCAGACCGACCAGACCACCGTGGTAGCTGGAAAGGATCAAGTAACGACCGGATGGGTCGCGTTGGATATGACATGGCGGAGCCGAGATCGAATCATGACGATTCAGCAAAGACAATTTTCCTGTAGAAGGATCAATGCTCAGAGCTACAGCTTCAGACATTTTATTGCCTTCAGCAGACGCCGTTTCACCGATCGCATACAGTTTATTACCTTCAGCATCCACGTTTACAAACGTTGGGTTCTTCACGCCCGAGATGCCGTCAAGCTTGGAAAGGCTACCTGTGTCTTCATTCAATTCATATGCGTAAATGCCCTCATTTTCCGCTTCGGCATAAGAGCCGGCCAATACGAGCAAGCGTTTTGATTCACTCATTACAGTTTCCTCCTCTATGTGTATGTAATCTGGTTGCACCTCTTCTATAATAAATCTGCCATATCAAAATAGCAATCCACCGCCCCTGCGCAGCCATCAAAGAAGCGGCATCCACATCGCCCACTACGTAAGACAATACCAAAATCCACTCCCGACGAAGGACAACTTCTGCTATGATAAAATAGGTTTTTCATCCAGAAAGGACTGAATTCGGTTGTTTAATTCATTTCTGCTCACGTTATATCATGTATTTCTGCCGATATCTCTTCCGGTGATTGGAGGCATTTTGTTAAAACGTTTCAAAAATTGGGATACCCGGCCGCTGTCGACCTTTTCCCTTTATATTTTGAGCCCTGCACTGATCTTTGATACGCTGCTGCATGCCGAGATTACATGGACGGACGTAACCGGTACGTTCTGGTTTTCTATTATTAATTTAATCGCCCTATGGGCACTGGCTGAACTGTTGAGCCGGATATTCCATCTTGGCGCAAGCGAAAAAGCGGGCCTCACCCTTGTATCCACGTTTACAAACTGCGTGAATTATGGGCTCCCGCTTGTATTACTTGCTTTTGGACAGCTTGGATTGGATAAGGCTTCGGTATATGTCATCGGACAGATGATCATTGTTAACACGGTAGGAATCTTTTTTGCAGCCAGATCCGAATTTACCGTCAAAAACGCGATCCTGTCCGTCTTCCGTATGCCTTCCATCTATGCTGCTGCGATAGCCATCATCCTGCGCGCAACCAATCTGAGCTTGCCCCAGGCACTGGATGGAGGCATCTCCATGCTCGCAGCCGGATACTCCCCTGTCGTACTGGCCATTCTGGGTGCGCAGATGTTAAGACCGCGCGGTTCTGTGGAACCTTGGAAACCCAACGTCCGCAAAGCATTCTGGACTGGACTCGTGGTACGACTTGCCGCAGCGCCAGTACTCTCGTATCTGATTCTGACCGCACTTCAGATTGAAGGAACGTTATTCAGTGTGCTGCTCATCCTGGCGTCAATGCCGACCGCAGTGAACGCAGTAATTTTGGCCGAGCAATTCAATGCCTCTCCGCAGTTTGTGTCCCGCTGTATTCTGTGGACAACCGCGGCGTCAATGGTTATTCTGCCGATCATGATTGTGATGTCTTCCTAATCAGCACGGAAGCTGGTGTTGGAGACATCGCTGCCTGCTTGCGTTTCTCCAATCGGCGCTCAAAGCGGCGTTTGAGTGCTCTGACATAGAAGAACTTGACGACAAAGTAAGAAATCACGCCGAGGATAACTCCAAAGACGGACATACCTGCCAGAATATCCAAACCACCCAGCAAAAGTTCACTTAGTGCGGACCAGTTACCGCGAAACAGCTCCATAAAGGCACTCTCATGAACAGGTCCCTGCCCCATGCTATGTGCCGGCAAGATCCATGAACCAATTTGCTTGGCAAGCGGCATCAATATGATGGGCAGGAATGTCAGCTTGCCGACCACATTGCCCACGATAGCTGCTGGCAGGGAACCACCGGACAAACGTACAATCGGATAGAACACGAGATAAACCAGTGAGGCAGTCGAGATAACGATCAGTTCCAGACCAAAACCCAAAGCAAATCCGGTAGATACTTTATGTGCCCCGCCGGGAGCACGTAACAATTTGAGAAAATTAAGCTTCAAAGCACGTGTTAAACGTGCAAAACGTGAGTTTTTGCTTTTCTGTAGGTTCATACCGAACTTCCCCTTATCTTACACAAATGACGGCTCAAGCCGCCTATTCTTCAGTATATCACACCGCGTTAACGCCTGCTGTTATAATCACTGGCTGTGTCTCGATAGCAACATTGCCTGCTACAGCTCTGGATATCATGCAGGACTCTTCTGCTTTATGTGCCAGGCGCTCTGCCTTCGTCACATCAGCATCAGATGCATCCGCTTTGAGCACAATTCGAGGTCTGTGTATGATCCGCTCGTACGTAAATACATTATTGGTCACATCCACCGTCGCTTCGGACTCCAGTGTCAGCTCATCCGGTGTAATATCCGATCGCTCCAGCATCGCTGCGAGTGTAATCAAATAACAGGTGGACGCTGCACCAAGCAGCATTTCATCCGGATTGGTGCCGGTACCCGGACCACCCATCTCCTGTGGAATCGAAATAACTGTTTTTAACCCGCCTGCATCAATATGCCCTTCACTGTTACGTCCACCATTCCAAACGGCTTTCAGGTGAAAAGGATGTTTCATTATATTCATTCCTTTCGAATTAGACACGGACACATGTTATGGATTGTTCATTTAGTGTGCTAACCTGTTCTTCATCTAAACCCAGATCCGTTATTACTTTGGCCACACTGCTGAGTTCCGCCACTCTTGTAAAAGCCTGCACGCCAAATTTGCTTGAATCCGCCAGCAAAATAACTTCATCCGCAATGCTGAGCATCTTCTGCTTCACCAGTGCCTGCAATTCATTCGACTCACTGATGCCCTTGGTCAGATGTACACCTTTGCAGGATAAGAAAACTTTATCCACATGATAGGCATCCAGCGAACGTTCAGCCAGTGGCCCTACAAACGACAAGGACTTCGAAGCTAGCTGCCCGCCGGTGGCGATCACACGAATCTGTTCCTTGTTACTCAGCTCAGCCGCAACCTTAATGGAGTTGGTCAACACAGTGAGCGGGATGTTTGGCAGTCCTGCCGCCATATACCACGCCGTTGTACTGGCATCCAGCGCTATCCGGTCGCCAGGCTCTACCATTTTTACCGCTTCGTCCGCAATTCTGCGTTTCTCTTCTGCATGAGTTACAGCCCGCTCCGGATAAGGGATTTCCGACTGCCCTTCTTCTTTATATTTTACGCTGACAGCTCCGCCATGGGAACGCCTGAGCCTTCCAGCCTGTTCAAGCTTGTCCAGATCACGTCGAATCGTTTCTTCCGTCACTCCGCACCGCTCACTAAGCTCGGTCACACGCATGCTTCCCTGCGCATCTACCCATTCCACAATTTTCTCATAACGTTCAGCCACGAGCATCTTCATTCACTCCAAACCGTTGATTATCCAAGATGAATCCTGTTCATCTCATCATACCACAGTGCTCCCGGAAGTAGAATTTCATCGAGACACAGTGGGTGCAAAAAAGAGGGAGCTTCCGCTCCCTCCAAGTTCAATGAAATCATAATGTCTTATTTATCATCAGCCATAGGGAACCAACCCGGTGTGTGAATGATTGCATTCCACAGTCCGTCAGGGATAACCAGACGCTCCTGATCCGATTTGGTAAGAATCGTCTCGATATCTTCTTCACGACCGCTTTCGATTTTCTCAACCCAATCCGGCTCAATAATAAGCTCACGACCAAGCGCAAGCAATGACACACCACTTTGAAGAGCTTCAGCTGCCTCGTCTGCAGTATGGATAGAACCTACACCAATGACAGGCATTCTACCCGCCACACGATCAAGGATAAATTCAATTCTGGAGCGTGTATCTGCTTCACCTCGTCTTGGTTTGGACCAGAACTCGTTAACGGATACGTGCAGATAATCCAGATTTTTATCTTTTAGCGCATCCACCAATGCATACGTCTCTTCCATGGTCAATCCAGGTGTTTCCGGCTCTTCCGGGGAGAAACGGTATCCAACGATAAACGGCAGTTTCGTATGTGCAGCTACAACCTTCTGTACCTCATCCACTACAGCGAGTGGGAATGTGAGACGTTTCTCGATGCTTCCACCCCAGCGATCTTCACGTCGGTTGGAATGCGGAGAGAAGAACTGCTGGATCAGATAACCGTTCGCACCATGAATCTCAACACCATCAAATCCAGCTTCAATGGCACGACGGGTTGCTTCCCCAAAGTCCTTGATGATGGACGTAATTTCTTCATCAGACAACTCTCTTGGTACAGGAGATCCCGGACGCTCATTGGCAACAGCGCTTGGAGCAGCGACTTGACCGGCTGGTACCGCTTGTTCTGGTGTGAGACGACCTGCATGGAAAATTTGCAGTACGGCTCTGGAGCCTTGCTGCTTCATGGTAGCGGCCAGACGTTTCAGACCAGGAATAAAGCTGTCGTCATAACTACCGAACTGAGCCGGAAAACCGATTCCATTCGGAGTTACATGAGTTACCGCTGTAAGGGACATGCCTGCACCGCCGGTACGACGTGCATAATAAGCAAGTTCAGCGTCTGAAACAGTACCATCCGGGTTCGAGGACATATGAGTCATGGGAGCGAGCACAATCCGGTTTTTCAATGTAATGCCGCTTGGCAGTGAAACTTGTTCAAACATCGGGCTATACTTTGGATTCATTCGTGGTTCCCTCCTGATTAAACATCTCTTTTAATAGATATATGAATATGTGCTTCCACTTACTGTAATGATTATAGTTACGTTTCATTCACATTGCAACTTTTCATTTTTATTTTTTTCACTACATTTTATTTCGTTGCTCAACCCAAAAAGACGGAGTGTCCTGTGACTCTCCGCCTCCTTCACTCCCTTTATCCGCTTAGAAACTGCGTACGTAGGCTAGCTTCTGATCCATCTCTTCTACACATTCATAACAGTCATGCTCATCATTGGCTACCATCGGAGTGACCGGATACAGATTCATCTCAGTACTGTTGTAGGATTTCAACAACGGCAGCAGCTGGGTCACTCGTGTATTTGCCGGATCCAGCCAAGTATTAATCTCTTCTTCAGACAGAATCGCCGGCATTTTGCTGCCAAACTCACGTGTAACCATGTTCGCGCCCGCCATCAGCATCGTGCAGGTACGCAGTGGCTGTTTGCGTGTATCTTTCCATACCTCGTATAATCCCGCAATGCCAAACAATCCACGATCCGGCATAACCACACGCACCGCATAGCTTTTCTTGCCTTCCTGACGCCAGTAGTACAAACCATTACATGGGATAACACAACGCTTCGTCTCTACCAGCTTATAGTAGGCTGGATTCTCATGCACCGTCATAAGATTGGCGTTAACTGCATCGCGACCCCAGAACGGAATGAACCCCCACCGGAACTCGTCCAATACCCGTTCTCCATCCTGATGCAAAATTATCGGGGTGTGCTGGGTTGGGCTGATATTGTACCGGTTTTTGTAATAATACATCACCCGTTCAATCTTGAAATGATCTCTGACCTCATCCAAATCGGCTGCCAATGAAAAACGGTTACACATGTTCAACGCTTCCTTTCCCTGTGTGAAGTTGAATGTATTGTTTGTTATTGCAGGGAAATTATGCATGCACACATGGACAGCAATCGACTTTTTCAGACGAAAATAAGGTCTAACTCAGCAGAATCCTTTGTTTTTATCACGAAAACAAAGACTTAAGACTCATTTCAACAGTTCTATTCCTTGTTACTATAATAGAGAAAAAATACAATTATTGGAGGTTTTAAGTATGAAAAGGAAGTTTCTCATGAGCATCATGTTGTTTTCAGCCATCGCGATGTTCGGCAGTACGATCTATGCGGCAACGTTTCTAACCTATGGCTACCCCAGCTCGACAATTCCGATTCGCACTTACAATTATGCCTCTACATGGCAAGCTCCAATGGACGCTTCCCTCAGCAATTGGAACAATGCCGGTGCCAAAGTACAGTTTACCAAAACGAGCAGCTCCCCCAACACCATTACTGCCGGAAATTTCAATAACACGGCATATGGCGTCAACTACGCTTCTGTATCAGGCAGTCAGGTCGTAAGCTTCCGCATTGAATTGAATGCAACAACCATTACGGCTGACGCAACCAACTTGTCCAATTTTATTCAAAGTGTATTCGTTCATGAGCTCGGACATTCAGTCTGGCTTGGAGACAACCCTACCACCACCAGCCCTTCCATTATGCTGTACTCCCGCAACCGGAACACCATGACTAAGCCTCAAACCTTCGATATCAACAATGTCAGATCCAAGTACTAATCCGCTATTCTCAAACCCCTAAATCCAAGGAGGATTTCTACCCATGAAAAAAATTCGAGTATTGACGATGCTGGCCTCTTCCATTTTCATTTTGTCTGCTATAGGTTGCTCCTCAGTTACGACTAATACAGCTGCCACCAAGGATGAACCAATCACGATGATTGCTTCCGAGGACTTCCCAAGTTACTCAAGCATCGGCGATCTCTCGGAGAGAGCAAACACCATCGTTAGAGGCAGTGTCATCCAAACACGTGTTGAAGCATTAAATGACATGGTACAAGCCCCGGCTGTAAATGAAAGTGCTCTGGATGAAGAATTGAATCCGGGCGGTGAGGACATCGTTCCTTTTGAAAAAATCTATACGATTTATACGATTAAGGTTGCTGAATCCTTCAAGGGAATTCATACAGCCGGGGACACCATTGAAGTGAAGCAGCTTGGCGGACAGCTGGGCAATACCGAGATTATTAACGATGACAATATCAAATTCATCCCCACCAAAGATTATGTGCTCTTCCTGGAGACGTATGAGGACACTCCCGCCAGCCTGCTGAATTCCGTGCAAAGCCTGTATGTGATCAAACCCGCAGCTAAATCGACTCAACCCGGCGAGCAGCAATCGAAGTCCGAAGTTGTTGTGAGCGCCAACCCTGAGAATGATCTCACGCTAAGCATCGAGGAGCTGCAAGAAATCCAGAACGAAGATCAGAACAAATAACCTCATTGGACCTGCACCCATTCCCCTCCTACTGTTCAGTCATATATAGTAAAAACGTGCCGCTCAGTAGAGACTGGGCAGCACGTTTTTTTGAATTTAATAATAGACTACTATGCCTGTTTGATACGTGATGAACTACAGTTTGATAAAGTCAGCCATAGAACGAACCTGGATGGCCCCAGCCTGGGAGACAGCGCCATCAGATCCTTGTAATTCCCCTCTGGATGTGAACTTAACCTTCACCGGAATGCCAGGAATGAGATCGAAGAAATTGTCCGAGAACACGCCCTCTGCCTCTGTAGAAATCCACACTTGTTTCGCAAGCACATCACTTTGCAGGAACAAATGTAAGCCATCGTTCTCAGTCACTTCAGTTACCTTAATTTGCGTTGGTTGCAGTGCAAGATCCTTCGATGGTACAAAATAATGCTCCTGTACGATGTCGGCTGCCCCATCCTGCTTCAGATCAATACGCAGCAACGTTGTTGCAGCATCACGACCTTCCAGCCATTCAGCCTGACTCAATGACAGCACCTGTTGACCAGAGTTGGATGCCAGAGCAATTTCATGCTCTTCATCACGGTATACCGTGCCATCAAAGCCGATTAGGCGCAGCTGAAGTTTCCCTTTCACAGGTTCAAGCTGATCCGAGATCAGATAAATATCCGTCACATCTTGCTTCGTGCCATCTACCGATACCAAAACATCGCTGAAGCTGCGTTTGGCGTAATATTGCAATGCTTTCCAGCGGCCAAAGTAGTCCATCCCCGCCCATGATGCTACCGGCCAGCAATCGTTCATCTGCCAATAGAGCGTTCCCATACAGAACGGTTTGCGGCGACGGTGAGCCTCAATGGCTGTTTTCATCGCTTCAGCCTGAAGCACCTGGCTCATATAGAGGAAGGAAGGGAAATCCTTAGGTTCATGCATGTACATGTCCATGTATTGTTTGATCAGACGATTACCCGCCCCGTTCTTTTGATGCGCCAGCATCACTTCAGACTCCAGCGCCAGGTCCTCCTCCTCTGCATACTTGCGAACCGAATCATATTCAGGGAAGGACTGGAAGCCATACTCACTCATGAAGCGTCCAACATGAACGTTGTAGTTCTCAAATGGCTCCACATTATGCCATACACCCCAATAGTGGATATCCCCTTCTGATGTGGATGGGTGAGCATGCTGTTTCTCGTCTCCCGACAGGGATACGAGTGGCGAAGAAGGCCAGTAATCCACACCAGGAGCATAGGCTTCCACCACTTCCGGCAAAAGATCATGGAAAATGGCTTCGTAATCTGCCCAAATGCGTTCCTTCTGCTCTTCGTTGTAATCTTTCTTCCAACCCCAGCCGCCATCCTCAATGTAATGAGCCCATGCGGAATCAATCTCGTTATTGCCACACCACAGCACGATGCTTGGATGATTGCGCAGACGTTTTACATTATCAATCGCCTCATGCTTCACACTGTTCAGGAAAGCCTCGTCTCCAGGATACATGCTGCAAGCAAACATAAAATCCTGCCATACGAGCAGACCGTATTCGTCACACAACTCGTAGAACACGTCTTCTTCATAGAAGCCACCACCCCATACACGGAGCATATTCATATTCGACTCGGCAGCAGAAACAATCTCATGCAGATAACGCTCACGTGTCACTTCTGTAATGAAGCTATCATTTGGAATGTGATTTGCACCTTTGGCAAAGACAGCAACTCCGTTTAATTCAAAATAAAAGGAGGCTCCCGCTTCATCTTGATCACGAACCAGACGAATGGAACGAATACCCGTTTTCACCGTGGACTCAGCCACAACTTGTTCTCCCTGAATCACTTCCGTTAGGAAGGAATACATATGCGGGTCACCCAGTCCACGGCTCCACCACAGCTTCGGCTCATCCACGGAGATTGGAACCTCCACAGTCTGGACGCCTGGTTTCAACGTTACAGCCTGCTCCCAGCTCTGTCCGTCCGTTCCTACTCGAATAACCGTTTCTATTGCTTGCGCAGACTCTACTTCCACGACCGCAGTCAGAGAAGCGGAAGCAGCGGTTACTTCTTTTTGCTGGATAAAAACATCATTAATCCGTACGTCGGTCCAGCCTTCGAGACGCGCTTCGCGCCAGATTCCGCTGGTTACAAAACGCGGCCCCCAGTCCCAGCCATAATGATACGGGGCTTTCCGTGCAAAAATACTCACTCTTTTGTCGCCTAGTCCCCCCACGTCAGATTGATCATTCGATGCAGGCAGGGCATATCCGAGCTTCTCCAGCTTCGGCAGGTCTTCATTTATCGGGGAACGAAAACGTATTCGGAGGATGTTGCCGCTTGCCTTTACAACCGATTTCACGTCAACTGTCCACACCCGGAACATATTATCCGCCGACAACACATGCTGTTCATTCACGTACACATCTGCATACGTATCCAGACCATCAAAGACCAGCTCCAGACACTGCTGTGACAGCAGTGCTTCATTAACATCAAATTCGGTACGATATTCCCAGTCTTTCTTGTCGACCCATTGAATTTCCTTTTCGTTAGTTCCATAGAAAGGGTCTGGTATCTTACCTAATTTCAGCAAATCCGTATGCACACAGCCGGGCACGTGAGCCGGCATCCACTCCTGATCCTCACAAGCCTTGAACGTCCAATTCTGAAATGTCTGCGATTGTATTTTGCTCATGACAGCCTCCGTTATCGTTGAAGTTGTTTGAAAAACAATTTGTTAGGTTTTGTTATTATAAAAACAAATAACTTACAAAACAAAATTAACATGATATGCTCAATTCAGTCAATCTGTTTTGTGATTTATTTCTAAAAACCTTTTTATCCAAACAAAAAAGACATGAAGCCTTATCTCTCCATGTCTTTTCACCCCATAATTATATAGAACTGGTGCGCACTATTCTTGGCATTCCAGAACTGCGTTCGTTCACTTCATTGCAAAATAGCACTGTGCTCATCACGAATGATTAATTCCGAATAAATCAGCTTTCTTTCAAAAGGCCCGTCCGGATGCTCCATGCGCCACAATAACTGGTCCACCGCCCGTCTGCCCATGTTCTCCTTGTCAATATGAACCGTAGCAAGAATAGGCTCTTCTGAACGTGTATTGTCGAACCCGGTTACTGCACAGCGCTCCGGCACCTCGATGCCCCTGCCTTGGAGTGCACCAATCACAACAGCAGCCATGTGATCGTTCGCACATACAATCACTTCGGGGATGTCTTCCATCTGCATGGAGACGATGGATTCCCGAATGTGATCCAGATCGGGTCCCAGCAAATCGGTTTGCTGCGTAACTTGCAATTGCATCTCTTCCAAAACTGAACGATAGCCGAGCCATCGCTCTCTGAAACTGGCTGCATCAGGCAATTCACCAGCAAACTGCAGCCGCCTGTAGCCCTTTCCAACAAGCATCAGCACCAGTTCCTTCATGCATTTCATGTTATCTGTAAATACCGTATCTCCATGAATCGCCGGGTCTTCATGATCAACCATCACAAGCGGAATGTGCAGTCGGTAGATTTCGAGCAATACGGATGTGGAAATGGAACCGACGGTAATAATTCCACTGATCGCTTCGGGGTTAAGTACCGAAAACATGCGATCCGAGGAAGGTTCCGTCAAGGTCAGGATATCCATGCCCTTCTCATTCAGCCGTGCAGATATTCCGTCAAAGATGGGACCCCAGTACAGGGAGGAACGATTCTGTGAACGGATATTGGGGAACAAGATCAGAATAGTCCCCTGTCTATCCAGCCTTATCTCCTGTTCAACAGTGGGTTCTACCAAATAACGCTTCGGTTCAGCTTTGAAATATCCAAGCTGTCCCGCCGTCCTGACAATCATCTCCCGGGTATGTTCACTCACACCAGGTTTGCCGGTCAACGCACGGGAGACTGCGAATTTGGATACCCCCGCAGCATCAGCAATTTGCTGCATGGTTACTCTTTTGCCCATCCTACTCACCCGTTTTTCCTTTATTTTTCATTTAGTGTAGCATAAAAATAGCAATTCAACAAAACAAGTTATGAAAAACTTCATTTTGTTAGGTTACTTTGCTTGGGATTTGAAACTCTTCCGAGTGTAATAAAAAAGTTCTTCCACCACCTTCACGATGAAGATGATGGAAGAACTCTTCCTTTATTTCAAAACTATATGCCCGGTGCTCCCTGGTCTCCCAGTTCGGTCTGTAATGCCGTCCGCTTTCTGCGCCAGAATAACGGATAAGGGACTCTGATCTCCGTAATCAGAACACCAATGAGCATCAACGCAGCACCCGCATACCCTTGCATCGTAAGAGACTCCCCTTGGAAGGTAAACGCAAATGCTGCGGCAAACAACGGTTCGAGCGAAAAGATCAGGCTCGTTCTCGTTGGTGAAGCATGCCGCTGGGCAAGGGTCTGCAAAATGTAACCAATGCCGCTGCACAATACCCCCAGACCCAGAATGGCCGCCCAAGATTGCGGCGTGTCAGGCAGACGTGGTGTCTCCAGCAGGAATGTAGCAGCCAACCCCCACAGAGCTGCAACGCCCAGTTGAACCGTTCCTAGGGTTAGCGGATCATGCTTCGGCGTATACTTGCCAGCAATCATAATATAGATTGCATACATTAATGCTGCGAGAATACAAAGGATATCTCCCATATGCAGACTGAGCTGATGCTGAAGCGTCAACAATCCGAGCCCGGCTACCGCCACGAGAATACTTATCGTTAACCGCAAATCTGGCAATCTTCGATGCAAAATTGTCGTCAGAATAGGCACGAAGATCACTGCCAAACTGATTAGAAATCCTGCCTGCGAAGCCGTTGTGCGCTGGACTCCATATGTTATAAATACAAAGGCCGCGAATAACGCTGTCCCCATGATAACCCCTGCCACAAGCGTCTTGCGATCTATTCTGAACAGTCGCCGATGGAAAAGAACCGCTGCCGCGATAAAGGCAATGCCAAACCGGAAAGCGACTAGATTCAACTCCTGCATGGATTCCAGTCCAGATTTCATAAACAGGTAGGATGATCCCCATATTACCGTTGCGAGCAGCATCTGCAAATCCGCTCTTCTTGATGCCTGACCTTGTAGTGCACGTACTCCGTTCATCTTGCTTCTACCTTCATTTCTATATATTGTAATCGATCCGAGGCTCTCTCGAACTAACTCGCCTTGGCAAGTATAAACGATCTCTTTGCATTATAAAAATGAATATTTATAATAGTATATATGAAATAAACTCATGTATGAAATGAGGAGAGGAACGGGATCTTTCATGTCATTGGTCAAATACGAAATTTTGAATGCCGTAGTCGAATACGGCAGCCTTACGAAAGCAGCGGAAGCACTGAATATTACCCAATCCGCGGTCAGTCATGCGATCGCCAGTCTGGAGACCGATTGTGGTTTTTCGCTGCTAAATCGTGGCCGCTCCGGTGTACGAGTGACTGCCGAAGGGGAACGCATTCTGGGCTATACGCGTGAAATTCTGCGCTGGACGGAACTGATGAACCAGGAAATTTCATTAATTCGCGGCGCCGAGATTGGAACCGTGCGTATTGGCACATTCGCCAGTGTATCCACACAGTGGCTGCCTGGTATCCTGAAGCAATTTCGCCTGCGTCATCCTGGAATCGAAATTAAGCTATGGGAAGGGGACTATGCAGAAATTGAAGGCTGGCTAGCCGGAGGCGCCATCGATCTCGGCTTTCTTTCTCTTGGGGATTCTTCGCCTTTTGAAACCATTCCCTTACAAAAAGACAGGATGATGTGCATCCTGCCTCTGGAGCATCCACTCGCTTTGCAGAGATCTGTCTCATTTGATGTATTGTTGGAACAGCCCTTTATTCTGCCCAAATGGGGCGGTGATAACGAAATCGAACGATTGATCCGGCAGCATGCAGCCAAATTGAATGTCGTCTATGAAGTTGCCGAGGATCAGGCCATTATGGCAATGGTTCGAAACGGCCTTGGCATCAGTCTTTTGCCTGAAATGGTTCTGCAACACCATACCAATGAGCTGGCGCTCGTTCCACTCACTGGAGATCCCTATCGAACAATTGGCATAGCCTGCCCGTCTCTTATCAATCTGTCACCCGCTTCGCGTCGTTTCATTGAAGCGGTACAAGAATGGCTGACCCCATCGCTCTAATCGACATTACTTACAAATTGTATAATGCCAATGACCATCATTAAAACAAATGCGATGGCAATCACAATTGCAACACCAATCAAGAAGCGTACGCCGGGTGAGCGTCTATTCACCTGTTGAGCTTCTGCCAGATAATTCAGCTTCTGTTCCATCCGGTCTAGTCTCTCGTGCACCTCTTCAAGTTCGTGATTCGAATTCATCCAATCATCTCCTTTAAGTTAGGTGTTATCGCTTGTATACACTCTGTTTACTCCCACACCCGGTCCAGCTGATCTGCATAGAAACGGATTGCTCTGCTGTAGTCGGTTATCCCCTTATCCCTTGATGTATCTGCCAGTTGTATCAGCAGCCGTTTCATTGCCTCTGCATGCTCGCCCAGATTGTAGAGCACCATGGCAAGAAAAACTTCAAATTCCCGGTTCTCCGGGAATTCACTTAATCCCTTTTCAAACCAAACCTTCGCCTGCCCATACTGCCCCAGAGTCCGATAGGTGCTGCCCAGTCCAAGTATGGCACCTGCTCTGTCCTCACTCGGAAGCGCTAGATTTAAAGCCTTCTCATAATGCGGTACTGCATCCCGCTCCAATCCAAGTGAATCATGAGCCCAAGCCAGCTGGTACCATATCTGCGCATTTTCCGGTTCCTGTAATGCCAGTCCCTGTAATAGCTCAATCGCCTCCTGCATTTCCCCCTCTTGCCTCAAGAGAATAGCCTGCTCCAAATCATTCATATACGGTACTTCCCATCCTTCCAAAACCCCATTTTCCATAGTATGGAAATCATTCATTCATTATAGCAAAAAAACATCCCGCGAAATAGGCTGGAGCAACCAGAGGTTGTCCAAACCAATTTCGCAGTATGCTTCTTCGTAAGGTGCCAACTCTATTGGCATCTTCATATTAAAGTAAATGTACAAAAGTGATGATTCGCTCAGGACCAGGTTGTGTTTACCACCATTACGATAAATACAACCATGAGATAATTGACAGAGATCAGAAAGTTAACCTTTGCCCATTTCTCATCATCCTCAGTTTTCAATCCGCTTAGTGTATGTACAAACCAGATCAGACCACCAATAGCGGAGACAAGCAGAAACACGAGACCAACGTAGTTGTAGTAATACAACAGAAATACAGCAGGAAGTAACAGAAACACGTAAGGAATCATTTGGAACTTGGTACGCTTCACACCTTTGACTACCGGCAACAACGGGAAACCTGCTGCACGATATTCCTCCACTCTGCGAATACCGAGTGACCAGAAGTGAGGCGGCTGCCACAGAAATAACAGCGCGAACAGCAACCAGGCACCTACATCAATCTGATTGGTTACCGCACAATAACCGATTACTGGCGGCATCGCCCCCGCAATTCCACCCAATGACGTACTCCAGGTCGAGCTGCGCTTGAGCCACATCGTGTAAATCACGATATAAGCAAACCATCCGAGCAATGCCATCCAACCGGACAACGGATTAACCAGGAAGTATAGAAGCACAAAACCGACCACACCGAGAACAATTCCATACCCCAATACAAAGTTGGGTTTAAGATGGTTGATGTAATCAATCCGTTTTTTGGTTCGCTCCATCTTCTGGTCCAATTCACGATCCCAGTAATTATTAATGACACAAGCCGAAGCGATGACCAAGGTTGATCCAATCAATACCATGAGCAGCGATATCCACGAGATATCCCATTTTGAAGCGACCCAGAACCCTACGGCTACCGCAAACACATTCAGCCGCAAAAGTCCGGGTTTCGTTAATGCGATCATGTCTTTAAGCATGAGAAGCCTCCTGAACTATGTAAAAACACCATTCCTATAATGATACCTGTACATACCATGAATTACAATCTCCTTCATGAATTTGTCATAACCAAAAAGCATTCCTTCCGGTATGGAACCGGAGGAATGCTTAACCATTTAAAGTTGAATTTGATTTTATGGAATGTACTGCTGTACAATTTTGATCACTTTTCCGTCTTGTACAGTGAGGTGATACGGGAAAATGGACAGATCGAGCAGTTTCGTATTGTTATACAAGGATTCGAACTTGCTGAGCGCCACTGGCTCATTCCATTGAATGTTGGTGCCCTGCACCGTACCGTCACGATCATACAACTGCATCAACACTTCAGCGTTAGCAGTGACTTCCACCTTTTCCTGCTCTTTGCTGTCGTTGACAATATAATATCCATCAGGAGCACCATCTATACCGGAGTCTGGATTCCGTTGTTCAAAAACTTTATCAGCCTCTGTCCCCTGGTACCAGCCAATCTTGTCTACAATTAAGAATAACTTACCATCTTCATGCTGTATATCATCCACATACGCTGTAAACATCTCGGAGTTTGCAGCCTGAGCCTCTTTGGCAGATGCCTGAACATGGTCCATGCTCTCCTCAGCGTTCGCTGGTGTAAGTAAATATGTAGCAAGCACAATCATGCCAAGTAATGCAACTGCCGCACCCAGCATTCGTAATTTCCATTGTTTCGCCGCGTTCTTCATAGGCAGCATCTCTCCTTATTATGAACGTTACTATTCCTTAACCGGAAGGCTTCCCCTTCAAACGCTCATATTGAAATATTTAATCCTGTTTTCTACTTCCCCTATCATACTAGGTGTGCCCGCTGCAAAAGTATCAGCCAGATGAAAAATAGTTACAATAGGTGTCATCAGTCCTTGTGCGAAGCATCTTAACAAAAGTAGGATAACATCATCATAAAAGAAACCCTGTATGCCTTGGCATCCAGAGTCTCTATTTGGCTTAGCTTTTAGTTATAGCTCAATCTTAATGATTCGGGGTTGAGCCTTGCGCCAGACGCACAAGCATGTGAGCCAGCATGTGACGCTCTTCCTCTTTCCCGACATTCCACAGTTCTTGCAGCAACTTCTCTTCACGGTTACGTGGTTCTTCGCGGGCTGCCAAATAGTCGGCTACCTTCTCGGCAATTTTGGCCATCTGTTCTTCGCCCAGCCCAATCGATTCGCCCATTGCAATTCGTTTGCCCAGATATTCTTTGAAAGAATCAAAGTTCTGTAAAATCTGTTGTCTTTCTTCAGGTGCAATCTTCTCAATCGCATTGTCAACCTTGTCAGTTGAAACTTGGCCATTTTTGTGGATCACATGTTCATTCATTTGAAAAACCTCCTTGAGAAAATTCGTTTTGGGGACTAAGCAAATTGCTCAAATTGCTTAATCATACCAGTGTTATCTATAATATAAACTTCTCGCTGGAGATTAATCAGACCATTTCTATCCTTTAGCCAAGTATCCTTATTTTTCTGTTGCTTCATCAGAAATACTTCGTAATCGCCATACTGCCAGTGCTCCCCACATATATAAAATGGCACTGAGATAAAATAATACATCGATTGTCAGCCAATCGATCAGAATACCGCCTACAATAACAGCAAATCCTGACGCGGCGGATGTCCAGAAATGATAGTTACCTACAGCTGGGCCCCGTTGTCCAGCCACCGTATAATCCGCGAGCAATACCCGCTCACTCATTCGCTGCATCGCATTACATATCCCCATCAACATTTGCAGTAGCAGCACCCAGATGTATGAAATGACCCACGGAAAGGCAATCATGGCTGCTGCCATCCCCACCGAACTTACCATGAGCCACTGCTTGGCATGTCGATCCATTCGGGGAGCGAGCCATTGCGAAGCAGCAGCCGAGGCAATTGTAAATACAGCAAAAGCAAGTCCGTATTTGGAGAAGCTGTTACCCAGATTTTTGAGAAACAAAAGATAATACGGATAAATCATGCCCGATGCGAGCGTAACGATGCTTTGAGATCGAACAAGCCACTTGATATTCATGGATGATTTCCTCCATACTGCTCCATAAAATAATTCATAAAAAGATGATTGGGGTCAAACTTTTCTTTGGCTGCAAAAAACTCATTCTTCCGTGGGTAAGCCTGTTCGAACTGTTCTGAAGACGCGTAACCTGCATAGGGCAGATAATATGTTCCGTTATATCGAAGGACGGCGTCCATCAATTGCTGCATATGGTCCTTGAACTTTCCTTGTTCTGCCTCGGACAACGAAGCGTGAAACAAACAGACAAGACCGAACATATCCTGCGTTGCATATGAAAGTACAGCTTCTTCATCGTGTTTCACATATCTAACTGTAATATTAAGCAAATCCAACTGCTCCCGGGAAACGATCTCTCCCATCTCCTGAACAAATGCCGGGAACGTATCCACCGGAATAAAATATTCCTGCAACAGATCATTTTCGCCTGGCTGATGGTATTCCATAAAAGCAGACGCAGAAGCCATCGCATTGTTGCGGCTCAATCTTTTGCCCTCCTGCGACTCGAAGTAACGCTTTTGCAGCGGCCAAAACCAGGCCCGGCCCCATTCAAATTCACGGTTCAGGTTGAACAGGAGTTTGCTAAGAAGCACACCCCTTTCATGTTCATCCAGATGATTATAATCATCCAATGAAGCCGTTGAATCAACGGCATAATTCAGTGCGTACATTTCACGAAAATAGCCTTCACCAGGCTGAACTGAAATTCGGGCCAGATGCATTTGCATCATCGGATCTCCAAGCACGCTCTTTTGAAAATAAGATGGGTAGTCTTCAACCTGCACCTGTTCCGTCGTGAGACGATAGACTTCATCATCCGTTAACGTCAATGTAACGTCCAGAATCAGTCCAAACAATCCGTAACCCCCAAGTACAAGCGGGAAAAGCTCGGCATTCTCGGTGCGACTCACTTGCCGAATCTGACCATCTGCCGTCAATAGACGAAAGGAATCGACACTTTGAATCAAGGAACCCTGATGGAGCTCTCGGCCATGTGCATTAACACTGATAGATCCGCCTACGGTAAAAATATTTTGGGACTGCATATTTTTGACCGCCAATCCATAGGGGTTAATGGCTCGCTGTACATCAGCCCAGGTTGCACCAGCCTGTATACGTACCTTTTTGGCATCGACATTAACTTCCAGCACTTTGTTATACGAGGTCATGTCTATGACAATGCTGTCCTTATAATAGGTGTGCCCTCCCTGACTGTGACGCTGCCCGGCAATAGATATCGTCAGATTTCGCTTTCGGGCATCCTGAAGCAGTTCAACGAGCTGCTGCTCTTCACGCCCTTCCACTATACGTTCAACCTTAACCGGATGCAGGCGGCTGTAGTCGGTAATCAAATACGGATTCTGATCATCACTATCGGTTCTCCAATATGTCCACACACATAAAATCAGAAGTAACAGGAGCATGCTCGTCTTTTTGAACAGATGGACTCCACCTCTCCTAAAACATAACGTTTCAATTTAATTCCATTGGTTAATCGTTTACATATACATTACAAGGATTGGATATGTTAAGGAACACCTTAAACATACCTGAATAAGGAGGAATTTTCCATGAGCGAACATAAAAAGGAGCGAAAAAACAAGGATCTCGAACCTGGTGTTAATACCATTCTTCATCCGGACCCTAACAATCCTGGACCGACAGACATGATCGAGGAAGCTGTAGGAGATATTGTCGACAACATCACCCACCCTCACAAAGCCAAAACAAACGAGACCCGCAATACAAACAGCAAGTAAATTTAGATCATTCTTTGGCAAGCCGTTTCCGACAACGCAAAAAGTCCCTCCAGCCTTAGTCATAACGGTGGGGGGACTTTTGCATTGTTGGTGTTTGTATTAATGAGAAATCGGTCCGTTCACAATTTGCGTTTTGATCTGATTCACTTCGTTTTCCTTATTCATCTGCTGTAATGCCTTGTGAATCCAGATCGCTGCAATCGAACCTTCGCCCATGGCAACCGTAGCTTGTTCCGCGTGCAGGCCGAGATCCCCTGCAATCCATACATTAGGTGCGGCCAGCATGCTGCGCGGGTTGGCTTCCACATGTTTATTATCCGCGATGACGGCTCCAAGCTGCTCTGCCAGTTCATAATGTACACGATTGCCTCCAAACGCAATAAATCCACGCTCCGACTCAAAAATCTGTCCATCTTCCGTCAGTACACCTGTAATATGGCCATCCTCCATCTGCTGCACTTCTTGTACGGCCGCCTCAAGATAACGAACGCCTGCCTCTTTCATGCTGCGATGAAGCTCAGCGGAGATGGGTGACTGCTCATGGTTGATGTATAGCAGCTCAGTGGTACGTTGAATTAAAACCATAGCCATGTTTGCACCCGCTTCACCTGCACCCAGCAATATCGTGCGCTGATCCTGAATCTCGTATCCATCGCAATCCGGGCACACATATACGGTTCGTCCCAACGTAGGTGTTAATCCCGGGATATCTGGTATCCTGTCCGTTAGTCCGGTTGCCAGCAGGACTGTTTTTGCCATATATTCAGAGCCGGATGAGCCGAACAGTTGAATCTGTTCTCCCCGGCGTCCTGCTTTAATGATACGGTCTTTCTCAAAAGCTACTCCAGTCCCTTCTGCCTGCATTCTGCCTTTGGTGCGCAGCTCTTCACCGGATACTCCATCAGGAAAACCAAGAATATTATGATAGGTTCGGCATAACGTTGATCTGCCTTCTCCTGCGTCCACCACCAACACCCGATGGGAAGAGTATCGCCCCATCTGAATAGCTGCCTGAAGTCCTGCGAGTCCTCCACCTACGATAATGCAATCATACTCTCGCATGCTCCATCTCCCTCCTATGCTTCTATCTCTTATATGTTATTGGACAGTTCACTATCCTTCTATCCATTTACACCAATCAACCAGAATCAAACGTTATCTGTTACAACTTAGCTTTTACCAAAATAAAATAACCCAAACCATCCGTCTGAATAACGGTGCGTTTGGGTCAGTTTAAGAAAGAATGATCATTCCGGAATTCAGAAAATGTATGATTCAAATCGTGAAGCGTTCGAAATGGCATTCCATACATCTGTGGTCTCTCCGCCCATATACCAATAGGCTAAGCCGGCAATGTTACGTTCTTCACTCATTATTACTTTCGCGGATAATGAACGACTGTCCTCTGCCCATATATATCTTGGCGTACCGTTACTGTTATATCCAATGACATATTGGACCAGAGAGGCATCCCACCGTCTCACAGAACCTGAAGCTCGTGCACGTGTTCCTTGTTCTGCCAGGGTGATATCCCATGAACTGGCTGCCGGATTAACGGAAGACCAATCTCGTGTATATAAGGGCAGGGCCAGAATTGTTTTGGCGCGAACGACCTCAGCGAGCATCGTATCCAGAGACTTTTCGAGCCAAGGAAGAGATGCCACTGACCCCGCTTGTGGGTCGCCGTTCCAATGTTCCTCATATCCCATCAGTACCATGTAATCCGATACGGCACCCAATTGGGCATAATCAAATGCATCGGTCCAGTCTGTCCCCAGATCGGGGGATACATCCACGGATACGACGGCTCCCAGGGCATGCAATGACGTTGTCAGAGAGGTGATAAATGCGGTCATTCCTGCGCGATCAGCAGGTAGTACGTTCTCGAAATCCACGTTAATACCATCCAGTTTGTATGTTTTCACATACGACGTGACTTGTGAGATCACAGCCGCCCGGTTGGCTGAACTGGATAACATCTGGTGGGTAAGGTCCGGGTTCGAACGATTGCCAAGCAATGGCCATACCTGTCTGTCTGTAGCAGATGCCCAGGATAACAGCGACGTGTCCGTGAGATCCGTGATTTTCATGCTGCTGTTCAGGAAAAACCAACGAGGAACGAGTGTGTTTGCTTCCGACTGTTCAATCTGTTTCTTGAACTCAGCAGTAGAGGAGTTATATTGCCATCCCAGCTGAATACCGAGCTGGTCTTCGCTTTTCAGCTGGTCTGACCAGGTTTTCTTTTGCAAAATGGCATCCAGCATCACTGCTGCCTCTTCTCTGGTCACCTGGTCATGCGGCCGAAACTTGCCGTCACTGCCGCGCATTAAGCCAAGCTGATATACGGTCTGCACATAAGGACGCGCCCAATCGGATATCCCCCCTGCGTCGTTATACGTGGATGACAGGAGATTCGTTGATTTGGAGGATTGTTTTAACATCCTCACTAATAGTGCAGCTGCTTCTTCCCGAGTGATGGAGGCGTTTGGCTGGAACACTCCCTGACTCTTGCCCTCAAGAATGGAAAGATTCGTCATGGCTGCGACATTGCCGTAATACCATGCGTTGATACTGACATCGTTATATGGATTAATATTGTTCTTAACGGGCTTCAACCCTAGCAGTCTGACGGCAAATGTTGCAAATTCAGCACGAGTTACCGCCTTTTTGGGTTCAAACGTATTCTCTGAGGTTCCAGCAGCAATTCCCGCCTTGACCAGATGTGCAATGGCATCCTTCGCATAGCTGGAGGTTGTATCCTGGAACACCTGCTGAGCTGCTGCTGCTTGAGCTGCAGGGTTACCGATGGAGATTGAGCCTATTGCAAGTACACCGCACAATACAGCATTCCATAGCTTTTGGCGGGTACGTTTGTTTATTCTATTATTCACATCAAAAAGCCTCGCTTCATTGGAGTACGATCTACACAATCGTATCAAATTGAAGCGAGGCCGTATGTGGTTAAATACTGGGAAATTCGCTGAAGTGATGTACCTCAATATTTTCAATCAAGGTCGACATTCGAATTCAGGCGAAAGCCTTACTTGTGTACTTTTACACGTTGTTCAATCGGTTGGAATTCTTTCTCGCCTGGTGTTGCAGTAGGTTTGCCGAATGGCATTTGAGCGATCAGTCTCCAGTTCTCGGGAATGTTCCATTCCGATTTGACCTTCTCGTCAATCAACGGGTTATAATGCTGCAGGGATGCGCCCAGACCTTCTTGCTCCAATGCTGTCCAGATCACCAGTTGCAACATACCGTTAGATTGGTTCGCCCAGATCGGGAAGTTATCCGCATACGATGCAAAGTTTTGTTGAAGCTGTGCGATCACATTGTTGTCTTCGAAGAAAAGTACAGTACCGTATCCGCTGCGGAATCCGGCCATTTTCTCAGCTGTAGATTGGAATGCTTCTTCGTTGCCAACTACTTCACGCAAAATTTCTTCCGTGTGATTCCACAGTTTGTCGTGTTGTTCACCAAGCAATACTACAGCGCGAGATGTTTGTGAGTTGAATGAAGTCGGAGTGTATTTCACCGCTTCTTCCACAATTTCCTGGATTTTAGCATCCGAGATTGTGGATTCCTTGCTGATTCCATAATAAGATCTTCTGTTTTTCAATGCTTCAAAGAAAGATTTAGACATAAAACATTCGCCTCCCAAACTGGTATTTCCTAATTTGCCAACACAGTAACTATAATATAGTAACATACATTAGTCAACAAACTATTTTATTTTCACCAAATGTACTTTTATTCTTTAGAATGAATCTGATCACTGCGACTCGCGATAATCCGCTCGATATTTTTCTTCGGTTGAGGAATTGCTCTTGGTTTGATCCTTATTCTTCTCTTCCTGCTTCTCCATATTCAGATCTTCCATCGGAATGGGGTCCACCGTCTGTTCTTCTTCATGCCGATCAAGCAAACTTTCCTTCTCTGTCGGATACTGCTCCGGATTATCATGGGAACGATCCTGATGTGTATCCTTGTTATTTTGATCCGGGGTGCGCTCTTTCATTCGTGATTCCTCCTCTATTTTCATTTACCCTTCTTTTACCTTTTCTGACTGCCTTCTAAACACGGAGCACATATGAGATGAACGTAAAAGGTACATTCCGTGTGTGCATCACGAGGCAAAAAGCAAAAAGCCAACCAGAACAGACTGGTTGACTTGGATCTACTTGTATTCAATTGTAATTCATTCAACAAGGGGCGGTGTGGTGAAATCCCCCAAGCTCAATTTGGCTTCAAAAATAACACTCTCATTCTCTTCTGCCAATCTTCCTCGGAACCACACAACTCCATCCGTAACCACTGAACGCTCAACGATCATTTGCTCCTGCATGCGAATCTCACGGTGATATGATATTTGCAGACGGATTATACCTGCGGCCAGCTCCTCTTGTGTTAGCGCATCACAACACACGTCTGCATATCTGGCATTATTCATGTGTCCATTACTGTCTGTGCTGCTATATTGTACAGTTAGACGATATTGTTCCTGCAAGCTCAGTTCAGAGGGAACCGTCACTTTGGCAGGAGGTTCGCCCAATGATAAATCGGGATGCGATTTCACCTCAAAAGGCAGAGCTGATGGTCTGACGACCCTGCGTCTCTTTAGATCGACCAATGCCCAAGCCGTGCGAGCCTCAGCCAGATGTGTTCCGTCTCGATCTGTAAGGATATAATCCCTTAACCAGGTCACGCCTTTATTTTCTTTATGCCACGTCTGCAATGATATTTCTTCTTCCAATTGAGCTGGGCGTAATATCGTGACATCTGTCGTTAACAGCATCCATCCGAATCCCTGATCCAGCATCTGCGATACGGTAACTCCCATGCCTGCTAAATCGCGGTCTGCTGCCAACTGCATATGCTCCAGTAAGGCAGATGGACGACATTGAGATTGGTAATCGGCATCAGCTGATCCAATTCGGTAATGAAGCTTGAATGGTTGTTCAGATTGCATTGAATAAACCTCCTCAGGCTGTGCAGTAGGTAATCTCTGGACCGTAACCTACACTAATCAAGGGATCGATGTAAACGACTCCGGTACAGATCAGGTGCACACCCTACACTTTGTTTGAACATTCGGCTGAAATGGGATAACCGTTTGAACCCGGCCAACCGGCTGGCTTCTGTTACACTGATTTCCGGCTGAAACTGGAATAACAGCTTGGCCTGATTGATGCGGCGGTCATACACATATTTAAAGATGGTACTGCCCGTCATCTCTTTAAACAGCCCTGCCAGATAAGGCTTGGACAGATGAAGCTCACTTGCCAGATCATCCAGACCGATGTCCTCCATGTAATGGGTGTCCACATAACGAATGATATGCTGTACATGCCGCTCCTTCTCGGAAGAGGGACTGTGGTCCTCGACCCTGCCTCGGCAGATGCCAGCTATAACATACAGCAGATCACATAATCGAACGTTCATGCGCTCCTCTTTGAAATCCCCCGGATTCACCATAAGCTGATGAAGATTCAGCAGCAAGGTTTCGAATTCGGAGCGGGTATTCCCTGTCAGATTGATGCGGCAGTTTCTCAGTTCTTCGAACGGCCTCAGTACATCGCTGACCCGATCCGGGTGCAGACTGCTGCGGAGAGCCGAAGGGTCGAAATGCAGCGTCGTTCGCACATACGGCCTGCCCGGCATTGGATGTGGTCGATGAAGGGTCATCCCATGCATGAGGACCAGATCACCCGGTTCAAGGTTGTATACTCGATCTCCAATAAGATAGGTGCATTCTCCCTCATGAAAATAATACACCTCGTAATGCGGATGTGAATGAAATCCGTCCGACACTCCAGGGTCATACGCGTTAGTAGAGCGATAGTTATATTCCATTGGGCCACTAATTTGCATGATACTTGGCACGTTCAAGCACCTCCTGTTCTGGAGAGGTTTCTTCCCATTTTACCCGTTTCACATCATGTCGGATAGTACTGGGCGGAGTTTTGAAATATAGAGGGCCATGCACATATCCGTTAGTATGCACGGTACGTGTCATGGCCCCTTGAGATTGTGAAAGATAACTTACAGTAGCTGTTCAATACTCGCCTGGATCTCGTCGATCGAGTCAACAGGTTCAAAACGTTTGACCACATTTCCTTCGGCATCAATCAGAAACTTCGTGAAGTTCCACTTGATTGCATCCCCGTGCAGCCATTCCGGTGCTTTGTCTGCCACCATCAGCTTCAGCAGTTTCGCTTGTACATCTGAATCATCAAAGCCTGCAAAAGGTCCCGACTTCTTCAAAAAGTCAAATAAGGGATGCGCCGCTTCGCCGTTGACATCCATTTTGGAGAACATGGGAAATTTCACGCCATAGTTAATCTGACAGAAGGATTCTGCCTCTTCGCTGCTTCCCGGCTCTTGCTCCGCAAATTGGTTACACGGGAAACCAATGATCTGAAGCCCCTGCTCTTTATACCGGTCATAAAGCTTCTGCATGTCGTCGAATTGATGTGTGTACTTACACTTGCTCGCTGTGTTCACGATCAGTACAGGTTTTCCTTCGTATTGATAGAGCGGGAAATGTTCACCACTCGTTTTGGTTACGCTAAAGTCATAGATGGTTGGCATAAGATTAGTGCACCTCGCGATGTTATGTAGTTATACAGACTCATATGAATTTCTATTATATACGAAATAGAATAAAGGTATAGCTAAATTGGTCATTTTATTGCTCCATAATCTCTTAGGGTACCATCGACTTATTCAATGACTTTAATACTTATAACATACTTGGATCTGGGCAAAAACATTATCTCCAATTTTTTATCTCGCTCCTGCCAAGCTATATCGTGTGTATTGTTCAATTCAATCTGATTAATTTCAATAGTTTGCTCCCTCCACTTCCTACCCATTGATGTTATAGAGTGAGGTATGCCTGTTATTTTCACGTATTCTTTGGAGAGATATGGACCTATATCCCGAACACCAGATATAACTCCAGGTAGAAAAAACAATATTAAGCCTATACCGGCAATGACACAAAAAAACTTGGAGGATATGCGCTTAAACACATTTTTAAATTTATTCATATTATGAAATAGTCCCAATCCAAGAGATAATATTCCCATCACAACTCCCATCAATCGCATAAAAAGCCAACAAGGAAAAAATGTCGGGAAGAATGCTGAAATACCTAAAAATAACATAAGAACACAAATCAGTACTTTCAAAAGTGTCACCCTCCAGTAAAAGGCTAATCAAAATGTTGAGATGTTCACGTTAACAAACATGTACTTAGGAACTTCAATAAAATCAGAAATATTTGATTTTAAAACCTGGATCAATTTATTTATTGTCCTTAAATTCATAATCATTAAAACCACTAAATCTTCTCACCCTTAGCTTCCAAAAATGATCCCATCCTTATACAACATGTCGTAAGCGCCTTATAATTTCGTACCATCACATCATAGCGTAAAAGTAATCGCTCTAAACTTTCGTTGCATTATTGAATCTATGTATTCCAAATTCATTGAAATCCGATGTAAGTATCGCCTCTCTCAGCGGGTACAGATTTGGAGTAAATCTGAGTTCAATTCCTTTCTTAAATAATCTCTCTATTAAACCATCCATGCGGTCTATATGTAGAGGCTTGGTAACCCGATAAGAAATGTAGTATCCCGCCGTTGGATCAAAAAGCTCGAAATTGGTGTCATCGAAATGATACCTGTACATGACCTGATTCGTGATTTTTGGAAACCATGAACTTTCAACCGTAACGATGATATTGGCATTAGAATGTTTGAAAAACTTCTCGTTATTCTCATCACTTATCGTGTTTGTCTTTTTACAGATGATTCTGGGGCAATCTCTTGGAAAGTAATATGAATATTCATGCTCTTCATCAATGGCCCACACCACTGCAGGAAATTCAGGTCTGTTTTGTTTCTCCCTAGGAACAAAGACTTGGATATCTGAAACCTCGCTAAAATGATAAAGCATACAAGCACCTCTCATCAATTAGTTACGATTAAATCTCCGATTAATGCTTTCTAATTCCGAGAAGTGTTCCACTTCCCGTCACATAAAACAACAGAGGTTTCGATTTGTCTTTCGGGAACGTTCCAGTATTGTGTTAATAACCGCTTCTTTTCCTCCGATGAAACAAGGTTAAAACCATTCTTCAAATAGAATTTGATAGCCCATTCTGCGGAATCCCACGTTCCTATTAATATCGGTTTATCGGTTGAGGCCACCAGATGAGCCAACAGCTTTGTGCCGATTCCGCTCCCCCGTTGGTGAGTTCTTACATACGCATGCCGAATTAAAGCAACATCGCCTTTATCCTGAATTCCCATAACGCCCCATAATCTATGATCATCTTCAAAACCCCAAAATACGACGTCATCACTGATTTCCTGTTTCAATTCTTCCAATGACATATAGGGTTCATGATAGCGATCCTCAGGAATCACTCCATGGTATGCCTTTGCTGCATCATTAATGATCTCAATCATTGCATCCGTATCCATGCTATTGCACAATCTGATCATGGCATAAGCCTCCTAAAGGTTCATAGTATTTGGATTGAACTATCGTAAAGGATATATCAATTCAATCGGTTCATTACTCAATTCCTCTTTGAAAATATAATTATGATCTGCTCCCACAACACATAGAATTTTCTTACCCGGATTTAAATGATATGTGTTCTTCACACGTTGAATCATAATCTGATTTCGTACGATCCATCTAAAGTTATTGGCTTTTGGATTAATCTTATCCAGCCATTCATATTTTTGTTTGGTCATAGTATCAAACGCAACCGAGTTAAAGGGAATCGATCCAACGTCATATGTATTCATTTGTTTAGCAAACCATTCATCATCGATCTTCTCCAACGCTTTGCGCTCCTCTTCTGTGAAGCCGTTAAAGGGATCAAAATCATTCCAGACATCTAACTCAAACCAGTCTATCGGCACAAACTCTATATTCCGTTCCTCGCACAATGGAAAGACAAGCTCCCAATACTCACTGGCCGGCTCTCCCCAGTATCCCTTATCCTGTTTATCCACGTTATACTTCTTCCAACTTATGGGATGCACTTCACCACAGATAATATCCGGGTTGAATTCTGTAATCAAATCCTGATACAAGGTAAGTGAGCTATGATATTTCTCTCTTAATTCTGTATTATGAATCGTCCCCAATATTCCAACGACCGTCATATTGTTTCTCCTTTGTAAGTGTTAAATAAATGATTTTGAGATTCCTATGTATGACTACATGTTAACAATAACAATGATCAACCTTTTTTTCCAATGTTTTCTGAACACCTCTGTGGAAACATACGTAAGCAAAAAAGGCCACCTTCGCAGGCAGCCCTTTACTTGTTATAACCTTATTTACGAACGGAGAGAATGAACTTCTCCAGCGATTCTGTATTGGTAATGCTGTGATTACATCCTTGGTTCTCCATGCATACGTATTGACCAATCGCAGAATAATTATCCGGTAGAGCGTTCTTGGTTTTAACCGTGAAGAAGGCAAGCTCTTGATGCCGATTACAGAATAGGCAATACCCCTTCTTGTGTGTCGGCGTTATTCTCCCCTCAATACCGATAAACTGTCCTTCGAACGGATATACAATGAATAATTTGTTTGTAGCAATATCTATCCAGCTCAGATACGTTACATAACGAAAATCAATGGATTGTAGATCAGGCATTTTCATCTTTTTGTTCTTCGGAAATAACTTCTGAATTTGCTTCAACGTAATCGGTGGATACAACTCCAGGTAAGGTTCTAACGTTTTCAAATACCTTTGGAAATCATCTGTTGTCCCCAGTGACGAAATTTGCTCCAGCAGTTGCTGCTGATTCTCTGTCAGTTCCGTAAATGCTGCAATGATGTTTGTTGCAGCACTGTATCTCACGGTCTCCAGAACCCTGCGGTCCGCGGCGGATTGAAACGTTTTGCGAACAAATTCAGCTTGTCTTTTAATCAGATTATATTGGTGGTTTCTAATAAATGATGTACTCATAGCTTTCAGCTCCTTATTATTCATAAAAAATTCAATAAGGGCAAAGCCTGTTATTAGAAACGATAAAATTAAGTATGGGCGAAAAAATCTAAACTATCGCACCCCACGCAAAGTATCGCCCCCGATCAGGCTTTGCATGAGTTATTTCTAGCTAACGAGCAATTCAGCATTGCCATCTGAGTAACCCCCAATCAAATATCATGCGAAAAGTATATCAGAGAATTTCGGACAGATCAATTGAAATGGGCCCTCATGGATATTCATTTATTCCGTTGCTTTTGATTGTAATATCTGATCATTCACAAATCCTTGTAAGAAAAAAAGCTCATCGTCATTTGCTTTTCGTTCATTGGCTGCCTCAAATCGCTCAATCGCTTCCTCTAAGGATGTTGATTTCACAGCATTATTGGCTAAGATGAGCTCTTTATAATATTTATCCATCTCCTCCAAGTCACAGATCGATTCATGACCAAGAAGAAAATGCGTAGCATCATATTTCTGAATATCTTCTATCATAGGCAATAAATGAGACTGTTTAAAATGATACAAAGCGTTTGTCGTTGTGCAATACACACTATCGCCTAGAAATATCACCTTTTCATCCGGAATGAACACAACTGTTGAGTCATCCGTATGCGTACTTTGAATGGTCTCAAGCACACAAAATTTATTGCCCAAGTCCAGATGGAGAGACTTTTCAAAAGTAATATCCGGGGGACATAACTGAAATGTCTCTCTCTCCGGTATTTCATTTTGTATCGTCTCCATACAATGTGAAGTCATCTTCTTGGAATCCACATACTCCTGAAGAGAGCGGTCATCATAAGAATAGTTCCTCCACTCATTCATCTTTTGGCTAGTTAGACTATTCATAATAATCGTAGCTCCGTATTCATTCATGCCTAAAAAATGATCCCAATGTGCATGCGTGATGACCACATATTTAACGGGTGGAACGTTTAACTTCTCTATTTCATATAAGAAATCCCTGGCATGTTGAACCGAATTCCCACCATCAACAACAAGGCTGTATTTATCACCGCACACTAACCCTAATGTCGGTCTTTCTTTGTTATTTTGGTTAGATAGATAATAGATCGTTTCACTTAATTGATTTAGCATGTTCATTCTCCTCTATAGTAAATTCTTGATCCATAAGAGAGAAAATCTGCATGCTTATTTGAATCAACATTTAGATTTTCTCATTTTATTGGTTTACCAATGGAATCACCTCCTTTGTTTCTTCACATACTCGGCTTTTTTCTATGAACTGTTAGCTGCTCAAAGGCATATGCAATACGATTGCTGGGTTCTCATTGTTCATTAGTAAGCGTCGGGGTCGTTGGATATTTTCTTTAAGCGCAGAAAAATAGTATCCCAACAACAGGTACATACTAGCTTCGCCTTTTAAATCATAAAGCACCCTAACTCCTCCTAGAAATTCGTCAACGTTCATCCCTTAGAATCTCCTTGATTTCTCTTAATTCTTGCAATATTTCTTTGGTGTACTGGTTACTCTTTGAATTATCCATTCCGATTTTCACAACAAAAATACCAAGAAACAAAGACACTACCAACATTAAGATAGTCTCCAATAGTTACCATCCATCCTTCCTACAGCAACAGGAACCGTGACTATTCAATTTACAGGTAGATACATTGTTTGTATCTCTTGAACACCTGGAACAAATCCAAGATTAAAATAGACTGATTCAGCATCGTTGCCTTCCATGACATATAACTGTAGAACTGGATACTTGTCTTTAAGTTCAGTCAGTGCTCTTTGCAGCATGCGCGTAGCAAGTCCTTTTCCTCTGTAAGCGGGGTTGACTCCTATGCTGTAAACTGCTGCTTGATTGTCCTGTAAACATAGGCGACAGTTAGCTACAAGCTGTCCAGTAACCTTATCATATACCAGGGTAGAGGCTTGAGTTAGGTTCTCATTGGTATAATGGACTTCTTCGTTCGGGATAAAGTCTTCAAGAGATGTCTTCTTTCTGCGTAAGGCTTCAAAACCGCCTACAAAGCTTTCAAAGTCACACAGAGCGATTTCATCTTCATTACTGTATTGCTTAGTCCCCGTTTCATTTTCGATAATTTCGGGGCTCTTAATCATAAGATCAGGATCCCAATGCACATTGAAATGATCTGTAGGGCGCTGCATCCAGCGGCATCTAAACTCATCTGGCCAGAATCCAGCCCTCGTAAATATATGTACTTGATCGGGGAGAATTTCATATACCTTGATACGTTGAGTTGGATCAGACCATTTTATAAGTATTTTTTTAAGAAGCTTCAGTACCTCAAATGAATCATTGAATGGGGGAATAAAGAATAGATGATATAACGTATTGGGTGCCATTCTTACCCCACCGATTTTTGAATCTCCTTTATAAATCCAAAAAGAGTTATTCCGCGAAACATTGAAGCCTTCTCCTTTAAAAAATCCAGTATAGGCCATATTATAATAGACAGAACAATACACTCCCCATTCTTCGGGATCAGCCTTTTGAATGGAATATTCATTAGATAAATCATAAGAATAAAGTTCCTCAGACCAATTATTTAATTCCACGCGTCATTCCTCCTCATGAATGCGAACTACCTTCAAAAATTTTAAGCGTGTGTTATCTAAACATCTCTAGTCCCCCTTAAATAACTTGTCCTTTACTATTTATTTGATCAATTCCATCTTCAAACTTATTTTTCAGCAGTTCACGAAATTTATTTTCTTTCTTCTTTAAATGCTCCTCAAAGAAAGCAGTAATACACTTATTAATAGTAGAATGCTTGTCTTCTATCCCATTTTCATTGTAATGTATCGGGATGTCGCTAAAAGTCATATGATAAGCATCGTTTAGTTTTATAAATGAACTATTCAGATCTCTTGAGTTAAATAGAGACTCATACCCACTCAGTAACAAAGGTAACAGCTCGGGTGAAATTTCACTTTCCAGTTCTTCAAACGAGCATTTTTCTTGTCGAGCTACCAATAACGGAACAGATATTCCTTCATCTTTACTCGCCGTTATTAAATGAAAACTAGGGTCTAATAGAATACTAGCCTTAATTCTCTTGTCTCTTTTGAGCAATTCATAAGCAGCAGCCCCACCCAATGAATGACCAATGATCCCCATTTCATTCACATCGACTATAGCCCTAAGATCCTTAACTGAATCCAAGACCTCATCTACATTTCTCACAACCCAACGAATATCTTCAATTCTAAGCTTCAATAATTGTTCCCAAGAATGGATATCTAAACTGTCTATTTCGGATATCTCATTGGATTGCTGGACAAAGCGACCGTCAGGAAAAATGGAGAATATAGATTCATGAGTCGCTCCTACAGTAATAACAGCAAATCCAGACTCCACTAAATGTTCTACACAAAAGGAATACATATCTCTAACTACACCAAAAGCCGGAGCTATAACAATAATGGGACAGTTTTTAGCAGTAATATCCACACTCTCATCATTATGTATTTTTGTATCCAGCTTACAAATATAATCTCTATCAATGCCCATACTACAGAGCATATCAACAGCTAGAGAAGTATTAGGTTCAAATAACGAAGTATACTTCGACTCATGTTCCACGGGATTGGAAGGATAGTATATGCTAATGAGCACTTCTCTAGTTTCCTTACTTATGGGATCAATACGTGATTCATCCTTTAAAACAAAAACCTTTCTACCAACAGTCATCGCGTTCACCCTTTCTATATTTTTGTTAATACCACACGGTTTAATGTTTACTTATTTCGTTTTTGACCCCTCACCCCTAAATTTCTCCAAAGAAAACATCAACGAAGCGATAAAAAGTAATGAGGGCGGCTCATTAAGTTCATCTTATGCCTCAGAATAAAGGCCTGTTGATAAATATCGTTCCCCTGTATCCGGGAATAGAACAACTATACTTTTATTTTTATTCTCTGGCCTTTTTGCAATTTTTACTGCTGCATAAGCAGCAGCACCAGACGAAATTCCAACTAATAATCCTTCGGATTTAGCTAACAAATGCGCTGTTTCAAAAGCATCTTCATTTCTCACCTGTACGATCTCATCAACTACAGATCTATTAAAATTGTCTGGAACAAAACCGGCACCAATTCCTTGAATTGAATGCACTCCTTTAGTCCCTCCAGAGAGTACCGGGGAATCCGAAGGCTCTACAGCTATAATTTCCACATTTTCTTTCCTTTGTTTAAGTGCTTCACCAACTCCAGATATGGTTCCGCCTGTACCCACTCCACCAATAAAAATATCCACTTTGCCTTCAGTATCTCTCCAAATCTCTTCTGCGGTTGTTACCTTATGTACTTGTGGATTTGCTGGATTTTTAAACTGTTGAGGTATAAATGAATTAGGAATTGCAGCTGCTATTTCTTCAGCCTTTTTGATGGCTCCAGACATTCCTTCTGTGGCAGGTGTAAGAACTAGTTCTGCTCCCAAAGCGATCAAAAGCTTCCTACGTTCTACACTGAAACTCTCAGGAAGTGTTATGATTAATCTGTATCCTAATGCTGCAGCTGCAAAAGCAAGCCCTACACCTGTATTTCCGCTCGTCGGTTCTATTATCACTGAATTTTGGTTAATTAAGCCTTTCTCTTCAGCGTCTTTAATCATTCCATATCCGATTCTATCTTTTACACTACCTGCTGGATTAAAGTATTCCAATTTGGCAATGATTTTCGCCTCAACTTGGTACTTTCTCGCTAAATTAGAAAGCTCCAATAGTGGTGTATTACCAATCAGATCTGTGAGGTTCTTCGCGATATTAGCCATTTTTTTATACCTCCAAAATACATTTCATACTAAAATAGTTGGTTTTAATATCACGTTATCACGTATGGTAAAAAAATACAACTGTTGAACTTCTACTTTACGACACAGGGAAGTTCGAGCTATTAGACTGAGCGTGAAACTTTGTTATAGAATCCCCCTCTAAAAATAGAATTCAAAGTTCCAATACGGTTATGAGCTCGTCGTGGCACACTTCACCATTTTCATGGAATCCAAAGCCCTCATATAGCTTTTTGGCAGCCAAGTTATCAGGACTATATGGAATCCAACAATAACGTGCAGGTCCAGCTGGGAAAGTTCGAATAAACTCCAATATTTTCTTAAATGCTTCACGACCATAGCCCATGCTCTGGTGCTGTTTATCAATCATCAGTCGCAAAATACAATAGCTATTATCAGCAATGACAGGAAGATCATAACCTGTGATTCCATAAGTTATCATGACAAAACCTACGGGTTGTTCATCTGCGTAAATCGCAAGCGGGAATGGGGTGCCACCATTGGTTGCCAGGACATAACATGATGCTACGCTTGAAAGATTCGAAGCAACATATTGTCGCTGTTCTTCTGAAACTTCCAAGTTAAATATAGAACGTCGGTTATCTAGTGTTATTTTTCTGAGCGTAATCATGTGTATTCTCTCCTCATCAAACATCATAGTTTAAGCGTTTTCATGATAATACCCAGTTATCTTACTTGAACTTCTTTCTCATATACAAAGCTATTTCTTCGTTTTTGCTCGGATTATTTGAATATAGTGATACATCAATTCCTTCTATTTGATAACCACATTGTATGTAAAAATGAATGGCTGGAACATTCGTATTCTGGGTTTCTAACGTGATAGCTCTGAAGCCTTGTTCCTGAGCAATCTCATTCACTTTATTGATCAGCAGCCTCCCATATCCTTTTCTTATGTATGTCTCATTAACCTGCAAATGCCATATCATCAGCGTATTATTCCAATGTTGTGGTTCTGAAATGGCGAGCGCTATGATTTTCCCATCTATAAATATTCCATAAGAAAATCCCATTTTTATGATTTCTTCATATCGTTCCAAATCTTCTGTACTGTTCAATTCTTCTTTTTCGTAAATGTCATCCAAATTTATTAACGTTAAATGCATACTTAAGGAGCCTTGCATCTCTTCTTTGGTAAGATCATATTTTTGAGTGGATTTATATGCAAAGCTTCCAAGTTGAAGCCAATCTTCATTGGATAGAGTCTCTATTTTTTTGATATCCATTACATCACCCCAGAAATATATATTTCAGCGACCAGCACACAACTTGTTTTATACATAACTGTTATATCTCTTCTTTCGACTTTAATTTTCCATTTTCCTGCATTTCTACTTTATATCCCATCTATCTACTATAATTCATCGCCAGGAGCACCTTGAAAATCCCGTCGGGTCGGACCCGACAGGATTTCATTTGAATACATATCCTATCTTAAATCAAAAATTCTAGATTAGTTTAACCACTCTGATTATTCAGTTAATCTCTAAATAGTCGATATATACATCCCATGTTCCGTCATCAGCGGTTACAACGAGTTGAATCTCCTGGTTTCCGGTCCCATGGCTGATATTGTTAAGGGTGTAAACCGCGGGACTGCTTCCTCCGAAGTAAAAGGTTCCCTTCGTTTGGCTGCCAATCTTCAAATCGACTCGGGCCATATTGGAATTATTCGAAGCACCACGGAGTGAGAAATTATGAGTGCCGCTTGCAAAATACTGTGTGTATTTGACCAAATCATTATTGGCGTAAAGAACAACTCCGTTAAACGGCGAGCTAATATTACCAGTATACTGGCCGCCTTTGGTCATATTCTCGGCTTCCACTTTCGTCCCGGTACTTGGAGGAATGGTTGTACCACCGTCAGGCGCGATAGCCCGGCCAGTGCTCGAAGAGATCATACCGGAGCAAAGACCACGGCTCTTCAGGTTTTGTGCTATCTGCGGAATCGCTTGCAATGTCGTTTGATACTGGTCATGCATCAGAATAACGTCACCGTTTTGCATTCTGTTTATGGCAGCTACGATCTGGGCGGTGGAGGCGCCATTCCAGTCCTGAGAATCCACGTTCCACAACACTTCGGTTAAACCATTTTGGCTGAGGACAGATTTTAGAGTAGCATTGGTCGCGCCGTAAGGCGGACGGAAAAACTTCGGTGAACTTCCGGTTATCGACTGGATGGTCTGCTGTGTCCGGGTGATTTCCGATGACATCTGGGAGCTGCTCAATGTCGTCATATCAGGATGCGTATAGGAGTGGTTGCCGATCCACATGCCTGCTGCCACCTGTGCGCTGACAAGAGATTGATTATTTTGGGCGCTTTGCCCTACATTAAACATCGTAGCCCGCAGACCTGCCTGCTTTAACGCATTGAGCACGTTTGTTGTGTTGCCGCTGGGGCCATCATCAAACGTCAGGCCTACATAACCGTTTGGACAGTTGGCATCGGCGGCGCTGACGGTAGGCATCACCGGTATGGAGAACAACGTGCTAAAGAGTGCAACAGACATTGCTGCCTTTACCAGTTTGGCTTTGAACATTATAAATTCCTCCTTTAAACTTAATAACAATATCGTTGTTCGCTTCACTCCCAACCGTTTAACCTCTTTACTACGCTCTAGGAAGTTGACCTTCTCTCTTTCATACGATTACCAACTCTAAAAAAAAGCGCTTTCATAATTTGATATTGTATGCCTCGTTTCGTGTATGTAAGCAGTTCCTTCCAGATGGATACAGTATAAACGATATGTATATTTAAAGTAAATTCAATTTAAACCAAATTATTCTATTTTTTCAACTTGTCGCTATTATTCCCCTTGGCCCCTATGAACTTGTGGAAAAGGCTCCTTGGACTCTAACTTCTTCTCCAGCTTCTCTTTGGTAAACCAAGGGGCATGTGCTTCTATGAGAACCCTCGCTTCATTTCAAGTCAAGCCATATCTTGAATAAAAGGCAGGCTTATGTTGCTACGACATGCTGCATTTCTTCACTGCCTGTTAGAAAGCCTGCTCGCTCCACATAATATAAATCATAGATCTGTTCGGCATAATTTATCGATTCATATATCTCCGGGTATATATCATTTGCTAATTTGACATACGGTAATTTTCCAACCGCTTTGTTGGATCGGATGTTTTGTTTGCGAATTTTCAGAAATACCGTTTCAATTTCATATTGCAGAAACAATTCTGCAAAGAAGGCTTCCTTTGCTCGTTGGTTGTAGCCTTTTCCAAAATAAGGAGCTCCAATCCAAGTGGCAAGAAACCCCGTCTTATTATCGATTTGATATAGATCAATGGTACCGATGGGATGTCCCAGCTCATTAAGGATCGTTCTTGAAATACATATGTTTTGCTCTTCTTCAACAACCACCTGCTTGGTTACGAATAAATATTCTTCATAAGATCGGCACTTATGACGAACATAAGGAAAAACTGCGGGGTCCAGCATTAAATCATACAGTGAGTGGCATTCGTGCAAGTCTCGTTTTTTTAACATTTAAACGACCACCTAGTCCTTTTAGTTCGCTGAGTCAAACAAACTAAGTATATAAAAGGACTTGTGGAATTTAATGAATTCTATATTGCTTTTATGTAAAATTCATCATAGAAATGTTTTCCACATCATTTGGCTGGACACTTCACGCGCCGCCCCAATGAGGGGTGCTGTTAATTTTCATTTTTGAATCTGTTTTCCAGTTCCTTAACAAATACCTCGATGGGATCCTTATAATCAATTGGTTTGTAGATTATTCTATTAGTCCATTGGTGTCGTATGGCCTCGTCTCTCAAATCATCGTTTTCATGCTGAATCGTATTCAAAATCAGCATCATTTCATTCATCGTGCCTATAACATTCCTGCTATCCGTTTTTGTAATTACCTCTTCACTACATTCTTTTATATATGAATTAGCTAACGCTTCAGGAATTTGTTCAACGGCAAAATAATCTTGCAAATGATTTACAAAAACCTCTTTTAGTTTATTGGCTTGATTCGTTCGAATTCCGGTTACCGTTAAACTCAATCTAGAAAAATCATTCATAAACACATAATGTTTTTTGCCATATAGCTTAAAGAAATTGACATGCCAACTAAAGAAAGCATCTGCAGGCTGCTCGATTATTTCAGGTTTCACATTCAAATCCTTTAATGTGTCTTTCGTTGCTTTAAAAATTATCATGAATCTTGTTCCTTTCATTTTAGCTTTCTCATCAATATTAATAACAACATTTCATGCGTCGGGATAAAATTTTTGGTTCGAGGAAACATTAATTATACCACTTATCCCAGGGAGTGATGTGATGCTGTACCTTATCAGCTTGGTGCTCATGTTTACAGGCTTAGCCTGTATCAATATTATTTTTTCATATCAGAGCAAGCATATCGACCCTCAATTCTGGTCTACGTTTAAATTCCATCTTTGGATGCTGCCTTTATTCTTCGCAGCTAATCTGAGTGTCGGATATGGCGTCAAGTTTGGTATGAAAGCCGCCAGCCAACTGGGCTATGTCCTGATTATTGCCAAATGCATGGAAGTGCTCATCTCCATATGGATGGGGTACTGGTTTATGAAGGAAATCCCTTCATGGAAAACGTGGGTTGGTCTTGCGGTCATCATTATTGGTGTTGTTCTGGTTAAGCAGAAATAGAAGTCAGTTACAAGTGCTTTCATCTGCTTAAATGCAAATGAAAGGAAGGGCTTCAAGGGTAAAAGACCTAACACGATGCCACACTTGAAAACTTGATGCATCATATTGTTGCTGCCTTTAAGTTAAATATGGAACATCGGTTATCAAGTGTTGGATATCGTTGGTTGAAACCTTTTTCCAGTGTGGAATCCCCAATCCTTGTAGCAAGAAAACCTATCATCAAGTCGAGATGTTTTCCATACGGTTTTACTCAGGCGGGGCTGAGATTGGGACCTCTCTCGATAAATTAAAATAGGAACCTATATACAATTTCATCATCATATACATCTCCGGTCTCAGCAAATCCCATTTTTTCGTAAAGCTTTCTTGCAACTTCATTATCTGAACATACCGTTAAATTCAAACATTTGCTATGGACATAGTTCTCTCTGATATATCTAATTACCGAATCTATCGTTGCTTTTCCATATCCCTTACCTTGATAACTTACATCGATCATAAAACCATTTAACCAATAGGACCAAGCTGTTGTTTCATCTACTGTAATCATGACAAAACCCACTAAGTTATCCTCCGTATTATATATACAAAATGGCAGATACTTGTACTCATCCCCATCTGGACGAATGTGCACTTTTGCTAGAGACACGGCTACTGATGGAACATAATGACTTTGATTGGCTTGAACTTGTAAGTTTAATGCATCTTTCCAGTTCTCTCTTGTTGTAGGTATTAATCTGATCACAATAAAATCACTCATTCCGTTTCATTTTTTAGTCGATTAACTCCAGTCATCGAAATGCTTCTCAAGAAACTTTGCTTCCTTCTCATAATGAGCCAAATGACCCTCTTCGATCATTTTGATAAAAGCAGTCTCCCCAGACGCAGCCCGATCAGATAATGTAGTACACATGAAATGAATTCGAGAAACCACCCATTCCTTCAGATCTGTCGGCACGTCCATACCATAAGCATTAAAAAATAACGCTATACGTCTTTTCCGTTCAGATGCATGATCGTGTTTGTGATATGGAACGACTTCCCTTTCATCTTTACCCGGTGAAAAGCCTGCTAGCGGAACAGAGGTATACAAGCTGTAAACGATATCCCATATACGCGGACCAGGCCCTGCCATGTCAAAATCAATGATTCCTACAGGAAGTCGATCTTTAAACACAACGTTATACAAAGCAAAATCGTTATGGCAGACCACTTCTTCAAGTGAAGATGTTTTTGGAAAGTTATTGGAAGACTCGGTACTTGTAATAAATCCCACTGTAGCATCATGATAGCCTTTTAAAAGTCTCGCTACTTCTTTTAGGGTCTCATCCGACCACATATAACTTTCCATCTCAGGATAATCATTTCCCGGCACTTCACCATCCAGGTAAGAAAGAATCTCTCTACCCTGCTCATCTGCTCCCAAATATCTAGGGGAATGCGCATAGCCCACCTTTTCAAGGTACAAAAGCAATTCATATACATACAGATTCGGTATTGCTTCACGCCGAACGGTGCTCCCAACCTTTACAACCTTGTTCACATTGCCTCCGTTAAGAATCTCCTCGTGTTCCCGCAAAATAAACTCCTCCTATGTTCGGTTTTGGGTATATCTATTGGTTTTATCCTTTCTGGAACTCCCCGGAAATCCGGAAACCAATAGTACAAATCCGACGAAAAATAAGAAATATACGAGTATACCCGTAAAACCATTATCACTTGCTGGTATTAACTCACGCGCTTTCCCACCTGAAGCATAACCAGCTTCTACTATTGCAATGGATATTCTATCCGAAATTCTATCTAGGGTAGAAATAAAAACGCTGCTAACCATAAGAACCGCACCCAGGATTTTATTTGTATTGTTCATGAGCTGCCTCCTATTTCCGTTTATGATTATAATCCATTTTTAATGCCAAGCCTCGTCAACTGGTTCTTATCTTTCAGACCACGCGGTTCGGATGTATCCCAACTTCATTCCAACATGCTCCATATTTCGATGGCTTTGTGATAAAAAAGAACATTGCCCCACCACTAGGTTACATTCCTTATTCATGGCTTCCGTTATTCTTCTATTCAAAAGCTGCTGATGTACACCCTGATTTCTAAACTCAGGTAATGTTGCTGCAAAGGTTAAGGACGCCTTTTGATTTTTAATAAACAGAACGCTTACCGCTACGGGGATCTCATTGACATATGCGATGTAAAACTTCCATCCTGGACGATGATAAAGAACCTTATTATTCTGCGCGACATAAGGTATACCGTCATCCGACATACCGGTCCCCCTGCAATGGATGGTCGCATATAGCTCGAATTGATCCTCTTCAAGTTCTTGAATTCGGATATGATCTGATTGATTCCTATTGTCTTCAGGTTTGATGATCAGGGATGAATGAAATCCCGATGCATACATACCAAAGTCGGTTAAGCGTTTCAAGAATCTCTGATCCACCACAGATGGAATAACTTCGACCTGAACCTTTCGATCTCGCTGTCTATAAAAATCAATGATAGCATCCATGTGTTCCATATCATTATTTGTTAAGCCCTTCACCGTATTAAAAGTGGGCCAAGGCATGGTCTTACTATAGAAACAGATGGCATTTCCAAATTGCTGAATCTCAATTCCTTCCGGATTGTTTTCCCGACCTTGTATAGCAAGCATGCGATCTGTCATATAATCGATTTCAGAGATTTCAATTTCTTTAATTAAATCTAAGGATGGAATCAGTGGATTCATATCTTTACCTCCAAATAAAATTATGGGAACTCTATTTTAATTTCCATCAAAAAACTTCTTTGCATTGCCGATACTTTACAATGGTTAGATGCTCCCACTCCTTATACAGCTGCTCTTTAGAGAGTATCTTCCATGGATTAAACATCGTTTGCCCATCTTTATTGAAATATAGTTGTTCTCCCAGATGGTACGCTGCATGTTGAATGATCCCATTCTTATCTGTCCATATGACAACGTCCCCTTGAACCAGATCCTCTGTTATTAGCTCCTCGTAATGATACTGTTCTAATTTCTCAAGAAACGTTTTTTGATGTACCCATTCATAGATAAACCATTCCTGTTTTCCTTTGGAGATTGCAAACAAAACTGCTGCGAGGCAATTTGCACCTTGGGAACTAGCAAATGAATTGGCATATGGATTTAGAAAATCAGGTAGCCACTCAGGTGGCTTCACACATTCCCCTTTATCCCACCATTCGTAAACCATTGTCGTAAGTATCTGTTCTTTACATGATATGTCCAGATTTTCCCACAGGAAGCGTTGGAGGATCACATGTCCATCAATTAAATAGCTTGCAGGTATTTCCGCCAGATCATGTATAAATGCAACGGGTAAAACAAGTCCCCTTTTACTTTGCACTTGTGCATTTAATAGAGATCGTTTCTTATCTTCAGGGATGGTTTCTATCCATTCTTTTTCAGCAATAATTACATAATCAACGTTCTTTATATTCCAGTACTCATAACCATTTACATAATTCACTTGCCTATATGTGCTGTGGTTATAGAACTCATCTTTTGGCATTAATAGTACATCAGTAAAGTCAAATTCATAATCAAGATGCTCTTTCGATAGGAAAAATAAATCTTTTTCCGGTACATAGCAATCGACCCAAGACCGTAAAACTTTTTTGTCCGGCTTAATATTCAAATATGTATTCCTCCGCGTTGGATTTGGAATTTATTCTTTCATTTTATTTCTCACTATTCCGTAGTAAATCAGATCCTCATACCGGTCTTCTTTCTTGACATGATCCATCAGTACCCCTTCTTTCTTCATGCCAATTTTCTGTATTACTTGTCCGGATGCCGGATTAGAAGCAAAGTGTCGCGCATATACCTTATGATATTTTTTCATATCAAAAGCGAAGTCCAAGATCGCCTTGGCAGCTTCTGTTGCATATCCATTTCCCCAAAAGGGTTGACCGACCCAATAGGATAACTCACCATTATCGTAACGTTGGTGATTAGATAATGCGATTGCCCCGTATAAAGCGCCTGTTTCCCTATCACAAATAGCAAATTCGTATAACTTATCCGCATTAAAATTTTCGCTATGGTGTTCTATCCATGACAAAGCACAATCTAATGTATATGGGTAGGGTAATGTGAGTGTACTCTTATATATGTTGTAGTCATTACATAGTCTGGTAACGGTTTCAGCATCTGCTTTCGTAAATGATCTTAATAGTAACCTTTCTGTAGTCATCGTTTTATTGATATCGTCATACACCATGCTATCCCACCTTATTTGATTAAAATAGATCATTATACCTTCAAAATGACTACTCTTCTATTTCAATTTTATCTTATATACCATTTCACCATCCTGATTCTCCAATTCCTGATTTTTAAATCCTATCTTCTCATATAACACTCTTGCGCGAGTATTACTTTTTTCTACGGTTAACGAGATGATTCGGCATTGTGGATGCTTTTCCTGAATACATTCCAATATCGTATAAAGGGATTTACTTCCTAAGCCTATCCCTTGATAGTCCTTATCGATTTGAAATCCTCCAATCCAATAATTATCAGTACTTAGCGGTGTATAAGATAAATAGAAGAAACCAAACGCTTTGTCACTTTCACGCAAAAGATATGGATCAAAAGCTGCATCCCAGGGCTTCACGTAGGCATATGCTAAAGATTCAATGACCGTTGGAACAAGATTTACTTGCGTCTCAAGTAATGATATTGCGATCGCTTCTTCCCAATTCGTTTTATCGACTGGCTCTATAGAAATTAGATTCATTTAAATATTCCTTTCGGCTTCCAAATCTTATTTCGTTGAAGTAGTTTAACGACTTACATGAGTCCATATAATCAATCTATCATTTCTATCGTCTCTATTACGTTATATTTCTCAAAATCATTTATAATAGTCAGTGGTAGATGATCAAATAACTCAGATTGGGTCGCCCACATATACTCACTTTCCACCAACGGTTTCCCAGCTTTCCGCATCAACTTCATCTACAGCTGAACGTTTTAATATTAGTACCCTGCTTTTATTTTCAATGACTCCTTTAACCACAACAACGATGTTATTTTCCAAGATACCTTCACCCCTATGTTATTCAGAAAACTCAACTAAAATGGGATGAGTGCTTTCATCCAATGCTTTGTGAATTCTCTCCTTAAAATTCCCCCATGTTATCATTTCATTGGCTTGTTCCAATGTAAAGAATCCAACCTCATCACTTTCACTACTTGTAGTTAGAGTTCCTCCAATCGGTTTTCCAGTGAATATATTGTTACATACTCCCCGGGTAGTGTTCTGATATAGACCACAAAACTTAATAAGTTCAATATCGATACCAGTCTCTTCCTTCACCTCTCGAACGGCTGCTCGTGAGATGGTCTCGCCTTCTTCTACACAGCCTTGAGGCATTTCCCAGCCTCTCCGTCCCTTCATAAGTAAGATTTCATTGTTCTCATTAAGGACAATTACACTTGCAGATACGATAAATTTCATTCAAAATCCCCCTTCTTTAGTTTTAGTTCATAGCCGTAATCCACATTTAATTCCCCTCTGGAGTCATCCAATATCTTTGTGGTTTATAACTTCTTTTGAAGTAATACTTCTTCCGTTCTCTCATAGTTTGATTTTTCGTATGTCTTTATAGCCATCTCATTTCTTTCACCTGTCAGAATCTTCACACTGGTCACACCTCGTGCTCTGAGTTCATCCTCTATAAAAGCAATCAACAAAGTAGCCAGCCCTCTTCTCCGGGCAACTTCGGTAATATACATTTCTGTGATTTCTCCTAGGAGACCACGATAACAAAAAGATTTAAAATATTGAGCACAAGCAAATCCAACTGCCTGATCGTCAATAACAGCTAGAGCAATCAGCTCATCAGATAAAGCAAGGCTCTCTTTTACTTCATCTACGGATGTACCCACTCCATTAAAAGCATCATTGAGCTTTAGAAGGTCCTCTGCATCATTTGCGTTCGCCCAGCGAATATACATTTTCTCTTCTGTCATCACATGACCTCCAATAATATCTGTCAACGGCAATTAGTGATCCGGATAGGTTTCTTTCAAAAACCTGATGGATTGGTTGATCAACCCCTGTAATACATCTACATGGATATCTGCAACTTTATTGATGTATACACATGCTTTTCCTGTCGTATGTTTTCCAAAGTCCTTTAATAGATTCTCTCGCTCTGCATCACCTGTCGCAAAATACAAACTGATTTTTGCTTTTCGGGGAGAAAAACCCACCAGCGGTGCATCTCCTTCATGACCAGATTCATATTTATAATGATAAGCGCCGAATCCAATAATACTCGGTCCCCACATCTTTGCTTTATACCCTGTTGTTTCAGTAAAAATATCTAATAGTTGATACGCGTCTTCACGTTTTTTGGTATTCTCAACACTTTCAATAAATTCAATGACGCTGTTGTCTGTTTCTTTTGTTTTAAGTTTGTACATTGATAAAATCGCTCCTTCATATATCAGATTACTCTCTGCCGTTTTAATATAAGAAACAGACTTAATATCATGCCAACAATCAGAAACACTGTCCATTGTTCATAACTAGTAATCAGAATCAGTTCCCAAAAACCTACTGGCCCAGAATTTGGTCCATCACTGTAGGGATAGGCAAAAATAGCTGGTATTACTCCCAGGGCAACAAAAACGATTCCAATGATCAAAGAAAGGAAATAAACAGCTCTCTTCAAAGAATTCACACCCTCCAGCCCCTCTCAAAATCCTTGATGATTCAAGTAATACTTAATTCCAGCACGATCAACATCGGAAAAATCTAATGGGTTCTCAATAAATAATTTATTTAGTTCCTTAATATCAATCCATTGAATATCTACTGTTTCATCACCAGCTTCTAACAATTCTCCACTTGCCTTACATCTAAAATAATATCCAACGGAATCAATTGGTCCCTTAGTGGTTTGATAAGCTGCGAATGGTCTAATACACTCCACTTCAAATTCAGGATTAATTCCAGTCGTATCAATTCTTGTTTCCATTCCTTCTATTTCGTAGATAGTTAATCCAGTCTCTTCTTTAACCTCTCTTACCAGAGCTTGGACTAACGATTCAAACAATTCAATTCTACCTCCAGGAAGTTCAAACTGAAAAGCAGAGTCCGACTTTGTTCTTCTTTGAATGATAATCTCCGTTGCTTCGTTACCAGATCTTTCAATGATCGCTCTTGAGTTAACATAGAACATCCAACCAGTCCTTTATAAGGTTTGAATTTTCTACAATGTTCATATCGTTGTTATATTCGAAATGAATAATTCAGTTCACTTCAACTTCTTTCCTAAAAACAAAGCAACTCTATGGTCTTTAAAAATATATCCACCTGATCTATCAATAGAATTTTTGATTCTATTTAACAAATTGTTTCTGTCCGGTTCCGACAGTTGTCTATGCTTTGAATTGGTATTAAGCAACGAAATATAATCGCTGCTTGTGTATGGAAGAATTTGGATATATTCTTTGACTTCTATACTTGTAAAATTACCTGTTTCCTCAGTGATCGCTTTTCTTTCATTTATGGTTTCTTCAGGCGTTTGTAATTTGGAATCGTCTAAATGTGGTGCAAACTCTTTATAATGAGATCGTATTTCATTGTGAATCTCATCGTACATTGGCACATGAATGGTCCAGAAGAAACCAATTGCACCTGAATCCTCAAGTAACTCCCACACCCTGCGATAACCAAACTGAGGATCAATAAAATGAAATGCAGTACCCGAAACTGCTAATTTAAAAGGACCACCTTCACCGTCCCACTCTTCGAACGATGTATTGATCACTTTAAGAGATTTATAGGATTTGAATTTTTCTGCAGTGAGCCGGGCTAATTTATCCCCCAATTCAATACATGTAATATTTTTATATTCTCTATCAACTAATCCATTTGTTGCTTGTCCAGTTCCGCAACCTATTTCAAGGATTTTATCTTCTTCTACTGCATTTGAATAATTAAAAATATCGTCAAACATTTCATCAGGATAGGTGGGTCTATATTTTTCATATTCACTAGCAATACAATTAAACGTCTCTTTATTTTCCACTGGACACACTCCCTTATTATGATTTTGGTTAAATCCAATAACGTTTCTGTATCTATGAACCCTATAAGGGTTCTCAATTGAGATGATTTCTCCAATAACCATCCCTCAGATCAAACTTCCGTCAGGACCAAAGCTTGAATATTACGTTATACAATTTTTTCATCCTTCACGTGCATTGATCTAAATTTTTTAATCTTATTGTTCTTGATTACCTAAAATCATGCATTTTTCATAACGCACAATTGTCATTTTATTGTTAATTTGTTTTGCATCTCCCTTCTGCCTATATCCTAATTTTTCATAAAGGTAACAATTCCCCTGCTCTTCTGAAATTGTAGCTAACTCCCATATTCTCGCATCACTATATCTATCTTCTATCATTGAAAATACTTTTTGTGCGATCCCTCTCCCTTGATATTCAGGTAAAATAAACACGGGGCTCACTCGATAGATTTTATTCTCTTTTTTAACAATTCTAATGGCCCCTACTGGAATATTTGCTTCTCTTATCAAGTAATAATCTGTAAAGCTTTGATTAATTCGATCTGCTATTTATTCCACCGTTTCATTTGCAGGGCTTGTTTCATAGTCTTTATATTTATTTAATAGAGGCATGAATGCTTCTATTTGGATTTCATGAATTATTGAAGCTTCGTTAACACCTGCTTTGGATAATGAGATTTCCATTTCATAGCATCCTCCGTTATTGAAGCTAATTTGTATTTTGCTTGTTTAATCTCTTGATTTCACTAGTTCATTATTCTCATTCATTACAATCGCTGCCTCTGAAACAATATGCTTAGGTGGATTCATAGATATTGATAGTCCTTTCTTGGGCTAATCGTTTAATTTATCCTTACCATAATAAAATCCCTTGAGTTGTTCATCAAAAAATGATTTTAAGTTGTCCTGTACAATGGAATGCTTGTTTCTTTATTATTTTTATCTGTTCGTGTAATATATATTTGCTCAAGATCATATTGGATTGTAATATCTCTTCTTGAATGAAGTCGAAATGCTATTCCAGCACTGATGTTTGAAGGCGTTTGATGAAGTTCGATAATTGAGGATTCAGGCACAGAATTGATCCAGCCAACAATTTTGTTAATTTTTTCATCTGTCAATTTAATATCCACAAATGTAATGTTAGGCGTTTTGTGCGAGTAGACTGCTTTTGTCATTTGGGTACTTTTAATGTGATCGATAGAAATCTCTTTATTCAGCTGTTCATTTTCTAGATTGAGATATTGATAAGAGAAATGAGCTATAAGAAGAAGTACTACTGTGATAATGAGCGTTTTCAGTATTTTAATGATATTATTCCCCCTGTCTCATATAACTTTTTATGAACTTCTCATGACGCCTCTCACCCTTAGATGCTCTTAGCTCTCTTATCTTAAGGAGCTGGGCGTATTCAGTTAGTTCTTCTAGTCTTAGAAAAGTACTTGTCAAACCAGGGGGGGCGAACGCCACAGTGTGTATGGTTTTCATCAATTCACTTTATGTATCACATATCACTTGGTTCCTTCATTGAAGTAAGTGATCTCATTACCGCTAATTAAGTTCCTTATACCCCCTTTATAATATGGCATTAATTGATCTGCTTCCTCTATATCCTTCCAAGCAATCTCGGAGATTTCATCATGTCTTACAATTTGTTCAGTACCTCCAGTAATTTCAGCCCTGAAGACTATAAAAATTGCATGTTCATTTAAATGTTCAAATTTACATTCATTTATAGCTACGATGCCATAGACCTTAACATCAAAACCTGTCTCTTCTTTAGCTTCTCGGATAGCAGCTTGCTCTAATGATTCATCTGGTTCTACTCTCCTCCTGGTAAAGACCAGCTTGAACGTCCTACATTTTTGACCATTAAGACTTTCGATTTTGATTCATCTGTAATTAGAGTGTATGTTACGTTGACTCGTTTCATTGTCCTCTCTCCTTTCTTAATATGAGTGCATATCTATACCTTCGAGATCTCCGATTCATATTTAACTTGGGTTTTACTCTGACCTTCTATTATTTCAATCATCTCCTCTATTTCTTTAAATCCACTTTTCTCATAAAATGCCCTTCCTATATGATTCTCTTTCCCTACCCAGGCAAACATTTTATTTATTGGCTTTAAAACTTGAGTGAATCTCTGAATGAACTCTTTACCTATTCCCATTTTGTGATTTTCAGGTCGTATATAGATTCTTAGCAATTCGTATTCTTCTTCATTCACTTGTCTTGTTTGAGCATATCCAACGATTTTTCCATTAAATTCAGCTATTAAAAACTGCCGTTTGGCACTTTGAAGATCTCTCTCGACAGATCGACTTAAATTCTCATCTGAATATGCTCTACTTAGAAAATTTTGTATGTAGCCTTCGGAGTATATGCCTTTATAAGTATAATTCCATGTTTCTTGAGCTATGGATTGAATGTGTGGGATATCCTCATGTGAAACAAATCGAATTGTAATCATCTGGTATCCTTCTTTCATTATTAATTAACGAACTTTATAGTCTTTCTTAAGAAATGCATAAATGGCTTTATCAACAAATCGATTCTTCCAATAATAATTTTCCTTTAATATCCCTTCTTCTCTAAAGCCGATTTTCTCAAGTACCTTTCTTGATCCCACATTCTCTGGTTCTACAAATGCTTCAATTCGGTTTAAGCCAGCCATGAAAGCCACATGTTCCAATTACTTTGTTTTCCGACTGCAAAGTGATTCCCCAACGAATGGCTTGACCTGTTTCATATCTTTCATCCATCTTTGAATTAATTCTTCTGCTTGTTTAATGGTTGTAAAACTCTCCGCATCATAAAACTTCGTAACTTCATCCAATGAAAAAAATTGAAATAGTTCTGTGGAATCATTCTGTGTTAGCTCTCTTAATACAAGTCTTTTTGTTTCTAATTCGGGAAACTGCGACATTTTAGTTCTCCTTAATGGTTTAAGTAGCCTCACTCAGTACTAATCCATATTATTACATATATGAAGTAAATCAAGCAAAAAAAAGCAGATGGTCTCTCATCTGCCCTGAAATATGGGAGAAAGCCATGCAGCTGATTTAAAATTCCCTCCATGATCTTGATCTTAATTTTCCTCGACTGCCAATCTCCAGTCATTACATCGTATGGTAGTCCCAATAGGGTATTCAAAATTACACTCGCCAATATACGAAAAGCCCAGCTTGCGACAAATGGCATTCGAAGCGGGATTTTTAGTTTTAGGAAAAGCGTGAATAAAATTATGTTTCTTCTTTTCAGAACGAATAGAAGCTATGGCCTTTGCTGTTGCTTCAGTCGCTATTCCTCTACCTTGATATTCAGATAAAACACTCCAACCTATCTCGAAAATAGATTCTTCTTTCCACGTCTGATCCCAATACCCTACACTACCCACGACTTCAAGATGCGGAAGCAAAAGGATCTTAAACATTTTCCCTGTTCCACTTTGGGCGATTTCATAATAGCGCTTATGGCGAGCTAGGATTTTCTCCTCAGTCTCTGGTCCTCCGAAGTGTACTGTCATCTCAGGCGAATTTAATTGACGAAGCAAATCTAGATCTCCTTCATCCCACAGTTCAATTCTTACCTCTGGCGCATTCCTTTGTTCCATCTCACTCACCTCCCTGTTTTTATTTGTAACCAAATTTAGAGGAAGAGATTTACTATTACCAGAATATAGAAATATGAAGTTCGAAGGTGTAGGCTACTCTCGTGAGACTAGCATGAAATGCCTCTTCCAGACCCATCTTGCTGAATCAGGTATTCCCAGGAGCCGCAGCTTAATTATATGTTATACGATGTCACTACTTCTTCAAATTAGCTTATTAAAAATCTATTGTTGTTTAATATCTCTTCAATCACTTCATCTATCTGGTCAACAGAATATTCTTCTGTATTTAATATATGTCTTTCGTCTTTTAGGGCTTCTTTAAATTCATTCAAAAGGATTACGCTTCGTTCTCCCATTTGTGTCGTTGGATCTCTTAACTGATCTCTTCTAATAATTGTTTCATCATCGACCATAAATACTACATAAATAATCCTTACATTTATACTCCCCAGCTCACTAGCTAACCAGTTAGCCTCCATTGGAAACGTCACATAATCTATAACAACATCGTAATTAAATTGAATTAGATTCTTCACTAAACTTAAAATATTTATCCACGTTAGCTTATGAGTTTCTTGACAGATCCACGGCTTTCCCCTCCCGTTTACAGGTAGATGACTAATATCATCACCAGATATATATGAACTGCGATCCAGATGTTCAACAAGTTTCTTTGATGTAGTAGATTTCCCAACACCGGCAGTACCGGAAATAATATAAACGGATCTTGACATGTTGTATCCTCCTTGAAATTACTGCAATATATTAGCCTTTTGCGCTTTCGTCTAATGTTCGTCGTTGTGTTCTGGTTCAAACTACTCTACTCTCATCTTCATGTGATCTTAGAGCAGAACCCGCTGCGTAGATACAATGTTATATAAATACGGTCCTCCTGAATTACTCTCAAATATTTTTGTGTGTTTTGCTTATTGGTGATGTCTATGAAAAATGAACAATCCTCGTATATATATCTTAAATTGTTATCATTTATTTAGAGTAATTCGAACTCAATACGAAGCGTATAGATTTTTCGCTTGCTATGTTCTCATTTTTATTCGCAGATCTTTGTTATACCCCTCAGAGTATTAACGAAACCGAGAGGCTTAAGGCCGCAAAGTCCCCAACTGCACTTGCACAGTTAAACTGGATTGTCTGCCTGAATTTACTTCTCTGACAATATCCAAGGGTGGGACAAGAGACACTGTTAATCGGTTAGCAGCATGAAGCCGATCATTATATATAATGATCGACTTCATTGAAATAAATTTCAAAATGTGTATTTTTATTAGTTTTTCTTCATGAAATTTTCAAGTTCTTTCCTTGTCTTTGGATGTAATATTATACTTTCAGATGTCATCATTCTTTCTGGTAAATTAGTTTCTTTAACTTTACGCCCCCATTTTCTTGAGAAAGCCCGCCAGTCACATACCATTTCTATCAAATATTTCTTTGGCATGGGTAAGGCTTCTCTAGTATTTTTATTTACTATCCAATATTCCCAGTGGTGTTTATTATGATTTTGATGGTGCAGCCACGCATTCTTCCACCTCAGCTCGATATTCTCGTCCTTATGATTTGAATAGAATTTATGTGCATAAGGAAAAAATTCGTGAGGAGAAAATTTAGACATGTCATGGATTATCCCTTGAAGATATAATCCTTCATGCCAACATTCGATGAGAACGTTTAATTTATGATCCAAAACATAAAGAAAATACCGCCAATATACTAGGAGTATAGCGACCATCTCCTTCGGCTTTATAGTCTCTTATCAATTCTTGCTTAAGGCAGTGCGGATGAGTCTCGTAAGTTACTTGATTTGAAATGCCTTAATAACATGGATTTATCGTTTTATGCTTTAGATGTAGGAACCATCATTAAATTAATTTACTAAGTTCTTCTTTAATTTCATAATTTAAACCATTTTTCATTAATAAATCTCTTATTACTTGTTGATCTACAATTTCTTTATGTGTTTGTAAGTGATCTAAGATCAAATTTGATTTCGCTTCTCTTCCCATTAAATAATATGCAACATACCAGATTTCAGGATTGGATAGCTTTATTCCATCCCATTCTCTATTTCGAATATGAGATGTAGGTAAACAAACTACTTCTCCTTCAGCATAAAAAGCAAATCCTCCAATGATATCTATTCTTAATGAAGGAATATGTATCCTGTATTCACTTGCAAAGGGGTAGTCACCACTATCCTGTTCTATCCAATCATATCCATCTATAACTTTAAGCAGCATATCTTTTGGACAATCAACTATGAAATCCCAATCATTCACTGTATTTGATAAATTAAAATAATATAACAATCCACTTCCACCAAGTGAATAAGTTAAATCATTCTCTTCAAACCTTCTAATAATCGGTAAGATTTCTTTATGATCTAACATAGTTGACCTCCTAATATGTGTAGCTTATAACGATTCTGTATTCATGAACCCTCCACCTACTTAAGGGGTGGTTGCCTAGCCTCGATGCGGTTAGTCAGTATGGAAGTGTCTGCCTGAATATAGTGTTATCTGATGAAGCACACTCCGAAGCGATACTAAAAGAAGCTATATATTCCGTCTTCAAAATAGTTATATTCTTCATCCGTTATTCGTAACTTGCCGTATGCGTTATAAAATATTTCTTTATCTCTTTCATTATCAAAAGTATTACATTTGGGTCTAATGGCCAATGCTACATCATATCTCGGATCCCCGTATGTCGCTCCTGACCAGTCAATAACTCCAACTATGTTGCATTCTTTAATTAATACATTATCAATTGTAAAATCGCCATGAATTAAAGTGTTATCTATTGGTTTGGGTCTTACTTCTTTCAACCGTTTAAGTAATTCTTCTGATCCGTCTACAGCAAAGTGATTAAGATTATATTCTGCTTTATTAAGCATTGTATCTAACCAAGGATTATCATTTTCCAATAATTCAATAGGGCAAGAACATTCATGTATTTTCTTTAAACTAAGGCCAAAGTTAAAAATAACTTTTTCTTTATCTTTGAGGTCGAGCTCTCTAGAGAGAAATTCCCTTAAACTTATTCCATCAATATAATCCATTAAAAGCCATCTCGATTTATTCTCAACATGATACGAATATGCTCTCGGAACTGGTAGTCCCGTATGGTAAAGATATTGAAGCACCTTGTATTCTTCTAATAACCATTCATTATAGAGATCGTTTTCTGTCTTTTTGATTATGTACTTTTTATCGAGCGTATCCAGAATAGCTACAATAGAAGTATGACCTTGCCTGGGAAAAGTAATTCTCTGGACTTTTCCGATTTTTTCTATTATCTCAATTGGGACGTCCTGAATGTTCATGCTTTCATCCTTTCTTCCACTACATTCCCTTTTAGATAGCATTCCCTACATTCACGAACCCGAAAGGCTTTAGAAAGTATCAAATGTTATGCCAATAGAAAGTATAATGAGAATGCTGTTGAAAGCCTAATGACTTGTAAAAAGAACTATCCGAAATAACATATGCCTTTTCAGCACCTAAGGACCGACCTCTTTTCAAGGCTTCTAAAACTACTGCTTTTCCAAGTCCCTTCTGCCGATACTCTGGAATTGTACATACAGGTTCTACATAAACATAATCCGTTTTTTGACTGTACCATAAGCCACAATAAGCAACGTATTCCCCATCTTCATTTTCGGCAACAATATGTAGGAATGAATTCATATTTCTTGCTGACAACATTCTTTTTTTCTTACCAAGGGTGATTTCATCAACAGGCACAGGACCTTCGTGGTTAAAGCCCTTCCATAGTAACTTCTGATACTTAAATAAATCATTTTTGACATCCATATTTTTCACTATTATGTCTTCAGGAATTACATAATCTAGGCTAACATTCTCTAGTGTAAGTTCAAGTATGTTCTCAGTCAGATCATTCTCCACAAACTTCTTACTGCGCAATAAATCTAGAGTGTGAGTATCTTTGTCATTCACTGCAATCCCCAGGCCATTTTCATTACTGAAAGTTGTAGTTGTATATTCTAATATATCTTGTTCTAATTCTTCAAACCCTTGTTTAGTAGCAAAAAATGCTTCACCAAAATAGTGGTCATAGGTTGCTATACCTACTAACTCGTCATTACAATACCACAAGCCAATCTTATCCATTAAGTCTCGATTGAATTCAGGATGATGAAACATCCACTCCCACCTTGCCCAGTTCCAATTTATATGCCTACGGTCATCTTTTGATAATTCAATCAAAAAATCACAAACTTGTTCATAATAAGATTCATCGAAATTTCTAAAAACAATCTTCATTTTAATCCCCCATATGATATAAATTTTGTACGTCTTCATAATAAAAAAAACGAATGGTCGCCCCATACTTCTTCCTTCCCTTCAATGAAAGTTTGAAGTATGTTTGCCTGATTCTGCTTCCTCGAATTAATATTTCCAATAATTATTTATGGAATACTGATGTGATAATCATTTCTGCACATTCTTCCGGCGTATTCAAACTCGTATCGACTAAATAGCTATAACGGATGTGTTGCGACATTATTTTATTTTGCTCATCGGATTGATCTTCACTTCTGTCACCACGTTCTATATTTCGCTTACGACAAAGATCTAACGGGCAGTACACCTCAATGATATCCAAAGGATATCCAGCAAATATATCTTGGACTTTACCATAATGCGGCTTTAATTCCGGTCTTTCAACAAGTATCCCATCGATTAAAACATTCTTTCCATGATCCGAAAATAATTTTGCTGTATGATACATCATAATGATGGCTTCACTTAAATACTTCCAGTAGTCTGTTTGCAAATGTTTATCACCAATCGTATTTTCAAAAAGATCATTGGCCACAACATAAAAAAAGGGATCAGAGTAATTTTGCATCGCTTCTACGATTGAAGTTTTACCTGAACTGGTTACGCCATTCAGAAATATAATTTTCCCTTTATCCATATGCTCATCTTCCTTTGCATGGGTTATGTTTGAGTGTCTACGACTTCTTCGAACTGCAAAATACCTAGACCAATTTTGTAAAAGATAATAACTTCGTTCGAAAAGAATGATCTATTTCATGTTCATTGCTAAAAATAATATTGTAATTATGATGCACTATTAAATCAATTAGGTTGTAGGTATAAGAATTTCTAGAGGTTTTTATTATCGCTGATGCTATTACTGAAAATGGAATCCATCGATTTACCATATCGAACGAGTATATGCCACATGTATTTTAATTCCTGAAGCACTTCTTCGTAGTTACCTCTGTCAGACCAGAGATCAGGATTGCGTTTCAAATCGTTGACTGCATTCCCGATCAGACTTACATCAATGTTACCATTGCTTGCAATTCGCTTGGCTAATGAGGGCATGGTTGGACCCCTAAAATCAGAGGGCACTTCCTCCGCACGCATCGCAAATCCCATATGCCAAAATAGTTTAATGGAATATTTGATGCAGATTTGCTCTAAGTGATTCCCTATTTCTGTTCCTTTGAACGATGGGTCAGCTACTAAAATTTCCACATCATCTTCAAGAACTATATCTCCATGAACTTGAGTTTCGATAAAATGGTTAAGATTCCGATGTGGGGCCAGTTTTGAGGGATCCTCTAACGGACGTTCCAGATTGTACAATAGCTGATCTATCAATTTTTTAGGAGTAAGATCTTTTTCTCCAATAGCATAATCCCGAAAGAAAGCATCCGTAAAAAGCGCTGATAAAATATCGTCTAATTCCTCATATGTCCCCATTTCCTTCGGATCATCTTGAGAGCCACCGTAAGTGAACGTACAACGATGTGAAGCATTCGGTTTTAAAAGAAAATAACAAGAGCCGAATCGTGGAGACGGTCCATCCGGATGTAACAACAAATGAAGAGCCCCATACTTTGGCCTTTCAAAGTTGGTTACTCCCTCTATCTGATAAGCTCCGTCAAATAGTTTTTCTTCCCAAAGATCCCGTGCACCACCTACATATGCCGATACGCTCCCATTGGATATGAAAGTCTCGAACTGACTTTTATAGATCCCCTGCTCTAATAATGATTGAGCCACACTTTTCATATCTACAACCGGACGATCCGGATGAAAATGCAAAGCCACCCTTGCATGGGATCTAAGCTTATCAACTGCTTCTTCAAAGGTATTCCAAGGAATATTGGATAACTGAAAAATTTCTTTGAGTGTTGCTTGAGCCTCTTTTTTTTGGGATCTCGTGCAATGATTTATATATTCAATTGCTGCGTTCTGAGATCTTGTAAGTTGTCTGTTGTGAGACACAACAATCACCACCTTTTACTAAAAATGAGATATCAATTTACTCTATAATATAGTTTTTGACTAGACTTAAAATTGCATATATTTCGTTCAGTTTTCTGTTTTCATGACGTCATACCAATTAAGGCTCCGTTTAAGAGCCGACCACGATGCGGTTAGATGGTTCAGATGTATTTGCTGAATTTGCTTCACAGCCGGTTGACTTCTCATTGACCGAGGGCCGCAGATTTTAGGCGTAGTTGTTGTCTTCTTTGAAAAACTTACAAAATACCACTTTACCAACCTTTTGATATTATTAGTGATTTAATTTGTGCAGTGTGATGGCGGTTACGCCATATAAACCCAGATCGCCACTTAGCCTCACAAGGGTGTCTGCCTGTGTTTGCCTGATTCATACATCACCCAATTGCTTTGTAGGGGACCAAAGGAGCTTGTCCCATACAGCGTGAATACGCTATCAAGTGATGTCACATTCCTCCTTTATAACCTTAGGAAATCTAATCATTCCACATTCTCGTTACTTCTTCTAATTCTAAGCCCTCGAATTGCATTTTATAAATATCTGGTTTCTTTAATTGATTCAAAAACTCCAAGCCAAAAGCTGAATCAAAATAATTCATCATCAAAGTCATTACAAGACCATGAGTCCCGATTGCTATTTTCTTCCCTCTGTGTTCCTTTAAAATGGGTTTTAGAACTGAGATTGCTCTTTGCTGACAGTCAGCATTGGACTCTCCACCCGGCAAGGTATAATCAAAATCATTAAAACTCTCTCCGATACTAGACATTAACTCTGCATTTTCAATATTATAAGATGCAAAATGTCGTTCTCTAAGATCTTCAAATACTTTAATATCTAACTTTAAATGCTCGGCCAATCCCTCAACGCTAAGAATTGCTCTTGTATAAGGACTTGATATAATCATGTCTATTCCTTCACCTTTAAGTAACTTCGTTACTTTTTCAATATCGATCTTCCCTTTTGGAGTAAGCCCTCTTGTTCTTTCATTTCCTTCATTGTACGGTGATTCTCCATGCCTAACCATATAGATAATTGTCTTCATACAAGCCTCCTTTAGATGCTTTAATTAAATGTCACACTGTAATTTCACTAAGTTGATATATTTGGGACGTCCAATCCCCTTGTGTTTTCTACCCAGCGTATGATCCGGCCCCTGGGTGAATGTCCGTAGCGGGAATTTTATGTTATACGCAGTGCCTGACCTCTTGAATTAAGTTACAAAAGATTGTTCAAATATGGTTATATTCCTGTTCCCTTCTTCTGACAATTCAATCTTCACTAAACTCATTCTTTCTATGATCCCATCCATAGGTTCAAATTCATTTACTACATCATGAATTCCCTTAGCTATCGCTTCTCTACTTAATTGTGTTCCCAGGGTACAATGTGGATTCCATTGATCTGGGCTATAATATATAATTGCTTGATTATTATATTTTTCTAGCTTCTTATAATAATCCTTATGTACACGTTGAAATTCGTCCGTTATAGTTGGCGCTAAAAATATCGTTCCCGAGGTTGGAAAGGTAGCTACGACATCAAATCGTAAACGAAGAGGAGAAACATTATCAAAATAGATTTTCAGTTGTTTTTTAAATCCTTCCAGATCGGAGATATCCGTATATACAGCAAGCGTTATATGGGGACTTAAGTTTTCAAATCTATTCATAAAATGGCTGATTCCCTCTTTGTCAAAGTGCACCCAAACTTTTCTGACGTACTCATCGAATTCTTTGTTGAAGAATAATTCTACCGCATACAAACGAATCCCATCCTTTCTTTTTTGTATTCTTATTCATTGCATAACTGTATGACTAATCTTACGTCTTTGCTTGGTTCTCATTTTTTTTATTGCGTAATTCAAATATAGCTCTTGTATTATTTTCGCTTTGAATCAAGTCTAAGATTGGTTTGTTATCCCTAAACAAACTTAAAAATCCTTTTCTTCGATTAATGCCTTAACTGAGTTAACCATACTTTCAGTCAACATCAGTTGCTCCGATCATCAATCGATTTACCATATCAAAAAATTTCTTTGAGTGATGATTGAGCTTCACTTTTTTGGGATCTCGCGCAATGATTTATGTGTTCAATTGCTGCGTTCTGAGATCTTGTAAGTTGTCTGTTGTGAGACACAA
>NZ_AWUK01000030.1 GCF_000499205.1 Paenibacillus sp. MAEPY2
GTCATGGGTAGTTTTTAATCGCAATCGTATCTGCCGGATTTCTCCTTTACCTTACGATTTTTAATCTTTCTTGTGCGCAACCAAGTGTGAGAGGCCAGATGCTCCACTACTCAGCAGATCTATTCAGCAAAACTGCCCGTTAGTTGAATGAATTTACGGGCAATATAACGATTAGATATACGCCTAATCGGCAATAGGAATATGTTCTTGTCCAGTACGGTAATCGGTTCAAGTTCTTGTCCTTGGCTTGGGACAAAAGCTTGTATCTATAAAATAAAAAAGCCGCTAAAATAGCGCCTTCAATGGGATCATGTTCTTGTCCCTTAACAGTTGGCTCCCCGTTTAGTTTATATTTCAAATGATAAAATCATTTTAATATCAATGAAGCGAAAAGAATCTATAATTTTAATATCTTCTATTTTAAGCCTGTATTCAAAATTTAAATCTAGATAGTAACAAACTTCCTCATTGTATTTCCGTGGTATATAGCCAATCTTGTGTTCAGAAAATTGAACCCCTACGTCAAAGCTGTTAGATCCTTAGTCTAGTAGCCGTATGTGGTCATAATTAATGAGAAAAATCAGCAAACACTAATGTACCAAGAGAATCGTGACTTTCCGAATAACAAGTGAATACACAACTTTAAATATTTTATGAGTTTCTTCATTTCAAATAAGTGTTCTGCTTACTTTTTTCCATCACAAATTTGTAGTGTTGATCAATTTCTGCTTTAAAAACGATAGATTTATTTAACTCTTGTTTTAATCTTACCAAGAAATTGTGTACGTCCGTAGTTAAAAGGGCTTCCGATTGCTTTCTATACAAAAGCATTACAGTGAGCCTCTTCACTTCCCTTAATGCAGAATCCTTTTTCTTCGTTTTTGTATACTTATAGAGATAGTTGAAATCTACTTTGATTTTACTCACCTTAATAAAGGGAGAATTACTATTTGATACCTCTAGATTACTCAATACATTAATGATTTCATCTATTGAATAATATATCTCTGTGATTTTCATTGATCTTCTCTTCTTCCATCTCTCTCTCCACGCCAGAACTACTGTATCAAGAATAATAAAAGATAAAAATGCCTCTTTAATTGTTGGCAAAAATTCAATATACATAGCGTATTCTTCAAACGTATAATCCAAATTAACACGCATAATGTGACTTATCCAACGCATAGGGTAGAAAAATATATTCGAAAATATTCCCGAGGTGAATGTACTTAAAGTAGTGAAAATATATAGGACTCCTGCAATAAAGTATAGCTCTAACCTAAATTCAAATAATAAGTACATCCATAAGAAGAGAATTAAGGCCGATAAATAGAAGCTACCATTCATAATCTTGCTGTTTAGATCAGCTATTAGATTCATATATGTAATTAAATCTTCTGTTGTTAATTCTTTTGAATTCAAGTAGCTAATATATTCACTATTCTTTTCTATCTGGTGGATGAAAAAATGCTCGTCCTCTAATAACTTGGAAAATGTATCTTGAGTACTATCCGTCTTTAGCTCACCTTTTAACTGGAATATCTCTTGAATTGTCTGACCTATTTTTGTTTCTTTATCAATCTTTTCAGAAAAGAAGATATCTTCACCATACTTGTTATCAGTCGCATACCTATAAAAAATACCTGTATCTACTTTCATGATAAGATTAAACAACGAGCTTGAAAGCCAAATATTTAGCGGAACATACATCACTAACATAATCATTGCGATTATACTTTTTCTTATTAAGTTATCCATTAATTATTGCTCTCTTTCATATTTTAAGATAAGTTACTTACTTACAAAAATACGAACTCTATCTTGAAACAAAGAGTTGATATAGTAATCTTCTTTTATTTAAATTCAACATATAAACTCAGGGCAATTTAATAACCAAGTTGAATCCATAATCCTTAAGGTAGGTAACTACAAATACGGAATTCACATTTATCTATGATTATATAATATTTGGTACCTACTTCACATGAAGACGAGCATTTATGTAATATATGTAGTTGAGTATCCTGAATTGGATATAAACAAAGTAACTTATTATTTGGGTACATCTTCCCTTTTGTAGTAGTTGTTTAAATTTTCTCTTAGGAGATTCTATGAGTACTCCTGCTGTCTCATTTTTTACGATTGTTTTGCTTTTCAGCAAAATGAGATGTTTTAAGATTCCCTCCCTTCTTCGTTTCCCTTGATATTTCATCTATCAAATCAAAATTATCCTGATTAAATAGATTCACTCTAAATGGTCGAGATACTTGTCCAATCTTTTTCAAGGCTTGTTCCAGATGACTCTCATGGATACTATCTTCACCTTTTTTAGAAGCAACTTCAGTAGCAAACTCCAAACTGAAACGACGTCCGATTTCATTAAATACGATTTGTTCAACTAAATCAAACACTTTAACGATCTGTCCAGAATCTAATTTTTCCGTACGAACCGTAAAACCTCCCTATTTTCCTCAAATTCCATAAAAAAAGATCGAGATAACTCCTCTCGACCTCTTTCTACTCCCTAATCAATTATAAGATTCCTTGCACAACCCTACTTTCATTTAACTACATACCCTTTATCCTCCAGCAACTTCACGATACTATCATCACTTAGGAAGTGCGCTGCACCAACCCCGATGATACTCTTCTGTTCCATTAGATTAACAAAATATTTTATAAGTGTGGAATGCCACCAAAAACATGCATATCAATTGTATAAAAATACATTTCTCGCTAATTGTGAAAAAGTTTTCTCATAAATTATGAAAATATTATCACTAATTATGACAACCTGTGCGTTGTCATAATTAGTGAGAAAAAATAGCAAAAAAAGGCTTATTTATTATCCCTAAATTTCATATTTAATGAGAAAAATTTATTATAGCATTTAAATTTCTCAGTGATTTTCACAATTTGTGAGAAAAACAACAACACTCACTTTGTATCTTTATACATGATAATGTATACTTTTTTCAGTGATAACTTCATCTAAATTATAACACTGCAAAAAGACTGTTATCTAATATTAGATAGCAGTCTCAGTTAAGATTTTATATTTATTGAAATCAAATCAATATATCGTTTTGCATTCTATAATAGAGCCGCCACCCCCTTTTCCTTCTCCTTGTAGAGAAACCGTAATCGCCACAATATTGCCTTGTTCTATATCGTTCAATTTTTCTTTATGGGCTGTACTTCCAGGAAACCTAGTAGCTCTCCAGTTTCATCTTCCGCCACAAAAATCTCTGTACCAGTTTGTACTTGGGTTGGGACAAGAACTTCTACTGATAAAATAAAAAGCCGCTAAAATAGCGACTTTAATGGGAATATGTTTTTGTCCCTCGACATCTTTTCAGCAATTTTATCTTCATCCTGCTCGTGTTTGACTGATGTAAAATTCTTGCTACTATCTGCATGGTTCTTATTCTTTTGATATTTTATTTACCCACCAGAATATCAAGCTAATTCCTGAAATGATGGCAAAGCTAAAAATAATTATAATAGCCATATTATAGACCCCTATTAGATATTAGATACCTGGGATGTTAACCTACACTTTATTGATCAACTCAGTCATTCGTTCAGAAATTCTTTCTTTCATATTAGCGTCTAAGTTCCCCACGTTAAATAGCTCAGAGTACCACAACCCATCAATGGCCAATCTTATGATTATAGCTGTAACTTCATCTAATCCATCCCGGCGCATTTCTTCGTATATTTTCTCAAGATTATCTTTAAACGACGAAAGCATTATCGGATCAGTGAATAATGCTGCTTTATACGCAGAAATAACTTTGTTAGATGAATTAATATCAAGTATTGTGGATTCAAGATAAGCGCGATGCCATTTTCCACGGGAAACTGGATCTTCATCGACTTTCTCTTTCATACTTTGTATAAAAGCATCTGTATATTCATCGATCATTGCTTTAATAAGTGCATCTTTGTTAGGAAAATGATGAAGAAGACCGCCCTTACTAACACCAGCCTGACTGGCTACAGCTTCTAGCGTTAACTTATCCATTCCATTATGATCTACAATGAATGAGGCAGCTGCCAATAAATCTTTACGCTTTGAATTACTTCTCATTATAAAACTCCTTCCTTATGGGACAGAACTTATTATACCCTAACTCATTAACTAGAAGGAGAAGCTTCTTTTCCTGTTTTCTTGGCTGTATTCAGTAAAACTACACCACCTATAATTAGAACCAGACCTACACCAGTGAATAACCCAAAATGTTCGTCCCAAATGATTATACCTATTACGGCGGTTAGTGCTGTCCCAACTCCAGACCATATAGCATAGGCGAGGCTTAATGGAAGTGTACGTAAACTTTTTGAAAGCCACACAAATGACCCACCCATCCCAACTATAAAAGCTATAGTTGGCAGGAGAATAGTGAAGCCAGAGCTTAATTTCAACATAGTAGTAGCAAATATTTCAAATATGATTGCTAATGCTAAAAACATAAATCCTTGTTTCAAGAAGCACACCCCCTAATATTAATTTGTTGCAAGTTTCATAAAAACTACTCCTGCAACAACCAAAATGAGACCAAATGTCTTTGGAGTACTCAATTTTTCTTTGTATATGAGTACACCAACTAAAGCTGTTAGTACTGTACCGACACCAGACCAAATAGCATAAGCTGTTCCTAATGGAAGAGTCTTAAGAACTATTGAAAGCAAGAAAAAAGCTATTCCCATACCCGCTATCGTACCAATGGTTGGTAGAATCTTTTTAAAACCATCGGATAATTTCATCATTGAACTTCCAAATACCTCAGCAAGAATTGCAAATGCAAGAATTAAATACGCCACTTTCCGACCTCCTAATCAATAACTTTGTTTAGTATTAAAATAAATATACTGTGTTAAAAAATAAATCCCTCTTTATTAACTATACCGTACAGACGGTTTTTTTGTAAAGAAATTTTTTAATATTTCTTGCACGTGATCGAATGGAGCAGATCGATTTATGATCCTTATTCTGAGGATAATTGCTTATGCAACTGTTTATTCCTGATATTCAATATCCATAGATTCTGCCTCATTACAGTCATATTTCCTAGCTCGTAACTAGTGGTAGATTTTATATTGTTAGTCAAGAGCTTCTTTTTGAATGCATGGTTGATTAAATCAGAGATATCAAACATAGATATGCTGCTTAAAGTTAAAATAAGTTGCCCGTTTGCTAAAAAACTAATCGGTAATAGGAACATCTTTATGTCCATCCAGCAATTGGTACAAGGTTCAGGGCGTGAATCTGCACCGATAAAGTAAAAAAGCCGCTAAAATAGCGACTTCATTTGGACTATGTTCTGTTCTTGTCCCTTGACATTTATTGAGTATTACGTGGGTCTGATCCTAACACTTGTTCACATATAACAGGCATCGAGTTCTCTTTCACAAAAAATAGGCTTTAGTAGATATATCCATTACCAACTTTTTAAGTTTATCAGCATCATCCATCGTTAGTAAATCTAACTGGGCATCAGCAAATTTAAGTTGATGATTAAGAAAGTTTGATTCTCATGCAGCATTCTACGCTCAACTTGGCGAGCATTCCGACCGACAATACGGATTAAGGTGCCGTCTGCATTATAATCAATTTTCATCATATCACCCTGAAGCGACGTCCGATTTTATTAAATACGATTTGTTCAACTAAATCAAACACTTTAACGATCTGTCCAGAATCTAATTTTTCCGTACGAACCGTAAAATCTCCCTGTTTTCCTCAAATTCCATAAAAAAAGATCGAGATAACTCCTCTCGACCTCTTTCTACTCCCTAATTATAAGATTCCTTGCACAACCCTATTTTCATTTCACTTCATACCCTTTATCCTCCAACAACTTCACGATACTATCATCACCTAGGGAGTGCGCTGCACCAACCACGATGATACTACTCTGGTCCATTAGATTAACATTTTTATAAGTGTAGGAATGCCACCAAAAACATGCATACCAATGCATAAACATACATTTCTTATCTATGCTGTTTATTTTACAACGCACATGTCTGTTCGTAAACTTGGATCAGATTTTATACGCCTTCATCGCTTTGAACAATTCCTTGAACGTTGGGCGTTTACCGTACATCAGCACACCTGTACGATAGATTTTCGCTGCGAGCCAGCCGAAGATCATAATCGATACCACAAGAATGGCCAGGGATGTCCAGATCTGCCAGGTTGGTGCAACACCTGCCCCAATCCGTACCAGAATTGCCGTTGGCGATGTGAACGGAATGAAGCTTGCTACTTTTAAGAGCAAAATATTCGGTGTAGCAATACTGAAAATCGCAATATAGAAGGAAACCAGGGACAACATTGTAATCGGCAATACGGCCTGACCGAGTTCTTCTGTCCGACTCACCATCGATCCAATGGCCGCAAACATCACCGCATACAGGAAGTAACCCAGAATGTAGAAGATGAGTCCATATACAATAACGGCGACGTTCACATCACTCAGATTCATATTGAAATCGCTCAATACATCGCGGTTATGCGGTAACAGCATATTACCGGCAACTACGGCACCGAAAATACCGATTTGCAGCAAACCTACCATGAAAATACCGATGATTTTACCAAACATCTGACTGAGCGGAGATACACTCGTAATCAAAATTTCCATAATACGCGAGCTCTTCTCGGCTGTAATCTCGGAAGCGATCATATTACCCGTCATCATCGTTGATGTGAACAACAGGATAATCAGCAGGTAAACAACTACGTAGTTTATGCCACTCATGCCACCTTCCGACTCTGCAGCAGTTCCGCTTTGGTCAGAATCAAGGCTGTGCTCCGTCAGTTTTACCGGCGTACTAATAAGCTGTTTTTGTTCCACCGTGAGTGTATCCTTCACCACCACATCCAGCTTCACAATTTGCAGCGCAGCTTCAATGGGTGCTATAACTTGCGGGGAAATATCATCGCTTGAATATAAGACCGGCTGGGGGAAATCTTGCCCCGCCACAGGTTCGAACTTCAGGTACCCATCCAGAACCCCAGATTCCACATCGGCCTTGAGTGCCGCTTCATCTTTACTTGCGTCGTTAACGACTTGATACATCTCATTTCCTTGTGCGGACGAATATGTCTCCAGTTTCTCGGCTACCTCTGTTTGGTTCGTGCTCAGAAGACCGATATTCACTGGCTGATTTCCGCCTGCACCTCCGCCAATGGAACCACCATTAAATAGGGTAATGAAATATGGAATATTGAGTCCAATCGTAATTAAAAGTGCAAGTACAATGGTCGTCACCATGAAAGATTTCGTTTTCACTTTGTTTTTGAACGTAAATCCGATAATCGTGCCCATTTTATTCATTCGACTCACCTACCTCACGAATAAAGATTTGGTTAAGCGTTGGTTCCTTGATTTCAAAATGTTCAACCGTCGTCTGAGCCATGGCTGCTCTCAGAATTTCCTGAGCTGCTTCCATCTGACCAATATGGATCAGGTATCCACGCTCATTTTGCTCTACCTTTTTCACACCTGGCAACTGTTCCAGACCGCCCACATTACCCGTGGTGCTCAGGAATACATGCTCACGTGGATAACGGCTCTTGATCTCCTTGATCTCTCCTTGCACAACGGTATTGGAGCGATGCAGAATTGTGATCTGACGACATAATTCTTCGACGTGCTCCATTCGGTGTGTCGAGAACAGAATGGCTGTGCCTTCATCACGCAATTCCTTCACCGTGGACTTCAGTAATTCCACGTTCACCGGATCAAGTCCGCTGAAGGCTTCATCCAGAATGAGAATTTGCGGTCTGTGGACTACTGCGGCTATGAACCCCATCTTTTGCTGATTCCCTTTGGATAGCTCCTCAATCTTTTTGTCGTAATACTCCGGCACCTCGAATCGGTCCAACCAATATTTCAGGCTCTGATCCGCATCCTTTCCATTCATGCCACGCAGACGGGCCAGATAGTTGATCTGTTCACTGACCTTTACCTTAGGATACAAACCGCGCTCTTCCGGAAGATATCCCATAATCTGCTGCAATTCTGTGCTATAGGGTTTGCCGTTGTACTGGATATTTCCCCCGTCCGGATGGATCAGCCCAAGCACCATACGCATCGTTGTTGTTTTACCAGCGCCATTGGCTCCAAGCAGACCGTAAATCTCCCCTTCTTTTACATTGAGCGTTACTCCATTAACTGCTGTTTTGTCTGCGTATTGCTTGACTACCTGTTTCAATTCCAATCGGTTCATCTTGTATCGTCTCCCCTCGGTTATCTCCACTGTGCCGGTGCATACCCGGCAATCCAGAATGCCAAGACTTCATCCAATTCCAGGTTACGGATTTTCAATACCCGGTTATTGGACAGCTCCAGCCTTTCCTGCGCTTCACTGACCCGGGTTGTAATTACGCGGACCAGCCCTCTCTCTTCAGAAGAAGATTCCACAACACCAGGGATACTCTCTGGTCGCAAGTCTCCTTCATACCAGACTTCTTTCCACTGATCGAGCACCATATCTTTCTCGGCCATCCCCAGCGACTGACCACGGTGCATCAATACGATGTAATCTGCAAGCCTTTTAACTTCATCCGCAATATGTGTGGCAATCAGAATCGTGGTGTCTCCCTCAGCCATAAAGGTACGGAACTGCTCGACCATCACTTTCCAGGCAAAGGGGTCCAGACCTGATGAAGGCTCATCCAAAAGCAATAATCTTGGGCGAGCTGCGATTGCAGCAGCGATCTCGAATTTCCGCCGTTCACCCTTGGACATCTTGTTCAGCTTCACATCAACAGGTACTTCCATATCGTGAACCAGTTGGTTGAACAACTTCATATCCCAACGCGGGTACCAGTAGGCCCGAAAATCAGCTGCTTCCTGTGCAGTAATCCGGTTCTCTTCGAGCCCAGCGTTGTCAGCCACAAAACCGATCTGTTGTCTCAGTTCAATGGGAAGCGGCCCCTCATGTTCCTTCCCAAACCATATAATCTGCCCGGCATCTGGCAATACCACTTGTTGTAGCATGTTAAGAAGTGTGCTTTTGCCTGAACCGTTATGACCGAGAATAGCAACTATATACCCTTCCGGGATGGTCAGATCAATCGGGCCAATTACTCTGCGTTTTCGCATTTTGGATACGCCGTTCAACTGAACTGCTATGGGCTCCATGTATGAATCACTCCCTCACTTCGAGTAAACTGCCTTCAGGACTTCCCGGAACAGACTCTCCAGTTCTTCTTCCGTACATCCTACCGATTTTCCGGACTGTACCGCTGCCTGCATCGCTTCCTGCGCAGCCTTCAATCTATAATTTTCTCTGTCGCCGGCTTCTACCTGGGCCACAAATGTACCTGTCCCCTGCTTCGTACGAAGCAGACCTTCATTCTCCAGATCTTGATAGACCCGTCTAACCGTAATGACACTGCAATTCAGCGCTCCGGCGAACTCACGAATGGACGGCAAATGTGTCCCCTCCCCCAACTGACCCGTAACAATTAACGATCTTAACTGATTTTCAATTTGGTGATATAAAGGTTCAGCGCTATTTTCATTAATTTGAATGGGTATTTTCACATCTTGCACCTCGCCCTCCGGTACACTCCAGTCTGTTACCTGTCCGTGCCGGTTTCATCCTGTATTCATTTTTTTTGCAATCATCCCTCATACCGTTAACTCAAATCCCGAGTGGAAAGTTTCTTCAGCGTCAATCGACTGAAAAGCCATAATCCCGCTAGGCCAGCCACCAAAGCAACCCACATAATCGGGGAAAGCAGCCCCCATGTTTTACTCATATCAATTACAATCGAAAATCCGTAACTACCCGATGTCCGGATCAGCAAGGATAAGATGATCGTAAGCGGCAAGAACAGCGAACTGAGCAGCAAATATTTTTTACCACTGTACAGAAACTCTCCGTAAATATATAAGCCTGTCATGAGAAGTCCGTAACCTGTACACGTTATGCCAAAGGCCAGGTACTGATCCCACCGGAACCCTTCCTGATGTAACCCGACCACATACAGTGATCCATAGAAAAAGATACCATTATACGTAAACGCCATCAGAGACTGCTGAAGTCTCGACCACATCACCGTCTCGTTAGGAATGGGAAGTCTGCGATAGTAGGCCAGCATCTGTGTATAGGAATCCTCCTGTATGTAACGGAAAGATCGTCTGCTGAACACAAACCCCTGAAATGGCACCATGATTAAAAAGAAAGTATCTACAACAGGATTAATGAAATCTGTCTTCTGTTGTCCTAATAACATCACACCACTCATGCCGCCAGTGTATATCATAAAAATTGCAGTCCACAGCCATTGGAGCTTATCCTTGTTCATCTCACTACGGGTCAACCACCACGCCTGTTTCCATGCGTTCATATCGCCTGCCTGCCTTTCCATCTTGACTGTGCTCACTGTATCTACTGTATATATCAATATACACAGTATACAGACCGCTCTCTTGTCCCGTCAACCCCTAGCAATGACAGTGGTGGCGACAGCGGTGGTGGAGATTAAGATAACTCCTCAAACCCAAAAAAGAGCTGTATCCGATATTGTGCGAACACAATTCGGAACAGCTCTTTCCTGTTTCCCGGCACCTGAATACAAAAGAGGTCTAATCCTTAAATCAGCTCAAAACCACTTGGCAGAGTACGATTCCTACGGATGGCACGAATCTCTTCCAGAGACAGCCGCTGATTGGTGGAGATCAGGGATTCCACATCGTTGCCACGGATCAGATCATCCAAATCTCTCAAGCTGGTGTTCCCACGATAGACACGGAATCCGCCTTGAAAGTTAGGTCTCGTAAACACAACCAGCGTTGCATTTGAACTTGTCGAGAAGAAACGCAGGCTCTCTACCCCACCCAGAATGTTATCCAGATTACGGAGACCCGTGTTACCACGGTAGATCCGGCTTCTACCAGCGAAGTTTTCCTCCGAATACACCGTGAGACGTGGATACGTTTGACTTACATGGACTGTTTTTTTCATTTGTTTTCCCCCTCTCGATCTCATTCTATGAATGAATGAGAGAGGAAGCTTGGACCAATCAACGGATGGATTCATCCATTTTCATATTTTCAAAGAATTCTATTCATCACATAAACTATTAAACGCCCAGAATAACTTCCCATACCGGACGTGTATGTCCACCAGGATACAGCAGGTATAACAGAACGTATACAATAACGCCAGTGATGGCACTGCTGAACCAGATCATGGATGTAAATCGTCCCCAGCGACGATGCGTCTTGAATTTCTTTTTGAACCCAAGCACCAGAGTGGAGATGCCGAAGACCGCTGCCACCGTGGCGAGGATAATATGAAAGATTAGAAATATCCGATAGAATATCTCCATCTCCGGGTCCCCGCCCCAAGCCGTATTCCCGACAAAGATGGTACGAGACATATAAATGACAAAGAACAGAAGGGCAGCAATGGCCCCTGCAATCATCGCGGTTTGGTGCGCCTCCCGTTTGCCACGGATAATTAGCACCCAGCCAATTCCAACCAGCACCGCGCTAATCACAATGAAAGAAGTACTGATCGTGGGTAGCAGAAAATACATATCCATCGTGTGTTTCCCCCTCTTGTCCAAACAAGACTTGTGTTATTTCGCTGCAGGATTAAGTGGACCTCCCGAATTCTCTATAGGATACGGATCATCATCATCTTCCCGTTTTTCTTTACGGTACCATTGGAAAAAGACATATGCCAGCATAGAGACGAAGATGCCTTCCTGTATGAATTTCATCAAAATACCGCCTACCTGCTGATCTTCTTTCGCAGAAGACAGGAAGTTGAAGAACGCCGGTCCACCGAACGAACGCAGCAAAGCCGTAGAATCCCCGGATACACAATACCGCATCGCCTCAGCCCATACCGCCGGGTTGCTGTAAGTTGCATATAAGGGTTCGGAAGCAAAAATAATCAGCCCACAAGCTGGTGTCAGAAGCACCATGTTCAGAAAAATAAAACCAATCTTGGACAACCCTGACGCCTGTCTTCCTTCCGGCAACGGATTGAGCAGCGTCCACCACATCAGCATGGAAGTAATGAAAAGTACAATGTAATACAGACGGTGAACCGTGAAATTCAACATTACATAATCATGTACCACTGGTAGATGATATAACGAGAACAATCCGTTAAACAACACAGCCGCCACGATGGGATGGGCCAAAAAAGAGAACTGCCGTGTTGGCAGCCACCGAATGATTCCGCGCCATACCCAGAGGGGTAATCCCTTCATCAGTAGCGGTGGCGCTACAAGATAGGACAGAGCCATACTCACCATATGGAAGCTGAACATCACATGCCCCAGCAGATTGAAGGGCCCCGCTTGTGCAAGGTACAACACAGTAAGCCCCGTAATAAACATAATCTTCTGTGCAGCTGTCGCCTGATCTGCCCCCTTGATCCGCTCACTGAACGGACCGACGAGCACTAGATAAGCTGCGGCAATGAGCAGAAACAACGCCAGAATAAGTGGACTCCATAAATCGTTGAAACTAAAATATTGCAACCCGAGCATACGGGAAACCTCCCCGTGACCTGTTTTGGTTGTTGCCTGAATCCATTGCGAGATTGATTCGCCTAAAAGGGGAAAAGACGGCGACACTGCGCCGCCGCCATCTCTTTTACCACCAAACCCAATAGAGTGCCATAATGATGCCAGTAAAGGCTACGAAGAATCCGAAGGCCATGAATAGGATCGGCATCAAATGTCCTTTGTCTTTCAAGTGCATCCAGTAACCAAGTTGTACAAATACCTGAAGGATCGCCATGACCACCAATATAATAATCGTAAAGGTCGTATTGACTCCTCCCGCAGAAGCAGCCGCGAATGCAATGAGTGTTAGGATGATCGAGAAAATAAACACAACGATGTGTTTCTGTGGTCCTTCCGTCCGGTGACGGTGTTTCACAGGCTGCTGATCACTCTTATCCTGTACCGACATGTGTTAGCCCACCTTTCCGAGCAGGTACACGACCGTAAAGATAAACACCCAGACGACGTCAATAAAGTGCCAGTACATTGCAGAGACGTATACTTTAGGTGCAGTTACGACCGTCAATCCTTTTCTGAACAGTTGCCCTATAATGAGTCCAATCCACACAATACCGAATGCAACGTGAGCTCCGTGGAACCCAACCAGCGTATAGAACGCTGAACTGAATGCGCTCGTGGTCATGCCGAACTCTTTATGTTTCACATATTCATAGAACTCGTAAATCTCAAGACCGAGAAATCCGAGACCAAGTACAACGGTAATGCCAAGCCAGAGAGCGAGAGCATTGCGCTTGCCCTTGTGCATGGCCTGGATGGCAAACACACTCGTCAGACTGCTGACCAGGAGAATAAATGTTGCTGCTGCCACCAGTGGCAGATGAAACAGTTCATTCGCCGTCGGTCCATCATTGGTTTGGCCACGGAGAGCAAGAAAGGTTGCGAAGAGTGTTCCGAACAACACCGTCTCGCCGCCAAGGAACAACCAGAAGCCGATAAGCTTGTTGCGTCCTTCCAGCGTTGCTTTCTCCGGTTCATGCGGCAAATTGTCGTTTACCGGTTCGGCATGTGAGGTTGTCATGTTCTAGCCCCCTTCTCATCCTGATCCTCCGGTTCAATATGCCAGCCATGATCATCATAGAGTGAACGCAGCGCCATCGATCCAAATGTAATCAGAAGTCCGACAATGACTACAATATAATTGTTGAAAAGTCCGTTCATAAACGCATTGCCGAAATCATCCTTGCTGAACATCAGCCCAAGTCCGGCAATGAAAATCCCAACAGACATGACAAACGGTAACGGAGTCGCGGACGGCATATGAATCGAACCTACAGGCTCGGCCGGTGTCATCTCCGTATGTCCTGCCATCTTTTCCTTCCAATACGCATCAATTCCACGTACCAGTGGAGTCTGCTTGAAGTTGTATTCTGGCGGTGGAGAAGGAATGGACCATTCCAGTGTACGGCCATCTTCCCACGGATCATTCGGCGAATCAGCTGGTTTTCTCGTAGTGATCACGATGTTCACGAGGAACATGATCACCCCAACACCCATCAGGAACGCACCGACGGAGCTGACCAGATTCAACAGGTCAAAATCCTGATTCGGTAAGTATGTAACGATCCGGCGCTGCATCCCCATCAGACCAAGGAAATGCTGTACAAAGAACGTTAATTGGAACCCGATCATAAATGTCCAGAATGTCCATTTACCCAGTGTTTCGCTCAGCATGCGGCCGAACATCTTCGGCCACCAGTAATGCAGTCCCGCGAACAAGCCGAGTACCAGTCCACCAACGATAACGTAATGGAAATGGGCTACTACAAAGTACGTATCATGAAACTGGAAATCTGCTGGAGCAGATGCCAGCATGACTCCGGTAACACCGCCCATAACGAAGGTCGGAACGAATCCAACGGCAAACAGGTTTGCCGCAGTAAAGCGAATCTGCCCGCCCCACATCGTAAAGAGCCAGTTAAATATTTTGATCCCTGTTGGTACAGCAATCAACATGGTTGAGATTGAGAACAACGCGTTCGCAACCGTACCGAGACCTGTTGTGAACATGTGATGCGCCCACACCATGAATCCCAGGAAGGCAATCAGTATGGTTGCAAACACCATGGAGCTGTAACCGAACAACCGTTTACGTGCAAAGGTTGGAATAACCTCTGAGATAATACCGAATGCCGGCAAAATCAAAATGTATACTTCCGGGTGCCCGAAGATCCAGAAAATATGCTGCCAGAGTACCGGGTTACCGCCACCTGCAACATCGAAGAAATTGGCTCCCAGTATACGGTCAAACGTTAACAGTACAAGTCCTACAGTAACGGCAGGGAATGCAAAAAGGATAATGGCTGATGTAATAAATGTCGTCCAGGTAAACATCGGCATCCGCATATAGGACATTCCCGGTGCACGCATCGTAATGACGGTGGCGAGAAAGTTAATGCCCCCGATGAGTGTTCCGAGACCTGCTATCTGGAGACCGATCGTGTAAAAATCCACACCGTGCGTTCCACTGTACTCGCTGCCAGAGAGTGGCGTATACGAAGTCCAGCCCGCATCCGGTGCCCCTCCCATAACCCAGCTCAGGTTCAGAAGCAGTCCGCCAAACAGAAACGTCCAGAAACCCAGAGCGTTAAGAAAAGGGAAAGCAACATCCCTCGCTCCAATCTGCAAAGGCACAACGGCATTCATAATAGCAAATATAATCGGCATGACACCAAGAAAAATCATCGTTGTTCCGTGCATCGTGATCAATTCGTTGAAGACTTGTGCCGATACAAAATCATTCATCGGCTTCATCAGCTGAATCCGAATCAAAATGGCTTCAATACCGCCAATACCAAAGAAAAATCCACCCGCAACTAAATAGAGAATTGCGATTTTTTTGTGATCGACGGTGGTGATCCAATCCATCAAGCCCCTGTACCGCTTGACGCTATGAGCATGAGCCAAGGTAGTGTACCCCCTTCTTCGTCCTTGCTGTTCTATTCATAGTCCAATTTGTAGTTGGCCAGATATTCGGCAATTCCGTCGATTTCTTCATCCGTGAGTCCAAGGTCTTTCGGATTAGGCATCGTATTGCCTGGCTTCACGGATTGTGGATCATGCAGCCATTCTTTCATGTTATCCAGCACCGGATTGCCTTCTTCCTGTCCTTCAACCTGGTTCAATAGAATGCCTGCAACGGATTGCTTCCCGCCGATTCCCGTCAGGTTAGGCGCAACTGGCCCACCCTGATCGCCAACGGCGTGGCAAGAAAGGCAGTTCGTTTTGAATTTCTCAGCCAATTGAGTGTCTTCCGGCAATACTGCCGGTGCTTTCATTTCGTTAACCCATTTGTCGAAAGATTCCTGACTGACCGCTTTTACCTTGAATTCCATGAAGGCATGCGACCTGCCGCATAATTCAGCACATTTACCTCGGTAAACGCCTTCATTTGGCGCCGAGAAGCTGAACTTGTTAAGCGTTCCATCCGGGTTTGTGTCCATTTTACCCGCAAGTGACGGCACCCAGAAGGAGTGAAGCACGTCAGCGGTTTTCAATTCGAATGCGATTTTCTTTCCGGTCGGGATGATGAGATCTTGAGCGGTGGTTACATCATATTGAGGATAAGTGAATTCCCACCAGTACTGATGTGAGGTGACTTTGACCTGAATTGCATTTTTGTCGTTGGACAGATCTTCGCCTTGGGCAAAAATCGTTTTTACCGTCGGTACTGCCAGAACGATAACAAGCAACAACGGAATGGCTGTCCATATTACTTCCAGCTTGAAATTACCTTCAACCTGTTCGGGCATTTCATTCTGCCCGGCTCGTCTGCGAAACCGGATAAGGACATAGGCGGCAATGGCAAATACAATGATGAGCACCACGATCATAATCGCAATGGATAACTTCATCAGATCATATTGGCCTTGCGCCACAGGACCCTGAGGTTTCATTACCGACAAGTCTTCCCGCCCGCATGCGGATAGCAGCAAAGAGAACACCGCCAGCAAGGGGAGAATTCGCTTTGCAACCTGCCACTGTTTCATCATTGATCTACCCCACTTTTTTAACATTTTCGTAGATTTCCGTTTTCGCCCAAAATAAACTCAAATTAAGTTCATTTCAGCACGATACAGGTAATCCTGTCCGACATACAGAACGCTTACAAAAATAACGCTTCCACTACTCCCGTCTTTTCCTGCTAAGGGCATGTCTGCGCATTCTTCCAATTCATTCTATATGGTTCAATCACTTATTAAATATAAGTTGAGGGTATGATTTTGTCAATCTTTGGACACATGTTCACAAATTGTTCACTATATGTAAAAAACCGCACCACAACTTGATTTGTAACCGATTTCAGTTAAAAGTATTACTCTCTACTTTTGAAAAATTTTGCCAAATTTCGGTGATGAAATTGATTTTTTTGCCGATTTTTCTCACATTGAAAACATGCAGTATTATGCAAAAAAGAAAAGCATGCATCGGGTGATCTCCCTTATAGCTCCTGGAAGGAGCAGTGAAGCTCCATACCGCCTCCATTTAGAATCAGACGGTACGGAGCCTAAACCCATTGTATATCTCGACACCGTTATGCAGCCCCACTACCAGCTTGCAAGTGACTCAGCATTCATGTTCCATCCGTCAGTATAAGAGGTCCATCCCCTGTGATAGCCACCGTATGCTCATACTGGACGCCCCAGCTTCCATCAACGGTTCTTACCGTCCAGCCGTCTTCATCCCATACAACCGCTCCAGAACTGCCTTTTGTAAATATGGGCTCGATGGTAATAACCATGCCCTCTGTCAGCAGCATACCCGTTCTGCGTTTCCCGTAAGGAAGCACGTTTGGGGGTTCATGGATGTATTGACCAATGCCATGACCAATGAGAGGCTTCACAATACCGTAACGATACATCTTCGCTGTCCGCTCAATCGCATTCCCGATATCCCCCAGCGTATTTCCTGGCACTGCCAGTGCTATCGCCTTATGAAGTGCCCTTTCCGTTCGCTTCATTAGCTTACGAATGGACCTGCGTTGTTCACCGATCCCATACGTCCATGCAGAGTCGGCAAGCCAGCCGTCTTTGTTCACTACCATATCAATCGTCACCACATCTCCTGTGGACAGTTCCCGGTCATCAGGGAAGCCGTGGCAAACCACTTCATTAACGGAGGCGCATGTAGCGTATGGATACCCTTTGTATCCCTTTTGCTCAGGTGTAGCTCCTCTTTCAGCCAAAAAAGCTTCCACCCGCTCGTTAATGTCACCTGTGGTTACACCAGGGGCGAGCCACTTTTCAATTTGTTCGTGACAGCTTCGCAGAATGCGTCCTGCTTCCCGCATGTAGCCAATCTCTTCTTTTGTTTTCAAAATAGGGTCCACATGCATTCATCCTTCCTGCCATATGTGTACTTCCATGTATATGCAGCAGGAACGGAACAAAGCCCCCCAAAAGTGCAGCAGCTCGGAGGCTTATTCCAATTACTCCTAGGGGACCCATTACCCATTAGAAATATAAACATATCATTTTCCAAACAAAAAAAACCGCCTGCCGGAGCCTAATGCCCGGAGACGGTTCTATTCATATCGGAACAGTATATTCAGAGTTGTGTGTGTTTCAGGACACGGAAGAATCCATCTTGACAAGCTCATGCTCGACCACAGAAGTCAATTCTTCCTCGTATCCACCCGTAATCCGGTATTTTCTCACGTACTCCTTCACGAATTTTTTTGGATCTTTAGGACGGAAAATCCGAGTCATTTCCCTCAAACTTTCTTTGACCTCATTGTGACCTTTCGTTGCCATTGTAATTCCCTCCCAAAACGTTGAAAGTGAATGCTCCGTTTAGAGAATGCCGAATAAGTCTTAAATGCCATCCATGAAGTTGTGTGCGCGGCTCAAAGCAAGCTTTAGGTCGGGAACCCTGCTTAAGCAAGTACCTGACACTATAAATACCCGATATGATTCGGTATGAATCATAATCTTATTGTAGCATATTCGGAAGTATCTTACGACTTGACAACTTTACCTAATATTTATAACGGTTTTTATGCCCAAAAAGTTTAATTCCGAATCATATGTAATAAATATGACACTTCTATACGGAATTAATATATCCAGCATAACACTCAACTATTCGGGGGATATTATCACGGACAACCCATACAGTTAAAATACTGGGATCTAAGGAGGCGTTGTTTTATGGATCAGAAAGACAAAGAAATGCTGCCCCTTTCGCATGAAAAGGTGGAAGTGGACGGAATATACACCAACGAAGCTGGACAAGAAGAGCATCTGCATCGCGGACAACACTTCCCGGCTGACCCTGTTCTCGGTAAGACCGAATGGGAACTGACGGAATTCGCTTTTGACAACCATCACGAAGGTCGTACCGACGAACGTTTGGTTCCCAAAGAGAATGACATCGATAAGATTGGCAAGATTACCCATCCACGAAGACACTTTCAGCGTGGTGACCGTTAAGTTATATAATGAGGCGAGAAAGGGGCATGTTCCAGGGCAGCATTAGGAACATGTCCCTTTTGAATGAGCAAAGATACATTTCGTCCCATCCGGTTCAGTTCTGTCCCCCTTCCTCATAGCCTATATAAAAAGGACAAAGGAGGCTGGACCGGATGTCCCCCATGAAATCATCAAGCGGTCTGGATGAAAATATTGCCGGCATGCTCTGTTATCTGTTCACTTTTGTAGGCGGAATCGTATTTCTGGCTGTAGAGAAACGCAGCCGTTTTGTTCTGTTTCATGCACTTCAATCCGTCACGGTATTTGGCATCATCATGGTCGGTCATGTGCTATGTGCATTCCTCCCGCTGTTTGGCCCACTGCTGGCATCACTGTTGTCCCTGCTTGGCGTGGTGATCTGGCTTCTCATGGTGGTCACCAGTCTGCAAGGCAAATGGCTAAAGCTCCCTTGGGTCGGAGACTTTGCAGAGAACCAGATGCGGCATCTGTAAGATATAACGTGTCTATCGGCTTTACCCCCAAAGTAATTCATCCCGTGAGTCAACATAATAATTCATCTTGTTTTTAAGCCAAAAAAAGCAAAAACACCGGATATCCTGCCCTTTCGAGCATGAGTTTCCGGTGTTTTGTTTATTATCCTCAATAACGATTCACAGCATAGATGATTCATCCCCTGAATCGTTCAAGTCGTTTATCTTTTTTATTCACAGCATTTATTATTCATGCCATGAGGAATTTGAAGTTAACATAACATACATATTGGATGCATTGAGGTAATGATAATGAGACAATTTCATCTTTACATTTTACGCCGACTTGCCATTATCCCCGAGGATAACATCCGCTTGTCGTTCTGCCATTTTGGCAGCTGTTGCTGGAGTACCCAGACCATTGAACAGCAAATTCATGAAAATAGCTGTAAAGCTACCTGCAATGATTCCGTTACCGAGCATAATCTGTGCCCAGTCCGGCGCACCTGCGAACAATTGAGGCACAACCGTTACCCCCAGCCCCATACCTACAGAGCATGCGATGATGAACAGATTCTCATGGCGGTTCAGATCGACCTGACTGCCCAGAATACGAATACCAGACGATACTACCATACCGAACAATGCAACCATGGCCCCGCCAAGAACAGAACCTGGAACAAGCTGTGCGAGTGCCGCAATCTTCGGTACAAAGCCGATGACCACAAGCAGTCCGCCTGCTACAACGATCACATCACGCGTTTTGACCCGGGTCATCTGCACAAGCCCTACATTTTGAGAATAGGTCGTGTATGGAAACGAGTTAAAAATACCACCCAGTACTATCGCCAAGCCTTCTGCACGATATCCACGGGCCAGATCTTTGGAAGACAGGTCTTTATCCAAAATTTTGCCGAGAGCCATAAATACACCAGTGGATTCAGCCACGCTGACAATCGCCACCAGAATCATGGTCAGAATTGGTACAACCTCAAACGTTGGTTTACCAAAGTAGAACGGCTGCACAACGTGGAACCAGCTCGCTTCGCGAATTGGCGCAAAGTTAACTTCACCCATAAGCCCTGCTGCCACGGTACCCACAAGAAGACCAATCAGCACTGAGATGGAACGAACGAATCCTGTAGTAAACCTTGTCATCAGAATGATGAACAACAATACGCCGAAGCCGAGCAGAAGATGAACTCCACTGCCAAAATCTTCTGCGCCCTGGCCGCCGCCGAGATCGTTGAACGCTACCGGAATCAGGGTCAGACCAATAATGGTTACGACCGATCCGGTGACGACTGGCGGAAAGAGCCGAATCAATTTCCCAAAAATGCCCGAGAACAATACAACGAATATCCCTGACGCGATGATCGCACCATAGATGGCAGACACACCGCTCTTCATCCCGATTAAAATCATTGGGGATACGGCCTGGAATGCACAGCCAAGCATGACGGGCAGTCCCACTCCGAAGAAACGATTGCCCCATACCTGTAACAATGTTGCGACGCCACAGGCGAGCAGGTCAATCGCAATTAGGTAGGTCAATTGCTCCTGCGTAAAGCCAAGCGCCTTGCTGACGATAAGCGGAACAACAACGGCTCCTGCATACATCGCCAGCACATGCTGGAGACCCAGGGAGAACGTTTTGATCGGATGCCGATGCCGCTGAAAAATACGTTCGCGTCCCATATTAGATCGTGACCTCCTCGTCCGCAAACGTGACCTGTCCGTCGGAAAGTGCCCCGATGCGAACCAGCGATTCCACCCGGTATCCTGCTTCTTTCAGCAAGCGACCTCCTGGCTGGAACGCCTTCTCGATAACGATGCCAATCCCAACCACTTCAGCGCCTACCTGCTCCACAATGCGGGCCAGACCAAAAGCTGCTTCACCATTTGCCAGGAAATCATCGATGATCAATACGCGGTCACCGGGCTGCATGAACTTCTTCGCAACTGTAATTTCATTCGTCTCCTGCTTGGTAAAGGAGTACACCTTCTCGACAAGAATGTCTTCGGTGAGCGTAAGTGATTTCTGCTTCCGTGCAAAAATAAGCGGCACGTTGAGTTCCAGTGCGGTCATGATGCCTGGTGCGATACCTGATGATTCAATGGTCAGTACACGTGTAATGTTCTCCCCTTCAAAACGACGGATGAACTCCTTGCCCACTTCCTTCATCAGAACCGGGTCCATCTGGTGGTTCAGGAACGAATCCACTTTGAGTACTTGCTCGGACAGAACAATGCCTTCCTGTATTACCTTGTCTTTTAACAATTGCATCGTAATTCTTCCCCCTGTGCGCCCTCCCGTACAGAAGCCTGCATGACCATCGATCCGCTCGGTAAAAAAACAAAAAGCCCGCCTTTTTACACGCTGCGGAAGGACCGGAGACGGGAAAAGACGGACTTGTACGTATGTGGACAAGCCGCATGGATACTGCGAGTGTAATGGAATGGAAAATCATGATTACAGGATGACTCAGAGCAAACCTCACTCAAAACTCCCTATCGAAATAGGAATACGAAGCTGCCTGAACATTCTTTTTCAGACAAACTGCCCGAGAATCCTTTCTTTACATACCTTACAAACGTTGCAGATCTTTCCCGTAGTCCGATCATTCCGGTGATCGGGTAGAGACATGCAGGCCTATTCCTGCACATATACGAGTAACGGCATATTTAATTTTGTTGGCTCCATGATTCGTTACAATGTATGATCGCGAACCTGAATGTAAAAGTGTGAACAGAACTGATAATGTTAGAAGTATACCGAATCGGCGGCGTGAAATAAAGAAGTATTTTCATGGAAGTTGCGGAAACTTGTCTTAATTTGCATAAAAGGGATGATTGCTGCGTGTTTTTTATGTACAATATGAGGGCGGAAGCGTGTGTCCGAACGGAGAATCGATGGATACGCCGCCTGTATTTTGAGTTATTTGATAAAGGAGATTTGCAGACATGAAAGGCGTACTGAAGGAATTTAAAGAATTTGCCGTACGTGGCAACGTCATCGATCTGGCGGTCGGTGTCATTATCGGGGCTGCTTTTGGCAAAATTGTCACATCCCTCGTGAATGACATCATTATGCCGCCAGTGGGTAAACTGCTTGGAGGGGTTGATTTCAGTCAGAAAATTATCAATCTGGATTGGGATATGAGAACCGCCAGTGGGCAGGAAATCAAAACATTGGCACAAGCCAACGAAGCTGGCGCAACCGTAATTGCTTACGGGCAGTTCATCAACGTCATGATTGATTTCATTATCGTTGCTTTCTGTATTTTCATGCTTGTCAAAGGTATCAACTACATTAAAAGCAAAGAACACAAAAAGCCCGAGCCGCAAAAAACGACAAAGGCCTGCAAATACTGTCTGTCCGAAATTCCGGCTGCCGCTACCCGCTGTTCGCACTGTACTTCAGAACTGAAAGCCGAAGGAACTGGCGCAACGGCTTAATCGTTTCCGCACTTCGAGCGTCTCAGAATCCAATTTCTGAGCCGGACTTAATTGAAGACCATTGTTATGATGATCGAATTTATGTAAAGTAAATCCTGCTTGCTCTGTCCGTTATTCTTCCTTCATCCGTGTTGTTGGGAAAACCCGCACGATGGCGGGTGGAGTCAAAACAGCTCCCACATGAAAGGTCTCACCGTAAAGGTGGGGCCTTTCCTTTCCTTTATTTTACGAGCCAGGCGCAAGCAGCCTTGTTTACCACACTTTCACTCACACTCACACCATGATACTAACTAGAATCGACGCGGCAGCAAATGCTCCAAAATCGACTTCAAGTCCTTATCTTCCTTATAAACCTCTTCCCCGGTATCAAGCTCTGTCACTCGAATATATTCAAAGTTTGCCGAAGCATCCGTAGGTTTGAACAGCAGCTGTGCTTCATCTTCCAAACGTACATGAAATCCCATATCCTTAAACATGGTCGTTAACTGATTGGTTGCCGGTTCTTGTCCCTGTCCAACAAATATAAGACCTCTAAGACTTTTGCGTTCCTGAGGTTGCGGATAAATGACTTGAAAGTGTACAATGCATTCCATAAGATGGTTCCCCTTTCGTTTAAAACATACTTTGTGAAATTTTGAACTTTAAAACTTGCTATATAAGGAGATACGTATCATGACCCCAGAACGTTTCGATATTTACGACGATCAGCAAAACTGGATAGGTACAGAGCTTCGCAGCGTAGTGCATGCCAAAGGATTCTGGCACCGTTCATTTCACTGCTGGATCGTGCGCGACGAAGGTTCGCGGCGGTTGGTACTTTTTCAACGACGACGGGATATCAAGGATACCTTCCCCGGAAGTTACGACATAACAGCAGCAGGGCATCTCACTGCCGGCGAACAGCTGCATGAAGCCAGTCGTGAGCTTGAGGAAGAACTGGGCGTGCAAGCGCCTTTTGAAACACTGACCTATCTGTTGACTGCAAGACAGCAACTTGAAGGGCAGGTTCGCGGTGTTCCTTTTGTCGATCGGGAATTCAGTTCCGTCTATGGACTGTGCTTAAACCAGCCTCTCGAAGCCTACACCTTGCAGGCAAGCGAAGTCGACAGCCTGTATGAAGTGCCTTTGGATGAACTGATTGCCTTATTCCGTGGTGAAACCCATGCGATTCAGGCAGTGGGAGTACAAGCCGTACAGTCGGCGTCTAATCAGGTGGATCAGGCAAATGGTAACTCTGTTCCTCTTCCCGTTCAAGCACGTCACATTCGCGAGATTCAAGCAGCCGAGTTCGTGCCACACGGTACAGGATATTATATCGATGTACTTGAAGCGTTATATCATATACCCAAAGACAGATCCAATCCTGTATAAGATTGCGTTACGTTCCTAGCTTCATTTTCTCAAAAATAGCATGACTTCATACCCTACTACATTAGCTCAACAGGGAACATTTGCTGTGATGAACATCACTGCTTCCGTTAAGTAGCATAAACAGGCGTCTGCCTCTAGGCAGCGCCTGCTTCCGTTAGCATGTATTTAAGCGTTAATAAGATGCCTTCTCTTATTAGATTGAAGCCGTAATCACGGAAGCTCCAGACCCTTAATCCGGCTTAATTCCCTCCGAGGGGACTGACCAATAACGTGCTGAGAGGTTTTGGTATCGATGCCCGTAACGAGACTCCAGTTCCTCCCCCATATCCTGCTCCAGCTCATACAACACCAATTCTTGAGCAAAATGATTCAGCAGCAGCCCGGTCATGACCGGATGCTCTGTCACCATCGCCTGAGTGACGCAGGATTCCCCGCGCATCCCTACCATGCACCAACGCCGATCCACCACTAAAGAGAATTTCCGGCCATTACCTGTTCCGTATGAAGGCAAACCAGGCCAAGGAGCGGGCTGATCCATAATGCCCTCTCCACCATCGCACGACCATAACAGTCGCACGCCGCGGTCTTCGGCACGCTGCAAGTCGGCACGCAACAACTCCGCTTCCTCACGCCACACGTCCACCACAATCTCATGTTTGGCCTCTGCCAGTTCACGGCTTAGATTTTCAAATACGTTTTTGTCGCCTTCAATGTTGTAGAAGACCGGCTTCTCTGGCTCATGCTGCGGCATACTGGTCTGCACATATTCAAGGGAAGCACGCATCTGACCGGAAATCATGCTGGCCATCTCCTCCGGCTTCAAGACACTGTATTTTGCAGGCTCTCCTGCGCTGCAACGCAGGAACCCCCGCTGTTCCAGCCGTTGCAGGGTGGCATATACATTGGAACGGGACACACCCAGCCTTTTAGCGACCTCATATCCCGAGGCCGAGCCTTGGCGAGCGAGTTCCACCATAATTTTAGATTCCATCTCGGTAAACCCCAGATGACGCAAATGATGCAGCAGTTGGTCCATATTCCCGTCCCCCCATGCTGTAAGCAACCAGCGCTGCCTCACAATGATTCCGCAGCGCTTTCTACTGCATCAGATCTGTTCTGCTCCGCAGCGTGGGCACCATTTCGAACCTTTGGGCAGCTCAGCCGCACAAATCTGACAATTCACCATCTCGCGTGGCACTTCGGTCTGTACGTCCACCGTGTTCACGATCGGATTATTTTCTTTCCAGTACCGAATGCGCTCATCCAGCTCCTGCTGACGCTCACGCTCCCGCTGCATTTCTTCATCCCGACGGCGTTCCCACTCTGCATCGAACGCTTCCTTTTCCTCTTGGGTAAACTCTGTGCTGTTATACTCGGATTCGGTCTCCAGATCCGCAATGGACGGAATCACCGTGTGATACGGCTCAGCTTCCTCCAGTTCCTCTTCAGTTGGCGCATCATAAATTGGTCGCTCCGGGCTATGAGCCACGGCCGCTTCCTGTCTCGCAGGGCTCGTCGCTCCTACAGACGCTGCTGCGGGTTTGAATTCGCCCAACTTGCGTCCGCATTTTGGACAGAAGTTGGCATCCAGTGAAGCGACATGTCCGCACTCGCATAAGCGCTCATTTTTGAGTTGTGCAATCTTGTTGCGCAAGCCATCGATTTCGTCCTGCAATTCGTCGCACAGCCCCGACAGATCCACCATCTCTTTTTCGGCACGCGTCAAGTCCTGTGCGCGATAGCCTTCATAGAAGATACGACCCATATCTGTAAAATGGACTTCCTGTTCCTGCTGCAAGCCCACAATCTGATTATTTATTTTGCCGATTTCAACGGCGTGCTGGGCACGCTCTGTTGCTTTGTTTGCTCCGTTTTTAATTCGTTGAAGCAGTTTCATAACATCTCCTCCTCATCCCGTCAAAACCCATATCATTTTAATTTTCCATAGTATAGCATTTTGCATAACTCGATATAATCACAAGCGGTACAACCTACCGAGGGATACGAGCATTCCGATCCATATGTATGCTGATTGGAAGTCACTCTCCTGATCTTATGCAAAAGCTCAGCATATAACTTATACGATATCATGCCAAAAAGTTGCGAAATCGCGCGCGAATGCCCGTTTTCTGCCGATGCTGGATGAATACGGGGGCTTTCGTCAGGACCATACGTTCGGGTATAATGAAGCTTTGGCCCTGTTGATCCGCCTCTTTGGGCGGTTAACCCTATCATACCAATTTACAATGCGATTGTGAAAAGGGCAAATGAATTACTTTTAAGCCGGGATAGTCCTATCCCTGAATGCATATAGAGGTGGATGAATGATGTTAAGTCCGAACTCAACGTTTTACCCCCGTCCGCTCGGAGTTACCCCGGCGGCATCCCTGCCCCAGTCCCCTTCGGCTCCATTGGAGACCAGTAGACAACTCGTTGGCAGTGATGAACGGGATGCCCCATATTTCCGCTCTCTGGAAGAGGTAGGCATCCGTCTAAACGGGCCCCAAATCTCAGCGGTTCGCCACGGCAAAGGCCCCCTGTTAACTCTCGCAGGAGCTGGCTGCGGCAAAACAACTGTACTGGCTGCACGAGCCGGCTACCTGATGGAGGTTAGTGGTGTTCACGCGGGAAGCATCCTGCTGGTGACGTTCACGAACAAAGCTGCCACCGAAATGAAAGACCGCATCGCTTCGCTGCCTGGCATTCGTCCAGCAGCTGCAAGAGCGGTGCAGGCCCGTACATTCCACTCGTTCGCGCTGACGCTGCTTCGTCATTACGGCGTGCAGGAAGAGATTTTTGGCGAGTCGCGCGCTCAGCATACCGTACTTAAGATGCTCCTGCGCCAGAATGGCATGAGTGAGGCCTTTCAGCCGGAGAGCCTATTGGCCATGCTGTCCGCCTGGAAAATGCAAGGATCTGAGACGAGCGATCTCCCCGAAAAATCACAGGAGGAACGAGACGCCAAACGTGTTCTCCTTGGTTATGAAGCCTGGAAGCGGGATCGCAACAAGATGGATTTTGATGATATTTTGCTGCGAGCTGCCGCACTTCTTCGTGATCCTGCTGTCCTGGGTCCGCTTCAGCAGCGTTTTCAGTACATTATGGTCGATGAGTTCCAGGATACGAACAGTCTGCAATATGAAATTGTACAAAAACTGGCTGCCGCCCATCGCAATCTGATGGTTGTGGGAGACGACGACCAGACGATCTATACGTTTAATGGGGCACGGCAGGAATCTATTTTGGAATTCGATAAAGTATACCCCGGTGCACGCATCGTGACGCTGGATATCAACTACCGCAGCGATGCGCGCATTCTGGGACTAGGCAGCGAATTGGTCGCCCGGAACAAACGAAGACGCGACAAGCGGCTGCGCGCAGCCGGGCATCGCGGAGATGCGCCACGGTTCGCCACCCCCTCCAATGCCGAGGAAGAAGCCGCTTGGGTTGTTAACCAGTTGTGTCAGCAAATCGAGGAAGGTCTGCATACATATCGGGATATCGCGATTCTGCATCGGACAGCCAGCAGCAGCCGGGCTATATTTGAGCAGCTTGTATTGAAAGATGTGCCGTTTGTACAACACGGCGCTTCCCCGGTCTTCTATGACCAGTCACTGATTCGACCGTTGATGGATCACATGCGCTTGTCGCTGAACCCACGTGCTGTAGATGCTCTGCCAAGTGCGCTGGGACCTCTCTATGTATCCCGCGATGCAGGGCTGGAGTGGATTCAGCGCAGTGAAGAGCAGCAAGCGAAGAAATATCCGCTCATCCATCTGGCCAAATGGGACAAGCTGAAGCCCTTCCAGCAGGAACAGGTCAAGGAACGTATCAAGCTGATCAAATCGCTAACGAAGCTGAAACCGGTGATCGCCATCCAGGAGATGCGCCGCCAGTTTTACGACAAATATATGGAGAGCGGTGATCCAAGCATCTTCACCCATTACAAGGAAACGATGCTGGAGACTCTGGACGAGTTCGAAGCCGCCGCCAAAAAATTCGAAACCGTGGAAGAGTTCATTCAATTCGCTGATGAGCTCTCTCGCAGACACCGTGAGATGGAATCACTGCGTCGTGCTCAGGACAGTGACGCGGTACAACTGATGACGATCCACCGGGCCAAGGGACTTGAATTCCCATGCGTGTACTGGATCGGGGCCAGCGAAGGAATCGTGCCTCACAGCACGGCATTGCGGCAGGATATTCCGGAAGACCAGAAGGCTGCCCTTACGGTGCAGCAGACGGATGCAGAATTGGACATGGCTCTGGAAGAGGAGCGACGGCTCGCCTATGTTGCAATCACTCGGGCGAAGCAGTATTTGTACGTCACTTCTCCCGCCAGTCATCACGGAAAACCGGCGGACGTTTCCCGCTTTCTGCTGGAGGCCTTCGGCATGGAGGTGCCGGACAAACGCAAAAACCGCGATGAAGCCCGAACTGGCCATCACGCTTCATACGGCAAGGGAAATGGCAATAGTCAGAACTCCCACTCTGGTGCCCGTTCTGAAGGCAGGAACGTGGTACACAGACGGACAATCAGTAACAATGAACGTCGTGACTTCGATGTTCATAATGAACGTGACGATGATCGGCTCAGTGAACGGCGCGGGAGTGGCATCATTGGGAACCACAAGGCATTTAGCACTACGGGTGTGAGTCAGGCAACTTCGTCTTCGTCCAGTTCGGTATCGCGCACCTCAGGAGATGCTGAACTTACAGAGACTGTAGCGATTTGGAAATGCAGTTCTTCCACCTGCAAAGCTTGGCTGCGCCAAAAACCGGATGTACCTTCGGCCAAAGCATCCAAAAAGGCAGCGTCTGGGCCCCCTCCTTGTCCGCTGTGCTCAGGCAAGATGGAAGCCAGTACCCGTAAGGTTCCCGTAACCGGTCGGTTCGGAAGGTAAACGATTACCATTCGTTTCAGGACGCTTGCTGCTGTTTATTAACAGTAGAAGCGTCTTTTTTCCATTTTAGAATGGAGGTTGGATTATGCAGGACGGCAAAAAGCATTACTATGTATCGGTAACCCATAATCTCATTGAACAGACCAAGAACGAATCAACACCGTTTGAAGTCATGGTCGACGATGAACAGTTAAATCGGCTGAAAGACCTAATGAAAGTACTCGAGGATGAAGATGCCTATACACTGCAGAGAGCCCCGGTACCCTATAAATCGGCTGATCATGACGATGCTACGGAGCAATTCTCGGATGGCATGACGCTGCTGTATTCCTTTCTGTATGACCATGGTACTCCGGATAGCCGACAAGCGATTGAGAGCATGAATGTACTTCCCCGGCTGCAAGATACGGATTATGATGACCCGGGATATGAGAATTCACCGCTTAATAAATGAACTCTTTTCACAAAGACTTCCTCTCCGATGACAGACCCATTGTCTGCTTCAGGAGTGATGGAAGTCTTTATTTTTTTACAGATTCAGTCCCAATAGTATCAATATTGATACTATAAACCAAAAATGATACTACTATTTATTTTTGATATTATGTCATATATTTATATATACATTAACTTATTTCTGCAAGGAGGATAACTATCGACATGGGAAATTCAATCATGATGAAAGCGTTCGGATATTACGAGCCTGGGTTAGAGGCCGACATACCGCCATTTCAGGAGGTGGAAGTGGAGAAACCAAAACCTACAGGACAGGATTTACTTATTGAAGTGAAAGCAGTGTCTGTCAATCCGACGGATTGGAGGTCGCATAGTTCCAAACATTCGGACGATTTATCCCTGACCATACCTGGTCGTGACGTAGCGGGCGTGGTCGTGGACATCGGCTCCGATTGCCATTTGTTCAACGTTGGTGACGAAGTATATTATGCGGGGAGCAATACGCGCCCAGGCGGACACAGTGAGTTTCATTTAGTGGATGAACGAATTGTGGGCAGAAAGCCGAAAAGTCTGGATTTCGCTCAAGCGGCAGCCTTACCTCTGACAAGTCTTACAGCAGGAGAAGCTATTTATGAGCGCTTGGGCATCTCCAGGAATGCATCGGATAACGAAGGTAACAGTATACTTATAATCGGGGCAGCGGGAGGTGTCGGATCGATCGCTACTCAATTAGCCAAGTTGGCTGGCCTTAGAGTCATAGCAACTGCCTCTCGTCCCGACTCGATCTCATGGACAAAATCAAACGGAGCAGACCACGTGATCAATCATCATCAGCCATTCGCACCCCAACTTAAAGATCTCGGACTAGTCGGGGTACAATATATTTTCGTGCTTAATCATATAGATGAGCATATGGCCGAGATGGCAGAAGTTATTTTGCCACAAGGAAAGATTTGTTCAGTTCTGCCGTTTGAAAAACCAGCCGAACTTCAAAAGTTATTTTTAAAAAGCGTAACACTCGTTTGGGAAATGATGTTCACCCGTCCGATGTTCCAGACAGATGATATGATTGAACAACATCTTCTTCTTAATGAAATCGCAGATCTGGTGGATGCCGGAAAAATTCACACAACGATGGCAGAGCGGATCGAACCAATTAATGCGGCTAACCTGCTGGAAGCCTACCGAAAGAGCAAATCGGGTACTGCGATTGGCAAAATCGTGTTAGAAGGGTTTGAAAAGTAACGTACATCCGTCTAGTCTGATCACGATCAATGAATCAACCAAAGGGTGTTGTCTCTCCAAAGTTAAGACGGAGAAACAACACCCTTTTAATACTACTTTAGATTCAATCTCCTATATCAGTCCAAACGAATCTCCTGGCCTTTTTCGGCTGATTCGTAGATTCCGCACAGCATCCTGGTTGAAGCCACACCATCCGCAATGGGACTGATTGGTTCAGTACCATTCAGACAACAATCCACAAAGTGATCAATCTGATTCTGGAAGGCACCGTGAATATCGAGACCCTTGTAGTCTGTCTGGGGCTGGATATTCAGGATCGTATTGTGTTTCTCGGTGACGATGAGTGTCTCGGGCTCCAGTTCAAACCCACCACGCTCGCCGTATAATCTAACTGAAGATTCTTCCCCACGTGCATGCAGGGTAAAGCTCACATCTACCGCCAAAGAAGCCCCGTTCTCGAAGCGAATTAGCGCATTCGCCATATCCTCTACATTGTTGACAGCAGAACTGTAATCTGCGGCTTTGTAAAAAGAAAGATGCTCGATATGGGCACGATTGCCCAGTTTTCGATACGTATTGCCACTCACCGAAACAGGCTTCGGTTTGCCCATCAGATACCAGCATTGGTCAATAATATGTACGCCAAGATCAATGAGCGGGCCACCGCCGGAACGGTTCTTGTCCGCAAACCAGCCTCCGGGATTTCCCAAGCGTCGCAGGATAGAGGCTTTGGCATAATACAATTCACCAAACTCACCGGCATCAATGAAACTGCGCACCATCTGCATGTTATTATCATAACGACGTACAAATCCCACAACAAAGGTACATCCGCTTTTTTTCACAGCCTCTTCAATCCGCAGCGCATCTTCCACATTGGTTGCTACCGGTTTTTCCAGCAGCACATGTTTGCCAGCCTCCAGAGCCGCGATGGCAAATTCGGCATGGGTATTATTCCACGTACAGATACTAACGGCATCCACATGCGGGTCCTTCAGCATCTCCCGATAATCGGTGTACACGGATTGTGCACCATACTTCTCTGCGGCTGCGGCTGCACGCTGTTCGTTCAGGTCACAGATGGCGTAAATGACGGCATTCTCGTTCTTGGTGTAACACCTCATATGAAGATCCGAGATGGACCCTGTGCCAATCATACCGATATGCAGCATTTTACTCGTACTCATCCTCTTCCTCCTTACCTTTCCAGAACATGGTTATGGTCTAGTCTGCCCGGAGCATGCCTTTGTAAATCCCTGGTGTTGAATTTTCGATCTTCACGGCCCCCAGTGTCTGAGCATAGAAATCTACGGGTCCTGCCGATCCTATGATCGCGTAAGCGTAACCATCTGCCTTCATGGCGTGCATACAGGCCAGCAGCAAGGCTGTACCTACACCTTTGCCCCGCGCCTCCTGACTAACACCTGTTGGACCAAAGAAATTGCGACACGTCGCCTCATAACAAGCGAAGCCGATCATTTTCCCATGCTCAAGTGCAATATAACAAGTCACAGGTTGACGTGCAAAAGCCACATCACATTCATCCACCCAGGGCTGACTAAAATGGGATCTTACCCAATCCAGCACAAGCTGCTTCTCTGGTGCAATGGCTCTTCGGATGACAATGGAGGAATCCTCCAACTTTTTGAGTCTACTCTCTTGCTCTGGCAAATGGTAAAGCGCCACCAACATATCACTCATCTGACCTTGTTCCTCCTTGTATTGAATGTTAGCAACCACACTTGAATTCAAACCAACATCAAGACGATCCGTAATGTAAATCACAGGTTATAGCACTCTCTTGAAACTTAACCCTATCTTGATGCCTGTAACCTGCAAGATGACTGATATTGCAAATTAGAACTGACACACTTCTTCCATAACTTACATAACAAGTGCAACCCTTGATCAAGTTGTCCCGTCTATAAGAATGAAGCGCGGCCCCAATTAGGAGTTTACCGCGATATAACCAAGATTAGAAGGGATGAAAATCAACAATGAACAACAGCATGAAAAAAGTAAGCGCCCTGATGGTCCTGTCCTTGGCCCTGAGCGGTGGAGCTGCATATGCAGCTACCCTGGACAGTACACAGCCCGTTAATTCAACCTCCGTATCCGCTGACAGCAAAGCAACTGAAGCCGTTAAAGTAACTGTGAACGGCGCGCCAATGGCTGACGGTTATTGGAACAAGGATGGTCAAGTACCCATGATTGCGCTGCGCGATCTCACGGAGGCACTTGGCATTGAACTGAAATGGAACAAGGAAAACAAATCTGCCGAATTGACCAAAGGAACGCTCTGGACACTTGTCACTACAGGCAAAGACCAGTATTCGGTCAATAAAATGCTGCTTAAACTGGGAACAACACCCGAAATCACGGATGGCAAACTGTTCGTACCCGCTTCTTTTGCAGAAGAAGTACTGCATGGTCAAGTGAAAACAACAGGAAACCAGGTAAACATCTCTCTTGAAGAGGACGTGAAAACCGTTACTGAGCGTGGTGTCATTACAGGAATCAATAGCGAAGGCAAATATCAATCCATCCATATCGGCGGTGCAGGTACAGACGGTATCGTACTTAATGTCGGTGAGGATACTACTTTCAAATCCGCGGATGGCAAAGATATCAAACTCACTGATCTGACCATTGGTATGAACGTGGAAGCGGAGCATTCAGAGATTGCAACCCTCAGTTTACCGCCGCAAACACCTACCTACAAGGTCACTGTGCTGGATACCGTTGCTTCAGATTCCGAAGCACAATTGAAAGAGGTTCTGGGTACAGCAGGCACGATTGAAAATGTAAAAACGGCTGCAGACAACATGATCCAAATTGAAATCTCTGGCACACGCCTGACTGAGACAGCACCTGATCACGTTATTCTTAACATTGGCAAGGATACACAACTGGTGAACCATGAAGGGGAAACCATCAAAGCAGAGGAACTGACCAAAGGGGCCAAAGTCATTGGATTCTATAGCCCGGTCCTGACTCGCAGCCTGCCGCCAATCGGAACGGCTTGGAAAGTAGTCATCGAAACACCAACCGAGCAACCTGAAGCAAAATAAGCAGCATGGAGGAACGACTAGCTGTTTAGGTCGCTGCCTTCCACCAGCATAGTGACATTATGTTCATCATGCAAAAATAACCTTACCCCACTTCCTTTTCCATGGAGGTGTGGGTAAGGTTATTTCTCTATCCTGAGTTTTACATAATCAATGTATAACGTTCTGTCCTAAAAATTTCTTCACGAAATGTATATAATAGCTCTATTTCGTTATTTCGCCATCCGTTTCAGCTTCTGCATCAATAATCGCTTCCGCCTCAATTTCCACCATCAGCAAAGGATCAATGAGCGCACTAACCTCTACCATCGTGGCGACAGGCTGGATCTGACCAAAAAATTCACCATGAGCCTTGCCCACTTCTTCCCACCGGGAAATATCAGTTACGAACATCCGGGTTCTCACGACATGAGACATGTCTGCTCCCAATTCTTTCAGTGCATTCTCAATAGTCTGCAAAACAAATCTTGTCTGTGCATATGGATCGCCCGCTCCAACAACCACGCCGTCCTGCATGGCCGTTGTACCAGCCACCTCAATTCGGTTACCAACACGGATGGCTCGGCAATATCCCACAAGCGGCTCCCATGGGGAACCCGTAAAAACCTGTTGTCTGCTCATTCTGCTTTCCCTCGCTTTAATTGTCATTTTCCTTAATTAATCTTTGAAGTATATCAGCCCACTGCCCTTCCAGACAATCCGTTTCATTCCAGATTAATTCTGTGCACATCAAAAAATCCCTGTAAGACAACCCATTCGCCTCAGTAAATGGCGTTCTTACAGGGACTCTTGATACTGGTAAGTTGTATGCAAAATATGAAGCAATCTGCTTACAGCTTGATATTAGCCTCGTCAAAGTATTCTTCCAGCGTCAATCCGCTTTTCACAACATCAGGGGCCAAATCGGTGCCGACATAGCGGATATGCCATGGCTCATACACATAGCCTGTTATATCATCCTCACCTTTCGGATAGCGGATGATATACCCGTATTCTGCTGCATGCTCGGCCAACCACTGGCCTTCTTTCGATGTGCCAAACACTTCTTCCAGCGCATTGCCCACACTTGGACTGGAAACGTCAATCGCAAGCCCGGTCTGATGTTCGCTGTGGCCTGGGACAGAGCTTACACGATCCGTGTATTCCTGACCTTTGGTTTTGACATTATTGTTGTAGATCGATACTTGACGCTCATACGAACGGTATCCAGACACCGCACGAAGCTCAATGCCGTCCGCTTTGGCACCTGCAAACAGCTTCTCCAGCGCCTCGGCAGCTTCCTTGCGCAAATGACGCTTCTCATGCGGTCCGTCAAAGGAGAACGGTACGTTAGGCTCCACCAGATCACTTGGCTCGTAGCCTTCAGGCAAGCTGCGCTGTTTGTTAACGATGACGGTCATCGCCTGTGCGTTGGTAACCACAGCTTGTGTATCAATCGTCGTTTGCAGTGCACTAATGCTGCGCTTCTCCATGAGTGGATCTTCTGTTGTAGCTCCGTTGCCTGCATCGGAGGAACCCTCTTCTCCGGTTGAAGCATTGCCGGAACCACTGTCCGTGCCTTCACTGCTATTGTCCGAAGATGAGCTGTCATCCACACCTGTGTTGTTGCCATCTTTGCCAGTATCCTCGGTCAAATGAACCGTGGTACCATCCGTCTCTTGCTGTGCGCTCCCTGCCGCGTTCAGACCCTTGTTCTCCTCTGAGCCCGAACCGTCCTGGCAAGCGGACAGCAAAGCTCCGCATATCATAAGTGAGGACAGCATAACCGCAACGTGGCGCTGTCGTCCTGTACGTAATTTCATGTAAAAACTCCTATCGCATATTGTAATAATGATTGCTGCATTCGTGCATGCGGGCTTGTCTTCCCCTGCGACAGTATACCTTAAATTGCAGCGAAGCTCCACCGATAAAGACCCCCTTGAGAGGAGGTCACCCTAAAGATATGCCGGGTGTACAGCTTGTACGGTCGTTTTTTGGACTTTTAGAACCGTATCCCAAGGTTCTACACAAAAAAAGGAATTGGAAATGGGTGCAACAACCATTTCAGATAAAAAGCTTGTGCTGATGCACATCACAAACAAGCGGGGGATGATCTGAGATCTCCCCCGCTCCGAGTGGTGTATCATTTGGTTGCCGGGCTGTCCTTCTTCTTCTTTTGGACAGCCTCCCACATCCGCGCAGCTACGCGCTCGCGGATCAATGTCAGCCCTGCAGCGGTAGGCACGCCTGGCAGCAGCGCCACCAACTCCGGCGTCGCCGGGGGCTTGCCCGGCTGCGCCAGCCGCACCTTCACGGCGCCGAAGCCAGGCCCCGGCTGGTGCATGGCGCCGTCCGCGGCTGCCTCGGCGATCCACTCGCCGACGGCTGCGCCGCCTTCGCCGCCCCGCGCTTGCGGGCGGCCGGCCGTTTCGGCTGCGCGGCCGGGGCCGCTGGGATCATGGGCAAGTTCCTCCGCCCATGATCCCAGCACGCCGGCGAGCAGCGCTTCGCGCGGCAGGCCGGCGTGCGCCAGCTGCAGCAGCGGCTCGGCCGCGAAGCGCGCGGCGATGGCGCGCTCAGCGGCCGCGGCATGCGCGCAGCCCGGGCGGCCGCAGCTGCACGCCGCTGCGCCGCCAGCGCCGAGCGGGCCGCCAGCGGCTGTGCCAGGCGCGGCCTCAGCCGCTGGCGCAGCGGGCAACAGCCCGGCGAGCTCTGCCGGAGCTGGGCCGCCGCGCAACAGCGCGTACAGCGACAGCGGTCGCTTGCGCAGCTGTGCCAGCACAGCCTCGCGTTCAGCTTCACTGAGCTGCGGCAGCGTGCCTGTTACCGTGAACAAGCCTTTGGCTGATTCGGCCTTGCTTGCTACTGACGCCTCTTTGCCTGCATCAGCAGCGGCACTAACTTCTGCTGTCCATCCACCGGGGGACATATGCAGCTCTACATTCCATTTTTCGCTCACAACAATCCCCCTCCTTATCTCTATCTATATTCCCTATATATCTTAAAACTTACAGCCATGTCTCGCCCTGAAGCGAAATCAGGCCACGCAGCTCATCATCCGACATTTCGGTCAACCAGTTCTCACCAGAACCGACGACTTGCTCAGAAAGCGCCTTTTTGCTCTCAATCAGCTCATCAATCCGTTCCTCCAGGGTTCCCTGACAGATCAGCTTATGCACCTGCACGTTTCGATTCTGCCCAATCCGGAATACCCGGTCCGTTGCCTGATTCTCCACCGCAGGATTCCACCATCGATCGTAGTGAACGACATGACTGGCACGCGTCAGATTCAGACCTACACCCCCGGCACGTAGAGACAGGACGAACAGGGACGGCCCCTCCCCTTTTTGGAAAGTTTCCACCATATCATCCCTCTGCGACTTCGACACACTGCCATGCAGGAAATACGGTTCTTCCTCATACCGCTGTGTAAGCCGGGATACGAGCAATTCGCCCATCGCCACATACTGAGTGAATATCAGCGCCGATTCACCGTTATCACGGATCGCATCCAGCAACTCCAACAGACGCTCCATTTTACCGGACGCCTCTGCCTTGCCATGATCCTTGCGGCTGCTGTCCGCCAGTACAGGATGATCACAGATCTGCTTCAGCTTGGTCAGAGAGGACAATACAATCCCCTTACGGGCAATACCGTTTCGTCCATCCAATCCGCCCATCAGGTCATCCACCACTCGCTGGTACAGAACGGTCTGCTCTGGTGTCAGAGAACAATAGGATTTTAACTCCAGCTTCTCCGGCAGATCCTTGCGGATATCCGGATCACTTTTCAGCCTGCGCAGCATAAAGGGCGATACCAGCCGATGAAGCTCACGCAAAGATGCTGCATTTTCTTCCGACGGACCCATTCCTGTATACCGCTGGCGGAATGAAGAAGCCGTACCCAGATACCCCGGATTGAGGAATTGGAAAATGGACCACAGTTCGCTTAGCCGATTCTCCACTGGTGTACCCGTCATCGCAATACGATGTGGCGTAGATAGTCGCATGACGCTTTGCGCTTGCTTCGTACGGTAATTCTTAATATATTGCGCCTCATCCAGCACAACGGTAGACCAGTGCAGTGAAGCCAGATCCGGGCCATCCCGGCCTGCCAGATGATAGGTCGTCAGCACAATATCATGGGACTGCGCTTCTGCCTGAAAAGCATTGCCATGCAAGCGTTGTCCTCCATGATGGATATATAACGACAGATTCGGGGCAAACCGCTTCAGCTCACGCTGCCAGTTCCCGAGCAACGAGGTAGGGCAGACAATAAGTGCTGGCAGATGCGCATCATGCACATGTGGCTGTTCACCGTTCGTGGACTGTTCTTCCATTCCCATAAACGCTTCGTGCTCACGTGCTTCCTCAGCCGCGGCCTGCTGTTCCTCATGTTTCAAGTCCAGCAGGCAGGTAATAACCTGAATCGTTTTCCCCAGTCCCATATCATCGGCAAGACATACGCCGAAACCGAGTTCACGCATGGCGGACAACCATTGGTACCCCCGCTCTTGATAAGGTCTCAACTCGCCATGCAGCTCTGCCGGAACCTGACGCGGCTCAATACTGCGGAGCACCTGTCCGTCGAGCAAAAAGGACAGCAGCCCCTCAGATTCCGCACCAAAGACGGAAAGCCCCTTCCATGCGGTATCTTCGCCTTCCTCAGCTGCGAGATGCAGCCATTCGGAGAGTGGCATATATTGTTCTTCTTCTTTTTTCATATAACGCAGAACCTGGCGAATCTCTTTCGTATCCACTTCAATCCATTCGCCGCGGAACATCACATAAGGCACCGTTGCTTCCGCAAGGGCAGCCAGCTCCTCTGCCGTAACAGGTTTCCCGTCCAGCATCGGTTCTGCCTTGAAGGCAACCAGCTGCTCCATACCCAGTGCAGACGGAGCTCCAAGCGGTCTTTCTGTTCCGCGATTGAGCATCTGCAGACGAAGTCCGGCGCGGCGTTTCCCTGCACGGCTCCAGCGGGAAGGCATTAATACCGTTACTCCCGCCTTCTGCAGTCGAGGCACAGCATAGGTTAAAAATTCAAAAAAGGCTTGCTGCTCCAGCTTCATTCCTTCCGGTCGTGCATGAAGCAGCGCCGTTTCCAGCTCCGGTGCCAGTTCTGCTGCATGACCCAGTGCCATCAGGAGCTGTTCTGCAGCTGAACTATAACAAACCTTCCCTCGATCCAGATCCCTTTCCGGATGTGCCCAGATCGTGCGCGCAGGCAATCTCAGACCAGATTCCTGCACACTATCTGCCCAGAAGGTAATTCCCCACAATGATTCATGATCACCCAGTGGCGGTTCCAGCCGCAGTACCAGCTTCAGCTCACCTTCTGTGGGAGCCGTTTCTTCACTTCCTACCACCGGTCTCGCTGTACCACCAGCTTCTTGCAGCGTTCCAATGAGCTCTGCCATTTCTTCCGTAGGTCCCTGAACCGTCACCGGGCGGAACATCGAGATCAGACTGTTCCACCACAACTCCACTACCGGAGAGGAGCCACGCCGGAAAGATGTGCGGTAACGAGACAGTTCACTATCCATGCCTTCCATCTCACCCGTGACAACCGCATGAACCATTCCGCTCATAAATGAAAATAATACGGCCGCTCCCGCTTCCTCCCGTGATTCCGGTTCAGAAGATGCGTATGCTCCGGGAGCAGACAAGCCGATCGGCGGCATGGATTCCGCCAACTCCCGGAAACGTTCCACATCCGCTTCCTGCAGCAGACGCGGACGCCATACACCTGTCAGCGTTTCTTGTCCGGTCCGGCGACGCGCACCCGTCTTGGCGGCAAATTCAGCAGACGGAGCAAATTCTCCGCGCAGCAGCAGTTCCTGTGTAAACTGTGCTGCTTTTACCCAGTAGCGAATCTCTTCTCCAGCCTGAATTCCTGCCGTATTCAATATACTGTCATCCCAATGGAGCAGCAGCTTAAATGTATCTTTGGGCGAGATTGCCAGTCCTTCCAACGTCCGTCCGAGCAATTGACGCCGCTTCGTACCCTTCGCTTCCGCGGCATTACGCATCGGATTGGGCCAACGAAGCTCCGCAAGACGCAGAGCGGCAGGCTGAAACAGACGACCCCCGTCGCCAAAATTCAGCTTCCTTACCACGTGGCTCCATGCATCCACACGCGGCTCCGATGTTTCACCGGAAAAACAAAAAAATACGTCACCAAGCCATACTCCATACAGCGATTGCATCATTACAGTCTCCCGTCATCCCTTCGCATTGTTACTCTCCATCATATACGAAAATGCTCGGATTTAAAAACGTTTACGCATAAAAAGTGCTACATCACTTCGAAAAAACATCTCTGAACCACTTCATACTATATTGTGTATGCCTATTAAAAGGTGAAACACGCCACGCCTTTGCGTTTGAAGAAAGATGCTTACACAAAAAAAATGCCCCTTATCCCGAAAGGGGTAAGGAGCATTTTCATAATCCATTCGATATGTGCTTTGTATATGTCACTTATGAGTTGCATTTACTGCAATTTGGTTAAGTTGCCCAGCAATACATCCAGATTAAGAATGCCTGCCTCATGATCGTCATTGTGGGCGATTTCCTTGAATATTCCTGTTGTGTAACGACGATATTCTTCCGTAGGCTCCTCAAATCGGTCATATGTCACAACGGAATCCACGGAATCGACGACGAGCGGCACATAACCGTCGTGGTAAGGCACAACAATGATGCGTGTGGAAGGTGTAGGCTCCTCATCTGGCATGCCCAGCAGAACGCGTACACTGACCACAGAAACCACTTTGCCGTACAGAGGTGTAAAGCCCTTGATTTCGGGACTGCCAAAAGGAACCGTGGTCACAGGGAGCATTCTGATAATTTCATGAACTTCATCAATACGAAGCGCACAAATCTGATTTCCAATCGAGAAATTAATGTATTGAACTTGAACTTCCTCATCCATAGTTATATCCAAACCCTTCTTGTTTTCAGTTTCATGGAAGTCTTGATTATCATAATCTTTACCATGAGAATTTACTTAGCACGATATCTACAGATCTAAGAACACGATCTCACGTTTTTCGTTAGATCCTTCATTTGCCGCTACTTGGACTTCACGCTGCTCAAGCCTTTACTATTATATCGGTCTATGTCAGATAAATTTTTACCTGGGGAATAATGGAATGTCGATATTGTGTCCCGATGAAAGATCAGAGAATTCGAATCGAACAACGGTCTCGACAAGGATACCCACGTCAAAAACACCTTCATGTCCACCAGATTCGCGGACAAGAAAGTGTCTTCGGTTGGTTCGATTCTGCCTTCCTAATACAAATGACACGCCACCTGGCGTCCCGGGGAAATCTCCCTCAGATCCGGTATAACGGATCGACATTCGTCCTTCACATAAGGACAACGGGTATGAAACGTACAGCCGGACGGGGGATTCTCCGGATTGGGCACGTCGCCGCCCAGGACGATCCGTTCCTTTTGCACATTCGGATCGGGAACCGGAACAGCGGACATCAATGCTTTGGTATACGGATGCAGTGCCTCAGTGAACAACTCAGATGTGGGCGCAAGCTCGACCACTTTGCCCAGATACATGACAGCTACACGATCACTGATGAACTTGACGACGGACAGATCATGAGAGATGAACATATACGTCAGTCCGAATTGTTCCTGGAGATCCTGCATCAGGTTCAGCACCTGTGCCTGAATGGACACATCCAGCGCTGACACTGGCTCATCACACACAATGAATTTCGGGTTCAGGGCGAGGGCACGAGCAATACCGATCCGCTGGCGTTGTCCACCCGAGAACTCGTGTGGGAAGCGGTGCGCCTGATAGGGAGACAATCCGACTACTTCCATCAGCTCTTCGATTCGGCTTTTCAGCTCGTTTTTCCCCAACTTGTGATGGGTAATGAGCGGCTCCTCCAGTGTACGTTGTACCGTCCAGCGCGGATCGAGTGAGGCATACGGGTCCTGGAACACCATCTGCACATCCGTTCGGAAACGGCGCAGCTCTTCTGGGGGCAGCTTTCGTACATCCTTGCCTTCGAAGAACACCTCGCCATCCGTCGGCTCAATCAGGCGCAAAATTGCACGACCTGTGGTGGATTTGCCACAACCGGACTCTCCGACCACGGCAAGCGTCTCACCCCGCTCCACGGACAACGTAACACCATCGACTGCTTTGACTGCACCGACCTGTTTGGAGAATAGGCCCTTGCGGATCGGATAATGCTTCTTCAGGTTTCTGACTTCCAGTATCGCACTCATATGATCCCCTCCTGTTGCAGCAGACAGCGGCAGCTGTGACTTGGTGCTGTCTCCAGTAATTCGGGCTGTATCGTCTCGCATCGTGCTTCCTTCACCGGACATCGAGGGGCAAAACGGCAGCCAGACGGCATATGGGCCGGATTCGGCACCTGACCGGGGATAGACTGAAGACGATCCTGATCTCCCGCAAGCTGTGGCAGCGAAGCCAGCAAACCGCGGGTATACGGATGCTTTGGATCGGCAAAAAGGGTTTTGACATCCGTCTCTTCCACCACTTGTCCGGCATACATCACCATGACACGATCACACATCTCAGCTACAACGCCAAGATCGTGGGTAATCATCATGATTGCCATATTTTCCGTCCGCTGGAGATCACGCATCAAGTCCAAAATTTGTGCCTGGATGGTCACATCCAGAGCCGTTGTCGGTTCATCCGCGATGAGCAGCTGCGGACTGCATACCATCGCCATGGCGATCATCACCCGCTGGCGCATCCCGCCGGAGAGCTGGTGCGGGTATTGTTCTGCAATTTTATCAGGACGGGGAATGCCGACTTTGCGCAGCATCTCAACGGACCGTGCCCAAGCCTCTATTTTGCCCAGCTTCAGATGGTATCGTGCCGCCTCGGAGATTTGTTTGCCGACTTTGAAAACCGGATTAAGTGAGGTCATCGGCTCCTGAAAGATCATCGCCATTCGGTTACCCCGAATCCGGCGAATTTCTCGTCCGGACAGCTTGAGCATGTCTTTCCCCTGAAAACGGACTTGTCCTGACGCCACACGGCCGATCTTCTTGGGGAGCAGCTGCATAATCGATAACGAGGTAATACTTTTCCCGCATCCCGACTCCCCGACAATACCCAGCGTCTCACCCTGCCGTATGGAAAGGCTGATCCCGTCCACGGCGCGGATGATGCCTGCATCCGTGATAAACTCTGTCCGCAAATCCGAAACTTCGAGCAGTGCAGTCATGTTGTTCCCCTCCCATACCATTACATTCTCAATCTTTCTACACCCGTACACATGTCCCTACCACTCTGTCGTTCACTGGTTCTTCAATCGCCCTTCTCTCCCGAAAAGAGTTAACGCTTGATGGTCGCCGCTTCTTCCGAAGATGCACCGTTCAAATCCTTCAATGACGTATCATCATCCATGCCTTCCACACCCAAATATTTAAGTGCACTCAGCGCATACACTTTGGCGCACTGGATAATCTGCCACACGGGTGCTTTTTCGTTAAAATTGTGAATCGTGGACAGCTCTGCCGGACCATATTGCAAGACCGGAATCTGATGATTACGGAAGTGGCGTGCATCGCTGGATGCCCATTGCAGCACACCATACGCTTCCTCGCCGCTCACTTCGCTGATGCTCTCCACCAGTTGGCTAACGATCGGTTCATGCGCTGGAGTCCAGTTTGCGTTGCCCTGAAAGCCAAACGGCTTCAGCTCTGACTCAATTCCCGCTTCAAGCAGCAGCGAGCGGGCACGATCGAGCACATCCCGGTAATCCACACCAAATGGGACACGCGAATCCACCTGAACAGTGCAGCGATCCGCAACCACATTTACCTTGGTTCCACCCTGAATTGAACCGATATTTACCGTGACATGGTCGAACACCTGATAGGCCAGACCTGCCTGTTCGCGGTCACGCGCATATTCCTGCGAGATGCGGATAATATCCTTTACTTCTTCCGGAATGTCCGGCTTGATGTCCCACAGCCGCTGCAAGGCTTCAATGCCTTTGGCTGCCTTCACAATCGCGTTATCCCCTACAATGGGCTGCAAACTGCCATGACCTGGCGTGCCTTCCACCGTAAACTCGAACCAGCAGCTCCCCTTTTGTCCAATCGTTGGATGCTGCGGGCTGGAAGGTTCAGCGATTACTGCGGCGGTTCCGGTTGCAAGACCACGTTCGAGAACCCACGGCACCCCCAGATCACCACCTGTTTCTTCATCCGGGACAATCATCAGCGACAGGTCACCGCGCAAAGGCACACCCAGCTTCGCCAGAATAACCGTTGCATAGATCAGGCCCGCAAGCCCGCCCTTCATGTCGGATGCTCCGCGTCCAAGCATGTATCCGTCCTTGATTTCGCCGCAGAACGGATCAAAATCCCAACGGGAGAGATCCCCGGCTGGCACAACGTCTGTATGACCACAGAAAATGAGATGTTTATCTGACTTGTCTGCGCCTTCTCCATTCAACGTCGAGATCAGGTTAAACATGGTTTCCGTTGCCGCGTGTACTTTGGTGTCGATTCCAGCCTGATGCAGATATTCGATAATAAAAGCGCTAATCTCACGCGAATCCCCTGGAGGGTTCTCTGTCGGAAAACGGATCAATTGTGAACATAGCTCCAGCAATTCGTCCTGGCCTTCCTCAATTGCATCAAGTACCTTCCTTTTCCAATCCATTCTGATCAAGCTCCTTCCAAATATGGGTTGTATTGTGGTCAATACGAATCGTCAGAAGACAGGCATAATTGCCTGTCCCCCGAGACGTCCGTTCAATTACTGCTCTTTGCTAAGTGGATAGAAACGGAGAACCTCATCCGGGTAATACACATATCCGCTGACTTTGTTATTCATGCCAACAACCCGGTTGTACTCGTAAAGATATGCCCATGGCGCTTCGGTCGTAATGATTTCCTGCGCCTTCATGTACAGTTCGTTGCGTTTTGCCTGATCCGGTTCGGAGCCTGCTTCTTCCCACAGTTTGTTCACTTCCGCATTGTTGTAATGAATGTAGTTGGAAGAGCCTTCACCGTAGAGCAGGAAGCCCAGGTGGTATCCAGGATCGTTAACAAAAGAAGTCCATTTGGAGATGTAAGAGACCAAATTCCCGTCTTTTTGCTGTTCCAGGAACTGAGCACGAGCCACTTTGTTAATGTTCATTTTGACACCGATTTTGGCCAACTCAGCTTGGATCAGAACCGCGTCATATTCCCAATCATCAAATCCGGAACCGAGGGTAAAGTCAAAGCTGAATCCTTCCGCATAACCTGCTTCTTTCAGCAATTCCTTGGCTTTATCCAAATTGTACTCGTACACATATCCTGCATCCGTAAAGCCTGGTGTGTTGCTCGCTACAGCACTCTTCATCTCTTTGGCCTGACCGTACATAACATCGTTGATTAATTGGTCATAAGGGATCGCATAGCTGATAGCCTGACGCACTTTTTCATTATCAAACGGTTTGACATTGTTGTTCATGGCGAAGAACAAAATGCGGTTACTCGCATTCGACTTGATCGTCAAATTACTGTTCTCCTGCAAAGCCGCAACATCTTTGGGAGGAATCTCGATCGCCATGTCTACGTCACTTTTGTTCAGCAGCAGCACACGGTTGGAGGCTTCTTTCGTGAATTTCAGCGTGACTTTGCTGAGCTTCGGTGCACCTTGCCAGTAGTCGTTGTTGGCCTGGAAGACCGCTTCACTGGCCGGGTCCCATTTCTCAAGCGTGAACGGTCCTGATCCGGCTGCATTTGTTTTCAAATAATCGTCACCTTTTTCCTCGACCAACTTCTGGTCCACAATGGAGAAGGTATACATGGCAATGATTTGGGTGAACATGTGGTTTGCTTTATTCAGTACGATCTCGACGGTAGAGTCGTCCTTGGCGGTCACAGTCTTAATGTCGGCCATGCCGTATAGAAAGCTGCCGGAGCTGGATTTCGCCACACGGTCAAACGAGTACACAACTGCATCCGCATTGACCGGATTTCCACTTTGGAATTTCAAACCGCTTTTGATTTTGAATGTATACGTCATATTGTCATCAGACACTTCCCAGCTCTCGGCGAGCATTGGCTGAATATCCTCTGTGTTGGCAACGTCAGCACCATCTACCGTTTTGACACCATAGGTTACCAACTGGTCATAGGTTGCCAGGACCAATGTGTCCGAGGTCAGGTCATTCGCCTCCGCCGGGTCCATCGTAGTTCCACCCTCAGAATAAGCAACCGTCAGTGTAGGCGCAGGCTTCGTATTTTCTCCTGAGCCGGATGCCGCAGGCTGCTGGTTGGCATTGCTGGCACAGCCGCCAAGAACAACGGTAAGAGCAATCATTGCAGAAAACCATTTGAGCTTTTTCATTTTTAGTTTCCTCCCCTTTTTGAACCAGTCTTATGATGTGACACTGTAAAACGTTGCAGCTTTTATTAGACAGAGCGAATGTGTGCACCAGTACCTGATAAGCAGCGTGCTTATATTCCTGATACTAACCGAAGCAGCATTCGATCCGCCTACTGCTTGTGATAGAACCTTGCATACCTTTATCTCAAGGCATTCCCCGCAAATCGGTTCCCCCATCCAGCTATCTATGAATCGGTTCTGTAGAGGCAGATGTAACCCTCCTCTATTTTCCCGAACGCAACCTTGGGTCCAGCACATCACGGAAACCATCTCCGAGCAGGTTAAAGCCAAGAATGGATGTGGCTATAGCTAGTCCAGGGAACGTCACGAGCCACCATTGTCCGGAAATGATATACTCCCGACCTTCAGAGATCATGGCCCCCCATTCGGCTGTAGGCGGTTTAACGCCAAGACCAAGAAAGCTCAAACTGGATGCCGTCAGAATGGCAAAACCCATACCGAGTGTGGCCTGTACCAACAGTGGTGCCAAAGCATTCGGCAAAATGTGGCGAAACAGAATCACTCTGTCCCTTACACCAATGGCTCTGCTGGCCTCCACGTACTCCTTCTCGCGCAAGGATACCGTCTGTCCATACATCAATCTGGCAAACTCAGGAATGCCGACAATCCCTACAGCAATCATGGCACTCGTCAGTCCGTTGCCGATGGAAGCCGCAATCGCCATGGAGAGGACCAGCGAGGGAAAGGCAAGCAGTACATCCATCACCCGCATAATGATATTGCCAGTACGTCCACCGTAATAAGCAGCAATTCCACCAAGCGGAACCCCGATGACAAACGAGATGCTGACGGCAATCAAGCCCGTCCAGATGCTTATTCTGGCTCCATACAGAACACGACTCAGAATGTCCCGGCCATAGTTATCCGTACCAAACCAGTGACCACCTGACGGGGATTCCAGCTTCACAGCCGTATTCGTCACGTACGGATCATAAGGGGCAATCCACGGCGCAATAGCAGCAATGACAGTCCACGTGACAATAAAGGTCAGACCAATGGCAGCGAGCCGATTGCGAAGCAACAGTCTCAGAAAGGTTTTGGGTTTGGGAACAACCGCTGGTACAGGTTTGGTTCCCATGGAAGTCGGTGCGGCAGTACTCACAGCGGTACTCCTCCTTTCGCGGCGACCCTATTCATAACGGATTCGTGGATCTATCAATCCATAGACCAGATCCACCGCCAGATTTATAAAGCTGAACAGAATTGCACTTACAAGTGTGAACGCCTGAATTGGTGCATAATCGGCAGCCAGAATCGAATCTGTGACATAACCGCCGACACCGGGCCAGGAAAAGATCGTTTCCGTAATTACCGCACCACCGAGTAATCCACCGAACTGAAGGCCAAGTACGGTCAACGTGGGAATCAGGGCATTGATCAGGGCGTGTTTGCCGACGACCGCGGTTTCACTCAAGCCCTTGGCTCGTGCAGTACGCACATAATCCTGTCCGATGACTTCCAGCATGCTGGATCTGGTCATACGCGCCACAATCGCCATTGTTCCTGTGCTCAGGCATATCGCCGGGAGCAGCAAATGTGCCAGACTGCTTTTGAGTGCAACCATATCGCCAGTCATAAGACTGTCTATCACGTACAATCCGGTGATATGCGTCGGCGGATTGAGGTCCCCACTGATGCGTCCCATTGGAGCTGGAGCCCAGCCGAGGATGGAATAGAAGATGTAAATAAATAGCAGTCCCAGCCAGAAGATCGGTACACATGCTCCAATCAGGGAGAACACTCTGGAGATGTGGTCCATAAAAGACTCTTTTCGAGTTGCGGCGATGATACCTACCGGAATCGCAACACAGATGGCTATAATCACACTGGCCAGCGTCAGCTCAATGGTTGCCGGAAAGCGGGTGGCGAAATCACTCAGCACCGTATGACCAGTATGGTAGGCGAAGCCCAGATTGCCTTGAAGCAACTGTCCCACGTAGCTAAAAAATTGTACAAATAATGGCTTGTCCAATCCCATGTCCATTCGGATTTTGGCAATGACATCATCCGTAGCCTGTTCGCCAGCCATGACAATGGCCGGATCTCCCGGAAGAACGCGGGACAGGATGAAGGTAATCACCACAATGCCGATCAGCGCCGGAATCATCTGCAGCAGCCTTCGGAGCGTGTAAGCAAACAATCGATCAACCCCTTTAACTCTGATGTCTCACTTGCTGTTTTACGGTTCTCTGTGGACGGTCCAGGCTTGAAAACTTGTCTGTTTATCCGTCTCTTCTTTGTAATTGTGCTTATTTTACCTATAATCCTTGCGTCGAACTACGTCCCTTTTAGCTAAAAAAAAGCACAACCGTTTGTCGATTGTGCACTAATGTCTCCTATTAATGTCATGTTAAATTACACTCTAAGACATAGTTCGCTATTTTTCGACCTATATCTACCATATCCTCCATTGTTGATTTTGCTGTAGAAGCAAGTGCCCGGTGGGCAGGACCTACACCTCTTGTTTATCCTGCTTCATGTAGTAATACACAAGACACAGATGACAGACAAATTGTTCACGCGGCTGGTTCAGGTCAAAGCCCGTAATATCCCGGATTCGCTCCAGCCGATATTTCACGGAATTCCGGTGAATATAGAGGCGATTGGCTGTCTCGATCAGGCTCCCCCTGCTTTCCAGATAATAAAAAAAGGTCCGCAGCAAGTCACCACTGTGTTCATCGTCATAAGCCCGCAATTTTCCCAGCTTCCGCTCAAACAATGCTGCAAAACCCGGATCATTCGCCGTTTCACTCAGCAAATGATATACCTCCACATCCTCAAATCGGGTTGTACGCCCACCCGACAAACGGGAGGATACCATCAGGGCATTCCTGGCCTCGCCATAGCTTTGATGCATATTCCAAAGTGGAACCCGGGTGCCCACGCCTGTCCTGAACTGTCCAAGCTTGTTGGCCGGATCTTCGAGCCATAGCCCAATGGTATCGGTCCAAGATTGAACGTCATCCATCCACACTGCATCCCTGGACTCCGGTGTTGGCAAAAAGAGGACTGCCCTGTTGGTCCGGAACTCAATATGAGGCGCTACTCTCCGTTTTCTGGCCTCCTGACCAAGCAATTCGGTCAACAGGTCTTCATCCGGAGCCGTCTCCCCTTCCATCACGGCCACTTCCCATAAATGATCCGGATTCATGCCCAGCTTGCGACCTCTCGATTCAGCTTCATGCGGTAGCAGTAGAGGGGGTGTCAGCAGCTCGTCGATGAAATTGCCTCGAAGACGCAATTCGGTATCTTCCGCCACCTTGTTCCTCATCAATTCCAGCGATAGTACCAGTCTGGCCTGTTCAATTCCGACTTGTTCCATCTCATCCAGGGAGTCCTTGTCCACCAGCAGCCGGGCAACCTTGCGCCGATCCAGATTAATCTCCCATACAAGTGGGTCCAAAGCTTCCTTCCAGTCATAATCCGGTGGTGAAGACACAATCATCTGTCCCGCATTATCGATAACACCTACAGGTGCCTGAAGCAGTTCAGCCACATTGTCCCCTACAGCCTGAATTCCGCTGTTTTCAAGCACCATGGTCATCAGCGTCCGATATACTTCCTCTGACCTGCGGAGCAGTGCGGCCTGTCGATCCAGTACCAATTCCATAACTGGCTGCGTAATATCCATGTAGGGTATTTCCGGAGGAATCTCAATGATGGGCAGACCGCAGTCATTACTGGCTGCAACGGCTTCTTTCGGGATTTCTTTGAGGAAACGCGCTGGCTTGATGGCCAAAGCAGCAGCCCCGGCTTCATTAAGCGTATAAATCAGTTCTCCGAGCAACCCTGGATTATCGCGAATTGAGTAGGCTGTCGTCAGCATAAGCATGCCTTCTCGCAACCACCCTTGCAGATCGGGCACCTCCATAATATCCACGAACCGCACAACCCGATCCAATCCCTGGTGTCCGCTAATGACTTTGGCCTTGCTGAGTATAGGAATATTCAACAGTTCTTTCAATGTTATACCTGTCGTTTTCAAGCCTATCGACCACCCTGAGCCAGATTTGCATATCATTCTTGCATACTGCATCTCATTTTTTTGGATAGTTTACCAGACTATCTATTCAAAAAAAACGGGAAATTCTGTGATATCCATATACCATGAAATGATTTCACAAAATAAAGTAACAATAATACGTTGTTAGATGTAGTTAACGATATTAAAAATAAACTCATTACTTTATCGCGTCATATCAAAATAAAACAGAATACATTATACACACCCCCTTTGCATACATTCGCCGCGCTACTCCCATCAGACCCGGCAACCCTTTATCCAACATAAATAACGCCGATGCAGTTATTCCCCCTAGCATCGGCGTTAGAATCAAACCCTACAAACCTAAAAGTCAGCCAATAGTACACATCCCGCACGCCCTTGATCAGACATTCAATGCAGATACGGCTGCCCCTAATGAATAGATCGGGTCAAGCACTCGGATATGCAGTTCTTTTTCCACTTCCATGGCAAAACCCATCGTGGCAAAACCGGTACACGCAAGAACGATGGACTCGGCGCCCTCCGCCTTCAGTCTTCTGGCGGCTTCCATAGCCGCAATTCGCCCTTGTGGCGTGTTGAGATCCAGCGTAGTTACCACACCTTCGGGACGCTCCATCCCAATATAGGCATCACCCAGTATTCCTCGAATCAGGAGTGGCACTTCCTCCAGGATGGTCAATACACCTACACGCGCTGCTGATGTAAGCGCAAGATGTGCAGCACATGATCCAGCACCATAGACGGGGATGTGAACAGCGGCACGAATTTCTGCAAGAGCTGGATCGGCTGCACAACTGATACCGATAGCGGTACAGCCTTCCTGTTCGAGTTCCCGCGCCAGATCCACAATTTTGGGAATCGATTGAAGCTCTGTGGTGTGATCATATACCCCCAGCGGTTGATCGGGAATACAGCGACTCCGAACCGGAATGCCATATCGCCCTTCAATCAATGCCCCGTGTCTGTGGATATCCTCTTCATGATGAAGCGTAATCACTCTGATAAGACCCAACATCGGCATTCCTCCCCAGGCTGTGGATATCTTGTGCATATGTTACCCACAAACTGTTGATAGTTACCCCCAGTTATGTGGATAACTATTTATATATTGTGAATATGTTGTGTATTTGTCGCCAAAACTACCGCGTAATTTACGCATCGGTCCCCACTGTGGATATGTTGTGTACGCTCTCATACACCTTTTCTTTGATCCACAAGGATATCTCTTGATTTTTCTGTTCTATTTCTGATCGAGCAATTCTCCCTGACGCATAATCAACACATCATCAATGTACACATCCGGCTTCTGCACAACGGCATCAATATGAACACCAGCTGCAACTGTGCCACCAAAGGTATTGTTACTGCCAAAGGCAACATGAATCGTACCGTAGACTTTCTCGTCCTCCAGGACAACACCTGTGATTCGTGCCTTGTCATTGGTACCAATGCCGAATTCGCCAAGAATTCGACCATCACCATTCCCCAGCATGGATAACAACTTGTCTCCTTCAGCGCCAGTTGCCTTAATAAGGCGGCCCTCTCTAACCGTCAATAGAATAGGTTCGCTGATCGCACCTATTCCTGCGATTGAGCCATCCACCAGGATTTCACCCTCTCCAATGCCTTCAACGGGGGCGATATACGCTTCGCCGGAAGGCAAATTCCCGGACTCACCTGGCTTTAGGTACATTCCTGTACTCGGTACGCCATTGCGTCCCTGTATGGAGAACGACAGCTGGTGTCCATCTTTCTCGATACGGACGCTGCTGCCTGCACTTAGCATGGCTGTGACCTTATCTGTCAAAGCCTTCACTTTGGGATATTCTGCGGTAATAGCGCCGTTCATGAACATATCGTCCGTCATCCCCGGCATCGTCGCTACCCGAGTCCCAGCAGCTGCCGCCTGTTTACGAGCCTGCGTATGGGTTAGTGAATAGCGGGTTACGCATACGGCAACATCTGCACGCTTCATCGCTTCGGCGATCGGTGCAGGCGGTTCTTCACCGGATTTGCTTCGTTCCTTCATCACCATAAGCACCGCATCCGCTCCCAATGCCTTGCCAGCCTCATATATCGATTCGGCCAGTTCTCTCTTGGCATCATCCGCCACGACAGCCAGCGTCTCACCACTGCGAAGTCCAAGGCATTCCACCAAAACATTTTTACTGACGTCAATTCGTTGCTGATTCATCTGTTCGTCTCCTCCTGTGTCAGACCATTTCCGCTACTAGCTTACCCATTAGAGCATTCGACAAAATGACCGGGATTCCTGCGCTGGCATTGGCAACCCACTGACGGTGGCGCTCATCATACCCCATGCAATCCAGTAAAATGAGTTCAACACGTCCCTTCAGTGATTCAGCCGCCTGACGGAATTCAGTTTCGCCGGATGTATAGGGAGAAGCTGCGGCAAATGCAGGCTGGACCAGGGAAGAAAACTTCAGATCGAGCTGTCCCCCTTGCTCGGGTAATGGCCCGATAAGCCCGAGACGTCGCCCATCGGCCATGGCCTGTACGGCTGGAGGAATAATGCGATCAGGTTCAATAAGGTGCACCTTGGCTGAACGCAGACCCGGGAATGAACCTGTGCACAGCAACAAAATATTGGAGATGCCCAAGGCTTCGATCTCACGGATTTTGCGATCCAATATCGGCCTGATTTTTTCACGGGATACGGTGGCTGCACTGCCGTCCAGCAGACGAGAAGTCAGGACATAATCACCAGGCTCCGGTGCCAGCTTAGCAATCTGTGCTGCCGACAGTCCGTCCAACAACCCGACCTGAACAAGTTCGGCCCGCCCCTCCAGATGCTTCTCGATGACAGGCGCAACATCGGTCCGTGGAGCTTGTCCAATCGTAATCATGCCAAGCTGCTTAATCATCTTATAGCCTCCTACATATCAGATCGGCTGGTAGATGCCACGTTTATCCATAGCAGCATTTCTACCTGCCGCTTCAATCGTGACCTTCTCGGATTAAACTATGCAGAAGGAGCGGCCTGCTGTATCCCCGGGGTCTGAAGCACTTTCATCGATCCATACAGACGAGTAATCAGGTTATATTCCTCCTCATTGTAGAACGAACAGGTGCCATTCGTGAATTCCTTGGCTGTCTCCACGACCAAACGAACTGCGCTTGCAATATCAACCTCATGGCTCGCTCCTGTGCCGCATCCAGGGACTGCTGATTGAGCGGTTATAGCTACGCCTACAACGGGTGCATGGGTAGCCACAGCTGGCTGCAAAATGGAATTGATATGGTATAAGTCATTGCCATAAGGCGTAATATCCTGCGTCGTAATCGGGAAAGTCACAGCCAGCTGTCCTGTGGTCATCTCCATGATTCGAAGCAAATCGTCACTTACCCGTAAAATGTATCCCTCTTTCACCGTTGGCGAAATGGCGATGCCTTTATGGTTAATCACCCGGTTTCCTTTGGTGGTATCAATGGACAGAATGGCTTCCATCTCGGGCAGAACCTCATGCTCATTCATCTGCAAAATGTCGACCGGGGAGTCCATAAAATCAACCGGCTCATGCGGAAGAGTAGGGGCATCCGGACAGATATGCGTCGTCACAATGACATCTCCCTTGAGCGAATCACCCTTGGTCTGCATATCGGCGAGTTTCAGTCCTGCTGCAACAGCAGCGACAGCGCCATCGGCATCCGAGACGAGTCCGATACGCGTTGGACGGGCACCAATTCCACCCAGCCGTCCGACAATTCCCATCGTCGGGGCCTGCCCTCCGGACAACTTGCCGTCCGTACCCGGGATGATGATTTTGACAAAATCCGTACTTCCCTTTTCCCCTTGTACCGTCAGCACTTCAACCGAAACCTGTGGATATTGAACAAATAATTGCTTTACACTCTCACCATTTACATAAGCGCTGTCCAGCGCGTCCAGTGCCAATAACGTTTTTTGAAGTGGCATCGTACACATCCTCCTCTTAGCTGTTGATCTTGAAATCAAGTCTATCGCAGTTCAGAAGAGGGTCACAATGTACCGCCTTGCCAAAATGAGCATCGTTTATTTGTGCGACAAGTATAAATGGGAGTGAAAATAACGCTTTCATTCATTTTATCTAACTGTATGTGTAATATAATTTAACATTTTGTTCTTGAGCGACCTGAATATTGTGTTATTTCGGGAATGCACACTTCATTTTTTCGCGTACCTTCCCTTCACTTGCCATTCCACAAGCAGTGAAGCTGTTTCTTCCGCATGAAACAGGGGAAATTGGTGTCCATAGGGCAGTTCCACTTGTTGGACGGATGAATGGAGATTTTCCGGGCGCGCGTATCCCTTATCGTTTGTCCCCCACATCATGAGTGTGCGCTGCGTATCTGCACTTGTCTGCGACACTTTATCATTGGAATGAGACTGTATCCAGTGGAGCAAATCAGCATTCGCTCCTGCGATGCGGGGAGACTTCAAACCAGAAGAAGCACTCCTCGCATAGCCTTCCAGCAGGGTTGGATTGATCTCAGAAGCATCTGTGCTCTTTAGCTGCTCGACCACTTGCTGTGGGGTCATCCGTGATAACATTCCTTGCAGCATTCTTCTCGGGAACTTTGATATCAGGCGCTGTATTCTGTCCTTCGATTCTCCCCACACGGGTTGCAGCATGGCGAGCTGAATATGTTCCCTCACACTCTCCTGCATGACCATTGCGGCTATCGCTGCCCCAACGGAATGTCCTATCAGTTTGACTGGACCTTGTACCTCATTCAGAACACTTCGAACCGCCTCGACCTGTCCTTTGAAAGCCATCCCTTTTCCCCTGTTCCGATGAACTGGAGAACGCCCAAATCCGGCAAGATCCACAAGCCATGCCGGGTTTCCCGTCATACTCCATAACGCATCTCCCAGAGGAATCATATCGTCAGCACTGCTCATCAAACCATGAACAATCACCCATGGGTCACCCTGACCCTCATGGACCAGCACCGCCAGATTGCCCTTGCGCGTCCAAGTCCAGCCTTGAGGCAGATCATTCTGTGCAGGATAGCTGAAACGATAATCCAAATCGGCTGTCACGTAAGGCAATAGCTCGCTAACTTCAGGCAACTTTAGTCCCATTCGCTGAAATAACCGCTCCGTCTGCTGCACTTCAAACTCATGTTTGGTAATAAACGCAATTGATTCGGGCGGTATTCCGCTGATCTTTGTGCCACCAGCCTTCATCGCTGCATGGATCATGGGCAGAGGCACTGACCATCGAGGTGCAGATACATCCAACTCTGCCGCAAGTAGCCGAATCAGTTCCTTCATATCCGGACTGTCCGCTTTTCTGGACAACAAGGGATATGTGCCGCCGGATGGATTGCTGTCCTGAGTCAGAAAAACGAGAGTCTGTGCCACCACATCATTGGATACAAGGGGCAGCCAATGCTGTAGGCCACCAGGAATCACCGGCATTCTACGCCTTCTCATCGCTTGTATCATCATGCCAATTCCGCCGGTTTGTTCAGTTGCACCTGTGGGATATGGACCGACGACCGTACTCGGGTTTACAACAGATAAGACATATGAATGCTGCTCAGCGTGCTGTCGAATATAACGGTCCGCTTCGAATTTCATATGCTCATAGGCACTTTCGGAATGGAACGCTTTGCTCATCCATGATTTCTGTCTGTTCGACTTATCCCCAGCATCTCCATTGGCTGATGATATGGGCGGAGAGTTCTTCCTTCCATATGGACTCATAAAACCAACCACGTGGATAAAGTGCCTCAATCCGTGTTTGCGCTGAATATCTTCGGCGAGTTCGGCAATGCCTCTTGCTCCATTCATAAAAATCTTTTCTGCCACCTTCGGTTGCAATGTGACATCCATCGTTCCACCTGCATGAATAATGATGTTGGCCTGAAGAGCACGCTCACGATCGGCTTTGGTTAGGCCGAGGCCAGGAGCTGACAAATCCCCCTGAATACAGGTTATCCGGCTGAAATTCGTTACTCCGTATGCATTCAGAACCATCCTTGCTTTGGATTCAGAGCGCACAAGCAGCACTAACTGCGCCTCACTGTTCCAAAGTTGTTTTACTGCCTCTTTACCTATAAATCCGGTACTGCCCGTCATCAAAATAGTTCTTGATTCAGTCGCCATGTTGTTCTTAGCCGAATTAGTTTCAGTCTTACGTTCTGCGTTTGAAAATGACGAAGTATGTACACTCATTTCTAATCTCTCCCTTTTCATCAACATTTATTTTAGTACTATATAGTACTAGTTGTGGTCAAAAAAAGAGCTTCGTTTACCGAAGCATCTGACAAAATGTACGTGCTGATTGTTCAATAATTCCTATATCACGTGCAGTCTCCGCGAGTACAAGTGAACCTTCCAAAGCTGCAATAAATAATGCAGCCGCTGGCCCCGGCTCAATCCCCTTGCGGAATTCCCCACGATCCATCCCTTGCTGCACCAGCTTTTCCATTATGGGCTGCAGCTCACGGAAGAAACGGGCTATGCTTTCCTTTACCTCGGGTGCGCTGGCTGGTGTCTGCATGTACAGTGTAATAAAGGGACAGCTTCCTTTATAATCGCGCCCTTCCATGCCTGCGGACAGTAACGCTATAAACGAATAAATCCGCTCCGTCACCTCTCGTTCCCGCTGACTAAGCAGCAGGTATAGCTCTGATTCATACTGAGCAATCCAGTATTGTACCACGGCCTGGAGCAATTCCTCCTTGTTTTTGAAATGGTAATAGATATTCGATTTGGATACCCCGCTTGCCCGCACGACCTCATCCATGCTGACATAGCTGTATCCCTGACGCAAAAATAACTGAGCGGCTACTTCCACTGCCTTGGTCCGATTGACCGGATTGGAACTCTTGGATTTTAAAGATCCGGAGATTGATTTTTCATTTGTCATATTTAGAACTATACAGTACTAATTAAACAAATACAAGTTTTGCCGTTAACAAAAGATGCTCTTTGCCCGAAATTTGTCGTACTTGTCCACATTTGGAACGCTGTACACACAGGATATCCACATATAGTATTAACCCTGTGTTAAATAAGTCAATGAAGCTCCAGATATGATGGGGTTATCCACATTTCTGAAGCATTTTTTTATTGTGTTCTTCCGATCTGCGATCGTGGAGCCCCAAAACTAACAAAACAGGCCAACCAGAATGGAATTCTGGCTGACCTATTAGAGTGGACTACTTATCCAAATCATTTGCGAAATGAATTGAAGCCTGTGGATACTAGTATGTGGATAACCATTCAAGATTGAGATTCCTTATACTTTACTTATACGGATAAGTGATCCGTGTTCGTTTACTTTTTCAGACTATCCCAGTTTTGTTGCAATGCATCAAGCAAAGCTTTTTTGTCCGATTTGCCTGCTACATACGCCTGAATCGTGCTGCCAAATTCTTGTGGAACACCTTCAGGGAAACGGTTGAAGTTCCAGCTTAATGTTTTGTTCTCTTGGCTGTATTTCATAATATCAGTTGCGAGGTCACCCAGATCCTCTTCGGATGCCTGAATCGAGCTGAACGCAGGGATAAACTTGAATTCTTTGGTCATGTATTGTTTACCGATATCCGATGTCACGAGCCATTCCAGGAACTCTTTCGCTTCCGGTTTCACTTGCGAATTCTTGTTCACAACCCAGTAGTTCGGTACGCCAACAAACAATTTGTCATTCGGTTCATTCGTAATTGGCATTGGCAGAATGCCGAGATTCAGATTCGGATCAATTCCATCAATCTGTACCTGAGTCCAGTTCCCTTGCTGCATCATCGCCGCTTCTCCACTTGCAAACAGAGTCACTTGTGTATTGTAATCAGTTGTCAGTGGGTTTTTGTTGCTGTATTTCAGCGTCAAGTCGAGCATGTTCATCCAATCCGTGAACACTTGGTTACCAGGGATTTTCTCCGTTCCTTCGTTAAGACCTTGAATAAATTTCACCGGATCTGCCTGATTCGCAAATGCCACGTTTACGTTATGATTGCCGAGTACCCACCATTCCTGATATCCATTGGAGAACGGGGTAATACCTGCGGCTTGAAGTTTCTGTGCAGCCTGATCCAATTGTTCCAATGTGGTTGGAATTTCAGTGATGCCTGCTTTTTTGAAAAGGTCTTTGTTGTAAATGAAGCCATAACCTTCCAGTGCCAGCGGTTGTCCATACAGTTTGCCGTCTTTGGTCATCGGCTCTTTGGCAACATCAAGCACATCTTTTACCCATGCCTCACCTGACAGGTCTTCCAAGTATTCGAGCCATGTGTCCAGTTCACGATATCCACCAACGTTGAAAATGTCCGGTTGTTCACCTGAAGCGAACTTGGCTTTCAGTGCAGCGCCATAGTCACTGCCGCCGCCCACGGTCTGGATGTCCAGCTTGATGCCTGGATGGGAGGACTCATATTCCGCCTTGAGACGGTTAAGCGCTTCCGCAATTTCGACTTTGAATTGAAATATTTTAATGGTTTTCTCTCCTGCAGCAGCCTCTCCGCCACTTTGGGCGTCTGTGTTTACAGGACTTCCACTCTTATCTCCGTTGCCACAACCTGCGAGCATTACGGAAAAAGCAATTAGCATAAGCAACGTCAACTTGGTCATTCTTTTCATACATACACTCTCCCTATAGTAGTTTCAGTATAACAGCTTGTTGGCTTTATGCAGCCACCGGGGAGCAACTGCGACCGAAAGCGCACATGATCCCGGAGCGGCCCGCTCTTGCATACCTCTTTGCCTTACCAATTTTGCTTTACATCTTTTTGTACTTGATCTTCCCTTTTTGAACTTTTTGCACTTGTTCACTTCTCTTTCAGGAGTCAGGCCCATGTTATGCGGGCATGACTCCTTTTGCACCCTTCGTGCGAGGTTAGAGCGGAGGGATCATGATGCGCTGGAGGAGCGGAGCGCTCGCCTTTGATACTCGGTGGCTTCTTTGCCTTAATTTATTCAGGCCACCGAGGAGCAACAGCGACCGAAAGCGCACATGATCCCGGAGCGGCTCCTACCCCGCACTTACCCTTTAACTGATCCGGCGGTAATCCCCTGAATGATGTATTTCTGCATCAGCAGGAAAAAGATGATAATTGGCATGATGCCAAGCACCAGTGCAGGCAGGGCTAGATCCCATTGCTTCGTATATTGTCCGAAGAGCGCAAAGGTCGCAATCGGAATGGTACGCAAATTCGAGCTTTGCAGTATCAGGGATGGCAGCAGATAGTCATTCCAGATCCAAAGTGTATTCAGGATAATGACGGTAACATACATCGGCTTCATGAGCGGGAATACAATCCGGAAGAACACGCCGTAAGCGGAGCTTCCATCCACTCGTGCCGCTTCCTCAATTTCGAGCGGAACCGATTTGACGAATCCGTGGAACAGGAAGATGGACATCGGTGCGCCAAAACCGAGATAACAGATGATGAGCCCGAACAGACTGTCGATCAGTCCAAGATTACTGGTTACAGTAACGAGTGGAATCATGATAGACTGAAACGGAATCACCATGGCGGCAATGAACATGCCGAACAAAATCCGGTTGAACCGGGTATCGCTGCGTACCATTCGGTAGGCGGCCATGGAGCTGATCAACACCAGCAGCAGATTGCTGACTACGGTGACGATGAGCGAGTTCATCAGCGCTGACGGGAATTTGATTTTCTCCCAAGCGTTCGCATAGTTGCCCCATTGGAACACTTCCGGCCATGCGGCCGAATTGGTAAGCAGGTCACCGAATGTTTTGACCGAATTGACAAACAGGAAGTAAAACGGAACCAGGAACATTAAACCAATGAGTATCATAACAATCTCGGTTACAATGGTACTGAAACGATAATTTTTTGACGTATCCATCTATGCCTCCACCTCCTTGCTCTTCGTCACACGCACCTGAATCATGGTGATAATGGCAACGATTACGAAGAACACAAGTGCTTTGGCTGTACCGATGCCGTACCGATTGTTAACAAAAGCCTCATTGTAAATATTCAGTGCTACCGACTCTGTTGATCCAAACGGTCCGCCTTTGGTTAGCGACAGATTGAGATCGAACATTTTGAATGACCAGGAGATAGCAAGGAACAGACAGATCGTGACTCCCGGCATAATGAGTGGGAAAATAATGCTGCGCAGTACCTGCCAGCGGCTGGCACCATCAATTTCAGCAGCTTCCAGCAGATCGGGTGATACGTTGGTCAAGGACGAGATGTAGATGACCATCAGATAACCTGCAGTCTGCCAGACAAATACAATGACGATACCCCAGAAGGCGGTCGGTTCATCTCCCAGCCATGGGAGGTTGAAGAAGGACCATCCGGTCACGTCGCCTACTGCTGAAAACCCTTTCACAAATATGAACTGCCAGATAAAGCCGAGCAACAATCCACCGATCACGTTAGGCATAAAAAAGATCGTGCGCAGAAAGTTTCTCGTCTTGAGCGGTTTGGTCAGGAAATACGCCAGGAAAAAACCGATCACATTGGTCAAGATTACACCTACCAAGGTGAAGCGTACCGTAAACCAAAACGCAGATAGAAACTTGGGATCATTCGAGAAAATTTGCTTGAAATTGTCGAATCCTACCCAATGAATGTTCGCTGACACCCCGTTCCAGTCGGTAAAGGAATACACCATGCCAAGCAGGAAAGGGACCACGATAATGAGAATAAAAAAGACGATGGAGGGACCCACGAACACAAGCTGCTGTAACAGCTGTGAAGATTTGCGATGCTTCATATCGTTCTCCCCTTCTATAGATGGATGAAATTGGTCTCTTGTTCTATTAAACCCCAATCTCGCACAGGGAAACACCGACCCTGGTGAACAGTTGGGTGTAAAATATTGTCCTTTCTTAACCTGCAACCAGAAGGGGTGTCACGATGTCAAAATACTACAGTATTCGCACCAAGCTAATTGCTTTTATGCTCATTGCCACAACGATTCCGCTGCTGGCATCCATCAGCATGACGTTTATCCAGACCAAGACCGCCCTGCGCGAGCAGGCCGTCGCCGAGAACAAACGCCTGATCTTTCAGGCATCCACCAATCTCAACAATTACGTGGATAACGTGGCAAGAGCTTCGCTGGCTGTGTACAATGATCCGAATTTTCTGCGGAATCTGGCGAAAATCCCCGGCGACTACCGCGCAGTTGCAGAGGTATACACCACCCTGCAGACGATACGCTCGGCTGTGCCCGATGTATTCCAGCTATATCTGCACTCCTTTGCTGCCAATCAATCGACATTGATTGCAAATCCTTTCCCGAAGCGGGAAGAGCGCAAACAGGCCTACTCCGACACGCTTCATGGAAAATCGGACGATAAAAATCCGGATATCTGGGTCGAATCGGCGCACCTTAGTCATTCCTACGGCTTCAAGGCAGCGTCAGCAGATGACCCTCCAAGAACAGTGATCACCCTCCACCGTGTGATCAAGGATGTGCCTTCGACAGAACGCTTGGGTGCGCTCGCCATCGATTTGAACATGGATACCATTGCCGAAATTTGCAGCAGATTGTATGATCCGGCAAAGGAACAGATCTATGTCATCGACAATCGGAACCAGATTATTTACGAAGGAAAGTCGGAAGTTAGTGGAACGGAAGCATTACGACAGGAGGCGGCGACTGAACTCAATTTGGCACGTTCCGACGAAGGGACAGCGCAGACCGCTTCAGGGCATTTTGAACAAGATCATTCGATGTATGTGTACCAACAGTTAGGCAGTCCATTTGCAAACTGGACCATTGTAAAACAGATTCCGAATGAAACGTTGTACGCAAGTGCCACCACATTAACGTGGAATAACGCCATGATCGCCCTTGCCGCGCTGTTATTGGTCATTGTGGCAACCCTGTTCATCTCGATCCGCATCACCGGACCTCTGAAGCAATTAATGCGTTATATGAATCAGATTCAGGCTGGACGCCTGCATGTGGATATCCGGTTAACGAGTCGGGATGAGATCGGTGTGCTGTCTCGTCATTTCCGGGATATGATGGATACAGTGAACAATTTGATTTTGCGGGAATATCGCCTGGAAATTGCGAATAAAACGAATCAGCTTAAAGCACTGCAAGCCCAGATTCATCCCCATTTTTTGTATAATACATTACAATCCATCGGTACTTTGGCGCTTCAGCAGCAAGGACAGCGGGTGTATGTGCTGCTCTCTTCCCTATCCAAAATGCTGCGCTACAGCATGCGTGACCAGACTCGGGTCACTTTGCACGAAGAATCCGAGCATGCACGGCTCTATCTGGAACTTCAAAAAGAGCGGTTCGGTGACCGTCTGGAGGTCGAACTGGATTTTTCCGAAGATACCTTGCGCGCCGAAATGCCAAGAATGACCTTACAACCTTTAATTGAGAATTACTTCAAGCATGGGGCCGATGTTCAGCCTGGCAAAGGCAGGATACGCATATCCAGTCACCGAACGACTGACAACTGGATTCAGATTCATCTGGAAAATAACGGACCGTGCATCCCGGAAGAGAAGTTGTCCGAGATTCAGCGTAGCTTGCGTCTGGCGTCCACATCCTCCGATTCCTCTCAGGAAATGGACGAGACCGAGTCGATCGGACTACGTAACGTGATGCGCAGACTCCAACTGAACTCACCTCCGGGATACAATGCGACGCTTACGATCAGCAATCTGGAACCGAATGGTGTAGAGATTATAGTCAAACTATACGCGGGAGAGTGAACAACATGAAAGCCTTGATTGTCGATGATGAAAAACACGTCCGCGATGCAATTAAGCTGCTTGGTCAATGGGAAACCGCAGGAATTGATACCTTGTATGAAGCGGCAGATGGTCACGAAGCGGTCGCTGCCATCACGGCCCATCAACCGCAAATTGTACTCAGCGATATGCGAATGCCTGGCAAGGACGGTATGGCTCTGCTTGAATGGATATCTGTTCATGCCCCGCATAGCAAGGTACTGGTTATCAGCGGTTATGATGACTTTGAACTGGTCAGACATGCGATTCGATATGGTGGTACGGACTACCTGCTCAAGCCAGTCGAAGCAGACGAACTGAATTCATCTTTGTTTAGGGCAGTCGATGCCTGGAAAGAAGCCGATGCCGTTCGGATGCAGTCCACAAGACAATCCATGGTGGTCAATCAGATGCGTCCGCATTATCATGACAGACTGCTTACTGAGCTTGTCGTTGGACGTGGAAGCAACAATACCCAATTCCAGCGGCTGCGGGATGAATTAAATCTGCCCAAGCAGATCGACAGTTGCAGTGTGGCTGTCACCAGCCTTTCCCATCTCGATGCTCAATGTTTGGCAAAATATCGCAGCCAGCCTGATCTGCTCGTATTCTCCGTACTGAATATCTGTGCAGAGATGTTATCTCCACCCGCCGAAGGTGTCGTGTTCCGCCAGCTTGACCAACCGGATGAGGTCGTTCTCCTGTACTGGGGTCAGTGTTCATCCCTGCAAACCATTCTCGAAAAAGTGAATGATGGTCTGGAGCAGACCATCCAGCGCCGCCTTCATTTTGGAATATCCAGCTGTGAATTTCAGCCTACCGGAACCTCGGGAGCATATCAGGAAGCAAGCTTGCGGTTATGGCGACGCAATGCTTTGCAAACGAAGCAGTGTATTCACGATACATTGGAGTCTTCCATCGGAAACAAGGGGCTGCGGTTATCCGCCTTTGAGGAGTCCTTACGACTCGCGTCTATGAGTGGGCGCGCTACCAGCGTGTCCAATGCGGTTGCAGAGTGGATGGAACCTATCACCCGGCTCGATGTAGTAACAGCGGAGCAGATACAGCAATGGGTGGATGAAATGGAATGGATGATTGGCCGTTGGCTCGACGATGCCGCAGGCGCCCCACCGAAGGAGGAAGATGAAGCGATAGAGGAACAACCGATTCCGTTCGCCGAGTTACCTTTGGATCGTGAAGGGCTGTTATCACTGCCCTTGCTCCGTTCTCTGCTGGAACAGCGGCTGCTCGCAGCCGGAAAGGCCCTCACTGCACATCATCACGCCACACCGGACCCGATGAGTGAGATTGCACGTTATATGGATGCCCATTATCAGGAGGACCTGTCTCTGCAGCAGATTGCTGCACGGTTCTACCTGAGTCGTGAATATATTTCACGCAAATTCAAGCAGCAGTTTGGGCTAAACTGGTCAGAGTATTTGGGCAAGCTGCGAATCAATAACGCTAAGCTGCTGTTACAGAACCCTTTCCTACGAATTGCAAAGATCTCGGAGATGGTCGGCTATCAGGACGAGAAGTATTTCAGCAAAGTGTTCAAAAAAATGGAGGGCATCACACCGGGGGAGTACCGCAAAACGTTATCTGACGGAAATGTTTAATGAGTCTCCTGAACTGTAAAAGGGGCATCCCGCCATTGTTTATGGCTCTGGGATAGCCCCTTTTTCTTTTCTAAGGGATCAACGATCCCGTAATATGACGGAAGGAACAATACGAATGTAGATCAACTCACCCGCCAACTCCACAATCGTCTGGGTTACAATTACAGCGGCAGCAATTGTGGCCCACTCCGGGGGCAGTGCTAGTGCCAATGGCAGAACGACGAGCGAATTTCGGGTCCCTGCACTGAAAATAACGGCCCTTCCTGCGCCTGTATCCAATCGGAATAGAGCCGCAACGATTCGTGACACGAAGGGCATAACGATCAGAAAATTAATATAGATGGGTAGTACATCCACAATTACAGCAAAATCATTGTAGACCTTCCCGATCTGCGATGCGACAACGACAATCAATACCAGAGCCATCATGGGTACAGGCAGCCAAGCGGTCGCGTTCATCACCCGTTCTCCTCCGGCTTTGCCTCGGGTCACGACTTGCGTAAGAATAGCCAACAGCAACGGTATTACGATCAGGAATAGAAAAGCTTCCACGAAAGGCCCCACCTGCATGACCTGTGCTGCCTCCTTCCCAAGGAACAACCACAAATACACCGGTAATAAAACCATTTGTATAACAAACAGGATTGGCGTTGCTGCCAGCATCAATTTCTCATTGCCCCGGCCCAGCTGTGTAAAAACAATGACGTAATCAATGCAAGGGGTAAGCAGCACCAGATAAACGCCTATGAGTACGGCAGGAGGTTGCGGAAATGCCAGGAGTAACAACCACACAACCACAGGTACAATGATAAAATTAGCAACCAGCAAAGCACCAATAAATCGCAGGTTGGACCAGGATTCTTTTAGCTGTAAAAAAGGAATCTGTGAAAACATGCTGTATAGCAAAATGGCAAGCACAGGGGAAACCGTATAATGCAGCGCTGTTCCCCATTCAGAGGTACTCAGCCCAATCGCCGCTCCTACGAACAGGGCAGCGATATAAAACCACGTTTGTTGCTTCTCCATCGTTTCTCTTGTAAACAACCATCTTCCTCCTTAAAAGTGAACATATTTCCGCGTCAATCAGCGTACATTGAGACGTAGCAAAGAGAATAAGAGAGCGGCAAACCGCAGGATAGCCCGACCACGATCCTGTGAATTTTTTGCGGCTTCTTATTAGAATGCAAAAGAACTGGGTAATTCATTGTAGACTGACCCGTGGTTCATTCATTTTTGTTAAACCAAGGAGGAAACACAATGTCACGTAACAATCCATACAAGTGGTTAAACGCGATTGGGTTTATCGCTGTTATCGTCGTAAACTACCTTTCCAACGCACTGCCGATCGGAGGCAGGACCAACAAGGAAGTTTCGGATATGTACCCTGTATTGCTTACCCCTTCGGGCTATGCTTTCTCCATATGGGGACTGATCTATCTGCTGCTCGCAGGCTTTGTCATCTATCAATTCGTTCCCTCTTCGTGGAAAAGGGACTCCATTACCCGTCTCGGTTACTGGTTTCTAGCAAGCTGTGCCTTTAATGTAGCGTGGATCTTTGCTTTTCAAAATCTCAAAATCGGCCTCGCATTAGTCGTCATCGTTCTGCTGCTGCTATCCCTGATCATGTTATATGTAAAGACGCGTGCAATCACCCTTCCCACAACTGCCGAAGTCTGGCTCGTGAAGCTGCCGTTCAGCATATATCTTGGGTGGGTGAGCGTGGCAACCATTATCAATGCGGCTGTATTATTATATAAAATCGGCTGGGATGGCTTCGGACTCAGTGAACCCACCTGGACTATCATCATGTTAATTGTAGGTCTGGTGCTGGCTGTACTGGTGAGCTTTCCTTACCGGGATAGTGTGTACCCACTTGTCTTTACATGGGCATACATTGCCATCGCACTCAAACAAAAAGACATTACTTCCGTATATTATACGGCAATTATCATTGCGATTGTACTGGCCATTTATGCGGTATGGCTGTTCTTCGCCCGTAATCAGGATCGGGATTAATCCCGATCTGTTTATATAAAAAAAGCCGATTCTGGTCATGTGTGAACTGTGACCAAAATCGGCTTTTTATGTAATTTTTCCTTGCTTGGAGAATATCAGTCTCCCCTATTTGAGGGCAATGACCTCAATCTCCACAAGAGCATCCTTCGGCAGACGGGCAACTTCAACTGCGCTGCGTGCCGGATAAGGCTGTTCGAAGAACGTGCTGTACACTTCATTCACCGGAACAAAATCATTCATGTCTTTCAGGAAAACAGTCGTTTTTACGACTTTGTCCATACTCGTGCCTGCTGCTTCGAGAATAGCCTTCACGTTGCTCAGAGACAAACGAGTTTGCTCCTGTACATCGGCTCCAAATTCTCCCGTTTGCGGGTTCAAACCAAGCTGACCGGAAGTATAGATGAAATCGCCTGCTTCAACAGCCTGGCTGTATGGACCAATAGCGCCTGGCGCCTGATCGGTAGAGATTGGTTTTTTCATGGACGAGTTCTCCTTCATGTTCGCTGTCCTGCCGCCGAGAGGAGACAAGCCTCGAACTCATTTTTGAAGCTTATTATACCACGATCCCGCCCCAGGCACGAAAAGAAATGTCTATCCGTAGCATTCATACCTATAGGAGAAACCATGAACATCTCAGGACTCATCCAACCCAAGTACATGGATAACGTCATTAGAATACACATGTTTTCCCTTGGTTTGGACAAGTGCAATGTTCATCATGGCCCGGGCTATGGTGGAGGCCTGGATTGCGCGGTATTTATCCACTCTGCCTTTCATCCAGCGATCCAGAAATGTCATAACATGAGCTGCCAACTGCTCACCTAACCGTTTTTCTTTGCGATCTCCGAGGATTAACGATGGACGGAAAATATGCAGTGAACGGAAACCGATAGCCGATAACGCCTCCTCCATCTCTCCCTTGGTCCGACTATAAAATACACGTGACCCGGGATCGGCTCCCATGGAAGAAATGACGATCATCTGGGATACACCGTGCTCTTTGGCAAGTTTGGCAGCTTTTACGGGATAGTGTAAATCCACTTGGCGGAAGTTTTCCTGACTGCCGGCTTTTTTAATGGTTGTGCCCAAGCAACAATATAAGTCATCAACATCGCGAAACAGATCCTTTTGCTCCTCAAGTCGTTCCCAGTCCACGACATGCTGCTCCAGCTTTGGATGTCCCCATTCGAGCGGACGTCTGACCAATACACATATCCGGCCATAAGCCGGATTCTGAAGCAAGCTGCGTACGAGCAGCCCACCCACAAGCCCAGTGGCTCCAATCACAAGGGCTTGCCGTTCGTGATTTTCCAAGTGCATCCCTCCACATATCTCTATTTCAGAAGCACACGACGTCCAAGTGTAAACGTCAGGACCAGCATCGCTGCACCAACACCCACTTGGAATCCATAGGCGGAAACCCAGGTCAAGGCTTCCGGCCAGGTTTCCATTCTCTCATACAACCAGCCACCAATCAGCGGTCCAAGAAACGAGGTTACTCCGGTTAGAGCCGAATAAACGGCAACAAACATTGGTCTTTCGCTTTTCGGTGTATCACCGATTGTAAAGTTGAAGGCAAGCTGGTTGAACCCTCCAACACCAATACCGAGAAAGATATGAGATAAAAAAAGCGCTATCAAAACAGGCATAAACGACATCAATCCCCAGGACAGACAGGAGAGTGCAATGATCGGTAATGTCCAAAATAATAAGGTTCTGTTGCTGAATCTCGCGTTCAGATTGCCCCAGATATAGAATCCGGCCATCATTACAAGCGTCTGGACCACGGTGATGATGGATACCGTTTGATAATTAATGTTAAGCAGGTCAAGCATCACGTAGGAAAATAGCGGAACGATCAACGTCTGGATCAGTAACCAGGCCGCGAGGAACAGTGCAGCCTTCAGAAAGGAAGGATCCTGGAACGGCTTCTTGAACATGCGCCAGAAAACCTTTTCAGTTGAACGTTCAAATGGCACATCCGGATAAAAGAAATAAATTACCGTATTGGCGATAGCGCAAATCCACACAGGAATAAACAAGAGTAAGAAGCCCATTTCCCCGGGAAAACGGTCCAGAACGATACCTCCCGCAAATAAGCATACGCTTCCAAGTGCATTCAGAATCGTGTTTCGAATTCCGAAATAACGCCCTCTTACCTTGGCAGGAACGATGTCGCCAATCAACGAGGTCCAGATCATACCACCAATCGTATTGGCTATGAATGCAACCGTATACACACCAATATAAATGCCTACCCACCATTCCTTGGGAAACAGGAAGGGGATCAGTCCCGTCGAACTCCACAGGATGCGATGTATCCCCACAAACAATATAAGCATACGTTTGCGGCTCCGAATACGCTGCATCCAGTAAGCCGCTCCAATCTGGGCGATATTAACAAAAGTCGTAATGGCGAGCACAAAGCCAATATGTCTTGACCCGGCCCCAAGGTACAGCAGAAATCCGGTTAAAAACGGGCCTCCCAGCAACGTCTGCAAAATAATTGCCGGTACACCCTCCCATGTTGCAATGGATAAATTCATGCGTTGTGTCGAACCCTTGCGCCGTGGTTTGCCTGTAAACGGAGGAGGGTTAACGTTGACCGTCTTCTGTATGGGGATACACTCCTTAGACCGGGTTTCAAGTACCGGTCGATGCTAGTTGTCACCCCAAATTCTACTCACAGCGTGAATGTTGTCAACTCATTTTTTCACGGTTCAACGGGAGATAGAGGTAGAAGGTACTTCCCTTGCCCTCAGCGCTTTCAAGTTCGATCGACCCGTCCAGTAATCTCGCCAAATCCCGACTGATGGAAAGGCCGAGTCCTGTTCCCCCAAATTTGCGGCTAATGGACCCGTCAGCCTGTTGGAATGCCTCAAAAATGGATTGATGTTTATCTTTAGCAATGCCAATTCCTGTATCTTGCACCGAGAAAACAATCCATTGACTCAGAATGCCTGACTTCTTGATTTGCTTGGTGCTCACGGTGAGTGTGACCTGCCCCTGATGTGTAAACTTGATGGCATTGGACAACAGATTACGCAAAATTTGCTGGACCCGCTGGGGATCCGACCAGAGGGTTTCTGGCAGCCCTGACTTCTTGTCCAGTCGGAGCTCTACTCCCTTTTTTTCGGCAACCAGCTGGAAGTGATTCATGACATCTTCCGTGAGTTGTGCAACACTAATATCCTCCAAAACGATATCCAGTCTGCCCGCTTCAACTTTGGACAGATCGAGAATGTCATTGATTAACGCAAGCAATTCCTGACCAGAATCTTCAATCATTGCAGCAAAACGTGTGATATCCTCTTGTTCCATCGTATCAGCGTTCTCGCTGATCATCTGGGCGAAGTTAATGACACTGTTCAGCGGTGTTCGCAGTTCATGCGACATATTTGCCAAAAATTCCGATTTGTACTGCGAAGCAATCATCAACTGCTTGGCACGGTCTTCCAGCACAATATGGGCCTTTTGCAGTTCTTCTTTTTGTACAGACAATAATCGGTTCGTGCTCTGAATAAGCAAAATCCGGTTCTGCTCATTCTGGAAATCGCGCAAAATAAAAGCAAAAATAAGACTAAGCAAAATACCCACAGGAAGGGTATACGGCATAATATGAGAGAAAAAATATGCAGCCGGGATAACGCCGACGATAGCAATGTTCACACTATTGACCACATTTACAATCAATATGACGATGATACCTTTTACAATCAGCCTGTAGTCACTGCGTCTCATCCATATATTCAGCCCTGCACACACCACGCCCAGAATCGACATATTAATAAGTGCAGCCACCGTAGCATCGTTGATACCAAAGGTTAACCGGGTCAGCCCAATCCCAACCCCTACGATAATAACGCTATAGGGTTGTCTATACGTCAAAACGGCAACAATTAAAGGAACGAAACGAAGGTCGAAGACCACTTCATCGTTAAGCTGAAATCCAAATACAGTGCTGATCCAGCCTGCAAAAATAAGCACAAACAACGAACTGATCTGTTTCACCCGTGATGAAGCACGTATTACGATGTATTTATAGAACACACTGGCAAGGTAAGCAATGGTAATTAGCATCCCCATATTTAATACGAACATTTTTGAAAATTGCATTCACTCACTCCTGTTGTCGTGTATTCATTGACAGAAAACCTGTAGTCCGTATATACATCTATCATATCATGCCCGTTCAACCTTCGACATTCCTTCGTCGTCAAAAAAATGCACAAAAATACACAAATCAGGATTCAATTTGTGCGCTGAACGTAGTAAAATATATTGTTGTTCGATTTTATTTGCTGTGATCCAGTTCCTTGCGAACATGGATGAAAGGAGAAACGGTGTTGTGCACGTGTTAAAAACTAAATCCTACTGGCTGTCGTTAAGCTTGATGCTTTCCTTGGCTGTCTTGGGAATGTTGTATGATATTCTGAATAGTCCGGAACGCGGTTTCTCTTTGCTTGATTCCCCACTGGACCGGATTATCCCTTATGTCCCTTCAATGTCCATTCCTTATCTGGGCTGGTATCCATTTGTCTTCGGGGTGTTGGCTTATTTATGCGCCAAGGATCGGCTCACTTATTATCGTGTCCTGCTATCCATGAACATCTGTGTCTGGATCTGTTACCTGATCTATTTTAATTTCCAGACCATGGTGCCCCGTCCGGAGTTAACAGGTACAGGTCTCGGTGCATCTGTTCTTGGATGGCTCTACGGTCAGGATCGTCCATATAATTGTTTTCCAAGTATTCATGCCCTTCATTCTTATCTGGTTATGCGTGCTGTTCTTTCCGTTCAGAGCATCCGCAAACACGTTAAGGTGTTTGTTGCTGCCGGGGCAGCTCTGATTATACTATCTACCTTAATGATCAAACAACATGTAATCTATGACGCCCTCGGTGCGGTCATTCTGGGTGAATGCATTTTCACAATTATCACCGGGCTTTCACTGCACCGTCGCCGCAGAAAAGAATCGAAGTGGACCGAGGGGATCAGCTGACCCCTCGCTCCGACGATTTCTGGAGATGCTGCTGCCGCCTCCACTCATCAATAAACAAAGTTGCAAAATAGGGATCCCACTGGGTCCCTTTTCCTTCTTCCAAAATAGATAGCGCTTTCTCATGGCTCATCCCATTCCGGTATGGACGATCAGACGTCATCGCATCAAAAGCATCAGCCACGGCAATGATACGGCCAAACAGCGGAATCTTTTGACCTGCTATTCCATCAGGATACCCTTTGCCATCATATCTTTCATGATGGGACCTTACACCCGGCAGGAAGTCTGCCATGGCATCAATCGGTTCAATCTGTAACAAGATACTCTCTCCAAGAACGGGATGTGTGCGAATGATGGCGAATTCCTCATCGGTGAGTTTCCCATCTTTCAATAACACTTCATCGGGTATGCCGATTTTCCCAATATCATGCAGCAGCGCTGATTTGTATAACAGATCTGCTTGTTCTTCATTCATGCCGCTCAGCTTGCCGATCATAATGGAATACTCTGCCACCCGCATGGAATGACCGGCGGTATATTTATCCCTTGCGTCCAACGCAGCGGCCAAGGTGGAAAAATAACTTTGCAGCAACTGCCGATTGCGTTCCTGTCTCATCTCAAGCCGATTAATCATCATATTGAATCCGGAGATGAGCGTTGAAAATTCATCCGCGTACAGATCGGGGGTTCTTCTGCCGAGGTCTCCCTCCTGAATCCGATTCATCTCCTCCGTTAGCTCCGCAACCGGACCGCGAACATCCCGTATCAGCAGCCAGCTACCCACAAGGGCAAAGCCCCCGCCCAGCACAACGATAAGAACTGCCCACAGAATATACTCTTTCGCAAACTCGCTATCCATATACTGAAGACGGATTGATGTAGCCAGGAAGAACAGAAATAATGGGAATAAACCGATCAACGCTGTACTCAGCTGAAATTTACGCTGAATGGACACCAGAACTCGTCCTCCGAGAGATGGCTCCATGCCATGCTGCTCTTTGCCTCGGCGGCGAACTTCCAGCAATAGCGGTCTCACCGTCCGAACGGTCAGAAAATATTCAATCAGGGCATGCATCACAGCGATTAATAAGGCACACGCAGCTGCAACTGCGACATATCCGTACGGAAAATCCAACCACCCTGTGGAGATCATCCATAACGTCAATCCGGCTGCTGGGAGTGAAAATCCAAGCATATGCGGACCCAAAATACGATAGATCGTTTGTCCCGGAAAACGGTGAATGGTCTCATACATTTTTGTCAATTCAGCCTTTTCATGATGCTCGGCGGCAAAGAATTGCCGAATGGGGCCAAGTTGTGCCCATAATGTAATCAGTTCAGCAACAAGCATGAACAACAGTGAAATCACCACAATGATAATGAGGCGTACAAATTGAACGTTCGGTATTTGTAAGGTAGACACCATAACCACTGTACCTACCACAAAAACAGCCGCCAATGAACCGAAAAGATAATTTCGCATCAGACGAAAGATAAATGAACGGTATACTTCCACCCCAACCCCTCACTCTCTAGGTGTAACCAGTTCTCCCCATTGATAATGACAGAGGGAGATTTAAGGGTACAGTCTCCTATTTGTTATCGGTTACTCGGACTGAAAAAATTAATTCATTTCGCGAATGGAAAACCTCCGTATTGAATGAACTATAAAACGTTTAGGTAATTTATATATACTCATGCAACCACATAAAAAAGACTGCTCCCCGTAGGGAACAGCCTGAAATAGCAAAACATTTTTTATCCTTTAATCTTGGCAGCCAGAATCATTGTACCACGCGGCTCATCACCCATCGCATCCGGTTCAAGCGTAATCGCGACCGTGTCGTAGTCGTTGGCTGAGTCTAGAGTATAATATACTGCTCCCGTTCCTTTATGGCTCAGGAAAGTCCCTGCATTCTGAGGAGTATCACCCTTGATCAGCCAAACCTGAAACGCCTCGTTCCCTTCCAGATTAGGCAAGTTCTCCGCCTGGACGACCAGGTGGGTGCCTTTGCTGTCAATGACGATGGTAGCCAGGCCTTGGGCCACAATATCCTGTGTCGCCGGGCTAAGCTTGACGGCTTCGCCTGTCTGCATTCCTTGCGCAGGCTGCAGAGATGAAGCAAGCTGCTCTTGCAGCTGCGCATTCTGTGCCTGTGCCTGAGCAAGCTGCTCTTGCACAGCCGATGAGCCCGCAGCTTGCTGCCTCAGCGAATCGATCTGGCCTTGCAGCTGCCCGGCGTAGATGCCGAGCACGAGCGCCGCTGCCGCGAGGGCTGCGCTCGCTATGCGCCAGGCGCGGCTGCTGCGCGCCCGCGCGCGCCCTTGAGGCTGCCACGGCTGTGCCTGTGCAGCCTCTTCTGCCCGGGCTGCAGGCACCGCCGTCTCCGGCGGCAAGCCCTGCCCGGGCTGCGCCGCTTCTTGCTGCGGCGCAAGATCCGCCTGAAGCACCACGGGTGCTTCAGGCTCCTCAGGAGCAGCCGCCGGCTTCGTTCCGGCGCTCACCTGCGCGTGTCCGAGCACGTTGCCCAGCACACGTGCACGCATGCCAGGCGGCGGGTCAACAGGTTCCGCCGCGAGTGGCAGGAAGCCAGTTACTTCCTGCAATTCCCTCACCTCCTGGCGACAAGACTCGCATTGGGCCAAATGCGCTTCAAATGCTGCCACTTCCTCCGCTTCGAGTCCTCCCAGCACATACACCGGTGCCAGATCAGACCATTCCTCATGTCGTTCTATCATGGATGTATGCCCTCCCTTCCCGCGTCCGAATGCATTTCAGCATCGGCGAGCAGCTTCTGAAGCTGTCGCATCGCAAGCCTGACACGGCTCTTTACTGTACCCAGCGGAATCCCGAATCTGCTGGACACTTCCTGTTGTGTTAAGCCCGCATAATAGATCAATTCAATGACCTGTTGCTGGTCACCATTCAACTGGGACAAGGCCTCCTTAATTCGGACACCTTCCCATTTACGCTCTATTTCTTCTTCTGTATTTGTATGTTCATCGGCAAATGCCGCCAGCGTTTCGTTCTCCACTGAGGTCGTAGCTGCGCTTTTGGATTTTCGCCTCAGCATGTCCACTGCAATGTTACGCGTAATGGCAAACATCCACGTGGTCAGCTTCCCCTGTGAGGCCTCATATCGTTCAGCATTGTTCCAGACACGCAGGAATAATTCCTGAACGGTCTCTTCTGCGGTCATTGGATCACCAACGATCCGATAAGCAAAAGAATACACCGCCCGCTCATAGCGGTCATATAAAAGCTCCAGTGCGGAAGGATCTCGTTCCGCAATCTGCCGCATTAACCTGCTGTCCTCTATAGATTCAGTCATGCGAGGGCCCCTTTCCGTGTCATCCCTCTTATTATAACCTACGCAGAATCATTTGAAGAGGATTACCTTATTGAAGAAAAAATCTGAAATGTTTTCGCAATTGTTTTCAAAAAAAGCTTCAACCTTCCTTTTTATTGCAAAAAATTACAGCCTGTAGTATACTATTAGAGTTGGTAATTAAACAACCTCATATGATTTTCTGTCTTCTTTAAACCCCGGAATATTTTCTTCATGCTGCGACCGCAGCGAACATGCACATTAACCTATGAAGATTGAAGAACCTGAATCACAATAACCCGGTATTACAGAGTTTCACAAGATGTTCCCATTCACACTGGCGCGGTCATCGGAGCCGCAAGGACAAAAGAGAGGTAGGGCTTTTGTTGTTTTGGATGTCACTTATTCTTGAGAAGATTGAAAACATACACAAAGCACCCGGAATTGGGTTCCGGGTGTTTTTCCATGTCCATTTTTGATAAAAATGGCCTGAACAGGCAAAAGGCGCCGATACAATCTCGGCGCCTTTCCTCGGAGTTGTATGGATCAACTCCCTGATTATGTTGCTGTTGCACGATTTAGATAAACATCGTTTTGGAGATAATGACCAGCAGGATGAACAGTACGAGAATGGTACCCATGGATCCCCAGCTTCCCCCGGTATGCCCATAAGAGGTTCCACAACCCTGATGACACCCATGCAGCATCGGAGCATGATTAGCATTATGAGCGTATCCGTAGCCATACCCCATTGGCATTGTTCCGTAACCATACCCGTATCCATGCATTTCATGCCCCATGTAACCTTGCATGTGCTCATAGCCTCCCATGTACCCGTATACGTGTCCCTGTCCGTTCGGTGAATTCGGTTTTACTTCGCTCATTGTTCATTCCTCCTTAACATTTGCCTACACCCCTAAGCTATGTATTCGCCCTACCTCTGGACCGGGCTATGGCCCTACTTTGACAAAATGGGCGTTACTACTATTCATGTAGGCTTGTCCTCAAGTTAAAAAAAACCCCGCCAGTTACCTGGCGGAGTTCAAACATATTATACCCAGAAAGATTTAGTGATGATAACGAGAAGAATGAACAGAACCAAGATTGCACCAGTTGATGTCCAACCGCCGTATCCTGCGCCTCCAAGTACTTCGCTCATGGAGATTCCTCCTTTACCAATGGTTTAGGTGTTAATAGAATTAGATCAGGAATGCTTTAGAAATGATAACCAACAAAATGAAGAGAACCAAAATGGCACCAGTCGATGTCCAAGCGCCGCCGTATCCACCTACAACTCCACTCATTGAAAACCCTCCTTTTATTTGAGGTACAGTTCACTATATGCAAAAATCATGCAGTAGATCGGGCTTTGGTTAAAATTGGGCAGGTATACCCCAAAAGGAAGTATGTTGTCTTTTTCTCTGAATTAATGGAATGCAAAAACTGCAAGCCCCAGAAGAGACTTGCAGTACATTGTATAAAATGATTCCCTTACGCCGCTGACTTTCCTCAGTTCGGCCGTGCCTGACGGGAGGCCAGTTTTTCTTGAACAGATTGCAGCTTCTGCACACTGGAGGCATCCGGTTTGTCCCGACGATCGTCAATCTTGACGGAGGTGGAGACTCGCTGAGCTCCCGATAGGAATGGAGCTTCGTGCAAAGCCGCAATCGCTGTAAAGACCTCATTGAGCGGACCTTCGATAATTGTACTCATGGAGGTCAACTGATATGTAATGCCCCGCTGATTTTCCAATACTTTCTGCATGTCCGCCACATAACTGCTCAAGCTGGTCGTCCCGGTGCCAATTGGAATTACGGTCACCTCTGCTATTGCCATTTTGCTCCGCCTCCTCTGGACTCCGTAAGTTACCGGTGCCACTCATTTTTAGTCGATTTCTGCCTGTTTTTATTCTACCAGTTGAAGGAGCCACAATTCAAACTGACGTGATAACGTCATCCGATTTGACCAAAAATTTTTTTTGATAAATCTTCAAATCTTCCAGTCCTTTTCCTTTGCGGAATCTCGGCTTAAATGGTATACTCGGAATTACGTTTCACTGTGTTAACCCTGTTTACAAACACTATATGTTGGGTTACAGTATGATAACAGCAACAAAATGTAGTGTAATTGAATTACCCCACTTCTATTAGTCATCTTCTGAAATCTCGCGAAAAACAGGATGAAATCACCTCCAAAGGCACGTCCCTGTAGGTGTAAATCGCTTTCTCGAAACAGACTTGACTCGGAGGTTAACGGGGCTATTTGGACTGCACCGGTATCCTCAAATTAAAGGCGTCTCTTCGATAGACAAAAGATTACATAAGCACCCTTTTCTGTCTTTTTCAGATCATTAAAGGCAGTAAGGAACTCAGAGCATCTAAGGGCATTTTCAGCCAATAGGCAGGGGGAATGCTTTTTATGTGACCATGTTCTGCGTGCTGCTCCGATGTCGCAAGATGGCATGACGTCCTATTACCGCCGCTCCGTCCGCAATATGCAGCTTATATCTTTATCTCACCGTAAGAAGACACTCAATTCTTTATATAAAGAATTTCTCCAATTTATCTCTTAAACATGCGAAAGCGAGGAATATTCATGCCACAAGTTGTGACCAAGCCGAATAACCGCCAGCTTGCCTTTGATGATATGCGCATCTCGGTATATGCAGATCGTATTCTGGAAGGACTGGACATGCTGGACAAGGAACGTCTGGTACGCGGGGTAAACAGCAAGCTCCGTCGTGACGAAGTTACCGGAGACGAGATCAGCAACGCTTTTATGATGAGCGCACTGGAACTGGTAACGAAGGAAGAGCCTAACTGGAAATTTGCAGCTGCACGCTCCCTGCTGACTTCCCTTTACAAGAAAGCGGCCACCAACCGCAGATACAAATCTTACCCGGAAGAGCCTTACGGCGCTTTCCACCCGCTTCTTGTGGATCTTGTGAAGAAAGGTATCTACCGCGAAGAACTGCTGGAATGTTACACCAAAGAGCAGATCGACGAGCTTGCTGAATGCATCGACTACCGAAACGACCTGTTGTTCGACTACATCGGCTTGCTCACACTGGCAGAGCGTTACCTTGCTCACGATTTTGATGGAAAAGTAATGGAATTGCCGCAAGAGCGTTATATGGTTATCGCCATGTTCCTAATGCACCAAGAGCCTGCCGAGAGACGTATGGATCTCGTCAAGGAAGCATACTGGGCAATGAGCAATATGTACATGACTGCAGCTACTCCTACGATGTCCAATGCAGGTAAAAAAGTAGCCGGACAGCTCTCCAGCTGCTTCATTGATACTGTGGATGACTCACTCGAAGGCATCTTCGATTCCAATACAGATGTAGCACGTCTGAGCAAAATGGGTGGCGGCATCGGCGTTTACCTCGGCAAAGTCAGAGCTCGTGGTTCGGATATCCGTGGTCACCAAAATACAAGTTCCGGTGTAATCCCTTGGATTCGCCAACTAAACAATACAGCGGTCAGCGTAGACCAGCTCGGTACGCGCAAAGGTGCCATTGCCGTCTACCTGGACGTTTTCCACAAAGACATTCTGGCCTTCCTCGATCTGAAGCTGAACAACGGCGACGAGCGTATGCGTGCGCATGACGTATTCCACGGCATCTGTCTGCCTGACTTGTTCATGGAGCGGGTATCCACTCGCGGCGAATGGAGCCTGTTCTGTCCCCACGAAACGAAGAAAGTGATGGGGTGGAAGGACGAGAATGGTCGTGCACTCGGACTGGAAGATTTCTATGATGAGTCCTTTGGCGAAGGTGCGTTCCGTGATAAATACGAAGAAGCAGTGAATCACCCACTGCTGTCCCGGATTACAGTACAGGCGATCGATATCATGAAGCGTGTACTTAAATCCCAACTGGAAACAGGTACGCCATACATGTTCTACCGGGATACGGTTAACCGCTCGAATCCTAACCGTGCACACGGTATGGTATACTCCTCCAACCTGTGTACCGAAATTATGCAGAACCAGTCTGCCACTGTGATTGAAAAGGAAGAACTCGTAACCAAGGATGGACAAACTCGCATCGTGATTTCCAAAGTACCTGGCGACTTTGTTGTCTGCAACCTGAACTCCATCCATCTGGCACGTGCTATACCTCATAATGTATTGGAGCGTCTCGTTCCAATTCAGGTGCGCATGCTGGACAACGTTATCGACATTAACAACATTGAAGTGTTGCAAGCCCAATATACCAACAGCCAATATCGCGCAGTCGGTCTGGGAACGTTTGGACTTCACCACCTGCTTGCTCTCGAAGGCATTCATTGGGAGTCTGAAGAAGCTGTAACGTATAACGATAATCTGTATGAAAAAATTAACTACCTGCTCGTGAAATCCAGTATGGAGCTGTCCAAAGAAAAAGGACATTATCCGAAATTCAAAGGTTCCGATTGGGAAAGTGGTCATTACTTCGACCAACGCGAGTACACATCAGGTGAGCGCGTAGGTGAGTTCGTGACAACCGAACAGTGGAAAGAACTTCAAGCCGAAGTACGACAAAACGGTGTACGTAATGCCTGGTTGTTCGCCATTGCACCTAACGGTTCCACGTCCATTATTGCCGGTTCAACGGCTAGTATTGATCCGCTCTATGAGCTGTTATCTTATGAAGAGAAAACAACATACAAAATTGCCAATCCGGCTCCGGATCTGTCCGAAAAAACAAGCCCTTATTACCAAACGGCGTTCCAGGTGGATCAACATGCTTCCATTAATATGGCGGCTGCCCGTCAGCGCCACGTCGATCAGGGACAAAGTTTCAACTTCTACGTTCGACCAGATATTAAAGCAACAGAATTCCTGGAATTGCATCTGCACGCCTGGAGAGCCGGCATGAAATCAACTTATTATGTTCGTAGCCGTGCATTAACGATTGAAGAATCTTGATTTTTGCGCAAGTTACGTTTTATCCGTGATAGAGAAGATTGACTAGATTTACGATGACTACCAGGGCATCCTGTTTTGAATGCAAAATGGCGTTGCCCTGGTACTTTTTTGCCCAAAACACGATCACAACATCATGAGATGTTGATATAGATGCCAGATTACAGCCCCTAATATTTAAGTTGAAATATTATTACAGTGTAAATTCATTCAAGGAGTGAACGGATTATGCAATTGCAGAAAATTTTCAATACCGAAGCGCCTAACCAGTCTACCCGTATCATTGAAGGGGAATGCTCAGGCATTCTGAACTGGAACGATATTCGTATGCCTCATATGTACAAGCTGTACAAAGTACTGCTGCTCAACCACTGGATCGCGGATGAAATTCCGATGTCCAAGGATGCTTCCCAATTTGCCCAATTGGACCCGGAAGAACAGCGTACATTTAAAGTAAATATCTCCCTGCTCGCTGTACTGGACTCTATGCAAACGATGTTTGTAGGTGACGTGAAACGCTATTTCACCGATTCATCGCTCGAAGCGATCTCGGCAATTATCGGACAACAGGAAGTTGTACACAACCAATCCTATTCCTACGTCCTGTCCTCCATCGTATCTGATCGGGAGCAAAAGGAAATTTTTGAATACTGGAAACATGATCCGGTGCTGCTTGACCGTAACCGGTTTATCGCCGACATCTACCAAACCTTCCGGGATAATCCGTCTCCACAGACGTTCTTCCAGGCTATGGTAGCTGATTTGGTACTTGAAGGGATCTTCTTCTATAGTACGTTTGCCTTCTTCTACAACCTGGCCCGTGACCAGAAAATGATGGCAACCAGCCAAATGATCTCTTATATTCAGCGCGATGAGAACCAACACTGCTACTTCTTCGCTGAAGTGTACAAACAGCTGCTGGTCGATTTCCCTGAACTGAACACTCCAGAGAACATGGACTATGTATACAAAACGATCAACCGTGCCGTTGAACTCGAAACCAACTGGGCACACTACACCCTCAGCAACGTACGCGGCATTGACTTGAACGAGTTGGAAGACTACATCAAGTACATTGCTAACAAACGTTTGCGCCTGATGGGTATGGAAAAAGCGTACGAAGGTGTGGATGTGAACTGCATGCCTTGGATCAAACCTTTCTCCGATGAAGCGCTTAATGCTACGAAAACAGACTTCTTCGAAGCCAAGTCCCGTAACTACGGCAAAGTCGGCGACGATAACGGATTTGACGATCTGTAAACTGATGGATCAGTGAACACAACCTAAAATAAATACTCAACACTCCCCTTCTTGGAATGCTTAATGGCTTTCTGCTTGTGGGAGTGTTTTTTCTATACGCCTGGATATTAAAACCATCCATCCCGCTAGCTTGTAAGATATAATGGAAAAAGGTTCACATTCTCCTGTCGAAATGAGGCATAGTGATGGCAAACGAACTGCTGGAACAACTAAACAAGTGGCATGAACAGGACGAGTTCGGTCTTATTATTGAACGTATTCAGGATATTCCTGAAGTGGACCGGGATTATGAGCTCATTGGTCAACTAGCCAGAGCGTATAACAATGAAGGACGATACCGTGAGGCTGCCCAACAGTTACTAGCCGTGAATGAGCAAGGAACAAGCGACCCTCTCTGGCAGTACCGTTTGGGTTACGCTTATTATCATATCGCCAAGTATGAACAGGCGCTCCATGCGTTTGAGATGGCTAACGAGCTCTTGCCCCATGACGAATCAACCAACGAATTTCTCGAATGGACACGGCCCAAAGCTGAAAAAATGCAGCAGGACCGACTGCGCCACCAAGAGATATTGTTGGAATTGGAGCAGAGCGGCAGGCTAAACCACCTTAGAGCTGCTTCCGGGTCCTACGATCCGGCCTCCTTCTGGGAACAGAGTGAATATGCATTAGAAAGTTATGTATCTCCACCTTTTGACGAAGAGTTGATCCAAACCATTGAACAGGAGCTAGGCTACCAATTACCTGCCTCCTACATCCATTTAATGAACAAACAGAACGGCGGAATCCCTGCACACACCGTTTTCCCAACCAATGAAGCCACTTCATGGGCTGAGGACCATATCGCCGTTACGGGGATTATGGGCATTGGGCGGGATAAATCCAATACACTGGCCGGAGAATTTGGAAGTCGATTCATGATTGAAGATTGGGGATACCCTGATCTCGGTATCGTCATCTGTGATTGCCCTTCTGCCGGACACGATGTGGTGATGCTGGATTATCGATTCTGTGGCCCGGAAGGCGAACCTGCTGTGGTTCATGTGGATCAGGAAGATGATTATGAGATTACATATCTGGCGCCTAATTTTGAAACTTTTATTCGCGGACTGGTTGATGCAGATACATTTGATCTGTCAGGTGAAGAGGACGAAGACTGAAATTGCAGGAGGGGCTTATGACAACCCGTATCTATTTTGGCTCCAATAAACTTGGTGAGATTGAGGAAGCATCGTTGCAAAAGGCGCTTCTTGATTTCAATCTGGGAACGCTTATAGATTATAAGCGAACCGATGAAGGGGTGATGGGCCAGACACTTCTTATTCGCTCTTCAGAGGGAGAATATATTCTGAAAGGTAACCCATTATATGCAGGACAACTCCAGGAAGAGCAATTTTTCGTAGAACAGCTCATCAAGCACACCAATATTCCTGTACCTAATCCATATTTGCTGCATGAAGATACCGACATGCTGGGCTGGAGTTATGCCATCATGCCCCGATTACCCGGAATACACCTGCATGACCCGCTATTACAGGCCTCCCTGTCACAGGAGGATCAGACGAATATCGCTACGATGCTTGCCCATTCCTTAGCAGAATTGCACCGTTGGAAGGTCCCTGACGCCGGAGAGTATGATCCTGTAGCGAAGCAAATCGTTCCCTTTGCGGGCAAATATCTGGACTGGTTGTATGGAACTATCCACCACTGGCTGCAGGATGCTGCAAAATACTCTGTGATTACCGATGAAGATATACAGTGGGTGGACGAGCAATTAAACAATGCTGAATCTGCATTCCAATCGATGCCCGTTCCCGGATTTGTGATGGGAGATTTTAAAGTGGAGAACTTCCTGATTCACAAACGAGATGATCTTGGATCAGAATGGCAGATTAGTGGTCTGTTCGATTTTACGACCTCCTATTTTGGAGACGGCACAGCTGACCTAACCAAAATGACAGCCATGTATATCCGTGAAGGCCAACCCGAGCTTGCCAAACGATTCCTTCAAGGGTACCGGGAACTTGTCTGCACAGCGGATTCAGAGCGATACCAACGCTTCGCTACACGGCTTAGGGTGCATCTGCTCTATCAGCGCATTTTGTTGTGGGGTGAATGCAAAGCAACAGGCCGAGTGACCTGGGCAGCGGATATACCTTTTGCACATTGGGCGGAGCAGTACATGGATGCGGTTATTGCTTTGCTGGATTAGTACACCAAAAAACCGCCAGAAAGATGAAGATATCTCTCCTTCTGGCGGTTCTTCTTAAACTATGAATCTATATTTAAATAGGTAATACGCCCATATGCATTACGGTTGTGCGACCGGTGCTTCCTGATGTTTCTGCAAAAACTCCAGCATCCGCCGATAAACGAGAATCTCATTCGTTTTTCTGGAGAAGCCATGGCCTTCATCATCCAGAACGATGTATTCCACGTCCACCCCTTTTCCCTGCAACGCAGCCACGATCTGATCCGATTCCGCCTTGACAACCCTTGGATCATTTGCCCCCTGAATGACCAGCATCGGGTTCACCATTTGGTCCAGATACGTAATCGGCGAATCCTTCGTTAAACGTTCGCGGTCACGGATCGGATCACCCAACCAGTTGTCCATCATTGGCTTCCAGTCTTCGGGCACGGATTCCAGGAAGGTAAACAGGTTGCTTGGTCCAAAAATATCGACCGCAGCCCGGAATAATTCCGGGTGACGTCCTGCCAGAAGCAAGGTCATATACCCGCCATAACTGCCTCCCACCACGAACAGACGATCCGGTGACGAGATACTCTCGTCAAACAGCCAGTTTATACCGGCAACGCAGTCCAGCCTTGGGCCCTCGCCCCAATCTCTCTCAACCATTTTGACAAATTCGGCGCCATATCCCGTGCTTCCCCGGAAATTGGGTGCAAAAATATGATAGCCCTGTGCTAGCATCAATTGGAACATCGGGCGGAAGAATTTCGCTTCCGATGCCTGCGGCCCGCCATGCGGCCAAAATACCGTGTAACCATTAGCCTGCTCCGGCTTCGCCTTGAAGAAGAGTGCTTCGATCTCCAGTCCATCGTAGGAGTTATATCGAATAACATCCGGGTAGACGAGATCACTCGGATCAAGCCCTGTTACCCGATTGGCAGTCAACGGCTCCCATGACTCACTGCCTGCCATTAATCGATAGATATTATGCGGCTGGACGGCTCCACGCCCCGAAATATACACATTGCCGGCCTTGGTAACCGTTACATGTTCTACGGTATCCAGTGGCATGTCCACACGCCGAGGCTGCTCGGAACCTTTGTCCAGCGCGTACATCCGATTCTCAGGACCTGTAAACGTCCAGAAGTATAACGTCTCTGAATCCTTGTGCCAGCGGATGATCTCCACGTCCTCGCCTTCCATTTTGCACAAAGGACGAAATTCATGAGTGTCCAGTCTGTATTCAGCCACATAGGAGTACGGTTCGTTATCATTCGTAATCATCAGAAGCCGATTATTGTCTGCAAACAGGACATATGGGACCTGACTCTGCCGCTCGGAGACCGGAATAATGGATTCTGACTCACCGTTCCGATACACGTATGCTGTCTGGTAGGTATTGGAGTATACATTCAGGATTACGTAGGCTTGTTCATCCGAACTCACAGCAACCAGATTGCTTGTAACCTCTTTCCCCTGATGCAGAAGCTCATCTTCTCCTGTTTCCAGGTTAATCCGGCGTGAATTGAGATAGTTCGGGTTATCCCTGCTTGTCATATAATACAGACGCTGTCCATCCTCGGACAGATGGGAGAAATAACAACGATCATTGGGCTCTGCCGGAACAACAGGTAATGGAACTCCACCTTCCGGTTGAAGTGCATACAGATGATAATTCTCATCACCATCCCGATCAAACGCGGTGAGAATATGACGTCCTTCCGGGTCTGGTTTGATAAACTGGCTGCTCTGATTCAAATACGTCAAAGGATACGGGTAGCCACCCGGCAGATCCATAGCCCAGATATTGGGCTGACCATTCAGATTGCTATCAAAAAACAAACGCTTCTCGTCGGCCGATACGGCAAAATGGGAAATCCGATACGTCTGGAAATACTGTTCTACATCCGGTTTGGGAAACTGAATCATGACAAACCTCCTTAAGTATGAATGAAGTATCAAACAGTGGTAAATTAAGGGTATATTTGTCCATATTATATGTACATCCATTGTTTGCACAATAGATATGGCATATTTTTTTCCAATTTAGATCTTTCTTCGATTACGAATAAAAGGTCATATGAGGTTTGTCCTCCCGATAATAATCCAGCCTTTGCTTCATATTTCCGGTATGCAGCTCGAACAGATGACCATCCGGATCGGTAAAATAAACAGACAATGCATCCTTGGGATCACGTGGTCTTCCGGGAAGAATGTCAGCCCCGGCTGCTCGCAGCTGCTGCACGGACTCATCGAATTCCTCTTCTTTTACGGTAAATGCAATATGTGTATACGTTCGTTCCGTATAGTTGCGAATGACGTCGTCTTCCTGATTTAAAGCGATCCACAGACCGGCAAGTTCGAAATACGCCAGCTTCCGGCCTTTCACTTGAATACGGGCACCGAGAGCCTGCTCATAAAAGGTAATGGACCGATCCAGATTGGATACGGAAAAGCACAGATGATTAATTCCCTGAATATTCATTTGGCTTCTGACACCTCCACATTTTAATGACCTGCTGCAATAGCTACATCCTTATTATGGTATATTTTGCGTTAAAAACAAATGTCCTTCTTCCTCCTGTCGCACCTTCTTCTGGGCGAATGCATAGTTTAGGCGTATGAACGAACGTGCGAGGAGGATGTAAAACAAATGAATCCTGTCTATCCTTTTTACGGTGAGAAAACGGTGTGCAAGGAACAAAAGCTGGCTTTCCCACCCCAGCATCAGGATCAGCAGCCTGGTCTGGAAACCCTGATGGTGCCTGAACCCATCAGCGAAGATCCTGCCTATATTGGCAGCTGCAAGCTGGAAGGCAAGGTGGCGATTATTACCGGTGGTGACAGTGGAATCGGCAGAGCGGCAGCCATAGCTTTTGCCAAGGAAGGTGCAGATATCACCATCGCTTATCTATATGAACGGACCGACGCCGAAAGGACGCGTGATCGCATTGAAGAGCTGGGGCAACGGTGTCTGTTGATCGAGATTGATCTCCGCTTGAAGAAAAACTGCGAGGCGGTCATCCGTACAACCATGGAGACGTTTGGAAAGATCGACGTTCTGGTCAACAATCATGGCGTGCAATATGTACAGCCGAGCATTGTCGATATTACGGAAGAGCAGCTGTACCATACGTTCCAGACGAATGTGTTTTCCTACTTTTTTCTGATTCAAGCGGCTCTCCCGCATCTGTGCAAAGGAGCATCCATCATCAATACGGCTTCCATTACGGCCTACAAAGGTGAAGTGCAGCTGATCGATTACTCTTCCAGCAAAGGGGCTGTAGTCTCTCTGACTCGTGTACTCGCCAAATCGCTCGCTGCACAGGGTATTCGGGTCAATTGCGTCGCACCCGGACCGATCTGGACACCGCTTATTCCTTCCAGCTTCTCCGCTGAAGATGTGCAGGTATTTGGAACTGAGACACCGATGGGCCGCGCAGGCCAACCTTATGAACTTGCTCCAGCCTACGTCTATCTCGCTTCCCGCGACTCTTCCTATGTCACTGGTGAGTGCATTCATGTCAATGGCGGGGATATGGTAACCACCTAGTCATCTGGAGAACACCTTATATTGGGAAGATAAAATGGTACTGATATGAATGAAACTGTATTATCTCTGTCCATGGGCCATGTCAGGTTGGATTTCGTACGGTCAGCAGGAGAACAGCAGCTTCGCTACGAAGAGGGTTAGGAGTAATTGATCCGGCAAGCCGGAACCTGACATCTTGCGACAAGGAGCTGAACAACCTGATGAACTACGATCCACTCTACCAACCGTATCCGTCATACCGTGTGCCCGTCTACGCCAAACAGGGCATGGTCGCCACTTCACAGCCTTTGGCTGCACAAGCCGGTCTGGATGTGTTAAAAAAGGGCGGCAATGCTATCGATGCCGCTATCGCAACTGCTGCTGCACTAACCGTGCTGGAGCCAACGTCCAATGGCATTGGGGGCGATGCCTTTGCCCTCGTCTGGACCGAGGGCAAGCTGCATGGCCTGAATGCCAGTGGGCCTGCGCCTCAGAGTATTTCAATTGAGGCGCTCAAGTCGGCAGGCCATACGGAGATGCCGAAGCTGGGGGTCATTCCGGTGACGGTGCCTGGCGCACCAGCGGGTTGGGCCGAGCTGAGCCGCAGATTCGGGCGGCTCACGCTGGCGGAAGCGCTGGAACCGGCTGTCCGCTACGCGGAAGAAGGTTACCCGCTTGCGCCGGGGCTGGCCCGCCATTGGGCACGGGCAGCCGATATCTATGCACGCCAGGGTGATGCGGAAGCCGGGCGAGCATGGTTTGAGACATTCGCCCCAGGCGGACGTGTTCCGGCCGTGGGCGAAATGTGGCGTTCGCCGGATCATGCGGCTACACTGCGCCGGATTGGCGAGAGCGGAGCGCGAGACTTCTACGAAGGTGAACTCGCGGAGCGTATTCATTCTTTTATGGCAGAGCACGGCGGTTACTTGACGAAAGAAGATCTGGCCGCATTCCAGCCAGAATGGGTTGATCCGATCTCGGTCTCTTATCGCGGATATGACGTGTGGGAGATCCCACCGAACGGTCAGGGGCTGATTGCTCTGGCAGCGCTCAATCTGTTGAAAGGCTTCGATTTTGACGAGAAAGAATCCGTACTGGGGTACCATCGACAACTGGAAGCCATGAAGCTGGCATTTGCCGATGGTGAGAAATACATTACCGAGGAACGCAAGATGGGCGTAACCGTACAGGAACTATTGTCCGAAGCGTATGCAGACGAACGGCGCAAGCTCATTGGCGATATGGCACTTCCGCCTGAAGCAGGCGATCCGCGGGCAAGCGGAACGGTCTATCTGGCTACAGCGGACGGTGAAGGCAATATGGTTTCTTTCATTCAGAGCAACTATATGGGCTTCGGCTCCGGGCTGGTTGTGCCGGGAACAGGCATTGCCCTGCAAAACCGGGGACATAATTTCTCGCTTGATCCGGATCACGCCAACGCGCTGGAGCCGGGCAAACGGACGTATCATACGATCATTCCGGGCTTCCTCACATGCGGCGATGAAGCGGTCGGTCCGTTCGGGGTCATGGGCGGTTTCATGCAGCCCCAGGGTCATGTGCAGGTCGTCATGAATACGGTGGACTTCCACCTCAATCCGCAGGCTGCGCTCGACTCTCCGCGCTGGCAGTGGACCAAAGGCAAAACGATCCTGGTTGAGCCCGGATTCCCTCACCATATTGCACAGGCACTCGCCCGCAAGGGGCATGATATACAGATCGCCCTCGACCCGTCGATGTTCGGACGCGGTCAGATTATATGGCGAGATCCGGACAGCGGTGTATTATGCGGTGGCACAGAAAGCCGGGCTGATGGCTCCGTAGCAGCGTGGTAATCCGTTGTATGTGCAGCTAACTAAGAGCTGAAAAGCCTGGAGCATTGCAAATGCTGGGTGAACGGGGAAAACCATTCATATATATGAATGTATTGATTCATGCGAAAGTGTAGTTCATATGAAATTATCTTTGGATCACAGGCAGAGAAGAGATCAAATCGGTCTCTTCTTTGCCTTTTTTGTCTATCTTTTTTCTCGTTGACCCGCAAGATGCACAGGTTCTTTCGAGAATGCATGCCTCTTCTAATGTAAATCCAATGTATAATTCATGGTTTTCATTGAAATTTCATTGGATTTTCATTTTATTTTCGTAAATTTTCATCATTCCCCATTACGGAGACTCTGCTCCCGTCCGATATAAATATAGGGGAATTACTCACCTCATACATCATCTCCACCTTATAGAAAAGAGGTCATGAAGCACATGAAAACACAGTGGAAATACAAACTCGGGTTCACCATGATGATGATTCTGGTTGTCCTGGTGCTGGGAGCGTGTTCGACAACCGATAAGGCCTCCCCCGCAGATCAGCGAACCAAAGTCGGCATCGTTCTTACCGATGTCGGCCTGGGTGATCATTCTTTCAGTGATGCAGCATTTGAGGGTTTGGTAGAGGCCAGAAACGAGAATAGTATTGTTTTTGATTACAAGGAACCGGGAAAGGATTTGACATCCGAGGCAGCCTTTGAGCAATTTGCGAAGGATAAAGTCGATTTGATCATTGGTCTGAGCGACACGGTAAAAGCCGATCTGGAGAAGGTTGCTCAGAAATATCCAGATCAACATTTCCTCATCATTGACGGGCATTCGGATCTCCCCAATGTGACCTCCATGTCCTTCAAAGCAGAAGAAGGCAGCTATCTTGCGGGCATTATTGCCGGCTTTGCAACGACCGAAGACCATGTAGGCTTTTTGGGTGGAATGGATATCCCCGTACTCCACAATTTTCAGCAAGGCTTTGAGCAAGGTGTCCAGGCTGCTAATCCGAATGCCACAGTCCATGTCGTGTACGCCGGAGATTTCGGCAATCCTGATCTTGGAGGACAGCTCGCAGCACAGATGATTCAGGAACAGCGTGTTGATGTCATTTACGTCGCTGCCGGACTTACGGGCATAGGTTCACTTTCAGAGATTCAAAAATTAGGGAAATACGCCATTGGCGTGGACCAGGATCAGTTTTTTTTAGCAGAAAAAGCCGTACTCACGTCCATGCTCAAAAATGTAGATATCTCTCTTCATAACGCCATCAATACATTCATTCAGAACCAGCATTCATTCCCGCAAAAAGAAATGCTCTTCGGTCTGGCAGAAAATGGAGTAGGTCTAACCGCTCTACATAACATCACCCTTACGAAGGAACAAGAGCAAACTTTTGATGATTTGAAAGCACAAATTGCTTCCGGCAAAACCAAGATTACCCTAGATCAATAAACCAATTGCTAAAATGGAGGCACGCTTATGAAATTGCAGGGAAAGCTGATATTGAATGCCATAGTTTCGTTACTGTTATGCCTCGCGCTGGTCGCTTATATCATTATTCAATTATTGAGCATGAATGCCAAAAACCAAAACCTGGTGCCTGCCATGCTAAAGGTTACTGAGCTGAACGCAAATCAGATACAGACCGAGCAGGCGCTTGATGTATATTCGTTCTCCATGACAGCTGGTAATCAGGATAACGTAGCCCGATTGCTGGACGAAGGTAAAACGATGGTGAAAGAGCTCACGGAAGGCTTGCTGGAAACGGAGGAACAGCTTCGTCTAATCCAATCGATCCAAACGAAATTGACGGCTCTGGACAATGGTGCCACGGAGGCCATCACAGCCATGAACAGTTCGGACGCCAAACGTTTCAGCTCACGGGTCAAAGGTATACAAAATGATATCTATATGCTGGATGAGGTGACCCGGGATCGATATGAGCAATATACGGTGGATCTGGAACAAGACATCCAGCGAACCTGGCAAATTGCTCTCGTCGGAGCCATCGTCCTGCTGATTGCTGTCCTGCTGTTCAACATGAACGCTTCACGACAATTGGCAAGACGCATTCGCACCTTGAAGGAAGCGGCAGGACAAATTGCGAACGGGGACCTTACCCAGCAGCTTCCGGAGGCCCGAGGCAAAGATGAGCTGGATGACTTAAACCGCTCCTTCCGCCTTATGACGGGTAATATTCGCAGTATCATCCAATCCATCGGTGAGGCAGGAAACCGTGTTGATGGAATGGCACAGGACATTGACCGCGGTAATGATACCGTACAGGCCATAGTGCAGCAAGTGTCCCGAACGACCGAAGAACTGTCGATTGGCAGTCAGAAAATTGCTGAGGATCTAAGTGACACGGTTATGGTCGTGGATAAGATGCAGCATACGTTCGAAAGCAATCTTCAGGCGACTTCACAATCGGCCATGTATGGCAACGAGGTTCTGAGTTCCGTGAAGGAAGGACACATTGCTGTACAGGAACAGCTTCGTCTGGCTGAAGTCAACCGGATTGCCATGTCTGAGGTAGAGCAGACGGTCCAGGAACTGGAGGAGAGCGCCTCCCGAATTGCCACCATGACTGCCTATGTGTCGGGCATCGCTACACAGACCACCCTGCTGTCTCTGAACGCCTCCATCGAAGCGGCACGTGCAGGTGAAGCCGGGCGCGGCTTTGCTGTCGTCGCAGGGGAAGTGAAGAAACTGGCCGAGCAATCGGAGCAATCGGTACAGCATATCTTTGCAGCAGTCAGCGAAATTACAACGGCTATGAGCAAAGTAAAAAGCTCGGTGACGCAGAGCATTCAGCTCTTTGCGGAACAGGAGAAGGCTACTGGAAAAACCGGCGAATCCTTCTCCGGAATCCGTGACAGTGTGGAGCGGATCAGTACAAGCATTAACCAGCTTGCGGAAGACATGAAGCAGTCCAGTGAACTTAGCGCACAGGTTCAGCAGGCGATTGAAAACATCAGCGCCATTACGGAGCAATCAGCTGCAAGCAGCGAAGAAATTACCGCTTCAACGGCTGAGCAGCAGCGTTCGTTCAATGAAGCAAGCACCAAGGTGAAGTCTTTGCGGGACATCAGTGCGGAGATGCATCAGGAGCTATTACGGTTCCGGTTGTAGTGGAGGCGTTATAAAAGAGAGAAGAAGCGGCTGTCCGAAGGCTGGAAGGGACTTCCCTTCTCGGGTCGAAGCGCTAATCCATTCTAACGAATCGACCACACCTTAATTGGAGGATTTGAGTCGAATGCACAGTTTAACGAATTCCAGGCACGCTATTCTCGCTATACGGATACAAACTTGGGCCAGAACCTGCCGAGCAGCGAAAATAACGCCGCTGTGATTCGTTAAAGAGCAGATCAATGGAAAATGCAGCTCTTAGCGGGTGCTCGGTTCGTTAAACGGTATTCACACTAAAAAGGGATGTCCACGTCATGTTAATGACTATGGGACATCCCTTCCTTTATGTTATGAATCATTTATATCATTGTTGTGTCCAGAGGCATGCAGCACATGAAGGACATGTACTCTCTAACTGCACCTATCACACAAACCCAAAGCAACGTAAATTTAGCTTATGAAATAACGAATGTACCCAGAATGCAGCAACAAGCGTGCCCCTGGTTTACAGGGCATCCATGATATCCCCGGCGAGCAGGGATGCCGGATCACCTCGCAGCAGCGCGGCCCTCTCCGCTGCCTGGCCGTGCAGGAACACGCCAAAGGCGGCAGCTTGCTCCGCGCTCAGCCCTTGGGCGAGCAGACCGGCAATGATGCCGGTCAATACGTCTCCCGCACCGCCGGTTGCCATGCCGGCGTGCCCGGTGGTGTTGATATACGCCTCGCCGGATGGCGTTGCGATGACCGTGCGTGCTCCCTTGAGCACCAGGGTCACGCCCTGCTCGCGGGCGTACCGTGCAGCGTGTCCGATTCGGTCACGCTGCACTTCGGGGGTCGACATGCCCAGCAGTCGGCCCATCTCTCCGGGGTGCGGCGTCAGGATGGTCGCCGCACTTCGTTTGCCCCAGTCGCGAGGCCCGGTTGGGCCTGCGTCTGCAAGCATGTTGAGGGCGTCCGCGTCGATGACGAGCGGGCGATCCGTGTGTTGCCACAGACGGCGCAGCCAGTCTGTGTCGCCCTTGAAGCGGCCGAGGCCCGGGCCGGTCGCAAGCACGTCGCGGCTCTCCGCGAGACGCAGCACGGCGTCGGCGGAAGCCGCGTTCCATTCGCCGCTGTCGCCATCGGCGGCGGCAGCGAGCATGAGCTCGGGCACGGTGCCGATGACATGCGGCAGCAGTGCCGCGGGCAGCGCCCATGTGGCGAGCCCGCAGCCAGCGCGCAGCGCGGCCTTGGCCGAGAGCAGGCCTGCGCCGCTCATGGGCAGACTGCCTGCGGCCAACAGTACGTGGCCGTAAGTGCCCTTGTGGCCGTCCGGTGCCCGGAGACGGCCCGTGTCCACGCGCAGCGCACCACGCAGCACCTCATCCGTCAGCAGACGGACCGAGGGGCCATGCTCCGGCGCAAGCCGCGCAGGAATGCCGATGGAGCGCACCACGATGCGCCCTGCGGCAGACGCGCCCGGGTACTGAACCAGTCCGCGCTTAAGCAGCGCGAGACATACAGTCACCCGGGCCTGAATGCAGGGCTCATATACCTCCCCAGTGTCGGCATTCAGCCCGCTTGGCACATCAGCGGACACGATCGGCTTGCCGCTATCGTTCGCCGCCGCAATCAGCGCCGCGTATGTTCCGCGCGGCGCCCCCTGCGAGCCGGTGCCCAGCAGCGCATCCACGATGCCTGTGCACCTGCTGAAGTCCACGGCTTCACGCCCGTGGACAAGGGCAGGGATGCCGAGCTGTGCCGCGGCATCCCGCTGCACTGCAGCTTCGCCCCGCAACGCATCAGGCGCATCGGTGTAGACCAAAGTCACGCCGAGCCCCGCTTCAACCAAATGGCGCGCCGCAACCAGCCCGTCACCGCCATTATTACCCTTGCCGATCAGTATGTACCACTGCTGATCACCGGGTTGCCCCATCACGAGCGCCGGATCGGCGATGATGTCGCCACCATAACCTTGCCGATCCCCGGGCCCCGTGTGCGCCCGCTTCCGGTTACCATCGTTCAAGCGGCCCTGCTGCTCCGAACTGAGGCCAACGCCCTCTTTCCAGCCTTCCCGGCACAGCCGGATAACTTCCTCGGCGATGGCTCTGCCGGCGTTCTCCATCAGACTGGCAGCCGGAATGCCAAGCTTGTGAATCGTATGCTCATCCACAGCTCTCATCTGTTCAGCGGTTACGATAAACAACGTTCATCCCTCCCCGGTGAAATTCACGGAAATTTACATCTTCGAATAGGTTATGTCGCAATGCCTCTTTCGTTTTCCAAGCTGCTTCGCTTCATTCTAATATTCGCAGCTGTTTTTCCCGTCCTTTACTCTGCAGCCCTTAGTACCCCACCGTAAACCGGGATTGAATAAATTGAGGATCATCCAGCTCATCCACCAAAGCCGCTGCAAAATCGCCAACCGAAATGGAGCTCTCACCAAGATCATCTGTGATTACACGATTCATACCAACCCGGAACAGGCCTGTCCGTCGTCCCGTTGTGATCGTAGCTGCCGGACTCATGTAGGTCCAGTGAATATCCGACGCCTCAATCAGGTTATACGCATCTACATGGGCCTTCGCCAGTGGCTTGACTTCCTCCGGGAACCCTGGCGTGTCCATCAGCATTTCTCCAGAATCCGTAATCAAGCTTCCCGCTCCGCCAACCACAACCAGCCGTCCTGCTTTCGAACGACGAACACCCTCGATTAGCGAACGTGTAACTTCCAGCATCTCTTCTTCCTCACCGAACTTCGGTCCATAGGCACTCACAACAGCTTCCTGTCCTGCTGTAAAATCGGCAACCTGGTCCGGGTTAAGCAAATCCCCTTGTACCACACGTAAACGCTCATGCTCCATCTCCACCTTCGAAGGCTCACGAACAATCGCCGTTACTTCATGTCCTCGGTCCATCAATTCCCACAATATCGTCTTTCCAATCACTCCGGTTGCTCCAAAAATGGCAACTTTCATATTAAATCCCTCTTTTCAGTAGATATCCTCTTGTCAACTTACCGTTATTTTAATACTTAATCCCATTGTTATATACCTTAAACGGCTCACGCCATCTTAAACCGTCTGTGCTCACTTGTAAACCAATGCTTAAAAAATCCTTTCTAGTCTTCATCCATACGAAAAAAGCCGCTCTAAGCGGCCAATCATTTACCTCATATTTAAATGAGTTTCTGCATAATATCCCACTTGAATTTTTCGGCTTACTCCTTTTTTATCTCCTATTCCCCTTGTCTCCACCACATGCCTTCCGATTTCGGACTCGTGTATGCAAAGCCAAATTGGGCGTACAGACGGTCAGCAGGGACATCTGCCAGCAGGCTGACCAATCCACGAGCAGGCACATGTTCACGCAAATAATTCATGATCTCGCTCATGATCAATTTGCCATATCCTCTTCCCTGCTGGTCCGGACGCACGGCGATATCCACCACCTGAAAGAAACAACCGCCATCTCCGATGACCCGACCCATGCCTACAATTTCATTTTCTTCACGCAGACAAACGGCAAAAAGACTATTCGGCAGCCCGATTTCGGCGCCCTCCTGGCTCATCGCACTGAGACCCGCACTCTTTCGTAGCGCAAGATACTCGGCTGCTGAGGGCGGTGTATGTTCAATGTTGATGGGGTCCATGGATCATGCTCCCTTCCTATTAAACCTGTGATTAATTGCAAAATAAAAATTTTATGGGTGATTACATCTTCTTTGCTTAGGTACCTTGGACCTTCTTAAGACCGTAAATTCCTACTGTTCCTGCTTGAATTCACGCAATTCCTGTGTAATAGTGAGAGAAAGCTTAAGTGAACCGTGTTTCATGCTACACTACAGTTTTTGCAAAGGAGGAACTATTTGTGCTTCAACGCTGGATACCTGCTCTGTTCTCATATCCGGGCTTCGGGGCGTTACTACTCGGAATGATCGCTGTGCTGCTTGGACTATACATATGGTCTGCAACTGAAGTCAGACGAAGTCGTGACAGGCGAATACAAGCGATACGAGATACATTATACATAAGTACAACCCTGTTGGGACAACTCACTGTAAAAGAACATCGGAATGATGCTCTTACGGAACATGAGCATCATGAATTGTTAACCGCCATGCTGTCCTGCAGAACCGCAGTCCATCTATCTCCTCAGCTTCAGGATCAAATCCGCAGCTGTATCATTGATGTTGATCCTGCTCGACTCGCATTGATGCACAGGGCTCTGGAACGAGAGAGTGCAGCATTATCGGATGAATTGAATCGGTACACCCATCCAGACCATTGGGGAAAAGCGGTCTGGAATGTCATTCGTCCAGCTGCTGAACCCGCCGCCGTGGCTGCTGTAGTGTACCTGATCGCTGATTTTATATTCCGTCAACAAGGTCTGATGTATCCTTTCTGGCACTCCTGGTTCAATGCTTTGCCCTGGATACGCTTCGTCTCCTTAATCATCACGGTATTCTATGGTTATCTGCTCTGGTCCAGCCCAAAACAGCGTTCATCGGGCACAGTAACCAAAGCCCTAGTCACCCTAATTGCCCTGTGCTCCCTCCTTCATCTAATCGGACTTGCTGCTGCTCCCTACGCATTGGGATTACAACTCATTCTGTTCATCTCTGGCTTCAGCCTGACAGGAACGCCTTCCCGCAGTGATCGCCCCTTCGTGGGACACAGCGATTCGGATAAGGAATGGAATAGCCGTACAGAAGTACAGGAGAATGAGAATGTGGACATGGAGCTAAACCTCTATAAACCACGTACATCCGGAGCAATTCCCGAAAAGTGAACCTCTCTCTGAATTTGGTTGACCTAGTATCAGCAATCTCCGTTCATTCAAAGCCCAAAAAAGAGAAGCCCACAGAATCGTCGGCTTCTCTTTTTTGGGTTCCACTTATTTCAGCATTTGCCTAATTCAATTTCCGATTTTATAAAAGGTCCGTGCACAATTACAAATTCAATCCCGAATTACATGAAGGATGACGACGCCTACCCCTTCGCGCTCGTATTCGATCCGCGCAATGAACGGGGCGAGCTGCTTCGTGCAGTGCTGCCGGATTTGGAGGCGCTGCTGGAGGGCGTATTTTCAAAACGCTTGCGTTCGGTCCGCTCCATCTGCACGATCTGGCCTTCATGTACAACGATGTGCAGCGAGCCAAACTCCATGTCATTCAGTTGTCCGGCGATTCGATCCATCCATACCTCATCCACTTTTAACGGCTTAGCCATAGAGCCGCCTCCTCTTCTCGGGCTACTGCCCGCTATATTCCTCAAGTGTGCTGTCATCCAACTCGATTTATAATTCATTCTTATCCAACCTATATACTTGGTTTATACATTAGCAGGGCTTCCAGTAGCTGTCAATCCGAATTTTCTTGAATCGGAGACAATATCCAATTTCATTCGGAACCCTCTTAAAAACCAAAATGTTCGGCATGGATTTCGGAGGGTTAGTCACCTTTCGGGAATCGTTTTATGACCCAGCCAGCTCTTGAGCAGCAACGTTGCCAGAGCCAAAATGAGCAGCAAGGAGGCGACGGCAAACGAAGCAGAGAATTGATACTCGTTATATAAAATTTCGACATGCAGCGGAAGCGTGTTGGTCTCCCCGCGAATATGACCGGACACGACAGACACAGCTCCGAATTCACCCATGGCCCGCGCATTACACAGAATGATGCCATACAGCAGGCCCCACTTGATGTTAGGCAGAGTCACGTTCCAGAAGATCCTCCACCCGGAGGCTCCCAGCGTTACCGCTGCTTCTTCTTCTCTCGTGCCCTGATCCTCCATCAGTGGAATCAGTTCTCTGGCGACGAATGGAAACGTAATGAACAACGTTGCGATAACAATGCCCGGCAGGGCAAAAATAATTTTGATATCATGCTCGGCCAGCCACGGTCCAAACCATCCATTCGAACCAAAGACGAGCACAAAGATCAACCCGCCTACCACCGGCGAGATCGAAAAAGGAAGATCAATCAGGGTGATCATGAGCCCTTTTCCCCTGAATTGGAACTTGGTAATGACCCAAGCGGCTGCCACGCCGAATATCGTATTAAGCGGCACGGTGATCCCGGCAACCAGCAGCGTAAGTTTCAGTGCCGACATGGCATCCGGTTCGGTTAGCGCGGCGATGTAGACACCCCAGCCCTGCTTCAACGCCTCCATCAGCACGATCACCAGCGGCAAGATGAGCAGCCAGATCAGCACCAGACTTGCCAAGCCGATCAACAACCATTTGACCCATGTGGCTTCTGTCGTTGCACGGTTGGGACCCGGTCGGGTTCGTACACGGGCAGCAGGCGTTAATGGAACGGAACCCGCCATATTCTGTACCTCCTTTTGGTTTAGGTTGGCTCACTGCTTACTAAGCTCTGCCTGCCTTCCGGCTCCAGCGTTGAAGTGAATTAATGATCAATAGTAGGACAAAAGAGACCAATAGGAGCAGCAAGGCTACCGCCGTAGCTCCTGCATAATCGAACTGCTCCAGCTTCGCCATGATCAGCAGGGGGGCGATCTCCGTTTTCATCGGCATATTACCTGAGATAAACACCACTGAGCCATACTCGCCAATACCTCGGGCAAAGGCTACCGCAAAGCCGGTCAGCAGCGGCGGAATTAGGTCCGGAAGCAGGATCTTCCGGAATATCCGCCATCTTCCCGCTCCCAGCGTGGCCGCAGCTTCCTCCACCTCAGCCTCCAGCTCCTGCAAAACCGGCTGCACCGTGCGTACCACAAACGGAATCCCGATAAACATCAGCGCCAGAGTAATGCCCGCCTGAGAATAAGCCAGCTTGATACCCAGAGGCTCCACGAACTGCCCAATCCAGCCATTTCCGGCATATAACGCGGTTAAGGCAACCCCCGCAACTGCCGTCGGCAAGGCAAAAGGCAGATCAATGACGGCATCAAACAGCCGCTTCCCTGGAAATTCATAACGAACCAGTACCCATGCCAGAAGCAGCCCGAGGACCAGATCGATCAAGGCCGCTGCACCAGCAGTCAGAAAACTCACCTGGAAAGAAGCCAGTACCCGGGGATTCGTTGCCACCTCCATCAATGTGGACCAGGTCAATCCCGTGGAGTTAAACAAGAGCGCTGCCAGTGGAATAAGTACAACCAGGCTCAGGTAAAGCACACTGTAACCCATCGTCAATCCGAATCCCGGCAGTGTGCGACTCCGGGCCACCATCCCCTTGCTCATGGACGTTCATCCTCTCTGCCTTCAGTCGGTAGGACTGGTTGGCCGCTTACATGATCATGCAACAACGTCGACATAGATAACATTAGCTTCCCGGAACATAAATCTGGTCAAAGATACCGCCGTCATTGAAATGCTTGGCCTGTGTATCCCGCCATGTGCCAAATACATCACTCAACGTGAACAGCTCAAGCTGCGGGAACTGATCCTTGAACTTTTCCTTCACGCTGTCAAGTGTTGGACGGTAATAGTTCTCGGCAGCAATGGTTTGCCCCTCTTCGCTGTACAAATATTTCAGATAGGCGTCTGCTACTTCGCGGCTACCCTTTTTGTCTGCATTTTTATCCACGACCGCTACAGGTGGTTCAGCCAGAATGCTGACCGAAGGCACAACAATATCAAATTTGTCCGGACCCAGCTCTTTTACCGATAAGAAAGCCTCGTTCTCCCAGGCAAGCAGCACATCACCAATACCGCGCTCTACAAACGTAGTCGTTGCTCCACGCGCTCCAGAGTCAAGAACAGGCGCATGTTTAAACAATTCTGCAACGAATGCCTTGGCCTTCTCTTCGTCATTGTTGTTATGTTTGAGCGCATATCCCCATGCCGCCAGATAGTTCCAACGTGCCCCGCCGGACGTTTTAGGATTCGGAGTTATGACCTGCGTATCTCCCTTGATGAGATCATCCCAGTCCTTGATGCCTTTCGGGTTGCCTTTGCGTACCAAAAACACAATCGTTGATGTATACGGGGAGCTGTTATGCTCGTATTTATCCTGCCAGCCCGCATTGATCAAACCTTTATCTTCGATGGCGTCGATATCGTAACCCAATGCCAGCGTAACCACATCTGCATCCAGTCCATCAATGACTGAACGACTTTGTTTACCTGAACCGCCATGAGATTGCTTAACCGTTACTTCCTGACCTTTCTCTTTCAGCCAATACGCCGCAAACGCCTTGTTATATTGCTCGTAGAGTTCACGTGTCGGATCATAGGATACATTCAGCAGCTCGATCGCTTTTGCTCCTTCTTTGCTGCCTTCCGCTCCCTCAGATGTTCCCGCCGCATTCGTGCCACCACCATCCGATCCGCATGCCGCCAGTACCCCTGTTAATACCAATGCCAGACCAACCAGAATACCCTTATGAATTCTCTTTTTCATAGATAACACTCCCCCCGAATGGATCTGCAAGATTACCTCCACAGGCTGAACAGCATGGAACGCACCGAAAAAAAACAGAAAACGGAGGAACCCCCGCGCACTTCTCCCTCATAAAGTCATGCCGGCCCAAAGGCCGTGTATGCTTCATCCAGAATTCATACGCTACGGTGTTCCTCCGTCTATACGGTGAGAACGTTATTCTGTTCACGTTACGATCTCTCATGTGACTGTAAATGACTGCTTCCGCAAATCAAGCGAAGTCATTTTTATTATTCCTACCTGTTTAGTGAGTTATATACGTATCATAAGGGCAGTGCATATGGCTGTCAAACGTTTTTTTCCGTTTTCTACCTAATATCTGTGTAAATGGCAGAAAAAAAAGAACAACGAACCCAAGTCCGTTGTTCCCTTGTCAGCGGCGCGCTTTTTACGCTGTAAAATTATCCTAGGACTTGGCATGAGACCATGCCATTTCCCTATCTTTATTTGCCCGCATACCGAATATTCGGCACTGGAGGCGTACTCATGCCATCCCCCAAATAAAAGCCAGTGTGTGGCGGTTGGTTATAGGCTACATTTTGCCAAGCTACGCCAAGACGGTATACCGGATCATGCATCAGGGTGTAGATGCGTTTGTCCGTAACGGCTGTTGTCGTGTAGATACGCAGCGCAGAGCTGTCATTGGTCCGCCATATCACTTCTTCTCTCCAGTCTCCAAACAGGTCGGCCTGCAAATTCGGTGTGGATTTCGTTCCATTATTGGAAGAAACACCGGAAGCGGTCAACAGATTCACCGTTTTGCTATTGGCGTAATCCCATTTATCAATTCGGTTGCTGTCCAGCAGCTCGCGAAGCAAATCACCGTCCCACCAAATTCCAAAATTCGTGGAGGAAGGCAGGGTCGTCCCTATTTTCTGTCCTTTGGCTGTGTACAACCCGCCGTCTGCCCAAACTTCTGCACCCTTATAACGCGGATCGATATCGGCTGCCATACCGCGTCCAATATCCTTCGTTGTAGGTATGCCCCAGATCAATTGACCTGTACGTGCATCGCGGAATTCCACGCCTGCATTGGATGGTGTCTCATGAACCTGAAATACTTCGAGACCCGCACGGTCGGGGTCCAGATCGCTTAGATGCATGGCATCCCCATGATGAAGCCCTGTCGTGTAGAGCCCCTTCCCGTTATCATCCACCGCCATCGCTCCGTAAACGATTTCGTCTTTGCCATCGCCATCCACATCCGCCACACTCAGATTATGGTTGCCCTGTCCGGCGTAACCTGAATTACCCGACGTGTTGGAGTCAAACGTCCACTGCTTGGTTAGTTGTCCATCCCTCCAATTGTACGCCACCAGCACAGTCCGGGTGTAATAACCGCGTGCCATGACCAGACTTGGCCGCTCCCCATCCAAATATGCAATCGCTGCAAGGAATCGATCGACCCGGTTGCCGTAGTTGTCTCCCCAATCGGACACATTGCCGCGCGCCGGTTCGTAGTTCACCGTAGAAAGTGCTTTGCCGGTCTGTCCGTTGAAGATTGTAAGAAACTCCGGTCCTGACAGAACATACCCGCTGGATTTGCGATAATCCTTGCTGGCATCACCGATGACTACTCCGGTGCCATCCTTGGAACCATCAGCTGTTTTCATCGCCACCTCGGCCTTGCCGTCACCGTCCAGATCGTACACCATGAACTGGGTGTAATGAGCACCGGCACGGATGTTTTTGCCCAAACTAATGCGCCATAGGCGCGTTCCGTTCAATTTGTAGGCATCGATAAACACCTCACCTGTGTAGCCGCTCTGGGAATTATCCTTGGAGTTGGACGGGTCCCATTTCACGATTAATTCATACTCCCCGTCCCCATCCAGATCCCCTGCACTCGCATCATTGGCACTGTACGTATAGGCCACCCCATCAGGTGTTGTACCGCCTGCCGGCACACTGAGAGGTACGGACAAGTAATTATTTCCCCAAACGCTCGCTGCGGCTGACGCTGTCTGTTCCGTTCCGCCCACTACGGCCCGAACCGTATATTTGGAACTGCTTGTCCCGCTTGCATCCTGGAGGTTGGTGCTGTTCGTTATGGGCGATGCGTTTACCTTGGTTCCATCCCGATAGACATTAAACGACACATTCGACCCTTCCGTACCCAAAAGCCGCCAACTGACAAATACACCCGTGCCTGTCTTTACCGCAACCACACCACGGTCCAGAAACTCCATCTGACGCGCACCTGCAGCATGCGTGACCGACGTGTTCCCAAGACCGAGCGAAGTAATCAGCAGCGCAGAACTCAGCAGGGATACCCCCGCAGTCCGCAAAGTGCACTTCCATAACGATCGTTTTCCCATAAAGCCATTGCCTCCCCAATCGAATTGGTAAGCCCGATGCCCTTGGTAGCGCCATCTTATATGTAAGCGCTTTAATAAAACTATCTTAAATTAAACATATAATTCCATCTATAGGTCTAACTTAGTAATTTTATGTATAAAAAAAAGGAAAAAAGCCGAAAGATAACTCTTTCGACTTAAATGCCTCTTTAGCTCACGCTTAATTTCAACCTGAAGAAACAACCTGAAGTATCAAAGAACTAGGCTTCATCTCATCTTAAACTACAGGTACGATACATACTGGGCGGGACATCTCCAGCTTGAAACCATTATGGGTCAGACGTCCATCTTCGCCATTGATCTGAAAAGCAACAAGGTTGTTGCTGTCCTGATTGGCCACCAGCAAAATACCGCCAGGCAGCAGGTTGAAGTTACGCGGAGTCTGTCCAATGGTGGAGGTCCATTCAACAGCCTCCAGCTCACCGGATTCCTGGTCAATGTGATACAGCACAATACTGTCGTCCCCACGGTTGGAAGCATACAGGAAACGCCCACAAGGGGACACGCGGATGTCCGCCGACGTACCTTCTCCACTATGACCTTCAGGCAGTGTGGAGATATGCTGCAGCGTAGTGAACTCTCCTCTGCGCTCATCATACATGAACGCTGTAACGGTATTGCTCAATTCATTGACCACATATGCCCATTTCGAGTTTGGGTGGAAGACCAGATGTCTCGGTCCGGAGCCTGGAGGCTGATTCATCTCCCGGTGTGTAACCAGACGGCCTTCTTCGTTACGGTACACAATGATCTGATCCAGACCAAGATCACATACAATAGCATACTGTCCTGAAGGATCTGGCTGAATGGAGTGGGCATGTGGGCCTTCCTGACGGTCATCATTCTGCCCCCTTCCCGTATGTTCAACCAGCGCGCTCATCTCCCCAAGCGTTCCTTGATCCCCCACCGGGAATACGTTCACACTGCCGCTGCTGTAGTTCGATGCCAGCACCCACTTGCCGTCCTGCGTCACAGACACGTAACAAGGTGAAGCGCCCTTCGTCAACTTGCGATCCATCAAGTGCAACTCGCTCGTTGCGGCATCCCGCCGATAGACGAGCACCTCTCCCTCGTCCGTTTCGCTTGCAACATATAGACAAGTCCCATCCGGGCATAAAGCAAGATATGATGGATTGTCCACCCCGTCCATATGATTTACAATCCGCATCTCACCTGTATCCTTATTCAACGCACATAGAAAAATCCCCGGTTGATCCGCTGATGCATAAGTACCTGTATAGAATAAAACTTCATTGGTTGCTGTCGTTTCCATCATTTCATTCTCTCCCTATTCATTCAAATGGTTGGTCTTGCTCTATAATCACATGCCGTTACACGAAGCTGTAAACCGTATGTTTGATTCCACTATTATGTATTTACCCAATTCATGTCGCCTTGCTTCAGTGGGTATCCTCCCTCACCATAATACAAAGTATGAAACCTTACAAGAGCTCCACCGCATGGCGAATGTCCCAACGAAATCAAGTATGCAAAAACTCGATGTATTGCCTGATTCATTACCGCAGAAACGGTTGAACGGAGTAGTAACGATCCATTTCATATTGAAAATTCAATGGAAAATTGCAGCAACCTTTTGACGAATAGGGTCGTCTATAGGGGCAAATAGCAAATAGCTTTTATACAAAGGGATAATCCCGGAAAAGTGAGGCGAACCTGATATGAAAAAAAATATGTTGGCTACGTTAACCGCCGGAGCTTTACTCACTCTTTCTCTGAGCGCTGGTCCGATTCATGCAGCTCAAGCAGAATTCACTGATATTCAAGGTATTGCAGGCGCGGACAAGATTGAATCCCTGCATCAGGATGGCTTAATCAAAGGAGTGAGTGACAGCTTGTTCAACCCGGAACAGGAACTAAACACAGCTCAGGGCATACAGCTCATTGCAGATGGTCTGCATCTGAATTTGGACACGATTCGTTTTATCAAGCAGCCACTGCCCAGTGACTATTTCTCCAACGTAAAAGATGGCGTATGGTACAGTGATGCTTTTATCCGCGCCCAGTTCAATGGCATTAAGATGTCAAACGATATCGATCCTTCCAAAGCGTTGACCCGTGAACAATATACCCTTTTCTTGATGCAGGGTATTGAAGCCAAAGGCGGCCTGCCGATGATTAACATTAAACCTGTAGATATCACGGACGAAAAAGAGCTTACTCCAGAATATCAAGGCGCTGTCCAACGCTCCCTTGTCTTGAAGATTAACACCCTTGATGCAGACGGCAACTTTAATCCAAAGGAAACGATTAGCCGCGCCGAAGCTGCGGTTATGATGTATAACGCGATTGAGTATATGGAAGATTTCAATGCACCGAAAATCCCGGAAACACCAGAGAAATAATGCCCATTGTTATTGTTATTTTTTAAAATACCAAACAGCCGCACGTTCCCTCTAAAGGGGACATGCGGCTGTTTCCGTTATATCTATAACGACAACTGATCCAAGATCAGTCTTAGAAAGAACCTTTTACAACAACTTCGGACAGCGGGAAACGACCTGCCGGACGAGCTGGTACTGCAGCTTTACCTACAGTAATCAACAACGTTGGCAAATAACGCGCAGGGATGTTGAATGTTTCGATCAATTGTTGCGGGTTGTAACCACCCATTGGACAAGTATCATATCCCAGGGAACGTGCAGCAAGCATAATGTTCTGTGAAGCAAAAGATGCATTGCGAATCGCTTCGTCACGGGCGATTTGCGGATTTTGGTAAGCACCGTTGATCTGTCCAACCAATGCGTCACGAACTTCAGCCGGGATCGCACCTGCTTCAACAGCCTGATCATAAATCACGGCGTTGCGGTTCGCTTCCAGATCTCCGAGTACAGCAATAGTAACGGAGCTGTCTGTGACTTGACTTTGACCGTAAGCGATTGGCAGCAGCTTGGCCTTGTCCGCTTCGGATTCGATCACGAGGAATTTCCAGTGTTGCAGGTTCCATGATGATGGTGCTTCGGAAGCAGCAGTCAGGATAGCATTCAGATCTGCTTCAGGCATAACAAAACCACTTTCGTATTTTTTGACAGCGTGACGTTCATTAATCACGCGAAGTGTTTCATTGTTTTCAATGCTGGACATGCGTTCCACTCCCCAAGTTCTTTTTTTATTTTTTTACGTTCGCAAGGGCAAACTCTACCGAGTACTCACCTTCCGAAAATAACATCAGCGCAGACGATCGCTTCCATCTGTGTTCACGTTATGCCCGGAATCGCCTGAAACATCTTCGGATCATACAACCGGAGCAAACGCCCTTATATAGCCTCTCCAACATGTTTGGTAACATCCGTGCAGGTCTAGATCATGAAGAGCTGGTAATGATCAAATCTGTCATGATCTATCCTTCATGGACAAGGGTTCCATGGACAAGGAACATTCTTTCCCATTACCGATACGATGCTTCACATCCTCAATAGATATGCGGTCAAAATAAGCGCTTAGCGCTACTTCTCCTCCATCGTAGATGCTTCCCATTACATCCTGCATATTGGAAGAAACGACGCATGTGGAGCCGGATTCTCCCGAACACCAGCTGGGTCCAAGTGATCCACCTGCTACCAGCCTGTACAAGTCTCCAAGCTTGATTTCTTCACTCGGACGGCTGAGCAGATATCCACCATGGGCACCTTCCTTGGTTGTCAGGTATCCGTGCTTCCGCAGAACACTAAGTACCTTGCGTACCCTGGCTGGGTGCGTACCAACACTTTGGGACAAATCTTCACTATTGGCCATACACTCATCCTTCATGGACAAAAAGACCAGACAGTGCACAGCAATGGTAAATTCACTGTTCATTACTTACTCCCTTCCCGGCATATCGTTCACCGATGAAAATTCAATCCAAGGTAAGTATAACTGTCATTATAGGAATAACAGTTATGTTTGTCAATACTCTCAGCCAAGGGGTTGAAAAGCCTGAATTCCCCTGTCATTCCAGTATTACAGGCCTTTCATAGGTTAAATGAAATGGTTGAGTTCTATACGTGTTTTAGGGCAACAGAACAAAAAAAGTGAGCCGATCGCTTCGCGAAAGGCTCCAATAAGATAGACATATGAAAGGGCTTACGAGATTATTATAATCGGTTATTCCTATTTTGAAAACGCTTTTTTTGTAAAGTGGCTTCGGTTCTGAAAATATCCTATTTTTTAAGCAAATCAACATGGGTATTGCAAAAACTAATGACATTAGTTATATTACTAACAACATTAGTTTTAAGGAGGATTCAATGATGCGAATTACACGTGAGCATGATGTTGTCCAAGTTTCATTCCTTCCGCGTCTTTTCCCTGTGAACGTATATCTCGTTGAAGAAGAAGACGGGTTTACCCTTATCGATACCGGAATGCCATTCAGTCTCAAGGGGATTCTGGCTACCGCACAATCCCTAGGCAAACCGATTACCAGAATCATTCTGACTCACGCCCATGGCGACCATGTTGGTGCACTGGATGGTCTTAAGGATGCGCTGCCTAGAGCCGAGGTCTGCATCTCCAGAAGAGATGCCCCGCTGCTCGCCGGAGATGCTTCCCTGCTTCCCGGCGAGCCACAGACTCCGGTACGCGGCAGTGTGCCCAAAGCGATCCGCACCCGGCCGGACCGCTTGCTCGATGACGGCGACCGGATAGGCTCCCTGGTCGCCATTGCTACCCCAGGCCATACGCCAGGCCACATGGCCTTGATGGATACGCGCAGCCGCGTGATCATCGCTGGCGACGCATACCAGCTGCACGGCGGCCTCGCCGTATCCGGCCGCCTGCGCCCGCTCTTTCCGTTCCCCGCGCTGGCGACGTGGAACCGAGAACTTGCTCTTGCCAGCGCCAAGCGCCTGGCTGAGCTGGAACCGTCCGTGCTCGCTGTGGGGCACGGACGAATGCTGCGTCAGCCCGCCGCGGCCATGCGCGCAGCTACGGCAGACGCGGAGCAGCGGCTGCGCCCTGCCGGGGGGCGCCTGTGAGCCCCCGCCAAGGGCTGGATCGCGGCGCTTTGTTAAGCGCCGCCGCCCAGCTTGCCGACAGCGACGGATTCCACTCGCTGACACTGGCCGCTCTGGCCCAGCGGCTGGATGTGCGCTCCCCGTCGCTCTACAACCACATCAACGGTCTCCCCGGGCTTCGCCAGGAATTAGCGTTGATGTCCGCCCAGCAGCTCAGCCGTGCGTTAACCGAGGCTTCCGCTGGCCGTTCGGGCGATGAAGCTATTCAGGAGGTGGCTGCCGCATATATCGGCTTCGTCCGCAAGCATCCAGGGCTGTACGAAGCCTTCTTCCATGCGCCGGACCGTAATGAACCGCAGCTCGTTGTCGCCAGCACGGCTGCCCTGGATCTGCTTTTGCGTCTGTTGCAGCCCTATCCGCTAAGTGAAGCGGAAGCGCTGCATGCCGTTCGCGGTTTACGCAGTCTTTGCCATGGCTTCGCCTCCATGGGTGAGAAGGGCGGCTTCGGCATGAGCTTCGACCCCGATGAGAGCCTACAGCTGACCGTGACTGCTTTCCTGAATGGATTGCAACATCTTCATACAACCTGAAATATATATATATCTTGATTTCAAATGGGAAGAGGGCTGCAGATCATCTGCTGCCCTCCTTATGTATCCTACCGTCCCGCTACCGAAGGAACGGTTACTCTATCGCCAGGGTACTCGCCCTGTTTGGATTTCCTGCAAAATCTTCTTCATTACGGGAACGTATACTTTCCAGTAAAAACGATCCGGAACACCCTTTTGATCGGGTGTAAGCTTCGTTTTCACGACATCCCATCCCTTGATACGGCGCCAGAATGAGTAATGTTCCAGCTCTCCGAATGACCCTGCCATATAATAAGTCCGGTTATAGCCCTCATGCCGAATAAGAGCAGCGAATTCCGCCGGGATACCTGCGTCCATTAGTTTCTGCTGACCATTCTCCGTCAGATCCGTCTTATACCATGCCAGTACAGAAGCCTGTCGTTCAGGCACGACGATGTCAAACCATTCGCTGTAATGGATGTCCCTGGTAATGCCACTCCATTCCTTCCCTTCCTGTGTAAAGGCAAGTTTTATATTACCCGTCTTTACATCCCGGCCTTGCTTCAGTACAATCACCCGTCCGTCCTCATGAATCAGTACAATGCCCGCACCTTGAAACAACCAATTCTTCTTCTCCCGAAGCTCATAGTTCATCCGTACCTTCCGGGGCACTTCATCCGCGCTTTGCAGATCCAATACGGATTTCCCCTGCCATCCGCTGCTTCTCATCCCCAGAATCGGATACAATTTCTCTCTTGTTATGTTTGAAGCAGCGTTCGACAAGGCGCTATACTCGACCACAACCGTTACACCTTTGGTTGCAGCTTCGTTAATTTTGTGCGCATCGTATATCGTGAGGCCCTCATATGCTTTGCCTTGTATACGTTCTTCCGGACCTGTCGATGAAACATTTTGATTCGCCGTCAGGTAAATCAAGTCCGTGTCGGTTACCTCATCCGGTAATGTCCGCTCACTACGAGAGACCCCATCCTGTATATGATATCCGTAGTAGTCTTCTTCATACCGATAATGTTCCCCTGTCTGTTGGACAATCTTCTGCTGATTCAGAATCCATACCAGTCCCTTATGCCCCGCATAGGCGAAGTCCGGTTTACCTTTGTCGACAATCATGATATTGAGCGGTATTGGAGCCTGGGACTGCCACAAAATCCAGGGGATAACCAGGACCACTGATACTACGGTGAGGGAAGCCAATGCCCATACCGTGAGTGGCCTGTGATTTCTATTCATGAAGCGTATTCCTCCTTGCTCTGTTCCAAGGTATTTCTATGATCGGCATATTACCCCTTTCCGCTCTTATGGTCCTTCTTCATCCCATACTTCACCAAACGCCAGAACCGATCCTAATCATTCAACAAGCACACGGGTTCGCAGCTGACTTCATGTCTCTGATACTTTGATACAGCAGACCGGATCGGGATGTATATAATACGTCCACGCTCTTTCATCTGTTTCATGTGTTTGTATAGCCGCATAACAGGCCCGATTCGATCTGATACCTGCATATCCATCTTAGAACCGCCGATTTCCTTGATCCTGCTGCATTCGTAAGTTCATTTCCTGATTTGCCCTTACTCGAATAAACCGCTTCACACGGGGCACAATAATACAAATTTTTCAAATGAACCCTGTATATACAATCCGGGTAAATGATACACTAAGCATTCTATCGGCTTTCTTCGTTTGTGATATAATAGGAACAGAAAATTCCGGTAATTCGTAGCATGTTCCGGATGTCCGGATAACATCTTATTCCAGAGAGAGGGCGTTTTACGTGGCTCAAATCAGTCCATTTTACCTTCAGATCGGTGCAACCCTGGGTATGCTCATCATGGCCCTGCTTGCCATTTTCATTCGAATGAAAGCCAGTCATCGTCCGGTAACCATTCGCAAAATACTTATTCCTCCTCTGGGGATGAGCACAGGTTTCCTCATGTTTGTTGTACCGGAGACTCATGTTCCGCTGCTATGGGCACTTATTGCGCTGTTGGTGGGCTGGTTTATCTTCTCGTATCCCCTCATTCGCAGTACACGGTTTGAACGAGTTAACGAGGAAATTTTTGCCACACGTTCACGGAGCTTTGCTTTCATTCTGCTTGGATTGCTGGCCATACGTCTAATCCTGCATGAAGTCATTCAGCGTTATGTAAGCATTCCTCAAACGGGTGGATTGTTCTTCCTTCTGGCCTTCGGCATGATCGTGCGCTGGCGGGTATATATGTACAAGCATTACAAGGAAGTTGTTGCTGCCGAATCCTAGCAGCATCGCAACGTCCAACCAACCAAAAAGACACGTTCTGCGCACTTACCGTGCGGAACGTGTCTTTTCCTGTTCAGGCATATGTTCATGGGAATATATCTATTCAGGGTTTGCAACCTTTACGAGCTGCTTGCCCAGGTTATCTCCAGAGAAGAGGCCCATAAACGCTTCCGGTGTCTGTTCAAAACCTTCCACGATGTTCTCTTCGTATTGAATATGGCCTTCCTTAACCCATTTCGCTAATTTGGCCCGGCCTTCCTTAAAGGATTTGGCATAGTCGCCCACCAAAAAGCCTTTCATCAGTGCTGTATTGGTTAACAGCACCGTCTGCGGGCGCATACCGATGTCCGGCTTCTCCAAATTATATGACGAAATCTGTCCACAAATCGGAATACGCGCATTCCGATTAATATGGCGCAAGACCGCATCAGAGATTTCACCGCCAACGTTGTCGAAATACACGTCTACGCCAGCCGGGCAAGCCCGTTCAATGGCAGCAGACATATCTTCTTCACGCTTATAATTCAACACCACGTCGAATCCCAGTTTTTCTTTCAGATAAGCACATTTTTCGTCAGAACCCGCAATTCCGATGACTCGTGCACCTACAATCTTGGCGATCTGCCCCGCTATCATACCTACCGCTCCGGCTGCTCCCGATACCACCACCGTTTCGCCGTCCTTTGGCTTGCCGATATCTTCCATGCCAAAATAAGCGGTCAACCCGGTCATGCCAAGCGCACCCAGGTAAGCTGTAAGTGGAGCCTCTCCTGTATCAATCAGGGAAATGTCTCCCGTATTTACGGCTGCATACTGCTGCCAGCCCCACATTCCGGATACCAAATCCCCTTTGCGCAGATTGGGCTCCGAAGACTCCACCACCTGACCAATGGTTCCGCCCTTAATCACTTCATTCAATGCATAGGGGGGAGCATAAGATTTCGTATCTTTCATGCGGCCCCGCATGTACGGGTCTACAGACAAATATAGCGTACGTACCAGGACTTGTCCTGCATCCGGCTCAGGAAGCGGTGCATCAATGAATTTAAAGTCCTCTCTGGATGGGGCACCTTCGGGACGAGACGCAAGTACGATCTGTTTATTTTCAGACACCAAAATGACCTCCTTCTTGCCAGTGGACCAGGGATAACCCTCAGTCAGCTGATATCATTCACCACTGGCTCTATGTGTATCGCCTCTAAATAGTTTAAACCGAAACAGGCGGATCACAAACGTGGGCCGCCTTGAAATATGCAAATATCATCCCATTGAAGACATCGGGAGCCATTATTGGGCAGTCAAAATCACAGGACCATCTGCTGTAATGGCAATCGTATGCTCATATTGGGCAGACAGACTTCCATCCTGGGTACGCGCTGTCCAGCCATCCGAGTCCAGCTTGCTGCGGTACGTACCAATGTTCAGCATGGGCTCAATCGTAATAACCATACCTTCCTTGAGACGTGGACCACGGTGTGGTGGGCCGTAGTGAGGCACCTGCGGTTCCTCATGCATCTTCTCACCGATGCCGTGACCGATAAATTCACGGACGACAGATAGACCTTCACCTTCCGCATATGTCTGAATCGCATTGGAGATATCCCCGATCCGGTTGCCGACCACGGCCAGTTCAATCCCTTTGTAGAGGGAGGTTTTGGTGACATCCAGCAGGTGCTGTGCTTCCGGAGTCACTTGACCCACCGCGTACGACCACGCGGAATCGGCCAACCAGCCGTTCAGATTCACAACCATATCAATCGTAACGATGTCGCCATCCTTCAGTACATATTTTCCCGGGAACCCGTGACAGATCACATCATTAACTGACGCACATGTCGCATATTGGTACCCGTTGTATCCTTTTTGTTCCGGCGTAGCGCCATTTTTCTTCATAAAGGCTTCTGCAAACTGATCGATTTCCTGTGTTGTGATCCCTGGACGGATCATTCCTGCGATTTCTCTATGGCATGCGGCAAGGATTTCTCCGGCCTTCTTCATATATTCTATTTGTTCTTTAGTCTTCAACGTAATCATTACAGATTCTCCTTGTCCGTTAAAATCTTATCCTGTCTTCTATTGTAACGCGAAATGCTCCAAATAAAAAATTCCGTGTAATCCTCAACATCCTATTATACGCCAAGCTCCTGTCCAATGAATACTATTCCCCTTTAAAAAATTCGAAACCCGCTTCGACGGAGCCCCGTATATGCTTAAAACGGCTGAAGTCGAAAGGAGGGAAACCTCATGCTCAGGAAAATGTTAGGCAAACTTCTGGATTCCAAATCTTCTTCGCACCGTAAGCGATATAGCAGTTCCTCCGGCAAACGCAACTACAGACGATATTCATCTTCAGACGCGAAACACCGGGATAGCCGCCACGGCTCCGGTTATTATAAAAGCAGAAAATACAGCTCCAGCTAAGCGGGTATTTTCATTTTTTGAAACAGAAATGTTCATACCAGCCTAGACTGGCGCTTAATCCGCATATGTATTGAAAGGGGTGATCTGCAACCGTCCTCACGGTTAGCAAATCACCCCTTATTTTTGGATTGATCATCGCAATTTCATCAGCACATGCTCAATATCCGCCTGTAATTCCAGTGCCCCGCCTTCGTATCCTGGACGGAGTCCAAGAAGTCGTTCCAGCATATCGTGAACTTCCGGCGTGAGCTTGAGTTCTTCCTGCCAGCTGGCTGGTTTTCGACCCTTCTCCGGCTCATAAGATGAATACAGCATGAACAAAAGAAAATGACCGAGATCCTGCAAATCCTGGTCAGGTGCAGCCAGTTCATCCTCTGGTTCGGGCAATTCACGCATCCGGCGTTTCAGCTCAGGCAACAACGGCTCCCCCATGCGCCGCGCCAGGCCAAAATCAATCAAATGCACCTGCCCGTTACGTAAAATGACGTTCGGAATACGCACATCCCCATGAATAAATCCCTGCTCATGAACATGCACAATGGGAGCCAGCAGTTGCCTTGCCAGCTCCAGGCATTGCCGTTCCGTATATTTGAGATCTTGATCGAATATGCACTGTTCAAGTGTCTCCCCAAGGATATACTCGGTGACGATGTAACTGCGGGCCCGGTATGTGAACACATCCAGCAACTCAGGGATGGCTGGATGATCCATCCGATTCATCACATCCGCCTCCCTGTCCAGCAAGCGTGCAGCGAGTCTGCCCTTGCTGGGTTTGGATTCTTTTAAAGCCACATCCTTGCCAGTATGTTCATCTGTACACAGATATGTCAGTCCGTAGCTTCCCATGCCGAGCAGTCCATTTATCGTATATCGCCCGGCGATCCCCGTACCTTCCCGCCGGGGACGATCAGTCCATAGGCCGAGCAGTCTTTGCCAGCTTCGTCGCAGCTCCACAGATCCTCCCACGCCAGCCATCTGATTTCTCCCTGTTCTCCGGTTGTGCAGAGCAGATCAGCAGCCAGTCTTCTTGTTGTTGTTGTTGTATGGGCTCATTATATCAAGCGATCTGCTCAAAATCACGACGAGGTTGGACCTTGTCCTTAGGCTTCTTTATGCTTTTTCGGCAGCAGCCCGAACAACATTCGGAGCGACGTTCCTTTGGGTTTGCGTTTTCTTCCCTGGAAGCTGCGCAGATTGGTGACCAGTTCACGGTCCCGCTCCTCTTCCAGCTTCTCATTCATCCACAGGCGCTGTTTCTCCATCTGCTCCTGAAGAGCAAGGTGGGTGTCCGCCAGGTGCTGCAGCGTTAACTCCAGTTCATCTACCCGGTGCTGCAGCAGCTGGACCTGGTCATCCTGCTGTTCTACAGCGCCGAATGTCACTTCACTCACCAGCTGTCCCAGACCTTCATAGGATCTCAGAGTACCTGTTGGTTCAGGTCCCTCAGGAAATATTGCGGGCATTACTGTTGCCGCACATTCCGCCCCCGAAGCATCCTCCATTGCCATCACAGGCACGTTTGGAGTCAATACGGTCACCACAGCGTCTGCAAGTGGCAGATTATGCTCCCTAAGTTCTGTCATCAGGCGTTCGATGCACTCAATATCGTCTGATTTGAACAACCTGGATTTGTTGGCGGAACGTTCGAATCGGTATCCCTGTTCCTCAAGTGCTGCCGCATATTTACGAAGAGTACTGGCACCAATGCCCAGGCTCTTGGCCGTTTCCGTCGTTGCTCCTGCTTCTTCAATCATTATTATTCCCTCCCGGAATGAAGTCTTTTTGAATACAAGGTAGTGGCTTCAGCGTTCCCTTCTGGAACTGTCATCGGATCGGGTCAACCTGTCTCATGGATCAAGTACGCATGTTTCATTTGCTTGTCCGTATGTATTCGTCGGCCTCCTTGCGGATCCCTTTGACGCTTTTCTTCTGTTTCTGCGGATTCATAAGAACTTTTGTCAGATGGCTCATTCGTAAAAATAACCCTTCATCCGACAAGGATCACGAATGCTGTCATGTCGAAATTCGTTGGTGCAAACGCCGTCATTTTTTATGAATTGGAAATATTCATGTCAATTTTGTTAACTCCGTCGCTCCAATACGCTCCCGCGACAGAGGAAATCATTGCTGCACAGCTTTTCCATGTGTTATCTTATGTAACGTAGAAGCAATAGTTGCCATAAAATAAAGGACTATACTTAACATAAGTACCATGAAGAACGGATAAATCAAATGTAAACGGGGGCTGAACGGCAGTGTTAGGCAAATCAGGTAAAGTAGCGGTGATCGGGGCGGGACTTGTCGGTTCAAGTTGTGCGTATTCCATGATTAATCAATCGATATGCAGAGAAATTATGATGGTTGACCGGACGTATGACCGTGCTGTTGCACAGGCGCTGGATTTTTCCCATTGCATGGACTTCACACATAATCGCACGAAGGTATATGCTGGCACTTATGCAGATTGCGGCAGCATGGACGTCATTGTGCTGACTGCCGGAGCGAATCCGAAGCCAGGACAGACTCGTCTGGACATTCTGGAGGAAGCGGAGTCCATTGCCAAGGATATCGTTGTTCCCATTATGGACAGTGGATTCCGGGGGATTTTTGTCATCGCGGCCAATCCGGTTGACATAGTAACTTATATGGTATGGAAGTTGTCTGGCCTTCCGCGTGAACGAGTGATCGGTACAGGTACATCTATTGATTCATCCCGCCTCAAAACACTGCTGTCAGAGGTCTTCTCCATCGATCCACGCAGCGTGCACGGATATGCTCTCGGAGAGCATGGGGAATCCCAGTTCGTGGCATGGTCGCATGTCACCATTGGAGGCAAACCGATTATGCACATTATGGAACAGCACAAGGAACGCTTTAAACATCTGGATCTGGAGGATATCGCCCGCAAAACGAAAGATGCCGGGTGGGAAATTTTCACTCGCAAAGGGTCCACCCAATTCGGAATCGGTAACGCCCTCGCGCATATTACCCGTTCGATCCTCAATGATGAACACAAAATCATTGCAGTCTCCGCAATCCTTGAGGGAGAGTATGGACAGCGCAACGTCTGTGCAGGTGTCCCGGCCATTATTGGCGGGGATGGGATTCAGGAGATTATTGAATTGAATCTGGATGCATCTGAACGTGAGAAATTCGAGCGTTCCTGCGAGGTTTTGTCAGGCAGCATCAATCGCCTTACCCTGGTCTAACCCTTCCCTTCATTCGAAGAAGTTTATAACTAGGTAACCATACAATATAAATACGCCAATGACGCTCCTTGATAGGATAGGAGGTTATTGGCGTATTTTGTGTTCGTCGTTCATTGGATCAGACGACGGCTCAGCTTGGTGTAAGCTGAGGTTCATCTGCTGGCCCCCATTGCTGCAATACCCGCTTTAGTTCGCTCAGCATGATCGGCTTGCTTATAAAGTCACGCATGCCCAACTCCAGGCAAGCTTCCTTATCTTCCCGTTTGGCATTTCCGGTTACCGCTATAATAGCTGGAATCCGCTCCTGCGGGATTAAGCGGTGTACAAGGTCTGTCGCTTTCAGTCCATCCATGACAGGCATCTGAAGATCCATCAGGACAATATCATAGGCATTTTGCGAAATAGCTTCAATAGCCTCGACTCCATTTGCGCATACATCCGCCTGATAACCGAGCTTCTCCAGATACTCTGTTAAAATCTTTCGATTTACTGGATGATCCTCGGCAACCAGAATACGCATCGCCACTTTATCTCCCTGACGTGTGCGGTCATGACTAAATTGACGTGCAGATTGCTCTGCCTCTGCGGTCGCATCTACACTTGTGGCAGGCACAGCGAAGCGGAAGGTTGATCCCTCTCCATCTTTACTCTCCACACTGATACTGCCTCCCATAATCTCCACAAGCCGCTTCGAAATGACCAATCCAAGGCCTGTACCTCCATATTTGCGGTTAATCACAGGATGCAGTTGAGAGAAGGACTGGAACAGCTGATCCAGCTTATCTTCCGGAATACCGATTCCCGTATCCTTCACCGCAAAATCCAGTACACTCGCTTCCGGTCTATTGCCGCGAATAATATCCACCGTAACATCGATGCTCCCATGATCCGTAAACTTCAAGGCATTACTCACCAGATTAACGAGTATTTGCTGGATACGCATCGCATCCCCGACCATATATTCAGGAATATCGGGATTGAGGCGATATCGGATCTTCAGCTGCTTCTCTTCCGCTCTAGGGGAGAAAAGCTCCGCAACCTGTTCCAACATGATGCGCAGCGAGAACGGCTCGTAGGCCAGAGCCATTTTCCCAGACTCCAATTTACTGAAATCAAGGATGTCATTCAGAATATTTAATAGGGCATCGCCGCTCTCACGGATGATCTCGGCGTATTCCCGCTGTTCGTCCGATAAATCCGTGCCGATCAGCAATTCAGTCATGCCTACAATTCCATTCATCGGTGTACGAATTTCATGACTGACCATGGACAAGAATTCCGACTTCGCCTGAGCCGCAAGTTCAGCCGTTTCCTTGGCGCGCACAATTTCGCGATCACCAGTCACATCATTGAACACGATAACGGCACCACGAATCTGACCCTCATCGATAATCGGTGTAACCTGATATTCCACCAGAAAGCTGGTTCCGTCTTTGCGCCAGAACACATCCTCCTTCACTGTACGACACTTCCCGTCCATCACGGTCATATGAATGGGACATTCTTTTTTTGGAAAATAGCTACCGTCTGCACGTGAATGATGAATAATGGGATGCGAGCTTTTGCCGACAAACTCTTCCGCTTCGTAGCCGAACATGGAAGCAGCAGCTGGATTCATAAACCTGGTGATGCCATCTGCGTCCAATCCATAGATGCCCTCTGTAACCGAGTTGAGGATCAGGGCATGCTGTTTGCTAAGCTCCTGAATCTGTTCCGTATAGTCCTTACGCTCCGTAATATCCGACAGAATCCCGTAAACCCCCACGAGTTCCTGATCCACAATGATGGGAACATTAATGATGGATACATCCACCTTCCTGCCACTGGAATTCACGATTCGAGACTCATAGTGTTGGGGCTTGCCCTGCTTCACCAGTTCAAAATAAGCCTGTCCGCTGTGTACCTCACATGGGTCCAGGTTCGAAAGAAAAGACTGCCCGATCAGCTTGCTTCGGGGAATATTCAGCATTTTGACCAAATTGCGATTTACGGCAGTATACTTACCTTCGAGACTCAGCGAATACACCGCAGCCGGATTATGCTCGAACAGAGATTTGTAACGCTGACGACTCTCCCGCAGCCGTCTCTCCGCATCTTTATGCTGGGTAATATCCCGACTAATGCTCACGATCTGCGTACTCTCGCCCTCATCTCCAGCCACAGGCTTTGCCAGAGTCTCCATCCAGACATAGTGCCCTTTCTTGTGCAACACTCGCATTTTGCAACCATTACCGATCATGGACAGTTCCATAGGGTCAGGATAATCTCCAGGGTAACAATAATCCTTGAAGGATTTGCCTGTGACTTCCTCCGGTCTATACCCCAGTAACGTATACACGGATGGCGATACGTACAACAGCTTGCCATCTATTGAGCAGGTAGTGATCAGGTCTTGGGCATGATCAGCCAGCACCTGATATTTCTCCTGTGTCTCTTGCAGCTTCCGTTCAACTGCCACAACTTCAGTAACATCTTTGGCAATCCCGTATATTCCCACAACTTCTTCTCCCACAGTAATGGGAATATACGTAATCTCGGCATGTTTAACAGAACCATCTTTATGGTAAAAAGCCATTGAATCATTGACGGAACGTCCAGACAACACCTCGCCAATGTATTTATTCCTCAGGCGATCACTTTCCGGAGGACAGATTCGATCACGACTTATTCCGATCAGATCTTCAATTTTATATCCTGATATCCGCTCAAACGAGGGATTGGCGTCAATATGATTTCCATGGATGTCCATCACATATATGGCATCCGGGTGATTAAAAAACAGCGATTGGTAATAACTCCCATCAGAAATTACACGCTTTAGGGTTTCCGTTTTATTAATATCCAAGGCTTACCCCTCTTTTCTCAGCCTATATCTTCATCTAACAACCAAAAAATATAATTTTCGGCGAAATGGGCCTACCCTCGAATAACCATGAAAGCCTCCCTAGAAACAGCTTTTTTTATTTTACCAGATTCCAGTTCACATTTACTTACAATCTCATCATTTAAAAATTTGATATTTTAAAATTAAAATGAATAGATCCCCATTGACGCCATACGGTTTTTTCCGCGTACGGTGTTGATGGGGATCTTTATTTAACGACGATCAGCCTTGAAAAAGGTGGATCAAATTTCTTTTTTTCTAAAATACAAAACTCCGATTAAAATGAAGAGAACTGCACTGCCTCCAACGACCGCCAGCAGCGTCCCAAGCGGAACATTGTATGCTCCGAAGCCTCCGCCTTCTATCGGTGTCATGAGGATCATGGGCTGCGCCCAAGGATAATACGGGCCGAAGGTCTTCGAGTTGATGATCAGAATATTAGGTACGGTCAACGCAAAATTCAATGCCAGCGGAGCGGCAAAGCTGCTCCATACCAAGGAAACGAACATCTGGAGAGCTGCGAGTGGCACACAAGCAAATAACCCCAGCAGCAGCTTGCCTGTAAGGAATCCCCATGGAACAGGGTCCGTCATACCCTGGATCGTACCTGCCAGCAGAATAGAGCCCAGCAACAATAATTGTGTGCCTGCCAGAAGCAAAATCACGATGGTCAGCTTGCCAGCATATACGCCCGTTCGGGTAAGTGGCAGCACCAGCATTTGCTTCCATCCTCCCCCCGCATGCTCAAAACGACAGACGAAAGACGTAAATACACCAGTCAGGATTGGCAGCAATAACAAACCATGCAGAAAGACCATTGTACCCATAAGTACACTCCATTGGCCCGAAGGAGTGGACAGCAGCCCAATAAGCAAAGCAATTAACGGACTCAGCAGAACTAGAAGCCAGACAGGCGATTTACCCATTTTGAGGCGTTCAGAGGACAAGATTCGGAAATAGGTAGTCGCAAAACTCATCTTAGGCCACATCCTTCCGGCTAAAGTGCACCATACCCAGCAACATGATCAGAAGACCCGAACCCACACCCATACCTGCATATAGGAAAGGCTTTGAGCTGCTCCAAGCCATCTGTGCCCAAGCGAGCGGAAAGTTCGGTGAGATACTAAGTGCGAACATGCCCAATACAGCCAGTACAATACCAAGCGTGACAGGAAGAGCCTGATTTTTGTTTACCATGGTAAGCCACAGCTCCAGCGATAACACCGGAAGCGCACCAGCCAGTGGCAGCAAACCCAGCTTGATTGCCTGTGACCAGGGAATCGCTCCGGCGTCGAATCCAAGCAGCAGTCCCAGACCAATAATTCCCGTAGTTAATAACAAACAGGAGATGATCAGAAGCATACAAGCGAGCAGAAATTTAGCCAGGTATACCGCAGGTCTGGTGATCGGTATCGCCAGCAGCTGCTTCCATGAGCCCTGTTCATGTTCAACATTTGCGATCATCGAGCTGAGAATCGTCGCCCCCAGCATCAACGCAAGCGGTACAAACACAACTACATTCTCCAGCAAACTCTCCCACAGATTCCCCGCATACAGTTCTTTCAGGTAGTCCAAACGCAACCCGAAGTTCAGAGCCTGCATGACCGTAAGACCAATAGGCGCCAGAAAAACGAGAAACCAGATGCCTTTGCCACGAATTTTGAGCCAATCGGACGATAACGCACGGCCCGTCATACCGTTGCCCCCTCACCGATCACCCGCATGAACAAGTCCTCCAGGGATTGACGGTGCTCTTCCACACGATAGACTGCATGGTCCTGCTCAACCAATCGACGAACCAGCAGTGCAATCGCGCTATTGTCCATATACGGAAACGTGAGCGCCGCGCCTTCACGTTGACCGAATTGTCCCTGCTCTCTTGCCAGCTTCATCGCCTCTTCCGGCTCGGAGACCGTCAGCCGAATGGAGCTGCCCGTCTGGCTGTGCAGATTGGCGATCGTATCCTGAAGGACCATCTTCCCCTCACGGATAATACCGACCCGGCTGGCCATCTGTTCCACTTCACTCAGCAAATGGCTGGACACCAGTACGGTGATGCCGTGTTCCAGCGGCATGCGTTTGATTAACTCCCGGATCTCCTGAATGCCTGCCGGATCGAGTCCGTTCGTCGGCTCGTCCAAAATCAGCAGATCCGGCTGGCCCAACAGGGCACTCGCAATACCCAGGCGCTGTTTCATACCAAGCGAATAACCTTTTACGGAACGCTTGGCATCCCGGGTCAAGTCCACGATGGAGAGCACTTCGGCAATCCTCGATTTGGGTACATCCAGTATCCGGCGCAAGGTTTCCAGATTCTCCACCGCGTTCAGATGTCCATAATAAGACGGATATTCGACCAATGACCCAACACGTCGCAGAATGTCCATGCGATCCTTGCGGATATCCTTGTCGAATATACGGATGACACCTTTGGTCGGCTTGATTAACCCAAGTAGCATGCGAATGGTTGTTGTTTTACCAGCGCCGTTGGGACCAAGGAAGCCGTAGATGTCTCCCTTTTTAATATGCAGATCAAGTTCACGGACCGCCGCACGGTCCCGGTATGTTTTCCATAAGTTAGCGGTTTGAATAATATTATCACTCACTGTTAATCACCTCGGATATCATCGTAACCTTCCAAGGTTAAAGCTGAAGTCGGCTGAAGTTTAAGTTTAGTTTAAAAAAATGTTATTTCAATTCACTTCCCGTAACCGTTCCATTGTAAATATACACCCGCACACCTGCCTCGGAGCTATCCACCTTCTTGCGCAGTCCCATCTCACGAACGAGCAGATCCACAATCGACAGGCCAAGTCCTGTTCCTTTCGTTTCCGATTCATGCTGCATGCCCGGACCCTGATCCCGGATGACCAGAGCCGTTCGTCCCTGAATCTGCTCAGTGGATATACCAATGTATCTTCCTTCCGTCGCATAGCGGATCACGTTCTGGAACAGATTATCGAGAATCCGACGCATTCCCTGCTCATCTACCTGCCAGATCAGAGGTTCATCCGGCAAATCAATATCGATGTCGAATTGTTCTTTCTCCCAAACGGGATACCACGCTGCTGCCGCTTCCCTGACAATACGGAGTATATCCCTTTCTTCCAGATTCAAGGTGTACTTCCCGCTAGTAAGCAAATTGTACGATAACATGTTGTCGATGAGTCCACCCAGGTCTTCCATCTTTGCCTCCATGCGTCCCAATGAACTAACGCCCTTGTCGCTAAGCGCTTCTTTATGCAGAGCATGCATATGTCCACGAATGACAGTCAGGGGTGTACGCAGATCATGAGAGAGCCCGGCAATGAGACGTTTGCGCAGCTGCTCTTCCTCCTGTTCCCGGTGACGGCTGTCCGTTAGCTGATGCACCATCTGGTTGAATGATTCTTCCAGCTGTCCGATCTCATCAAATCTGCGAATATCAACCGGAAGTGGAATGCCCTCCTTGCCCGGGGTCATCATCGCGGTCTGCAACCGAATGAGCCGCTTGCGAATCCGCGCGAAGAACAGGATCGACATGACGATGAAGAACAAAAAGATGACCATCATCAATGCACCCAAATACAGAAGCTCCATAGGCCAGTTATTCTGCTGTTTCTGCAATAGCGTACGGGGCACCTCAATGACCATGAAACCCTGTCCCTTGTCCTTGCTGTTTCCTCCCACAAAAGCAATTACCGTCAGGGGATCGCGATAGAATGCCTCCTTCATAAATTGCAGCGTCTGGGACACATTCCATTGTGCAGGAATTTGCGTCTTTTCTGTTTTCAGATCGTCCAACGTCCATTTTAACGTCGTTATTGTCGTATTATTAGATGAAGACTCGGATACAACTACCCCTTCGCCAGGCAAAATAAAGACTGTTTTCCCGTTCTGATCCACACGGTACATGGAAGATAGAGGATACTTACGGTGCAGCTGCTCCATGCGTTTATCTATTGCTGCCGGAGTCGCCCCATCCAGCTTCTTCGCAGCCTGTGACCAGAGGTTACTAATATGGGTGGAGTCTCCATAAGGTGCTGCATTGCCTGTATTCGATTGGTTCACCACCACCACATAAATCACGGATACAATCGGAAGGACGACCGGAACAAACAAAACCGCACACAGAATGAGGATAATATAACGGGACATCAGGGACCGACCGAAACGAAGCTTGCGTTTTCCCGCGAAATGCCGTTCCTTTCCTCTTCGTTTCTCCTGTGTTCCTCGCATGCCGGACTTCCTCATCATGGTTTCTTCACGCGGTACCCTACACCACGAACGGTCTGGATGATCGTAGGGTTCGCCGGATCACGCTCCAGCTTCTCGCGCAGATGACGAATATGTACCATTAATGTCTTGTCCCCGTCCAAGTAAGGCTCGTTCCAAACGGCTTCGTAGATCTGCTCTTTGGTCCGAATCATACCCATATGCCTAAGCAGATAAGCGAAGATATGAAACTGTTTCCCCGATAAAATAATTTCTTCTCCCGTCTCCCCATTCACGATTCGGTTATCCTTCTCGTAGATGGACAGGTGATCCAACTTCACCACGGTATCGGCTGAGATCGCAGTCCCTGCCTTCCGAAGCTGGACTTCAATCCGCGCGGCGAGTTCATCCGGATGGAACGGCTTGGTTACATAATCATCAGCAAAATCAAGCCCATGCAGCTTGTCATCAATGGACGTTCTGGCTGAGAGCATCACAACGGGAACGGTAGGATGTTCCTTTTTGAGTCGCTGACCCACCGTAAATCCATCCAATCCCGGCAGCATGACATCCAGAATAATCAACGAGCAGCCTCCGGCTGCTTCAGCCGCGCCTTCGCCACTTGCGAGCCATACCACTTCATAACCTCGCTCCTCCAGGTCATCCCTGACCCATGTGGCAATCTCGGTATCGTCTTCAATATATAACAACTTCGTTTTCATGCGCGTATTCGTTTCCTTTCTGCACCCTTTGGGTTAATAATATTTGAAACATAATCAAGTATATTGTTTGTATAAAATGTACGAGCTGATTAGCATACAACTTTGGATGTCCTTTATTTTAAATTATACCTTAATCAACCGCTTCGCATAATTCATGCAAGGGGCCAAAGGTTGATTCAACAACATAAGCATGTTGCATACATCCCGGGATTGATCTGCATCGAATGCTGCGACTTGCTCACATACTACGTGTGTATACGACGGGAGGAGATTCAAATGCTGCTTGAAGCCATCTATCATCAACCTAAACGGAATTGGGCCTACGCCTACAATAAGGATACCATTCGTCTGCGTCTGCGTGCCAAAAAGAATGATCTCACCGAGGTACATGCCCTGACCGGGGACAAATACGCTTGGGAACGTACCAAAGAGTTGATTCCTTTAACCAAATTCACCTCCGATTCCATGTTCGATTACTATGAGGGGGAAGTAAAGCCTCCGTATCATCGGCTGAAGTATTCTTTTTTGCTGAAAAATGGTTCCGAACAGATTTGGATGACCGAAACGGATTTCCAGACACATGAACCCGACGATCCTGGTCACATGTTCCAGTTTCCGTACCTCCATCCCGGAGCTGTATTCACACCGCCTGCATGGGTAAAGGATGCCATTTTCTATCAGATCTTCCCTGAACGCTTTGCCAATGGCAACCCGGATCTCGATCCTGAACAAGTAGAGCCCTGGGGTGGTGAGCCAACTCCGTTTAACTTCTTCGGCGGTGATCTTCAGGGGGTCATCGACCATCTCGATTACCTTGAAGAGTTGGGCATTAACGCCATTTATTTCACACCCATCTTCGAGGCAACGACCAATCATAAGTACGATACCGAAGATTACCTGCGAGTAGATCGGCATTTTGGCGATGCAGATACGGTCAAAAGGCTGGTTGAACTATGCCATAAACGCGGAATCCGGGTGTTGCTGGACGCGGTGTTCAATCATTCCGGGAAGACGTTTGCGCCGTTTGTCGATGTGCAAAAGTACGGGGAGAAGTCCAAATATAAGGACTGGTTCCATGTGCATGAATTCCCGCTGGATGTGAAGGATGGCATTCCTACCTATGAAACATTTGGCTTCGAGGCTCATATGCCGAAGCTGAATACGGAAAATCCTGAAGTGAAGGCATATCTGCTGGAGGTCGCCGAGTACTGGATCAAGGAAGTAGGCACGGACGGCTGGCGGCTGGATGTCGCGGATGAAGTAGATAATGCATTCTGGCAAGATTTCCGCAAGGTGGTCAAGGCTGCGAATCCGGATGCCTATATCTTGGGTGAGGTATGGAATGAGTCTTCCTCCTGGCTGCAAGGCGACCAGTTCGATGCCTCGATGAACTATCCGTTTACGGAAGCGGTAAATCGTTTTTTCGTAAAAGATGCCATGCACGCTGACGAATTCGCGAACTCCATCGGTCGACAGCTGTCCCGCTATCCGCTGCAAGCCAGCGAAGTGGCTTTCAATCTGCTGGACAGTCATGATACACCACGACTGCTCACCTTATGTGAGGGCGACCAGCGGAAGATGAAACTGGCTGCGCTGTTCCAATTCAGTTATATGGGTGCCCCGTGCATCTATTATGGGGACGAGATTGGACTGGACGGCGATCATGATCCCGGTTGTCGGAAATGCATGGAGTGGGATGAGGCAAAGCAGGATCGCGAGCTGTTCACCTTTTATCAGAAGCTGATTGCACTTCGCCATGCCCATCCTGCCCTGCGTGCGGAAGGCAGCATACGTTTCCTGCAAGCCCGTGAAGGCGGAAGTCAGCTTGTAATGGAACGACAGGATGATAAGGAACGAATTCTGATCCTGTTCAATCGTTCGGAAGAAACAGCTATCGTCGAGCTGGAGGCGGGCACCGGGGATTGGACGGAGTTATTTGGGGAGAATTATCGTACAGCCAAGGAAAAGGGAATCCTGGCCGTTGAGCTGCCCGCATATGGATATGCTGTACTCAGCACAGATATCGTGTAGCAGCTTGATGTTGTTATGACCTTGGAATTTGCTACATTGAAAGCAACGCAAATAAGCGCTCGCAGACCTGTGATGGTTCTGTAGAGCGCTTGTTCTGGGTTATGGATGGATGATCCGATCGATTCATTTCACGATTACGACTGAAATTTACTGTGGCGTGGATAACTGCTGCTTGAGCAATTGAATCGTGGCCTCATATTGCACAAGCCCTACTTGCATACATAAACGCTGTGAAGGCGATATTTGTTCGCCAAGTTGCTTCATCTGGCGCTGCAGCTCGGCATACAACAATTCTTTACGATTCAGCTCCGCCCGGACCCACCCTGTGACGGTATCTTCATCTGCCAGCTCTCCGAAATACAGACGCATCAGAAAATCAGAACGGAACACTTCGGCTTCCAGGGGACTCATCAAATAGGTACTGAACTCCGCAGAACCTTCCGGTGTTAATGTATACACATTTTTGTCAGGTTTTCCTTCTTGTCTAACGGATTCCTTGGTCAATAACCCTGACTTTTCCATCTTGGCGAGTGTGGGATAAATGGTGCCGAAGCTCGCATCGAAGAAAAACGAAAAATATTGTTCAAAGTACTGCTTGATCTCATATCCGGAACATGGCTGATTGTGCAGTATTCCGAGGATGACATGCTGTGTGTTCATCGGTGTACCGCTCCTTTCCAATTCCTCTTAACGTATCACATCCTCCCTTATACGTTCAACATCAGCAGGCATCTGCGATTGAGTTCCCAAGGGATGAAAAATGTTTGTCATCCATGGTCAGGCGAAGTCAGGTTCCCAGCCAGAGCGGCAGGAGCAGCAGCAGCTTTGGATTCTAAAGGAATGCCGGATTGTGCAGGACTCGAGCGTTTGATCCACGTGCACACCACACCCAGAACCAACGTCGCCGCTCCAATCACCACCAGAAGCAGAACATCATGACTAATCCCGCTGCCGCCAAGCACCAGATTCATCATGCCCTCCACTGCATAGGTTGCCGGTAGATAATGACCGATCTGTTGATAGAAATCAGACATGACATCACGCGGAATGGTTGCGCCCGATGACAACATCAGCAGAGGCAGCAAAGCACTGTTTAACCAAGCCCCGGCATTTCCAAGCAGCAACAAGCTCAATTGCGCGACGAATAGAAAAGATAAGGTAATCAACAACTGAAATAGCCATAACATCCACCATCCATCCGCTGCTGATACACCCATAACATGCATCATCCCGGCTCCAACGAGCGATACGATAAATGCAGCACCCAGGTTGATGATATTGCGTGCCCAGAAACGTTCCCATTTCCCCGCCTTGCTACTTAGTTCTCCAGACACTTTTTGCAGATTCATGCCAAGCAGCATCGCACCTGTAAACGTAGCTGTCACAATCAGCATCGGCACCATCGAAAAGGCAAAGTTTTGAACTGGGTTCAGCCGTTCCACCTCGGCCTCCACCCGGGAAGATAATCCCAGCGCCAGCGCATTCGCCTGATCGGCAGCCATACCCGATTGATCCAGCACTCCACGAATGCCATTTTGCTGTACTTCACGGTTCAACGTCGCTGTAACTTGTGCGGATACGTTCTGCATCACACTTTTCACGGTAGCTACGTTGGATTCATTCATCACATACTTCACCTTCACCGGTTGCGATAAATCTCCCGCCTGCTGCATGAAACCCGATGGAATCTCAATAATCATGTATACATCCCTGTCGGTTAACAGCTGTCTGGCTTCTTCCATCGATGCGGATGGTTTGATCACAAAGCCAAGTCCCGCTGCAAGAGACTTTGCTACAGGCTCAGCTTCAGCCCCATCTTCATTCACAATGGTCACCGCAAGCTGAGTCATCCGTGCATTAACCTGATCATACCCACTAAGCCAAATGGTATTAAAAAAAACCTGGAATAATACGGCCGTAATCAACCCGACAATCGTAGCTCCATTTTTCATAAACAGAAGACTCGTTTGAAAAACACGTTTCATCTTATTCATCTCCTTAGGTTGTATTACGTTATTTAGCTTTTCTATATATCATATTGATATATGTCAGTTAATAATATATCTAATCGATATATAAACGTCAATACCCATTTATTTTTCTTTTTTGGAACAGCAAAAAAAAAGCCGATACGCCTCTTCATCAGGAAGAATTCGTATCGGCTTTCATATCAAGATGGGAGCAGCATCGACGTTTATGATCCAGACTCCGAGTTAATTCAGTTCATGTTTGTTCATGGTTGTCATGCCTTGGGTTCAGGTTTGTTTTCAGCAGGGGACTCAGACTCCGCTTCAACCTCAGGCTCTGCACGCTTTGCCTTCGGTTTGGCGAGCTTCTCCATCATTTTCCGTCCCGTTGGTGTTTGAGCCAGCCCACCTTGGGCCGTTTCACGGTGCCTGCTTGGCATGGCACTGCCTACTTCCAGCATGACATCAATGACTTCGTCAGACGGAATGGCACTTCGTACCCCGGCCAGCGCCATGTCGGCCGCAGCCAACGCGGTTACGGCACCCAGTCCGTTACGGATGATGCACGGAATTTCCACGAGGCCTGCGACGGGATCGCAGATAAGGCCCAATGTGTTTTTTAACGCAAGACCTACTGCATGAACCACTTGCTCCGGCGTCCCTCCACGCAGCTCCACCATAGCTCCAGCGGCCATGCCGATGGCAGAACCCACTTCAGCCTGACAGCCGCCCTCGGCACCGGAAATAAATGAATTGTTGGCAATGACATAACCGATTGCTCCCGCACAGAACAGACCGTTCACCAGATGCTCGTCACTCCAGCCAAAACGCTCCTGGGAGCTGATAAATACACCTGGAATGATACCGCAGGAACCAGCTGTCGGTGTCGCTACGATCCGGCCCATGGATGCATTCACTTCTGATACACATAGAGCATATGCCATGGCTAGTGCAGAAGCATCTCCAGAGCAAGTCTCGCCTTTACGAATGTACTCGGCCATTTTTTTGCCGTCTCCGCCAGTCAAGCCGCTGCGTGATGTCGTATCTTCTGTCAGCCCTTTGTGCACAGCTTCCTTCATCACCTGATAGTAATCCGACATCTGCCGCACAACATCCGCTTTCGGGATATTCGTCTCTTGAACCTGCTCTTCGATCATCAGCTCGGCAATGGTTTTGGACTCTGCTGTACAGATGGTATTCAGTTCATGTAGATGTTTAAACCGCATCCGGCTCGACCCCTCTCTTCAAATCAATCACGCGAATGTCCAGCATATGATCCAGCGACCGCAGACGGTTTAACATCTCAGGATTCGGCACACCATCCATCTCCATCGCTGTCAGCGCTTCACCGTCCCGGGCTTTCCGATCCACTTGCATGTACCCGATGTTCACACCTGACGAACTGATTGTGGAGGTTACGGAGGCGAGCACCCCTGCTTTGTCCGAATGGCGCAGCACAAGTGTCGGAAACTCTCCGCTGATCTGTACACGAAAATCATTCAATGCATGCACCGATACACTACCACCACCAATGGAAGCACCGATTAGTGAACATTCGCGGTCTCCGTGCCACAGCTCAATTTTAACCGTATTGGGATGAGGAGCAGGCAGACCACTTGTAAAAAACTCCACCTCCATACCCGCTTCCTCTGCATATTGCTCTGCATCCGGAATCCGTGGATCATCCGTCACATAATCAAGCAGGCCACCGATCAATGCGAGATCCGTACCATGCCCCTGATACGTATCGGCGAAGGAGCCATACAGCGTTAAACGGGCACGTTCAGGCGTGCACCCCAACCACTGACGGGCAATTCGACCCAATCTTGCTGCTCCAGCCGTATGTGAACTTGATGGACCTGTCATGGACGGACCAATAATTGAAAAAACGTCTTTAAAACGCATCGCAAACCCTCCATTTATAATCGTCATTTTCATCCAGACCTACACCCATAATGTTCCTTTATTACTGAATGATGACATAAGAAAAGGACAGAAGAAGGCCTTAAGGCCCTCTCTCTGTCCTCGATACCTGAGAGTTTCATGATAAGAAGCGCGGCGGATTGATGCATGCCCTGTATTCACAGGTAATGTCCCCTGCACACCGTGCTGCTTGACCATATACCCCTTGGGTGGCGCATATCGCGCACTCTCCAGAGTTGCGTCCAACGATGGTACATTTACCTGAGAGATTAACCACTGCGCCGGGTGCGTAGCAGCTTGCTCCTTCGGTGCCCGACAGCTGCCTTTTTACTCGGCATGCCCAGGACTCTCCCGCTCGCTATCATTCGCTTGTATGGAACCATTCTGATCGTGTACCAGAACGATAATTGAAGTTTTTATTACTTTCTCATTAAGATTAATCGACCGGAAGATCAGTGTCAACAAACTTAACGATTTCTTTGTGAATATTTACTTTTTTCCATTTTATAAACAGAATGAACCAACGATTTGTAAACTTTTATCACATGAATGTGTTAATGCGTTTCATTTAGAAAGCGTATACATTCGTTTGTTTTCTATGAGCAATATCCGTGGTTAGTACTATCTATGTTAAGATCCACAGAACGGTTCGGGTATTCAGGCAACCATTATTCTGTACTAGAATTGCCTTATTTCTACCTGTCACCCCACCATCGAGTTGGGCTTCGCCGGTTCATCATAAAACCTGCTTCGGGAAGGAAACATGCTCGTCACCCACAATCCCAACGCTGCAAGCACCATCACTCCAGATACAACCGTATATACCATACGAAGCGACAACTGCTCTGCCACCACGCCTGCAACCAAAATGGATACCACCTGCAGCACACTTAACCCCAGTCCAAGTATACTGCTCACTCGCCCCATCAGATCGACAGGGATATTATTTTGATAAAAGGTAACCAGGCCCGTATTCGCCAGTGCCGAGCACAGACCGAGCAGAATAAAAGCAAACGCCGCCAGTTCAAACGAGAACGAACGGGCGAACAGGAAATAACCCAGTGCGACCATAAGCACACCGCCACCCATCATGTGACGGATCGGCAAATGTTTGGCGAACAGCCAAACCAGCATGGAGCCTGCCAAATAACCAATCCCGGTGATACTCATCAAAGCTCCGTACTGCGATTCAGGCAGGTTCATCACCTGACGGATAAACACTACTTCCTGGGCATCGAGCGACATGCCGACCACCAGAATGATCTGAAACAGGGCATATATACCGACCACGTAGCTCGACTTCCGGCTAAAGCTCAGTACAGCCCTCCAATCCTGGGCAATCAACCGAGGTGTCAGCCTGTTTCCCGTCCCTTGATTCTGTTCTCCAATGCCCAATTTGGGAAGAAACAATAGAATCACAGCAGAAGCAGCAAAGGAAACCGCATTGGCATAAATGGCTGCAGCCGGAGATAAATATATCAGCATCACTCCTGCGACTGCCGGGCCAGTAATAAATGCACCTGAGCTGATTAGGGCTTGCAAGGAATTGAAGCGCTTGCGCCGTTCAGCAGGTACCAGCCGGGTGATGTACACCTGAGAGGAAGGGACAAATATGGAGGAAGACATACTGATCAGAAACATCACTGTATACATCATCCATAGGCTGGACATCAGGGGGAGCATCGCTACCAACAATGCCCGCAGCATGTCGGCACCAATCATCAACTGTCGCTGATCATAGCGATCAATCAGACTGCCTGACCATAACTTCGTGCACACCGACGCAATCGGCGAGATAATCCACAATCCTGCGACTGCCGCGGGGGATTGTGTCATATTCAACACCATCAGGTTAATCGCCACAATATATATGAAATCACCCAGATTGGATATGCCCACGCCGCCAAGCAGCAATCCGGCATGCTTCCAGCCACCAGACGGAATCTTCGAAGCAACTCTTTTTTCATGAATGTTATTCATAGCGCTTCCCACCCAACAGAAATCGCAAATTATAACTCATAGAAGATGCTCTCATTGTGTACATAGGGTCTGCAAAATTTGCTGCAAATAAGAGGCATTCGCTCTTTCATCCATTCGTACCTTGACTCATTCTCCATCTGAAATGCGAAATAGCCAAACGTAAAGATTAGCATGAATCCTTCCATTAACCGAATATCACGCTTCGTCAGTGGTTCTGCCTGCTCCGTATAACCCGATAGGAAGATATCCCGTTCCTCCCGATTGAAAATCGTAGCTGCCCCTCCGGCATCAAAGAGATAGTAGCCATAACCGTATAAACAAAAATCAATCATGGATATGCCCTGATCCGTCACCAGCAGATTGCCGCGGGTAATATCCGCGTGAATCACTCCCCAAGTCTCGGCAGTGTGAGGATACGTTTCGAGTTGCCGGTTAATGTTCTCAAACGTCTCACGGATCAGATCGAAATCTTCAGGAGTAAAGATGCCACGTCTAACGCCTTCCTCCAGCTGCTCCAACATGACCAGATTCTCTTTGATCGAGCCGTAGGCAGGTCGTACTCCCGTTTGATCCAAGGCGGGGCTATCGGTATATATCTCTGGGATGATCGCCTTATCAGCGTGCTGTTCACGGTCATTCACCTGCTGCCTTCTTTCAGACTTCTGTGAACCCACCTGCGGCTTGGGAGTTTCCTTTGGTCTTCGTCCAGATTGATGTAGCGTCTGCAACTGTACGCCCAAATCATGAATCTGTGCTGTCGTCAGACGTTCTCCCTGTTTGATATCCCTGCCCTCAATCCATTCCAGAACAGTACTACAGATCTCTTCTCCCGCTTCGTCCAACCAGACGGTGACCCACTCTCCCGAGGTATTGCGTACAGGTGTCTGCACTCGCAATGGGCTGGTAGCCCGTAATTCATGAAGGAGATTCATCTCCGCTTCAAGTGCAGGTCGTGTATGCTGGATGCCCGTCATGCTTGCAAAAGCGGCTTTATGTATACGCAATAAATACTTCTGTCCGGTTACATCATCCACCACCTGGTACGTTAGATTTTCATTATGTCGGATAAAGGAAACGGATGGCTTTTCTATAGAATAATGCGAAATAATTTCAATGGCCATAATGTCATGGGATATCTTATGGGTAGTTATGATCCACATCTCCTTCTCTTATCAAATTAAAGGTGGCGCTTACAAATATCGTAGCATGATTGTTTTTATTTTGGCAAACTATTCCATATGTACAATTACATAAAAAAAGCATAACCCCCGAACTGTCTCGCCCGGGTGTTATGCTTCCTTCTATCTCTATAGATCTATCTCTATCTCTTACTCCATCCAATATAACAATTAACCGAAACGTCCCATAATATATTCCTGCGTCAGACGGTTGTCCGGGTTGGTGAAAATATGCTCCGTATCTCCGTGCTCAATCATGCTTCCCAGATAAAAATAAGCCGTATAATCCGAGATGCGTGCCGCCTGCTGCATGTTATGGGTAACGATCACGATCCGCAGCTCTTTCTTGAGCTCCGAGATCAATTCCTCCACCTTGCCCGTAGATACCGGGTCAAGTGCAGATGCCGGCTCATCAAGCAGCAAAATCTGCGGATCCACCGACAACGCTCGAGCGATACAAAGACGCTGCTGTTGTCCACCTGATAGGGCCAGAGCAGACTCGTTCAGTCTGTCCTTCACTTCGTCCCAGAGCGCAGCGCGACGCAGGCTTTTTTCCACAATTTCATCCAATGCCTTCTTACTCTTGATACCACGGTAGCGGGGGCCAAACGCGATATTGTTGTAGATAGACTTGTGGAACGGGTTGGGCTTCTGCCACACCATGCCAATCTTTTGGCGAAGCTTGATCACATCCGTGCCCGGCTCATTCAGATCATTGCCGTCCATCCAGATATGTCCCTCCGTACGGGAACCGGCAATCTCGTCGTTCATCCGGTTCAACGACCGCAGGAACGTGGATTTACCACAGCCGGATGGGCCAATGAGGGCTGTTACACTGGCTTCAGGGAAAGTCAGGCTGATCTGCTTCACAGCCTGAAAATGCCCATAATATATGCTTAACTGTTCCGTACCGAAAGGTATGGCCATGTTGGTTCCTCCTTATTTCGAAGCTGTCATTCGGCGGTAGACTACCCGACCGATCCAGCGTGCACTCAGATTGAACGCCAGCACGAGAAGTACAAGCACGGCTGAAGCGCCAGCTGCTACTTCTTTGGAGTCTGGGCCAATGCCTTCACTGTTTACTTTCCAAATGTGCACCGCCAGCGTCTCTGCCGGACGCAATGGATTGATCGGCGATCTTGGACTCGTTGGATTCCAGTCCGTGAAGTCCAGCGGCGGACTACTCATACCCGCTGTGAACATCAGAGCTGCTGCTTCACCGAAGATCCGGCCCGATGCCAGGATCGTACCCGTGATTAAGCTGGGCAATGCAACAGGCAGCAGAATGGAAGTGATAATCTTCCATTTGGACAATCCGAGTGCAAGACCCGCTTCCTTCTGCTCTTTCGGAACGGCCCGGAACGCTTGCTCCGTTGTCCGTACCATAAGTGGAAGATTGAATATAGCCAAGGCCATGGCACCCGATAACAGGGAGAATCCGAGACCAAATGTATTAACAATTAGTAAGAGTCCGAACAAACCAATGACGATAGACGGGAATGAGGATAACACTTCGACAACCAGTCGAATAAAGCTTGTAATCCGGCCCGGCTTGGCGTACTCGGCCATATAAATACCGCCGCCCCAGCCAAGGGGAATGGTAATAATCAAGGTCAGAACAAGCAGGAAGATCGAGTTGAATAATTGCGGTCCAATCCCGCCTCCACCTTTGAGCAGCTGTGGTGCGCTGGTCAGGAAGTGCCAGTTAATCTGGCCAATCCCACGTACCAGAATGAAGCCAAGCAAACCGAGCAAGAGAACAACAATGAACAGAGCCAGAACAACGATAATGGAAGTGGCAACTTTATCTACCGTTTTAGCCTTCATTTTCATACCCGGTTCCTCCTTTCAAGCAGGCGAACCAGAATGACGAAGACAAAGGTCATCACCAGCAGGACAAGCGCCATACTCCACAGTGCATTATTATGAACAGATCCCATTGTGGTGTTACCCATACTCAGGGTGATTACACTCGTTAACGTTGAAGCCGATTCGAGCAGGGATGTCGGCACATGCGGTGCATTACCGATAACCATCTGTACGGCAAGAGCTTCACCAAATGCGCGAGCCATACCAAGTACAATACCTGTCAGCAAAGCTGGAAGAACCGTAGGGATAATGACACGATAGATCGTTTGCCAGCGAGTTGCACCCAGTGCGTAAGACGATTCACGCAGACCTTTTGGGAGTGAAGACAGTGCATCTGCCATAATACTTGTTACGGTAGGCAAAATCATAACGGACAGAACCAAACATCCGGCTGCAATTCCGACGCCGGCTCCGCCAAACATGCTGCGCAACAAAGGAACGATAACACTGAGACCGATAAATCCGTATACAACGGAAGGAATACCAGACAGCAGCTCAATCGCAGGTTGCAATATTTTTTTACCTTTACCCGGTACAATCTCGGTCATGAAGAGCGCTGCACACAAGCTAAGTGGACTTGCGATCAGAGCAGCAAGAAATGTTGTTATGAATGACCCTGTAATGAACGGTAAAGCTCCATAGGCAGCGGGTTCCCCCGTTGGATTCCACGTTTTGCCGGATAAAAATTCGCGCAAACTTACGCCATCCTGGAAAAAGGTCGATAAGCCTTTGGACGCTACAAAATAAACGATGGAAAACATGACAACGATCAGGAAAACGACACAAATCGACGTATAGATCCGTCCCGTCCACTCTTCCCAATAATGCTTTTCTCTCAAGGGCCGGCGCGGTTTCAACTTGTTGTTCATTACCGTTCCCCCTTCGGTCTGTTCCATAACAACCATCCTTCTATAGTAGAATTCATGCAAAATATGGGATAATTTCAGAGCAAACCGCGCAAAGAGGCAGGACCTGGGTCCGCCTCTCTCGCTGTATGCGCAAGTTCAAAGATTATTGAGTCACAGTACCTGCTGCGTCACGTTTTACTTTCATGCCGGATACTGGGATGTAACCAAGCTCTGTCACGTCGTTTTGTTGAATTTCGTCACTCAGGATGTAGTCGAGGAATGCTTGAGTTGCTGCATCCGGATCACCTTTAGTGTACATGTGCTCGTAAGCCCATACCGGATATTTCCCTGCTTCTACGTTCTCAACCGTCGCTTCTACACCTTCGTATTTCAAAACTTGCAGGCTGTCATCCAGGTAGGACAGAGCCAGATAACCAATTGCGCCTGGCGTTTCAGCTACGAGCTTTTTAACTGTACCGGAGGAATCTTCCTGAATAGAACCTTGGATATCTTCAACTTTTGTTCCCAGTGCAAAGTTCTCGAATGTTGCACGAGTACCGGAGCTGCTAGGACGGTTTACGATAACGATGGCTTGATCTTTACCGCCAACATCTTTCCAGTTTGTGATTTTACCAGAGAAAATGTCGATCAGTTGTTGCTTCGTCAAATCTTGTACACCTGCATCTTTGTTGCTTACTGGTGCAATTGCTACAACAGCTACTTGGTGATCTTTCAGTTCGCTTACTTTTGCTGCGTCATCGATTTTCTCTTCTGCAAATACGTCAGAGTTACCGATTGTAGCTTGTCCGTCGGATACTTGTGTCAAACCAGTACCACTACCGCCGCCTTGCACTTGTACCGTTACTTTCTTATATTCATCAACTGCCATAAATTTTTGTCCAGCTTGCTCTACCAGAGGTTGCAGTGCTGTAGATCCAACAGCCAGAATGTTTCCGCTAAGTTCAGTAGCAGTTTCTCCTGATCCATTGTCTGTGGCACCCTCTGTACCAGCGTCATTTTTCGATCCGCATGCTGCGAGAACCAGTACGAACGTTAAGGTCATCAAAATGAACGGCAACTTTTTAAACATGTTTTATTTTCCTCCCCCAATTTAGTGACGGTGATTTGCTTTTATTTTTGTTCACCATCAACTCTTTATTCATTGTAGTTTCGTTATGTCATCTCAAAATCAATGTTTTGTAAACGCAGTGTTAAAAATGTTGGACTGTGGATCGAAATACATCTGAGACAAATTGCTTGGCTGAAGTGGGTGCTTCGGGAACGGATGTTGCTTCAATCCGTATTGTGTCCAGATTTTTATCACTTAATGAATAAATCGCTAATATTTTCGGGTGGCCGTTCCGGTTACGGATCGTTCTTCCGATCGCTGCCGCTTCTTCAGAATCGATTCCGTCCCTCCACTACTCCGTTTTTTTTCATTAAGAAACAATACAATCTATAATTCTTTCAAATAAGCTTTTACACAATCCATCCGTTCCCTGCGCCGTATCAGCGCTGGTTGTGTCCCAGGCATTTTAATCCTCATCCTGGGGGATGGCAAAAAGAGAAGGCCAGCAATATTGATGCCTGCCTTTGTGTACATCCTTTAATGTAGAGAGAGAATTATTTCTTCTATAGAAGAAATAAAAAAACTGCTTCATAGCCAGTGTGGAGCACCAGCGCATGAGAGCAGCTTTTTACAATAAGTTGGATCATATGATGATTGCTAATGTAAATACGATTGTACTAACCCAAAATCCATAACCATAACGCCAATCCGGCCAAGGTAATTAATAGTGTGGGAATGGTTAAGATGATGCCTGCCTTGAAATAATATCCCCATGTGATCTTCACACCTTTGCGGGATAACACATGGAGCCACAGTAATGTGGCGAGTGAGCCGATTGGTGTCATTTTGGGGCCTAGATCAGATCCAATAACATTGGCATAGATCAGCGCCTCACGCACAATGCCTTCGGCATGTGCACCCTGAATCGCTAATAGGTTAATTAACACGGTGGGCAGATTGTTCATTACGGATGACAACACCGCTGCAATCATGCCCATGCCAATTGAAACAGCCAGCAGACCATGGTCTGCTATCGCGTCAAGCCAGCGGCTCAGGTAATCGGTTAATCCGGCATTGCGCAGTCCGTACACCACGATATACATGCCCACCGAGAACACCACAATGGACCATGGAGCCTCTTTGATTACGCGTTTCATGTTCACAGCTTCGCTCTTTCTGGCTAATATGGCGAACAAAAGAGCCACTGCACCGACGATAACCGATACCGGAATCGGCAAAAACTCACTGGATGCATAGGCAACTAGTAACAGCACCAGCATGAACCAGGCGATGCGGAACATCCGCGGATCACGAATGGCTTCCTGTGGATCACGTGCTGATGTGATATCGTAGCGAAGCGGGATGCTTTTGCGATAAAACAAGAACAGCATCCCTGTACTCGCCACGATGGAAAATAGATTCGGCACAACCATCCGCACCGCATATTCCACAAATGTAATACCGAAATAATCGGCAGAAACGATATTGACCAGATTGCTGACAACCAGCGGCAACGAAGTTGTATCCGCGATAAATCCACTAGCCATAACAAAGGCGAGCACCATACGCTCATCGAACTTCAATGCCCGTACCATCGCCAGCACAATCGGGGTAAGAATTAGCGCTGCACCATCATTGGCGAATAGAGCGGACACCGCCGCCCCGAGCAAAATGGAATAGATGAACAACCTGCGGCCATTTCCTCCTGCCAGCCTTGCCATATGAAGAGCAGCCCATTCGAAGAAACCTGTCTCATCGAGTATTAACGAGATCATGATGATACCAACAAAAGCCAGTGTTGCATTCCATACAATGGAAGCTACATCAGATGCATCGTTCAGACTGACAACACCACATATTAAGGCTAGCAAAGCCCCGCCCATGGCGGACCATCCGATGCCCAATCCACGAGGCTGCCAGATAACCAGCGTGATGGTCAGGACAAAAATCAGAATTGCAACATATGTCATAAAGCCTCCTGCGCCCGCTATATTCATCATGTTTGGAGCATGATATGTGACTGGTCTGCCAGATATGATTACACCGCAATTCATACGCGTAAACCACGATATAGTTATACAGGGCTGCAGGAGAAAAGTCTATCTTTATTTCCTTCTAATCTCTGTAGAAAATGCGGTGAAATATTATCGTCTAATGGTTAGGACTTGTCCCCATCTTTCGCTGTGTCCTCCACCATTTTGAACATACCCAGCAGCCCTTGTAATTGCTCCGCCATACTGTTCAGATGTGCTGAAGACGAAGCGATCTCCTCTACAGATGCCAGCTGTTCCTGAGAAGATGCCGAGACCGATTCCGTATTTGCAGCAGATTCTTGGGTCACGATGGAGATATCGTTCATTGCTTTGGCAACGTTGGAAGCGCCGCTCTCCAGTTGCTTTGTCGTTTCGGACAAATCATCCAGCGTATGAGCAGCATCCTCCACAGCCTCCCGAATCTGAGCAAAGGATTGTCCAGACGTGTTCACAGCCTGAAGTCCGTCTCCAACCCGAGTCTGAGCTGCTTCCATAGCGCTCAGAGCAGCATCCATATCCTGACGAATATTATGAACCAATTCTCCAATTTGTGCTGCCGAGCTTCCCGATTCTTCCGCAAGCTTGCGTACCTCTCCCGCTACGACAGCGAAGCCACGACCCGCGTCACCCGCTCTAGCCGCTTCAATGGAAGCGTTCAGCGCTAGCAGGTTGGTCTGCTTCGAGATTGTGGCAATCACATCTACCATGCTGCCAATCTCAACGGACCGTGCATTCAGTGATTGGATCACCGTTGCCAGTTGTTCCACCGTTTCCTGAATGCTATTCATCTGCTCCACCGCCTCACCTGCAGCTTCATTACCTGAATAGGCAGCTCCGGATGTATGCCGCATGTTCGTTGTAACGGATTGCACACGCTCGGACATCATCCGAACATCTTCCGCCATTTGGCTCATTTGTCCTGATCCATCTGTTACACTCTTCACTTGCTGCTCGGCACCCTCGGCAAGTTCCTGAATGGCCATCGTTGAGTGCTCAATAGCTTTGGTCGTTTGATCCGCACTAGCGGACAATTCCTGTGAGGAGGCAGAGACCTGCTCTGCCGTCTCCTGTACACCCAGAATCATCATGCGCAGATTGTCGACCATCCGTTCAAAATACTTCGCCAGCTCGCCAACTTCATCTTTGCGTCTGGTCTCCAATTTCACCGTCAAGTCGCCTTTACTTACGGCTCTCGCGGATTCCTGCAGACGCTTGATCGGACGCAACATGGAACGCGTTAGCCAAATAATGAAGACCAGCGTAAGTATTGTGGCAGACAGGATAACGATTATAGTAGACACCCGAATATCTTTACTTGCATTGGATACTTCACTTTGGAACATTGTGCCGCCAATCTTCCACCCGGTTTCTTCATTAGTAGAGAAAATCATGGTTTTGGCATCATCATTATAGATATAGCTGAACTCACCTTCCTTGCTCCCATACATTGGATCCAGAACGGTTGTCGGTTCTTGTGTACCGGCTTCCATGACTGGAGACACGATATAATTTTTGTCCGCATCCATGATGATGATATACCCTTCTTTGCCAACCTTAATGGATGCCTGTTCTCGCAGCTCTGTCAGATCCATGGACAAACCAACGACACCCGATTGATCATCAAGCGTTTTGGAGACAAAAACAACAGCAATGCCGTCCGTATTTTTGGATACAGGTGAAACTACTGTAGTACCTGGCTTCTCCATTGCTAGCTTGTACCATTCGCGTTCCCGGGGATCATAAGCGGACCCTTGTGAGCTTCCCGCAGATTCCTTACCACGGACCATGATTCCCTCTTTGGTTCCCACAAAAATATTTAAAGCATCTGGATGTAAACCCAGATACTGTTTCAACTTCATTTCAAGCTCAGGACTTTCATTTTGTCCTTTAATCATGTCTTTCTCAATCAAACCGGCAAAATAGTTGATATCATGAGTCTTCGCATCCACATGTGTGCCAATGATTGAATTCGTTGTGTCTACACTTTGTTTGGCACTGTCCATCAATTGGTCTTCCACCGTATGGTCCGCGATAAGGAGCGTGACCATTCCAATGGTTAGACTCGGCAAGAGCAGCACCGCCAGAAAGGATACCAATAATTTGTTCCTTATGCTCCAGACGAAGCCTTTTTTCTTTTTGTTTTTCTTTTTCGGTTTATTATCTTTTGGCTTGGCTAACTTGCTTGTTGCCTTTTCTTGCTCATTCCCCCGAATGTTATTCATCTTGCTTCTCCCCCTCCAAATCTAAATCTGCCCTTTTTCTTTTTATGTAGGACCTCTCCAACCTGATTAAATACGGTGTCCTATAGAGACCGCTGTAGTCTGAAGGCCTATCCTATATATCGGCTGAATGAGCATATTTATTTGATTGTAAAATGTACATGGCATGTCAAACAAGCCACTCCAATTATGCGAAGTGACTTTCTGGTACATCTATAATTTATTTCATTCAGGCAGAGGTTTTACCGTAGGGACCTTGTGGCGGGTATGCTGTTGGCTTACCAAAGTAATACCCTTGGGCCAAGTCGATACCCACGGATCGACAAAATTCAAATTCCTCGAATCGTTCGATCCCTTCCGCGAGTACCCGCCCGCCAAAACGGCGTGACATTTCAACTATATCGATAATTTGCTGCTGTTTCGTCAAATCCTGATCACAACGATCAATGAGACTCCGATCTATTTTGACAAAATCCGGCTCCAGCCGATTCATTACTTCGATCGTCGAGAATCCGGCCCCCACGTCATCCAAGGCAACCGACATTCCATGAGCACGATATACCTCAAAAATACGCTGCAAGATGGACATATGCTGAATCTGTTCCGTTTCCACCACTTCAAACACAAAATCCTTAGGGTCTAGCGAAAGGCGTTCAATCGTCTCAAACGTGTGCGTCAGGCAATATTCGGGGTTATAGATGGAGGAAGGCAAGAAATTCACGAAACGTTTGACACCATGCGGTAAAAGAACGGCACTCGTCTCAATAGCAGCAATACGTGCTGTCCGATCTAGAAAAGAATGCAGTCCGGTATCCCGTGCAACTTCGAATAATTCATATACACTGAAGGACCTGCCCCGTTCAGCAGGACGAAGTAAAAATTCAAATCCGATAATCTGCTCCGATGCATCTACGATCGGCTGCATATGACTGCTAAATTGATGTTCCAGGATAATGGAAACCAGATCAGCATGTCTGAGGCGAGCTTCCTGCATGGAAAGACTAATCCAGCTATCGTCATTTGCCTGGCCATACAGTGGAGTGACCTGAACCATTAACGTATCCGGCAGGGTCGCTTCAATCTTCAGGATATCCTCAATACAACGCTCTACAGATTCAAGGTTCAAAAAATGCATCCAGATGAATTCTTCTGAACATTCAACATGTCTTTCCTGCATTTGCAGTGCTTCCAGCAAAGCGGGGGAAATGGGACGCATATACAGGGTACCTTGATTCTCGATAGGATGAATTGGACTGCAGCCACTGCAATTCATGTAGAACCCCCTTGCCAGTTTGTGAGTCTATCTCATTAATGATTAATAGTATATACCCAAAGTTTGTAAATATTATAGCACGGGTCTACAAATTTATCTCTACTGTTTTGATGACTCCAACTATGATGGTTACTGATGCATCAACGGTTCCTAGCATGAAGAAGACCGACAGTCTAAGACTGTCGGTCTTCTTTTACCGCTAATTGATCTTAAGAAGCGGGAATTACGATTTTCTGTCCAACTTTCAGGTTGTGCACATTTGTAATTTTGTTAGCAGAGACAAGCTTGCGCCAGTCCACGCCATATTTCAAACCGATGCGATAGAGATTATCTCCTTTTTTCACTACATATACCACTTTGCCGCCTGCTGATTTCTCAGGTTGTGGCTTGGTTGTAGGTTTAGTTGGAGTTGGATCTGGCTTCGTAGGCGTTGGAGCAGGCTCCGTGCCTGTTTCTGGAGTCGTTGTTGCTTCTCCTGTCAATTTCAAGCCATATTCAGCAAAACCGTCTTTGTTCGTCCCGATGAAGGACATCGCCGGGTTCGCTTCCACCAATGCTTTGGCATCTGGGGAAGAAGCAAACACCACTTCAAGGTCGTTAAGAGCTGCTGCCGTTACACCTGCGGAAGGCTTAATTGGTGCAAGCGACCAGTTGCCGTCAGCCGTTGGGTTAATCGTTTTGTTCTCACGGATGTAATCAATGATAACCTGACGGTTCTCATCCGGTGCAGCCAAGACGATACGTTTACCGTCCGGGTTAGCCAGTTTGGACGAAGAAGCACGATAGTTATTCGTCGCTACGATGAATTTTTGAGCTGGATCAACCGGTTTGCCATTGAAGCTCAGATCTTTAATACGGCTAGCCGATGCATTGACAATTGTTGCTTTGCCATCGTATTTGGCTGGTTGAGTCACATCAATTTGGTACGTGACACCATCGATAACGTCGAAGTTATACGTCGGGAAGTCCATATTGACCAGCTGTTGCTGTCCGCCTTTAGCCGGATCGATCTGATTGAATTGACCAGCAGACCATTCCAACCATTCTTTCAGCTCTGCACCATTAACCATAACGGCATGTACTGTATTCGGATACACGTACAGGTCAGCTACGTTTTTGATAGCAATTGTGCCTTTAGGGATATTCGTGTAATACGAAGCACCTGAACGTCCGCCTGCTTTGAACGGAGCTCCTGCAGACAATACAGGGATATCTTCATATTCTGTTCCTTGCAAATGTTTTTCGACATACCATTTCTGTGCATTCGTTACAATCTGAATGGATGGATCATCCTGAACCAGTGCAAAGAAGCTGTTGATTGGAGCTGTTGTTTCGCCAACTGGGCCACGAACATACTCAAGCGTACCTTCATGTTCGTCATGAACAGCATCGACGATCTCTTGATCCGCATCTACCAGAGCTTTTTTGTTAGCTGTGTCATAGATAGGGCGTGCTTCCACCGCGGAGTCTACCACTTTCCATTTGCCGTCTACCTGTTCGAGGTCCAGATCGATAATCCCGAGGTGGTCGCCCCAGAAGCCTGGTTCAACGGAAGGAACACCATTGATTGTACCTTTTTCAAGGTCCACACCTTTTTTACCAGCAAAATCAGCGCTTGGGAATACTTTATGGGCATGTCCGAACAGAATGGCATTAATGCCTTCAACCTGGCTCAAATACAATACCGAGTTTTCCATCAGATCCGTTTGCGGAATATCTTCAAAACCGGAGTGAGGAATAGCCACAATAATGTCGGCACCTTCAGCCTTCATTTTAGGAATGAATTTTTTTGCAGTTGCGATAATGTCTTTGGCAATGACTTTGCCTTCCAGATTAGCGCTGTCCCACTGCATGACTTGTGGCGGTACAAATCCGATGACACCCACTTTGATGGTGTGCTCTTTGCCACTCTCGTCGGTCACTTTTTTGTCTAAAATTTTGTACGGGGTAAAATAGTTCTTGTCGTTCGTCTCATCGTCGTCACCGTCATCTACATATACGTTGGCATTGATGTAAGGGAAGTTCGCACCTTCCAGCGTCATGTCAAGGAAGTCCAAACCATAGTTAAATTCATGGTTACCGATGTTTCCTGCATCATAATCGAGCAGGTTCATCGCTTTATATACAGGGTGAGTCTCACCCTTTTTGAGTGGATCAATCTTCGCTACATAATCCCCAAGCGGGTTACCCTGAATCAGGTCACCGTTGTCGAACAGCAAGCTGTTCTTTGCTTCATCACGGGCTTTTTTGATCAGTGTAGCCGTCTTCGCCAGTCCATACTGGTCTGTCTCTTTGTCGGAATAGTAGTCATAGTTAACTAAGTTGTCGTGAATGTCTGTTGTTTCCATGATCCGCAATTTAACCTTAGTAGCGTCCGCAGCCGATACAGGTACCGGAAATACCGCAAGCACGTTTAATGCAACCAAAGCGGCAGTCAGGCTCGATAATACTTTTTTACTCTTTCTCAAAATAACCCCTCCCGGTTATGTACATTGAATCATGCATTAGTAAGCAAACGAATAAGCGCAGAAATGCGAAAGATCTCATGGGTTGTGCGTACTGATTTTCTGAACGTATGCATCAGAATTTCAGGTTAGTTTATCTCACATGAACATCTATTCATATCTTTGCGTATCGTTTACATTCCAAATCATAACGCAATGTTTAGCCATTGAAAAGCATTATTTTTTACGTTATCCGCATATACCTGACCAAGTTTACATTATCATGCGTGATTTCGACATATTTTGCATATTTTTGGATGAAAACAGTTTACACACTCTGTTAAAAACGTATATTACATGCGGCTTACATCTATATCCATATTAGCTGAATCCGTTCATACAAAAAACCGTGAAGCCTTCTGGCGTTCACGGTTGGCTATTTCTTTTCCGAGTAGTTGGCACTGCCTCCCACTATGAAAAGGTGATTTTCAACATTGAAATTACTTCTCCCACACCTGATGCTCATGATCTTTGCCAGTGTATTCAATCCGATTGGGGGTAATGTCCAGAATGACATAATTGGGATCGTTCGGGCCGTCAAACCATGCTTTTAATTCATCATTCCATACCTGTTCACGCAAACCTTCATTTTTCGTCACTTCACATGTTCCTTCGATCTCGACCACTTCCTTGGAGCCACCCGCTTCATAACCTAACAAAAGGCTGACGTTCGGATTATTCTCCAGCTCCTCTACCTTGTGCGTACGACGGTTTGTTGCCAGATGAATGTTCATTCCATCGTTAAAAAGCGCCATATAGCGGGATTTCGGTTTACCGTTCTCCACCGTGGAGAAACTGCAAAAAGGGTTATTTTCCAATGCTTTTACAATGTTTTGTTCCAATTCAGTCTGGTTCATGGGGATTGCTCCTTTCGGTTAGAGGGGATATTTGAAGAACTCCTGTAGGCGGCCGTTACGGGTACGGATCGTTCTTTGGATCGCTGTTGTCTCGCAATGATCCTGATCATTTCCTCGTATAAGTTGGACTAAAGACGATTTACACTGACACTACGAAGACAGAACAACCTTCCAATCGCTGTTATCCCCAGATTTTTTTAATTCCCTTTTCTCAAGGGAAAATCCGGTGATAAAGGCGAACGCTTCGCTTTTTCAGGTTTCTTCTGTCCTCTCCGTTATCGTGTAAATGTTTTATTCAACGGATATATAAGTGAAAATCTAGGATGCAGGCGAACACTTCGCTTCTTCAGAATCGATTCCGTCCCCTTCACTACTTCCACTGTTCTTCAACATTAGGGTAGATAAGCTAAAATCTCAAAGAGAAGCATACTTGATTGCCTATCTCTGATATCTTTGCTTATATCACGTTGGTGTAATAAGCCTGTACTTATAGTGTACCCACCTCACCTATGGTGAATCCATGAACCCGTTCATAAACGTGACAGTTTTAATTCAAATCTCCCAGGTAAATGCGTGACGAATTCTTATTTTGCAACAACTCACCAATTGTTTTCGGATATAAGCGAACCTTGGACAGCTCTTCAAGGGGAATCCATTCTACAGCTACCTGATGGTCGTCTGGACTGGAGCCTTCAAAGATCGTAGCTTTCGGATCTATTAACTTGCATTCAAAATAAAATTCAACCTGGTGCACATCGGCATCCCACTCGGCAAATTCGTGGTTTTTCCCAATGTACTCCCGGATATGCAGCAGTTCTCTCACGGTCACCGCCTGTCCAATCTCCTCCAGACATTCACGGGCAACCGCATCCTTGAGCTCCTCGCCCTTCTCCTGTCCTCCGCCGGGGAAAACATAAGCTGCACCATATTGATCCTCCAACCGGATCACCAGCAGACGTCCATCCTGTACGATAACGGCCTTCGCCGAATTACGTATCGGTTTCATGTTATAGTTTCACTCCTTACAAATTCGTATAGTTCGCCCCTACCAGCCCTCGGTTACTGTAGCAATTATCTAGCAACTCCAGGCGCAGACAACGTAACTCCCTCAGATTCAAGCAACGTACGAATCTCTTGAGCAAATGTAAGAGCATGCGCACCGTCACCGTGAATGCAAATCGTCTCGGCTTTAATGGGGACAAGTGTGCCCTCCGCTGACAGCACGATACCCTCTTTCACCATGCGCAGCACTTGAGCAAGGGCTTTTTCCGTCTGCTCGATGATTGCCCCGGGCTGACTGCGCGGTGTTAGTGTCCCATCAGGTGCGTAGGTCCGATCCGCAAAAACTTCACTCACGCTGCGCAGTCCAATGCGATCCGCTGCCTGTATCATTGCACTTCCGGCTAAGCCATATAGATACAGATCCGGTTGTACTTTATAAATAGCCTCGGCGATTCCCTCAGCGAGCCGATCATCTTCAGCAGCCATGTTATACAAGGCCCCATGAGGTTTCACATGATGCATGCGTCCTCCGGATGAGCGTACAAAAGCATCCAGCGCGCCAATTTGGTATACAACCATGTCATAGGCTTCCCGTGGCGTAATGTCCATACGTCTCCTACCGAAGCCTTGCAAATCCGGCAGACCGGGATGGGCACCGATCGCAACCTGATGCTCCAATGCTTGCTGCACCGTTTGCCGCATCGTTTCCGGGTCACCCGCATGAAATCCACAAGCGATGTTGGCTGAAGTAGTTAGCCTCAGAATCGCCACATCCGACTCCATTCGGTACACCCCGAAACTTTCACCCAGGTCACAATTGATATCCACCACCATGTTCATTGAAGGCCCCCCATTTCTGCCAATCTCCTGCGAACCAGCTGATCGGTCAGCTTCCAATTCAGCTCCTGTTCCAGGAATAGTTGCTGCGCTTCTTCATATGTAATCTCCTTAAAAGCAACTTTTGCCCCGGGCCGTGCCTGTGCCAATATTGGCAAATCCACGCGGGTCACCTGTGCGATTACAGGATAGCCTCCAATGGTCTGATGATCGGCCATCAATATAATGGGCTGACCGTCTGCTGGCACCTGCACCGTGCCATAGGTGACTGCTTCAGACAACCGATCCATTGGCTGACCGATTTCCAGCTTTGCACCTTCCAATCGATAACCCATCCGATCCGATTGGGGAGAGATCACATATCGTTCTTGATGGAATCGTTCAAGGCTATTTTTATCAAACTCTGCACTGTCCTTGCCCGCCATGACACGAATGACAGGATGAGCTTGGTAGGCGGGCCATTCCCTGCTAGACAAATACCAGACAGGTGCATGCATCCGTCGGTTGTTCTTTTCAGCGTAAAGGCTCAGACTATGCAACGTCGCTTGCGCTTCGCGAGAAGCTTCCCCCACAGGCAACCTGTCGCCCACCTGTAAGGCACGCCCTTTCAGCCCACCAATACCTGTTTTGAGATCCGTGCTTCGGCTGCCCATGACCTCAGGTACTGCGGTTCCACCAGCAACCGCCATATAGGCCCGCAAACCAGAGTGGCATCGACCAAATCTCAGCACACTTCCAGCAAGAATCACGGTCGGACGCCATAGGGGAACAGGCAGGCCATCCACCGTTGCCGTCAGATCCGCTCCACATAAAGAGATCAGCTGATTTTCATGGAAATGAAGCTCCGGTCCCGTCATCGTCATCTCCAGCACAGCTGCATCACGGGAATTTCCAACCAATACATTCGCTGCTCTGGCTGCAAAGGTATCCATAACCCCACCTGGATGTATCCCATACCGGCGAAATCCCGTTCTTCCTTCATCCTGCACGGTGGATAACAGACCTGGGCGAATGACCTCAATACTCATCGTTCGCCCTCCTTCTGTTCCAAATATTCCTGAAGTGATATTGACACAAAACGAACCCGATCACCCGCTGCAAGCAGGCTCGGGGGATCTTCCGTCGGACGAAATAGTGCCAGCGGCGTTCGACCAATACATTGCCATCCGCCGGGAGTCGATACCGGATAAACTCCGGTTTGTTTGCCACCAATGCCCACCGTTCCTGCTTCAACCCGAAGTCGAGGTGTGGGTCGTCTAGGCGTAGCAATCTTCTCCGATAATCCGCCCAGATAAGGAAAACCCGGTGCAAATCCAATCATGTGAACCAGGTAATCGCCAGATGTATGAATAGCTATGACCTCATCTGGCGTAAGCCCATGTTCAGTAGCGACGTATTCCAGGTCGGGACCGAGTTCACCACCATAACATACCGGAATAATAACTGTTCTGGTGTGATCCTCCGCTGCTTCTTCCATTCTATTCAAATGATGAAGCAGTACCCTGCATACCTCGTGGTACGGATTGATCAACGGATCATAGAACAGCGTGACCGAAGCAAACGAAGGTAACCATTCGAAGACACCCGGTATAAGGCTTTTTTCCAGTAAAGCACATACCGACATCACCCTCCGGTGCACCGCTTCAGATATGGCATCCCCACAACGGATGATAACCCCTGTTTCGCCCAGAGGAGACAGCAAATCCTCAGTCCATGAATACGGCATTTCGGCCATGCCATCCCCCTCCTTGTGCACAAGTTTATAATCCTTTGATCATTGTTTCTCCAAAGCCTGCAAAATAAGTGAACGGACAGCAGGGAAAGGCTCTGCTTCTTCCGTCTATCACAACTCCTTGGAGGAATCCAGATGCACGCTGCAATTGTATAGCCCACACTGCCAGGATTCCGCTTCCCAAGAAATCCGGGTGATCGACGTGTTGGACAGCTTTGCGCTCACATCAAGCTCAGGCACCAGACCTCGCAGAGTATTACGAAGAATGGCGCCATGACTGACAACGATGACTTTACCATTGGGATGCTGACGTACAATATCTTCTAACGCGGCACTACCTCGCGCCATGCCTGCATCCGCAAGCTCCCGGCCCAAATCGAGATTACTCCAATCCGCTCCCCACCGGGCTAGACGCTCAGCTTCGGTCGTACCTTCCACCTGTCCACCGCCCATCTCACGTAGTCTCGGGTCCAACTGAATCTCCTGAATTCCCAAGCGATCTCCGATGATGCTTGCCGTCTCACTTGCACGCTCCAGGTCACTTGCATAGATGGCATCCCATTTTTCCTCACTCAGTCTTGCGGCAAGCAATACTGCCTGTTCTCTTCCTTCCTGATCCAGCGGATTATCCGTTTGTCCCTGCGAACGTTTCTCTTTATTCCACGCCGTGCTTCCATGGCGAATCAATGCGATCTGTGTCATTGCTGTTCCTCACCTTTTTCTATACGTAATTCATCATCTGTAAAATGTTTTCGTGCCTTCGGTTTGGCAAATTTGCCACCATTATATTGACTAGAACCGTTTCTCGGAATGGAAAGACTGTTCCATGAGGTTTCTTTGAGCATTTTGGCTGCATAGATAATCTGTCCCACATGATAAGGATAGTGCGCCAATTGCCGGATGATTGCCTCCATAACGGTATGTCCTTCATTGCGAATATATATGATATGCGACAGTTGCTCCGGTGTAAAAGAACGAATGGCTCCAAGCAGACAGTTCCAGCCTTCCTCCCATTTGGCAAGCAGCTCTTCTCGGGTCGAGATATCATTCACGAATTCGGCATCTCGCTCACGCCACGGCTTCTCTCCATCAGTTGTCAGTACATCCGTCCAACGGGACAGCATATTGCCCCAGAGATGCTTCACAATAACCGCAATGCTGTTGGCATCTTCATTCCAGGATTGAAACAGCTGCTCAGACTCCAGTTGCTCCATAGCCTTCTCCCCAAGCTGCTTATAATACAGAAATTGCTTCTCGGCTGTATCCAGAAATACTTGATTCATGTCCACGCGTTCACAACCCTTCGCAAAAAGTCTTTATTCAGGAAAGGAAAACGTCCCGTCCTCATTCGGTTCAAAGGAAATAACTTTTCGTACAGCGTCTAAATTAAGTTCACCATAAATATGTGGAAAAAGTTCATTCAACTCATACAGGTCCTCATACACCAGTTCCGGCTTCAAGTCCCTCTCATCAATACCAAGCAATAACAAATCCGTACGCCCTTGATAAAATTGAGCCGCTACCCATGGAATTTGTTCTTTGGTGGAACAATGAATGAAACCATCCGTCTCCAGGCTATCCGGTGCATATACGCTCTGCTTGGATACCTGCTCCCATACCGCTCGGGAAATAATACTGTAGATCATTGTTCCGCCTCCTTCAATTTCTTCTATGTATCCTGCACGTCATTGGAAGTATTATAGATCATCCCGGATACGTGAGTACAATTTTTGATCTGTAAACACACCTTTGATCTTCAATTGTTTGCGCAGTAAACCTTCAACTGACATGCCCAGCTTCTCCATCACTCGTGCAGATCCGATATTGCCTGCATTACATTTCCCCTCCAGCCGATTGCAGTCCAATTCCTGAAAACAGTATTCAACAATTGGCTGCATCGCTTCTGCCGCGAGGCCTTTGCCCCAATAACTGCTGGCTATCGCGTATCCCAGTTCGGCACTCTGCATGGGTTCATTAAGATGGAAAATACCACCTCGACCGATCAGCTTCCCCGTTTCCTTCAGAATAAAGGCCCATATATAGACAGTTTTCTTCTCATAATTGTCCAACACTCTTTGAATATATTGAACGGAGTCGTCCAACGTCTCATGGCAGTTCCACAAACTTTGCTGACTCACCCTCGGATCGGAGGCAAACATAAAATAATCATCGAGGTCGTTAAGCGTAAGACGTCTCAGTACCAACCGCTCTGTCTCAAACTCGGGTGATTCTGCAAAAAGCTTCTCAATATTCACGTAAGCCCCACTCCCCATTATCAAGCCTTCTCATTTCTCAGGAAATAACGGTCAATCCCATACACAAACAGAATGCCGACAGCATACCTCAGCAGATCCATCGCCAGAAATCCATGTCCCAAAATAAGCGCACCCAGCACTGTTGAACGCACTTCGTTCAGCCAAGGGGTCTGAATTATTTGTGAACATTCGATAGCCCAGCTGAAAATCAGGCTAACTATCATCGCCCACTCTCTGCTGCGATTAATCCATAACATGCGTATCCCAAAATAGATCATCCCTGCCCACAAGGCGTCACCGAAATGCTCACGCACAAAAATCGGTAAAAGTGCACCAAAGTGCCTGGACGCCAACCCTGCCGCCATGGTTATGATCACTGCGGTGAAATAAATCAGCCTGTCTTTGCTAAATACGGTCATCACGAATTAAATGCCCTCATCAAGCACTTTTAGAATGAATTCCGTTTTGGCAGTGGTATAAGCTTCCCTATCATCCTTATTCTCATCAGCAAGCTTAACCTTTAGGGCTGCGTATACCTCAACCAGATCCGGGCGTTGTCTCAGCACGTCCCGAAACTGGATTTGGCGATCCCAACGTAACTCTTCTGGGCGCATCAGATGAAGATGTACAGCTCTCTTGCCATCTTTCACCCTGACCCAGAATCGTCTGTATTCCCGACCATCCAGTTCAGGTGGAACGTAGTTCCATCCTACCGGATTCAACTGATCAGCAATCGAGTCCATGTCCTCCCATGACTGCACCTCTGCCATCAAATCAATAATGGGCTTGGCGGGCAATCCCGGAATGGACGTGCTTCCGATATGTTCGAATTTATGAATATCGAACTGCTGCAACAGGTTTCTCAACACCCTGATTTCTTCCTGAGCCAATAGCTCCCACATGGGATTGGCCTCAACAATCTCTACCGACTCTGTCGCCCACGCAGGCCAATTTTCCGGTTGCAAGTGATTTGTCATTCAGATGCTCCTTCCTTTGCAGGACTGAATTTCAATCGGTATTCTTCCAGATACTTCGAATAGGCTCGTTTCTTATTGTCCTCAATTGTGGCAATCATCCCGAGTGTTAGTATCGAAAGTAGGATGAGAAGAAGATACTTCACGTAAGCCAAACCATAGATATTGTTATCTGAGCTTATAATTGAAGAATTCAGTTTCATCACGTCCAATGCCGTTTTTTGTTGGGTTTAAAACATAGGGCTTGTAAAAACTAATTTTTTTTATACCTAAAAGGGGCGTATGTCTACGCCCCATCTGTTTCTGTTCATGATGATGAAATGACCTCAATTGATTTACTTGATTCGATGAAACTTTATTTTACCGTTACCGGTATGGTCACTTTTTTATTGCCCCATTTGGCAGTGATGGATGTTTTGCCTTTACCTACGGCCACAATCTTGCCGCCCGTTACTGTGGCTACACTTGGTTTGGTGCTGCTCCACACGGCACTGCTCGTTACAATCGTGGTTTTGCCTGTATCATACTGTGCCATCACACTCAGTGTTGCACTTGCCTGTGGCGATAAGACGAGTGTTTTCTGGCCTGTGATCAGCTTTTTGAGCAAAGGAACAACGGTAACCTCTGCCTTTATTGTCTGATTTTGATAAGTTCCTGTCAAGGTGGCTTGTCCTTCCGTCAGTGTTTTGACTGTACCATTTTTGACGATGGCTACATTATTGTTGGAAGAGGTCCACGTTACCTGTTTCGAAAGATTAATCGTTTTCCCATTGGCATATGTACCGATGACCTTCAACGCTTTCGATTTCTTAATATTCAGCTGCATGACAGCAGGAGTCACTTCGACTTTGGTAATCTCGTCCGTGATCGCTACGGGAACTTTAACCGTCTCTGAACCATATTTGCCTTGTAACAGCACTCTACCAGGCGTAATACCTTTAATTTTCCCACTTTCCAGCACAGCCGAAGCACTGGATACCGTCCATACGATCTCGGACGTGACGTCTTCTTCCTTGCCATTTGCACGCACAATGCTTACTTTGGGAAGCGTACTTTCACTCCCTTTGACAAAGTTATAGGAACTAGGGGAAGCTTTGATGCTTTTAATTTTATCCTGAACCTTAACCAGCAATTGTGCTTTGGCACCATTTACCTGTGCGTATACCGTTGCTTCTCCTGCTGCTACAGCCTTTACCTTGCCTTTTGTTATGGTGACAACCGCATCGTTACTCGTGGACCATGTGACTCCGCCGGTAACATCCTGTTTGTTATCAAAACCTTCAATAACCGCCATGACTTGAAGCGTAGTTGTCTGGGACACACTCATCTGCTGCGGACTGCTGTTGGTAATTTCAATGGACGTCACATCACCCGTGGCTGCCAGGGCAAGCGATGGGGCCAGTACTGCCAATACTAAAATAAGGGCCAAGGTGCCTCGTATTGCTTTTTTGATTCCATTCATTATATTCTTCATCTCCTGTAATCCAATATTTTACTTCTATTATATTATATCGGAAACACATTACATAAAAGTGAATAATATTGGAGCAAAATCTCGGATATGAGGAACATTCGACATCTGTCCTCCGATGCAGCCCTCCCTATATTCCATAAATAAGCAGAGGCATTCTGCAAGTCATATGGAAGTGACTGAAGAATGCCTCACGGAGAGGATAGAAAAAACCTGGAAAAGCGAAGCGTTCGCCTTTATAAACGTTTTGAGATAATCAGGATAGATACGATGAGCAAAAAGAACATCACCAGCAACAGTTCGGGAAATATTTTATTCATGTTCCGCTTTTTTCACCGAGGAAACCGTTGTATGAATAAGCTCCAGCACCTTTTCAACGGCGTTCTCCGCGCCACTCGCCTTCATATGGTCTATCATACGCTCCCTCTCCATATATACGAGGTCAATATCTTGCAGGAATGTCTGAGCATTCAGCTCCTCCTCATGGAGAACCCTTGCATAACCTCGCTCCTGGAAATACTTCGCGTTCAGCGTCTGTCCAACACGAGATCCGCCATGGGCATGGGGAATCAGGAGCATCGGCTTGCGGAGTAATAGCCACTCATGGATCGCATTGGAGCCTGCACGTGACACAACCATATCTGCCATAGCCATTAAATCCGCAAGTTCTTCATGCACGTATTCGAATGACTTGTAGCCTGCAACCTTTGGGAAGGATGAGTTTAATTTACCTGTACCACATATATGAATGATTTGATAACGCTTGAGCAGTTCCGGCAATGTTTCAAGTACCATACGATTGAGCCTTTCCGATCCCTGGCTACCACCCATAATCAACAGAATGGGTCGATCGGAGACAAATCTGCAAAAATGAATCCCCCGCGCGCGGCTGCCAAGCTTCAACTCCTCCCTGATTACGGGGCCTACGTGCACCGTCTTTCCCGAAGCTTCCGTGGAGGCAAACGTTGTTGTATCCATAAACGTGGTACACATGATTTGTGCGTATCGCCGTGACAGCCTGTTGGCCAGACCTGGATGAAGATCCGGTTCCAGAATCAGAACAGGAACCCGGTTTAAGCTGGCACCCATTACAGCAGGAACAGCCACGAAGCCTCCTAACGAAAAACAAACATGAGGTTTAATTCGTAAAATGAGCAGATAAGCCTGCAGCACCCCAAGCATAATCTTGAACACATCGGAAACATTCGCCCATGCCCAATACCTTCTCAACTTGCCTGTTGCAACCGTATGATAGTGAACAGCCGGAATTTTTCCGATTAATTGGCGCTCTATTCCATGCTTCGAGCCAATATAATGAATCTCCCATTCCTCCTGAAGCAGTCTGGAGATCAAAATGAGATTGGCTGTCACATGACCGGCGGAGCCCCCTCCTGTAAATATGATCCTCCGCTTGAACACAGAAATCCCCCTCTCCACAGCATATCGCGTACCTCTGCCTTGGTCAGGATGACATCCTCCGAATGATACCCTCTGCCAGCAGAAGCAGATGCCCAACATCCCTCTTTTTCCACTATTTTGGATGAAGGGGAGGCAGTGACAACAAAGTAGGACTTCTCCTCGTCCACTTCACAAACGTTTTCCCAATCTGAAATCAATGTCTCATACAGCCGTTCTCCTGGCCGGGCTCCGATGAAATTGATCGGAGCATCCTTGTGCCCAGCATCCTCTGCCAAAACCTGCGCGATATCCGTTATTTTGCAGGATGGCATTCGAGGCACAATAATCTCGCCGCCCTCACATTGCTCCATGGCCGACAGGAGAATCTGCACACCCTCTCCAAGGGGAAGAAAAAAACGAGTCATTCTGGAATCAGTAACGCTGAGAGGCTGCTCCAACTCAAGCTGGCGTTTGAATAACGGTACTACGCTGCCCGTAGATCCAAGAACATTCCCGCTTCGTACACAAGCAAAGCTTGTAGCGGAACGGCTGTCAGCCAATAAAATCAATTTTTCCCCGATGGCTTTGGTCATGCCGTACATGCTGGAAGGATTCGCAGCCTTGTCCGTAGATACATATACAACCTTCCGCACGTTATTCTCGATTGCAGCATCAATGACGTTCTGCGTTCCGATAATATTGGTTTTGACTGCACAATCCGGTTGGTCCTCGCAGACCGGAACATGTTTAAGTGCCGCCAGATGAAAGACATAATCTATATCCTTGCAGGCACCCGCCAGCTCCCATCGGTCCCTGATATCCCCCAGTACAAACTTTACTCTCGGGTCAGAGACGGCTTGCCTCATTTGAGCCTGAAGCGATTCATTTCGTGAAAAAATACGTATCTCTTTGGGCTCCTTAACGAGCAATTGTTTGACCAACTCTTCCCCCCATGAGCCTGTGCCTCCCGTTATTAAAAAGGTTTTATTGAACATTGGATATCCCTCCATGAATTAAGTTCTGCTTTAGTGATAAGCCTATCCTAAGGCCATTGTGTTACATCAGTATGACGACAGGAAAACCATTGACTTCCCCCAAGTTATCTGTGCACATTCAGGCCGGCCGGATCACACGAAAAAAAACCACCATCTGCATGGCGGCATCCACAGTTAACGCTGTATTAAAGGTAAAGAAAAATAAAACATAACCTTCCCATCGGCTACTCCAAGGCCATAGTCAGCATGGTGGTTCTCCAGAATCGTTTTGGCAATAGACAAGCCCAGTCCCGTCCCACTAAACTTTTTGCTGCGCGAGCTATCCATTACATAGAAGGGCTCCCAAACCTGATCCCACTGCTCGTGTTCTTCTTTATCCGTTTCATTGGCTATGCCAAAATATGCCGCTTCCCCTTTTAGCTCAAGTGTAATGGTTATTCGGTCGCCACTTGTATATTTCACCGCGTTGGTCATCCAATTATGCAGAACAGACTCCAGCTTCCGTCGATCAGCCAGCACCCAGGTCTCGTCAGCCCAACCCTCCTTCACTTCCACATGCAAACCATGCTGCTGAAATACGGTTTCATAGGTATGAAGGGTCTCTGTGAGCAATTGACGAAGATCAACGGGTTCAAAATCGTATACTTCGGCCTGCAGACGGGATAACTCCAACAGTCGATCAATTAATCCAGCCAGCTCCTCGCTTTGTTGCTGAATTACCCCAGCATAGGTTCCGTCATCCAGGCCATCCTGAATACCAGAGGCATAGACTCGAATCAGGGAGAGCGGTGTTTTCAATTCATGTGAGATATCCGAGATGAACGTTCGCAGATTGGCATTTTTCATTTCCAACGAATGTTGCGCCTGCTGCAATTTGTCGCTCATCACATTGATGCTGCGCCCTAAAGACTCAATCTCATCACCTGTCTTTATATCAACCTTTGTAAACGATAAGTTGGAAATGGCCTCGGCCGTTTCACTTAGCTTCGCGAGCGGTTTAACGATCCGGGCGGTATACAGCACGGACAGCAGGATGAGCAGCAGCAGCATACCGAGCCATATATACGCATTGAACTGATTAATAATTCGAATCGTCTCCGCTGAATGAGAGATGGATTCGCCGACTGCGAACACGGAATCCCCCACCTTCACAAAGTTGACGAGGAAGCTTGATTTTAACTTGGTCTGATCATAGAATTTATTAACCCGTGCACCCTCACGCAGCGCAGTGATACTCTCCTCTGTCAGCCAAAATTTACTAAGGGCAATCCCCTTGCGGTTATATTGTAATAACAATTGATCGTTAATATCATTTACATTATCCTTCAACGAAGCGTAAGCGATAGCGACTTCGTATTGCGTTTCAAGGCTCTCAATCCGTTGTATTGGAACGCCATGTTCTGAAGCAGAGATTTCAGTCGTTAACTCGGCCAACTTCTGCTTTTTTTGATACAAAAAATAGGTTGGCAGAAAAAATGTATTGACGATAAAGGATAGGAAGAAGACCACACACAATGCACTGATAATACGCACGAGCAGCTTACGGGTCAGTTTACTCATCTTGATCCTCTAGGCAATAACCCATTCCCCGGTACGTTTTGATCGAATCTTCTCCAATTTTCTCACGTAGCCTGCGGATATGTGTGTCTACAGTGCGCTCCTCGCCGAAGTAATCAAAACCCCACACCTGATCCAGCAAAATTTTACGAGTTACGATCTGACCCTTATTCATTCCCAGAACCTTCATTAATTCGAATTCCTTATGGGTGGCCCCTACATCCACTCCACGACGGTAGATCTTCTGGCCATCCAGATCGACGGTCAGTTCTCCCACAATGATCTTGGAGGAAAGTTGCAGTAGCTTCTTAACACGCAGAAGCAGGATACGCGAATCAAAAGGCTTGCGCAGATAATCATCCGCCCCGGCCTTCAAGGCAAGAAATTCATCATCCGATTCCCCTTTGGCTGTCAGCAGCAGTACTTTCGCCCGGCTCGTACGCTTGATTTCCCGACACACCTCGACACCGCTGCAACCTGGCATCATCCAATCCAAAACCGCCAAATCGATCTGGTTATTATAAAAGAGCTCCAAGGCTGTTTCCCCATCCTCGGCCAAAAGCACCTGAAAGCCCTCTTTAACGAAATAGGCTTTCAAGATTTGCAGCATCAGCGGCTCATCATCTGCAAGTAGCAGGTTCACATCTGCGCCTCCTTTCCAAACTGGATTCTACTATACAATCTGTACGTTACAGCTGTGTGACATACCCGGCTTGTTTGCCATTTCCAACGATTCTGTACTGCAGCACCTATAACATAAAAGTGCGGCCCACTCTTCACTAGTCCGAAAATCATAGGCAAAACAAAAAGGAACCCCGGAATAGAGTTCCTTTTTGTTTCTCAACACAGCTTGTAATCCGCTTAATTCTCTTCCTCCTGGTGTGGCAAAATCAAATATTCGGCACCGCCCATATAGGGCTGAAGAGCGGCTGGGATGCGAATGCTTCCATCCGCCTGCTGATGATTCTCCAGCAATGGAATCAGAATGCGTGGCGAAGCGACAGCCGTATTGTTCAACGTATGGCAGTATGCAAGCTTGCCTTCGGCATCGCGACAGCGAATATTCGAGCGCCGAGCCTGGAAGTCATGCAGATTCGACGACGAATGTGTCTCTCCGTATGCATTGCGGCTTGGCATCCAGGTTTCAATATCGTACTGTTTGTACGTTTTCTGCGACATATCGCCTGTACACACAGCCACCACACGATACGGCAGTTCCAGCAATTGCAGTAATTCCTCAGCGTGTCCCGTAATTTCCTGCAGCATTCGCTCCGATTCTTCTGCATCCGGTGCACAGAGAATGACCTGTTCCACTTTGGCAAATTGATGCACCCGGTACAATCCGCGCACATCCCGCCCGCCTGAGCCAACCTCACTGCGGAAACATGTCGATACGGCAGCCAGCTTGATCGGCTCCTGCACATCCACAATCTCATCCGCATAATACGAGACCAGCGGCACTTCCGATGTTCCCACCAGCCACTTGTTCTCGCCTTGCAATTCATATACCTGATCCCGTCCTGTGGGGAAGAATCCGGTGTTCAAGAGCGTGTTCTCCCTCACCATCAACGGGACCTCCATTGGCGTAAATCCATGCTTCAGCAGCAGATCAAGCGCAAGTTGCTGTACAGCCCGGTGGAGGAGCAATCCTGCGCCTTTCAGTACATAGCTTCGTGTTCCACCGATTTTCACTCCACGTGGGATGTCGATTAGATCATGCCGTTCACCAAGTTCCACATGATCTTTAGCCTCATAATCGAACACCGGCAGCTCACCCACACGTCTTAGCTCCACATTATCCTCGTCCGATGCGCCCATTGGTGTATCTGGCGATACGACGTTGGGAACCAACCACTGAAGCCTTGTCACTTCCTCCTGCACAACGGTAAGCTTGGCCTCAACCTGCTCCAACTGATCATTCAGCTGTCGCACCCGAGCCCTTAAATCCTCGGCCTGTTCACGCTCCCCGGCTTGCATCAGCTTGCCGATATCCGCAGATAACGAATTACGTAATCTACGGCTCTCTTCCGTTACCTGTAAAAGAGCTCTGCGCTCTTCGTCCCGTTCCAACAATTCACGAATACTGATATTGATTCTCTTCCCGTCTGCCGCAGCTTGCACCTCTTCTGCATGCTCTCGAATCCACTTCATTTCCAACATGGTCACCGTCTCCTTTGGCTGTAAAAATACAAAGAGCGCCCTCATCCCTTGGGACGAGGAGCGCTCTGCTCGCGGTGCCACCCAACTTGCCAAACCAGAATATTCTGGTTCAGCCTCTTGGTCCGCGATAACGGGCGGTTCCGGTTAACTTGGGGATTGGTTCCCTCCCCTGGCGAAAACGCCTCCGAGTTGGATGCTCTTCAACGGCATGGTCCGATCTGTAATTGTTGTTTTTCAGTATATACGAACTTTAGCCTCCATTGCAAGTTATCCGTGCACGCCCTTACATGTCCTGTTATGATAAAGATTGTTTGTTTTTAGGAAATGCTCCTGAATGGCAGACTTACTACATAAACATCATATTAGAAGGAGTTTTCCCTCATGAAAAAATTGCTTTGGATTGGATGCTTGTCCTATTTCCTCATCGGGCTTGCCCATGTGGTTCTCGGCTCCATCCTGCCCGTTGCCCTCGAACATTATGGCAAGGATTACAGTCAGGGAGGCACTCTGATATTTGCCCAATTTGCCGGGTTCCTGGGTGGTGTTCTGTTATCTCCGTGGTTGAATAATCGCTTTGGCAAACGAGGTGGTCTATTAATTGCCGCGGCGCTGCTCTGCATTGCAGAGTTATCCTATATGTTGCTGCCTCCTTGGGGCTGGATGTTCGTCATTGCCCCAGCAGCGGGATTCGGATTCGGCATGATCGAGGCTGTTATCGGTACAATCATCATTGCTGCAATTAAAGACAATACCGCGGTTGCCATGAGCCGACTCGAAGTGTTATTTGGTATCGGGGCCATGGTCATGCCGCTCATTGCCAGCGGACTAATTTCTGCCGGATACTGGCGTATGTCATTTCTGGTGGTTGCAGTCTGTGCAGCGATGACCTTTATCTTCTGGGCCAAAAGTTCATTCGGCGAGCTGGACAGCGAGTTGAGCCGACGTAGCTCGGGCCAGACTTCTGGACACGCTCCAGCAGCTGAATCGCCAGATGGAACGAACTCCCCAGACATTAAGCCAACCCGTCCAACCTACCAAGGCCGTAATTTGGCTCTTCTGTCTTTATTTGTTCTATTTTTCTTTCTTTATGTCGGCACCGAGATGAGCCTGGCCAACTTCATGCCAGCCATTCTGATTGAGAAAATGAACATGAAGGAAGCAGGTGCCGCGCTTAGTGTTACCTGCTTCTGGATTGCCATGTCTGTTGGACGACTGTTTGCCGGATATATTGCGGAGAGATTCCAATATCGCGTCTACGTGCTGTACAGTTGTCTGGCAGCAGTTGTACTGCTGATGATCTTTCCGTTCACCAACCAGATCTGGTCTGCATTTCTGATCATTCTGTTACTCGGCCTTGCACTGTCGGGCGTGTTCTCCATTGCCCTCGTCTTCGCGAGCAAGATGCTGCCTGGAACAGAGGAATCGACGCCCAGTATACTGATTGCATCAGGTGGAGTCGGCGGTGCCATTCTGCCTTTGGTTACAGGCTGGAGTCTGGATCATCTGGAGGTGAACCAGTCCGCATGGATGCTTGCCATTTTTGCAGTCGGCCTGCTCATGATCAGCGTAATCGCCTATCAATGGCAGCGCAGGCATATTGTAAGTTCAGCATCGTAACATCTGTTGAAGGATGATAAATAAGATTCCAATTACACAGAACTGTAAAAAGATAGGTTTCGTAGCCGTGAATGCTATGGAGCCTTTTTTAATTTAAAATGAATGCCTCATGATTTTCGTGAAAATGTTCTTCGCTCTAAACTGATTATCGACTCTGTATCTTAGACCAATGGACGATTACCCAGGAAATACTTCATTAGATATTGGGGTTGCCACCCCTTTTCCCTTTATGAATTTACCAAATAGAAAGCGAACGAGTGGGCCTATGATAAGAATCTGTAGAGGCAGGGCCAGACTAAAGTTACGAAGAATGGTATGAAGATACGTCTCAAGCAGTGATTTCCCCTCTAATTGATTGGCAAAATAGGCTGTAACCATGCCATACAGAGACATGATCAGCACCATGCCTACGACCATGCAACATGAAATGGCCAAAATGCCATGTACCTTATTGGACTTGTCGAACGGTAACGAGAAAGCCACTTTCTGCGCTACAGGTCCGACAATGAAGGATTCCACCAGAAAAGCGATGATAAAACACAATATAAATTGAAACAGTATTTCTAACGGAGACATCGAGCCAATCAAGCCATTTTTAAATAAATTGAAGGTCATCATGACGACAACCATCCCTGTACACATCATCAACCCAAAATAAACATGTTCCTTTTTCGTTGTTGGCAATTCCCTCATCCTTTCTGTTTACCTTCGTAATTATAGAGATCACACCCCCCTCTTCATAAGTGAACATTCTGTGAACAATTCTAACTTTTCCAAATATAAATCGGATTTGACAACCCCGTAGTCCAGCCCTATGATATTCCTTAAAATGGAAGAATGATTCATCTACTTTAAGGAGGATTTTGGATATGAGTTTTCAAAAGCGCATTGACCACGTCGGCATCGCCGTTCGTGATCTGGAGACCACACTCCGCTTCTATACGGAAATTGTTGGTCTTGAATTGAAAGACCGGGTAACCCATACCAACGGCGTCATTCAGCTCGCCTTTCTCGGCTTCAACGGAAGCAACGAGACCGAGATTGAGTTGATTCAGGGATACAGTGACAAGCTGCCTGCCGAAGGAACGGTGCACCATTTTGCCATCCATGTCGATGATCTTGATTCTGAATACGAGCGCATTAAGGCAACGGAGGCCGAATTTATTGATGGAGAGATCATTACACTGCCCAACGGTTACCGTTATTTCTTCATCTATGGACCTGAAAAGGAATGGATTGAGTTCTTCCAGCGCTAAGAATTGGAGCTGATTTGATGAACATTTTAATTACCGGAGCAGCCGGAAAAATTGGACGCGACTTATCTCAACATTTATCAGAGGCATTTCACCTGCGACTTACGGATCTGAATATCGACAGATTGCATACGTATTCTGGGACAGGCCATGAGATCATGGCACTGGATGTGACGGATCCCGAAGCTTGTCAGCAAGCTTGTGAAGGTATGGATGTAGTTGTCCATTTGGCGGGAGATCCTTCCCCGCATGCCGGCTTCTATGAGTCCTTATTAGACATCAATATCAAAGGTACATTTAATGTATTCCGTGCGGCCAAGGATCAAGGCGTACGAAGAGTCATTTTGGCAAGCAGTGTACAGACGATCGAAGGGTATTCCATTGATGCCCAGATCTACCCGGACATGCCGACACGCCCACGGAATTTGTACGGGGTTAGCAAATGTTTTGGTGAATCGCTCGCCTCCTATTTTGCTTATACCGAGGGGTTACAAAGTGTTGCAATACGTATTGGGGCATATGATGATTTTCAACCGGATGGGCCGCCGCTGGAGGCTCGTGATATGAGCGCGTATATTAGTCCGGTTGACTTGTGTGATCTGGTGTTCAAATCGATTATAGCTACAGATCTGGAGCCCTTCACCATACTGCATGGGATCTCGAATAATCGGTTTAAACGATTGAATCTGGAAGCCACACAGAAACAGGTGGGATATGACCCGAAATCCGATGCTTTTGCACTCAGTCAGATTTCCCTCTACGATACGCCACGATTCGTCCCTCCATCCAGTTCCTGACTGGACATGCATCGGCCTCTGGCCTATAATTACACCTAGTAATGCCCGTAACTTCATAGTTTCCCAGGGGAGTCGGAATTGGCCGGCTGAGAGTGTATCCCACCAAGATACTGACCCTTAGACCTGATCTGGATCATGCCAGCGTAGGAATCGGAGTATATCGAATTGGCCCAGCCTAGCCTCTTTGCTGAGTGCCACATCTCTAACGCCTGCACGCGTCCCGGATTAACGGGGCGCTTTTTTAATGTTCTTTTATATAGCCAGAGAGCTAAAAAAAGTGACGTCATCCGGATCATAGCTGGTATAAATCTGTCGATTTATGCAAGAAGCTTGGATATGAAGCCAAGGAGTACCCCGCGCCACTGGCCGGACAATATGAAGGAGAGAAATGAAGATGAAATGGCGTAAAATGATGGGACTGCTGCTCTTGTGCGTGATACTGGTAACTGTGGCCGCTTGCGGCAGCAAAGAAGCTGCACCTTCAGGAGCGAACGGCAGCAGCAACACCGAAAACAGTAGCGAAGGTGACAATGCAGCCCTCAAGGACATTAAAGTGGTGCTGGACTGGACACCAAATACGAATCATACCGGCCTGTATGCGGCCGTAGATCAAGGTTTTTATAAAGCCGAAGGTTTAAATGTGGAGATTGTTCAGCCAGGTACCGGAGGCGCGGATACCATGGTTGCTTCGAACGAAGTGCCTTTTGGCGTAAGTTATCAGGAGAGTGTTACCCAGGCCCGCACACAAGGTGTACCGCTCGTATCCATCGCTGCTGTTATTCAGCATAATACATCCGGATTTGCTGCTCCGGTGGATCGAAACATCAAGTCTCCCAAAAATTTCGAAGGCAAAACCTATGGTGGCTGGGGCTCGCCAGTAGAAGAAGCCGTGATGCAGTCAATTATGGAGGGCGAAGGCGCGGATGTATCCAAAGTGAAAAATATTAACATGGGCGATGCAGACTTTTTCACCGCTGTGAAACGTGATATCGACTTTGCCTGGATTTTCTACGCATGGACGGGCATAGAAGCCGAACTGCGCGGCGAACCGATCGACATGCTGTATGTGAAGGATTATTCCGAAGCACTGGACTACTACACACCTGTGCTTGTGACGAATGAACAGACGATTCAGAATGATCCCGAGCTGGTTAAAGCGTTCTTGAAAGCGACCTCTGAAGGATATCAATATGCGATTGAACATCCCGAAGAAGCTGCCAACATTCTGATCAAGGCCGTACCGGATTTGGACAAGGATCTTGTACTCGCAAGCCAGAAATGGCTGAGTCCGAAATATCAGGATGACGCACCACGCTGGGGTGAGCAGAAGCAGGAAGTATGGCAGAACTACACGGATTGGATGTTTAGCAAAAAACTGCTCGACGAGCAGGTAGATGTGTCCAAAGCGTATACAAACGAATTTTTACCCCAATAAAATTATCCATATAAAACGAACTTAGTATTTACACGAGGACGAAGAGGACAGAAATAACGTGGAAAAGCGAAGCGTTCGCCTTTATCACCGGATTTTCCATTTGGAGAAGGGAATCAAAAAATCTGGGGATAACAGCGATTGGAAGGTTATTCTGTCATCGAAGTGGCAAGTGTAACAGTCATTAGTTCATTTTATATATTTCGAAAGGAAAAGTGATCTTTCATGGCAAGCACACTACTTAGCATTCAAGTCATTCCCAAAACGCCCAATGGCGAAAATTCCTATCCTTACGTTGATCGTGCGATTGAAGTTATTCAGCAGTCAGGCTTGAAATATCAGGTTAACCCACTCGATACCACGATGGAGGGAGAACTGGAGGAGCTGCTGGAGGTTGTCCGCAAAATGCATGAAGTTCTTGTGGAAGCCGGCAGCCCAAGCATCATCTCACAGATCAAGATCGCCCATAGCCCGAGCGGCTTCAGCATGGACACCCTGACGGAGAAATATCGCTAATGCCTGCCTATTGGAAAAGCGTATGGCCGCCCTTTGTGGCGGTTATTCTCTTTATAGCAGTATGGCAAGGAGCTGTCTCCCTGTTTCATATCGAGAAATGGATGCTGCCTGCGCCTTCTGACATCGCCCATGAAGCGGCCTCTCAGGCCGAGCGACTTGGCATGCACGCATGGGCAACCATCCAACTGACATTGATCGGGTTCGCAGCAGGTACACTTACGGGATTACTGATTGCGATGGTGCTGCATCTGATTCCATTTTTGAAATCTGCACTCTATCCGTTACTTATTCTTAGTCAAAATATACCGACCATTGCGCTGGCCCCGCTCTTGCTGATCTGGTTCGGATTTGGACTGCTACCCAAACTGATTACCATCATTCTGGTCTGCTTCTTCCCGGTGGCTGTAGCTGCCATGGACGGGTTGACCCGCACCGATGCGGCGATGATGAACTATATGCGCATGGCTGGCGCCAAACGCGGCTCAATTTTTTGGAAGCTTGAGCTTCCACATGCGCTGCCTTCGGTGTTCTCAGGGATCAAAATTGCCGCTACGTACAGCGTCATGGGTGCGATCATTGCGGAATGGATTGGAGCAGATAAGGGCATCGGGTATTATATGATGCTGCAAAAATCGGCCTATCGGACGGACCGTCTGTTCGTAGCAATCATGATTATTGTGGCACTGAGTCTGCTGCTCTTCCTGCTCATTGCACTACTGGAGAAGCTGCTCGTTCGCTGGCGACCGCAGAAGCGATAATTTTGAAATATGCTCTATATAAAGGTTAGGAAGTGATGACGAGATGACACCCGAACACAACGAGCGGGCAGCTGCTGCGCCGGATGCGAGTACAACCACTCCAACGGGTAGTGGAGATCCTGAACATGAAGCCGTGACCTTAACTGCTAATCATTCATCGCCAGCGTTGGAAGTTCAGAATGTACATGCCTCGTTCCGCGAGCGGCGTAGCACATTACCCGTTCTGGATGGCTTGACCCTTAACGTGGAACAAGGAGAATTCGTAGCCATCGTCGGTCCTTCCGGCTGCGGCAAAAGCACCCTTTTCCACATCATCGGCGGCTTGCTGAAACCACAGGAGGGCCAAATTCTGATGAATGGTCAGGATGTTACCGGACAGCGCGGCAAGATCAGTTATATGCCGCAGCAGCCTGCCCTCTTCCCATGGCGTACCATTGAAGACAATGTCCTGCTTGCAGGCGAGGTGTCTGCGGACACACCGTCACGGTCCGAAGCGCTTGCCAATGCCCGGAAGTGGTTGGGCAGTGTCGGACTGGCTGGATTTGAACGAGCCTATCCGCATATGTTATCGGGCGGCATGCAGCAGCGGGTTGCATTTCTGCGCGCCCTGCTCAGTCCACAGGAGCTGATGCTGCTGGACGAACCATTCAGCGCGCTGGATGCACTGACCCGCAGCGACATGCAGCGCTGGCTGCTCGATATCTGGGAACAGAATCGCCGCTCGGTGCTGTTCATTACGCATAATATCGAGGAAGCCTTGCTGCTTGCTGATCGCATCTATGTTTTATCGAACCGGCCTGCAGCCGTACTGCACGAGGTCGATGTTCCCTTTGAACGTCCACGGCGCGAAGCGATCACGGAGGAACCTGCTTTTCTTGAGCGTAAGCGGCAAATTTCCCAGTGGATGAGAGAAGAACAGCAGAAAACCCGCCTATCCAAATAGTGCGGGTTTTTGAGTTATTATTTTCCTGAAATGGGTGATCCAAGAGAGACTACGCTGCGTAACATTGGTAAAAGACAAAAAGGAGGGGTTTATCCATGCACTCAACCGCTTTTGCACCCTTGATCGATGCACATCTTCACTTGGACAAATATACACCTGAAGAACAACGCGAGATGCTGCATTCCTTCTCATCCCAGCAAGTTGAAGCCGTCATCGCCGTTTCCATGAATCTGGCATCTGCCCAAACCAATCTGGAACTAGCTTCACAATACCCTCGTACCGTATATCCGGCCTTTGGTTTCCACCCTGAACAGGCCCTGCCGTCCCTGGCAGAGCTGGATCTGTTCTTCCACTGGATCGAAAAGTATATCGGACAAGCTATAGCGATTGGGGAAGTTGGATTGCCTTATTACAACCGACAGGAAGTCGAAAAATCCGGACAACCCTTTGATCAGAGCGGCTATATCGATCTGTTGGAGCGATTTATCCAGCTGGCGAAGCGGCACAATAAACCGATTGTACTGCACGCTGTATACGAGGATGCCGATATCGCCTGTGACCTGCTGGAGCAATATCATCATCGCCGCGCTCATTTTCACTGGTTCAAAGGTTCCAAGCGGACCGTCCAGCGAATGGCTGACAACGGACACTTCATTTCATTCACACCCGATATCATCTATGAAGAGGAAATTCGCGAACTGGCCCGCCAGTATCCTTCAGAGCAAGTTATGGCAGAGACCGATGGACCTTGGCCTTTCGAGGGGCCTTTTCAGGGAAGAATGACACACCCTGCTATGACCAGACAAGTGATTCAGGCCTGGAGCGAAGTGAACGGTATGGGCACAGAGCGGGCTGCGCGCCTCTTTTATCAGAATACGAAACGCTTCTACGGTCTTCCTTAGACGCTATTCATAAGCACCAAAAAAAGAAGTCAGCCGGCATCCGCCGACTGACTTCTTTGGAATTCACTCTTTAACGCTTCAAGAACCCTTTACCTTCGAGAAAAGGCTTCATCTGTAGACGTACCGGCTCTGTGAGACGTTTCGCCATCATTTCGGACCATGGTGTCGAACGTTCCCCTTGGGTACGCTCCTTCATGTATGCAGCGGTCGTTTCGTCATAGCTCTCTACGCCCTTGAGCGTCTGTTCAGCATTATAGCGACCATGGTGAAGCACCGCATCAAGCGGCAGACGCGGACGAATGCCCGTCTCCTGATCCGCAACGCCAATGCACATGCCATAGACCGGATAGACACCTTCAGGCAAGCCTAACACTTCGTTGACTTCTTCAATGCGGTTACGCAACCCGCCAATATAGACAATACCGAAACCTAACGACTCTGCCGCAAGCGCCGCATTTTGTGAAGCAAGCGCAACATCAATTGTCGCTACCATAAAGTTCTCAGTGGAGTCCTCATAGGATTCCTTCTCCGGCAAGTGACGTTTAGCAGCATCACTCAGACGATAAAGATCAGCACACCACACAAGAAACACAGGACATTCGTTGACGTAAGACTGATTGCCCGCCAATTCAGACAATTTGGCCTTCTGCTCCTGTTCGGTAACAGCAATTACAGTATAGGCCTGTACACTACTTGAAGAGGAAGCCATCTGCCCGGCTGCCACGATTGCTGCCAGCTGTTCCTCGCTTACCGGGTCTGGCTTGAATTTCCGTACAGAGCGGTGTTTCATCATCAATTCAATGGTTTCGTTCATTGCCATTCACTCCCAATCCTCGTAGTACGAATTCAATGGTTTGCTCAGCCAGCTCATCTGTATTCATGTGCTGATAGTCAAAGCTAAACCGTGAATTCTTGGCCCGTTTGTGCGCCAAAGCTACACCCATGACCTGAAGCATCGCATAAGACACGGACTCTATTTGGAAAACGCCCTGCTCCTTGCCTTCACGCAGCAGTTCCCTCACTCGGGTCCAGACGGGGTCCAGAAAGCGAAACACGGTATCTGTGCGATGAGTACGAAGCGTAATTTCCAGCTGTACAATATCGCTCATCTCCCGGTCCGTCATCGTGAACTTTACGACTTCACCTATGATTCGTCGGATACCTTCCACGGGGGAGGACATGGACTCTTCAGCCAACTCGTTCATCATATGATCAGGAAAAAAGTGCTCAAATAATGCTTCGAACACCTTTTCTTTGCCGCCAAAATGATACGAGACCAGCGACACATTCGCACCCGCCTCATCACAGATTTGACGAACACTTGTCCCATCATACCCCTGCTGTGCAAAAAGTTTCTTGGCTGCAAGCAGAATCCTCGTCTTGATATCCAATTCCGGTTCCGTCATTCGTTCCGCTCCTCTTGTCCGTTCTATTCATATGCTCCAGCTCACCGGGCTGCAGCAAGACTGCTCTATCGTTTCATTATGAAAGTTTGTGCATCAAAGCGCAAGGTTTGCCGTCTGCAATCCTGCAAGCTAACTATCTCAACCTACTATTAAACCAAGCACCCCGGTGAAAATCACCGGGGTGCTTGATCATATTCTATGAAGACCATTACGTCTGGAATATTAGCTGTTCATTGGAGCCGGGCTTGGTACCCCGGCTGGCATGCGTTGTTTTTTCAACAATGTCACTACCAGGGAGAGGGCTACTGCAATGACCAGCACAACAGCAACCGATCCAGCTGCCGCTTGGACACCAGGTCCTCCGAGCTGAACGCTCAGAATACCTTGTACTGCATACGTTGCAGGCAGATATTGTCCAATGCCGCTGTAGAAGCTGTTCAGCAATTCACGTGGCACCATTGCACCGGAAGATACCAGTTGCAGAGACAATGAAATGATATTGAACAGGCTTCCCGCCGGTCCGAAGCAGATCAGGAAGAACTGGGAGAAGAACATGAACGTGCACAGGAACAACGCCTGGAACAACCAGAATGAGATAAAACCTTGCTCGATCTGTCCGCCCAGCGAAACGATCAACGAAGAACCGAGCAAAGATACGACCAAGGCAGACCCAATGTTAATAACCATTCTTGCACCGAACAAAGTCAGACGGGAGTAAGTAGTGGACAGCATACCCATCACTATCTGCAGGTTCATACCCATGATCATGGCTCCTACATAAGAAGCCAGCACCATCATCATCGGAACCATCTGGTTATTCATGCCGTTAACTGGATTGATTGAAGTGGTTGTACCTTCCACACGGGTAGTCAGGTTGGTAGCAGCTTCAGCAGCCTGATCGGCAGGCGCTCCTGAAGCCGTCAGCACGGTCTGTACACCCTGAGCTGTTGCTTGCTTGTTAATCGTGTTCGTCACGCTTTGCGACACGCCTTGCATCATGCTTTTAATCGTAACCGGGTTCGCCTCGTTAATGGTGTACTTAATTTCGGCGGTGGAACCGGCTGTCTGAATCAGCTCATTAAACCCTGCCGGAATATTCAGCACCATATGAATCTTGCGATGGTTTAACTCATCCAGCGCTTCAGCGGCACTCAGATTAGATACGGTATGAAAAGGAAGCGTCTCGGCCATGCGATCTGCGATCCCCTTGGACTGCTCTCCGTCCTCATTGACAACGGCAACCGTCAATTCATTCATCCGGTCATTCACTCCGGAATATGCTGTCATCCAGATCACGCTAAAGATCACTTGGAACATAAGTGCCGTCACGATCCCTACAATTACTGGTGGTTTTTTCAATAACACGCGTAAAGCCTGTAACATAAATAATATCCTCCATTACTAGATAGTTCTAATTTGATTTAAACGTTTGTTTGAATCAAACGATTGTTTTAAATTTTAAATCCATATGTCTATATTGTCAATTAATTTCTGAAAGGTTCAGAAAAGATAAAGATGTGTTTCGCAAACCATAGTCATTCTTTTCATAAAAGGACATCCCTTCATAAGCCCGCCTTCTACTAACAAGGAACGGACTTTTGCTTTAACCTGTTCAGGCCATTTTTTTCAACAAAAAAACACGATCCGTCGCAACGGACCGCGCTTTTATTTATTGGTTTGAAAGAAAGAAACGTGGAGCCCTTCCGTACAGGGAATTAATCATTCCGTTTCAGTTTCATTCGCTGCAAACGCAGCGAATTCAGTACAACCGACACAGAGCTGAACGCCATGGCCGCACCTGCCAACCAAGGAGCCAGGAAGCCTACTGCTGCAATTGGAATACCAATTACGTTATAACCAAGTGCCCAGAACAGATTCTGCTTAATATTGCCCATGGTGCGTCGGCTCATCTCGATCGCATCTGCAATACTGTTCAGATCGCCACGCATTAGTGTAATATCCGCTGCTTCCATCGCTACATCGGTCCCGGTTCCAATCGCCATACCGATATTGGCTGTAGCCAGAGCTGGAGCATCGTTGATTCCATCCCCAACCATGGCTACCTTGAGACCGCTCTCCTGAAGTTTCTTCACTTCCGCCGCTTTGCCCTCAGGCAATACCTCAGCCAGCACTTTACCGATTCCAGCCTGTTCTGCCACGGCGCGAGCTGTTCGCTCATTGTCTCCCGTAATCATGATGACATCAATTCCCATGGCTTGGAGCCGCTTAATGGCTTCTCGTGAAGTTTCCTTGATGGTGTCAGCCACAGCAACGATCCCTGCCCATTGACCGTCCACCGCGATCAGCATCGCAGTGCGCCCTTGTTCTTCAAGGTTGTTCATCTGCTGCATGGTTTCCTCAGAGACACTCACCTTCGCATCCGTAAGCAGTCGGCGTGTCCCGACCAGGATCTCTTGTCCTTGAACCCGGGCCCGCACACCATACCCCGGTATGTTCTCGAATTGCTCTGGCTGGGTCAGCAGTTCCAGCCCCTTACCTCGGATTCCTTCCACAATCGCTTCAGCCAAAGGATGCTCCGAACTCTGTTCTGCTGCTCCCACCCGCTGAAGCAGATCTGCTTCCGTCCAATGTGGAGCTGTCACTACATCTGTAAGCACGGGCTTCCCTTGGGTAACTGTACCTGTTTTGTCCAATACAACCGTCTGGATCTGCTGGGCCGATTCCAGATGTTCGCCGCCTTTGAACAACACACCGTATTCTGCCGCACGTCCTGATCCAGCCATAATGGACGTTGGCGTTGCAAGGCCAAGCGCACAAGGACAAGCGATCACCAGTACAGCAATCGCCTTCTCCAGCGAACCGGCAAAGTCGCCGGGACTCGCAAACAGATACCAGATCAGGAACGTCACTGCTGCAATGCCTACAACAATCGGAACAAAGATGCCGGAGATCACATCTGCAATCCGCTGAATGGGTGCTTTGGAGCCCTGCGCTTGCTCAACCACTTTAATAATCTGCGATAACGCCGTGTCTGAGCCTACTCTAGTCGCACGCAGTCTTAATACTCCATTTTTGTTCAGCGTAGCACCTGTAACGGTATCTCCCGGTTTTTTATCAACCGGCAGGCTCTCTCCGCTTAACATGGATTCATCGACAGAAGACTGTCCTTCCTCCACGACGCCGTCCACCGGAATACTATCTCCGGGTTTCACGAGAACCAGATCACCTACCGCGACATACGCCGACGGTACAACAACCTCCTGACCATCACGAATCACTCTGGCTTCACGTGGAGCCAGTTCGATGAGGCTTTTGATCGCCTGAGAGGAGCGCCCCTTGGCTACGGCCTCGAACCATTTTCCTAATAGAATCAGCGTAATCAGAATCGCACTCGTCTCATAATAAAGCTCTACTGTTGGCATGGTTGCTGTAGTCATTCCCGCCCCGCCATGATCCATCATGGTCGAAGCTGTACTGCCACTGGTCAGGGTCAGATACAGACTGTAAAAGAAAGCTGCACTTGTACCCAAAGCAACCAGTACATCCATGTTGGCACTGCCATTACGCAGCGCTTTATAGGCGCCCACATAGAACTGCCAGCCAATTACAAACTGTACCGGAGTTGCTAGTACCAGCTGGAACCATGGATTCATGAACAAGTCGGGTACCCATATCCAGGATGTGAACGAGAAATGGCCTACCATCGCCCACAACAGGGGCAAAGATAACAAGGCAGAGATCATCCACTTCCATTTTTTGCGCTGCAACTCACGTTCACGCACCGATTTCGTCTCTTCTTGCGTCTGTTGCAGCTCGGCTCCATAACCAAGTTGCTTGATCTTCGCCGTAATATCGGATGCCTTCAATGCTCCAGCAACGTATTCCACATGCCCTTTCTCAAGCGCCAGATTCACGTTCGTACGGGTTACACCCGGTAAACGTGAGAGGCCCTTTTCGATTCGAGCAGAACAAGCAGCACAGGTCATACCTGTAATATCCAGATCCACCGATTCCGTTACTGTACCGTAGCCAAGCGCCTCCACCTTATTCCGTAATGCATTGATGTTCGTTGTCTTCGGATCATAGGAAACCGTTGCTTGCTCTATGGCGAGGTTAACATTCGCCTGATTGACCCCTTCCATTCGGGACAACCCCTTCTCAATTCGAGTAGAGCAGGCAGCACAGGTCATCCCTGTAATTTGCAGTGTTGTCTGTGATCCCGCTGCTTCCGGTGATGGTTCTGAGGCTGATGTGTTTTCCATTGCCGATGACTTATCCATGTTGTTAGCTCCTTTCATTATGAAATATCACCACGTTCCCAATACCCCCAAGGGGTATATAAAAGACAGAAAATCAGGCTTAAACCATGAACTCATTCATTGGAAAAGATCTGTTGAAGTCCTTTCCATGCAAAGGGAAGTTCAGTTTAAGCCTGCAATGATTAGACTACGTCATATCCTTGATCTTCAATGGCTGCCTTGATCTGATCCACATTGACTTTTTGCTCGTCATATTCAACTGCGACAGTTCCTGCTGCCAGATCAACCTTACCATTCGCTCCCGCATTCTTCACGGCTTCTTCAACCGAATTCACACAGTGATTGCAAGACATTCCTGTAACGTTCAACGTAATATTAGACATGGATAGTTCCTCCTTGGATATATAAATGATGAGTTCATTCAAAAATAATTACTTCATTAACTTCCTTACCGTTACCAACAATTCATCCACGACCTCATGTTCTCCGGCTTGAATACGCTCAACAATACAGCTCTTCATGTGACCTTCCAGCAACAGCTTGCCAACCGAATTGAGAGCTGACTGAGCCGCAGCGATCTGCGTCAGCACATCATCACAATAGGTGTCCTTCTCAATCAATCCCTTAATCCCGCGAATCTGTCCTTCAACGCGGTTCAAACGGGAAATCAGGTTGCCCTTCATCTCCTGGGAGTGATGGCTCTTGCGCACATGCTTCCCGTCACTTCCTGCCGTATGACATGAATTGGCTTGCTGATCATCTGTCTGTGAAACTTCGTTCACCTCTGTTACGGATGACTCCAAAGGTTCCTTGGGATGGCTCTGATGTCCCATCACGAACACCCCTTTTCTTTCGTTCTGTTATAAGAGTAACATACCCCATGGGGGTATGCAAGATTATTTCATTATTTTATTCAAAATGGATGCTTACCATGCTTCCTACGATTGCAGTATTGCACCCAGACATCCCCATTAGTCTTCGTACAGGCGGATTATAATATGTATTCCATTCTGCTGCTGCGCACAGCCAGACCCAATTGCTCATAGAAAGCCTGAGCTCCGGTATTAAATGTAGACACCGTCAGTTCAACGCTGTCGACCTGAATTTCTTTGCCAAGTTCAATTAACTCCTGCATCAACCGTTTGCCTGTCCCATGTCCGCGATGCTTGCTGCCAACGATGATTTCATTGATGTACAGCATTTTTCGATCCTTTAACAAATCCACATTTTGAATAACATTCAGCTGTGCACTCGCATATCCAACAATCTCACCTTGATCCGACAATTCCGCAACATAGAGATAACGATGATCCGTCTCCATGAGTTGTTCATATTCCTTTTCGCTCATTCTCGTCTGCAGCTCTCTGTAAACGTCTGGCCTAGCTTCTACATGCAACTGATGAAGCTCATCCATTAATGCAGATACTCCTGTGTAATCTCCGATGACAGCCCGTCTAATGTTAATCTCACTCATCTTCACATTCTCCTCTCACAAACGTTTCCATGATTATACAATAAAAAGCAGATACCTTAACGGTACCCGCTTTATTTCAAGCTATATTTGGTTCTACTATTCTTCAGATGATTTACCTTCATCAAATGCTACAGGTGACGGTTTGGCAGACCATTCGTCCGCTTGCGGCTCAATATCTACACCATTCAAAATTTTCTTTTTCTCCATCAAGGAATCCCCGTCTTCATCCAGCTTGTTACGAATTGCCGCCTCATCCTGAGGTTGATTGTTCTGTTGTGTCATGTTGGAGTCCTCCTTCTATTATTTCATCGTTATTAAGATGTTCCTATATATAACTTACCCAATTTTTTCATTGTCATTCTGACAAGCAAGTATATCCTCTGATTTTTGTATTTTACTTTGATGAAAAGTGAAATTCGCGATGCAAATTGAATATTTGATTGAGCAGCATATTGAAGCCTATGAAAAGGAGAAAGGCGTTATTAATCGAAGTCCACCTGTTTATCCAAAGTGACTTCCTCCACTTTGTGTTCCAACTCTGGTATAGAAGGAATTAAAAAGAATTGAACGTTTTCCAGAGAAAAAGGCAGGGCAGGAACTACTCGGAAACTCAATTGTGTCTCCCCACCTCCTCCACGACTTCCGTGTCTCATAGTCATATGTCTCTGTCCGCTCAACACCTCAAGAGCCAAGTGTGGCACCAACTGTATACGTTCAGACTCATTTCCCTTATATTGAATTTCCACATACACGAGACTTTCGCCTTCATACTGCATCGAATGTGTAATGATGTACTCACACGAATCTTTAATCGTTTTCTTCATGATCGGCACAACACCCGTTAATTGAAGGGGCTCACGTGGAAAGTAATGCCGTTGTGGCATCGGCTGCACACTACGGAGAACATATCGAATATCTTCCTCCTTCATATCCAATAATTTTACCCATTGATCGATGGTATCTTGAGGGGGCTGATATTGGACAGCTCCGGTTATATTCTTTCTTGCCGCAACCAACTTCAGTAGTTGCCCATCAATCTGCTGTACTTCTTCATTATATTCATTAGGGATTTCACGAAATTCACTCCAGCCCATATTCAATCACCCTCCTAATTTAATGAAATACCACATGCAAATACAATTCGCTATGGCATCTGCATCCCCTCTTCTTTTCTAGGTTTAACCAAAAAAAAACGGTGAACCTTCCCTTTCAGCTGCAACAGCCGATTCGAGAAAGTTCACCGCATAGCTTTAGATTTTCGCCACCTTGCTGCCCTTTACTTTAACATTCACAAGCAGGATGCTGGCTATGATCATAACGAGACCTGCGATCAGATTGACCGTCACTGACTCTCCCAGGAACAGTACACTGCAAAACAGGGCAATCAGCGGAATCAGGAACGTGAACGATCCTACCTTGCTGGCTTCGCCGGAGCTGACCAGTTTGAAGAACGCGAGCCAGCCCAACGCAATGACAAACACCGAGATAAACAGCATATCCAGTATAAAAGGAAGCACCCACTGTACATCAGCCCAGCTCTCTGTGACCGTACCCGTTAAGGTCAGTACAACTCCACCGATTAGAATCGGAATGGCTGTCATCCAGATTCCATCGACCTTCATAGAAGTTCGTTTCATATATACGGTTCCGATCGCCCAGCTAATTGCACTAAACAGCCCAAGCATAACCCCTTCAGGTGAAACTTTGCCTGTCATGCCACCTATACTGATCGTAGCCACCCCTGCAAAACCGAGCACCAATCCGGCAATTTTCATTCCATACATGGACTCGCCCAGCCACAACCAGGCCCCGATCCCAAGCAGCACAGGCTGTAGGAACACAATGGATGAAAATAATCCTGCCGGCACTTCAGTCAGCCCCACGGTCTGAAAGCCGTAGAAGAAGATGATATTAAGCACCGCAGATATGGCATAGATATGCCAAGTTTGTTTCAGTCTCAGCGTTTTGTAGCGGGGAAAAGCATACAATCCCAGCACCAAGCCCCCAATTAACAGGCGCATGCCTGCGAATATAAGCGGCGGTGTAAAATTTAATGCGTATTTGGTCAGGGGCCAGTTTACTCCCCACATGAGTACCAGAAAAGCCAGGACCCAGCCTGCTTTTGCACGTGATAAAGCCATATGTCTATTCTCCTATCCGGCACACTTCTACAGGCGCAGTTTAATCAATCGTCACTTTATCCTGCGCTCTCTCGGTGCCTGCAAATCATTTGGAATCCGAACCAGACCCGTTATACATCTGTTCTTTGATCGTTCCGTTTCTCCATGATACAATAATGATTATAATAATTGAAATGCATGTTAATCATAAGGAGCATACCAAATCTGATATGAACAATTCACAGTTGCAGTTATTCGTGAAAATTGCAGAAACGGGAAGTTTCACCCGTGCGGGCCAAGAACTAAATATGACGCAGCCCGCAGTCAGTCGGGCCATTTCTTCGCTGGAGAATGAACTAGATGTCACTCTAATCATACGGGATCGCAGGAATGGCATCGTGCTTACGGATGTGGGACAGCGGATTTTGGTCATTTTCCGCCGGATTTTACAGCAATTTGATAAGGTGCAGCAGGTCGTTGCCGCTGAGAAAGGATTAGAGATTGGTACGATTCGCATTGGCTCTTTCCCCATGTCATCCGCCCATTTGCTGCCGAAAATTATCCGCTCCATTCGGGACCGCTATCCTCAGATTCAATTTGAGCTGCACGAGGGGAACATCCTTGAAATTCAGGAATGGCTAAGCTCACGGGCTATTGATGTGGCTCTCATTATTGCAACCGACAAAGAGCCCATAGATACCGCTTATGAGACACTCCCGCTGTATAGCGAAGAGATGCTGGCTGTGTTTCGGGACGATGAGCCCTTTGCAAATCAGGAAACCCTGCCCGTACAAATGCTGGACAAGCATCCCATGATCATCTGCAAAGGCGGTTACGAAGTGCCGATTGTGGATCTGTTCCATCGAGCAGATGCCGAATTACATTTCGGATTTGTGGTGTATAACGTAAACACTTGTCTGAGCATGATTGAGCAGGGTCTCGGAGCCGCCATGCTGCCTGCCATTTCTCTATCCTGGCTGCCTCCGGGTGTCAAAGCACTCCCGACGGAGCCGAAAGCTTACCGTAATATTGAAATTGCCGTTCCTTCACTTGTTGATGCTTCCCCTGCATCCCGGTTATTTATTGAGACGGCGCAGCAATTGTTTGGACAAGGTTAACGGATCGATTGGCCTTCCAATGTTGCGCCAGTCGCTCCTTGTTCCCAATCAAAAAGGGCGCCCCATCGGTCATGAACATGACCTTATGGGACGCCCTTTTTATATTGTCCACCTCAGATGGACATCATTGAAGTGTTTTGCTTTTTACCAGCAGCAGCAGCAGCACAAAATGTCCTGATGATCTTAGCTTTACGCCTGATCCTGGCGAGCAAGTGCAGCCAGCGCGCGCAGCGCCGCTTCGATCTCACGCTCAACCGCATCGGCTACCGCATTTGTATGCGGATCATACTCTGCCGCCAAGTCGCTATCTGCAAAACCGTCGATAGCGACAATCGCCCCGGCACGAGCACCGCGCAGTGTGCTTACGATGTAGAGCGCTGCAATCTCCATCTCAGCGGCAAGCGCACCCGCCTGCTTGTACTTGCGGTGAGGAATCTCTTCCACCCCAGTGAAGAATGCATCCAGCGTAACGGTAATGCCCACGCCAACTTTACCTGCACTCGAAGCATCCACTCCAATTGCATGCTCACGAGTCGCCTCAATTAACGCTTGTGTAACACCAAGGTCTGCTACCGCAGGAAAACCATCGGGTACGAGCTGACGTGTCAGCCCGTCCGTACGCACAGCGGCCGTGCTGACGATAACACTGCCCGCTGGATAATCAGCGGTATACGAGCCCGCTGTACCTACACGAATCAGGGTCGTTACCCCTGCACGGATTAGTTCCTCGAAGCAAACAGCCGCTCCGGGTGAACCTACGCCATGACTGACCACGGCCATGGGTACACCTTCGTACAATCCAACAAATGTGCGATACTCCCGGCTGAACGCCAGTTCTTTCGCCTGCTCCAGCTTACGGGAAATCTTCTCCGCACGTGCCGGATCCCCACAGACAATGGCGTATGCAGGCATATCTTCGGAATGAATTTGCAAAATAGGCATCAACATCTTAATCAAACTCCTTCTTCGTCCATTCGTCTTCCGGAATCGGAATATCTTCACCCGAGAAGCGCTGCTCCTTGAACGGATCGGCAAAATGGTGGAAACCATTAACTTCCCAGAAGCCATTGCGGTCTTCTTTCATGAATTCCAGACCCCGTATCCACTTCGCGCTCTTCCAGAAGTAGAGTTGAGGAACCACCAAGCGCAATGGATAACCATGCTTTGGTGTGAGCGGCTCACCGTTAAATTTAAAGGCAAGCAATACATCGTCATGCATCAGTTCTTCGAGCGGAACGTTCGTCTCGTAATCATGATCCGCATGGATCATGACGTATTTCGCTTCGGGTTTGACGCCAAGAAGCTTGATGAAATCCGAGAATCGGATGCCTTCCCACGGTGTATCAAACTTCGACCAGCGAGTTACACAATGAATGTCGCTCACCGTGTTCACTTGAGGCATCGCCTGAAGCTCGGCGAAGGAGAATACCTTCTCTTCTTCAACCTCGCCGAATACTTTCAAGTCCCAGGTCGTGAGGTCGTATTCCGGCACTTCACCTTCATGCAGAATCGGGAATTTCTCGGTCAGTACCTGCCCCGGCGGCAGCCGGTCTCCGTGCTCGGCACCCGCTTTGGGTGCCGGGCTTTTCGTTTTTTTCAGACGTTCAGCCTTATTATGCATGTGTGATCCTCCTTCTTTATATGCTTTCAGCATAACATTCAGGAATTAACGCGAGCTTCCGCCCGCTTTCAGTGCATCCTGTGCGTAGGTACGATCTTTGAAAAAGAACATCGCCACCAGTGTCACAATATACGGCAGCATCATGGTAAAGTGAGTTGGCAGCGCGAAGCCCTGCAGTCGGATACTGAGTGCTTCCATGAACCCGAACAGCACACTAGACCCCATAACGCCAAGCGGATTCGCTTGCCCCAGCATGGTCGCTACCAATGCGATGAAACCGCGACCTGCGGTCATACCTTCGGTAAACATCGTAACCTGACCAAGTGATAGCTGTGCACCCGCCAAGGCGCACAGTACACCGCACATCAGGACTGCACCATATTGAATGCCGCGCACCTTGATGCCGATGCTCTGTGCTGCTACCGGATTCTCGCCAACCGAGCGGAGACGGAACCCGGAGACACTTTTGAACAGATAAAATTGCAAGGCAATTACGATAATAATTCCAAGATACACGAGTGGGCTATGCCCTGAGATGACATCACCTACCCATGGAATGTCCTTAATAAGAGGGATATCCCATTTGGGGAGTCCCACCATATCTTTGTCGTAGTACGCACCCTTCACGTCAAAAATCGCCCGCAATGCAAAAGTCGTCAGTCCCGTCGCCAGAAAATTAAGCGAGATCCCGACTACTATCGCGTTTGCCTTCAGATTAATACTGATAAAGGCAAATAGCGCAGAGAACAACATAACGATCACAATCGAGAATATAACGGCCAGCAATACATTACCGAACAGATAGTTACCAACAATAGCGGAGAAAGCGCCGATCAGTACGAGTCCTTCCAGACCCACGTTGAACAGACCGACACGGGAGCACAAAGCCCCACCGAGCGCTGCAAGCAGAATCGGCGTCATAATCCGCAGAGTAGAGCCAAACATGGCTGCATCAAACAGTTGTTGCATTGGACTTTTTCTCCTTTCTCCGCTTCAGGAATGAATAACCGATCTGAGCCGATACAAATAACGTCAACACCGCTTGGATGACACTGCCGACTTCCAGCGGCACATCCGTATTCCGTTCCATCCCCATGGCTCCTGTCTGCAACGCTGCAAGCAGAATTGCCGCCACAGCTGTTCCTAGCGGATGCGAGCGGGCAAGCAAGGTTGCCATGATGCCGCTCCATGCATAACTTGCGGAGGACAACGAGCCATCAAGGAAACGGTACTGGGTACCCAACACTTCCCCTGCACCCGCAAGACCTGCAAGTCCGCCACTAATGATCATGGACAGCATCATCATGCGAATGCGGCGCACGCCGCCATAGGTTGCAAAGGAAGGGTTACTACCCAGCATGCGGATCTCATAACCCGTTACCGTCTTGTGTGTGAACCAGTAGATGAGAATAGCCGCTACGATAGCAATGATGAATCCGGCATGCAGTCCCATGCCCTGGAACAGCTTCGGCAGCCAGACACTCTGATCAATCATCGGCGTCTGTGCCATCGCCGCCGATCCGGTGCGGTCTTTGAACGGATAGGATACCATGTATCCTCCAAAATAAATCGCAATATAGTTGAGCAGCAGCGTTGTGATCAATAGATTCATGCCGAAACGAGCATCCAGCCAACCGGCAAACAGCGACCAAACTCCACCGGCAATGATTCCTGCCACAATGGCTGCAATACAGACAAACCAGCCTGGACCCGGCAGGTAGAGCGCCGTCAGCGCTGCACTAAGTCCACCGAGAACCATCTGTCCTTCGGCACCCATGTTGAAAAATCCGGCGCGGAACGCCAGTGCTACGCCCAGTCCCGCAAGAATAATTGGCGTCGAACGCGCTAATGTGTTGGTGAAGAAGTAGAAGTTGCCGAAGGCCCCTTTCCACATCTCCGCATACGTATCCACCACGGACCCGCCAACGACCAGAATGGCTACAGCACCTGCCAGCAAACCGATGAATACGGCAAGCAGCGGCTGTACGAGTCCGCGCAGTGTTTCTTTTACCCGATTCATATCCGCTCTTTCCCTCCTGCCATCAACAAGCTGATCTGTTCTTCTGTTGCTTCATCTGCCTTCAGTTCCCCAGCGATTCCGCCTTCATACATGACAATAATTCGATCGGATAATTGCAAAATCTCGGACAATTCGGATGAAACGAGCAGAATTCCTGCACCCTCATTCCGTTTGCGCAGCAATTCGGCATGAATGGTTTCCATTGCTCCAATATCTACACCCCGTGTAGGTTCAGCCGCAATGAGAAACGGTGTATCCTGGGCAAATTCACGAGCGGCAATCAGCTTCTGCAAGTTACCACCGGAAAGGAACTGTGCCTTCGTTTCCGCAGAACCCGTCTTGATGCTGAACTGCTTGATCCAGTTCTCCACCATGGTCCGTGCTGCCTTCGCTTTAATGATACCTCGTGATTGAAGCCGGTGATGATGGCCCATCAAGCCATTCTCACGAACGCTTGCATCCTTCGCCGCTCCCCACATATAACGGTCTTCCGGGATATGGGCAAGTCCAAGTTCCCGAATGCGACGCACCGGCCAGTTCGTCGTATCCTGCCCTGACAACAGGACGCGGCCGCTATCCGACTTACGCAGTCCGGCAATGATCTGAATTAATTCAGACTGACCGTTCCCGGAAATACCCGCGATCCCAACGACCTCACCTTTCCGAACTTCCAAATGAATATCCTTGAGTGCGGAACGGTCCTCTGCCCCTGACAAACTCACTGCTTCCACCTGAAGCACCGCTTCTCCCGGAACGGATGGCTGCTTGTCCATACGTACCAACTCACGTCCAACCATTAAGCGGGATAACTCCTCCACGTTCGTATCTTTCGCTTCCAGCGTACCTGTCACCTGACCATCACGAAGAACCGTGATCCGGTCTGCCACATCCATGACTTCCTGCAGCTTGTGCGTGATCAATACAAAGGTTTTGCCCAGCTTGGCTAGAGATTTCATATTCGCAAGCAATTCTTTCACTTCCAGCGGTGTCAGTACCGCTGAAGGTTCATCCAATATAATGATATCTGCACCCTGATGCAGCACCTTGAGAATTTCAACTCGCTGCTGCATGCCCAGAGGGCATTCAAATACTTTTTTCCACGGATCAACTGGCATGCCATACGTTCTGCCCAGCTCATTCACCTGGGCCGCTGCCTGTTTGCGGTCAAATACACCTGCAGCAGACGGTTCACGGCCGATCACGATGTTCTCAGCAACCGTAAAGGAAGGAAACAGCATGAAATGCTGGTGCACCATGCCGATACCGCTTGCCATGGCCTGAGACGGGGTAGCGAAGCTTACCTCACGTCCACGAACTTTGATTGTGCCTGATGTCGGTTGCTCCATTCCATACAACATGCGCATCAGGGTTGTTTTACCGGCTCCGTTCTCACCCACGAGGGCATGAATCTCTCCTTCTCGCAAATTAAAACGGATGTCCCGATTAGCGGTGAAGCCGCCGTATTTCTTCGTAATCTGCTCCATCTCCAACAGCATATCTCGCGTTCTCTCCTCTCGGTCTATATACGTTCAACTAAAGCATATTTACACTAGCCACTACGATGACAGAACAACCTTCCGATCGCTTATCCCCAGATTTTTTTATTTTTTTTCCAAAGGGGAAAATCCGGGGATAAAGGCGAACGCTTCGCTTCTCCAGGTTTTTTCTGTCCTCTCCGTTATCGGGTAAATGTTTAGTAGAACATATATAGTTCATTGTAATAGCAGCAAAACCGGCTGCCTGATCGGGCAGCCGGCTGATCAACTCAATTAATCCATCCTATGGAACAAGATTACTACTGTTGCAATGGATCTTTTACAACGATTTTGCCGGATACGATATCATCCTTGATCGCTTTAACCTTGTCGATTACTTCTTGTCCAACAAAAGCATTCAATGGAGATTCGCTATCACGTGTTACATAAGTCAGCCCTACGCCATCTTCTTTCAAGCCATAATTTACAGCACCCGCTTTGAAGTTTCCTTCTACGAAATCCTTCACGGTCTGATAAGCAACCGTATCGGTCGACTTCAATTGAGACAATACGATATGTTCTGGATCTTCAACAGTACGGTCCGTATCCTGACCGGAAGTATAGAAGCCTTTTTCCTTCGCGGCTTCGAACACACCCAGATCGCCTACAGCAGATGCTCCAGCAATGAAGTCAGCGCCTTTGCCGAATTGTACTAACGCCAGCTCTTTTGCTTTGGCCGGGTCATTGAATCCACCAACATAGTTCACGAGGAATTCCGCATCCGGGTTAACCGATTCCAGACCGGCTCTGAAACCTTCTGTATATTTCTTGATTAATGGAACGTCCATCGCAGCAATCATGCCGACTTTGTCTGTTTTCGTAGACAGTCCAGCAGCTGCACCAAGCAGGTACGCTCCTTCATATTCATGGAAACCAACGCTACGAACGTTAGGCAGGTCAACGGTTGTGTCTACAATGGCAAAGGACTTGTCCGGATTCTCGGCAGCAACCTTTTTCAATGCATCTTCTGCCTGGAAAGTTGCTGTAATAATCAGATCGTAGTTCTCAGCAACTGCAGCACGCAGATTTTGCTCAAATGCAGCCGGGTCAGTCGATTCGATCGTTTTGGTATCTACCTTGAATTCCTCGCCTGCTTTTTTGAAACCTTCATCCATCTGTACGAAGAACGGGTTGACCCCGATTTTTTCAGGAAGGACAAGTGCCATGCGCAGTGATTTTTCACTGTCGCCACCTTGAGCCGATTGTTCGTCTTTGGAACCGGAATTTCCACAAGCCGCCAGCAAAATAGCCACCATCATGATCGATAAGACGAACGATAAACCTCTTTTCATTTTGAACTTTCCCCTTTTCACAATTCTTTTTTATAATCCTAGCGGATACTGTCGATCCTTGTCAATAAATCTTTGAGCGTATACACTAAATGGAATAAAATAGCTGATTTACATTCTACCAAGCGTCGGAAGGCGCTCTAAACCAAGGTTTTTTCCGTTGACATCCGAAGCTGCTCCATGCTAAAGTCAATCCAATCATTATATTCAGATAGGTTTTGTCAGAATTATAACGCAAGCTTGTTTATTTTCCAATCCTATTTTGAGGAGGCTATTCATTTGAAAAAAATCACCCAGATTACATTGGCCGCTCTGCTCGCCGCTCCGGTTACACTCGGCAGTCTCAGCTTGCCCGCTTCGGTATCCGCAGCATCGGCTACTCCCGCCGGACAAACTACCTCACAGGCGGTTAAAGGACCGGTAACACAAGCTCCTTCAGTCTATACCGAGAGTGCAGCCGATTACGGCCAATTCCTGCAAGCCAAATACAATATCCAATTGCCGAAGAAGTTAACCAAGGGTGACTTCATCAAGGCGATTGCTGCCATCCTTGAAGTCGATCAAGCTGCACCTGCTACAGATGAAGCAAGTGACAGTGAAGTCAAGGCTCCGGCCTTCACTGATCTGAACTCAAATGATTCCGCGTATAAAGCTGCCGTTTCCTTATATAACAACGGTATCCTGTCCGGTACGGAAGTACGTGCCAATGACAAGCTGAGCACTTATGCTGCTGTCTTCATCGCAGTCAAAGCAGCCGGATTCAAAGAGTTAGCCTATACATACCCTGAAGACAAAACAGCGAAGGCACTTGCGAAACTGGGCATTAGCTCAAGCCGCGTTCAGGGACAAGCCGCGCAGGAGCTGGCCGCTGCCATTGATACCGGTTTGATCCCGGAAAGCCTGTACCCCGCTCTCCGTAAGGGCGGCGAAGCAAGTTCTGATTTTGCCAACATCTTGCTTGGACGGGTATTGACCAGTCAGGGCAAATACAAAAATGAAATTGGTCGTTCTGGCGATACTGACATTTACTCCAAATTGTACGCTGCCTATCGCACCGCTGATCTAATCGAAGCACCGGAACTTCGGACCATTGTGGATCAAGCACTGCGCGATGATCTTGTCACAGGTTACAACCTTAAGGACAGTCGCTTCGATTCCAACTTCATCGATGAACTGACCTTAACTTACGGACATGATGATATTAAACATGCAATACAGTTAATTGGATTGTTGCGCAGTGAAGGCATCGATGCGGACGTACAATTCCAGCCGAAGACTTCTGCCTTCATTTATTTGAAGGAATGGGGAGAGCCCAAAGAAACACCGGATTACAAGGTTACCCAGATCGAGAATGGCAACTACATTGCCTATGCCAAAGAATATGACATTCAGTTTGAATTCAATAACACAGCGGACAAAGCCCGCTTCAACGACATTATATTGAAGTATGCCAAAAAGAACAGCGATGACGCCTCTGCCTTAATTCACGCTTCTTGGTGGCAGCCACTGTATTACTCACCAACCGCTCTGGCGGAATATCCAGTCATCGCCAACAATAAAATTTCGCTTGGCAACTATTATGCACAATCTTTCTCCCTTAAGGAGAATTCCAAAGCAATTCAAGAAGGATTCACTAAGCTGGCCGCTGATTCGGACATTTCCAGTTACACCTTCTGGGTGGACCAGCCGTTCTTCAATTATCTGAACGGGGAATCGGAATAAACTGAACGTATACCAAGTGAATTAAAACTCGCAATTTGACATAATATAAAGCCGTCTTTACCGAACTTCCCCATGGATTCGACCCATTGGTTCGTAAAGGCGGTTTTTGTTTTATTTTTTTGCAAAATTCTTCTCAAAAAAATAATTTCATTGCAGGATTTACCAGTAAAAGGTCGAATAACATAGGTACATAAACACGCAATTACATTTACACATATCTGTAAGACAGGAGTTAATCATGGTATACGATGGCATTCTGCTCGGCTTGATCGTTGGACTGTTCCGGGGAGGTTTTCGGTATGGTCTCCACCAGTTTGCAGCTCTCAAGCTGCGAGGCGGCTGGATATTCCCGGTGCTGCTGCTGGCTCAGTTCTTCATCTTTTACTTGCAGGAAAGGCTTGATTGGGTTGCATCCATCAACGGATACCTGTTTGCTGCCGTTTATGTCACAGGCTTAGCATTTTTGTGGCTTAATCGACATTACAAGGGTTTTACGCTGATCTGGATTGGTGTTTTCCTCAATTTCATCGTCATGGCGGTAAATGGGGGGCGTATGCCGGTTTCCGTGGATGCTTCTGCTGTTCTTGGGCCCTATTATGTGGACATGCTGCGCGAAGGCGGAGCGGTATCCAAGCACTATATGATGGATGCTTCCACACATCTTTCGTTTCTAGGTGATATCATCCCGCTGTCCAGTCCTTATCCGAGGACACAGGTGATCAGCATCGGCGATGTGGTCATGAACATTGGCATATTCCTGTTTATCCAGTACATGATGGTGAATCGAACCGGAGAAGCTTTGAAGCCGGTGAATTCCATCAGGCCTGAAGAGATTCGGACAGACTCCAAGGAAGGGAGGTCTTTTCCATGAAAAAATTCGAAGGCATTAAATATTCTCGTCTCGTTATCAACGCAATCATCGTAGCTTCTGTCGTTGTTGCATTGACTTCGGGATACAAGCTGGGCGGCTAGTACATATACTCGCCAACCATGACAAACAGGCTGCCAGCGGCCTGTTTTTTCTTTCTGGATTTTTGGGAGGTAACTTGTTATGTTATACATCAATATAGTACAAGCCGATATATTCACATCAAGAGCAGACTAAACCAAGCAGGAGAATTTTTATGAACTTTATTCGTAACCTTATCCATAAAGCAGATCGGAGCAGCATGTATGTTGTGTTGCTTAGCTGCACGGGCATCGGTATTTTTCTGTATATGAACAAGTTGTCTTATCTCCATCTATCCTCTGACGAATGGGTAATGGTATACACGATGCTCGGTGCGGCGCTGATTTTGGATTACTTCACGTTTCAGATTCCGCCCAAAGGCAATCAGCAATCCATGGACTCTTCCGTGTACCTCGCCTGTATCTTCATGTTTGGTGGTGCATTCAGTCTGTCTGTACTGCTGCCCGTTTCCCTCATACTGTTAATCAAGGATCGCAAACTCGCCTGGTGGAAGCATATCGTTAATTTCAGCATCTACAGCCTCATGATTGCTGGAGCCGCTTACGTATTCACTTGGACTGGAGGAATTCCGGGAGCACTGGATGGATATAACCTGCTGCCCTATTTTGCGGCACTTGCAGCCTACTTCATCATTAATACGATCACGCTAGGGCTGTTCTTTCATTTCTCGACAAAGGATGCATTACAGCAGATGAAGCGTGTATTCGTCACCGAATCACTGCTCGTTTATTTATGTACATTGATTTTGGCGCTCGTGCTGACCATTCTCGTTGTGCACAACGGTGTTCTAGGCCTGCTGCTCTACCTCAGTCTTAGCATTCTGCTATCGCATGCGTTCAAACAGCTGTTCGTGATGTATCAGAGTATTGAGGAAAAGGCGAATACGGATCAACGCACAGGTTTGTTCAACCACAGTCATTTTGAAAGTATGCTGGAGAGCGAGCTTGGTAACGCCCGTTCCCAAGGAACCCCGCTTTCGCTGGGACTCATCGATATTGATGATTTCAAAAAGTATAACGACCGCTTTGGTCATCTCCAGGGCGACAGTCTGCTGGCCCTGCTCGGAGATTTCCTCATCCGGAAGACGGAGGGCACTCAGGTCACCGCCTTTCGTTATGGCGGCGAAGAGTTCACCCTGCTTATGCCAGGCATGGATCTGGACGAGGCCTATGCGTTCATGAACAAGTTGCGCAAGCAGCTGAACGACACACCTTTTGAAGGAGTTGAAGTGTTTCCGCACGGTTGCCTCTCCTTTTCGGCAGGTGTTGCACGTTATGAGGTTGATATGTACAACAAGTCACAACTCGTGGATCAGGCGGATAAAGCGCTGTATTATGCCAAGAAACAAGGCAAAAACAATGTACATCGACACGGCAGCAATGACGGCATGGAGCATGAGATTGATCTGGTGCAGGATGTGCGCGATATTGAGCAGCAGCTCAACTTGTTCAGATATAAGGATATGGATACATTCAAACATTCCAAACGCGTATATAAATATGCCCTCGATTTAAGTGAATTGCTGGAGCTCGATAATGTGGAAAAGCGAAATTTCGTGCTGGGTGCACTGATTCATGATATCGGAAAGCTCGAAATTCCATGGTCCATCCTGAATAAGAAAGAAAAGCTTACCGCTGAGGAATGGGAAACGATCAAGGGCCATGTCACCTGGGGCAAAAAGATGGCTTTGACCAACGAGCGTTTTGCCGATCTCATTCCCTATATCGAATTGCATCATGAACGGTATGACGGGGCAGGCTACCCTTATGGCCTGAAAGGCTCTGAGATTCCACGGTTGTGCCGGATGCTCACGGTGATTGATTCCTTCGATGCAATGACGACGGAGCGACCGTATCAGGAAACGAAAAATGTGGATGAAGCAATCAAGGAACTGCAGATGTGCTCCGGTTCACAGTTCGATCCTGAGCTAGCCGAGCTGTTCATCCGATATATTCAGAAACGAACCGTGCAACAGCAACTTTTGTAACGCTCACCGAATATCCCCTTATTAAAGCCAAAAGCGCTACCCCCGGTCTGATCGGGGATAGCGCCATTTTCATGTTCATCATGGAATGAATCATGCACGAGACTACTTCATTCTTGTGCAGATTCTGCGTTATCGAGCGGTATTCATTTCGTATGAAGTCTGATGCAGCTCTCTAATCATCTGCTGCAAAAACATGTTATCCTGACGACTGATTCCGTGCTGATTGTCTTGAAGAAGCATTTGATGAATGTTCTTCTTGAGCAACTCGCTGCGACGTTCCAATACCTCTTGATTCATGTTGTTGCGTTCACTCCTTAACATCTTTTGTAATGAATTTGTGTTCTATATAAGTATAGAGGACCTCCTCCAATAGGGAAAATGGATACAGCCCCGCTCATCTGTACTCATCAAGGCTCACCCTGCGTGACATAATTTCACCCCATGTTGTTCTTAGATATCCTTCTAAATGCTCCCTTATCCACCCGAGGTTCCACCCGAAGAAAGCCAGACTAGGGTCTGAAGCAAGCATGCGTTATAATGGTGCCAACCCTCGAAACGGATACATATAAAGTGGACCTTATATCAAAGGAGTTCTGTATTCATGTCATACAAACAGATTAAATGGATGATTCTGCTGGTCCCGACATTCACGGTTGGCCTCTGGGAATACATCCGTCATCAATTCCTGATGCCCTACCTTTCCATGGATGCGGGTAACTGGCTTACCCCCCTTATCCTTTACCTCATAAGCGTCACCTTGCTAAGTCGCTTATTCAACATGCTGGAAAGTGCCAGGGCTGCTCTGGAACAGGAGCGTGCTTCCAAAGCGGCACTCGAAGCTCGGGATCAACTGGCTCGCGAGCTTCACGACGGCATCTCACAGTCTCTTTTTCTCCTGTCGGTAAAAACAGACAAGGCCGAGCGCAGCTTGGCCGGCAGCGGTCATGAGAATGAAATTCAGGACATCCGCAAAACCGTACACGAGGTTAACGCCTATGTGCGGCAGGCCATCGCCCAGCTTCGCTACGTCCCTGGACAAGCGGCAGTACCAGAAGGAACTTCCCTGCTAGCACAGGTTGAATTGCTTGTAGAAGAGACGGTGCCTTCAGCGCGTCTGGAGTGGGATCTGGACAGCACCTTCTTCTCCCCAAAGGAGCAGGTGGAGCTGCTCGCCTGCATACGTGAAGCACTGCTCAATGTTCGCAAACATGCCCGGGCTACAGATACTCGGGTGATTGCAGAAGGAACTCCTTTTGTCTGGTCGATCTTCATCCAGGATAACGGTGTTGGTGTGAGCGGAGATCCGCTTCACTTGAAGGATCGGTATGGCCTGCGAATTACGAAGGAACGTGCAGCTCAGATGGGCTGGTCTTTCGCCCTCGATTCAAGGCCAGGCTACACACGAATAACGATTGGAAAGGGGCATGCTTAATATGGAACTTGTACGGGTATTGGTCGTCGATGATCACGCGCATGCGCGTGAAGCGATCTGCAGTATTTTATCCGAGGATAGCCTGTTTGAAGTGATTGGGACTGCTTCGAATGGAACGGAAGCGCTGGAACTTACCGGGCAATGGATGCCCGATCTTATCCTGATGGATGTACAGATGCCCGATATGGATGGACTCGAAGCCACCCGGCAGATCAAACTGCGCTTTCCGTATGTCATTATCGTCATGGTCACGGTATCGGATGATGTCACGTACCTGTTTGAAGCGTTGAAGCAGGGGGCTCAAGGATATTTGCTCAAAAATCTGGCTCCCTCCACCTGGCTCGAATACCTTCGCGCCATCGTCAGCGATGATGCACCCTTGAGTAAGGAGCTTGCCTATCGAATTCTCCAGGAGTTTCCTGCACCTCGCACTGAAGATGTACCCGATAATCCGCTGACTACGCGGGAGCTTGAGATTTTGCAATGGGTATCTGCAGGATATACCAATCGTGAGATCGCCGACCAACTCGGCATTTCGGACCAAACGGTGAAGAACCATTTGAAGAATATTTTACAGAAATTGCAGCTCGAAAATCGTGTACAGCTAACCCGCTATGCATTGGAAAGCGGACTGGCGGGTCGTAAGCTTCGGAAATAGCGGAGCATTCATGTTTTTGTCACAATTCTATGAATCATTTCGTTTTTTTATAGCCCAATGTAGTCATACGGTGTTATTTTGGACAAAGTTATAATGGTATAGATTGTGCTTGGTTGACAAAGAATGACTTACAATTCTAGACCTAAGGGTGATGATTTTTTGATTTTGAGTAGGTTCACCATGAAATTGGGCAAACGGCACTGGGCACTGATGGTCGCCCTGATGTTATTGTGTTGCCTTGTTATGCCACAATGGGCATCTGCCCATGCTTATATCGTGCAGGCCTCACCGGGTGAAAATGAACTGGTGGCGACTGCACCAGAACGCCTGACTCTGGAGTTTAACGAGTCTTTGCAAACGGCCTTTTTTGATATTAAAATCACCGGACCGGACGGAACACAGGCAGATGACGGGAACGTGCATGTCGATGAGGATCGTCCTCATATTCTGGAAACCGGCCTGCGGACCGGACTTGGAAACGGAACCTACGCTGTGAATTGGAAGGCCGTATCTGCCGATGGTCACCCGATTCAGGGAGCTTATGTGTTTCATATCGGGGAACCATCCGGCGCTCCTGCCGGTTTCGCCGATTTAGCCTCGGGTTCAGGCCAAGCTGGCGGACCGTTAAAATGGATTTTGTCGCTGACCGACTGGATTCAATATCTTGCGTTGTCTGTGATCCTGGGCACACTTGCTTTCCTGCTGTTCCGAATTGCCCCTCAGTCCATGGCGAGGGAGCCGCTGGAAGTCCCAGGAAGCTACAGGCTGTTATGGATCAGTTATGGCGCCGCTTCTGCTGCCGCTCTGATCAGCCTGCCCCTGAACACATTGTATGAATCAGGCGTTTCCATCGGAGAGTTCAGCTGGGCATTGATGGGCAGTGCACTCAAATTGACGTCATTTGGCCAGATCTGGATGGTACAAATGCTCATTGTGATGCTGCTGGCGGTTACCATCCTTTCCGGTTATGACCGGGATCGCTCACTGCGTACCCGCATCTGGTCCTCCTACGGATCACTCGTCCTCGTGCTTGGCTGGTTGTTCACCCATGCCATGACCGGACATCCGGCTGCGGCAGAACAACGCGCGCTCGCCATCGCAATGGACTTCGTTCATCTGATCGGAGCCGCTTTCTGGATCGGAGCATTAACCGCCATGGCCGTGTGCCTGCCTCCGCTCGCAGATAAACTGCCTTCCATCGTGCGAGGAGAGGTCTATTGGACAGCTATCCGGCGCTTTACAGCCTGGGGCATTGGTGCTGTTGCTGCTCTCGTCGCTACGGGAATATATAGCAGCCTGATTATTTTGCCAGCACCTATACTTACGTCCCTGTTTACAACGGCGTATGGTCTTGTGCTTATCGCCAAAGCTGTCTTGCTTGTTGTGATGCTTGTATTAGCCTGGCGTCATGCCAGAATGGCACGTGCAGGCAGCGGCAACCGACTCGCCGGCAGTCTGAAAGCCGAACTGATTGCCGGAGCCGTCGTTCTTGCGCTTGCTGCCGTGCTGACACATCTGTCTCCCGGACAACCGGCAGCCGTAGGGCCTTATAAAGAAGTGCAGACTATGGATGACGGAACTACGATTACGCTTCAGGTAAGTCCCAATCGTACCGGTGAGAACCAGTTCAAGGTTGACGTGAAGAAACCGGACGGCAGTACAGTCAACGATCTGGAACAGATCACACTGTCACTGACCCACTTGGACATGGATATGGGCATTTACGAGATTACGATTCCAAAAAATGATACTGGCGTATATGAGGCAGAAGAATATATCTCCATGCCAGGACGCTGGAACATCAAGGTGCATCTGCTGACCCGAACCCTGGATTCGCTGGATAGCGAATTTGAGATCGACACCGCTAATCCGTAGGTATACGCGATTCAGATTTGAAACGCTACTCAATCTAAAATCAGTGTCTCAACAAGCTGCAATTGTAGTGAAGGGGACGAAATCGATTCTGGAAAAGTGCAACGTTCGCCTTTATTCCCGGATTTTCACTTATAAAGTGAATCAAAAAAATCTGGGAATAACAGCGATTGAAAGAACGATTCGTAACCGGAACAATGACTTTGCAGCACATCAGGCACTTATTTTAGAAAATGGGCCGAAACATAAATGATAAGAATTGAGAGGGGTAAATTATTTTGAAAAAAACATCATGGACTTCCAAACTGACATCCAGCCTTACTGCTGGAGCCGCTGCGCTGATGCTGTTCGCCGGATTCGCCAGTGCACACGTTACCGTTAACCCAACCGTGGCACAGACAGGTGCATGGCAGACGTATAGCATCAAGATTCCATCCGAAAAAGAGCTGCCTACCACCAAAGTTACGCTAAAAGTACCGCAAGGCGTTGCATTCAAGCAATACCAACCACTGGCAGGCTGGAAAATCTCTACCGAAAAAAATGATTCCAATGAAGTAACGTCGATCACTTGGGAAGTGGAAGGAGATAACAAAGGAATTCTGGCTGGTCAATTCCAGCAATTCAACTTCGTAGCACAGAATCCGGATACCGAAACAGAAGTAGCCTGGGATGCATTCCAGTATTATAGCGATGGTAGCATCGTGGAGTGGACAGGCGAACCAAGTGACAGCAACCCGCACAGCATCACAGCCATCAGCCAAGATCCTGCGGCTACAGGTAATGCTGCTGCAGGCGGAGGTCATGATAGTGCAGGCACAGCTGGTAATGCGGGTCATGATGATAAAGCAGCAACAGGTGACGATACAAAAGCAAACGACGATACCACTTTGGGTGACGCGTTGAACGACACCGTTACGGGTGAGCCAAACAACACGGATTCAGACCCAGGCACATTGAAGCTGCAACAGGCAACACTGATCGTATCGATTCTGGCGTTGATCATGTCCTTCCTGGGTATCGCTCTGGCAACCCGCCGCAAAAAACGTTAAGAGTTAACCTGAAGTCTACTATGTAGATTGAAAAGAAAGGAGCCTTTGGCATACCGGGTCTATTCCCGATGTGCCAAGGCTCCTTTTTGGTTATCTGTTTGCAAACGCAAATTTCAATTCCAAATTCATACTTACGCCCACTGGCTAAAATTGCTTCATTACGCACTTACGGCACCCTTACGACTCTTTCCTTTACCGTTCCTGATCCGTCTGGATCATGATTTCAATATATTGCAGCAAGTTCTTCTTCTGTTGTTCAATGGACTGTATCCGTCCAGACAGACCCGCAAAGAACGCTTCAATCTGCTGCCTTGTATAATCAGCGGATTGGCCCTTCCAGTCGTCGAGACGATTGTATAGGCTTCTTGCCTCCTGCTCATCAGCCTGGAGACGGGCAAGCAGCTGGGTTAATTCCTTTTCAGCAATCCGAAGATCATTCAACTCAACCAGCAATTGACCGCTCACTCGCGTTCCTCCCTCCCTTATGTAATTTCTACTCGCCATACCCTTTGCGCAAAACTCTATTTAAAGCTGACCTGACTCTCATCCGCCTGACGGAATGCTTCGGCCTTCTCTTCAATAAAGTTCAAGAACTGGCTCGTATGCTTCATATGCCATGTGCTCAATTCGTTAATAGATGCATCCAGCTGGGTGACGATAGGTTCAAGCCTACGGCTTCGGCTGGAATGCAGGTATTGGGCCATCCGACTTCGCACCTTATTCAACTCTGCATTGCACTGCTGTGCATTCTGCTTCCATCGGCCTGCAACACTTTTGAGTTCTTCGGGCGTTACCTGAATCAGGCCAGATCCCCCTGCTGCTGCGCCCATGCTTCTTGTAAGGCTGCCTGCTTGCCCACCCAGATTCCGCATGAATACTGCCAGATCAGACAGGACATTGGACGGCTGACGTGGTGAATAACTGATTTGCTCGCCTGTAACCGGATCATATAGATCGTTGGAAATATAGCCGTTCTCGAACTTGTACTGTTTCAGACCATGATACTCTTCGCCACCAAAGGTGTTACTGATTTTATCCCACATGCCCATGTCATCATTCATATCCTTGTAGTTGGAATTGATGTAATACATGGAGCCCACATGACGATCGTATCCACCAAAAAATCCGCTGGTTACAAAATCTCCGGGATGCCCATAGTTGATGATTTGACTATCAAAACCACCCTCTTCAGCCTTTCGTTTCGCCTCTGGCGTGAGACTGGATATCACGGATGGCGCGCTGAACGTCACCGCGGATAGTCCTGTGTAAGCAGCTGCATACTGGGCATTCCCTCCGCCAAGCGAATGTCCTGTCAGCGAAAAATCCAAGTCCTTGTATTTTTTCTGCATGTCTTTGGCGTAGTCTTCCGCTTCATACATTTGATTGGGGCCCAGTCCAATTGTCTTATCCAGCTTTTTATCCAGTTCCCCCACAGCATTCTCTACCGTAGTGATCCCAGTAACATCTCTTACTTTCTGGATTCCATGAGCCAGCCAATCTGGCGTCAGGTTTGTACTTTGTTCGATTTTTCGGCCAAGCTCAGGCAAACCAATTTGAGCATCCGCATAATAATCAGGGGCACTGCGATCCAACGACGCACTTCCCTCTGTACCCCGATAAGCGATAACCGCCTGTTTGGTCTCCGGATTATAGAATGTCACCGCATCGAAACCGGATTTTTTGTTTCCGTGTGTGTCCTCCAGAACTTGCCATCCGGGAAGATTCTCGAACTCAATACCTGATTTTAGATTCTCGTAAGCTAATTCAGACATCTTGTTGTATGTTTCATCATCAATCTTCGGTGATTTACTCACAACCGCTGCACCTCCAAGAAAATCAATCCTGAATTATTTGTTAAACGGATCATACCCCTTAGCTATAATTGCTTCCTTAATTGCCGGACTCATGCCAAAGTTTTTGATTTTTTTATCCTCATAGTCATACGAGATCGTAAATTCTTGCTCTTCATGTTCAACCACATGTCCTTCCATAGCAATTGAATCAAGCGCCATTTCAGGTAACAACTCTTTATTCGTGATGACTACATCCAGTTCATATTTATTTTTCAGATATGTTACAGCTTCGGCTTCCGCTTCTTTAAAAAAGGCCTGTTTTTCACTTTCCTTCATATTCTGACACCCTCCCAAAATGAAAGTGGATAGTATGGTCAAAAAAAATACACATGCGAGTTGTCGCTTCAACCTCATATCAATCACCTTTTCTTTTCTATTCATGAATGTCCATATCGAACTTCTGGTCACATTTCTCGCAGAAGCTTCATCATGATGTAGCCTATGCAATAAGGAGCCAGCGTATATCTACCCTTTTCTTCTGTTATCTGCATCATAGTACAAAATCAACAGGATCACATCGGCTGTTGGCATCGTTTTTATGGACTTTGTTCCTAAATGATTCCAATAGGGCATTTCGGTGTACATTACCCATTTCCCTGGATTTTGTATCAGTTCCATGATTTTTTATTTTGCTTATACAAAAAAAGAGCCTGCTCCAGAGAGCGGCCCTAAACTTGTCATTATCCATGCTTTACTCCAATACCATCCGCAGCGCGGTCAGTGCAATCCCGATCACAAACCCGGTAACGGCCCCGTTAATCCGAATCCATTGCAGATCCTGCCCTACCTTATCCTCAATCAACGAGATCAATGAGGCATTATCCATTTTGTCGACATTTTCACGCACGAGATTGCCGATTTTGGAATGGTTTTTCTCCAGGAGCGTCGTTACGCCTTCCACAATCTTGGCATTCAACCCTGCCAACAATGCTTCATCGGAGCGCAGATCAGACAATACTCGCTCAATCGCAGGCAGCGCATACGTATCCACATACTGACCATCTTCCATCGCAGTAAGCGCCTTATCCCTCAATTCGACCAGTTTGTTCAGCACGGTTTCCTCTGCGTTCCATCCGTCCAGCATGTTGTTTTTCCAGCCGTTGACTCCATCCTGTACATTCTCACTCACCGCCAGCCGGACCACCTGGGTTCGCATTAGATCAAGCACTTTATAACGAAGGGCGCTGCCTTCCCGCTTCATGTCCTCTACCCGATCAAATAGATATCCTTGCAAAATGCTGCCCATACGCTCCTCGTTCAGATAGCCCATGAACGCATTCATCGCAAATTGCATTAATCCGTTCATCTGGATTCCGCTGATCGCCTTTAAGCCGCTTTCGCCTAAAAACATGATGGTCTCCGGTTTCACCAGCCACTCCTCTGCCTGTTTCAGACCGTAGTCCAGCGCTTTGGCATCATATCCACGCTCACTCATCTGGATCGAAGCCCGTTCCAGAATCGGACCCAGGTCGAAGGCACCCGCCTGTGATTTGATCTCTCCCGCAACCAGTGGAGCGATCTGCTCCAACGGCAGGCCTGCAAGGATACGTTTGCAGAGTGTATCGATCATGGTTTTGACTCCATCGTTGTGAAGTTCCCGTGTCATGGTATCCAGAACGATTTCTGCCGCTTTGAAACCCGCAATTTTCTCGGTAATACTATCCTTGTTCAACAAGTTATTTTCCACTGCGGAAACGAGGCCTTCCGTCAATTTGTCCCGATTTTTGGGCAGCAATGCCGTATGGGGAATCGGAATACCCAGTGGATGACGGAACAACGCTGTTACAGCGAACCAGTCCGCAAGTCCACCTACCAACCCCGCTTCAAATGAGCCTACCAGCAGTTTGCCTACAACACCGCCCTGAAAAGGCAACGATGCGGCAAACCCCGCCCCCATAACGACGAGAGACCAGGCTGCTGCTTTTTTGGTTTGTTTAGGTTTAGCCATTGTATTCTTACTCCTTTATCGTTAATCACACGGGTTCAATGACACCCTACGTTCCCGTGCTCCTCTGTTCTTTATGTGAACTCTTCAATAGGAAAGCTTCTGTTTCCATATTTCGTATACTTCATCTTATCACCCGTACGCGTCAAATCCAAACCTCTGGCTGGTGAAAAAGGATAAATGAGGGGTTTTTCCTATCGAAATGGTCGTATTCTTTTCCATTACCAAAAAGGTTTTAGTATAATCAATACAGACGGCCTTTCATTTAAGATTGGCTGGCGATCAGCAGGGTAATTACATAAGGAAATAATGAATGAATCAGAGGAGGAATTTCGGACCATGAAACACGTGCAGGACACAACGACACTTTACAACGGAGTCAAAATGCCTTGGCTGGGCTTTGGCGTATTCAAAGTTAAAGACGGAGAAGAAGTGGTTGAAGCCGTCAAAACGGCCATTCAGGCAGGTTATCGCAGTATCGATACAGCGAAAGCGTATAACAACGAAACGGGTGTAGCTCAGGGTATTCGTGAATCCGGAATCGCCCGTGAGGATCTGTTCATTACCACCAAAGTGTGGAACGGGGACCAAGGTTACGAATCCACACTGGCCGCTTTTGAAGCAAGCATGGAACGTCTCGAACTGGAATATCTGGATCTCTATTTGATCCACTGGCCTGTCAAAGGCAAGTACAAGGATACATGGAGAGCGCTGGAGAAGCTGCATAAGGAAGGACGCATCCGCGCCATTGGGGTGAGTAACTTCCAGATTCACCATCTGGAGGACCTGATGACCGATGCCACCATTAAACCTGCTGTGAATCAGGTGGAACTGCATCCGCTGTTGATCCAAACAGAGCTTCGGGAGTATTGCAGCAAACATCAGATCCAGATTGAAGCCTGGTCTCCACTGGGTCAGGGACATCTGCTGGAGCATCCGCTTCTTCAGGATATTGCTGCCAAGTACAGCAAGTCACCCGCACAAGTCATTCTGCGTTGGGATCTGCAAAATGGCATCGTGACCATACCTAAATCCATCACACCACAGCGCATTCGCGATAATGCGGACTTGTATGATTTCGAGTTGACCACGGAAGAAATGGAACGTATTAGTCAACTGAACGAGAACAAGCGCTTTGGTTCCGATCCGGACAACTTTAACTTTTAACCTATAATCAGGATTTCAACCATCTAAAAATCCCGATTCGGATGCACACGCACCTGATCGGGATTTTGCTTGTTCATTCATGGTTATATTAACCCTTGGAAACCAATTTGAAATCATCAAAATGGAAACCTGGCGCTACAACGCATGTTACCAGTACAGGCTCATCACCTAGCGGCCGTGCTGTTTGCCATACTCCGGCTGGAACGAGCACCTGCGGCGATTGCCCAGCAGCAATATCCATACCCAGCACGAGTACTTCTTCATTTTCCGGGTTTTCCCCGTTGCCGCCCAATTTCAATTCAATTGGACTGCCGCTATGCCACAACCAGAGTTCATCGGACAAAACGGTATGCCATTCCGAAACTTCATGCGAGTGCAGCAGGAAGTACGTCGAACTTGCCGAGAATCGAGGGCCTGAGTATGTATCCGGCAGTACGGATTGTGGAATCTGATACGATGCCTTCCATTCTTCCTTATACCAACCACCTTCAACATGTGGCTGCATATTCAGTGCAGCAACGAGTGGCGATAATTCATGTGTCGTCATATTCTGTTTCCTTCCTTCCAAATCAAATTGGAGACACTCCTATCCAGAGTTTAGCCCCACTCCCCCTACTGTAAAACATGAATAGACTTTTGTCACCTTTACAGCATATATAGGCTTGCCCAAAATCATTCCAATAGCAATCACAACCAGCTCTATTCATTTAGCCCGGGTGGCCCCTCATCCAAATGATAGCGTTTACAACAAACTGGATTTTCCGTTATGATATGGATATTAACCGTAGATCAGCTGGCGCAGAGGGGAGACGGGTTATGAGTGTTATAGAAGATCGGATTGGACCCAAATATCGGATTGGCGAGAATTCATTCACCATTGAACACATGAGCAGACACGATGGAAACGCTATGCCACAGCCTCACGCGCATCCTTTTTACGAACTGTATTATCTGCTTGAAGGAGAACGGGTTTATTCCATGAATGGTCAGCTTCTTACCGCCCGCAAAGGTGATTTGATCCTGATCAATCCCCATGATGAACATACAACATCCAAAGGAAACATTCCCGGCTTTGAACGAATTCTGATCGGATTCTCGCCTTCATTTGCCACCGGGATGGAGCTCGGAATATGTGGTCTGCTTCCTTTTGATCGTTCAAGGATGCTGCATTTTCCTGATGTGGAACAAGCCGAGATCGAACGAATGCTGTGGCAGATGCTGCAAGAATGCAAGGAGCGCCGACCTCATTACGAAATCGTGGTGAGAAGCCTGCTCGCCCAGATCCTAATCCTCATCCACCGGGTCGAAGAGCATACTCGGCAGTCCTCTCCGGTTTCGCCTCATCCCATGCAGGATAAAATCAGTGAAATCGTTACTTACGTGAACGAGCATTATACCGAGCCCCTTACATTGGAAGAGGCAGCAGCACGATTTTACATCAGTCCATCCTATTTGAGCCGGATGTTCAGCCGTTTTACCGGATTTCGCTTCAGCGAATATTTGCGTGTTACACGGGTTCGGGAGGCACAGAGACGTTTACTATCCACTCAGGAGCGGGTGCAAATGATTGCGGAGAAGGTTGGATTTGAGCATACAGCCCATTTTAATAAAACGTTTAAACAGGTGACCGGGACTACGCCGCTTCGCTATCGTAAAGAACATCGATAGGTCGTTCCAGTGACTGGCGAATCCGGACGACTGACATATGACAACCTATCATGACACCGCGCGCCAGAAAATGCCCGCGGTGATATGCTAATCCGAACCCTCTCTACCTGCGAATCAATACACCACTTCTGACTTCAGGACCCACGGAGATCTGGCGTCCCTCTGTATCTGCATCACTTTCCCGGCATACGATTCCTGCCGATTCATGCCCCGTCACCACCAGAAGTCGACCATCTGCGCCCACACCCTCAATCGCCTCCAGCTCCGCACCCTTACACTGATGCAAATGAATCAACGGTCCTTCAGTAATTTGAGCAGTCATTTCGGCGATTCGCAGATGCTTCGCATGAGCGCACTGCACCCCGTTACGGGCCGCCACCGTATATCCCTGGATGACCAGACCGTCCAAAGGCATCTCCGGCAGGCCACTCACCAACAACGCCGTCTCCGCCCCTGCACAGACCACATCCGAAATTCGAATATCCCGGAACACCGGGGTCTCTTCGCTGACTTCCTGGGACAGATCGCTACCGCGAGCCGAACCCTCCTGATTGGCATAGAAAAAGGAAAACGAGATAGCTTCCATGATGATATCCTTCATATAGATGCGCTCCACCTGAATATCTTCAACGACCCCGCCGCGCCCACGTGCGCTTTTGAAGCGAAGCCCAATATCCGTTCCAATAAATGTACAATCCGAGACCCGCACATGCCGCACGCCACCGGACATCTCACTTCCGATTACAAAGCCGCCATGACCGTGATACACGGTGCAATCCCGAATCGTAATATACTCCGAGGGCAGACCAAGCTCACGACCTTCTGCATCTTTGCCGGATTTCAGGCAGATCGCATCATCACCCACATCGAATATACTCTGCTCCACAATCACATGACGGCAGGATTCAATGTCCAATCCATCCCCATTCTGGGAAAACCATGGATTCCGCACATTAACATTACGAATCGTAACATGCTCGGATGCCCAAGGATGCAGATTCCATGCCGGCGAATTCTGGAACGTTGGGCCGTCCAATAACACCCGTTTACACTGGCGCAAACTAACCATGTTGGGACGCAAAAAGTCTCTGACTTCCTCATAAGCAGCCACATCATTCACTTGTTCCAGATGCAGACGATTTGCAATCACACCGCCTTCAAGGGCAGAAGACGAGGGCCACCAAATGGCTTCATCTCCGTCAGCATGCTCCACTACACCGCCCGAAGAAACCAGTCGACTCCACTGCGATGCGGTCATCTTGGAGCGTTTCACCGGACGCCATGCCTCTCCACCGCCATCCCAAATCCCCTCACCCGTGATCGCAATATCCTCCAGATGCTCACCATCAATGGGCGACTGACACCTCACCGCCTGCCAACCTTCGAAGCTGGACGCAATCAAGGGATATTGGTCAAAATTGCGGCTGAACGTAACCAGAGCACCCTCCTGAACATGAAGCTCAATCCGACTGCGCAGCACAATGGGACCTGTGAGCCAGACGCCCGCCGGGATGACAATTCGACCACCACCCGCTTCTGAACATGCTGCTATAGCCAACCGAAATACCTCCGTATTATCCGTCAAGCCATCCCCTACCGCTCCATAATCCGTAATCTGAAAATCTCGTGCAGGGATGACAGGTAAACTCACTTCATAAGCCTTCATATCGGATCCAATACCTTCTCCTGTACCGAGTGGGGAGTAATATGTATTCATCGTTCAAAACATCCTCTCTACCTATAATTGGATCGGACTGTCTTTACTATTGCACGACTTACTGGTAAGCGCATTCTCGCTCCATCATATCAATGGCGCAGATCGTAAGGTTGAGCTTTTTTGCCATGTACGATGAAGAATTTGATGTTATTTGTTTTATAACCAGAGTCATAAAGTAAACATCCCTTCCAGTATACTATATACATCTATTCCAATGGTTGTAAAATAACTAGGAGAATCGATTCATTTTTCTGTCAGGATTCGTCACAACGACATCAATAATATGACAAATATATAACACAATTACTGGCTATAGCCCTATGAAACCCATTACTTATGTCATGTTTTATCACAAACCAATTGCCTTTAGCAGGATGAGTATGTATGATTAAATAACTAGTTTCAATTTATTCCTTAATATTCCTTTTCAAACAGACGTTGCAGAAAGGATGGGGTGTACTCTTGATTGAATTTAGGGGTGTTCAGAAGCATTTTGGTCATTTTCATGTCCTCAAAGATATTCATCTTCACATTGAAGAAGGAGAGGTCGTTGTCATTATCGGCCCTTCCGGCTCAGGCAAAAGCACCTTGCTGCGCTGTATCAACCGTCTGGAAACGATTACCGAAGGTGAACTTGTCGTCAGTGGTGTCCCTTTACATCAGAAAAAGGTGGACATCAACCTCTTCCGCCGTGACATCGGCATGGTATTTCAACACTTCAATCTCTATCCTCACAAAAAAGTCATCGATAACATTACCCTTGCACCCATGAAGGTGCGTAAACAACCCAAAGCACAGGCAGCCTCTACGGCAATGAAGTATCTGACCCGGGTGGGCATTGCCGACAAAGCAGACAGTTATCCTTCCCAGTTGTCCGGTGGACAACAGCAGCGTGTAGCCATTGCAAGAGGTCTCGCCATGGAGCCCAAAATCATGCTTTTTGACGAACCTACCTCTGCGTTGGACCCCGAAATGATCGGGGAAGTTCTGGATGTCATGCGATCGCTCGCCCATAACGGAATGACGATGGTCGTCGTTACACATGAGATGGGATTTGCCCGCGAGGTCGCAGACCGGGTCATCTTCATGGATGAAGGCCGAATTGTGGAAGAAGCCGCCGCCGCTGAATTTTTCGACAACCCGAGAGAAGAACGGGCCAAGCAATTCCTGAGCCGTCTGATTCACCACTGAGAATAATCCATTTTGAAAGGGGTCTTTACCAAATGAAAAATGTATTGAAGTGGCCGTCGTTTATGCTTGTTTTGATTCTATCCCTTGTCTTGTCCGGTTGTAGCACCGGAGAGGAAAGCAGCAGCAGCGGGGGTTCTGGTGGGAGTACCGATGCCAAAGGCACGATTGAACAGATTAAAGAGCGCGGCAAGCTCATTGCCGGCGTGAAATATGATACCAAATTGTTCGGTTTGAAAGACCCGGCAAGTGGCGAAGTCGAAGGCTTCGATATTGATATTGCCAAAGCACTTGCCAAACAGATTCTTGGAGACGAAACGAAGGTAGAACTGAAGGAAGTAACGTCCAAAACGCGCATTCCGATGCTACAGAATGGCGACATTGATATCATCATAGCCACGATGACGATTACGGATGAACGCAAGGAACAAGTGGACTTCAGCGATGTTTATTTTGAAGCCGGGCAGTCCCTGCTTGTGAAAAACGATAGCGCGATTACCGGTCTGGAAAGTCTTGGCGGGGTGAAGGTACTTGCCGTTAAAGGCTCAACTTCTGCACAAAATATTCGCGAAAAGGCCCCGGATGCCGAAGTGCTCGAATACGATAACTATCAGGATGCCTTCACAGCCCTCAAAGCGGGTAAAGGTGAAGCACTGACGACCGATAACATCATCCTGATCGGCATGCAGCAGACCGATAACAACTACAAGCTGGTTGGTGGCAATTTCACCAGTGAACCTTACGGCATGGCGATTCGCAAAGGCGACACGGCCTTCGTCGAAGAAGTAAACAGCCTGCTCAAAAGCATGAAGGACAGCGGTGAATATGATACGTTGCACGAGAAATGGCTGGGCAGCAAGCCCGAGTAAGCCCGATTAATGATGATTAAGCGGCGACTTCGCCTGTGATATGCGATGCATGGGCAGGGCGCAATCGCCGTTGCTACATCTGGAGAACGGAGGCTTCGCCTACATGGGCAAATTGGACTTCAGTATACTGATCAAACACTCGGATCGATTTCTGGAAGGTTTCCTCAATACCATCCAGGTGAGCATCATGGCCCTGATTGGCAGCTTTATTCTTGGGGCAATTATGGCCATCTTTCGCATCTCGCCGATCAAACCACTCAACTGGATCGGCACGGCCTTTGTGGAGTTCATCCGTAACATCCCCCTGCTGCTTGTCGTGTTTTTCTTCTATCTCGGATTGCCTGCAATGGGCATTTCACTGGATGGATTTATCTCGGGTACACTCGGTCTGACGATCTATACAGCCGCTTTCATTGCCGAAGCAATCCGGGCAGGCATTCAGACGGTCCCTCGCGGGCAGCTGGAAGCCGCAAGATCTTCGGGTCTGTCCTACGTACAGGCCATGAACCTGGTCATTCTGCCGCAAGCGATCAAAATTGTACTGCCGACCATTGGCAATCAATTTATCAATCTGGTCAAAAATTCATCCATCCTTGCGGTCGTAGCTGGTATGGATCTGATGTATTTTGCCGATCTGATCAACTCGGATACGTTCCTGCCGCTGAGTGTTTACACCATTGTTGCCCTGTTCTATCTGGTGTTGACCTTACCGCTCAGCTTCCTGGTTCACTATATGGAGCGAAGGTTCGGACAAAGTGATGCTGACGCCAGCCGCACCAAAGGCAAACCGAAAAAGACCAAACCAACGGGTCAGGTCACCTTGTAACTCTCAAACTATTTCTCTCTGTGTTCAGCACACCCGTTCAAGGTGCATCTCTACTCTAATATATTATGCAATTTTTGTTCCAAATATTTACATTCTCTGTCTGCACACAGAAGGAGGCTGATGAATTATGGACTTTAGCGGGGCCTACGCCTGGCCCAACCTTCGTTTCCTGCTGCACGGATTCCTGATTACCCTGCAAGTGGCAGGGTTGTCGATTGTATTCAGCTTTGTACTCGGCACGGTGCTCGGTACCGTTCGATACACCCGGATTCCGGTCCTGTCACAGATTGTGGCCGTTATCGTGGATACGATCCGGAATCTGCCGCTGCTGCTGATCATTTTCTTCATCCATATCGTACTGCCCCAGCTGGGGATCAAAATGTCCGTCTTCTGGTCCACGGTTGTTGGACTGAGTCTGTTCGAAGGTGCCATGATCGCAGAGATTGTCCGCAGCGGCCTCAAATCGATTGAACGCGGTCAGGTCGAAGCGGCCCGTTCCTCCGGCCTGAGCTATATGCAGACACTCGGCGGCATCATCATGCCCCAGGCTTTGCGGCGTATGTCACCACCGATGGTGAGCCAGTTCATCTCCTTGTTGAAAGATACGTCACTGGCGATCATCATCTCCTTGCCAGAGCTTATGCATAATGTGCAGATCCTCGGAGGTCAGAGCTTCGATTACGTCATCCCTGCCCTGCTGCTTGCAGCCATATTGTACTTTGTTATTAACTACACGTTGTCTATTGTGGCACGGCGGCTTGAAGCACGAATGACTTAATGATCGGAAGGAATAAGGCATGAAGGAATATGAATCATGAAGGAACTGTGGCCTCATCGTTGATTAGATATGAAGGTAATAGTCATGAGGAAATAATCAAATGGATGAAAAGAAGGAAAGCACCAAAAAAACTCCCAATCCACGTATGCAGTGGATTGGGAGTTTTTTGGGGCCTACAGTTATGCTCATAAATTCACGAACTTCCCACCCATTTCTAACGAACTGAGGGAAGCTTATTTAGCGATTGTTCAGACAGTTTCTAATCTAACGAATCGTAGACGCTCTATTCCTCCGATTCCCCCCGCTATTACCCGCTAATTCAGTGTTTTGAGTAAAATAGCTTCACTGAGATTCGTTACATTTTTTAATTCTGCTTATATCCCCAAATTAGACGTCTCAGGTTCGTTAAAATTTTACGACCCAGTGATTAAATAAACACCCACACCACTCCCACTACTCCACTACTACTTCGCCCATAATCCGCTCATTCCTCAAATCGCTGCTCCGTTACGGCGTAGTTCCTTCTGTAGCACCGCTACCGGCAGCTCCAACGGATCTAGCTTCAACTGAACAGCTAAAGCGGCTGCTGTTCCCGCCGCCTGCCCCGTAGCCATGCAGCTTGGAGTCAGCCTTGTCGTTGCGTGAGCCTCGTGTGTGGTGGAAATACAGCGTCCTGCTGCCAGCAGATTGCGGATATTGCGGGATATTAGACAGCGGTATGGAATATCGTATGCTCCGTCTCCTTCGATAAAGGCCGCTACGACGCCCTGACCCGAGGGATCATGAATATCAATCGGGTAGCCACTTCTGGCAATTACATCGTCAAACTTTCGCCCTGCAACCACATCCGCCTTGGTCAACGCATAATGCCCGATGATTCGTCTGGATTCACGGATACCGATCTGCGGCGCTACCGCTGAGATAGAAGCCCGTTCGAATCCAGGCACATCGCGCTGCAAAAACTCAGCGATCATCAGCACCTGCTTCCTGCCTTCCTGTTCAGCAGAGGTCAGATCCTCAGCATCCGTCGCATCGAGTCCCTGCACCCGGGTACAGTTAATCAATACTTCATCTTCAGCTGGTCCGGTAAAAAACAATACCTGATCGCGATTAATCGGCACACCCGCTTTTTTCCATTGGGAATAGAAGCCGCTCACCCCGGTTAACGGAATGTTGTCCAGTTCTGCGAACGGGGTCTTGGCATAGAAATCTTCCGGATGCTCCTGCATGTATTGCTTCACTCGTCCAAGGTCCACGCCACGCATACGGAATTTCATGGTCATCGGCTGTGACTGGTTGTCCTCATCCCGTCCCTTTGCAACAGAAGCGCCTGCAAGATAAGCCGCATCCGCGTCACCGCTGGTATCCACGAATACGTTCGCTTGGAGCTCCATCCGGCCTGATTTGTTGGTCAGACGTACCGCCTCCACCCGATCATTCACAACAACCACTTCATCCACGAAGCTGTGCAATAACAACCGGACACCTGCCTCTTGCAGCATATCCGCTGCGACGACTTGATAAATAGCTGGGTGGTAAGGTGTGACGGTATGTACAAACCCAACCGTATCACGGAGATGGCCCGGGGAACCGCCACGAGCCTGCAGCCGGTCTACGATCTCCTGGGCGATGCCTCGAATCACCTGTTCACCACTCTCCGTATGGAAGGTCATCCAAGGGTAGACCATGGCGGCGGTCGACATCCCGCCAACGAAACCGTACCGTTCCACTAGCACCGTCCGCACACCCTGCCGTCCAGCAGCAATGGCTGCTGCTATGCCCGCCGGACCCCCCCCCACAATAACTACATCCGCTTCTTCCTTTTTCAACCTCATCCGTTCACTCAAGTGTTATCACTCCTTCCGTTCTATTGCGCGGGTTACTCTTTCAGTCCCGTCATTGCTACTCCCTCAATGAATCGCCGTTGTGCCAGGAAAAAGACAATTAGCAGTGGCAGGGTCGCCATGACGGTGGCGCTCATGAGATATTGCCAGGCGGTACCCACTTCATCCGTGAACAGGGATAACCCGAGCGGCAGCGTCATCAGTTCACGCGAGTTAATGAAAATCAACGGATCAAAAAACTCATTCCAGATGGTCACAAAAGTGAAGATCGTCAGCGTAGCCATACCGGGCTTGGCAATTGGCAGCATAATTCGCGCATAGATTCGGAATCGGTTGCAGCCGTCAATCATCGCCGCTTCCTCCAGCTCGGTCGGCACCGTAATGAAGAACTGCCGCATCACAAAGATGCCAAACACGCCGCCTGCGCCAAAGATCGGCAGTAAAATCAGCGGAAGATGTGTATCAATCCACCCCAGCTGTCGCATGAACAGAAACATGGGAATTGCCGTCACCTCATGAGGAATCATCATTGCACTCAGCAGGATAAGAAATACCACATTCCGTCCCTTGAACGGAATTTTGGCAAAGGCGTACCCGGCGAGAGATGCAAAGAATACCGTACCCACCACAACCACAGCAGCAATATATACACTGTTAAAATAAAAACGATGGAACGGAATCAACCGAAAGACATCGATGTAGTTCTGAAACCGGAACGTATCCGGTATCCACTGCGGTGGATAGGTGAATATGCTCTGAGGCTCCTTGAATGACGTCGATATCATCCAGATAAATGGAACAATCATGATCAGCGAGATCACTGTGAGCAATAAGTACGTACCAAGAGCACTACCTGTCTTGCGAAACGAAGAACTAGGCATCGCCTTCATTGAATACCCACCTCTTTCGAAGCTGCCATTGCAGCAGCGTCAGGATTAGCACGATAAAGAACAGCACATACGCAAGCGAAGAGGCGTAGCCGAACTGAAATAACTTGAATGCTTTTTCCCAGATATAATAGACCAATACCTTTGTGCTGTTGCTCGGCCCACCCTGTGTCATGACGTAGATCTGTCCAAACACCTTGAGCGACCCAATCACGGTCATTACCATGGTTAGAAACACCGTTGGCGTAATCATGGGCAACGTGACGTGAAATAAGGTCCCCCTTCTGCCCGCCCCGTCCAGTGTTGCCGCTTCGTACAGTGAACGTGGTACCTGCTGAATGGCTGCAATAAACAGCACCATATTCAGACCCACATTTTTCAGTACACTCGTTACGATAACGGCAGGCATCGCCAGATCCTGATTGTAAAGCCAGGCCGGACCTTTGATGCCCATCATCAACAGAAGCTGATTGATTAGTCCCGACTCTGTCGCATACATCAGCTTCCACACGATGGACCACACAATCAGCGAGGTCATGACCGGAACGAAGATGGCTGTGCGGAAAATCCCGATGCCGCGTAAACTTCTGGATAGCAGCAATGCGAGCAGAAGGGCGAGCACAATGTTGAGCGGCACAAGCCCTGCCGTAAAATAGACCGTATTCGCAAGTACCTTCCAGAACATGGCGTCTGTCATCACATTCCGGTAATTTTCCAGTCCAATAAAATGATGCTCCCCCAGCAGCGGCCAGTCGGTCAGGCTCATGTACAGCGCCAAACCCATGGGAAACAGCAGCAGCAGGGTAAACCCGAGCACCATTGGTGATACGAACAGCCACCCCGCGATCTGGGCCTCTCTGGCGAGCGGACCTCTTCCTGTACGCTTGCGTGAATGGGTCACAGTCAGGCCCCCTTTTTATCAAATTTCTTCCCTGAAACTGAACTCAGTGACGATTCTATATAAGTTGACCTATACATATACACAAGAACGTAGAGAACAGAAAAACCTGAAGAAGCGAAGTGTTCGCCTTTATCCCCGGATTTCCCCTTTATAAAAGGATTCAAAAAAATCTGGGGATAACAGCGATCGGAAGGTTGTTCTGGTATCGGAGTGGCAAGTGTAAATATTATTTAGTTCTACTTATCTAGTCCGGACGATTCAGGCTGTCCACCGCATTACGGAAGCCGTTAACTGCTCGTCGCAGCTGTTCCTCCGCTCTGCCTGTTACAACCGCTCCAAGCATGATTGCCTTGACCCCGGTATCATGTAGCACCCGAACATCCTCCGGCACGAGTTTACGCTGAGAAGGAACCAATACCGGAATCTGCGCCTGCAAGACCAGACGGCGATACTTGAGCACATCCGCGAAGCTTAGAGGTGTACCATACTCACTCCCGGGCACAATGGATGCCTCCAGGGCAGTGAAGCCGTAATGAGCCGCCAACGTGACGAGGGAAGGTTCATATTCGTCATTGATCGCAAACGTTGGGTCCAGTCCCAGATCATCCAGCATGAAGGACGGAAGGTGATGTGCATAGATGGAATAGAAGTCCAAACCCAGCCCCGAAAGGCGCTCCACATCCTCCCGTCGTGCTCCATCAATGCTGCCGGACGGTACAACGCCCAGCGGACAGCCAAACTCACTGCGGATCGCCCGGAATACCTCGGCATAATTATCCAGTGGACCAAATTGGTTTCCGCTGGCGCGATGACCGACATTATAATGCACCTTCAGTGCATCAGCTCCCTCTTCAATTGCTGCACGGGCCAAAGATAGATCGTTCTCGGGCAAGCTGACCACTAGTGACAGCGATTTCCGATCAAGCAATTCCTTGAATTTGCCCACCTTCCTCACCCTCCAGTTTCTATAAAAAATTTTATTGTTGCAGCACGCTTTGGACCTCTTCCTGCATTTGTTTCAGATTATCCTCGGGTTTCGCTGAACGGGCGAACAGGCGGTCAAATCCCTGCAACACCGCATTGTCGATATCCTGCCAACGGATATGACCGGGAATCAAGCGCGCTTTTGGCATTTCATCAATCACCGCCTGCACAATATGCTCCTTGCTTGGATTATTCGGCTGATTGATAAACGCATCGGAGTTCAGAACAGAGGTCCGCGGAGGCACAAAGTAGGTGGCTGTCGCCTGAATGCCCTGCTCACTGGCAAAATACTTCAACAGCTTCTTGGTTTCCTCTGGATGTTTGCTGTCGTTGAACATGGCATATCCAGCCTGCCCCAGCATCGGTACACTGCCCTGTGAGCCGGAAGGCATAGGAGCGATACTCCATTCAAAATCCGTAATCTCCCTTGCTTTGGAGACATAGCTGTAGTTATCGAAGAACATGCCCACATTGCCAGCATCGAAGCTGACCTGCTCGCCCGCTTTTGGATGCGATTCATCGGTGAACATCATTCGCTCCAGCAGTTCAAAGGTCTGTACGCCATAGGCGTCATTCCAGGTGAACTTCGTCATGCCTTCGTCGAATGGACCGCTGCCATTAGACCAGGAATAGGAGGAAAGCACAGCCCAGGTCTTCCAATCGCGAAAAAAATTGGCGCCATAGATTCGGTTAGTCGCCTCCTTGCTCGTGATCGCCTTGGCGGATTTCTCAAACTGTTCCCATGTCCATTGTCCTTGAGCGGCTAGTGTGTTGGGGTCGGTCAGGCCGGCTTGGTCGAACAGCGTTTTATTGTAGAACATGACTACCGGAGGTGTGGAAAAAGGCAGACCCAGCAGTTGATCGCCATCACGGAACAAATCCAGCGTGCTTGGAATATAATCATCCAGCTTAAACTGTGCATCATCCTTGAACTCGGATACATCAGCCAGAATGTGATTGGATTTGAATTGTGGCACCATCCGCTCCGACACCCAGGCAATATCCGGGAGGGAGCCCCCAGCGGCAAGCACAGATATTTTTTGTTGGTATTCCGCAAATGGCACGGATTCCATCGTTACCTTAATGCCTGGATTTTCCTTCGTGAAGCTATCGATCAGCTTGTTGTATACATCCATATGTGCCTGATTGCCCCACATCATGAACTTCAACTCAACTTCTCCATTCTCTGAGGCTCCATTACCAGGATCAGTGCCTGAACTGGAGCTTGTGCATCCGATCAACGCAAAAATCATGAACACGAGCATAAGCATCAGTGCTGCTTTTTTCATGAAAATCCCCCTTAAGGCTTAGTGGTATAGATGTGCAACCAAAGTATAACGAAGGTATCGACCGCCCATAAATCACGTCAATTACAGAAATGGTATGGTTTTTCAAGACGTTGGAATAAATACCCTACGCCCGGCTATTCCTTCTCTTTGCTTTCCCGTCCAGCCATGCTGAATCGGTCACGATATTCGCCTGCTGTCCATCCAACCTGCTGCTTGAATACCAGCATGAAGTGCTTGGGACTCTGATGCCCGGATAACCGCGCTACGTCATAGATTTTGAGTCCCGTGTTGATCAGCAGCCACTTGGCCCGCTCCATACGTGCCTGAACGATGTATTCGGAGTAATTGGTCCCTGTTTCATTCTTGAACAGCTGACTTAGATAGGTGGGGTTCAGATTAACAAGTGCTGCTATCGTCTGAAGTCGCAGATCCCCATCGGGATGCTGCTTGATGTACTCCTTCACATCTCGGATAATCTTCCGTGTATCTCCGCCAGCGTGCTCCTCTTTGCCAGATGACTCAGTGATTGGAAGGGTTGAAATCCCATACCTGCGATCCAGCAGTAATTGAATTTTTTGGATGGATAATGCCAGTTCATGACGTTCAATCGGCTTCAGCAGATAGTTCAACACCCCGTACTCCATCGCCCTGCGTGCATATTCAAACTCCCCGTAGCCGCTAATGATGATCATCAGCAGTTCAGGGTACATATCTCTCGCTTTGGATACCAATGTCAGCCCATCCATTTCACGCATGCGAATATCCGTGATTAACACATCCGGCACTTCACATCTCAGAAAATCCAGTGCCTCGGCTCCGTTCGAAGCTTCCCCTGTGACCTGAAACTGAGGAGCCGCCTGTACAATCAGCTCTCTCAGCCCCTGACGGATAACCGTCTCATCCTCCACCAGCAATACTTTATACATGCGCTTCATTCCCCTTTCGGTTGAAGTTGAATGGATATCGTAACCGCCAGCCCCTGCCCAGGGCTGCCATCGACGCTCAGGCTACTGCCTTCTCCATACATGAGTCGGAGCCTTTGGGCGATATTGTTAAGCCCCAGCCTGTCCCCGGCATGGCAGCGCAATGTCTCACTGGAAGGCTGTCGAGCAATGGATTCATTTAATTCATCAATCTCTGCTTGAGCCATGCCTTTGCCATTGTCACGCACAATAATCAGCAGCTCATCATCAAATCTCAATGCAGATACCCAGATCACCCCGCCATCCGCCAGCCCTTCAATGCCATGATAGACCGCGTTCTCCACCAGCGGTTGCAATACCAGCTTGGGAATCAGACACTCCGTCACAGCTTCATCGATGTCATAGATTACCTCTAACTTGCCGTCATAACGTACCTGTTGAATGCGCACATAGGATTGTACAAAAGCCAGTTCTTCCTGAAGCGGAACCCTCCGGTCCACCTTATCAATCGTATAGCGCAGCAGCTTGCCAAGTGCCGTCACCATATCAGACACCTCAGCGTGCTTCTGGCGCACCGCCATCATGTTGATGGACTCCAATGTGTTGTATATAAAATGGGGATTGATCTGGCTCTGCAATGCTGACAGCTCCGCCTCCCGCTCTTGAATGCCCAGCAGAAACACCTCGTTGAACAGTCGATTGATCTCTTCCATCATTCGGTTAAAGCCCCGGCTAATCTGCCCGAACTCATCATTGCTGAAATGTGCTACGCGCTGGCTAAAATCTCCCTGCTCCACCCGAATCATATTGTGCTTCAGTCGAATCAGGGGCCGAGTTATACGATAGGATAGAAGAACCGCGAGAATCGCTACGGCCGCCATACATAGCACAGCGAATCCAAACGTAAACGTAAGCATCTCGCCTGATTCCTTCTGAATAACGGCAATAGGTGTAAGGCTGATCAGCGAGAGTCCTGAATAACTGGAATGGTGTTGTACGTAGAGATAGGGCTTCCCATCAAGGACAACCTTTTGATTCCCAGCGTAGTCTTGAAACTGGCCATGCGTTAACAGTTGGTCGTATGCGGACAGACCTCCGGCTGAGGTCCGTTCGAACAGGAGACGCTGCTTGCTGTCGACAATCATCAGGCTCGCATTTTGCTCAAAGTTCAGATTGGATAAGAGCTGGCCGAAGGCATCCAGCCGGATGTCGATTAGAATGTAGCCCAGTCGCTGGAGTGTACCCGGATCACGAATCTCACGGGCAACTGATATATACGGCTCTTCCTGACTGCCTGTGTAATAACTGGGTTCGTGCGGAGGAAGCAGACGCCATTCCCCTTCCGAGCCGTCAAGCTCTGCAAACCAATGATCTGGTCTGCTGTCCCATACCGGCTTGACCACTAACGAATCGAGATTAGAGAACAGAATGCCGCTGTTGCTGATCAGATGGATGCCACGGATTTCCGGTCGGTCATAGGCTTGACCGGACGTGTAGAGCTTCATTTTCAAATAATCATCGGACCTAGCCCATGTACCCGATCCCATCGGAGCATTGTATTTGGCCAGTATGCTTAGCACCATCTGATCGTAGAGCGGTAAGAGCGACAACCTCTCGAAGTCCTTCAACAACCGATTCAGATTGGTATTAATCTGGCGAACGATATCAATGGTGAACTGCTCCGTCTTGCGATCAATTGTCTGCGAGAAGTGCAGGTAATTCACCACTCCCTGCAAACTTAGTGGCAGCAAGGTTAGCGCCAAGAACAACAGGAGCAGCTTGGTGCGCAGATTGATGCTTTTTCCCAAATAACCCTGTACCTTGTCCATCATTTCCGTTTATCCCTCCCTCTCCCGATCATTGTATGAGCTCCCCTCACAGATCAAACTGGATATAACTGGGGTTCATCATATCCAGTTTCAATGATCGTTGGCTATCCTGCCAACCATGGGATTGGTACGGAATTTCAAGATATATGAAACTTCGAAAGGGCATCCCCTAGGTCATGTGCATGACGGGAACACCCCTTCTTATCGTTATTTCAATCTAACGAACTGAGGACACGCTATTCGCTCCAATTTCAGCAAATCGGAGGTTTAACGAATCACAGAGATCTTATTTGGACAATTTGCAGGCCTCCCGCCATCTATCTACCTGAATAACGTCACTGAGATTCGTTAAATTTTACATTTCATCGTAATTTGCCCTATAAGGTGCGGTGGATTCGTTAGCGCTTGGGTTTGAGAGAAAACTACTTCCGCGACAGCTCCCTGTAACGATTTTGTTGCAAGTACATTCTTAGGAACAGGAATAGAAAAACGACAGCTAATAAACAGCTACCGTTTGTATGTATCAATTTTCCCAACGCCCAAGCGTTTAAGATTTGCTTACTTATTTGGTTGCTCCATTGATTGCTTTCCTAGAAATAAAAAAACCGATTGCATTAGGCAATCGGCTGTCTTTTCATAAAGTGTTTCTTATATTTGAAGCGATTATATTCATTAATAAGTTCGTCCAATACCATGGACTGTTGAAGGACTTTGTAGTCTTGCATGCCATGATGTTCCGCCAAACGACTTAACACTTGCCTGTTCTGTTCGATTTGGTCTCTGATCTGTTTTGGTTCTCTCACAGCATGCACCCCCTCTTTTTAAAACATTTTAGGATACATTGCCAAAAAATTCATATTTTATTGATTTGCAAAATAAAAAGCTCGTTTACATAACAATACTTTCATAACATATCATTTTGCATTAATCCGTGAAAAACATCACATCCACAACATGTAGACATATATTTAAATATCTGTCTACATATCGGGTTTACATGAAATTGAAGTTATATTATAGAATGAAGAAATTAAAATCTATTATAAATTTTGCTCCATCGGCTGCTGTATCTTGCTCGTTCTGGAGCGAATCAAAATCCCTGCCACTCGCACCATAACCATAGCAGCAGTCATGAATATAAATGCCGGACCAATGTTCTGAAGGTCAAGCTGATGCGCTACTGCGTATTGGTATGCTTGTTGCGGATGATGCGTGATCCATTCCACCGGAATGATACGCAGCAGGAATGCTGCTGCCCATACGACCACACTGCCTATCCCCACTCGGGTATACCACGTACCTGCCGTCGCATCGAATTCCACACGTGTTATTCCCAGCACAATTGCTCCGAACACTGCCCCTATAATCAAAGACGCCAACAAAAACAACAAATTATTGCCTGTAAAAGTCATATCTTTAACAAATCTGGCTGCATAATATCCCATAATAACGAAAGGCAACAGTAAGCGATAAAAACGTACTGGCTTTCGTCCAATGGAAGTGAATACTAATACCGCAAACATAATGATCATCTGAACCCACATGCTCGTCGTCATACGCTGTTCCCTGTAATTTGCTTGATTTAATACTATAAGCATAGCAGGGAGAACACCGCTCTAGCGTCCACAACCAGGTGGATGAAGAAGTCCACCTATAGGTGGATTATAGACAAGGAAACGAACCTTACTTCTCCAAAGTATTCAATTTATATTACCTTTCGTTTTAAGTTGAATATATTTATTAATCAGTTCATCCAGTACCATAGACTGCCTGAGGACTTTATCACTATGCATGCCATGCTTCTCCGCCAACCGACGCAAGTTTTGCCTATTCTGCTCGATCTGGTCTTTAATCTGTTGGATTTCTCTCACAGCATGCACCCCTTTTTCAAACTATTTTAGGGTACATTTATCTAAAAATTCATAATGGAATGCTTTGCAAAATTTTGTATTAGATCTTTTAGAAAAGTCGGTATTTCAAACACACTAGCTCTCATTGGTTATACACTTTTAATTTTACTCCCAAAATTTTGTGAGTTCAGGCCCTCTATCAACCTAGTGTACTGCTCGTCCTGCTGGTTCGTTACATGCATTCTGAATCTCCCGTACAAATCAATAGATTTAATAGACATTAGGTCATCGTTACTTGATGATGATAGCTCCAGGCTTGTGAGCAAAGTTTCAATCCCAGTTGCGTACCTTTGTTGGTTGAGCCTGTACTTCGCTAACTCATAATAAAAACGTATATATCTATAATTCAACATTTGCATATTGTACGTCCCTTTTAAATGCATATGCGTATTAAATTGTTTAATATAAGGATCGAACCTATCCAATGCAGAATCAATATCCAGTGAGTGCTGGTTAGCTGCCTGAACAATATTTACAAATGCGGTTAAAACCTCATGGGGATTCGCATTAAGGTAATTCAGATAAGGTTCAATTACCTCATGATTCCCATTCATCAAGTGGTATAAATACCGATTTCCCTCCGCCCATCCTTTGAAACGTTCTATTAATTCTTGCTCTTCTTCTGTTGGATTAGAGATTTCAATAACAGTCACGTAAACATCTGTATACTCCAGAGCTTTTTCATATTCCTTACGCACTTCACATACACTTGCCTTCAATAGATTCGCATATGCTTTGTATGTAAATATGGGGTAAAAGGCAATTCTTTTTTTATTTTTGCGCCTTCGAGATTGAAGTTCAAGTTGAAAGTCAACTTTTCGTTCCAGTTCCTCTGCCAAATCATAAACCTTATCCCAGAGATGTATTGTATTATAAACATTCGCCAAATCCTTAATAGCATCCAATTGTATTTCTTCATCTAATTTCTCAATATAGGGCTCCAATTGAACCGCTGCTGCTAAATTATCAAATTTGCTCATTGTTTTATGAAGCAAAAAAATACGGTACTGGCATAACGCCAACCGTTCCGAGTGCTGATATTTCTCACCTGCGGCTACGCATTCATATAAAATAAGCGCCGCTTCATTCATTTCTCTGGAATACAGATTCTCTGCCATTTCAAATAGTTCTGAAATATAGGAACGATCATCTGTAACCTGATAAACCACCGTTCTAATACAGCCTAGCTTGTTAAGTTCAGCACAGCGATACAGGAAAGGTTCCAAACGCCTCCAATGAGGTGCGGCTTCCACAAAACATTCGACACTGTACATTTCGTAGAAGTATCCCTTCTCCAAACCCATACCAGATGTGATCTGATCCAACTGGTTCATAGCTAGAGGCCTGCTGCCCTTAAGGATGGCACTTAATGTGCCAACGTTGACACCCGTGATATCTGAGAATTGCTGTAGTTTATATCCTCGTTCTCTTATGTGATTCTCTATATATGTGCGTATCGTAGGTGCAAGTTTCAATTCTCCCACCCCCATCAACCAAACTAACTTAAGGATTCATCAGCTCTTATTAAATGTAATTTTAATCCTGAATTTTACAATGGTCAATCTGCGCAAAAAAGGCTTATTTCCGATCTCGGAAATAAACCTTGTTTTTAAATATGGCTTTTTATAAGTTCATTGTGATTAATCTTACAACGTTCCATCACCATGAGATGATGGACCAAAGGATTGTATTGGTATGTCGATTGGATATTGATGTATGACAGAGAAAAAAATAATACTAAACAAAAGTATTGTTATAATTTTTTTTAATTTCATAGTTATATGCCTCCTTAATTATAGATCCGTACAAGTTCTGTATCTCCTGAGATGCAAAAGACCTGTATCTTTCAAAGAGAGCAACGCATTGTATAATATCTCTATAATTGTTAATATTGATTGCTGAATTCAAACAATTAATCAGCTTTTGCATTCCTTCAGCATATCGTTCCTGGCGAAAATAATAAATGGCCAATTCAGCCAAAAATTTAGTATACCTGTCATTTATAATCTGCTTATTGTATCTTTTATTTAACATAATATCTCTTGAAATAGTATTAATTTTACTATCAAATTTTAAAAGGACATGATTGATGTTCATATCATAAGTATTTGCTGCCTCCATAATTTTGACAAGAGCAGTAAGGAATTCTTCTTCATTTTGTTCAATCCATGACACATATGCTGGGAGCACTTCTTCATTTCCCATCATCAGATTATACAGATAGGTGTTTACTTCAGTCCAGCCACTGAACATATTGATATATAATTGGTCCTCTTCACTAGGGTTTGCAATATTAATTATCTCAGCATATTCTTGGGTATAGTCTAAAGCTTCCCTATATTTCCCACTCCACTCACAAGCTGAAGCCTTGAGGAGATTTGAATATGCTCTGTACACAAAAAGGGGATATGCAGTTACCCTGTTTACTTTATCGACTTTTTTCTTAGTAAATGATTGTATAAATTCAGCTTTACGCCCCAATTCATCTGCCAATGAAAACAGCTTGTCCCAATAACGTAGAGCTGAGTATGTATTCGCCAGATCCTTGATCGCATCCAGCTGCCGCTCTTCATCCAGCCGATTAATATATGGCTCAAAATGAACTGCCGCCCTGAGATTTTCATGCTGATCCTGACCCAGAGATAGTGTGAAAATACGATATTGGCACAATGCGAGACGTTCCGAGTGTTGGTATTTCTCACACTCCGCGACACATTCATATAACATGCGGGCCGCTTTCTTTTGTCCTCGTTCAAGCATGCCTTCTGCCATTTCAAACAATTCGGAGATATAGGAGCGGTCATCCGTCACTTGCTGGATTATCCGCTGAATACACTCGAGCTTGTCCAACTCGGCGCAACGTTGCAGAAAAGGCTCCAGTCTTCTCCAGTGCGGTGCAGATTCCACAAAACACTCAGCGCCATAAATTTCGTAGAAATGACCTTCCTCCAGCTTCATGCCCTGAGTAATCAGATCCAGTTGAGCCATGGCGATAGGCCGCGTCCCTTTGATGATCGCACTTAACGTTCCAGCGTTCACACCCGATATATCGGCAAAGTATTGCAGGGTATAGCCCTGTTTCCTGATGTAGTCCTCAATAAAGGAGCGTATCGTAGTTGTAGGTTCCATGTCTCCCACCTCCACAATGAAAATCCATAAATTTGAATTTATATGATATGCACAATTTTAATCCTAAATTTTACAGCGGTCAATAAAAATCGTGGCAACTTCCTGCCCATATGTTCAGGGGTTGAGAGGCTTTAATTCGCCTTATAGAAAAAATCCATTAGAAGAATGCATGACAACATGGTAAAGTTAGTTTCAGCTTAAATATCCTACTATTTCCATAGGATTAGACAACCCAGGTGCTTTTCCAATCCAATCCAAGGGGATGGTTAGATGAAATTTGCCTTATTTAGTCTCATGATGAATCTTCCAAATGTCGTAACCGGTGAATCACTAACGACACAACAGAAGTTCCACAATATTTTGGAACAAGCCAAACTGGCCGAACGACTGGGATTCGATGCATATGGGATCGGTGAGCGGCATGGTGCACCTTTTCTGTCTTCCTCACCTCCCGTCGTACTGACCGCCGTAGCTGCTGCGACTTCACGTATCCGGTTGCTAACAACGGTCACTGTTCTCAGTATACTTGATCCGGTACGGGTTGCCGAGGATTATGCCACGCTGGATCAATTATCGGGCGGACGGCTGGAGATGATCATCGGGAAAGGCAATGATCCTCGGCACTATCCCCTGTTTGGCATTAGTGAAGAGGAACAATGGGATTCACTCGGTGAGCGCTACGAACTGCTGAAACGGCTGTGGACTGAAGAGAATGTAACCTGGCAGGGAACGTATCGCCCTCCCCTTCAAGAGGTTACCACTCAGCCGAGACCGCTTCAGCAATCCATTCCGATCTGGCATGGCAGCGCATCGAGCACCCGTTCTACCGAGCTTGCAGCTAAGTATGGCGAACCAATATTTAGCTCGAACTCCTTCCACCCTCAGGCAAAATATAAAGAGTTAATTGACCATTACCGTGAACGTCTCGATTATTATGGTCATGATGCGAACCGAGCGGTGGTCGGCTCCGGAGCAGGCAGCCTGTATCTCGCGAATACACGTGAAGAGGCCATCCGTCGTTATACGCCTTATTATGAGGCGTTTCATGCTACGGCCGCTGCGCAGCACAACCAGTCACCCTTTAAGGACCTGGAGGATAACATCGCGCATGGGCCTGTACTGATTGGTAGTCCGGAGCAGGTCATTGAGAAAATCCTGAATTACCATGCCGCATATGGACATCAGGTGCTGAGCATTAGCGTGGATGGACTCAGCCATACGGAGCAGCTGGAGCAGGTAGAACGCTTTGCCCAGGATGTAGCGCCTGTGTTACGACGCGAAATCCCCAGTTTCATATGGAACGAACCCCCGCTCTTGAACCAGTCACTTCCCTTTTCCTCTTCCACTTCACATTCTTCCGATTCATGGCCCCCAGCCATCACACCGATCTTCCAGGTATAGTTCTCAGTTCTTCACGTACTCCCCATTCATCCACAAGTTTTTGCATCCAGGGTGATTCTTGCGAATCGCCCTATCCCTCCCCCAAGATGCCTTTCACTATGATTAAGACTTAATGCCTTCAAACAAGGAAATCAACGCACGCAGCACGAATTCAGTATCTAACGGTTGGCCAGTCACCAGCATGCGGTAGAACATCGCTCCATAGACGAGGTCTATGCACAGTCCGATGTCACAATCCTTTTTCAACTCTCCCCGTTCTACACCTTTTTCAAAAATTCCCCACGCTTCGCGCCGACGAGGCTGAATGTATCTGGTTCGGTATTCTTCTGCAAGCCCTGGATCAGACTGTCCCTCTCCGACAATCTGTGTGATCACTTTCCCTTCCCGGCTGATCAAAAAATCAACCAGATTGCTCGCATGAATGCGCACATCCTCAAATACCGATCCTGTATCCGGTACAGGCAATCTTGCCGTTGCCGCAGACATGTACCCATCCATAATGACAGCACCTTTGTTAGGCCACCATTTATATATTGTTGCTTTGCTCACCTTAGCACGTTCAGCAATTTTTTCGATTGTAACCGCACCGAAGCCGTGTTCCAGTAATAATTCATAGGAAGCTGCAAGAATCGCATTCTGGGTTTCCACATTGCGGGGACGCCCTCTTTTGGCAGTCATCATAAGCCCTCCTTGGCATAACAAAACCATCTGTGTTTCATAAAAACGATACGTTCATTATACTAAATCACAGATAAATTAAACAATTTCAAGCTCACTTTACTTTGATAATATAAAAAAAATGTCTGCGCCTATTTACAATACTGAACGTCTAGTATATTATATGTTTGTGATTAGTAAACGCATCGTTTAGTAATTAACATTTTGAATATACGTATACATTAATGAAAATGAATTTAAGAACATGTGGAGGTTGATGATTATGCATATGCCAAACGAAGTGAAGGCTAACCCGGTTCCAAGCTGGTTGATTTTACTTTTGGCTGCGGCGTGCGGGCTAGTTGCTGCAAACCTGTATTATGCTCAGACCGTCGTAGGACCAATCAGCGTTACAACAGGGCTTTCCTCTGCTGCTGCTGGATTGATTGTGACGTTAACACAGATCGGTTATGTCATTGGGCTGCTGTTTATCGTACCGCTTAGTGATATTGTGGAGAATAAACGACTGGTCACTTTTTTCCTCATCATATTGGTCGTTGGGTTGATCGCCGCCTCCTTCTCTTCCCATGCCGTATTATTTCTGATTGCTTCTCTCGTTATCGGTATCAGCTCAGTCGTTGCACAAATTCTGGTCCCTTATGCCACCTACCTCACTTCGGAGGAGCAGCGCGGACGGGTCGTCGGAAATGTGATGAGTGGTCTGCTGCTGGGCATCATGCTGGCTCGACCTGTCGCAAGTTTTATTACGAGCCTGCTCGGGTGGCAAGCGGTCTTTGTCTTCTCCGCAATCATTATCGTTTTGCTGACACTGCTTCTGTCCCGTGCGCTTCCTGCACGTCAGCCACAACCTGCGATGAAGTACGGACAATTAATCCTGTCATTAGGTACCCTGCTCAAAACATTTCCCTTGCTCCGCCGCCGAGCCCTCTATCAAGCCAGTTTGTTTGGCGCCTTCAGCCTGTTCTGGACTACAGTTCCTTTACAGCTCGCCAATGAATATGGCATGTCCCAGCAGGGAATTGCCTGGTTTGCACTGGCTGGTGTTGGGGGTGCTATCGCAGCACCTATTGCCGGAAGATGGGCGGATAAAGGGTTAACCCGCATATTAACCGGAGTCGCCATGATCATCGCGGTTGCATCTTTTGGGCTTGCCTATCTGTTCCAGGGCCACTCTACCGCTACCCTTATTCTGCTTGTGATCGTTGCCATCACGTTGGATATGGCAGTCTCGGGCAATCTGGTGCTGGGACAGCGCATCATCTATTCATTGAGTGAAGCAAGAGGACGGGTAAACGGGATCTTCATGTCGATCTTTTTTGTAGGGGGAGCGATTGGATCATCTCTTGGCAGCTGGTCGTATGCACACGGGGGTTGGAGTCTCACCACATTGATTGGTCTGATCATGCCTCTGCTGGCACTCGGATATTATTTAACGGAAAAGAAAGCTACCGTCGTCAGCACCTCATAACCTTCCTTCCACACGTAAACAAAGGGCAGAGCGATCTTTAGGATCAGCTTCTGCCCTTTTTCTTCAGCATCTTGCATCATTCGATTCAACTCGTTTCTGAGTATTTCGACGCTTATATGCTCACACCAAAACAGACAGATGTGCATTGGCATCGTACTCGACCAGCTGCTGCCCCGTGCGCAATTTTTGTACCAGATCGGGATTGGCGATAAACGGTCTGCCGAACGCTGCCAAATCAATACTCCGATCTTGCACAGCCTGCTCTGCTGTTATTGCCTCAAGATCCCCTACGCCAATGATGATGCCTTCCCACTGCTCCCGAATCGCCTCATGGAAATTCTGTTCCCCAGTCCAGACTGTGGTGTATCGATCTGTTGAAGGATGCAAGATTGTAATGCCTGTCTCGTGGAACAAATTCAGATAGGCGTTCAGCACGCCAGCCTTGTCTGCCCAGACATAGGAAGGGTCATCATCTTTTTTCTCGGAAAATCGTACCGATATGCGATCCGCGCTGATTTCTTGTTGGACTGCAATGATAATTTCCTTCAGAAAACGCAGTCGTCCCTGGATATCGCCTCCGTATTGGTCTGTTCTGTGGTTCGTCTTCTCATTAATAAACTGGTCGATCAGATAACCATGTGCTGCATGCAGCTCAATTCCGTCGAATCCAGCCAGTACCGCATTGCGGGCAGCCGTTTGAAATTGTTGAATGGTATCCCGGATATCCTGCACACTCATAGCTTGAGGTATCTGGTATGGCTTATGCAATTTATGGACTCTTCCTTGAGCCGGAATGCTTGAAGGTGCCTGCGGCGGAGTACCGATCAGATCTGAGTGAGACAGTCTGCCCACATGCCACAGCTGAGCGATGATGGTCCCTCCGTGTTTATGGACGGCATTCGTTACTTTCTTCCATGAAGCGGTCTGTTCAGCCGTATATAATCCGGGGATACCATAGGTTCCTTTGCCTGCCAACGAGGGATTAATGCCCTCTGTAATGATCAGTCCCACACCATCCCGGGCACGTCGCTCGTAATACGCCACCATCTCTTCCGTCACGGTTCCATCCTGATCATTAGCAAATCCTCGGGTAAGGGGTGCCATCACCAGTCTGTTTCTCAAATGCCATTCGTTTATCGTCACCGGGCTCAGTAATGTAGACATAGTATTCATCACAACTCCTTCTCCATTGTCAGCATTTTGCATGATTCCATTGCTCTGTAAAATGCGCTGTTGATAACGATATTGTAAGCCGGCATATATATATCGTAAAATGATTGAAATATATAGATGTATCTCTCATAGAGATACCTAACATCTCATTACAACTCTTATACAGAGTGAACCATATAACAGGAGGCCAGAGCCATGGAACTCTCGGATATCGATATTATTCTCGCAGTGGCACGGTCCGGCAAAATCTCACAGGCTGCCAAAGAACTGAATTACGCTCAATCCAATGTCACCACACGCATCAAAAAGCTGGAACAGGAATATCAGGTGCAGTTGTTCAACCGTTTCCCCAAAGGAGTGGTGCTGACTTCCAAAGGAGAACAGTTTGTCCAATATGCGACACGCATTCGAGACCTGTTAAACGATCTGGAGCAGGAAATGACTGATCCGGGAGAACCTTCGGGTACACTAAAAATCGGGATTGTAGAGACGGCGGCATCCAGCCGGTTTATGGAGATTCTCAATGAATACCAAGTGACATATCCCGAAGTCTCCATATCACTTGTTAATGCCACTTCACCCAAAGTGCTGCGCAAGAAAATACAGGAGTATGAGATTGATGGTGCTTTTATCAGTGGTGCTTGTGTGAAAGAGGGTTTGAAGGTGGAATATGAAATGCAGGACACAGTGCATATCATCTCCAAACGGATGGACGTACCACCCGAAAGCCTGTGTCAGGTTTCGTGGGTTGTTTTCCCAAAAGGCTGCCCATACCGTGAAATTACGGAGGAATTTTTGCAGGAAGAAGGTTTGTCTGCTCGCAATATGATTGAAGTCAGCACGATGGATAACTTGCTTAGCTGTGTGGAGTCAGGAGTTGCTTTTACCATTATGCCTTGCAGCGTTATTCACAAGAAACCGGATGAGTTCTCCGTATATGATCTGGTCGAACGATTCACACATACTACAACGACCTTTGTCCGTGGTGAAGATCGATATGTCAGCAGCGCGCTGGACCGATTTGTGAAGCTGCTTAACCAGAAGTGCATTACATTTTGAAATAAAATTTCGATTTTCCCTGTATCTGCTCATCGCTTATGTAGGGCCGGAGAACACAAAAAGAGAGATGCGATCTTTCGCATCTCTTCTTCTGGTATTATCTATAAAGGCTTTTTCTTACTTTTCACTAAAATGAACAGCAGGGATAGGAAAAACAGAAACTCTGAAATACTGACCAACAACCTCATGCCTTCCCCTAAATCCTTTAATCCAAATAGAATATGGATCAGCGAAATCATTCCCGTAATTACAGCGACCACTACAGCCAAAACCAGCATGCATTAATCCCCTCAAATTTATTTTAAATTATAATACTACCAAACTATTCCTTTAAATTACAAATAATGATAGATTAAGAGAAGTGTGATATGGATATACATTCCAAAGGAGGATATTAATATTGAGTAAATCTATTGTTCTACGTTGTGTCTTAACCTGTCTGTTCTTCCTTAGCTCGTTGTCTTTGCTGTCCATCCCTGCCGGTGCGGAGCAATCAGCGGCTGCCAATGGGCGCAATCCGATTGTTCTTGTACACGGTATTGGAGGCGCTGGATTTAACTTTGCCAGCATCGAAAGAGCGCTAATAAACGAAGGCTATTCCCGAAGTGACCTGTACGCCATCGATTTTCTGGACAAGTCGGGAAACAATGTCACCAATTCACGTCAGTTATCCGCCTATATTGATGATGTCCTGCGGAAGACCGGCGCCAGCCAGGTTGATATCATTGCCCATAGCATGGGCGGAGCCAACACCCTGTATTATATCAACAACCTCGGTGGTGGTAAAAATATAGGCAAAGTCGTTACGCTCGGTTCTCCCAATCGGCTTGTAGCCCGTTCCGCTCCAAACGGTATTGATTATACCTCCATCTACAGTACGTCGGACTTTGTTGTAAATAATACGTTATCTCCTCTGAACGGGGCGAACAATATTCGCATTTTCGGGGTAACCCATATCGGCCTGTTGACTGACCGTGGTGTTCAAAGCCATATCATGAACGCTTTAAAGTAAAAACAAAATATAAAGAAGGCGGGTATCCATACGGAAACCCGCCTTTTATTTGTACTTTCACTTTATCTGTGCTTTTCTCGGAGCACTCGGCAGTAAGGTTCAGGAGACGTTAGCATGCTCTTATTCTAAGGAACACAGAAAGTCTTATTTAGTCCCCAAGCCCTCTTTTTTAATCGTAAAGAACACCAGACGCGTTATTTCCTGGAATCTCTTAAAGAAAAGCTAAAAACAGCTTCAAAATTCGATAAAATTTACCCGCGCAGTCTCCGGGAACTTAGGGCGTGATGACCATTTTGCAGGAACGTGCTGCGTGTATTCTTCATCAGTTCAATCCGGCGTTCAGCCAGACGATCTGCGGCAATATACGTTGCGATGCCTTCGGTCCGTGACGTGTCGAAGATTTTCTCCAGATTATTGTAAATCTCCCCAACCTTGCTATACGCTCGATCCGCGTTATAGCCGTTCAACTCGTCCGCAATATTGATTACGCCGCCTGCATTTATCACGTAGTCTGGTGCGTATACAATCCCCATCTCATGCAGCTTGTCACCATGACGCGGCTCCAGCAGCTGATTGTTGGCACAGCCTGCCACAACCTTGGCCTTGAGCTGTTTCAACGTATCATCATTAATTGTCCCGCCCAAGGCACACGGAGCATAAATATCACAATCCACTCCAGTAATGTCGGCAGGGTCTACCGCCTTAGCACCGAATTGATCCACAGCCTGCTTCACGGAGTCCTTACGGATATCGGTCACAATCAGATGCGCACCTTCTTCGTACAAATGTTTGCACAGACGCATCGCCACGTTGCCCACACCTTGTACAGCCACGGTTTTGCCTTCCAGCAGATCTGTGCCGAAGGCTTCCTTCGCCGCGGCCTTCATGCCCTGATATACACCCCATGCTGTTGCCGGGGAAGGATTACCGGAGGAGCCGTAGCTTGGCGATATGCCTGTAACATAGTCGGTCTCCTGATAGATCAGATTCATATCTTCCTCAGTTGTTCCCACATCCTCTGCGGTGACATAACGTCCGTTCAGTCCCTGAATGTATCGGCCAAAGGCCCGGAACATCGCTTCATTTTTGTCACGGCGCGGATCTCCGATTATTACGGCTTTGCCTCCGCCCAGATTCAGTCCGGATACCGCATGTTTATATGTCATTCCCCGCGCAAGGCGCAAGGCATCTTCAATGGCAGCTTCCTCCGAAGCATAGGTCCACATCCGTGTGCCTCCCAGCGCAGGACCGAGTGTTGTATCGTGAATAGCAATAATTGCTTTTAATCCAGAGGCTCTATCCTGGCACAGTACCAGTTCCTCATAATCGTGATGTTCCATTGCTTCAAACCAGTTCATGTGTTAACCGTCTCCTCCAACCATTTTTGCGATCCATTCGCCTTCTTCAGTTCGTCTTCCACCCTCTATTGTACCCATGAATATCAAGTTTGTGCAAAATCACATCTGGATGTAACAAAAAGACCTTTCTCCCTCCACAGGGAAAAAGGTTCATATAATCCAGCTCAGCATGGCATTGTTAAAAGGGGTGTATCAACATGTAATCATGACAAGGTTTCAACCACGTTAATGGGATGCAAATCCCCACTCACGGCGAATGACGCTTGCCCGGTCTCTTCCGAGACCACCAGTACAACCGCATCCGTCAGTTCACTCAATCCGAGAGCAGCCCTGTGCCTTGTGCCAATCTTCCGTTCACGCGCAATCGCCTGTGACAAAGGCAGTACATTACCCGCAGATACAATCTGATTGCCTCGAATCAGTACAGCCCCATCATGCAGAGGCGCACCCGGTATAAATAAAGACTCCAGCAATGCATGAGTAACCCGGGCATCGACTGCAACTCCTGAATGGATAATCGGTTCAAGCGGCACTTCCCGTTCAATCACAATGAGAGCACCATATCTGCGATCAGACAAATGCTGTATACTGGTAGTCAGTTCGGCAAATTTCTCCGTGAAGGGTGACAGATAACAATCCAGATAAAAGGAAGACGCAAGCACCTCGATCTGCTTGATCTCGGCCCGAATCTCCGCAAATTGGCCCAGCAAACACACACTGTCATTATCAAAGGTGGATAACGTCAGATTCATTCGCTCTGCCACACGATGAAGATCTCCTTTGAGTTTCTGTCTCATGGACGAGCTGTCGCAGTCTGCTTGCCGTTTCATCATGGTCTACCTCCTCACCCTTGGCATCTCGCTCATCATTCATAATTACCCATACGTTTCCCTCAGCTCCGGGCATTTATGCAAAATAAAGCCTGTCCGCAATGATTGCGGACAGGCTGATTATCCGTATATTTACCTTACTGCTTATCTTATTGCGCTTTACCGTACGAACCTGCCTTGAACGTTGTAGGATCATACCATTTATATCCGGTAGCCGGTACAGCCCATGGCTCCGTTTGCGGCTCGGTGGATGAAGCTGGAGCTTCAATCGCAAGCAGACTGGTCGGTGTATCCAAGGTCAGTCCAGACACCTGAGCCAGACTCGTATAGCTTTCTTTTACAGCAAGCCATTTCACGGTATTCACAAGGAATACACCATCGTTCACTTCCTTGAAGCCGTTATACGTTGTTTTGGCAGCGCCTGTTTCTTCACGAAGATATTTTGGAGTGGCATCTTCAACAGGTGAGGAGTCACCAATAAATGCCGCTTTACCTGCTCCTACCTTGGCAATCGCTGCGTAGGCTCCTTCAGCCCGTCCGCCGCCATTGTATACGCCCTGATCGACCGCGTTGCCCCATTTGGATACACCGCTAGGCACATATACCAGACCTTTAGCTTTGTTTGGATCAATAATAGCAAGGGTAGAACCTGCATGCATGGCTACAGCGCTCACTCCGGTTGTAATGCCGAACGACTGCGAAGGTGCAACGATATCCGTTGTATTCACGTCACCCAGTGCATTGTAGCGGAAGCGAATGCCGAAGTTGGATGCCAACCAGTCGGAGCTGGTCACGCCTTGCATGGCTGGAGATTCGGCTTCTGCCGACGACATACCTTTGGCCGGATTCAGGAATGCACCACGGCGATAGCCGTTGAACACTTCGGAGGAATCCCAGCGGTTTTTGTTCCGGTCTGCATTATAATGATCGGCAATGAAGAAGACACTGCCACCATTCTGCACATATTGCAGCAGTGCTGCCTGCTCAGTAGCTTTGAACGGCACGTTCGCTTCGCCGATAACGAAGACATCATAATCTTTCAATTTATTAAAGGTGATGGCTTGCTCACCAAAGGTATACGGGATGCTGCGTTCCAGCTGATCCACGGTAAAGCCTGCGTTTCGCAAACCATTCGCAAAGTCCGAAAATGCCCCATCAATAACCCAGTCCGCAGCCCCGGCTGTCTGAGCATGCGCGTTGTCGAACAATACTTTCTTCCCAGTACCATCCGGCAGCGTTGTGCCTGGATCAGGATTAGGATTCGTTGTTCCAGAGGAGAGCGCGATTGAGGTAGGATTCTTCACCCCGGCATAGCTGTTATACGCACCCAGCGTTCCGGTTACGATTACCTTCTGCCCTACAAGATTCGGGTTGGAGGCCAGTCCATATTGCGAACGGTACGACGCTGGAATTTGCACGTCGAGCAGCTTCGCGTTAGTCTTCTCTGTCGCTGAATCTGCAATCAGGAAGTTGAAATCATTGGCGTATGGAGATGTAAATTTGGCTGTAAGCGATCCGGTAGCATGTCCAACAATATATCCTTCCACCGTTGCTGTTGCTCCGCCACTCTGGGCAGCGATGGCCTGCGATACCGTAATTGGTGCTGCTGCCGCCTGAACAGGACCTTGCGAACCAGGTTGAAGCAGTGCTGTTGCCATCATAATAAAGATCAGGAATGCTCCGATCCAATGCTGCCATATCGCTTTCTTCATACTTGCCTTCTCCTCCTCATAATTACCTGATAATGGGTTATCCACCTTTAATTTAATCGTTCATATGCTGAATTCCTCTTTCTTTTTGTAAAATGTTTGAAAAAACTTTTGGAACTTCCATGGCTTGCCTATACTGTTTAACAAAAGTATCCCAAAGGAGACCTGTATGATGAAGCTTCTATTCCTTCTGCTTCTGCTGATTGTTCCGCTTATTATGGCTTTTGTTGCGCTTCGTTCCCGGATGTTGACCCGCATTTTCCATATACTTGCCCTGCTCTGCTTTTATAGTGCGGCCACTGTCATTGCAGGCGATGTGTATGCTACTAATGCCCATATGACAACATTCACCACGGAAATCCATCATTTTCTGTTGAATGGATGGTTTCTTTATCCGTCCGCATATCTGGGTGTGTACATTCCATATTTGCTGTGGATGAGCCTTTTTTCGAAAAAAAGTTAAGTTTATTCGAGTCTTGCCATTGCATTTTGCCGTCGTTCATTGCATAATGAACATATAACTATGATAATGATTATCATTATTGAGCTTGTCTCTAGTCTTCTGTTTACTGTACATGACTTAACGATTCTATAGATGAAGGGGAACGAACATCGAATGAATACAACTCTGCAAAAGGCTGATCTGCAGCTTGACGATTACTTGGATCTTCTGAACCTGGCAACCAATCTGGGTGATACGAAATGGCAAAAGGAAATTATTCGCAAGCTGGCTTATACTTATCCCGCAGTCGAATGTAAACAACCACAATAGCATTGCTACATTTTACATAGCTCATAACCCCTCCTTTACACGGATCGGTTATTGGGCTATTTTTGTTTTACTAGGAGGGGACAGCGATGCAATTGGAAACCGAACGACTTATCATCCGGGATATTCTGGAGACTGACTGGGAAAGCATACATAGCTATACATCCATGACAGAGGTTACTCAGCATACGGCATGGGGACCGAATACGGAAGAAGATACGCGGGCTTATGTGGAGTTTGTACTGAATTCACAGCAAACAAAACCACGAGAGGGCTTCGAACTGGCGATATGTTTGAAAAATGAGGGCATCCTGATCGGCGGTGTTGGCCTTCACATCGAAAAGACGAACGCAGAAATCGGTTATGTCCTCAATCCCGCTTATCAAGGAAAAGGGTATGCTACGGAAGCGGCCAAAGCGATGCTTGGTTTTGGCTTCAACACCCTCGGCGTACATCGTATCTATGCGAAATGCCGCCCGAACAACAAGGCTTCAGAGAACGTTATGCAGAAGATTGGCATGCAGCGTGAAGGTCTGATGCGGGAGCATTGGTTCTACAAAGGGAAATATCATGATTCGTGTCTATATTCGATTCTAGTAAAGGAATATGCGGACGCAAATGTTGGATGTTAATCCCCCGTGCGGCGGGCTGCTATCTCAATCGGGGGGTGAGTGAACAACCTGTGTATGATGCAGGGAGGGCGATAACGCATCCTCGTGCCCTCCTTTTTATCATGTATGAGTTTTCTTGGATGGGAGTCATTAGACATAAGAAAAACCACCTCATGATCAGGTGGCTAATACGGCTATCGTTTCCCGTTACTTTACTGACGCTTCGCTTTGCATGATTTCTTCTAATATTTTTTTACCTGTAAAGTCTATCATCATTCCTTGAGAAGGTTCTTTTTTAGTAATCCATTTTTTTAATTGAGCAAAATAATTATCTATAAGAGAATTTGAGAAAAAAGAATAATTGGATAGCAATACAACTCCTACACGGAGCTCCTTGTTGAAAGCTAGATAACTATTAAAACCAGCTGAACCCCCGTTATGCCAAAGGATACCTTTATCTAGAAGTTGATCCTCACCCCAGCCAAAATAACGGTTTGAATCCCCGATCCATATAGGGAGATGACTTTTTTGTAGAGTAGCGGCTATCGGACTATCATCATTTAGATTGGCTTGGACAAATAAACTCAAATCCCTAACCGATGACTTAATACCTCCAGCTCCTTCATGTATAGCAAGATCCCAATGAGGGACTCTTTTCCCAGTTGAAGCATGTCCATTCAAAAACCTGCCATTTTGTTCTAAATTAAGCATAACGGCTGTCTCATTCATCCTTAATGGGCTTGTGATATATTTTTTTAACAAGTCGTCATACGTACTTCCTGACACCTTACATAGTATGTATCCTAGTAAACCCACACCGATATTGGAATATGCAAACGAACCAATGCTATCCGTGAAATCAGCATTCGATAAAAAAGCAGTTAAATCTTGCTCGGTATACATTGAATAAGGATTGGATCTTTTTTTAGCCATATTGTGGTTGGTTGCCAATATAGGTAATCCAGAGGTATGAGTAGCAAGGCTTCTCAAGGTAATCTTATTCAAATAATCGTTTTCAACGTTTTGCACGAACTTACTAACCATGTCATCCGAGGAAAGCAATTTTTCTTTTTCCATTTCTAATAAAAGTATGGATGTAAAAACTTTGGTTATGGAGCCGATCTCAAACAACTTATGTTCAGGAGGGATCAACCTTTTCTTTTTATTATTATCAAATGAATAGTATTCAACATCTCCCTCCCTAACAATCCCGATAACAAGCTGTAAATGTTTCTTATCTTTTGTGTAATCTGAAACACAACTTTGTAAATCCATCATAGTAAAATTTACTCCTTTTTTTTGATTCTTTCATTACTCGAATGCTGGAATTACGTTGATCAATCTATTTTGGGCAAACCAATCTATGTATTCGTTTCCAATTCCTGATTTTCCTTCCCCGTTAGCTTAACAAGATTACTTTATTAATGTTAACCACGCCAAAAAAGCTGACCCCGAGTAAATCGGACATCAGCTTTTTCCACCTCTCCGTAACGACCCCAATCGCCATCGAAGGTACAACCCTATTCAAATTGCTTTCATTACAATCGGCACAGCTCTACTGGGCAGCTTGGAAATGTGGGACATCCGCACATGCAGCGCAAGGCTGCCAGGTCCCGAATCATCAACTTTCCATCCATGGTGTCCAACGTCCCCTGTTCTTTCCAGGCTCCCAACATACGTGTTACACTCTCCCGCGTTGCACCAATCATCTCCGACAACTCGGTATGATTCAGCTTCATGTCGAGCACGATGCCATCCGGCGTAACTCTGCCATACGAGTTGCTGGCACGAATGAGCGTCGATGCAAGCGCACCTGCCTTGCCATAGAGCAGCAGGTCCCGAAAACGCGATTGGGTGATGCGCTGAGCCAGCGCCATCCATTGCAGGAATTTCAAGGCAAGATCGCCATGTTTGCTAAGCACACTTTCCAAGTCACTGAGCGATACGATCCCCAGTTCTCCTTTGCCTGTCATCTCTGCACTGTAGCTATGAGTCAACCCGCCGATACCGCCAAACTCTCCAATCAGATCCCCGGTTTGCTGAATCGATAAAATGATTTCTTTCCCATCCTCAGTCGACTTGGTCAGCTTCACTCTTCCCGAGCGAATGTAGTACAGGTATCCGGCTTCATCACCTTCCAGAAAGAGACTGTACCCCGACTTTACCCGTTTCGGCTGCATTTTCGCTTCGATCAAGCCCCATTGTTCAGCTGTCACGAACGAAAGGATTCCACCTGTCTCCCGTGTCATCTTGCTCGCCTCCGTCTGTTCATGTTGTGTCGCCTGGGTTGTTCTTTCTTTAAATACCGTACCCATTACCATCGTCCCCCTCGGTGTTTCCTTATGTATCCATCATACCGCGAATTTAGCGTGAGGGTTATCGGGGGATTACCTGAACCTCACCGGGAAACTCCCTGAATTTGCTGTGAGATAAATCACACTTATGAGGTACCTTTACGACTCCGCAATTGAAAAAAGCCTTGCCCTACACGGCCTGGATGCCGGTCCATACACAGGATCAGCAAATTACAGAATGGAAATAGGGGTTTTCCCTGAATTACATTACGGAAGAAAGGGGCTACAATAGAAGCAGTGGCGAAATACCCTTATTTTAAGATGTTCCCTGACTACAGGTTAACGATATTGATAATGATTACACCGCTACGGTAAGATTCCAAAAAAGGAAGTGTCCTCTCATGCATGATGAACTGCCATCCGGCATTCAGGAGATGATCGACGGCCTGCGCCTGAATACCTCCAGCGATTTTTGCGGACTGGCCTGCCTGTCCGGGACGATGCTGCGCTGGAAGTATACATCCGGCGCCAGCAACGAACGGGTGAAACGCATGGAGATGCGTCCCGGACAAGACCTGGTTGGCACAGCGCTTCGGACTGGACGCACCGCTCTATCTGATGCACAATCCACCGGGGAGCATACACCCGGTCGTTGTCCATTAATGCTTGCGGAGCGGTTGGTCTGTGCCATAGCAGTCCCTGTGTTCCAGCAAGGAAGCTTACCTGGTGCTGTGCTGCTCGTTGGCAGCAGACTGCCTTGCGCGTTCTCCCCGGAGATCGTCCGTCAGACTGAACAGGTCGCTATACACTTGCAGCCAAAAGTATTTGGATAAATACAGCTATCAGTAATACGCTAAGAAGTCTTGTTATTTCCTTATGGGAGAAGTAGGCGGATAGAGAATCGAAGCTATTCAGAGATTAACCTCTGAATAGCTTTCTTTTTTTGGTATGATAAAGAAAGAACTGTGGAACCGGACAGGAGGAAAATGATGTGATTCAATTATTAGTGGTCGACGATCATGTAGTTGTACGCTCCGGGCTGATTGCCCTGCTCGAAGGAAAGAATGATATACATATTGTTGGAGATGCAGCAGATGGTGACGAAGCTATTGCCAAGGCACAGGAACTGAAGCCGGATGTGGTCTTGATGGATTTCAGCATGCCTCCAGGCAAAGATGGTCTGACCGCTACCGCTGAATTGAAGAAATTGATGCCGGATATCTCCATTCTGATACTGACCATGCATGACGATGAAGAATATCTGTTCCGCGCCATCCACGCTGGAGCCTCCGGATATATTCTCAAGAGTGCGCCACATGAAGAATTGCTCGCCGCTATTCGTTGCGTAGCAGAGGGTAGCGCCTATCTGTATCCAAGTGCGACCAAGCGGCTGATGAGTGAATATCTGGACAAAGCGAAGCAGGAGAACGCCGGACCGTATGACACGTTATCCGAACGGGAGAAAGAGATTTTGTCCTGGATTGCCAAAGGTTATGCCAACAAGGAAATTGCTGAACTTCTGGTGATCAGTGTCAAAACAGTCGAATCCCACAAAAGCAATCTGATGGAGAAGCTCGGCCTTCGAACCAGACCGGAACTGGTGAAGTTTGCGATGAAAAAGGGGTTGCTGAACTTTGAGTAGCACACGTGAAAACAGACTTAGCGGATTTGCCGACCAGCCTGTGCGTCAATTATTGGAGGAAATCGACAGTCACATTACAGATACTGAATTCCGCAGCAGACTGAAAGGTTCTCTGCATCAGCTCAGTGATCTGAAGTTTGCCCTGGATGAATCGTCCATTGTAGCCCTCACAGACCGCAAAGGAAAGATCCAGTATGTGAACGATAAATTTTGCGAAATCTCACAATATGATCGGGAAGAATTGATCGGTCAGGATCATCGGATCATTAATTCGGGTTATCATGGCAAAAACTTTATGAAAAATCTGTGGGAAACCATCTCTTCCGGACGAGTGTGGAACGGAGAAATCCGCAACCGTGCCCAGGATGGCAGCCATTATTGGGTGAATACAACCATCGTGCCTTTTCTCGATAATGATGGTGAGCCCTATCAGTATTTGGCCGTACGTAGTGAGGTCACCAAGCTAAAGCGGGTCGAAGCCGAGCTACAGACGATGATGACCCAGGTCATGAATATTCAGGAAGAAGAACGACGTCGCATCTCCCGCGAGCTGCATGACGGCATTGGACAGAGTCTCTTCTCCCTCGTCATTCAGATGGATCGGCTGCTTGCGGATCAACCCCAATCTGGTGTGGAAGCACTGCGGAAACAGGTCACGGGTATTATGGAGGACGTACGCGGCATGGCATGGGAGCTGAGACCGTCTGTACTGGATGACCTCGGCGTCGTTCCGGCCATTCGCACGTATATCGAGAACTATACCCGGCACTACGGAATTGAAGTGGAATTGGAATGCAATCTGCGAAAAAGGCTGGAGATGAACCGGGAGATCGCGATGTATCGTATTATCCAGGAGGCTTTAACCAATGTGGCCAAGTACGCCGATGTGTCAGAAGCTCATGTGACGGTGAAAGATTCGGAAGAGGGCACTCTTGTGAAAATCGAGGACAGAGGTGCAGGGTTCAACGGTACGACGGCTGGCAACGGCGTTGGTCTGTTTAGCATGGAGGAGCGTGCCCGCGGAGCCGGAGGTACACTAACGATATCTTCGGAGCCTGGGGAAGGAACTGTAGTTACCCTCTGCCTACCCAAAACCGTTCATTAACTCGATCCAACCTGCACTTTATATAGAAGACTGTTTACGGATGAGCTCCGTGAACAGTCTCTTTTTCGCTTTATGACTACATACCGCTCCCCTTTCATCATCTTCCGATTGGTAAAAATGACAAAATGAAAGCTCTGAATCGGATAAATTCAACATTTACAATAAATATATTGACTCCAATTACGATTCGTCATTAAAATATGAATGCTACATACACATTGTACGTAGATCCTATCATAATTTTTTATTCTATATAGTTAAAAAAAAGGATGGTCAATCATGTCAGAGAAACGCTCCTCCAAAGGGGGAGAGATCCCGCAACTGCACAATTTGGATGCAATCGATCGTAAAATCATTGCCGCTCTTCACCAAAATAGCCGGATATCCTACACCGATCTGGGTGCACAGATCGGTTTGTCCCGTGTGGCCGTTCAGGCCCGCATTAATGCTTTATCCGAAAAGGGAATCATTGAGCGCTTCACCGTGGTCATCAATCCGGGCAAAGTGGGACTCCAGGTCTCTGCCTTTTTCAATGTCGATGTAGAACCGCAATTTCTGGATGAAGTAGCCGCGAAATTGGACGAAGAACCCGCAGTAACCAGCCTCTATCATATGACAGGCCCGAGTACCCTGCACATGCATGGTATTTTTGCAGATATGGAAGAGATGGAGCAGTTTCTGCTGGAGAAGCTCTACAAGATGCCCGGCATCGTCAAGGTAGAGTCACAGCTGTTGTTAAAACGATATAAAAGCCGAATGGGCATGAGACTCTAGGAGGAAATCAGCATGAGTTGGAAAGATTACAACGGTCTCGTCATCGGGATGGTACGAACCGGAATTTTGGGATATGGCGGTGGCCCTTCGGTTATTCCGCTGATCCGTTATGAAGCCGTTACCCGCTATAAGTGGGTAAGCGATGATGAATTCGGCGAGATTTTGGCCATTGCTAACGCCCTGCCGGGTCCCATTGCCACCAAGATGGCCGCATATCTCGGGTATAAAACGAAGGGCGTGCTGGGCGCCATTGTGTCGGTTCTGGCCCACATTTTGCCGACGAGCATCGCCATCATTGCGCTTCTTGGTTCCATGTACGCGCTGCGCGAATCAAAAATTGTAGCAGGCATGGTGGCAGCTGTTCGCCCGGTTATTTTTGTCATGCTCGGCATGATGGCTTACGAATTCGCCAAGAAAGCATGGAAGGGACTCGGCACAACCTTTGCCGCCCTGTTCGGTGTTCTTGCATTTGTAATGTTGCAGTTGCTCGATATTCACCCCGGTATTGTCATTGCCGTCTTCCTCGGATATGGCGTCTTCCATCTGGATGTAGTCCAGCGTTTCAAATCCAGGGGCAACAGTTCCGACAAGGGGGTGTCCTAAGCGATGCTTCAGACATGGTGGGAATTGTTTTGGGGATTTTTTGTAGCCAATATATTGGGATACGGGGGCGGCCCTGCCTCCATTCCGTTAATGCAGGAAGAGGTGGTCAATCACTATAAGTGGATGACCACGGAACAATTTGGGGATGTACTCGCCATCGGCAATGCACTTCCCGGTCCGATCGCGACCAAAATCGCCGCATTTGTCGGTTATCAGGTGGCTGGCTGGTTTGGTGCATTCATCGCCAGTTTTGCCACCGTTGTGCCCTCGGCTGTTGCATTAATTTTGCTGCTCCGCTTGCTGAACAAGCATCGTACTTCCCCAAAGGTGAAAGGTATGACCTTGCTTGTACAGCCGGTTATCGCTGTACTCATGATCTTGCTTACGTGGGAATTCGGTCAGGTATCCACCAATTCTATCGGCATTTGGCAGACGCTGATCATTGCAGGTATCTCGCTCTGGGTCATGACCAAGACCAAGCTGCATCCAGCCATCCTGATTGTCATTGCTTTTGCATACGGTGCGCTGGTTCTGTCTAATACGATGTAATTCATTCATAAACATACTAAAGGGACGTTCTGGAACAACGTGTTTTTATATCCAAAGTGGATATAGGCACATGTTTCAGGGCGTTTTTTTGTATTTCAAGACGCCCACCTCATGAGCAATGTGTTTGCCCATTAAAAAAACGGTGACGCCAGCATGGAAGCTGGCATCACCGTATAGGGGATTGCTTGTTTTACCTTCGTACTTGATACAGTTATTATTTTGCCTCAACAACTACAGCCACTTTGGTTTTCACACCTGCATAAGTCACCGTAATGGTTGCTTTACCTTTACCATTGGCCTGAATGACGCCATCCTTCACCGATGCTGTTGCAATACGTGAAGACTTCCAAAGGGCTGGTTTGGATACGTTCGCTTCGCTGCCATCAACATATGTTGCTGTAGCAACCAAAGTTACCTTATCACCTGGCTTCATGGTCAGGGTGACCTTATCGGTTTGCAAATATTTCAGTGTATCCACATCGACTGCAACCGTTACCGTCTTGCTGCCGTACTTCGCTGTAATTTTTGCTTTACCTGAACCTGTTGCTTTTACTTTACCTTTAGTTACCTGAGCTACTTTGTAGCTGTTGGTTTTCCATTCCGCTTTGTCTGTGACATCACGCTCACTGCCATCGCTCAGATATGCAGTAACTGTAAGATCAGCGGAATCACCGGTTTTCAGGGAAAGAGCCGGTTCGGATGCTTCAATACGTGAAATAACGTCCACTTCAACCTGAATGGTCACTTTGTTGGAACCATATTCAGCCGTGATATTGGCTTTACCGCTGCTGTTCGCAGTGATAACCCCTTTTTTCACGTCAGCTACGCGGGAATTGCTTGATTTCCAAGTTGCATCGGAGGACACGTCCTTGGACAAGCCATCTTCATCCGTTGCTGTGAGTACAATTTGCTGTGTTTCCTTGGAGGACAACACCACAAAGTTCACATCTGCCTCCAGCCCGCTAGCCATACCTACTTCAACAGGCAGCGTCAACGTTTTGCCTTCAATCTTGGCTGTGATGGTTACTTTACCTGTTGCAATACCCGTCACGACACCTTTGCTGTCCACTTCAGCGAGTTTTTCACTGCTGCTGCTCCAATCCGCATCTTCGGACACGTCTTTGGAGGTATCACCATATACGGCCAATACTTTCACAGACAATGTGCCACCAACGGCTACAGAACCTTTTTTCTTGTCCATTTCATACTTGTCTGGAACGTCTACATTTACGGTGAATTTAACGGTTTTGCCGCCGTATGCCGCAGTGATGGTCGCTGTTCCCGATTTATAGGCGATCAAGTCGCCGCCAGATACATATACAACATCCGCATTGCTGGATGTCCAAGTTGCTTTGGAAGTTACGTTCTCTGTACTTGCATCAATATATTCTGCATTGGCTACCAGTTTCTTGGTTTTGTTATCACCTGTAACGCTCATAGCCAATTTATCTTCGACACCCGCAATATCCAGATATCTTGCCGTATCCACGTCAACCGTGATTTCCACGGTTTTGCCGCTATACGTTGCCTTGATTGTCGTAGAACCTGCGCCAATTGCTGTAACCTGTCCCTTGAATACCGTCGCAACCTTCTCGTTGCTGGATGTCCATGTTGCCTGATCCGTTACATTTACATCAGCACTATTCGGGTAAGATGCAGTCAATACGACATTTGCCGTTTTATTGGACTCACTCAAACGGAAGAAAATGCTCTGTTTCTCCACGCTCAGTTTGCTTGTCAGATCCACATCCACATCGACCGATACGGATTTTGTTCCGTATTTGGCGGTAATTTTGGCAGAACCCGCCGAATAACCTGTGATTTCACCTTTTAATACGTCTGCTACTTTTTCATTGCTTGACGTCCACTCGGCCAGATCCGTTACATCTTTGGTTGTGCCATCTGGGTAGGTGGCTGTCAGTTTTACAGTTTCACTTTTGTTCAACAGCAGATTGACCTGCTTCTTGTCCACATCCACACGTTTAACAACCTCAACGTTAACATCCACAGTCACACTTTGACTGCCCACTTTACCTGTGATAACGGCTGTACCGGCGCTTTGTCCAGTAACTTTACCATTCACAACTGTTGCCACTTTCTCATCATCGGATGACCACTCAGCAACTTTGGATGCTTCTGCATTCGTCGTGTTATCACTGTAGGTTGCCGTCAAAATAATGTCTTTGCTATCTCCTGTGCGCAAGTCCAGCGACTGCACGTTTTTGGAAAGGGCTTTGACCTTTTTGGTTACATTCACCTGAACCGTCTGACTCTGGCTCTGATACGATGTTGTAATGGTCGCCGTACCTTCCTTTTTGGCAGTAATGGCACCATTATATACAGTCGCTATCGAAGTATCACTGCTACTCCAGGATGAACTAATTGTCACGTTAGCCGATGTATTATCGCTATATACTCCTGTCACCGTAACCGAACTGGAATCACCCACTTCGAGCGACAGCTCATTTTTGGAAACTACAATTTTGGACAGTTCTTTATCTGCCGCAGCGGCCAAGCCTACGTTGGAAATACTCAGCACCAATACCAGCATCATCACCATGTACTTGGTCAATCTTGGCTTTAACATCATTTCCCCCCGATTCTTATCATTTTGTTCCTTAGGTTTAATGTCGGCAAGTTCTTTCCAGATGTTTAGACTTTCAGGGAATTTTAAGGGGAATCCGCGGGAATTCATCCTTCCGACCTATCGAATTCCAAAGGATTCATACCCGCAAATATTACGCATAACCTATGTATAGTCACTGGATTTTTGACTTTATTTCATATGATCGGGGGAGAAACATGAGTCAGTCTTTTGATTACAAAGGATATTGGGAACAAACGTATAGCTCAGGCGAAACATCGGGAAGAGGTTCTTATGGTGTACTGGCTGAATTCAAGGCAGAGGTAGTAAACGGACTGATTCAGCGTGAGGGTATCTCCAGCGTCATTGAATTTGGGTGCGGGGATGGAAATCAACTGCAGTATATGAATTATGAGACGTATCTGGGTGTCGATGTGGCAGGTTCGTCGGTACGACTCTGCGCCTCCAAGTTTGCCAGCGATTCCTCCAAAAGCTTCATGTTATACACGCCAGGTCTGTGGATTAACCGCGGTTTCCTGCAAGCGGATCTTACCGTCTGTCTGGATGTACTCTATCACATTACGGATGAAACGGATTTCCGCAACACCCTTTACGACATCCTGCACTCTTCGTCAGAGTGGGTCGTGCTGTACACTCGATTGAAAGAAAACGGAAATTCAGGGGTTAGGACCATTGAGGATCGAAATATTTTTGATTATCTGTTCGACTATCCCGAGTTCAAAGTACAGGAGATTATTCCTCAACGATATCCCGATCAGTCCTCGGCCGACTTTGTCATCTTAAGACGCACACCTGAAATCAAAAATCAAAAATCAAAAATAAATCTGTGTGATCTAACATGTGAACCGGAGCCATTGAATCTCTACCAGGTCATTTCTAATAGAAACAAAGAATTAGCCCGGTGGCCTATCTATAAGATCCCTTCCATTACAGCTTCTACTTAGGTATGCTCCGCCTCCAAGACAGAAATACCTTTTCACCCTGGGAGGCAGGCACACTCGAGCAGTTGTATGACGGGCCGCATACTCATCCCCCACGCATACTCGCTGCTCGACGTGTGATGTTCTTAAATTTTGTTTTTCTAAAATAAACCCGGACAGCCACGCAGCTTCGCCAGCGCCTCCATATAGAAATAATCGCCGTATATAATCGGCACATTCAAGCCTCGACCCTCTGGATAATGCACGGTTCCCTGCATGATCAGACCTTCTTCCGCTGCTGTCTCACCAGAGCTGTAGTTCTCATGCAGCCCGTGGAGGATACGCTCTGCCGCGGCTCTGTATTCCTCACCGCGCGGCGACAGCTTCGCCAGCTCCAACAGACCGCTTGCGGCAATCGCCGAAGCGGACGAGTCCCACGCCACCTGATGCTCGGCAGGTGCGCGGAAATCCCACAGCGGCACGATGTCTTCGCCAAGCATGGCGAGGAAGAAATCGGCCGCTCGCTCCGCTGTCTCCAGATAGCAGGCTTCGCCCGTATACCGGAAAGACAGCGCAAACCCGTGCAGCGCCCAGGCGGTGCCCCGCGCCCAGGCGGAACCTGGAGCATGGCCCTGCCCGCCATGCTCCTGCACCTTCTGCCCCGTGAGTGGATCGAACTCCACCACGTGGCAGATGGACCCGTCAGCGCGGACGAACTCGCGCGCCACGGTGTCCGCATGCGCTTCCGCCAGCCAGCGGAAGCGAGGGTCGCCGCTCTGCTCGGATGCCCAGTAGAGCAGCGGCAGGTTCATCATGCTGTCAATGATGGCTACGCCGCGCGTATCCATCGTTGACGAGCTGAAGTTCCAGGCGCGGATATACTCACCGCGCACGTTGAAGCGGGCAGCGAGCAGATTGGCGGCGAGCATTCCCCGCCGCCTACCATCCGCGCTGCCTGTCTGGCGGTAGTTGGCTACGCCACTAAGCAGCCAGATGAACCCCAGATCGTGATCCACCGATTCGGGATCACGCAGACAACCTTCCAATTGCCGCTCACAGCTTTCGGCATAACGGTATAACGGGGCGACAGCTTCGCTCTCCGGCGACTCGCCATAGACAAGCCATAACAGCCCCGGCCAGAAGCCGGCGGTCCACCATTCAGGATCATTCCGGTCATACATGCCCTGCGGGGCGGTGTGCGGAAATGTATCCTTGATGCGCTGCGCATTGCGAATGATTTTGGCCGCTCCCTGCCGCCATGCTTCCTCCAGCCATGTCACTGATGTTGATGTATTCATAAACCTTTCCCTCCTCTAATCGATTCCTAATCTGATCGTAAACATAATACTTCGCCCGCTAATTACTTCCATTCGTGCTTCCTTCAGCAATCCGTTGCGGGACGCCATCGGCTGTTCTTTGAGATGAATGGTAGCTCCTTCGTCCAACACGGTGGATTCCACATAAGCTCCACGATACTCGCTGCGCACAGCCTGACTGGAAAGTGTAATGACAGCCTGTTCACGGCCATCACTGAACATTAATGGAATGAGTGCTCCGACAGCCTCAGGTTCACCGTCGAATTCATACGTCACAGTGAGTAAATCCCCCTGCTGTACATAACGGGTGCGCAGTGAATCGATCCCGGTTAGCGGGCCGAGCCATGTCACTGTAAACGCATTGACCTGATCCTGACGTTTTCCGTCATCTCCCCCTAGAGAGCCTGAATTATCTTTCACCTCTTGATCTACCGTTTCAAGCAAAATCGAACCCCCACCATCGGCAGGATTAATCCCGGCATCCCGGTCGTAATCAACACCTGACGGGATGCCCTCGGCAAGACTGTGCCATTTCCCATCTGCCGTTTTCCAGGCAGGACAGTAGCTCAGCGGACCAACTTTCCCTTCAGCAAACTCCGTGAAACCGGATTGCACATGTCCAGCAGCGGAGGGCCCGATCAGCCCCGGTAATCCCGCCTGTTGTATCCGCACAAGACCGGGAACCGTGTATGGATCATTCATTGCCGTATGCAGGATCATTTGTTGACCTGGTACAGAGGCAATGATTGTTTCAAACCATCCATCGGCCTGCAACACCCTGCTGCCTACCTCGGAAGGAAGGAGTATGCCCGTTACATCTTCAACAGGATTGCTGAGACAGGCATGGGCCAGTGCCGCTGCCGTCCACAAGTTGTAGGTGGTATGATTCGTATAGATTTCGTATCCGTGGCGTGCCTCGGGCGGGTACTCGTTGCGAACAATTTTCAGACGCCTATCATCCATCTTCCAGCGCTCCACAGCTTCGAAGCACCGATTTGCCGCGCGTGCGAATGCGCCAGCCATTATCGCATCTCCAGCCTGTAAGGCCTGAGTTGCATGAACAGAACATACGTAGGCTGCTGCCGCTTCATTCCATTGATGTTGGGAGCTGCGTCCACGCGGAGGAATCTCTCCCAGCGGCGACAGCGTAAGCAGCGTACTGAATGCACCATGACGTAATTGTTCCTTCAGCTCACCAGCACATGAACCGTCATATCCCGCTTCAAGCATGACATCCAGATGATAGCGCGTCGCAATATCATAGGAAAATGGACAATTTGGTCGGTCCAGCGGTCCGTCCTGATACAGTCCAAGCGCCGTAAACCGTGGCAGATGATACTGATCCAGATAACGATCCATCCACGCCGTATCATCACTGGCAAGCTGCTCTCTCCAGCGCAGATACTCCCCGGAGATCATAATCGCGTTCCAGTTAATCATGCGATTGGGGTTGTTCATTTTGCTCATTGTAAAGACATAATCTTGTTCAGGCTGAATTTTCTTAAGGGCACTTGCCCAGACTTTTGCCTGCTCAGGCATATACGGCTTCAACAGGATGTATGCTCTCATCATCAACACGGGGAAAAAGTCCGGGTGATGATCCGGCGCACATCCCTTCACGACAACATCGATGCTGTGTGACAGGGCCAATGCCGCTGAAGGAAGCAGATCCGTTAGGCCCGCTTGAACAAGAACCGATGCAGCCATTGCATAAGCTGGCGTGGAATAATATCGCTCCGCGTTCGAGAATGGATCAATAATGGCGCCTTCACTGTCCTGATAAGGTGTATAAGCCCGAACAACACTCTCCACAAGGGACAATTTGCGAGCCTGATTCCAACCATCTGAAGGAACAGGCCCCGCCTGTTCCGCTAGTGTACGGTAATCTTCGAGTGCATCTCTCCATGGATATGTTGATGCGGACGTATACTTACTCACGTATGCTCACCTCCATCTTTCACTTGGGTCCAACCGTGAACTTCAGCTCACACACCGTTTCCAGCGGATTAACTTCATCACTTCCACTTCTTACATCGCCGTTATCAGACCGGTCTCGCCATTCAAGGGAGGTCCGATAGAATGTAACTGGCATATTATCATGATCCACTGTATTAATTATCTCTATATCAGCCTGCCATTGGATTGCATCATACGTCATCCCTACCGTCGCATGTTCACCCTGCCATTGAATATGTCCCTCATGTACCCTTTCAGGTACCTTTCTGCTCATAAATCGCTCCGTCACACTCGGCCGTTGCTGTTCTCCCACCGAAAATAACGTGCTTGATGAAGACGCCGCTCTGCTTTTCCATTGAAATCGATCCTTCAGACGCAGTTCTGCTACGGTCCCGATATCTTTAGCAGAACTGCTCCAATGCAGCTGGCGTGTATAGCAGGCGAGTGAAGCCGCTTCAGGATAAGCTGCTGTCAGTTCCAAACAGGCATCCAGTGTACAGTCATCGTCCGAAACCTTCGCCTCAAGAACCAGTGCTTGCGCCTGACGTCCCGAGCTTTGCTCCTTTCCTTCTATGCGAGGAACGTTATGCCCAGACGAGCTAATGTGGAACAACTGCTCTCTGCCCGGAGCAAAATAAGCTTGTGTATACAGCCCAGCTCCTGGATCACAAAGAATGTTTTCACCACCACAATGGATCATAAATTGCCCAAGATCATTATGGTTATGAGGTTCATCGTTATGCCCGGCCTTGACGGAAAAAGCAGTAGTGAGAGGTCCATCTCTGGTAACATCTGCGCTCGCAGATTCAAGCACTCCTTTTGCAATCATCCAGCCCAAATCATCCAAAATGATCCCTCGTTCCGCTGGAACAGCCCCCGCTTCTTGAAGGTACATTGCCGAGCTGCTCCACAGCACGTTGCGCAGCAGGTGACCCCAACGATGACAGGGATCATCAGTAAACAAAGGGATATGAAACGGCAAATCCACCTTTATAGCGAAACGGGATGCCAGAAGTGAAAGCAAGCCCGAAGGAATCTCTTGATGCTCCGCACTATCCGAATAATTCACGAAGGTTCCACCCGACAGATGAACACGCAATGGGAAGGCTGCGATCGCCGCTATTTTCGAACCATTCAGCAGATCCAACTCACCTTCACTGTATTCGCGCAGCATGTCGGCATAATAGACGAAATAGCCGAACCCATATACCCAGTAACCAATGCCTTCTGCACAACCACCATCCATGCCATATCCACTCAGAAATGCCTGCATGGATCGAATCGTCTGACTTACCGATTCCGTCAGAATTGCTTCTTCCTCCAGCAGTAATAGTCCAGCCATGCCACAGCATCCGCTGCACACAGCAGACCAGTTATGATCTGTACCTTGCCAGTGATATACACGTTTCTCCCGATAGAGCGGAGTGAAAATGCGTCGCTCAGCCTCAGCCCTAATCCGTTGGATGATGCGTGTATCCAGTCGATCCGCGTGAATCGTCACGATTTCGGCCAGCATATGTACCGTCTCCGCGGCAAACAGATCGATATTGCCGTTGACCTGTTCCACTCCCCCCGTACCCAAATGTGCAGGCAAACACCATGTATACTCGCCACATACATCCCACAACATATCTCCCAATGTCTCTATCCATCCCGCGTCATTTGAATCCACAGCGAGCAGCGCTATTGCCGCAAGACGTCCCCTGCGTTCAAAGTACGCATCCTCATACAACTTTCGTTCCCCTATGTCCCCAAACTTCCGATAAAGACCAAATGATAGCGAAGGCAAGATTTCGTTCAGGGCACGTTCCCCATACGCTTTCAGATCGATATAAAAAGAAGCCAGCTCCGGTTGGAGTAACGCCTGTTCGATGCGATCCGTAGAGCAGACTGAAGCTCGTGTTGGTGCAGGCTGGATATGCTGATCCCCCTGTCCCCCGCTCGTTATCCGATGTACCACCCGTTGAATGACCGAAGAATCCGGCATCGGGATGGAACTTTCCTTACTTTGATTGGTGTTTTCCATTGAATCCACCCTAATCTATATGGAATACAAAACCTTCATTATATGTAACCGATTTCATTTTACCGGATAATTCTGTACATTTGAAGAGTTATCCATCATATCCAACCAAATTAACCACAGAATCCCTATTTCGAGATATGAAAAAAACGAAGAACCCACCCGGGTTCCTCGTTACATCAAGCTTGCTAGTGCGTACTTGATAATCCAGTTCAATCCAATGTCTATTAACCTATCGCAAGCGGAGAATTCTGTACAACAGACAACCATTGACGCGCGATAAGCTCATGACCCGCTGCCGTTGGATGCACACCATCCCACAACCAGTAAGCAGCGTCAGCTTGTTCGAGAGCATCGTCGAACGTTTGCTGCAGTGGTACCCAGACCGCCCCGAACTCACTGGCGAGTTCGCGAACCAGATTTTGATAGAGTCCAATCCGCTCCTGCCAAGTGTCCCAACGCTCTACTGTAGCTCCGGTTTTAAGAATGAACGGCTCCATTAAAACCAGCCCAGTATTCGGCATCACTTCACGTGTTTCCTCCAGCAAATGACGATATGCACGTCCAAGACGGTCCGTCACTCCACTGGGTTCGCCATTCATGGTACGCCAGGCATCATTAACACCGATGAGAATGCTGATCAGATCCGGCTTCAGACTAAAGGTATCTTCGTTCCAGCGTGCATACAGATCGGAAGCACGATCCCCGCTGAGTCCTCTGTTATAGAACGTCGGCTGCTTGGCTGCAAGTTCCACACCCAGTTTGCTTGAGATCAGATACGCATAGCCATGCCCGAGAAAATGATTCGGATCATCATTGCGCGATCTTCCCCCGTCTGTAATGGAGTCTCCCTGAAAAAGTATAACGGATGAATGTGTACTCATAAGCAAAACCGTTCCTTCCTGTATGTAAAATGAAAACCTCAACCCTTCAGTCTCCATTTTATCCCTTTCGGACGCAAGAGAAAATAGCGTTTTCAGAACGGTACTTTTCAGACTTTCGGGTCTTTCGCCACATATCCTCCACCCTGATATTCCGTCTCGTCTTGCTTATCCGGCGTTCCCTTGCGTTTCGCTTCGTCCCACAACTCTGCCGCATCATCCTCCGGGTGGTACCCAATCATCTGTTCCAGATATCCAATATCATAATAATTGTCCGTATTCGCTGAAGTGCCATATAGATTAACATATTTCATGCTCGAATCCGCCTCAATGCAGCACTCGGCAAGCTGAACCATATCTCTGGGCGAGATCCAGATGTGTGCCGAACGCTCAGAATGCGGATACGCATCGCCCGAGAAATTGCCAATTCGAATGTTGAATGACGATAGGCCATGCTTATCCACGTAATATCGTCCCAGCAGTTCGATATAACATTTGCTAAGTCCATAGAAACTGTCTGGCCGATATGGATCATCCACTTCAATATCCTCTCCTGTTGGATAGAACCCTGTCGCATGATTTGAACTTGCAAAAATAACCCGCTGTACACCGTTCAACCTTGCAGCTTCATACACATGATAGGCCCCTGTTACGTTGATCGGTAGAACTTTGCCCAGAAAATCTTCCTCGTCCTTGGCCCAAGCAATGTGCAGCACTGTCTGAACACCCTGCATGAGCTCGTTCAGACGGTCTCCATCTGTCACATCCATTGCTACAATGCCTGATTGAGGATCATCATGAAGGTCGGCAGCCACGATATCATACTTGCCCTTTTCCCTCAGTCCCTCCAACAGACTGCGGCCAACGACTCCCGCCGCTCCCGTAATCAACAGTCTGTGCTTCGTTTTACTCATGGATCTAACTCCCTTCGCCCTATTTACTATGGTCTTATAGGACATTATTAACCGTAAGGGCGAAGGATTTACCTGATCCAATAAAGACCCCGTATATTAACCCATCAAGTACCGTAAAATCATCATTGCCACCATACCGACAAGTACCGTTCCGAGCAGACTCCGGGTCCAGATTGCTACGGCAATGGTAGGTAATGCTGCCCAGAGGGCTGCATTTTGCGTAATCGGCACCAACTGGTTGTCCGCCATAAACAATTCCTGACCGATCAGTGCCGCCATCACCGCTACGGGTACATATTCAAGCCAGCGTAACAGCCACATCGGAATCTGTATCTTGCTGAACAGCATGAGTGGCAATACACGCGGAATGAACGTTAACAAAGCCGAACCCATAATAATCCAAAATACATCCCATCTTACTTCCATCGTTCCATCACTACTCCCATCGTTGCCGCAATGACCGCAGCCACAATGACACTCATGCTGCCAAACGAAGCCATGCTGGCGAAGATTACACAGACAACAGCGATGATCGCCACATTGATGTGTAATTTTTTATTTTTGCGCTGCATCAGCTGAAGTACGACCAGACCGATAAACATCGCAGGCAAGGCAAAATCCAGCCCAAGCCGCTCCGGATTGGTTATCCAGCGACCAAAATAAGCCCCCGCCATATTCGCCACAAACCAGTTAAGATATGCTGTAATGTTCAGACCGTGCATCCAGCGCTCACTCAGCGTTTTCCTACCAATCGCACGCGTCATCGCCACGCCAAAGGACTCGTCGGTGAGCAGCGAGCCGATCCACATATTTTTAAGCGGCGTCAGATGACGGAAGTACGGCGATACGGCTGCACTCAGCAGCAAATGACGCAGATTCACGAAAAATATGGTGAAAATAATGGCCATCGCTGAACCATTTGATGCCAGCATGCCTGCGGCAATAAACTGGGCCGATCCCGCATACAGAATCAGACTGAGCAGAGCCGTTTCCGCCAGGCTAAGACCTGCCGTCATTTCAATGACACCCGCTGCAAAGCCAATACTCAAATAGCCAAGCAGGGTTGGAATACAATCCTTGACCCCTTGCATAAATGTAGCATCATCCTGCACCTCTTCGGTATTTGCGGGCCCGGATGTCAATGGTATTGATTTGTCCAAATCCGGTGCATCCCCTTTCCATTTCAATCCACATCCTGCGGATTACTTTTAATTTAGAAATATACCACAGGATGAGACGTTCCGGGAGAGACAGATCCCCTTTTACAGAACAGATCCGCTACGAATCTTCATAATTCGATGATTAACGAAGTACACCAACAAGAAAAAGACTGCAGGGTTACACCCCACAGTCTTCTTCGAGAATGGCTATTACACTATAACTTGAATCGTTCAATCATGCTTTGCAGATCTTCAGCCATACGGGACAACGCCGCAGAAGACGCCGCAACCTCTTCCATTGTAGCCAGCTGCTCCTGTGCAGCAGCTGAGCCATCTTCCGTTCCTGAGGCAATCTGATTGGATAATTCAATCGTCTCATTGACTTCCTTGGTCACATAACTCATGCCTCCATCAATCTGACGGGAAGCTGCCGACACTTCTCCAGCTTGAGCAGCAACCAATTGCACAGCACTACGGATATTTTGAAAAGCCTCTCCCGCTTCCGTAATCATTTGGGAACCCTTGATCATGCCTTCTCCCGTACGGGCAAAGGTAGATTGTACCGCATTCGTTTTCTCATGCATCTCACGCATCAGTTCATTAATGCGCTCGGCCGCACTGCCCGAATTGTTTGCCAGCAACTTCACTTCATTGGCAACCACAGCGAAGCCCCGACCCTGTTCACCTGCTCTGGACGCTTCAATGGATGCGTTCAAGGCAAGAATATTGGTCTGCTTCGCAATAGCAGTAATTTCGGCTACAATCTCAATGATCTCTTCATTTTTCGCTCGAAGATCCTGAATGACCGCAGCCATGGCTTCACTCTCATCATTCACCTTCTGAATATGAGCAACCGCCTCTTCCACCGTAACCATACCCGCTTCGGACTTGGTAGATGCTTCAACAGCAATACGAGCGGCCTCTTCGGCACTCGATGAGATTTCTTTGACCCCAATAGACATTTCACCCACAAGTTGCCCCGTTGCGGCGAGACTGGCGTTTTGTTTGTTCGTTCCTGACGCTGCATCCTGCATCAGCTCAGCAACCTGTTCGGTTGCCCTGGATGTCTGTTCAGAACTCGCCATCAGCTCCTCAGAGGATGCCGCCAGCTGGCTCGATGTATCATGTACTTCGCCCAGAACGTTGCGCAGCGAGGAGGTCATAGTATCGAAGCTTGCCCCGAGTTGTCCGAACTCATCGCGACGCTGCAAGCCCACCCGAACTGTCAGATCCCCTGCGCTCACTTTCGATGCTGCCTGTGTTAGCTGCAACAATGGACGGTGTATGCTCCGAATAATGAACACAAGCAGAATAATACCAATGATCAGTGATGTTCCAACAAGAGTGTATGCACGGATCAAGATCGGTCTTACGGCATCGGCTGCTTCGGAAGGAACGATCTCACCAACTATTTTCCAACCCGTCGCGGGATTCGTAAAGAACACAGCTTCCAGCTCTTGTCCATCATACGTGTACTTTACAGTTCCTTGGTCTTTCGTATACATCTCATTAATGTAGCTCTCATTGGACTGCACACCAGATTCGATATTGTAATGGAACAGAAACTTTCCGCCGTTGTCCAGCATATACAGTTTTCCTTTTTCACCAATATGTATCTTATCAACAGATTCTTTTAAGTGGTTGAGACTTACATTGGCACCGAAGACCCCTTTACCGTCAGACAGCTTTGCAGCCGCAGTCACAACCCATTCACCCGTGGTTACCGACTGGAACGTATCCGAGATAATTGGCTCATCCTGTGACATCCCCATTGTATACCAGCTGCGTTCCCGTGGATCATAGATCTGCTGTCCGGGGTCAGGCGATTTCATCCAGCTGCCATCTTCGGCACCTGCGGTGAGCACACCCAGTTCTTTGTGATTCTTGGACATCCGGTCCATCTGCCTTTGAAGAGCAGGGGATTTATTAATAATATCTGCTGAAGTAATACCGGCGGCGAACTGCGCTGCGTTATCTTTCTCCATATCCAACATCTGACTAATCTGCAGACTGAGCATTTCCGTTTTGGCCTGTGCAGAATGAATGATTTCTTCCCTGACCTGGTCTGCTGCTTTTAAATAAGATAACCATCCCACGCTAATGCTCGGCACAATCAGGAACAGAAGCAGTGCAGCGATCAGACGTTTCTTAACCGTTAATGTAAACCAATTGCGAATCCTTTTCTTCATTTAAATATCCCCCATCATCATCTTCACCCTTTTTTATCGGACAAACGTAGTAAAAATATTATGTATGAATATTAAAATCAATCGAAATTACATTATTTTTGTTAGGATAATAGAAAATGATGCTCCTTCCCCGTTTTGACCCTCTCTACGAGATCGTTTACAATGCTCATAAGCTGGTTATCTATGAAACGATTGGAAGGAGAGGATTCGAATCTTACGCAAGTCACATGTGCAACGACCTGTATCCAGATTATATTCATCCATGTTCCGTATTCTGTTCGCCCTCATTCTTTGTGCAGGACCTGTTCTAGGACAAACCAGTTTCACAGCAGCCGCAGCACAAGAGGCGCAAACAGTTCACATTGAAGTGAATGGTCAAGAGCAATCGTGGATAAACGCCCCCCTTGTATTGAAAGGTACAACGTATGTTCCACTGCGAGATGTTGTTACCTCTGTAAATGGCACCTTGAAGTGGGAAGCTCGTACCAAAACGGCTACCATTACACTTGGTCAAGACAAGCTGGTTCATCAGGCGGGCAGTGACTTCATCCAAGTTAACCATGTTCATCTGTCCTCCGGTGTCGAATCTCGCACGATTAACGGCACCCTGATGTTACCTGTCCGCGCACTTGCCAATGCACTCAAGGCAGATATTAAAGTACAACGTACAGCCTCTGGTCAGATGAGTGTTAATATTGAGACAGACAAAGTAAGCCTATTAAACAGTCAAGTCGCCAGTGTAGACCGCTATTTGCGCGAAATCGATTTTCCAGGCATGGCTCTGATTGCCCGCAATGGAGAAGTCCTTCTTCGCCAAGGCTATGGACTGGCGGATGAACAGACGCTCAATCGTCCAGATCAGAAGACCAGAATCGCCTCTCTGAGCAAATCTTTCACTGCAGCCTCCATTCTCAGCTTGGTGGAAAAAGGAAAGCTGAATGTGCAAGATCCGATCTCCAAGTATATCACCGGCATACCCAAGGGAGATCAGATCACGCTCCATATGCTGTTATCCCAGACTTCGGGTCTTCCATCCGCCTTCGGACGGGGTGAAGGCACTTCATTGGAAGAAACGGTAGAAGAAATTCGGCACAAAACATTAAAATTCGAACCCGGTAGTGCCTATTTGTACAGTAATAGTGGTTATGTTCTGCTGGCCTATGTTATTGAACAGGTGTCCGGCATAAGTTATGCCGACTATGTGCAGCAGACCATTTTGAAGCCGCTCGGCATGAAGAACTCTGGAGAAGCTTCCCGTAAGGTCCATACGAATAGCGGATTCGTTGCGAAGAATAAACAGTGGGTGCCTGCGCCTTATTATGTTTCACAATCAGGTTCAGGAACAATTTACTCCACCGTGGATGATCTGCTGAAGTGGGATCGGGCGCTGTACACGGACAAAATTTTGAGTCAGGATACGATTGAACAGATGTATGAGCCGTATTCGGATAAAAATTATGGCTACGCCTGGATTCTCAAGGAGAACGATCAGAATCGTACCGTCTTCCACAACGGCAGCGGTGGTGGTTTTGCCACAGCCTTCTCACGTAATTTAACAGATGATATTACGATTATTCTTCTCGGTAATCATGCGGGTATGGATATGACTTCACTTATGGATGAGGTCGAGGTTAAGACAGCTCAGGCACTGAATCTGCAATAATATCCTTTTACTCATTAGATAATAGCAGAAGGGACGGTCCATTATTGGATCGTCCCTTCTGCTATCTATTTCTTCAAATTCAGAATCACACTTTCGCTTCGCTCGTCATTTAACGTCTGTCTATTTTATGGATACGGGAAGCTTCCCGGCAAAAGGAATACGCCCCATAAGCGCCCGAGCGACGCTATCCATGGCAAGCGGGCGGCTCTCGTACGCAGCCACATAGACCTGCACCTCCGGGATCGCCAGCAGATCGTAGGGGCTGCGAAGCGCCACAACAGCCAGCTGCTTGCCCAATTGCTTCAGCCAGCCGATCAGCCTGCATTGCGGATCACCAGAGGCACTGCCTGCGTTATATGTTCCCACTATGATCTGGCGAATGTCATCCTCTTCCGCAGCTTGAAGCAGATGGGCAGAACGAATGGCAACTTCCTCTGGCGTGACGGTTACATCGACCACATCCAGACCGCAATGCGACAAAGCGGAGCCTAGGGTAACCACCTGAGTCAGCTGTTCGTCGGCAATCGTCGTTACTGCTGTAGCAACCGTTATGACCAGCGTACGTTGCGGCTTCAAAGGCAGCATGTTCAATTGGTCACGAACCAGCGTGATGCTGTTCTCACTGATTCGTCGGGCCACTTCTTGGTGTAACGAATGGTTACGCTCTTGGCGCCTAAATGAAGCTGGATCAGTAAAAGCCTCAGCAGAGAGCGAAGTCGCTACCTCATCATGCACTTCATCATTACCTGCGCCCATTCCATTCTCCAGCAGACCTCGTTTCGCTTTGTACTTCAGCAGCCGAGTTACAGATTCGTCGATGCGAGCCTCACTGATTCGCCCGCTCTGCACGGCTGCCAGCAGCGCTTCAAATGCCCCTGCCTGAAGATGAGCTGTGTGGCTGATCAACACCAGATCCGCGCCGGCCTCCACCGCCATCACAGCTGCATCAACCGTACCATAGTTGGCGGCAATCGCGTCCATCTCCATGCAGTCTGTCACAATCATACCTTCATAACCCAGTTCCTGACGAAGCAACCCACTTAAGACGGCCCGCGATAGCGTTACAGGCAGACGCTCCGGCTCAAGGGCCGGAAAATAAATATGTGCTGACATCATTGCATCGACACCTGCCGCTATGGCAGCCCGGAACGGAATCAGTTCCACACGATCTACCCGTTCCCGAGTATGGGTGATGACCGGAAGATCCAGATGTGAATCCGTATCGGTATCCCCGTGCCCCGGGAAATGTTTGGCTGTCGCGGAAATACCAGCATCCTGTACTCCTGCAATACTCCTGGCTCCGTACGCTGCGACGGACTGCGGTGATTCCCCAAATGAACGCACACCAATTACCGGATTGGCAGCGTTATTGTTTACATCCAGAACCGGAGCAAAGTTCATATTTATGCCCATGGATCTTAGCTCCACACCACTGATGTAGCTTGCCTGATATGCATCCTCGAGGGAGCCTGCTGCGGCAATTGCCATCTGTCCCGGCATCAGGGCGATCCCTTCGGTGATCCGGGCTACCATGCCGCCCTCCTGATCAATGGATATCCAGAGCGGCACATTACCGCTATCGACAGCAATCCGTTGCAGGCCCGACGATAGCCGCTCCACCTGCTCCGGTGACTCCACGTTACGCGCAAAATAAATCACACCGCCGATGGGATACTTTCGGAGAAAGTCATCTACATCACCAGCAGCTTCAGTGCCATGAAAGCCGCAAAGCAGCATTTGACCGATTTTCTCGCGCAGGGTCATCTGTTCCAGCTTCAATGGGTATAGCTCGTTTTGCCCACTCATTCCATGCCCCCTCCCAATGACAAGCATCCATGATTCATTACAAGATATCCTTCCCATGGACCTTACTTTTATGGATATAGCAAAAACGGCTTCCGCCGCTCCTTCCATTCCTCTGCTTGAACTCTCCACGATTTAATTAAGCCAATTACTTTCTCCCGGTCATGAATGATTTCCCTAACTTCCCTGCCTCCGGTCAGCAAATCAATAAAATATCGGGAACCTGACTGTGGAGGCTCCAACCATTGAAATTGCTCTGGATAAAGCGAAGCCAGTTCATGCAAAAGGATCAGCCCTGTATCTACCGCTTGGAATGTGCTGCTGTCCGTTACGAATATCCTTACACCCCCGCACAACTCTCCTGCATGTTTGGAAAAGGTCGGCGACATGTACACGGGGTGCACATGCACTCCCTCCAAGTGGTAATCACGAAAACGTTCCGCCAGCTGTTCACCATCTACCCACGGTGCTCCAATCCACTCGAATGGGCGAGTCGTACCTCTGCCCTCAGAAACATTGGTACCTTCAAACAGACATGTACCTGCATACACCCGCACACTGTCCAGTGTAGGCATATTGGGAGAAGGCAGCATCCAGGGCAAATCACAGTCTGTAAACTCCATAGAGCGCTGCCAGCCTGCCATCATAATTACATCCAGTTCGCAGGGCACCTCCATCTCAATGTTCACCAGCAGGGCCAACTCACCGACCGTCAACCCGGTGCGGACGGGGACACGCCAAGCTCCAACGAGCGATTCATAGCCCGCGCTCAGCACGCCGCCTTCCACCGCATCCCCGCCCAACGGATTGGGACGGTCCAGCACGAGCAGTCGTTTGCCCGTTTCAGCACAGGCCTGCATCATGTGAAACAAGGTCGATGCATAGGTGTAATACCGGACACCCACATCCTGAATGTCATACAATACGGTATCAACACCAGCCAGCATTGCAGGCGTGGGTTTCTTATGTTCCCCATAAAGGCTGAACACCGGAATACCTAAACTTGAATGCATCGTATCCCCAAATCGGACACCAGCCTGAAGCTCACCATCCAGCCCGTGCTCACAAGCATAGAGTGCTGTCAGCTCGACACCGGACAACCCGGCACAAACATCCACTGTCGAGATAAAATCCGCGGTAATTCCGGTCGGATTCGTTATCAGGCCAATTCGTGAGTCCGTTAACCATGGGTGGGAGAGTCCTCCCGACAGAAGATCAACTCCAGTTCTGACGCCCATTACACATTCCCCTGGCTGATCCACCCTGTATGCTGGTGGTCATTGCCGCCAGATGTAGCTGGTTCCTCTTCGGGTTCCAGTACATTAAGGGCGACCTTATGCTGGTAGATGGCAAACATGCCCGCGAACAGTGCCCCGTATCCAACAACCGTCAGCATCAGCAGAGCCGTCAGACACAGCGCCTGAAAACAGGCTCCCATCGTGTACCCCGGATGACGGAAGAATAACTTCACACTTTCCCCCATCGCCTGAATGATGCCCATGTTCTTTTGCAAAACGAGCTGCCACGTATAGAACTGTGACATCAGCGCCATGAGCACGAAGAACGTTTGGAACATGCTCACCGCTGTACCTGTAATCCCGCCCTGTCCGCCGTAATACCACCAGGTTGACCACAGAATGAAGCCAAGCACCGCGAAAAGCACACCTACTGCCCCTCCCGGGATGAATCCCTTCTTCGTTCCGTTCCAGATATCCTTGAGCCCATTGCGGCGTTCCTTGCGTTCCAGCCTGTGATGCACGGCATAACTGACGCCGAACAGGATTGGCATATAAATCACGGCCAAAAGCAGCACCGCGATCGGCAGCGGAGCAAACATCAGAATGGGCACCATTATGATGGAGCTGACAACACTGTACAGGGCTACCGGAATAATATCCCGATAGATTTCCGCCCCAGACTTGACCAACACTTCACTCAGCTTACGCATTTTTATTCTCCCTTCTATATAAATTGGACTAAACATTTACACGATAACGGAGAAGGCAGAACCAATCCGAAGAAGCGAAACATTCAGCTGATATAGCTTACTCCCGTCCAATCGCCAGTTCTGTCTCCGGGTCAAAAAAGTGGGCCTTACGTAGGTCCAGCACAAAATATTTGTCCATTCCTACATAAGCATGTGTTTCCGGGTGAACCTTGGCTGTAACGGTACGGGCACCGGAATGGAAATACACCAGATTCTCGGAGCCCAGATGCTCCACGACTTGAACCCGCGCCTGCAGCATATGGTCTGTCGGAATATTCGGAGCAACATCGTCACCAAAAATATGTTCTGGACGCAGACCCATAATTACCGGCTTGCCCTGATAGCTCTGAAGACGAGCGATTACATCCTCTGGCAAGGTGAATGATGCCCCATCCACGACAACCTGCGTGCCTTCAATCCGGGCATCAATGAAGTTCATCGCCGGGGAACCGATGAATCCGGCAACAAACATATTACGCGGACTCGCATACAGTTCTTTCGGTGAAGCCACCTGCTGAATATCTCCATGATTCATAACTACGATGCGCTCCCCCAATGTCATGGCCTCTACCTGATCATGCGTGACGTATACAATTGTGGCACCGAGCCGCTTATGCAGCTCGCCCAATTCTACCCGCATTTGCACCCGCAGCTTGGCATCCAGATTGGAGAGCGGTTCGTCGAACAGGAATACCTGCGGATCACGGACGATCGCCCGACCCACCGCCACACGCTGACGCTGACCACCGGACAGCTCGCGCGGTTTGCGCTCCAGCATCGCTTCCAGCCCCAGAATAGAGGCCGCGTTCTGTACCTGTTCATCAATATAGGATTTTGGCTTTTTGAGGTTTTTCAGGCCAAAAGACAGATTTTCGCGGATCGTCATATGTGGATACAGCGCATAATCCTGAAATACCATCGCGATATCGCGATCCTTCGGATGCAGATCGTTCACAACCCGTTCCCCGATGACAATGTCTCCACTCGTCTGTTTTTCCAGTCCCGCAATCATCCGCAATGACGTTGTCTTGCCACAGCCCGAAGGACCCACAAAAACCACGAATTCCTTATCTTCTATAACAAAGTCCGAACCGGCCACAGCCGTGAACGTTCCTTTATGATCGTCTTTGAATTCTTTGCGCACTTGGCGAAACTCCACGCGTGCCATAGGTAGATCCCCCTTTACGTTGTCGCTTGTCCTGAACTAAACGTTCACCTTAACCTTTAACTGCACCGATGGTAATACCCTGTAAAAAGTAGCGTTGCAGCGAGAAAAACAGAATAATCATCGGCAGCGCGCCAATCGTTGCCCCTGCCATCATTGCGCCGAAGTCCGTTGATTCGGCAAATACGAACGAGGCCAGCCCCACCTGAACGGTCCGCATCTCGTTGGAATTGGTAATCAGGAATGGCCAGAAAAATTCGTTCCATGAAGCGACAAACGTGAAAATCGCCAGTACCGCGATCCCCGGCTTTGCCATTGGTAGAATCACTTTCCAGAAGATGCCAAACTCGCTGCATGCATCAATACGTGCCGCATGAATCAGCGATGTAGGCAGTGTTGACATGAACTGTTTCATCAAGAAGATATTGCCCACGCTGACGGCAGCAGGCAGAATAATGGCCGTATACGTATCCCCCAGGTCAAACACGTTGACCATCAGAATGTACAAAGGAATCAGCGTTACCTGTGCAGGAATCATCATCGTACCCAACAGGGTCCAGAATACCGCCTGACTTCCCGGAAATTTCAGTTTGGCGAACGCATATCCCGCCAGGGAGGCAAAGAACACATTCGTCACGGTCAGAATGATTGCGATCAGCAGCGAGTTATATAGCCAGCGCCAGGCATCGGTTTTGGCAAAAAAACGCTCATACGGTGATAACGACAACTGCTCCGGAATCATCTGCGGTCTAAAAGAAGCCGACATCGCGCTATCCTGCACCGAGCCGACGAGCATCCAGTACATCGGAATGACCGTCACCAGCGCCCAGGCCACCAGCAGAATGGATGCAACGACAAGCAGTGTCTTTTTCTGTGTTGATTTCATGGATTTCATTCACCCCCGGATGCTTAATGCAACGTGCTTAAAGCTTAGTACTCAATATCGCTGGAGAAATATTTGAACTGGATGATGGAGATGACAATGATGATGATTGCCAATACGAACGACTGTGCAGAAGCCAATCCGAATTCATAAAATTTGAATGCCGTCTCGTATACCAGATAAGCAATCGTCGTTGTCGCAAAGTTCGGTCCACCCTGTGTCATCAGATATACCGAGATGAACACCTGGAAGGACGTAATCACACCCGTCACAAGCAGATACAGCGTCGTTGGTTTGAGCAGCGGCCATGTAATCTTGCTGAACTGGGTCCAGCCGCTGGCATGATCAATATCCGCCGCTTCGTACAGCGATTTCGGAATACCGCCCATGGCTGCCAGATACAGAATGATACCCGCGCCGTGCGATCCGAGCCAGTTCATCAGAATGAGTGAAAAGAGTGCCGTACCTGATTGACCCAGCCAGATTACCGGATCAAGGCCGAATAGGCCGAGGAAGCGGTTCAGCAGTCCCGAATCCGTCGGGTCAAAGATCGCCAGCCATACGATGGAGATGGTTACCCCCGATGCTACCGCAGGCAAGTACAACGTTGCTTTGAAAAAAGTCTGCCACTTGCTTTTCATCTGGAAGATGAAGTAGGACAGCACAAATGTAATAAGAATGTTGACCGGTACCGTACCCACAGTAAAGATAAGTGTGTTCTTAATCGACTTCCAGAACGTCTCATCCTTCACCAGTCGCTCGTAGTTATCCAATCCAACCCACGTCGAATTCATGATGTTGTATTTCTGGAAGCTCATCACGAGAGCCGTCAGGACAGGATACAGTGTGAAAATGAGAAACAGCAGGACAGGCGCCAAAATGAACAAATACGCCCACCCGTAGTCTCGCCAAAACCGGGCAACCCGGGAAGTCCGGGGTACAGACGGTTTTGGCGCAAGGGCGGTCTGCATGGCGAATCCTCCTCTCCTAATCAGTGTGGTTTTGCGTTATGTTATATGGTCAGAGTTATTGTCCAAACATCTGCTGGCCTTTGTTCTTGAAGTCTTCTGCGATCTGCTCCGGTGTTTTCTCACCCGAGAACAGCGCCTGAATGTTAGGCTTCACAACCTGTTCCTTGAATTGTTTTTGCTGTGATGCTTTGTCGATATCCAGTTCCAGTACAACCGGCATGGCAATATTCTCTGCCATTACTTTCGCAGCAGCCAGATTATCCGGTTGACCAAGCTCTTTTCCTTTAAACAGATCCACCTGGGATTGTCTTACGAATGGCAGCGCCAGTTCATTGGCCGAGTTTCCTGCTTTGGCACCACTAAGCGCCTCCATCACGAGGAATGTATTTTGGGCATGCTGTTCGCCCTTATCCTTCTTCTGTTTGAAAGCTACGTACCCTTCGCCGCCCATCGTTGCTGCCGCAGGTTGATCGTCGTTATGCGGTACAGGCAGCAGGACAAAATCAATTTTCTCCCCTTGTACCTTTCCGTCATCAATATCCTTGTTGCGGTTCTGAATCATGACATCATAATAAGGAATCGCTTTGGAGATGATTGCCGTTTCACCCGCGTAGAACATATCCGTCCGTTTTGCCGGAGCAAGAGCTGCCGTTTCCTTCGGCATATAACCTTGATCCATCAGGTTTTTGATAAAAGAGAGCGTATCCAGAATGCGTCCATCATTCCATTGGAACGTGCCGTCTTTGGCGAGAACGTCAATCATGCCGTTATTTCGGGACAGCATTTCAATGAAATCAAGCGAGGTTCCGTCGGTCACCAGTGCATACTGTTTAGCCCCGCCATCCAGCGTTTTCGTCAGCTTGGCTGCGGCAGCGTTGAATTCGGACCAAGTCCAGCCATTTTGCTGAATGGATTTCCAGTCAATACCCGCTTCCTCCAGAATGCGTTTGTTGCCACCCCATGCCCATTGGAATTGATACAACGGCAATCCGTACTGCTTCCCTTGGATCTGGCCCAATTCAAGCGTACCCGGCAGATAGTCATCCTTGATCTCAGGTGTCAGGTAGCTATCCAACTCAAGTGCCAAGCCCGTATTTACATATGTGCCATCTACACTATGAAAGTAAAGATCCGGCGGATTGCCCGCGTTCAGAGCGACATCGAATTTTTTGGGCCCTTCCGCCCAGGAGAGCATTTCCGTCTTCACGGTAATGTTCGGGTGTTCTTTATTGAAATCAACGATCAGATCTTTCAGTTCATCTTCATACGTCCCATGCACCGGATAAGTCCATACCGTCACCGTATCTTCCGCATTGGGATCATCTGAAGCAGCACCACCGCTATTCCCGCAGGCAGTAACCCAGACCATCATCAACAACATTGCCCATACCAGACCCTTCTTTTTCATCCCTTCATCTCCTTCGCGTGTCGTCTCCCGATTATTGCATTGCCTAACCATGCTACCCCTTTTGAAATCATCCATCCTTAAACGGCATAACTGACTAATGAGCGTGGCAGTAAGGAAAATGCACCTCCCTTATGGATTAGACCTGAACGTACGCAGGATTAATCTCTTAAATGCAATATTAACGTCAACTTAGTTGACATTAACAGTATTAATTCCTTCCAAAATTGTAGATTGAATTCATTATATGAGCTATGAAATAAAAATTCAACATTATTTTTTATTCTAAAATTTAATTTTACTTTTTCTTTTTATGCCTCTATACTATGTAAAAAGAAAACTCAAGCAAGCGAGGTGAGCCACTTTGCGAGTATATGTCGGCGTAGATGGAGGCGGTACCAATACTGATGCAGCAATCATTTCTGAATTTGGGGAAATTCTTGCCCGGCTCAGCGGCGGTCCCACAAACCCTCACAGCGTACCACCTGAACAGGCCCTTTCTGAATTGCAACGAGTGCTGGAACAGCTATTTAATCTAGTAAGTGATTTATCGACAAATTGTGAAGGTATATGCCTCGGCATGTCAGGTGTGGATACGATCCAAGAACGGCAACTTATAGCCGACGCAGTAAATAATTATATGAAGAACAGTAATCGACACAAATCAGATGCCTGTCCAGTCTGGGTTGTATCCGAAGGAGAGATCGCCCTGATGGCCTCTGTCGGACATACTCACGGTGTATTGTGCATCTCTGGAACAGGGTCTATCGTGTACGGTTTTACGCTGGAAGGAGAACGATACCGGGCAGGGGGCTGGGGTCATCTGCTCGGAGATGAGGGGAGTGGCTATCGCATTGGACAACGTGCACTGCAAGTGGTCATGCAGAGCTATGACGGCGTTCTTCCTCCAACCGGTTTAACTCCGCTTCTTATAAAGAAGCTGAACCTTCGGGATATATCGGAGCTAAAGGCACGGGTGTATCAATCCGACTGGGGCAAAACCGAGACCGCATCCATCGCCCGTCTTGCTATAGAAGCTGCTGAATCCGGGGATGAGGCTGCCCGGGCGCTGATCATCGAGGAAGCCGGACAATTGGCAATTACGGCAAAAGCACTGATTGCCCGTCATCCCGAATTTGCAACCACTCAGATTGTCCTGTCCGGATCACTATTCCGATACGCTGCGCTTTTCCGAGATACATTTATCCAGAAGCTGTCAGGATATTATGAAGAATTGGACTTTGTATATCGTGAAGATGCCACTGCTCCAGCGGTAGGTGCAGCACAACTGGCAAGAAGACGCTGTTCCTTGAAAGATTGAAAGAATCATTTTAAAAGAGAGAAGGAGGCCATACGGATGAACCACATGCTGAACTCATTATTAACGGAACAACCCAATCCACTAACGGATCATATAGATGAATTGCCCTCAGCAGAAATTATGGAACTGATTAATAAGGAAGATCAACGGATTGCGGAGCTGATTCAGCCCCTGATCCCGGTCATTGCCCAAGCGGCGGACCGAATCTTGGAGGCATTTCAGTCCGGTGGCAGGCTGTTCTATGTAGGTGCAGGCACCAGTGGGCGATTGGGCATACTTGACGCTTCGGAATGCCCGCCTACCTACGGAACCCCTCCCTCCATGGTACAGGGTATTATTGCAGGGGGATTTCGGGCAGTGAAGGACCCGGTGGAAGGTGCTGAGGATAGCGAGGAATTGGGGGCTGCAGACCTGGATGAGCATGGAATAGGCGAAAACGATGTCGTGGTTGGTATCGCAGCCAGTGGGCGAACGCCATATGTGCTGGGTGCGATGAGACACGCCAAGGAGATCGGAGCTACTGTGATCAGCCTGAGTAACAACGCAGGTACGCCAATGACCCTTTTGGCTGATGTAAGCATTGAGGCTGTTGTCGGCCCGGAGGTTGTCATGGGGTCAACACGCATGAAGGCAGGCAGCGCCCAGAAGATGATTCTGAACATGCTGACCACTACCGCCATGATTCGTCTAGGCAAGGTGTACCGCAATTTCATGGTCGATCTGAACCCTTCCAACGAAAAGCTTGTCCATCGGGCCAAACGCATGATCCATCTGGCAACCGGAGCGAACGAAGCGGACATTGAACAGGCTTTTGCCGGCGCAGACGGTCATGTGAAAACGGCAATCGTTATGCTGATGGCAGGCGTGGACGCCGTGGAAGCTCAGCGCAGACTGGATCTGGCTGACGGATTCGTCCGCAGCGCCATTAAGGGGCCTTCCTGAACCATGCAGGGCGCATAGCCCTTGAAGTTGAAAGAGTCCGACATAGGTGTCCGGGCTCTTTTTTTGATTTTTCATACTACAAGCGGATATCATCCGTCAAAAAAACCCCTCCTGTATAAACAGAAAGGGATTCAAATCGTTCAAATTCACTTATGCTCCAAAATAGCCTGCCGGCTCTTCTCCAAATATTCCACCGTCTGGTTGTAGTCGCGGCTGGCAATCGCCAGATACAAAATGTCGATGACGTTCAGCTGTGCAATGCGTGACGACGTTGCTCCGCTCCGGATATCGCTTTCGGTGGAAGTAATCATCAGGGGTACATCCGCCAGACTGCTGAGCGTATTGCTGCCCCACTTGGTAATGCTAATCGTTGCAGCGCCGCCTTCACGAGCATGCTTCAGACAGGAGATCACGTTCGAAGTCTCCCCTGAATACGAGATACATACCACCGCATCATCTTCGCGAAGCGTCGTTGCGGACGAAATCTGCATATGCGGATCGGCGAACGAAAAGCTTGTACGATTGATTCGCATGAACTTGTAGTGTGCATCCAGCGCAATCAGGTTGGAGGCCCCCACCCCGTAGAAAAAGATTCGTTTCGCCCGATGAAGCACATCCACCGCCTGTTCCACCAGACGCGGGTCCAAAATATGAACTGTATCCTTCACCGATTGAATATTGTTTGCGGACACATGCTGAATAATGCTCTCCATGGAGTCCTGGGGACGAATCTCCGTATATTGATATTGTTCACCTGTCTGCAAATCTCCGGCAATTTTCAGCTTCAGCTCCTGAAAACCCGTTACACCCAGTGATTTGCAGAGACGGATAATGGCAGCCGGGCTGCCACCGCTCCGTTCAGACAGCTGTGCCACCGAGGACTGAACCGTTTCTTGGGGATGATCGAGAATATAAGCCCCGATCTTCCGTTCCGATGGAGTCAAGTCATCCATTAATGCGCGTAAACGTACAAGTCCACCCTTCATGCCTTCCATCCGCTCCCCCTTTCCGTACTGCCTTCATGTACAAGCATTTTATCCTATAATTGCAATGGAGTCTAATCGGTTAAACGCTCTTGCATAGCCAAATCATTCGAAAACAAGGACTCACTACAGTGTCAGATTGCCCGATATTACTGCATGTTTCGCGCCGGTTACTGCCGGGAGTGTGTTGGTTCTGCCCATAAGTGCCTCATGGCCAAGGAGGGCAAATCCGATCGCTTCGCGGGCATCATCCGGTATGCCATAATCCGCGGTACGTTCCAAACGAATGCCTCCCGGTAGTCGCTGACGGATCATCTCCATTAACGTGGCATTGGAAGTGCCGCCTCCGCAAGCCAGCATGGCCGATATTTGCACCTTCGGCAGGATAAAATCCTCCACTGCCCGCACGATCGTCTCCGCAGTTAGACAGGTGGCGGTAGCCAGCGTATCTTCCAAGGATAAGGAACGCGCAGCAGCCATCTCCATCAGGCGCGCTGCATATGCCGCACCGTACACTTCACGTCCCGTGCTTTTGGGAGGGAGCCTTTTGAAATAATTATCGTCCAAACACAGATCCACCAGACCCTGATCACATGTCCCTTGTGCGGCCATGCTTCCATTCGGATCATAATGCTGCCGCCCACCTGTCGCCTGACGTACAATCGCGTCCATTACCATATTCCCGGGTCCCGTATCAAAAGCCGAGATACCTTCGGCAGATGACGCTGCCGGGAGCACCGTGACGTTGCCAATGCCGCCGATATTTTGTACCAGCCGCCCTTCCGTTGGGCTACGAAACATTAACGCATCGGCGTAAGGAGTGAGAGGCGCTCCCTCCCCACCAGCCGCCATATCCCGTGCCCGCAGATTACCGATCACTGGCAGGCCCGTTCGTTCACGTACGACGGCGCATTCGCCAATCTGGAGCGTGGACACCACGGGAAGGCTCCCGCCAGTTGGCCCCGGAAAATCCGAAGCAACAGGTGCGTGCCATACGGTCTGCCCATGCATGCTGATCGCATCCACCTGCCCGGATGAGATTCCTGAAGATCGAATAAGCTCACTGACACTGTGTGCATACCACTCCGATACACCAAAATGTGCAGCCGTCAGCTCATCCACGCGTGCCGTCTCCGGTGAGCATAGTCGAATCAGCACTTCTCTCAATTCATTGGAGTACGGTACGCAGACGAAGTCAACCAGATCGATCTTTTGCAATGCCCCGCTGTCATCTGTCAGAATCCTCACCAATGCCGCATCCGTCCCGTCGAGGGACGTGCCTGACATCAATCCAATGATGTAATGCTCCCGTTTCAAGCGATATTGCTCCCACATCGGATAGCTGCCTGTATCCATCCATTCACAACCTCCCGCCAGACCCGATGAACACGTCATCCTGCCATAATTTCACCCAGTATATGATATAAAATTTCACAAGTCAAATATTTAATGAAATTAAATTACACACTTCCCACCATAGCTAGTCTTTGTCTGAACTGGAATCCTCACGACATGCTTTCAATAAATAAAAATAGATAAATAACGATCAAAAAAGAAACATTTTTACAATTTTACCGTTTATATAATGAAGGTATATTTTGGAATGGACATTTTGAGGATTAGAAACCGTCACAAGCGGAAGGAGATACCAAGATGAACAACGCTGCTATTTGGTTTTCAACGGTCCTATTACTGGGGGGATTGACGACTACATCGTCATCCGTTGTTGGTGCCAAACCTGCCGCGCCAGAACTAATTTCACAACATTCCGTTGATGCGACTTCTGTAACTCCTTCCATCTATGCAAGCATCAAACCATTTAAAAAGAATAACAGTGCAAACAAAATCATCTGGAAAGGAGGAAGTATTACTTTAACCGCTACTACAGTGAAGTTGGAAGGTAAGCCCACATTTGAACAAAACGTAATTCAATCCATTGTCGTCACCAAGGGGAGCCAGAAACATACGATCGAAACGAGTGATTTGGAGGATAATTGGCTCGATATCTCAAGTGTTGTTGCCTCCAACTCCAATACATGGCTTGCTATAAATGCAAAACGTAGCGCAGGAAACACTCTGATGCTGCTTAACCTTCAAACGGGTGAAGTGACGGAATTAAATGACCGATTGAAAAAAGCAGGCAAGAAAAACATAGAAACCATTGCCACTTATAACTGGGCACCCCACGAGGATCAGATAGCCTTTTCTTACGGAGATCCCTCCAAGAGCTCACTAGCCATCTACAATGTTCAGAAAGAGAGCCTTATATACCTACCCAGAGCAACCAATTATATTAGTACCAATCTGATTCTGTGGCAAAAAAACGGAAAAACACTAGATTACATCAGTGAGTACCCATCTGATCAAATGATACTTTATAGGTATAGCTTAGAGAGTAACAAGGTGAAGCCCGTTAAGAAAATCAGTCGTAATGAGTTTGCTGAATGGTTTAAGCTGGATAAGTATCCAACACAGTAACGATCTAAATAGTAGAGGTGCATAATGAAAAAAACGATTTTACTCCTGTTTTTGAGCCTGTTTTTTCTAGCTTTACTCCCTAGCCAGGGAAACGCCGCTGCAAGCACGTCGAAAATCTTCTTGGACGGCGAGGAATTAATCCTCCCAAGTGACGTTCAGGTGACCATTGTAAATAAGAATGTGATGATTCCCATTCGTGTCGTTGCCGAAAACTTGAAATTCAAAGTGGATTGGAATCAAAATGCACGTAATGTAAAGATCCAGCAAAATGACAAGACGATTTCTTTAACCGTTGATCAAAAGCAAGCCATGGTTGCGGACAAGCAGGTCACCCTGAACACAGCCCCACTCATTTTGAATAACACCATGGTGGTACCCATTCGATTTGTCAGTGAACAAATGGGACTCAACGTGAAATGGAACAACAAGGAAAAGATTGTATACTTAATCAACACCGACACCAGTAAGCAGCCCACAGATGAACCGGGGAATGGTTCAGGAAACGGTAGCCCAACATCGCTAACCCATGTTACGGATATCCAATTTGCTAACAATCAGCTCGTCGTGTCTATGGATGGTCAATCCAAACCCGTGATGACAACTTTGAAGAACCCCGATCGTCTGGTCGTGGATCTGCCCGGAGCAGTGTTTGGTGATCTATCACAACCTTTGAATCAAAACATGAATGGCAAATTGGATGTGGACGCATACCCCAATATAACGGAAGTTAGATATTCTCTTTTTAAACAAGACCCTGGGCAAGTCCGAATTGTCGTAGAATTGAATCATGTGAAGGATGTCCAATACAGCCAGAACCTGATTGCCGATAAACTGATTATTGATCTAAATGTTTCGGGAGATAATGTCACATCTGTTCCTGTAACTCCTGTAGGCAATTCAGGACGCAAGGTCGTTGTCATCGACCCAGGCCATGGTGGTAAAGATCCAGGTTCAACCAGTATCACCAACAAACCCGAGAAAGAATATAACCTGGCATTGGCTCTCAAAGTACAAGCACTGCTTCTCAATGAGCCGGATATCGAATTGGTGATGACTCGTGACGGTGATACTTATCCCACCCGCCCGGAGCGTGTTCAGCTCGCCAATCAATTAAACGCGGATGTATTTGTATCTATCCATGGCAATAATGTGGAGTCCTCACCCCAGGCGACAGGTACGGAGACGTTCTACTACCAACGCAGTAGCAGCAAAGAATTAGCCAATATCATTCACCAGCGTTTGGTTAAAGCCATGGGGCTCAAAGACCGTGGTGTGAAAAATGGTAACTTGGAAGTGATCAGAGACACGACCATGCCTGCAGTACTTTTGGAAGTGGGATTCCTGAGTAATGTTCTGGATGAAGAACTAATGTCATCCGATGTCGTTCAGATGAAAGCCGCTCAAGCGATAGCAGATGGGATTAAGGAATACCTGGGTATAAATTAAAGGATAGAACATAATGTAAATACGCTAGAGGATGTGATCCATTGAAAACGAAATTGGGATGTGCACTCGTCTTATCCTTCTTCATGATTGTTGGCATTGGTTGTGCTCAGAAGCCAGTCAGTGAATCCGGATCGGCTGAACCTGCTGTTCAGGGGGGACAGTCACCAAACCCATCCGAAACCAAGGTGGACCTGGGCACAATGAACACACAAGCGGTTGATGTGTATTTCGCAGATTCACAGGTACTGGAACTGGAGAAAAAAGAGCAGGAAATTGAATATAAGGACGATTCCGAGAAATACAAAAAAACATTTGAAGCTTTACAAAACAATACTGATTCGGAGCTTGTATCCCTCTGGGAGAAGGTCGAATTGCTCTCCATACAGTACGGCGAGGGCAAAGTCACTCTGGATGTTCATATCCCGGATGAGGCCAAATTGGGAACCAGTGGCGAACTGCTTGCATTGGATGCACTGACCCAGACGATGTTTCAATATGATGAAGTAGAAAGTATTGATATCCTGGTGGACGGTGAAGCCCTGGACAGCTTGATGGGCCATTCAGAGCTGGAGCACCCTATTCAGCGCCAATCCTAATTTTAAAAAAGACACCGGATGATTCTCTCCTTGAATCATCTCCCTTGCATGATGAGAAGCATAATTTCTCATCATGCATTTTTATTTTTATAAAAATCAACATTCAAAAAGGCGTCTCCAGGGACGCCCTACATAGATCCAATCCTTATAAAATTCCTATCTACAGATACAGCTCATCTCCGGGAGATAGCGAATGCAGTATTTCCTTCCCCGAGACCCATTTTTCGCTGAGTAAGCCTTCTCTCAGTTTATCCGTCTCTGCCCGATCCGCATGCACAAGCACCGTATGCCTTGCAGGAACCTGGTGCAGCATTCTCTCAACATCCTTCCAGCCCTGGTGTACCTTATAACGTATTTTACGTACTTCGCACGCGCCATACTTTGCAGGATTCTGCAAAAGCCTATGAGCGTACGTGCCAGCAGAGACATGTCCAGTGAGCAGCACCAGATTATTTCCACCGTCCGCAAACTGGCTATAGTACCAGCGAGCAAGAGAGGACTGCATCATCCCGTCCGGAATGAACCACAAAGAAGCAGCATGGTGATTCAGTAGCCGCTCTCGTTCTTCCTTTGTCACAGGCAGCTCCCAACCTTGACCACTCAGAAAACGCCCAATCGCATCCTTCACAGCACCCGGTATGTGTTCTTCCTCTTCCTTTAACCAGTATGGAGCACGTAAAAGCTGCTTTAGTCCATCCACCAAGCCTTGTTCCACTACAATCGGAACGTCCGGGAACTGCTGCTGTGCCCACAGCATGATTTCCTGACCACGACCCACCGAAGGCATAGGCATCAGCACCTTTCCACCCCGGGCAATCGTCTCACGGATGACAAGCTCCAGTTGCTCCAGCTTGTTGCCCTGTGTATCGCGATCTGTACCATATGCGGCATCCACAATCGCCAAATCCAGCAGGCTAATTGGAGATGCTTTGGTCACTTCTGCTTCCTTCGATGTGGAATTGCCAAGCCGTTGCTCTACAAACCTTCCTGCTGATACCGATGATCGCAACACCCCTTCGGATAAAGCAGAGGCCAAGGTACGCGATGCGGATGGCTCTCCTGCCACAGCATGCCCACCATTCACGGCGGTTAGTGTACCCAGCTTCCAACGTGTAGTAACTGAAGCATCAAGGCCCCGCTTGTTACGTGGTAACCTTGCCTGCCAGAACGCATCGGCTGGACAATCCTCCTGCAAAAGCATGGACTCCGACGTGTAGTCGCCGGAATAAAATATCCGCTTATCTTCCATTTCCAGTCCGAACCATACCGATCCTGCAAGGTGTCCACTGCGCCCCCAGACCGCCGAGACGCCAGGGAAAAGTTCAAACCAGGTTCCACCCTCGGCTTCATCCTCCAAAAACCGATACCGAATCAATTGTTCATCGCCTTCTTCGTAAGGCAGGGCATGCCCTGCTCGCTCCATATTCCTGCGCCAAGCTCTGAAATAGGTGTCCAGCTGCTCCCTGGTTTCCCGCGTCGTCCATACTTCGCCCTGATACCCCAGTCTATAGAGCAAGGGAATAGCGACAGAATGATCCTCATGGGCGTGAGACAACAGCACTACATCCAGCTTCTTAACAATTTCCGGTTCGATCAGCGGGTATTCGCCGGCTCCTTCTTTTTTCACTCCACAATCCAGTAAAAGCTGAACCCGGCTCCCACTCAGCAGATAGGCGGAACGTCCATGTTCCCCTGCACCGCCCCATACCTTCAGTTTGATCATGATGCATTCCACTTTCTCTTCGAATTCAGAACTTCAATACCAAGCAGCATCAGTACCGTCATGCCGACAGTAACCACGGCCATCGCCATCCCCAATGAGACCTGACCTTGTTCAAACTGTGCAAAAATATACGTAGCCGAGGTCTGCATCGATGGAGGTAAAATCAACAGCGACCCTACCAGTTCCCGAGTGGCAATCGTGAATGTCATCATCCACCCGGCCAGCATGCCGGGAATGATCAGTGGTAGAAGAATGCGCCGCAGAATATACAGCGGCGTTCCGCCAAAGACCTGACCCGCTTGGAATAACGTTCCGTCAATCTGGGTGAAGCTTGATTTGACATACTGCACCGTGTACGGCAAGAAGAGCACCACATACGTCAGAACAACCATTCCGTACGAGTTGTACAACGTGAACGGCATCCATGGTGAATTCCAGAAGAGGATCAGACCCACCACCATGACAATGCCCGGTACCGTATTTGGCAGCAGACTGAACAGATCAATGACACGCTGCATAAAGGAAGATGACTTACCAATCGTCAGTGCAAAACCTGTACCGATAATAACCGCAACTGTCGAAGCTGCCAGTGACAGTCCCAGACTGTTCCCGATTGCTTTCATACTGACCGATCCCCAGGATAGTAATTCCCGGTAATGATCCAGCGTCAGATTATCGAAGGACAATCCCGCCCCACGCAGCTTCATCGTCGACGCCGCAATAATGGAGAAATACGGAATGCCCACTGACAGAATTAGCAGCAACGCGAGATACAACCCGCACAACCAGCCCGCTCCGCCGCGTAGGGAGTACCGTTTGGAACGCTGCCCTTTGCCCCCTACCAGACGGTATGTGAACTTGCGACTCATCGCAGACTGCATGTACCACATCACCAGACAGACCGACAGCAGCACGGAAGCAAGCGAAGTTGCCTTGCCAAAATCAATCGGCCAACTGGAGATATACTTGTGAATTTCGGAGGTCATGACATAATAGCCAATCTTGCGTCCGAAGGTTGCTGGCGTTCCGAATTCTGCGATCGTTTTGACAAAGACGAGCATGATCCCCATGCCATAGGAAGACAACAGCAGTGGTAAAATAATGCGTCTGAATCGGTATCCCGCACGTCCCCCGTGCACCGCTCCCGCTTCTTCCAGATTGCCTCCAATACGAATGATGGCATCCCGAAGCAACAGGTACAGGAAGGGGAACAGGTGCAGACTCATAATGAGCACCATGCCCCAGAAGCTGAAGAACAGCTCACTCCAGCTTGCAGAGGAGGGGACCCATTGCTGCAGGTATCCCCCTTTTTGCATAAACAGAATCCAGCCCATAGAGCCGATATACGGCGGTGTCATGAACGGAATCATGAGGATTACGTCCACCCAGCGATGCTGTCCCATGCGGGTCTTCGCCATCATCCAGGCCAGTGGCAATGCCAGCAGCGTTGTTACAGCCACCACGCAGATCCCCAACCATACGGAATTCAGCAGCACCCCGGATAAATGCTGTCCGGTAATGGTCCGAATCGGAGCCATCCAATCCCATTGCCCGTCCGGATACACACTTTGCCAGAAAATTAGCAAGAGCGGTACACCAATGCTTATCATTAGCAGAAAGAGGGCCAGAATCACGCCCACTCTCCGAAAAATACGGTTGTTGTCTACTACAACAGGTTTCACTACGATTTCACCTCACATGACTTCCACAAGACAATCGTCTCTTCACTCTAGTTGCTCGATTTGCTCGTCATTTTACTCTGCTTATTTAAAAGTCTCGGAGAAACGTGCCGCTGTCTCATCTCCGTGTTCACTCATCCAGTTCCAATCTACTTTAAGCTGCGGGATGTCTTTCAGATTCGCCCGGTTAGTCGCTTCGATGTCTTCACGTCCCGGAATCAGGTAAGCATCTGCAACGAGCTTCTGTGCTTCATCGGACAACAGGTAATCGATAAACGCCTTGGCATTCTCTACATTCTTACTTGATTTCAGGATCGCTGCTGGTCTCGGACTGATTACAGTCCCTTCCTCTGGATATACGATGTCCAGTGGTTCACCTTTGGCTTTGGAGGAATACGCCATGTAATCCACACCAGCTGCTACGATGCTTTTCGCTCCGGTAATAACCGGATCAAGCGCTTCCTGATTCGCTCCTGCCATCGCTACACCATTTGCTTTGTAGCTGTCCAGCAAGTCCCAGCCCTTATCTCCGTTCGCACTCAGGTATCCTGTAATGAAGTCCAGCGCCGAACCAGACAGCGTAGGATCCGGGATGTTGACTAGGTCCTTCCAGGCAGGTGTTGCAAGTTCCGCCCAACTGGTTGGTGGCGTGGACACCAGCTTGGTGTTGTAGACAATTCCGAGCGCAGAAGCACTGGCGCTAAAATAGTTACCTTCAGCATCCGACCAATCCTTGTTCAGCTTGTCTGCATTCTCGGCATCTGCATACGGGAGCGTCAGGCCATCCGCTTTCAGTGCTTGTGCCGAAGGCAGGGAGGCCAGGATAACGACGTCCGCTACGGGATTGGATTTCTCAGCTTCCATGCGAGCCAGAATTTTACCTGTTGTACCCTGGAACATCTCCACTTCAATGCCCGTCTTGGCTGTAAATCCGCTGATGATATTATCCGCCAGCTTCTGTGGCCCTGCACTGTACAATACCAGCTTGCCGCCGGCTGGTTTTGTCGTTTCCGCCGATGCAGTAGCCGTACTGCCTTCCCCTGCAGCTTGACCCGCATTCCCGGTGGTTGAATTACCTGTGCTGCATCCAAACAAACTGATACTCATTACCGCTGATAATAACAGCATCGCGCTTCTTTTCCGTGTTTTCATACCCAACATTTCATTCCATCTCCCTTGGTTTCTGATTATATTTTTATTCAAGTTTCTGCAAACTCACGCTGTATACGCTGTTTACGCTATGGTCGCTATGTTTGTTTAATTGCTATTGACACCAACACATGCCTCTCTTTATGAGACTGAACGGTGATGTGATCTCAGGAAGGTACGTTTCCTTCATAATTCACTTTCTAGAAGTTACACTTCCTTGATAATCCGTTTCATTACTTAATGATATGATCCTCTTCATGGCCCATTTCCTGATCCGTGACCTTTATACTCATCATGATCAGTTAGCTGCTGCGATGAACTCTCTCGGCTTCACTTTAGGAGTGTCTTCCCCATTCATTCGGCAGATCCGCTCCGGGGATACATAGAGCTGAATCTTCTCCCCTACACGCACTCTTTGATCCAGATAGGCTGTCCATACCCCCAGCCCTTCCATCTGCACCCGAATTTCATAACGTTCTCCTACATAACTGACGCTGAGCACCACTGCCTGATAACACAGATCATCATGACCTGTTTTGTTCCAGGAGACATGTTCCGGTCTCACCATGGACTGATTGGGCGTAAGCCAGTTGGACTTTCCGATAAACGAAGCAACAAAGGGATCGCTTGGCGATCCGTAGATCGTTTCCGGGGTTCCTTTTTGCAATATCCGCCCCTTCTCCATCACCACAATCTCATCCGACATCGACATCGCCTCAACCTGATCATGGGTGACGTACAGCGCGGTCAGTCCCATATCCCGCACCAATGACATCATCTCAATCCGCATCTCTTCTCGCAGCACGGCATCCAGTGCACTTAGCGGCTCATCGAACAGGATAATCCCCGGTCTCACCGCTACCGCTCTGGCAAAAGCAACCCGCTGCTGCTGTCCTCCCGACAGCTGATGAGGATAGCGGTCCTCCATGCCTTGCAGGCGAACCATACCAAGTGCTTCGGTCACCTTCTGGCGCAGATCAGACTTCTGCTTTCCGGCCTTCAGGCCGAACGCCACATTTTCGTACACCGTCATATGCGGCCATAATGCAAAATCCTGAAACACCATGCCCAGATTACGCTTATGTGTCGGTACATCTATTCGCTTCGTCGCAGAGTAGAAACTCTTGCCATCCGCGACGATTTCTCCCGCATCCGGCTGCTCCAGCCCCGCCAGCATGCGTAACAACGTCGTTTTGCCACAGCCGGATGGGCCAAGCAGCGTCGTAAACTGTCCATGCTGAAGCGTTAAATCCGTGGGCAGCAGTGCGGGAGTACGATTGAATGATTTTTGAATTCCCGTAATTTCCATTTTCATAAGCATCCCTGCCTGTCTTCTTGTACTGTTCTCAGTCTAACGTCCGCTTTCGCGAGTTGTATGTTAGAAATGTAAAATTGGAATTAACTTTTTAGATGAATTCTGTTGATGTTCATAGATTAAATCTATATAAGGTGATTCAAAGTTACCTGAGAGGAGTGTTGAGTTCGTTGAACCTGATTAAACTGCAAATTGTTGAACTCATTGATAAGCATCATCATATGACCAGTGTGGCCGAGGTTCTCGGCATCAAGCAGCCTACTGTTACCTTTCATATGAAGTCTCTGGAGGAAGAGATGGGGGTACGATTATTCGAATCGCGTAGTGGAAAGACGTTTCTGACCGAGGCTGGACAAGCCCTTTTACATTATTCCGTCAAAATCAATGCCCTGACCCAGGAAGCACGCAGAGTGGTACAGGAATATGACAGCCTGTATCGGGGCACCCTGCACATTGGAGCGAGCTATGTACCTGCAACGTATCTGCTGCCACCTATTTTGAACACATTTTCTCAGGAATTCCCCGGTATTCGAATTATGTTATCGGTCAAGCCTTCACCCGTTATCCGCGAAATGTTGATCCGCCACCAGATTGATCTGGGTGTGATTTCTTCCGAACCATTTGTGGGTCCGGTATTGCAAGCAGAAACGCTGTGTGAAGACGATCTGGTATTAATCTGCTCTCCACAGCATGTCTTGGCCCAGAGGGATGTACTGAAACCCGAGCATATGGCACAGGTTCCTTTTGCGCTCCATGGGAATGAATCCAGCACTCGCCGTTTAACCAACCAATGGCTGGAGCAACATGATATTCGTCTACGGAGCACTGTGGAGATGGATTCTCTGGAAGCAATCAAGCAGCTGGTTTTACTCGGCGGTCATATCTCGTTCATGTCACGAATGGCTGTACAGTGGGAAGAACAGCATGGGCTCATCAAGGTGCTCCCCATTCCGGGAGAGCAGGCTCCACGGCACATTTACACCGTTCACAACAAGGATCGTCATCCTTCAGTTCAAGTTAACCGCTTCAAAGAAGTGTTGCGGGACAAGAGCCATAGCTTCTCTCTTTTCAATTCATAATCCTGCTATCCCATATAAACTATCGCTTGGCATTCATCAAATCTATGCAGGGTTAACGCAACGAGTCCTTCCATTTAATCGCTTTCATATACTCGGACGATAAAGTGGGTCTGTACGTTAATCCAGCCTAGGGAGTGATTGGTTTTGAAAAAATGGAAAAAGGTAACCGCCTCATTCATGTTGAGTATCGTGACATTGGGAAGTGGACTGACGTTTCTGGAAGCACCACAGGCTTCAGCAGCAGCTAATGCTGTTCCTGCCTATGAAGTGAAGTTCCTGGCTAAGCCGGAGCTGGTATTGAACACAGATGGGACACCACGCAGTGAAGTCATTCAGACGCTTGGTTTAAGTTCCACAGCAAAAAACATTAGTGCAGAGTACTTCGACACCAACGCGCTGAATCTTGATCAACAGGGATGGAACGTCCGTTTTCGGAAGAAAGATGACAAGAACAATTATGAACTGACTTATAAAAAGCGTTATCCTGTTATCAATGGTGATGTTAATGCGGCGCTGACTCTGGCTAATCAAGAGGGATTTGATGCGTCAGACGATAATTATGAGGCTGAAATTGACTGGGGATATGGTAAACAAACATTGAGCTTCTCCAACACCAAAAAGGTGGATACCAAAGCTACAGGCGTACAACTTCCATCACAGCAAGAAGCATTGAACATGTTATTGGACAAGCTGCCTGGCAAATTAAAAAATTGGTCCTCCTCCAACTGGGGTAAACAACAACTCACACAATCCCGTGCCTACGGCCCAGTAACGTTCCAACGTTATGAAGGAACATGGAATGGACAAGAACTTACCCTTGAAGTATGGCCTATTCGTAATGCAGCAGGTACAGGAGTAGAGAATATTGTAGAGATTTCGTTTAAAACAACAGATACTTCGGCTGTTTCCGGACTGCGTACCCAGCTGATGCAAGTGCTTCAGAACAAAAACTGGCTCATTCCTGCCGATGGTCTGAAAACTCAGCTGATCCTGGAAAGATACTAATTGGTAGTTGCTGTCTATACCTTATGAGTCTACGTAACTGCCTCTAGCGGCTTAAAGGGCAACGGGGAAAATGGGCATGGCTATGTTCTTAATGAAGAGAAACAGATCATGGCCGTTACCCTTCTCTTACCGTATCGCTTAAACATACAATAATATGCTTGGCATTAGAGCCTAAATCCCATTTCATCCAAAACAAAAGGAGATCGCAGGAATATTCTGCTGATCTCCTTTGTATTTATTATGCTTTACAATTAGTATATTTTAAAGGTTTGGGCGGTTTCGATCCCGAGTGCACTCTGGATAAACGTATTGGCGACCCGCTCCACAGGCACAGGATTAAATCCGATAAACACACCCTTATATTTCTCTGCGGATTCAACAAACAGGTTAGGGCTAACGGAATTTAAACGTATACCTCGAGGAAGCTCATACGCTGCTGCTTTGGCAAATGAATCAATCGCTCCATTGACCATAGCGCTGGATGCGCCTTTCAGAATGGGATGGTCCTGTATAATGCCACTGACCAGCGTAAAACTCCCCTTGTCGTTGATATAGTGCTGTCCAATCAAGACGATATTCACCTGACCGAGTAATTTGCCCTGCACACTAATCATGTTGTTCTCCGGGGTCAGTTCTTCCAACTTCGCATAATGAGTCTGGCCTGCTGCAACAATGACGTAATCAATATTAGTCACCGTTTCAAAGAGGGCTGTAATACTTTCTGTCGAGGTCATATCCACCTGGTAATCGCCGGATTGCCTGCCGGCTGTAATTACCTCAACGGAATATTCCTGAAGCTTCGCAACAACCGCCTTGCCTAATGTGCCATTTCCTCCAATAACCAGAGCCCTTTTCATACTACGCCTCCTTTACATCAGTAAAAGCATGAAATTGAAATTGTACATTCATTGATCTCTTCATTTAAACAAAGTTCATTCACATAATCAAACTCACTTCACTATTAAGCCTAATAATCCAACAAAAGAGGCTGCCTGAGAATCTGAAATGATGCATCCGTCCAGATCCTCAATATCTACATGTAACCTTTCAAAGCTACAATCACTAAGGTCCACTCCCTTAAGCTTTACACCTGACAAAAGAGCTTGGTCTATATTGCATTCAGAGAACTCCAGTTTTTGGGGTGCAGCTTGAAAGAAATCGCCACTCACCAGAGAGCATTCGGTGTACTTCACCTGTTTAAACTTGGAGAAACGGAATAAAGAAAGGTCAGCGACACAACCCTGAAAGCTTACATTTTGGAGCCTGCTATTTGCAAAATTGGTACCAAGCAACTTACAGTTTCTAAATTCCGTCCGGTGGAGGAAAGAGCCGTTTAAGTCCATATTGGACAAATCACATTTATCAAAAATCACATCGGTAAGCTCGACTTCCGGTAATGAGGACTCACTAAAGATCACGTTCTCAAAAACCACTTTATCGAATGATACCCTGCTGGCGCTCTGATTCTCAATAGCCATATTACTGAATCGCCCATGCTTGATTTCTTCTTTACTCTCCCATGCTTCTAAAGCCAACGATAAGTCTTCAAGCTCCAGAGGAATCTTTGGCGTTTCCATTTTAGTTTTCATAAGTCCTCCTACTATTTTCTTATATAAATTACTATATCAAAAAGAGCCCTTGCAGTAAGCAAGAGCTCTCTTTGATGTTACCATGAAGCGGGTGATGGGAATCGAACCCACGCTATTAGCTTGGAAGGCTGATTCTCACCCTATTCCGCGATAGTCTTACACAGTCAAAAGATTGATGAACTCTCGCTTTTAAACCTTATTGGCAGTCATGAACAGCATGTACAAACGTTGAATACACAATCAACTGCCCCATGACTGCCCCTTTATAATAGAAGGAACACATCTGCTAAAAATAAAATAGAGTTGGATTGTTCCAAACCTAAATCATAAACCCCTTGAATAATAGTACTATATATGGTACTATATAAATAGGAGGTGAGATATGGCTAGGATAGAAAAATTGGTCCAAAAAATGAAAGACCGCCCCAGTGGTATCCAATATGATGAAGTTGCCAAGGTACTCCGGCATCACGGTTATGGATTAGTGAGAAGCAACGGCTCGCACTTCCATTTCCGAAACCAAGCAGGAGACTTGATAACTATCAAAAAGGAACAACCACTTAAGGCGGTATACGTCAAAGACGTACTGGACCGGATTGGGGAGTAGCACCTCCCCTTTCCTTAATTCTCATCATATCCTAGCCGATTATTAATGGCAAATCATAGCCAAAAGAAGGATTTAGCGTACTACATGGCCCTCCCGTATACGATACAAATCAGACCCGTTAAAGACGAGAGCGGTGATTATTTCTTCGCAACTGTTGCGGAATTAGATGGGTGCCAAAGTAATGGAGATTCCTTTGCTGAGGCATACGAGAGTGTTCGGGAAGCTATGGAGGGATACCTGGCAGTAAAACTGGAATACGATGACATCATTCCTGAACCGATCGGGGAAGATGAGTACAGCGGTAAATTCAATTTGCGTGTTCCAAAGAGTCTGCACCGGCAATTGGTTGAACGGGCAGCCGCGGAGAGTGTTTCGTTAAATCAATATTGCCTTTACAAACTGAGCCGATAAACAAAAATGCCCTGTTAACCTTAAATGGTTAACAAGGGCTATTTTAATGATTAATCCTCTAATATAAGAATAAGTTCGGTGATTGACTTAGAAATCCCATCAAATCCCGGAAAAAGTTTTGCTGCATCATAATTTAGCTTCTGCAGAGCTAAAAATAAATTCTTAGCTTCATCGTTAGGAATTAAAAATTTGTACAATAAAATCTTCGGTTTTTTCTGAAAAGACACATTCTCAGTCACATTTTTATAAATAAGCTGATCCAATGAATCTCTATCAGTTTTCACTGTGAAATTAATTTTTCCATCTGACATTACAAGTGATTCGCTTTTCCAGTATGTAAGTATACCTTTTTGAGCTCGTAAATTATCATTCCCACCGTATGGAGGGCTAATTATTTCTAGAGATGTTGGATTCTTAGAAACATTATTTAATTCAATCTCTTTTCGATCCAACACCCATAATACCATATGATCATTTTCGTCAATACCTTGTTTCAGAGCATTCACAGAGGCGAAGTAAAGTGAAACAAAAGGGTCTAGGCTCCAGTCCAACAACCTCGTTGGTAAGCCATAGTGTTGCGCTATAGCTGCCAACTCATGGAATTCCTTAGGCAACCAATTTTTATGAATTATGTGCATCTCTTTAAAAAACAACCCCATACTATCCCTTAATTGTTCTACGTGTGGAATTTTTAGTCCATTATTATCTGATCTCATAAAAAAATCTTGGAGTATTCTATACTCATAAATTCTTTGAAAATATTCTATGTCATTTTCGGTATCGTACTCTACGGCAGTTTTAGATAATGTGTGTAGTTCCTTTCGTTTTCCAGGTCTTAAAGCCGTTGGAACTAGAGTATATTTTGTAGTACTCTCACCACGAAAAATAAATCCGTTATTCAATAACTCATATTGATTATCAAATGGAGATAGTATATCAAACATCTCTCTGGCAGAATTGATATGTACTATTTTAACAACTTGGTCATATGTAATCACATTATCACTCTATTCATCATAAAATAAGAGCCCTGATTAACGTTGAAGGTTAATAGGGCTCTTCTCACCGATGCTATCGGATTTCTTTTATATTACCACAATTATCCTTTTGCTTCAATCTGTTTCAAGCGCTTGTCCAAGTCGGTGACATTGCCATTTGTTGTGGCAAGCAAGGCAAGGATATTTTTTCTGAGCCGATTAATGACTACGGCTGTTTCTTCCCTCGTGATCTGCGCCCCTGGACGTGTCCCATCAAAATATCCATTTGCCGTTACCTCAGCCCACGCCGCTGCTGCCCACTTGCTTGCTTCATTAATGTCTCTTTCTTGTGTCACCGGCTTGTCCTCCTTTACGGGTTCACTCTTCTTTGAATACTTAGCTTTCAGTTCGGCAACCGATCCGTCAAACTCGTTCAGATCCACCGCACCGTTGATGCCGTCAATCTTCCGATTACCGCGTGGCAGATATCCACCAGCCGCACCATCGCTGTACTGCCAGATGTCCCATCTTGTCCAACCGGATGCATCAGCAGGAGTTTGATTGCTGTAACGTGCAATCCAGAGAGGATATGAGGACAAGCCTGTAAAGTTGCCGATAAACGCCGGGTATGTATACACCAGCGGTTTAACTCCGGTTAGCCTGTGAACCTCTTCCAGAAACATCTTGGCTACTGCCGTAATCGTTGCTTTGCTGTGTCCCTTTTTGTTTGATTCATAGTCCATAACTGGCGGTAGATCGAAAACGCCGATCCCACCAGCATCCTGAATGGCCCTGTAGAAATTCTGTGCTTCCGCTTTTGCAGCATCCACGCTGCCAGCAGAGTCATCCACGTAGTGGTATGCACCGATCAGCAGGCCAGCCGCCTTGGCGTCCTTTACAAACTGTAGAAACTTGTTTGACCGGAAGGACTTGCCTTGAGTCGCTTTGATAAACACGAACGAAATCCCGTCCGCTGCTACCTTTTTGAAATCGATATTACCGTTATGGTGGGACACGTCAATCCCCTGAGCATTCCCCTGCTTACGCGCTTGCATCTGTACCAGCTCCCTTTTTTGTCTGCTTCACCAACTGATTACCGTAAACCGCCACAGCGCCCACTAGAATGCCCTGTACCACGCTCTCAACACTCAGACCAAGCATCAGGATAGAAAATACAATAGCTACACCAGAAACGATATAAATGATAGTCCAATCCTGTACCTTCGGCGTTGACTTCAATACATACCCGATCACCCAGCAGGCTGCCAATACGATCAGCAGCCTACCATCAATTAATCCCTGAATAATGTCCCATTCCACACTACATTCCCCCTAACTTAATTCCGGCCCACACAGCCGCTACAATCAGCCCTGTTATGCCAGTTAATGCCGCACCATAAACGGTACGTTTCAGCCACTTTTGATCCTCATCATGCTTATTTAAACGTGTCAGCGCATCGGCCGCATTGCGCTTGGCTTCATGGGCTACATCGGTTGTCTTCTTCAATTCAGCTTCAAGGTCAATAATCCGAAGAGTCATTTGCTGGGCCGCCTGTAGGGCTTCTTTCGAAATCTCCCGAACCTCGGCCAAGCCTGGAGCCAAAGCCGCCAGCGGTTTCAACGCTTCCTCGATCCGTGCCAGTTGTACCTTCAAATCCACAATCGTATTAACATCCTGCACCTGCATGTCATTCACACCTCCTGGTATGGCTTCCATACGCCAATCCCCCGTCTCTATCTGAATATATGGAAAAGCCCCCTGACCACTCCAGAGGGCACAAAAATAGCGCTCCACATGGGAACGCCTCTTACACGATATTTCCGTTTTGGTCCATGTCTCCGGCTTGCAAAGCAGCGGCCACTTGATCACGGCTGCCTGCTGGTACTTGCTCCAGCTTGATCAGATTTTTGTGGATCATCATTACGTATACTGCTAACATAGTCTCACCCCCTCTCATGAGTGCTAGAGCCCACCGAATCAGCAGCCAAGCAAGCTTAACCCTCATCCGGTGACACCACACTTAACACAAGCATATGCAACTCCATAAGGGCAAGCTGATTGGCGTTGCTCTCTTCGGCCAGACGCTTATTCTCAGCTTCCGCTTCGATTAGGCGTTGCTGAAGCATATCCATCTCAGAAGGTTCTTCTGGCTGTGGCTTGGTCAATTCGTCAATCTCTTCCTGGCTTAAACCTTCGTTCCATAGCTCAGGAAAACTTTCCTGGGGATCTGCGTCCTGGTATGCTTCCCAAGCTGCTAAGTCAAACCTTGGTCGGAACAGTCCAGCAGGAAGCGGCACGCCTACGATATACCCCGCAATTTCCCTGTCTACCTCTTCCTCGTCCTCTTCCGGCACATCAGGTTCCACAGGCTGTTCAGGCGCTTCAGGATCAAACACTACTGGCTCAGGATCGGCATAAAAAGGGACGACACCGGAAAAGGCATCGTCCACCAACTCGTCCTCCAAGTAGAGTCCGTCTGTATTTACTTTAGGTACGGCTTTCATATGATCCCTCCTTAAACTCCTAGGAATGGTGGAATATTCTCCAGACTTGCCCATCCTGAGGTTGTAATATTTGTTCCTGTTGCATTCAAGGGAATAACTGCACCCGCACTTGTTATGTTCAAGCGCCCCAAAACGTCATTGGCATTATCCGTATTAGCCGCCACAATGTAAACCTGAGTTGCAGTTGGCCTATATCCTGTTGGCAGAATAAAGGCAGTAGACCCCATTGCTCCAGGCTTTATCACCCCTCTAAGATGGACGTAACCCATTGAATCTTTGTAATATCCTACTAGCGACAATCCACCTGTAAAGTTCACCCATCCGTTAAGCAGTGTCGGGGTAATCCATGCAGGAGCATCCTTCTCAGCCTTCTTGCTCTCCAGCACAGATATCCGCGTTGTGTTCTCCTGAAGCGTCCGAACAGTATCCAGCAGCAGAGCCTTTTCATTCTCAGCATATGTTCCCGTCACATCTACCGCTGGATATTTGTCCAGCATCAGGTATGTGACGCTGTAGGCAGATGACGGATCGTAATTAACTCCATCAATCCTAGCCTTTTCATTGCCATTCGCATTTACTGTATTTGTATACCAGCGTGGGTCCCGAATGCTATCCTTATATACCGCCAAAACCTTTTTAATTTTATATTTGTTCGGATTGCCGATATCCCCGATGGCGACCGCGACAGGTAAATTGTTGTTGATTGGGGCCTTCTCGCGCAACACGATGCCCGTTCCAACTTCAAGCTGATTATCTCCCTCAATTAACGTCAATTGTCCTTCTGACGTGATCGGTTCCACGACTGGCGTAGCAAGCTGGTATAGGAGTTGGTATGGCGTCCACTCCGAGTACGTATCCGTTGGAATTGATGCTACGCTGGAATCTGCTGGACGCTGAATTTTAAACCATTGTTTGGTTCCGCTCGTATATGGCGTTGCTCTATTCCCTTCTTGGTACATCTTCCATCCCATAAAATACGCCTTAATCTCATCAGATGTCGGTGTGTATGAGTCTCCCCATCCACTGTCTGTATTTGATATCGAAAGTTGCAATTTAGCAGATGAATACGATGTATCAAAAACCACCTGATCTATCGCTGTCATATTGTTATTCGTAATGTTCGTCAATGATTTTCCGTCAAACTTAGTCACAATTTGAGTACCTGTCACGCCATCAGAACCGAAAGGCGAAGATATACCGACTCTTTTATAACCTGTCCATGTAGCGGAATATACCCAGCCAAGACTACCGTCCAATATAACCCGTTTCCACTTCGCGAGTTTGAAATACTGTCCATCCCGATCAAACACCATATCCGGGTTAGCTCCTGTATCTGGATTGGCGTGTATCTCCGTTTGTAGCGCAAGCATGGCATCTTGGCGTAGCACAAACGGCAGAGCAGAGTTGCCGATATTGAGCATTGGATTAGCAAAAGTAAACGTGCCTACCACACCGCTCGTTCCGTTAAAATTACCGAAGAACACGTATACAAAGGTGTTTTCCCCTGCGTTGAAAGTAACCTCTTTTGCGTTAGTCCATGAAACAAGGCGTGTAGTTCCGTCTCCTGCTGTAACCGCCACATATCCGTTATGATCGCACACGAATGTGTACTCACTATTAGGTACGACGGAGATTTGGAAACGGATATAATGTCCATCGGTACTATTGGCTTTCTGTATAGCAATATACGGCTTCTCAAAGTTCCACGGAGATACGGTAATACCCGCAGAGGATTCATATTCATAAAACGGCGGAAGCAGATTAGCACCATATCGGATGACATAAGGGTTAAGCACGCCATAGATACCGACCTGACTTTGGTAGTTAAGCACTGTCCGGCCTTGTAGCCCTGCCAATTTAAATGCTGCGTCCTGATCTGCCTGAACTACATGGATACCTGTTTGGAGTGTAATAGCTGCACGCTCAGGACTATCCAGTCTATCCGTAATAGCTTCCACCTGATTGTCTGTGTACTCTTTGGCTGCTGACTCTGCTGCGTCTGCCTTGGCCTGCGCTCCTGTCTTGCTCTCGCCATCTTGCCGGACAAACTTGGCATCAGCACCGCTCATCAGGCCACTGGCACCGCCTATCACTGCATCTGGAATAACGTCTGATCCACCAGTAACGTGAGAGGATGCATGAGCACCCGGTGTAGCTTCACTTGTTGCTGTCAGCATAATCTCTTTTGTTACAGGGTTAGTAGAAACCGCAATCCCGGTACCGCCAACCAAAGTAACCGTATCAGACTTGCTGGAAGCTTCTACATCATTGATAACTGCAAATGCATTCTGGTTAACTTCAGCACCTTCAGCGATGCTATCCAATTTTGCATGGTCATCAGCAGTAACATGGATATCCGTATCCGCTGCGTGGCTGTCCAGATTTGATTGTACGGCGTCCGTCTCAGCTTTACGGGCAATGTCATCCGCTGCCACTGGAGCGGTCACCTTGGCGCGGCCTGCTGTGTCACGTTGCATAAGTGTGTCAGAGGTTGCGGCACTGGTGCTGGCATCTGATTTGAGCTTGTCAGCCGCACTCATGAATCCAGCAGAGTTCCCCTTTGCCGTGGGATGCTCATCGGCTCCACGTTGCTTGTGGGCTGTCAGAGCGGCAGCAGCCGTATCAATGGCAGCCTGTTCGGCTGCATCAGCTTTTGCCTGGGCATCTGCTGGGGTTCCTTTGGTATCCATCTCAGCCTGCACGCGGTCAAAGCCGATATTGATGTTATTGAAATCCTCACTGATCTTTTTGCTGCCCTCCAGATTCGCGTACCGGTTCGCCATTTGTAACAACTCCCTTCAATAAAGTTTCAACGTCCTGGTGAATAGCCCGAAGGAACGCAACCTGAGAATCCAGCGTCGGTAACGTCTCCAACATGGCCCGAATCACCAATGGACACTCACGGAAAATGTCAGTCACGTCCACGGACAGCTCAAGCACTTTCTTAACCCTCACTTGTGCCACCCCAATTCATATTTTTCAAAATTCCAAGCATGGTTGCTTTCATCTGATCATTGACCCGGATCGTGATAACCTCAGCTTTGGTCCGTTCGTCATGTGCTTTCAACTCTTCGCGGATGATCTCACGTAATCGCTGTTCTTCCATGCCGTTCACTCCTTTTTGGCAACAAAAAAAAGAGCCCATGAAATGGACTCTCAATTTGTTTATTTAATTCATTAACGGCTACGCTCGATAGCCCTAATTAACTTCTCATTCCGTTTATCTGCCTTGTAACTATGAACCACTAATAATGCATGAATCACACCGGGAATGTACCCGATAATAGTAAGAATGATGTTCAGAACAAATGACCCCGGCTTCTTACAGAACAAAACGGCTAGTGGCGGTAAAAAGCAAAGAAAGTATAACAACTCGATTTCCCCCTACATCAATTATAGGTACATACTACCATAATTTAACTGAGAGTAGAGTTTTATTTAGCTGTAGCCAATGCTTCTTCGATCAACTTTAGGTCTGCTTCATACTTAGCTATTTCAGCGTCTAAGTCACTGATTTCTTTTTTTAGGTTGGTGATTACTTGAGGAGTGAAATCTCCACCTTTCATTTTTTCCAATTCAGCTAATTGAGTAACTTTACTTTCTCTAATTTCTTTTGTTGGGACAAGAATCTTTTCTTGAGTTATCCTTTTGGATTCCTCTAAACTGGATTTAGATTGACCCATGTATTTATTGAGTTCAGATGTTGGGTTAGAAACCGTATTATCCACACTAGTGCTCTCTTCCGAATTTGAAGTAATTGTTATTGTCTTGCCACTCACAGAAACATCAGCTCCTAACGCTTCGGATAGGGCACGCGCTGGGACATTAGCCTTAGAATCAATGACAGCCCCCTTATCCGACAGCTTCTTCCCATCAACGACGATGTTATATTCACCCGTAACCTTTTTACCAACAAGTGATTTGACCTGATCAGCAAAAGCCCCTGCCGATGTCGAAAAAACAATCCCTATGATAATACCGCCTGCAATATATGCAACTTTGTGTGCAACCTTTTTCATGCTTCTACCTCCGTAATGGTGCAATTTACCTATTATGATACATTACGGTTAGAGTACAGTAAAGGTTGCAGAGCAAATTAAGCGAGATTCACAGTTGCAATAACTGACCCACTTTGGTTGTATAGTTTTAGGTTTTTCGTAGCAGCATCATAAGCCATACTAACTGCGTACTGGCTATGTGTGTGGCTTGTTGATGCTTTCCCGTTCAGCCCTGTCCACAAAGAGTTAATTTCAGTTTGTAGTCCAGCTATTTTAGAAATACCAAGCCCTTGTACGGTGGCGAACGAAAAGTCTATTGCACCTTGCATAGATAACGTGCCATTCATAGCCCGAATAAGCATATCATTTTGCCCAATCAGAGAGAAGCTTCCACTTGAAGCGTATAGCTGCCCCATCAAGGCTTCGGACTCGCTAAAGAACGTAAGGCCAGCCATTCCAGCGGCATCATTGTATCCAATACTCACCCGCTTGCGGTTAGATGCGTCTATGGATCTCCAGCCAGCTTGGTCAATTTCAATACGCCTGCCGCTTTCAGATGTCTTCAAGACTGAACCAATGATAGTCGAACCATTAATTTGTACACCGTTTATAACGGCTGCTGAAATTGTTCCACTAAATTCCCCGCCTACAGCTACCATATGACCTGATTCATTGACTGAAAATGAACTGCCTATTTGGATACTACCACCTACAAAACGTCCACCTGAGACTGTACCTTCAAATGTCCCGTCTACACCTTGGAGCGTACCTCCGAATGTGCCGCCTGCCGCCTTTAGATCACCGCTGAACACTCCATCTACGGCTTCAAGAGTTCCGTTAAACTTGTACCGCCTACTAGGCACGTCAAACCAAATAGCCTTATCTGATTCAGCGTAGAAGGTCAATTCATCCGAGTTGAACACCGCTTTACTTAGGTGGTCCTCCCTCTCAACAATCCACCCTTCATTACGTGTGATGGTAGCCCCGTAATAGGACTTCCCTTCCTTCACAGCTTCCTTGTTCAGCTTATTGACAGCAGTCGTTAAGGTACCATCCACCACAAATTCACTCTGCTGCTCAGAAACAGAAGGTGCTTCCAGCGTCATCCGTAGGCCACCAGCAAAGTTGAACACTTGATGGAGAATGACCGTCTTATACCGCATGATACCATCCCACGGTATGTGTGTATCCTGCCATGTTGATACTGTCTCGTCCCAGGTTGTGCCTTCCTGCTGTTCAAACCCGATGACGTCACCCTGTTCAAGCTGTGGGAAGCCTCTGGCATCCATTGTGAGTGGCAGATAGGAGAACCCGTTCAGAGCTGCCAGAAGGCCATTTGTGACCGCCTGAGTAGCAAAAGGATTTTCCACATACAGCGTATGGTTATCATCACCTGTCCCGGCTTCATACTGCAATTCATCTTCGATGTTGTAGGTGACCACAACCCGCGTATACGTCTTCACTGGATTGGTTTGCTTCACCTGAACATAATCAGCCGTAGTCATATCGAACACTGGAGTATCAGCAGCCGTGAACCGTTTGAATTTCACGGTACCCGCCTTATCAATGTAAATGCTGGCGCTATTCGCAGAAGCGATATAGGACAGCACCTGACGCATACTGTACCCTGCTGGCCCTGCCTGTATCTGATACGCTGGATTGATCACCACGCTGCTGTCATACGTCCAGCCCAACCGGTTGCAAATCTCATTGAATACGGCACGTTGCGTGGTCGGATAAGTCAAGGATGATATGTAAGCCACATCCGCAAAAACCAGCTTGTCATAACAGGTGAAGGTCCATACATCATTAACCCGTTCCCTGCCATCAACGAAGAACTCTCCCAGCGGTAGCCAGTCCGTCCCGTCCCCTGTCCAGGAAACATGCATATCCTGCCATGGGTACTGCGCTTGTAGCCAAGTCATCCCCGCCATGGATAAGGACAGGTACGGCACGATTCGGGCATTTGCCGGGATGATTTCATTCGTTCGTAACCTGATCGTAAGTTTGCTTGGAATGGCCGTTCCGATCTCAAAGCCATCGTTCAGGCTCAAGCTATTTTCAATACTAAAGTCCACAATTTTACTACTATCATATTCCTCTGACTGTACCAGGGCTTTAACGATAAATTCCCTGTCCGGTCGTCTTAGGTAATCCGTGTAGAGCGGCGATATTGGATACATCTGATCACCTCTCTGTCAGCGTCAATTTGAGCCCGGACCAGTACATCACGCCGCCACTCATAACGCTGAACGGTGCAGGCCGATTACCGACATACATCCGTTTAGTTTCATGCTTCCCTGTCATGGGATCTGGATAAGTGCAGTCAAAAAACACATTGGACATGGATTGAAGGATGGAGGACATTTCTGCCCATGTCAGCATCCCCCAAGTCATGTCTATCTGCCGTTTGACGGCTATCCGGTCCCGGTTCAAGGTTCCGTTTGCAGTACGTACCGATGAATTAGCGTCATCCAAGTCAAGTACCGTCACCTGGTACGTGGAGGGATAAGCGGCAATCTCTTGGCCATTAATTTTGATTTCCAATCTGCATCCCTCCTATGTCGTTAATGGTGAACGGCCTGTACGCCTTGTGATGTCGTTTATAGCACTTACTGCAGCACGCCCCAGCTCCGTACCATTGAGTTGAATAACGGTCTGTTTGTCATTGTTCCGTATGGCATCCAAGATCATGGATAGAAGTTCAACCATAGGCTGGTTGTTGCCGCCAATCATGTCTTTAAGCTTGGACAGCGGCGACACGACTTCTGGGTCAACGGAAGCGCCCCGGTTATCCCCGACCATGGCAAGCGTTGGACCATAGGCCAAACCACCTTTCGCCAGTTTCGGTATCTTCGGAAGATTAGGAAGGCCGACACTTCCTCCGCCTACTTTATTTCCGAATATCTCGAATTCCGGAATGCTAACGCTAAGGCTGTTAAACCCTCCAATGACCTTGTTAATCCCGTCAATGATCAAATTCAATGGCGCTTTAACCAAGCCATACAATGAATCGAAAATGCCACCGAAGATGTCTTTGACACCGTTCCAGGCCTTTTTCCAATCACCCGTAAATACGCCTGCAACAAAATCAATGATCCCGCCAAGCGTTTTCAGCAGCCCCTTGATAATGTCGCCTACGCTTTTAACTACAGTGGTGACAATGTTCAATACGATATTGAACCCCTTGGTAAAGCTCGGAGCCAGCTTGTCTATAATGTAGCTGATTAATGGCACAATGAATTTGTTATAGATATCCAGCGCCGCCGCTACCAGCTTCATGACAACCTCGCCCACTTGCTTAATGATTCCCTTCAACGTACCGTCCCAGATTTCATTAAGCTTCTTCAGGAACGGTTCAATAATCGGTTTCAACACATCGTCCCACAACTTTTGGAACAGCTTTCGCGTGTTCTCCATCATCTCAGATATCTTGTCAAGGATATCCTTCCCATACTTATTCCATAGGTCCTTAACGATCTGGAGCGTATCCAAGACAATTTTCTTGATCAGGTCAAAGACGGGTTTCAACACCGTGTTATAGATATCATTGATCATGTCGACGGCCCACTCAAATGTCTTGGCAGCTTCTTCGAACGCCTTGACCAATACATCCGTGAAGATCGGGACAAGTGTCTCCGTGATCTTGGAAGCAATCGGGATGATGAATTCATTTAATGCGTAATCCACAAACGGCTTGATCGTGCCATTCAGCAAGTTATCAAATGAATCACCGATCTGTGGAATAATGTCCAAGAACATATCCCGGAACTCTTCCAGTGCTGGATTCAACGTTCCGGCCCACAGTTCATTGATGTGATTAACGGCATTGTCAAACGTCTTCGCGAAGGTATCAATCGCCCAGACCAGTGTGTCCGTGAAAATAGGGACAAGTGTCTCGGTCAACGTGGCCGAAATAGGGATAGCGAATTCATTCAGCATGAAGTCAGTAAACGGATTCAGTGTCCCATCCAGCAAGCTTTGTAGGGATGCAGCAATGAGTGGCATATTGGTGACAAATGCGTTCTTTACCTTATCCAAACTCGGCAACCACACAGTATCCCATAGCTTAATGGATTGATTAGTTGAATTCTCGAATGTCCGATCAAGTAAATCAAACGCCCATACGATCTGATCCGCAATCACCGGGGCAAAAGACTTCACAAACCCACCAACAATAGATGGGATGAAATTCCCTAAAATGTGTTTTGCCATCGGTACCAGGACGCCATCTTTGAGCCGAAGAAACGTTTGGCCCATATTGTCAATGGACTTACCGATAGGGCCCATCATGTCCACAAAAGGCTGGAAAGCCGGAGCGATACCCGCCCAGCCTGCGGATATGAAAGACCACGCTTGAGCAAAACGAGATTTGATGTCTTCCAAGAAGGCCGCCACTTGCTGCTTGATCGGATCAATTTCTATCGAAGGTGTACCCAAGTCCAGGTCACCGAACCCGGCCATACCGCCCAGACCCCCGCCTATTCCCTTGCCAGCCCCAGCAGCACTTGAGCCAGCGTCATCTAAAGCAGAAGCAGTAGATTGTGCCAGTGTGTTGAGCTGATCGAATCCGGCCAGACTGCCCTTCATGTCTTTTCCGGCTTTCTTCGCCTTCTTGCCTGCCTTCTCAGCCGCTTTCCCTGTATCCTCCACGGCAGGAGCTGCGGCCGCTGCTGCATCACCCATGCCGCCCATGGCATCTGTTGCCACCGTCATTCCGGCACCACCAGCGTTCACAGCGTCACCAAAGACCAGTTCCGTAAATGCTTTAAAATAGGCTGCCGCAATCTGCAGTTTGGCTATGATCCAGTTCAAGCCCTTGAGAATCGGAGTCAAAATGTTAATAAACCCCGCACCCATTGTGCCCTTGAAGATGTTCCACTGTTCCGACATCATGCGGACTTGGTTAGCCCAGCTCTGACCGTTACGGGCAAAGTCACCCTGAGCATCGGCCGTTACCTGTAACAAATAGCCATACCGCAGCATGGCCTGTTCCGATTGCGTCATGGCTAGCCAAGACTTTGTGATGCCCTGTGACATCGCGTAGGCTTCCATATTGACTACGGACATGTTTACACCCAATTGTTTCAACGGCTCAGTCTCACCGACCATACCGGAAAACACTTTGTAATACGCTTCGTCAGTACTCAGGTTATAAAAAGAAGCCATGTCAGCAGATAATTCCGTCAACTTGACGGACATCTGTTTCATGGCTTCTCCTGTGATACCTGACGACTTGAGCATGGCTCCCATCGTCGATGCATATCGTTTACCGGACAACTCGGACAGGCCAAACGATTCAATCAGGTTCGATGACCAGTTGTTAATCTGGTTTGTCATTGATCCGAACGTGACGTTAACCACGTTCTGCACTTCGGCCAGATCCGATGCCAGGTTAATGGCTTCTTTACCAAACTCTTTTATGCTATGAACTGCGAATGCTCCAGCAATGATACCGCCAAGGCCCCTAAAGGCCCCGCCGACGAGGTTGGTAGCTGTACCAGCGATTCCGTTAAGTTGACTTTGAAACGGCCCATAATTGAGCCCTAGGTCTAAATCTACGCTTCCTGCACTAGCCATCTACCCACCCCCAAACATCCGGGCCATTGCCGCTTCCAGACTCTTCATCTCCTGATCTAACTTCTCGGGATCAGTCAACTTCTGGTCCGCTTGCCGTTTACGCCAGTCATTGTAAATGCGGCGCTGATCCGCGCTGAAACCCTTGATTGTCTTCGGGTCCTTCTCTGCTCGGATGGTTACGATGCTTCCCAATGGTGTATCCGGCATAAGGCCCCCAACCAATGTACAAAATTCTTCCCACGGCATGTCTCCGTGCTGCCGGATGCGGATACCGTACTGTTTGGCAAGGCTGGCTTCAATTAAAGACCAGTCCTCGCGCAAATCGTACCAGTTTTCCGGCGCGGCGCTATTGTCGAAATCGGGCAGCGGCTTCCTCGTAGGATAAGCCCTGCATAGCTGCAACAAGACCCGACATAAGCACTTTCAAGTTTTCAACGCTCATTTTCCTTACACCGATTTCAGTTACGGCTTTCTCACCCAAAGACCCTTGAATTGCGTTCAGAAGCCCTTTTACAGAAGCGTCATTTGCCAGTTCTTCAAAACCCAAAACAGCTTCTACGGAATTGTTGATTGGATACTTTTTGTTTCCAATCTGGATTGATGCCACCTCGTCTTTTGCAAATTTATCTGTAAGATTAATAATGTTGGCCATCTTAAAATCCCCCTTGGTTTGAATTATGGTGTGGTTGGTGCTTTCTCAAATTCCGGCTTTCCGTCAGACAACAATTCGAATTCCAGACCATCAATGTTGGTCGAATCGCCGCCTGCTGGTGTGGTCAAGTTAATGACGCAATTCATGGTCAGCGCCGCGCCGGAAGGCATAGTCCATTCAAATATCGTTTCCACCTGTTGACCCGTCCCCAACATCAACCCTGCAATGTAATCATTACCTGGATCGCCATAGTTCCGCTTACCGCTGAAACTGAACGACAAGGATTTACCTGTTACCGCACGTCTTGTCCAGCCTGCCTGATCCATGGAACTCCATTCTTCGGTGTTACCGTCGATAGCTGGCGCGAAGTTTTCCAGATCCTTGATCATCACCATTTCTGAATCCGTAGATGCCCGCCCCTTGATGCCCACTTTGAAAATATTGTTATGAACCGGAAATACGCCTGTTGTTGGCATTCCATTCCCCTACCTCTCGTAATAAATAATCGTTTCAACGACCAACTCGTATATGTTCTGATCATCGGTTCCCACATCGACAGGGCCGGGTGTACGCATCTCAAAGGCGATAACCCGTTTACCGCCGATCTCAACGCCTGCACGACCAAAAAGAGCGCCATAGACCTCATGGGCCTTGCGCTCTGCGGTGTCTGCATTCTTGCTCCAGTGAATCAGGAAGGAAACGCCTTTTGTGGCATAGCTAGTATTATCCAACCCTCCGATGGCAATGTAGGGCTGACCTGTATTCACGTTGTAAATGCCAATACACTTTTCCTTACTCCCATCGATCTTGCCAATGTACCAGTTCGGGCTCTCGATCTCTGTCCTGATCCATTCGCGGATCTCAGATAGCATCATTTGATGAACCCACCCCCAAACTTCTTGACCAGCTTTTCAAATGTCTTACGTATCCAGCCTTTTTGTTCCTTCTGCCAAGCTTCCAGCCACAACCCTTGGGCGTTGGCGTTCTTGTCTCTGCGGAAGTTGTATTCCGGGTGCCAGTAAAGACGGCGTGCATATGGCGTGTCATACACAATCTTGACCTTGCCCTTTTTGAGCCCTGTAGTATCCACCCAGGCACTGCGTTCCAGCTCCCCTGTTTGCTTTGGCACGACCTGAGCGTTAGCAATTTCAGTCAGGATGCTTTCTGCTTTCCCGTTGGCGACTTGCTCCAGTGCTTTCAATGGAGCATTTGCGATATTTCGCATTGCCCTAGGATCCATCGTCACTTTCACTTTAACCATCAGCTCAGCTCCAATTCTGTAGAAAAGACGCTGCCGTCTGGATGCTGCGGCCTTGATGCGCTAAATATGATTCGATCAGTGCCGCCAACCCGGACAAAGCCCTCGATCAGTTTCCCAGGCAGGATATCGCCTCGGATGATCACTTTGCCGGACAGTGTAACCAATCGGCGCTCCTTATCAAGCTTTTGACGCATCTTCTCGTCATAACAAGCGAGCCCGTCAAAGATTAATTCCTCGACAGGCTCCCCGTCTTCTGACGTCTCAGTTCGGAACACTTGAACCGGTGTTTTCAAAATCCAATGTGGAAATGGAAACTTACCCCGCATCAACATAGCCCCCTATTCATCAACCCTGTGGCTCTCAGCAGGTTTGTAACACCTTCGGTAGTCTTAACCCCACCAGCACCTTCAACGGCCTTAAATGACACGCTGACACTGCCTGCTGAGTATCCAGAGAGTGGGAAGTCCAAATAATCCCCATATTGAAACTGGAAATCCGCTTGTTGGCATACTGCCTTGACCACATTCCCCCGCTGAAAGGCTGTCAGACCTTCCAGGCTACGTTGTACGATGCGATTATAGGTCAAGCTGTCTATTTGATCGGATGCCCGACTGAGAACCTTATTCAAGTCCTCAGCCGGAATCATGCCGTCTCCATACAGTTCATATTCATCCGGTGTAGCGTAGGGCATATGGCACCTACTTTCCGGCTTTAGTGCCTTTTGCCGATTTATCTTCAGGCGGATCGTTAGGTGTAGGTTCAGTAACACCATTAGGCGTTTTCGGATCTGCAGGTGTTGGGCCTGGCTCATTGACTGATTCAGGCTCCTTCTCCACCTCATAGCCTTTTGATTCAAACCAGCTCAACAAATGAGGGTTGTCCGTCTCACCTACGCCATTTGCAAAGGCGACGCCGGCGGACAGCCCTGTGTATTCCTTATTTGGTGCAAATACTTTAGCCATGATCTATTCCTCCCTAGGAAACTTTAATTTTACGCATTACGCCAGCTGCCTTGGTCGCTTTCAGTGCAACGGCCGCAACCATCTCCACCTCACCCGTCTTCACTGCTCCAGATGTAGTGTAGTCCGGCAACCATGTTTGTACAGGCGCCACGCCTGCCATGGATACACCGTGGAAGCCATCCAGACCCAAACGAGGAATGTAGATGCTTGTCTCTCCAGCTGCGTCAGTCCCGACTACAGGCTCATTCGACCCCGACTTAGCTCCAAGATCGATCAATGGAATCTCATTGTACTTTTCAACTTGATTACCGAATTCGTCTCTTGTATTGGTGTACGCACCTGATCGGCGGGCAACGGCCCGGATCTTCGCAATCATCTTCAAGTTACCCATGATCGCGGAAGGCGGTCCATCCAACCCCATCAGGAATTCATCCAGCTGATCCAGGAATACCTTGTAGTTAGCATCAATGGCTGCGGATGTAGATAGGTCGATTACCTCAGTAGGGACATACTCTGTGCTGGAGCCTGTCAAAGCTTTGTCCAGACCATCAAAAGCCAATGCCTCCACCGCAGAATCTCCATTGATTACGGTATCGTTGAACAGCGCCTGAGCGGCTTTAACCTTCTGCGCCATCTGCAACGTAACCTCGCTCACGATACCGCCCATATTAGCGATAACTCGGTCAATCTGGAACGTGCCCCCGAATACCTTCAGGTCAACAGTGTGCCGTTGTTTGGATACCTCATGCGGGGTGTACTCTTTATTCACTTCACGGAACTGTGCTGTAGGCTGCGTGATCAAACGTGTATAACCGTAAGTCAGTGTTGCACCGCCACCCGTTGGGGAAACCGCATCATCAAAGGTGAGGTTTTCCAGCAGGAAGTTATTCTTCCGAAATTCGTCAATCACCCCAAGTGTAATTGCGTCCTGTACGTTTTTCTTTGCTTCTGCCAATGTTACTGCCATTCAAATCAGCTCCTGTTCTATTTTGTAAAGTGTGCGGCAATGGCATCTCCCAGGGAGAGCTGTCCGCCTGCAGGTGGTTCGGTTTTGCCGGCACCTACTTTAATACCTGGTTGCTGCTGTTGTTGCTGGCCCTGCGCTTCTTCAGGCTTGAACAAATAAGCATCTGAAGTCTTCAATCCTGTCAACTGCTCATCAAGACCAACAATCTTGCCGTCATCTCCAAGGACCAACTTCGTCTTATCGATCAGACCTGTGACAACTTTCTCGTTATGAACCTTGCCGCTTAACGCAGCCGTAATGGCGTTGCTGATCTTGACTTCCTTCAGATCGGATTCATATTGCGTCTTGGCTGTCTGATTCTCGGTTTTCAGCGTCTCGATCTGTTGTTTCAGATCCTCAGACAGCCCCGCAGTTTTGCCCAGGTCATCAATTTGCTTGTCTCGATCTGCAACGTCCTTCTCTAGCTTCTTCCTAGTCTCAGATAACTCGTTATACTGCGATTTAGGTACAAAGTGCTTCGGTAATTCCTTATTTACGTCCCCAATAAATGCATCGATCTTTGCATCTTCCCAACCTGCTTGTTTCAACAGTTCTCTGAGCCAATCCATTTGTCATCAGCCTCCATAGATTTATATAGCTGCTCTCCAGCTAAGGGAGCGGACCGTGATGCTCCGGTCAACGAGCAATAGGCCCCAACAGTCTCAGCTAGGGCCTTTAAACTCTTACCTTCTCCCGTTTGGGATCTCTACGTAAGTAATCATGTTCTTTCAGGTGTATCCGTAATTGGGCTTGCCACTGTCTAACCTTGGCCTTGTAATTCGCCTGGTTTCCTTTGTCCACGCTACCTGCTTCCAGGCGCTTGTACTTGCGTATCTGACGTTCCATGTAGCGCTGTTTCTGTTCTGCCTGGTAGTTGGCCAAAGCTTTCTCATCATCAGCAGGCTTAGGCAGTGAGCTAGTTCCTACAATGAACGTCGTCATGTTATGGCGACAGTTAGGGTGAAACAACCCGTTTGCAATCGCTGTACTGAGCAAGGGGTATTTACCGTCTTTGGCTGAACCTCCTGAATACACGTCATCAATGAACACCTTGCCCTGATACGGCAGGCACAGCTTGGAACAGTTGGCGTGTGACGATATCACCACGGTTCGAATGCCAAGTTGATCCCGTTTGGCACCCTCTCCGGCAAACACCGCACGCTGGGAGGATGTACGCAACGCCATTTCCGCATAACTGGCCACATTCACCCTTCGACCATTTGCATAGGTGATGGAGTCGAAGCCCTTTTCAAGAAAATCCTTAGTAGCCCGGTCAATAGCCTGATTCAGCGAAGCAGCTCCACTGTTCAGATATACCTGGCTCTTATATATGGTCTGTCTGTACACGTCATCCGCTTGCCTCAGCATGGCGTGACGGGCTAATTGCAGATTATTCTCTGCTGCATCTGCCAGAGCATTGACCCGCTTCTCGTTCATTTTGAAGAAGCTACGGTCTGAACCATCCTCTGACTCTATATCCGGCTTTTTGCCCGTGATCTTGCTCCATAGGCTCTTTACCGTATTCTTCACCCGATCAGCTCCGCGCCGCCAGGAGCCTTTAACCTCTTCCTCGGCTGCCTTCTTCACTTCAGGTTCATACTTCTTGGATATCTGGCGTGTCTCCTTACGATAACGCTGGATATCCTCCAGCTTGCGTTGCTGCCATTGCTCCCACTCTTTGCCCTCTCGTTCCTCGTCATCCTTGTGACGCTGAAGGTTACGCTGCATGGACTTGATCAGATCCATTTCCATGTCGCTGAAGATCTGGCGAATGTCATATTTCTTCTTCATGTCTCATCAACTTCGTCGTCTTCAGGATCAGGTGGATCATCTCGGTTCAATGCAGGTTCATCCAAAATGTCTTGTTCTGCCTTTAATCGGGCAACCTCAGCGGCCTTTTCCACATCGGTCCAGGTGTCGCCGTACATCTCTTCGACCGCACGTTCAACGCTCATCACACCAAACGTTCTGGCCTTGCCTACTGTCTCAACAACAGCGTCAAAGGAAGGACTAGCGTACTCACCAAACTTGACGGAGGCTTCATACTCACCTGGGGTCCGCTGCTGGTTGTTGTCATGAACCTTCAGCACAATAGACACCAATTCTGGAATGACCTCGTTCAGGCGTTCAATGATCTTGCCGCGGGTGTACAGTGTTGCCTTCTCTTTCTCACGCTGCGCCTCGGCATTGTCCGTCTTCTTCAGATCGATGCCAAGAGTTGATGGCGATACAATCCCCTGCATGCACATGTCCAATGCAGAAGCATAGGACGATACGAACGCCTCATAGAGGATTGCCGGTTGCACCAGGGAAATCTGATCCTTGGTATCCTCAGCCATTGTCCTACCGGCCGCGATAAAGTCCATATCAAATGGATTCGGCTTGATGGGCATTCCGTTATTCGGATCCCGAGGAAGCAAGTCTTCAGGAATGTACTTCTGCACTCGTCCGGATCGGATAGCATCCCACCACTGACTGATTACCTCATCCAAGGCGTCAAAGCTATCTGCCTTGCTCTCATAAATGGACTTGCCACGATCCGGCCACTTGGATGATTTGAACACAGACAGCGGCACGCCCCAAATGAAGTCACCCGTAAATGTCGTTTCATCCAGGCCAGCTAATTCAGGCACCATGGCCAGGGGGACCTCTTTCCCGTCCGCACTCAGCAGTTTATAGGTGATGATCCCTTTGCCAAATGTCTCTTCCAGCTGGTAATCCTTATCGTTATGACGGTACTCCGTGTAATAGATGATCTCCTGGAGCCTGCCCCGTTCTCGTCTATACCGAACCTTATCGCCTGCGTAAAACTCAATAATCGGGTACGGGGTAATGTCGGTATCCAGAGTTACCTTGAACGCCCCATCTCCCTCAACCAATGCCTCAATCAGACTACTACCCAGCAGCTCATCAAAGTTGTTATCCTTGGCGATTTCCTCCCACAGATTCGTCTGCTCCTGTGTCTCCAGCTCGATCTGGTCCATATCCGAAACCACGATATCAGACAGGCGCTCCACAATCATAGCCGGTAATCCTGAATGGATCTTCCGGATATGCCGATTCTCACTCGGTACCGCTGCCCAGAATCGGGAACGGCTCACGTTATCTGTGACCGACTGCTTATAGAACTGTTCCAGCTCGGACGGATCTCCACGGTACCAGAGCCGGTTACGCAGGACACTGGTCCGATAGCTGAACGGCTCACGAATGATGAATGACTTGTTCTCCGGTGCTGGCTGAATCCTCAATATCTTCATGACCATATTCTGAAACCACCCCATTTCTATACCTCCAATCTGCGCTTGAACGGCTGCACGGCATATTCACTACTATCCAAGCAGTCAACCGGGTAACTGCCGTCATCCGTCCGGACCCATTCGCCTTTCTGGCGTTCCTTCTCATCCCATGTCGCATTCTCTAGAGCTTCCTGCCACTGCTTTAGATGGGCCATCACCTTGTATCTGCCCTGGTTGATGAGAATAGTTGTGAGCCGGATCCGGTCCACAATGCCCTCTTTCTTGTACGCTGGCACTACTGGAATGTGCAGGCCGCGCCGCTTCAACTCATTAGCCAGCGCCTGCCGGAACAGCTTATCAGCAGATTCAGCAAAGATATGAGCACATGACAAAAAGGCCGGATATGTCTCCGACCACTCGACTATCTTATTCACGACTTCCTTAGCATACCGGTCATGTGTATATCCAGACTCCTTGCCCTGCTTATGGTAATAGCCGTCCAGTAGGATCACATCTTTATACCTTGGTGTGAATCCGGTCAGCGTTGCCACCGTGGCGTCTGTACCCCCAATATCGATACCTATGGAGAACTCAATAAATCGGAAATCCTTAATATCCTTACGAGTAACAACAACTCCCGGCTTAGTGTATCCCGTGTAGATCCGCCCTGTGGCCGCTGTTCGCTTACCCAAAATATCAGCTTGATACCACAGGCTGCCTTTGTCATACGTGGATAGCGTGGTCTTGAGACGGTCATTAGGGATAGAAAGGTTATCAAACACGGTGAAGTGTTCATAATTGTATCCGGTGTTCTCTCCAAGCTTCAGCAGCTCGTCCTGGTAATCCAGAATGTCACGGTAGAACCAGTGAGAGGGGGGCTTAGGGTTAAGGTCAAAAAAGAGCTGCCTGAAGCTACTCGCCAGTGTCCGGTCAAAGACCTCCTGCACGAACGACTGGTGACACTCGTTGACCTCGGTAATGTACACCGTACCGTACGAGTTACCTTTGATCCGGGCAGCGTCATTGGCTTTACCGCCGCCAGCGATAATGACCACTTTCTCCCCGGTCTTGGTCTGAATGTACAGTGCATCCCGGTTCTTGTATTCTCCCTCGCGGCAACGCCCCGCGAATAGGTGCTGAAGCCCGAAGCCGTTCGAGTCAATGGCGTTCATCTTGGCTGCAGCTAAGGAAACACCAGCGACCAGATGCAGCTTGTCCGGATGAACCTCTAGGCACATCGCATAGGCAATCAGGTTGATAATGTTTTTTCCTGCCCGCTTACCGCCCTCAGCTACGTTCAGCCAGGCGTCTTTACTACGGGCAATATAACTGGCCTGTTTTTGATTAAACGGCGCATACGGGATCAGAGCGGCCTCAGTCATCGTCCATCACCCGTTCAGGTATCGGATTATTAATCATGTCAGCCAAAGCCACGATTTGAGCACTTGGATTGAAGCCGTCCTTGTCCGGAACCTTCGATTTCAGCACAGCAACACGGGCTTTCTGCTCCTCGGTCATGTATCCAGCGTACCGATCCAGCATCTTCAGGGCTTCCATTTTGTCAGCAAGCTTGACGGTGGTCCCGCTCTTACCTATCTTAATTTCACTGACAATCGCCCCGTCCACCTCGTCCGCATTCTTGAAATCGACGAAGTTGATTTGCTGCGTGATCGGCTGGCCCTCTCCATCCTGGCCAACGGTTATTTCCTTGCGACCAAAATCCACGAAATCCGTGATATCCGCAAAGGCAATTTTCATGTATTCAGCGATGATCCGTTGAATGTCCAAGCCCAGCGCCTCGGTGTACATCTCCTTATGTCGCTGGATCTCCGCATGCACTTTAGGATTTCTTAGCGTCTCCCATCCAACCACATGTGCTGAACGTTTGCTATAGCCCGCTGCCATGGCTGCACGTGTGATATTGAAATCTCTCAGGTACTCCATGATGAAAATGCGCTGCTTATCCGTCAGCTGAGTGTCCTCTGAGACTTTCGGCGCTGCGTGTTGCAACGTTGCAACGTTGCGTTGCGTTGCGGCTCCTCGTTGCCAGTTCTCTCGGTTCTTGCGGCTACGGATCGTTGAATCCTTGATCCCGTATTGCTCAGCGAGCTCCTTCAGCGTTAAATTGCTTGTCTCAAACAATCGTCTAATCTCTTCCCAATTCGGCGTCAATTCATCTTCACCACCTCCGCTAATGTATTCGTATGTAAAAGAAAAAGCACCCCGAAGGATGCTTTATCTTCTTGATTTCCTATCACATTCTTTGATCATAAAGGCTTTTGCCGCTTCAAGATCAGTTACTTTAGTATCAGTCCATGGATAATTGTCGCCTGAAAGCCCTACGTTCCCATGACCGTTGATTTTCCCAAAATAGTTCCCGCTCGCACCGAGCGCAATCGTAACTTCCCAATCAAATCTCTCTGAAGCATTGTATTGACTGTCTGATTCTACCTGATATAAAAATACCTTAGCCTCGTTCATAGTATACACCCCCTCTCCTTTACACTGTCACTTCGACAAAATAAGGGGCTGTTCCTCTTTTAACAATGACTCCTCACCACCTAAAGATCGAGCTTGCAATTCAGCTTCTCTCAGATTTATGTAAAAGAAAAAAAAGCCCACCTTTTCTTTGAAAAGGACGGACTTTTTATGCTCCAGTGTGAAACATTTTACTTTTTAATAAGGAAATAGCGTCATCCCAATCTACGCCCACACGCCCCCTATTTATTACATGGATATAGCTAACTTTTTTGCTTTTCCTACGTTTTTTCTTTGACATCTTTTCTTGAAGCACAATCTGCTGAGCTTTTCTTTCAAGAAGCATTTCTATAAAAACCCCCACCAGCATTGGGTAATTAAAGATGGGGAAAAGCAAAATACGTAAACTAACAGATTCTCCATGTTTGAGGTATTGAATAATAACCCTCATATGAAACCCCAATAACACAAAAGGGATAAGAGGAATAACGAAATACGAACTTGCGCCGAGTCGTATATTGTTCTCTTTAAATTTCATTAAGGTGCCAAGCACTATTCCAAAGTACACCAAAAATAAAATATAAACAAATGAAAACATCTTTTCCTCCTCCTTTCTACTTCTTGATTCCTTGCTGTCCTCTATAGTAGTTTAGACGTTTCTCGAACGTTTCCTCCGCTTCTGCTCTGGTCTCTTCCCTAAGTTCTTTGCGACGATCTTTCTCCTGAGCAGAGCTGTACACCACCCAATCATTGAGAGCTAAGACCAGCCAAAAACCGCAAAACAACCAGACTGAATTAATAGATATAGGATAGTCTAACAGGTAAACTTGCTGCCCTTCTGTTAAATCATTATTCTTCGACATTGCGTTATATAACACATTGGCTAATGCAAAACAAATTGTAAAAAGTGTTACCCAAAAACCTACGTTTTTAGATATTTTCCCCCATGAAGAGATCGGAGCAAGTCCGTGATAGTCAAAAGCAAAAGGCGTCAGATACAACAAAAGAAGGCTGTAGAATACAACCATAGATACGTTTGGATCAAACAAGGATGCTCTTAGCACAATATATGCGATAATAATGTAACCGACCCTAAAACCAAAAAAATTATTCATACGTGACTGGCCGCCCTTACTCAATGTTTACCCTTATTTTACCACAAATATAACATAAAAGATATAATAATGGGTCATTTTTCCCAGTTCTATTGAACCAAGCACTTTAAAAAAAGAGCCCTCCGGAATGGAGAGCCCTATGATAGGCAGACTTATGGTGTACATGTTGTACGGCACGACGTACGGCAGTCCGTACGGCAAGATTACAAAAATTCTTTTGAAATCTTGTCTTTAGCCCGATCCACATAATCCTGGACCGTTCTCTTACTTAGCCCTAGTTTAGACGAAATCTCCAGAAGCGTCAACCCTTGCGCCATGTGAAGTAGAAAACATGTTCGCTCCCGATCACTCAAGGCCAGTAACGCGTCCACCAGACGCAACCGTTCAGCATCGGTGATCTCCTGTCCGGATAACTTGATATAGATTTCCCTTTGCCGATACACGTCGGTAATCTCGACGCCTCGGCGGCTGCCCGGACGTCTCCCGCGTTTTAACCACGTCAGGGCATATCTCATGTCGGACAGCATTTCAGAGACTGTGCCCGCCTCCTCTTTCTCTTGGGGATCATTCAAATCCAGACTCTTCCGGTACTTGTCCAATGCTCGGGAATCCGTTGCATATTGACTGATTAGCGTCTCAATCCACGTTGCTTTGGTTGTGGTTGTCATTTATTTCACCCTCTCTATTCTTGCTTTAAGCGCGTCTAGAAGCTTGTCCTGCGTGGCTGCCTTACCTTCCAAAGCTTTCATCACGTCTTCATCAGCTCCGCCTTGCACCACCAGGTGATGCAGGATAACCTTCTGCTTCTGTCCCTGCCTGTGCAGACGCCCATTGGCTTGCTGGTAAAGCTCAAGGCTCCAGTTCAGGCCGAACCACACCACGTGGTTTCCCCCGTCCTGCAGATTAAGGCCGTAGGCTGCACTAGCTGGATGTGCAAGCAGAATATCCACCTTGCCGGCATTCCAATCCAGTTGGTCCTGCGGCGTCTTCAGCTCACGGATCCGCAAAGACGTTTTCTCCAAAGCCTTCTTGATCCGAGTCAGGTCATGCTGAAAGCTGTAGAACACCAAAGCCGATTTACCGTTAAGCTGTTCCACCAGCTCCATGAAGGCTTCCACTTTGTTATCGTGGATCTCGAAGACCTGCCGGTTCTCATCGTACAAGGCCCCGTTACACAACTGCAGCAGCTTACCGGATAGAACCGCGGCACTAGTTGCCGTGATCTCTGTCCCTTCGTCGATCTCCAGAAGCAGCTCCTTCTCCAGCTGGTTGTACTGCTTCTGGGCCTTCGCATCCAGCACCACGGGAATGACGTTCACGATGCTATCCGGAAGCTCCAGGTAATCCTCGGCCTTCATGCTGATGCATAGATCCGCAATCTTCCGCTGAATCACATCATCTGCGCCGGGCTTTGCCATATATCCGTGGCCGTTATAGTTCTTCTCAAAATATTTTGTGCGGTATCCCGTAATGTTCCTCTCCAAGCGTTGCCCCTGATCCAGTAGATTCACCTGAGCCCATAGGTCAAGCAGCCCGTTCGGTGCTGGTGTACCCGTCAGACCCACGATCCGTTTGATGTGCGGCCGTACCCATGTCAGTACCTTGAATCGCTTCGCCTGGTGATTCTTGAAGCTGGATAGCTCGTCCAACACCACCATGTCAAATGGCCAAGCATTCCGGTAATACTCCACAAGCCAAGCCACATTATCACGATTGATCACCCATACGTCTCCTGGCGAATTCAGAGACTTGATCCGCTGCTGTGCGGTACCCAAAACGGTAATGATCCGCATATGCTTCAGGTGCTGCCACTTGGCTGCCTCGTTCCCCCAGGTAGCCTCTGCCACCTTCTTGGGGGCAATGACCAAAGTCCGACTGACAGCGAATCGGTTGTACTTCAGGTCGTTAACGGCGGTCAAGGTGATCACGGTTTTCCCTAGACCCAGATCCAGAAACAGCCCAAGCGCATCATCCGTCAATAACCTGTTAATGCAGTACCGCTGATAGTCATGCGGTATGAACTTCTTACGCTCGACGCTCAAAGCTCCTGCAGCCATGCGTCCACCTGCTCTCTGCTGTCGATCACCCTTACCTCATGACCCAAAGCCTGCATCCGTTTATGTTGCACCTGCTGCAGCTTGGTGGGTTTCTTACCTGGGGCCTTCAGTTCCACGAATACGGTTCGTCCTTCAGGAAGCAGTACCATCCGGTCAGGCACTCCTGAGTTACCAGGCGATACGAATTTATAGGCAATGCCGCCAAAGGCTTTTATCTTATCTCGTAAATAGGATTCAATTTGACTCTCTTTCACTTGACAACCCTCCTCAAGCTGTGTTACGCGTACACGGGTGTACGTACGTAACTTTCTAGTATTTAGGCGTGTTAGGCGTTATATATTTTTCTATAATCTCTATATTCTATTTGTTTTTTATCTTTAACTAGATAACTGTCAACAGTGTCAACAAAGTATAATAAAAGTATATATAGCAAGGGTTTAGGACGTTGACAGTTATGTTGACACTCATGTTGACACTTGAAAATCTGTCACATTCCTTTGTTGACAGTTAAGCGAGTGTCAACAATTCATCTGTCAACATTGTCAACAATCTTTGCGACGATAGCCACGCTGGGTTTCGTATGGGCCGAATCGTCCGCGATACTCCTCCCATCCTGGTATGCAGGATAAAATGCCGTTAATCTCTCTTGTGTCCGCTTGCTTCATAAACTTGATGTCCGAATTGAAGCATTCGCACCAAATTTCAGCGGCACATATCCGGTCCCGGGGGCCTCCCTCGCCTTCCTGGGGCTTCCCAAACTCACCAGACCAGTACATCCGTCTTGTGGCCAGATCACGTTTTAACCAATCTTCCGGAACTGGCCGCTCCACGAATGCCTGAATGATGCCTTCCTTTGCGTTACTTTCCCTGTGGGCCTCCTGGCGCTCTTTGGCCAACTCTTCGATATCACCGGAAAGATACAGGGGCTCACTCAGCTGCCAACGTACATAAGCTTCCGCATAAATCTGATCCACTTCACCCTTCAGATCCTGAAACACACTCTTTGATGGCTTCACTATGCCAACATCGATTGGCCAAAACCGCCGATTGCCTGTACGGTCCCGTAGGAACTCGCTATCATTGGTGGTTCCGAAGAACACGCAGCGCCGTGGATAAGGCATTGTCCGCTTGCCGTAAGCCTCACGATAGATATCCTCCGTCCGGCTCAAAAACTGCTTAACGGCGTTGCTCTCGGACTTACTCATCCCTGTCAGCTCCCCCACCTCATTGAGCCAAACACCCTGAATCAACTCCATGGCGTCCTTGCCCTCAAAGGTGGTCAAGCTGTCGGAATACCAGTCCTTGCCCATGTACCTCAGAAACGTCGATTTACCAAGCCCCTGGGGCCCCGCCAGAATCGGCATATAGTCCCATTTGACTCCGGGCTCCATTGCTCTGGCTACAGCCGCAGTGAAGGACTTCCGGGACACCGCTCGTGTATACAGGCTGTCCTCTGCGCCCAGGTAATCGGTGAACAGCGTGTCCAGTCTCGGTACACCGTCCCATGTCAATCCTTCCAGATAACGCCGTACATCATTGAACCGCTTCTTATGCGTGATCAGGGTTAAAGCATTGTTAATCTTGGCATCTACCGCAATGCCGTACACCTTTTCGATATAATGATAGATTCCTGCATCATCTGAACTGGCCCACGGCCGACGCTCCTCCCTGGCATCCCAAGGCAGCGCCCCAAGCACCAAACCCCGATTCGCAAATTCGTCAAACGCAATCTTATCCTTTAATGCCGGATCATACTCCAGCACGATCAGCACGTTATCTACCGTCTTCAGGTACACGCCGTTACTGTTGAACTCCAGACGCCGCATCCAGTCCATATCCTCTGGCTCTGCCGGCAACACTGGAGAATCCGCAAACGCCGCTGTAGCCTTCTGGTGTCGTTCCTGCATGAGAAGTCCCGCTACAGGCTCCTGGCGCATGGCGAAGTCCATCATGGCTGTGTATGAAGGAAGCTTGTTCGTAGGGGTTCCAGGCTTTGCCTCGTCGTCCTGATCTCCGAACTTGTGAAGCCGCACCAGGTCAAAACTGTTTACCAGCCGTCCGCCTGTCGGATCCGTAGCATGATGGCTAAACAAGAACTGACCATCGTCATAAACGATCGCACCGCCTGTGGTCGAACCGCCTACGTACGTAAGTCGGCCACTGCCGTCATCCGTGTTCAGGTACACCCCTGGCAGGAATGCGTCAATGGCTGCCGGCACGTCGTAGACCTTACAGAAAGCCCCGACCATGCCCTGTTTCTCGGTAGGACCTCCCTGCTTGGCCGCCAGACGTACATGGGTCTGTCCGGTACCTGGCACCTGTGGCCATGAAGCCACATTGCGCCAGTCGGCATACATGGCCAGCAACCCGTCTACCGAAAGAAAAGGCTTATCCCCGAAGGTAAACACGAACTGACTGTCAGCACTGCAACTTGGCCAGTACATCAGCCGTGAAGCTTCGAACGTGGTCGGATCACACAGCCCAATGCCGATGATTTCACCTAGCTTCCGGGCAAGAGGTTCATACTCATCCGCTGTGGCCATCCGGTCCAGCGGCGCCACAACCCGAAGCCGTGGCCGGTTCTCTTCATGCTTCCGCGTGGAATACACCGCGTATCCGCAACTCAGGGCATCCAGGCGGCGAAGGATATCCGCCGTCGCGCCTGCTGGGATATTATCAAGGTCAAGCGTAACCAGATCACGGCCAATGACCGCGTTGGCTTTCCGGCGACCGCCTGACAGACTGCCACCGACAAAGCCGCCAACGTCCTTCAGGTCATCCTGTTTGCTCTTAGGCAGCTGCAAGTATTCCGCCAGCGTTTCCGCACCCCGTACAGCAGTCCGTAATCGCTCGACGATCTCCGACCAATAGGCCGTTTGCGTCTGCCAGTTTGTGCTGTGTCTGGTCCCGGCGCTTGATATAGTTAGTTGTCTGTCAAATTGCATGACGCCTGCCTCCTGGTTTAATCAATCTCTATAACAGGTAAATCCGTAAGTGCGTACTGCTGCCACGGGGGTATCTCGTAAAGTTCGATCTCACCGTGATTACGACTATCCGATGGATCCTCATGAAGGATCTTCAGCTCTCCACCAGGCTCCAGCCGAACCTCTACGCGCCGATGCTTCAGTGAACGGATCAATCTGCGAAACAGTTGATAATCAATAATCATAGAGCGGTCTTTGTCTTCAATGACTGCAGGGTATCCCTGGACTGGCGAAAGAGCATCAAACTGACGAAGCAGCTCCTTCTTCCGCTTCACTTCCACAGGAGCAGTACACGCCCGGATCTGGGCGCCAAGCAATGTACGTTTTTTAGATATCGCTGAGTTTGCTCGTTTCTTTGCCTCAGCAATTTTCTTCTTTTCATCTGCGGTTAAAGCTCTCACGGATCATCCTTCCCCTCTGTGAATCTGCGATAGTGCGCTCCACGTCTGACGTTTGATATCCTCCAGCACTTCAAATACTTCATGTGGAGTAAGCCCGTCGTTCTCAATCATTTCGATCATGCCAGTAACTACAAACGCGTGTGATCGGTTGGTACCGTCGAATCTCAATTTGTCTGGCGTACTCAAGTCTGATCACCATCCTCATATTTCCGAGTCGGGAATACATCAACATACTGCATGGCATCATCCCAAATAGCTTTATAGATGATTTCGTCCCTTTCGTCTTCTGACTTTCCTTCCAACTCAGTCGGATCAATCTCAACTGTCCCTTCCCGCTCAGCTCCGGGAAATCCAATAGTCATTTTCCAATCGACGTTCAACACTATAATCACCGCTTTCCAAAAATCTGTGCAGCCCAATCGCCCTCACGTTCTCTAAGTCTCTTAGCCCCCAGTACACCTGATTGCTGGTGTGACCTTAAAGGTTCTGTGGCTGCACGGTCATAATCCCATCCCATACCTTTAACACGGTGAACAAATGTGGCATAAGCAATTCCGTTTTGAGCAGCCAGCTCCACATATTCCTTGGGGTATATGCGAATAGCTTCTGTAGCTCTTGCCGTCTGAGCTTTGGCCTGTTCAGGTGTCTGGAGAGGTTCGGTTGCTGCCCTTTCCATCGTCCAACCTCGATTGATCCGGGACATGAACGTGTCATAACTAATTCCGTTGTTTTCCGCTTCAGCTTTCCAGCGCCTACGATCCGTAAGCGGGCGCGGTGGCGTTGTCATAGCACGCTGCTTTGGCCAACCCTGCGCACGTACACGCCGATCCAACATGGCTGGACTTATTCCGAGCTTGGCCGCTTCTTCATACTCCCCTGGAGTGATGTAGAAATAATGCCCCATTTCGCTTGTCGCCTCCTTGGCGGCGGTTCCGGAAGAGGCTTGTACACCTCACCGAGCACTTTGCCGCTATCGTCTGTGACAATATCCCAAGGGATATCCGATTTATAAAGATCAGTGAACATCGGCTTTAATCTGACCTCCCGTATTAAATAGGTTTTTGAGTAATCCCGATCAGATTGATATAGCCCCAAAGTATCTGAATATTAATGATTTCGCGCATTGATCTAACCATTTAAAGGGTTTTGGACTTCTTATAACGAAAGTTCTTTAATACCCCATGAAGAAAGGACTGAAAAAAATGACTAGCGCAGATCTTGTTTACCAAGTATTGAAGGTTATCGAACAAGGCAAGGAACCAAAGGCTCTTGAATTAGGTGTTGATTCAGAAGATTTCAAAGTAGTAATGGAACAAGTGCATGATTCTAACTTTGCGACCAATATCGCTTTTTCAAGAGGCGGTCGTGGAAATCCGATCCGGACTGTCCATGCAAACGGGAGCGAGTTAACCACACTTGGTTTAAAATTTATTTCTGAATACGAAGCCCGCATCAAAGCTAATTCCTAATCCTTCATGTAAAAGTCTGTGGTGAACCCGGCTGCCTTCAGCGGCAGCCCAGGTGCCCAGGGTACCGGTTCAGCCATCAGATCCAAGACCTTCTCCAGATCCCCCGGATAAGCCGATTCGATTCCGATTTCGTCATGCACATGCAGCACGGTGTCAAACCCTGCTTGCTCCACTCGTACCAGTGATACAGCCAGACAGTCCCGAGCAATCGCCTGAACAATATTCTCGACCAGTTTCCCGCCGTAGGTGTTGATCAGCGACCATTTCCCTGTCTTCTGATCCGGACCCATGTAGTGCAAAGCCTGCTTGCCAAAGTCGTTCTGAGCAAGGCGTGGCTCTACGTAATACAACTTTCTTCCGGAAGGAAGCTGAACCGTAAAGAAGTCCAGACCGTTACCATGATGACTTTCCCGAGCAAAGATGATGCCTCGAACACCTGCAGGCTGTCCCGTCTCCATAACACTCAGCGCCGCCTTTTCGAAGCTGAACCACAGATCCACAATGCGCCGATTGGCGTTACGCCACCGTGTTACAATCTCCGGCAGCTCATCCTCTTCTAGGCCCATATCCAAGGCGCCCATGGCGATCAGTGCACCAGACGCCCCCTGATAACCCAAAGCTAGTTCAGACACCTTGCCTCGTTGACGCAGATCCTTGTCCACCTGTTCAAGAGGTATCCCGAACATGGCCGACGCTGAAGCCTCATAAATTTTGCCGTGGGTAGCGAACACATCCAAACGCCATTGCTCTCCAGCAAGCCAGGCAATAACCCGGGCCTCAATAGCTGAGAAGTCGGCTATGTGGAGCTTCTTCCCGTCCGGGGCAACAAACGCTGTCCGGATCAATTGACTGAGCGTATCAGGAACATTTCCGTACATCAGTTTCAACAAATTCACTTGCTTTCCGTGAACCAGCTGCCTGGCATATTCGAGGGTGTCCATCTTGTTCTTGGGCAGGTTGTGAACCTGGACCAATCGACCTGCCCACCGTCCTGTCCGGTTCGCACCGTAGAACTGCAAGAGCCCCCGAACTCGTCCGTCTTCACAAGCTACCGTCTCCATGGCCACATACTTTTTAGTACTGGTCTTGGACAACTCCCTGCGGATCTCCAGCACCCGCTTTGCCCGTCCTTCTTCCACGTTGTCGATCAGTCCGGATACCGTATCCTTCCTCAGATCCTCGACCTCTTCTCCGATCTCTTTGGAAAGCCACTTTTTAAGTTGCTGCACCGACTTGGGGTTGTCCAAGCCACTGAGCTGGATGGCTTCCTGCATCAGCTCTGCTGTGATCTGCTGATCTACGGCCAAAGCCCCCTCGACCAGCTGCAGGTCACAGGCGATCCCTCGGGCATTGATCCGTTGATCCAGGAACCAAAGCTCCCACTCCATATCTGGAACCGGGAACACCGATAGCCGGCGAAGGATCTCCACCTCTGCCACAACGTCACCCACACAGTACTGCTTGAACAGCTCCCACTTCTCAGGCTCATGATGGGGTAGGGTGCGCTTCCGGAAGCCGGTTGACTTGGCGGGCTTCTTGATCGGCACGCAGAACGTCCGAATCAGAGCCCCACCGACGCCCATTTTCTTCTTGTCCTGGGGCAGGCCTAGTGCTTCACCTACCTTACCGAGTCCTGCAGGGTATCCGCAGTACAAGCCATGAATCTGAGTACAGCGCCAATGCTCTACTGGTGAAGGCCAGAATTTGTTTAGACAGTACCATTCAAAAGCCGCGTTATATGCGTGTTTGATGACTGCTTTATCCGATAAGGCATAGATAATTTCTTCTGGAATAATCTCACCTTGTGTGAGATCAACGATTTTCACAGAGCCGCCATTCCAGGAATAAGCGAACAATAGGATTTCAAAATCAGGACTTTGAACGTATCGATACAACCCAGCTTTCTTAATGTCGATGCTACTGTAAGTCTCAATGTCAATGCTGAGATGCCACCGCATGAGGGTATTTGTCTCCTTTCTGGTAAAGTGAAGGGGTTCCGAAGAACCCCTCTGCTGAACTGCTTATGAATTAGATCCCGTAGATCCCGCCGCCAAGAGGCTTGCCGGTGATCGGATCGATCTGCTGTTGCGGTGGTTGCTGCTGTCCGTAGCCTTGTTGCGGAGCTTGTCCGTACTGCGGTTGCTGAGGTGCTTGACCGTAGCCAGGTTGTGCTGGCGGCTGTTGGCCGTATTGTGGTTGTTGTGGTGCTTGGCCATATCCCGGTTGTGTCGGAGGTTGCTGGCCATACTGCGGCTGCTGTGGTGGTTGTTGGCCGTACTGCTGCGGTGGGATCTGATCATATCCCTGTGGAGCTGGTTGAGGAACAAAACCAACACCGCCACCATTGCCACCGAAGGCTTGTTCAGCGGAGATTCGTCCGCCCAAGGCTTCGCCATCACGAAGGATCTGCACTGGACCAAGACCTGCGCCAATCCCTTTGTTTCCGCTGTTGCTGTAAGCGAAGAAATTAATATTTACACGGCCATATACGCCGGAGTAAACACGGGTTTGGTCAATGATCGGTCCCATGTCTGGACCCACAACCGCCTGCTGCTGCTTGCTGCTGGCCGTCAGAACCCAATGCCCTTTGCATTCTGGACCAAAGGCTTCACCGTTCGGACGAGCGCCGTCCCCATCGTGAATAGGGTTACGCGGTTGAGCTGGTCGGGCACCGCCCCATGCTCCGGCTACGCCTTTTTGCGAAGCAGCTTCGATAGCAGCATTAATTCGTTGCATGGTGGCAAAGTCGGATTTAGGAATCAGAATAGTCGTGCTGTATTTCGGCTCCTGCCCTGGTTGATTGGCACGTGGTGTGAACAAGTTTACAAAGCTCAGTCTTACTTCACCTGTTGTAATTGCTGTTTCTGTTGTCATATGGATTTATCCCCTTATCATGAATTAGTTTTGTGGTTGTTCTGGTGCAGGACCGAATACGTCTGCAGGATTAACCTGATTAGTGATACCTGGACGCTTATCATCTTCCGGAGCCAATGTCGGCGCTCCGGATCTCGTAATGACGTGTCCGGATTCGGCAAGTAACTCCTTATACACTTTCTTAGTCAAAGCTGTTTCCAGCTGTGGTGGTGTTAACGGTTTACGATCATACAGGATCGATTCCTCGATACCCTTTCTTTTCAGATAGGCAAACGCCGCGTCGATATCCGCATAGTCACGACTGCCCCGACCCTCTACGGCTTTCCAGCCAGGAACGATCCCCCCTTTCAGAGTTTCAGCCAGGGCAAGCTTCTTCAGCTCGTTATACCAGCTGACAATTCCATCAGCTCGCTTCAGTACGTCTGCAGCTTCCTCCCAACTAAGCAGAGGGGGCTTCAGCGGTGCTTTGGTGCCTGCCTCCATGATCTGTTCCACCCTTGCCCTGCACGTCGCACTCGCACGGCAGAATTTGCAGTGATCGGCTGGAACATATTCACCTTCACCGTCAAAGGCTTGCTGAGCAATCGGCTTGATCGACTCCCCCCAGGCCAGTAGCTCAGCTGCAGAGAGTGACCACTCGGAAGGCTCATTCCACACTTTTGGTTGAACGATGGCCACATGAACAGACTCAATCGGAAACAGGAGACTGAAAGCCTTGTAAGCACCCAGCGCATACAGCTTCATTTGTGAATTGTTTTCAGCAGATACCGGTACACCTTGCCCATTCTTGTAGTCGATGACATGCAGCCTCCCGCTACCAATGATGATGCAGTCCGAGGTTCCGAAGCTTTCCGGAACGAAGTCGGTCAGATCCACTCGACGTTCGATGGCCACAAACGGCGGCGAAGGGAATTGGTGAACAATGGACTGAATGTAATCCAGATACGCATTGGTGTGGTCCTCCATGATTGGCTCATACAGCTCATCCGCTTTGTACTTCTTCAGCGCAGCGTTATACTTGCGAGTCGTCAGACCCGAGAACAGTTTCTGCAGCTTTAATTCAGCGATCTCATGGGCGAGTGTGCCGCGCTTGGCGGCCTCACTCTCACTATCAGGTAACGTGGCTTCGAGCCGGGCACTCGGCGTGCACTGCAACCAGCGGGATGCTCCACTGGCCGACAGCAGCGCGTGTGCCCGCTCTGCATGTGCAATTTCCGTCATTAGATGCGGCCTCCCAGGCTACGGAGGAACGTGGCAAATTCACCATACTTGCTTGGATCAAGCGCTGTGAGTGAGCCAGCCCCTTGTTGTTGGAGCCATCCGATCAGATCGGGACCTTTACCTGCATCCATAACGGGCTGAGCAGCTACGCCAAGTTGATCAATCGTGTAAGCTGGCGCTGTTGTTGGAACGCCTCCTTGTTGCGGCGGCTGCTGTTGCCCGTACTGCTGCTGATCTTGTTGACCAGGTTGGCCTTGTACTGGCGGCTGCTGGCCGTATTGCGGTTGTTCTGGTTGTTGACCATACTGCGGCGGCTGACCATAGACTGGCTGTTGCCCGTACTGAGGTTGCTGCCCATACTGTGGCTGTTGGCCATATTGGGTCTGCTGTGGCGGTTGCACCGGAGCCTGGTTAGACGGCTGAGTCGGTGCCGGTTGTGTAGGAACAGTGGAGACAGTTGTTTCTGCCGGCACAGAATCGTTCGGCATACTACCCAACGTGCCTGCCAGATCGTGCACCAGGTTTTTGATGTCAGTAGCGTTAACGGCTTGGAATGTGATTTGGATCGGTACGATATTTTGCATGGATGAATCCTCCTAATAGGTTTTAGTTTGATTTAGTGAGCTCTGAAGCTTTATTAATGCAAGGTGTACAGATCTGTTTACCATGAAATAAGTGCAGACTTTCAGTGTTGCCGCAGAGGATGCAGCCAGGTTGGTACTTGCGAATGATGATCTTGTCACCATCTACGAAGTACTCCAGTGGATCCCCTTCTTCAATAAAGTGAGTGCGGCGAAGCTCTTTCGGAATAACGACACGACCCAGGTCATCAATGCGGCGGACAATACCCGTGGATTTCATACTCATTGCATAATCCTTTCTGTCAGTGGTAAACTGACGGTAGAGAGTTTTAGCTGTGTGCAGCTGTTTCGGGGTAGGAGCCGATCAGCTGCATTTTTGCGTGCAGACGATTACGATATGTGCGATACTGCTTGTCCGCATGAGTAGCGACTTTGATATGGCCGCTGCGGCGCATTTGGCTTGCAAGAGCCAAGTAAAAGGCACAGGCTGCTTTGAAATGCTGTTCTGTCATCAAGGGCAAGATTCTCACCTCCTTTCCTGATCCCCCGCGGTGATCGTCACAGCTCCGATGGACTTTGCCATACAACTCAACTTGCAATAGAGATCTTTGCCATGATGTACAGCGATCTGACCCTCTACGATTTCAGATTCACATTCTGGATTAGCGCAGAAATCCATTACTTCTAGCGGTACCAGGCTTGGCATTTTACTCACTTTGTTTGCTCCTTTCCTTCTAGCCATTTATCTAATGCGATCTGACGAAAGTGAATTAGTGTCCGATTCTTAATGAAAGGAATCTCGCCGTTTTTAACCATCCGCCGTAACGTGGAGTCCGAAACCTTCAGATATCTGCATGCCTCAGCAAAATCAAACACATTAGCGTATAAAAGTTGTTCGATGGTAGGTTTAAGCTCGGCCAGGATCTCGGCTCTTAGTTCCTGCTTGATTTCCACACGTAGTACTTCAATAAATTCAGTTGTGGACGGCATCATTGGACACCCCCAGAACCAATTCATCAAGTGTCACACCCAAAGCCTTGGACAACTTAACTAATGTTTCAGCGTGAGGACCTTGTTTTTTGCTTCCCATGTTGTACAATGCAGATACGGTAACGCCACTTTCTTTGGCAAGTCTGTAAATTGTCCAACCTTTCTCATCGATTAGCCTCTGCATGTTTACTTCAATCGCCAATCCCATGTGCTCACCTCCTGAAACCATAATATAACTCTATAGGATTATAATCAAATAACGTTATAACCCAAAAGTGTTATAAAATAATCTGTTTCCTTCTTTTTTCTTCCAATTTCTTGACTTATCTCTCTTTTGTGTTTTAATATAACTTTATAGAGATATAACACTAAAGAGATATATTAGGAGGCCTTTGTTGTGGAGATAGCAGATAAAATCTTGGAGTTAATGAAAGAAAACGGGGTTACAAAATACCGTCTTGCCAAGGAAACAGGTGTCTCTTACACAGGTGTTACTAAAATACTTTCGGGACAAACGAAGCACCCTCAAATAGATTCAATTAAATTGATTGCCGATTACTTTAATAAACCGCTGACTTATTTCACTGATGAAGCAAGTCCAAACCAGGCAAATCAAGTGCCTGAATGGGCGACTTCCAAAGATAAAAGGGATTTTAAAAAGATGCTGGAAGACGATGGGGAATTAATGTTTGATGGGGTCCCACTCGATGAGAATGACAAGAACAGGATTAAAGATATGCTGACTGGGCTATTCTGGGAAGCCAAGCAAATGAACAAACAGGCGCGTAAAAAGAGTAAAGACAACAATGAATAATGGTAGGTGGTTCTAGTGGATGACATTGTTACAAAGTTGATCCGTAAGCATAAAACCAATGATCCATTTTCTCTTGCGCGCTGCCTGAATATTAATATCCGCTTTGCGGATCTCGGGAAAAATACGCGGGGAATATATCATAAAGCTCTACAAAGAAGATTCATCATCATACATAATGATTTGTCGCCCGAATGGCAAAGGTTTATATGTGCCCATGAACTTGGCCATGACCGGCTTCATAGAGGAGTTAACCGATTCTTTATCGAAGAGCATTCGTTCTTCAATCCTGGAAAGTTTGAACGCCAAGCCAATGAATTTGCCGTCAGCTTATTAACAGCGGGAGATAGCATATCAAGTGGAGAGTCGATCCATGAACTATTTAGACGTAATCACATCCCGCTTGAATTGATCAATCACATACAGAATTAAATATAGCGTAAATTTTCGCTGTCCAAAAACCGAACATACGTTCTTTTAAGGAGGTGTTTTTCATGTAATTGGAAATATGAAAATCCAATATCAATGCTTAGAAAGGAAGAATGACATGGCTTGGAATGAACATCTAGGAGGCAATAAGTATAAAATTGTTGAGAGAGATCCCTCAAAGGCATCCAGACCGAAAAGGTCTGTTACTGTCTACATGCCGGAAGAGATCGCACGTTCAAAATCAGACAAGAAAAAAGAATCCTGGCTTGCACTTGAAGAGGCTAAATGGAACGAACAAGTAATATCAGGAAAGGTAGTCAAACAGGAGGATATCACTTTTAAGGACTTCATCCCAAAGTGGGAAAAAGGATACGCTGCTGGGAATATGGGCGAATACACGCAGAACGTTAACCTGTACAATCTCAACAAATATGTAGTTCCGGAGTTTGGCCATTTGAAAATAAGTAAAATAACAACTCTGCAGCTCGTTACCTTCTTTGGAGAACTGAAGCGCGAGAACGGAAAAGAGTTCGCTACCAATTCGAAATTGAATATCTACAAAGCGGCCAAGTCTGTTTTTGACGCTGCCCATGATTGGGAGCTGATTGCTAAGAACCCAATGGCCGGCGTTAAGAGACCACAAACCAGCAAGAAGGAAAAGAAAGTTATGCGTGGTGTGAAGAAGGCATTCAATAGTTTGGAGACAGAAATGGTCCTGCTGGCTCTCTACGACCTTCCAGATAGATGGAGGCTATATTTTACGGGATCACTCCTCGGTGGCTTCAGACGAGGCGAATACTTGGCCGTGGAATGGCCAGATGTGGATTATGACCGGGACGCCATATGGATCGATAAGCAAATCACGTTTGATAAGGACGGTAAAAAGATTGAGGGTGAAGTTAAGACAGAAGAATCTGAGGGCTGGGTGGCTATGCCGAAATGGTACATGGCACAGCTTAAAGAATATGAACGAGTATGGAAGAAAGAGAAATTCCAATGTAAAGATTGGGCTGGAGAGAACAAATCATATGTATTCCATGGCGGTAAGGGTGTCATGTACTTCCCCACAACGCCCACAAGTACCTGGAGGAAGTTTTTGCAGAAGAAGGGCATTCCACATGTCAAACTACACGGGTTGCGTCACACGGCCGCCATGCTGCTCAGAGAAAGTGGAGCCGACCTTAAAACCATGCAAGAACGATTAAGACATACCAAGATCGGAACAACTGCAGATATCTACACCCATTCGTCTGACATGATCTCCAGAGAGGCAGCAGACCGTTTAGAGGTGTTTGATCCTAAAAGATTGCGATTTGCCCCATGAGTTGCCCCATAAACAAAAATAGTCTGGTCGTTTGTCGAATTTTAAGCAAACAAAAAACCCCGCAGCAACGGGGCTTAAAGGTATTACAACGTATAAAGCGGGTGATGGGAATCGAACCCACGCTATTAGCTTGGAAGGCTAAAGTTCTACCATTGAACTACACCCGCATATAAAAATCGGGATGACACGATTTGAACATGCGACCCCCTGGTCCCAAACCAGGTGCTCTACCAAGCTGAGCTACATCCCGATACTTATGAAAATAATGGCGCGCCCTGAGAGATTCGAACTCCCGGCCTTTTGATTCGTAGTCAAACGCTCTATCCAGCTGAGCTAAGGGCGCAAATATTGGAGCGGACGACGGGAATCGAACCCGCGACCCTCGCCTTGGCAAGGCGATGCTCTACCGCTGAGCCACGTCCGCAAAATATATGGTGCGGTCGAGAGGACTCGAACCTCCACGGGGGTTAGCCCACACGGACCTGAACCGTGCGCGTCTGCCAATTCCGCCACGACCGCAAAATATAATGGTGAGTCATGAAGGGCTCGAACCTTCGACACCCTGATTAAAAGTCAGGTGCTCTACCAGCTGAGCTAATGACTCAAACTAAAATGGCTGGGGATATAGGATTTGAACCTATGCATGACGGAGTCAAAGTCCGTTGCCTTACCGCTTGGCTAATCCCCATTAAGAAAACATGGGGCGATCGAGGGGAATTGAACCCCCGAATGCCGGATCCACAAACCGGTGCGTTAACCACTTCGCCACGATCGCCATAAGCTATCCCTTACATTCGCTGAGAGTATCTCAGTATTCCCATCTGTACCTATAATATACATTCTATTATAAATTCAGAGGTAAATGCAATAAATGGTGCCGGCGAGAGGACTTGAACCCCCAACCTACTGATTACAAGTCAGTTGCTCTACCAGTTGAGCTACACCGGCACGGTGTAAATGTAATACTTGAGTAAAAATGGCGGAACCGACGGGATTCGAACCCGCGATCTCCTGCGTGACAGGCAGGCATGTTAGGCCAACTACACCACGGTTCCAGATCACTTTCTTAAAAGAAAGTATAATTGCGGGGGCAGGATTTGAACCTGCGGCCTTCGGGTTATGAGCCCGACGAGCTACCGGGCTGCTCCACCCCGCGTCGTTATTCAGAAAACTATATGGTGGAGGCTGAGGGGTTCGAACCCCCGACCCTCTGCTTGTAAGGCAGATGCTCTCCCAGCTGAGCTAAGCCTCCATATTTATGACCCGTAGGGGATTCGAACCCCTGTTACCTCCGTGAAAGGGAGGTGTCTTAACCCCTTGACCAACGGGCCACACTAACAAAAATTTATCTGGCGGAGAGAGAGGGATTCGAACCCTCGAGACGCTTTTGGCGCCTACACGATTTCCAATCGTGCTCCTTCGACCAACTCGGACACCTCTCCTGAATGGCTCCCCGAACAGGGCTCGAACCTGTGACAACTCGATTAACAGTCGAGTGCTCTACCAACTGAGCTATCAGGGAATGGTGGAGCCAAGCGGGATCGAACCGCTGACCTCCTGCTTGCAAGGCAGGCGCTCTCCCAGCTGAGCTATGGCCCCATACACTGTGGTTTAAAACTTTTATGGTGGGCCCTGGTGGACTCGAACCACCGGCCTCACCCTTATCAGAGGTGCGCTCTAACCAACTGAGCTAAGGGCCCCAATATATTTCCCTTTTCCTTACAAGGGGGGCAAAAAAAATACCCCAAAGGGAATTCGCTTGGCGGCGTCCTACTCTCCCAGGACCCTGCGGTCCAAGTACCATCGGCGCTAGAGGGCTTAACGGTCGTGTTCGGGATGGGTACGTGTGGAACCCCTCCGCCATCGCCACCAAACGCATAGCTTAGCCTTACATTTCAGAGTTTATTCTCTGAA